>CAVUFJ010000001.1:0-18933 GCA_963740755.1 Rhodothermales bacterium
TCCCGCGCGTGGGACCGCTGCCCGGCTACCGGAACGTTTGGGCCTTCACCGCCCTCGGCTCGAAAGGCCTGCTACTCGGCCCACTCCTCGGGGCATCTCTCCCCGGCTGGCTCGCTGACTCGGTGGCGATTCCCCCTGAGCTAAAGGCTGGGTAACAACAAAGCTCAGCCGCAGCGGGCGGCCACAGGAGACTGGACGGGCTGAGATTGGCGAGGAAGTGTGGGCAAGGGGCACGCTAACGCCCGCTTTATGCCGAGTTGCGGGTTAGTCGGCCCGGAGGTGGGCAGGAGCGTTTGACGGGGTACCACCCACCGTCGGCGCGCCCGCCCCACCTCCGATGCTCGACCAGATCACAACGATCTACTGTCTGTGCGATGACCTGCTCAAGGCGCAAGGCCACCAAGATCACAGTCTGAGCCGCATGACCGACGCCGAAGTATATGACGAGTGCGCTGACGGCATCGCGCTTCTTCGGCGGCTGCATCGAGAATGCCCGCGCCTACCTGTTCGACCACGCGTTTGTGCCGACGATGCTCTCCAAAAGTCGTCTGATGTCGGCGCATTCATCGACTTGTCGAGCCAGCTTCGCCCACCTGTTCGAACGCTCGCACTAGGCCTTCAAGCAAAGCGCTGCCGAGCGGACTACGTGCTCGACACGATGCCGGTGCCGGCGCTCGAGAACGCCCGTATCCCGAGAGCGCGCCTTTACCGCGATGCGTGCTTTCGGGGCTACCAGGCGTCGAAACGACGCTTCTTCTTCGGGTTGAAGCTCCACATGGTCGTAGATGTCGCATGGGCAGGCCCGTCGAGGCGATGCTCACGCCGGGCTCGGTTTCCGACGTACGTGGGCTCTACGGTTTACCGCTCGACTTGCCGCAGGGCAGCACGCTCATCGGTGACAAGGGCTACAACGATGCCGTCGCCGAGGTGTTGCGCGAGAGACGGGCATCGAGCTGTTGCCGGTGCGGCGCCCGAATATGCAGCAGCATGAGCCGGGGCTGAAGCGCTGGCTCTCGGTGTGCGTAAGCGGGTCGAGACGGCGTTCTCAGGCATCGCGTCGCTCATGCCGCGCGCGATCCATGCGGTCACACCCGGAGGCTTCGAGATCAGGTGTTCCTGTTCGTGCTCGCCTACGCCATTCCCGCCTCTAACCCGCAACTTGGGTTGGGTTATGCTCCCACTCGGGCCAAGCGCTCGCTCTGTGGGACTGTCTCGTTCAGGCGTCTGAGCCTCGATACACCAATCGAGTTGCTTTTTATGCTCCCCAACTCCGTCCAGACGCGGTGCCCTGCGCCATTGTATATGACTTCGGCATTGCCGTCACGGTCGAGCTTGAAGGCGATCAGGTGCTCAAAGTCCAAGCGCGTCACCCCCAAGCCCAACGTTTTGCCTTGTGTCGCCTTCACTTGCACCAAGCGTCCGTCGGGGGCTTTCGCGTCGTGTACCTTGTTACCAATGCCAAGCGGTTCGAGGCCAAACCAGTAGCCAGCAAGAGCCTTGCCTATGTCGCCCACCAAGCGGCCATCCAAGGTGAACCGGAAAGGCGGATAGCGATCAGCAAGGTCATCAACAACGGCGTAGAGCTTCTTGATCAGCTCCGGTACTTCTGCTGCGAAGTTGCTCATTGGAATGGGCGCATAACGACAAAGCTCAGCCGCAGTGGGCAACCGCATCGAGGGCTGAACGGTGAGTGGGGCGGCGGAGTGTGGGCGAGACAGGTACGCTAACGCGTACTGTCGGATGCAGCGATGGGTTATACGCCCATGCGTTTTTACCACCAACGGGGTGAATGAAGCGAGCCTTCCTCCGAGCGAAGCCGGTCGTTGTAGGACTTGGTTTTGGGTGAAGTCCTACTCTTTATCTCCACGTCGCCCTGCTTTGCTACCCGATGCAAGGGCACAATCGTTTCGTGCGTGAGGGACCCGTATAGATTCCGACGCAGCCAAGCAACGTTTCGGGGATGAATGCTCAGGCCATGCTCCCGGTTGA
The DNA here is from genome assembly GCA_963740755.1 of Rhodothermales bacterium. GTDB lineage: Bacteria > Bacteroidota > Rhodothermia > Rhodothermales > BA12 > CAVSDF01. Next base: position 1,990 of record CAVUFJ010000001.1, read on the forward strand.
CACGGGCGGCGATGCTGCCGTATGTGGTAAGATGGCCCGGTGGGATGGCCTGAATAGCTTCGTACACGCGCCACTGCCACCGATCTTTTGAGTCCCTCAACTTCGCTTCAACCTCAGTTGTGGATTTGGGCTGGCTCATGCGGTTGGTGGGGCGCATAACCAGTGATTCAGCGGAGCCATTCCGCATGATGGCCAATATGCGGTAGCGAGCACACGCTGTCAAGAGGCGGCGTGTTGGCGGTTTGGGCCCTCGCACCCCTGAACTTACCTGGAAATCACCGCCCTTCCTCTACGCGGTACACGGTCTCGCCGGGGCGGCGCATGCCGTACTGCTCGCGGGCGATGCGCTCCACCACCTCGGGCTCGTGCGCGTGCGGGATCTGCCGCTCCAGCGACTCGATCTCCTCCTGCAAGGCCGCGTTGTCGGCGCGGAGGGCGGCGCGCTCACGCGTCCACTGCACGCGGTGCCAGATGCTGTGCGAATCCAGCACGAGCACCCAGAGCGCCAGAAAGGCGAGCGGGGCGGCGAGGAGCCAGCGAAAACGATGGGCGACGTACGGCATACAACAGGCGACGTGGTCGGAATCTACGTCGCCTGTCGTCTATCGCCTCCTGCACGTCAGATTCTGAAGGCGGCGCGGCCGGGGTAGTAGGCGGCCTCGTCGAGCTGCTCTTCGATGCGGAGGAGCTGGTTGTACTTCGCCACGCGGTCCGAGCGGCAGGCCGAGCCGGTCTTGATCTGGCCCGAGCCCACCGCCACGGCGAGGTCGGCGATGGTCGTGTCCTCGGTCTCGCCGGAGCGGTGCGAGAGGACCGTCGCGTAGCCGTGCTTGTGGGCCATCTCGATGGCGTCGAGCGTCTCGGTGAGCGTGCCGATCTGGTTGACCTTGACGAGCAGCGCGTTCGCCACGCCCTCTTCGATGCCGCGCGCGAGGCGCTCGGAGTTGGTCACGAACAGGTCGTCGCCCACGAGCTGCACCGTGTCGCCGATGCGCTCGGTGAGCAGGCGCCAGCCATCCCAGTCGTCCTGGTCGAGCGCGTCCTCGATGGAGATGATGGGATAGTCTTTGGCCCACTTCGCCCACATCTCGACCATCTCCTCGCTCGTGCGGCGACGGTCCGGGTCGGACTTCCAGAAGACGTACGCGCCGTCGCGGTACATCTCCGACACCGCCGGGTCGAGCGCGATCATGAGGTCTTTGCCCGGCTCGAGTAGCCCGCCTTCTCGATCGCGTCGAGCACGGCTTCGATGGCCTCCTCGTTGGTGCGCAGGTTGGGGGCGAAGCCGCCTTCGTCGCCCACGTTCGTGTTGAGGCCCTTCTTCTTGAGCACGCCCTTGAGCGTGTGGAAGACCTCGGTGCCCATGCGGAGGCCTTCCGAGAAGCTCTCGGCGCCCACCGGCATCACCATGAACTCCTGCATGTCGACCTTGTTGTCGGCGTGGGCGCCGCCGTTGAGGATGTTCATCATCGGCACGGGGAGCGTGCGCGCGTTGGGGCCGCCGAGGTAGCGGTAGAGCGGCTGCTTGAGGCTCACGGCGGCGGCGCGGGCCACGGCGAGCGACACGCCGAGGATCGCGTTGGCGCCGAGGTTGGCCTTGTTCGGCGTGCCGTCGAGGTCGATCATCAGGTGGTCGACGTGGGTCTGCTCGAAGACCGAGAAGCCCTCCACCTCGGGCGCGATCGTGTCGTTGACGTTCGCGACGGCCTTTTCGACGCCCTTGCCGAGGTAGCGGCTCTGGTCGCCGTCGCGCAGCTCGACCGCCTCGTGCTCGCCCGTCGAGGCGCCGCTCGGCACGGCGGCGCGGCCCATCGAGCCGTCGCTCGTCGTCACCTCCACTTCGAGGGTCGGGTTGCCCCGCGAGTCGAGGATCTGGCGGGCGTGGACGTCGGTGATGAAGGACATGGAGGCGATGGGCGATGGGCGAAGGACGACAGGCGAGGGCGCCACGGAGGGTAGGGGCACGATGCATCGTGCCCGCCTTCCCGGAGGCCGGGGCCTCGAAAAAGATAGGGCGCCGCCGGAATCGTCCGGGGCGCCCTGAGGAGCGGTGGCGCGATGGAAGGGCTTTCTGCCCACACAATCTGCAAAGGCGTATTCAGCCGAGCCCACATTGCCCTCGCCTGTCCCCCATCGGCCGTCGCCCTTCGAACGTCAGTCCAGGCGGCGGCGGTCGAACCAGCGCTCGCCGAGCGAGATGACGAGGCCGAGGCGGAAAAAGCGGTCCTGCACGCCCACGCCCTCGGCCTTGCCCGCGCTGCCCGACTTCGAAGTTGACGTCGGCGCGCGAGCCGAGGAACAGGCTCGGCAGGCTCAGGCCCGCCGTGAGGCCCACCGTCGCCACGTCTGACGAGAGGCCGGTCGGCGTCACGTAGCCGTTGTCGTAATAGGCGCCGGCGCGGTAGGCCACGCGCTGCCAGAAGCTCGCGAAGAGGCGGTTGCCGGAGGGCAGGTACTCGGCGCCCGCCGACACCCGCGTGCGGTCGTGGAACCCGTTGAGCGGCTGGTAGCGGTGCAGACGTTGCCCGTGCAGGAGCCGGCCGCGCCATAGCCCGCGAACCCGAAGTCGCTCTTGAAGCTGCTCCACGGCTCGTAGCGGGCATCCGCGATGAGCGTGAGCTTGGGGTTTGCGTAGTAGGCGGCGCCGATGCTCGCGCCGAGGGGGACGTGGACGGTGCCGCGCTGGCTCGTCGTGAGCGTGTCGCGGTCGAGGCTTTCGCCGAGCGTGAGCGTGCGGCGGCCCGAGAGGCGCGTGGGGAGCGTGACGGTGGCGCCGAGGTGGAGGCCGCGCCCGGAGCCGCCGAGGCTGTCGAAGCGGGCGAGCACGCCGGCGGTGGCCGAAAAGCCGGCCAGGCGCGTGCTCGTCACCACGTTCTGCTCGTCGTAGTTGCTCAGGTTGGCACCCGCCGCGTTCACGAACGTCGTCCGCCGCCCGTCGTCGAGCACGCCGAAGAGCGCGCCGGCACTCGCGCCCACGAGCAGGCGCTTGCCAAACGCCCGGCCCACGCCCAGGTCGAGGTGGTTGAGGCCGCCCGAGCCTTCCGTGCGAACGCGGTAGCGGAGCGTGTCGTCGCCGGTGGGGTTGCCGGGCAGCAAGAGGCGGCCCGTCTGGCGGACGCCGTAGGCGAGGCGCGTGTCAGGCGTGAAGCGCAGGCCCACGCCGAGCTTCTGCCGCACGAGCGGAAACGCAAACTCGACGCCCCCGAAGAGCCCTTCCGAGCGGTTCGCCGAGGCGTCCGAGGCGTCCTTCATCGAGAGGCCCTGCACGTAGGCGCCCATCGTGACGCGCGTGAGCACCTGGTTGCCGAGGCTCGCCGGGTTGGCCACCTGCGCGTACGAGAGGCTCGTGAGGGCCGTCCCGCCGCCGCCCATCGCGGCGGCCTGCGAGGACGCGCTCGGGATGCGCTCGCCGAGGCCGAAGCGCGAGTAGAGCGAGCCGTTGTAGGTGCCCTGCGCGTGCGCCGCACCGGCGGCGAGCAGCATCAGGGGGAGAAGGGCGGCGGGGCGAAGCATCAAAACAAGGATCAATGGTCAACAGTCAATGGTCAATTGCCAACGGAAGAGCTACAGGGTCTGGACGCTGATGGCATCCCATTGATCCCTGGCCATTGGCGGTTGACCCTTGACCCTTCAAAGGGTGGTGCGGATGTACTGCACCGACAGGCGCGGCGCGTCGGCGCCGGTCGTCACGACGAGCACCGGCGCGAGCGTGCCCGGCGGCGACTGCGTGCGGATCCGGTAGCCCACAATCGGGCGCGTCTGGCCGAGGGCCTGCGCCTGCGCGTCGAGCGTGAGCGTGACGGACGAGAACACGAGCAGGTTGCCTCGCCGCACGCCCACCGCCTGCACCACCGGCACGCCCGTGGTGATGCTCACGACGTCGGTGCCCTTCGCGTCCACCCCGACAAGTTCGAACAGGGGCGTGCCGCGCGTGAAGCCGGCCGGGCGGGCGTTGTAGAGCGTGAGCGTGTCGAGCGTGAGCACGACCGAGGCGCGCGCCACCGCCTGCTTGCTGAGGCCCGTCGAGTCGAGGCGCGGGGTCAGCTTGAGCGCGAGCGGGAAGCCGTCCTGCAACAGCGCGCGGCCCGCCGGGAGCGTGGCGGGCGTCAGGCGGCGCACGCGCGTGCCCACCTTGATCACGTCGAAGCGCACGGTGTCGCGGCGCGAGGCGGCGAGCAGGTAGCTCCGGGAGCTGCCGTAGAGAAAGCTGCGCACGAGGCCCGTCTGCCCCGGCTCGGGCTCGATGGCAAAGCCCTTGAACGAGGTCGTCGTCTTCGTGCTGCGCAGCGAGGTGTCGGCGGCGGCGAGGAAGCTCGCCGGCAGGTCGATCTTGATCGTCGTGTCCGTGGGGGCGACGGAGAAGGTGGCCAGCACGTCGCCCGTCGTGTAGGTCGTGTCGCTCGTGCTCACGGTGCCGGGCAGTTCGGCGGTGAGCGCGCGGAGGCGCAGGCGGATCGTGGCGGTGGTGTCGCCGAAGGCGTAGCGGTCGCGGCGCAGCACGAGGCGCGCAAACGAGACCGGGCGGAAGCGGAACGTGTCCACCGTGCTCGACCCGACGGCCGTGGGGCCCGTCACGTCGAAGTAGCCGGTGGCCTCGATCGTGCCCAGGAGCGGATCGGCGACGCGCCCGGCCAGCACGCGGCGCGCGTTGATGCGGAGCGTGTCGGACGAGAGCGTGCCCCCGGTGAAGTCGCGCTGCCGGACGGTGTCGGCGCGGACAGCCACGCGGGCATCTTCCGGCACCCCTCCCTGCGCGTCGATGAGGTCGGCACCGACCGGATTCGTGTCGTTGCAGGCGCTGAAGAGGGCAGCGAGCCCCAGAAACAGGGCCGCCAGGGGCAATCGGAAAACCATAAGAGCGCGTCGAGACCGGCGGAGAACGGGGCGGCCGAAATGATTCGTATAGCGGTACGTCCGCCGCGTGCGGCAAAGACTGGCCGCAAAAAACCCCTCGCAGGGGCCGGGGGGTCCACGCCGCGCAAGGAGTTGAGGATAAGAGTCGGCCCGAACGGGCGATTCAGGCCCCGGGCCGCCGCGTCCGCCCGCTGCGGGGGCCGCGCGCGCGTGCCAAATCGGCCTTCAGGCGGATGACGGCGCGGAGCAGCTCTTCGGGCAGGGGCGCGCTCCAGGGCACTTGCAGGGTTGCCTTGCCCGCGCGGTACGGGGCCAGGGCGGCCTCGAGCGCACCGGCGTCTGCGGGCAGCGGATACACGCCGAGGTGCTTCTGAAAGGCGGCGACGTACAGGAACGTCCGTCCGCCGAGCGTGAAGGCAGGCATGCGGTACGAGATCGTCTCCTCGGCCTCCGGCACTTCCGCCCGCACGAGTGCCCGCACGCGCCGCAGGCGCTCCTGCGCCACCTCGGGCAGGTCTGCCGCATATGCGTCGATGGACGCCGGGGTGGGACGGTCCGCCATCGCGCGGTTACACCGTCACGGTCCCGAGGACGTCGTCGTAGCGCGCCATCATGCGGAGGGCGAGGTCGTCATTGTCGGTCACGCCCTCAGGGCGGGCGAGCACGGCATCGGCGTGGCGCTCGGCGAGGGCGCGGAGCGTGGTCGTGTCGCCCACTTCGGGCGAGACGCCGTGCTGCGAGAGCAGCGCCGGGTCGAAGGAGGTCTCGGCGTCGAAGCCGTCCGGCGTGTAGACCGAGCGCGCACCGCCGACGAGCGTGTCGTTGCGGAAGTCGTTGGAGACGAGGTAGGGCACGAACGCGCCCGCCCAGCCGACAGCGTGGACGAGGTCCGGCGCCCAGCCGAGGTTGTGGATCGTCGTGAGGGCCGCGCGGCCGAAGAAGAGCGCGCGCTCGGCGTTGTCGGTGTAGGCCTCGCCGTCGTCGCGCCCCATGAAGCCGCCCTTGCGCTTGAAGAAGCGGCTGTTCTCCATAAAGTAGATCTGGAGGCGCAGGCCCGGGATGGAGGCCACCTTCACCTTGAGCGTCTCCTTGCCCGCGCCGACCGCCAGTTCGGCGCCGGAGAGGCGGATGACCTCGTGGAGGCGGTTGCGCCGCTCGGAGATGACGCCGTAGCGTGGCATCATGATGCGCATTTCGTACCGGCCCGTTTCCTGGAGCTTTTCAGGCAGCGTCCGGGCCAGTTGGGCCAGGTCCGACCCATCGGTGAAGGGCGCGGCGTCGCTTACGACAAAGAGGACCCGCGTCAAAGGAGGCTGCATAAGGAACGGGACGTAACGGATGCGTCCCAATTTACGGAATTTTGGTCTCCGGATCAATCTTTGCAAACCCTGATGTCAGATCCCATCCCTTCTTCGTCCACCCGCCCCGTGTCCGCGCCGCAAGCAGGGGGCCGGCAGGCCCTCCGCTGGGGCATGATCGGCTGCGGCGACGTGACCGAGCGCAAATCTGGACCGGCGTTTCAGCGCGGCCCCCGGGAGCCAGCTCACGGCCGTCGCGTGCCGCACGCCGGGCCGGGCAGAAGCCTACGCCGCCCGCCACGGCGTGCCGCGCGCCTACACGTCGGCGGCGGCGCTGCTCGCCGATCTGGAGGTGGACGCCGTCTACCTCGCCACGCCGCCCGGCACCCACCTGGACCTCGGCCGGCAGATCGCCGCCTCGGGCCGTCCGTGCTACTGCGAAAAGCCGCTCGCCCGCAACGCCTCGGAGGCCGCCGCGATGGTCGAACTGTTTCGCGCGGCGGGCCTGCCGCTCTTTGTCGCCCATTACCGCCGTGCCTGGCCCCGGTTTGCGTTCGTGCGTGCGCAGGTGCAGCGCGGCGCGCTCGGCCCGCTCACCTCCATCGACATCGCCTTTGCGCGGCCCATGCAAGGGGACGATCCGGGCGGGCTCCCGTGGCGGCTCGACGCAGCGCAGAGCGGGGGCGGCCTCTTTCTCGACCTCGCCCCGCACGTGCTGGATGTGGTGGATTTTGTGGCGGGCCCCCTCGAAGCCGCCTGCGGCACCGCCACGCGCGGAGCCGCCGGGCACGCGGTCGAGCAGGCCGTGAGCCTGAGCTTTCGCGTAGGGCAGGCCGTGGGCAGCGGGCGCTGGAATTTCGGCAGCGCCATCGCCGAGGACCGTCTTGTGCTCACGGGCACGCACGGCCGCCTCACCACCCCCGTCTTCGACGCCGGGCCCGTTGTGCTGGAAACCGCCGCGGGTGTCACCGAGCACGCCTTCCCGCCGCCCGACCCGGTGCAACTGCCACTCGTCGCGCAGGTCACGGCGGCGCTGCTCGGAGACGGCACCTGCACGGCCACCGGCGAGGCGGGGCTCCGCACCCTCCAGGTGATCGACGCTGCCCTGGAGGGCTACTACGGCGGCCGCGCCGACGCCTTCTGGGACCGCCCCGACACATGGCCCGGCGCCGTTTAGCTCACGCCGTCTCGCGCGCGATGACCGCCTCGATCTGGGCCAGGAGCGGCGCCGCAAACTCGCTGCACGCTTCCCACACGAGTGTATACGACACGCCGATGTAGTCGTGGATGAGCCGGTCACGCATCCCGGCCATCTCGCGCCAGGGGACGTCGGGATGTCGATTGCGCAGCGATGCGGGCAGCTTTTTGGTGGCTTCGCCGATGATTTCAAGGCTGCGCACGGCTGCACGCTTGGCCAACTCGTCGGCCTGGAAGCTTGTGGCGTCGAAACGCGCGGCGACGGCGACGAGAAAAAGAGCCTCGTCGCGGATGTGCCCGAGGACGTTCTCAGGCGAATACAACATCTTCGGCTTCATCGAGGATGTAGGGGCCGAGATAGGGGCTGAGTGCGTCCGGCGTGATGAACTCTACATGCCGTTTCAGCCTGGCTTCAAGGTGGTCCGCCGCGTCGAGCACGTGCGCAATGCGCAAATGGCCCGGCGCAAAGTCTACGAGCAGGTCTACGTCCGAGTCCGGGCGGGCTTCGTCGCGCACGAACGAGCCGAAGAGGCGCAGCCGTACCACGCCGAGGGCGCGCAGCGCTGGGCCGGCCTCGCGGAGCGCGGCGAGCAGCTGCGCCTTCGTGGTGACGGGCGGGGCGCTCACAGGTCGTACTCCTCTTTCGTCACGCCCGCGTCCACCGGCACCGGGTAGTTGCCTGAGAAGCAGGCGTTGCAGAAGCCGCCCTCCTCTCCCTGGGCGCGGTACACAGCGCCCATCATGCCGTCCACCGAGAGGTAGGCGAGCGTGTCCACGCCGAGCCATGCGGCCATCGCCTCGGTGGAGTCGAACTCGTTGGCGAGCAGCTCTTTTTTGGAGGGGAAGTCCATGCCGTAGTAGCACGGCGACACCACAGGCGGCGAGGCGACGCGGAAATGCACCTCGCGTGCGCCCGCCTGCCGGACCATCTTGACGAGCTGCCGCGCCGTCGTGCCGCGCACGATCGAGTCGTCGAGCATGACCACGATGCGGTCTTTGAGCACGCCCTCAACGGTGTTGAACTTGGTCCGCACCTTGACCTCGCGCTGGTCCTGGCCGGGCGAGATGAAGGTGCGGCCGACGTAGTGGTTGCGGATGAGCCCGATCTCGAACTTGGCCGGGCGCCCGAGCTTGGTGCATTCGCTCGCGTAGCCGATGGCGGCGGTGTTCGACGAGTCCGGCACCGCGATCACGATGGGCTGCTTCTCGCCGCGCTTGACCTTCGGCACGGGCGACTCGTGGGCAAGCTGCTTGCCGAGCTTGCGGCGCACCTTGTCCACCATCTCGCCGAACACCTTCGAGTCGGGGCGGGAAAAGTAGACGTACTCGAACACGCACTGGCTCACGCCAAAGCGCTGCGCGAGGTGGTAGCTCTTGGGCTCGCCGCTGTCGAGCACCTCGCGGTCGATCACGAGGATCTCGCCGGGCGCCACGTCGCGCACGTAGGTGGCGCCGATAAGGTCGAAGGCGCACGTCTCGGAGGCCACGCAGAAGCTCACGCGCCCGTCGCGGCCCTCGCGGCGCCCGAGCGCGAGCGGGCGGAAGCCGGACGGATCGCGCACGGCGATGAGCGCGTCGTCGGTGAGCAGGACGAGCGAGAAGGCCCCCTCCACCTGCGTGAGCGCGTCCAGAATCTGGTCGATGCGCTTGGTGCGGCGGCTCTGGGCGATCAGGTGGAGGATGAGCTCCGAGTCGGTCGTCGTCTGGAAGAGCGTGCCGCGCTCCTGGAAGCTCTGCCGGAGTTCGCGCGCGTTGGAGAGGTTGCCGTTGTGCCCGAGCGCCACGTTGCCCGTGCGGTCGTGGACGACGAAGGGCTGCACGTTGGCGAGGTTGTCGCTCGCCCCTGTCGTGGAGTAGCGCACGTGCCCGATGGCGCTCTCGCCGAGGAGCGTCTCGGTGAAGAGGCGCTCGTCCTTGAACACGTCGAGCACGAGCCCGAAGTTGCGGTGGACAGGCATCACGGGGCGGGCGCGGCGCTCGTCGTAGGTGGCCGTCACGATGCCCGCGCTCTCCTGCCCCCGGTGCTGGAGCGCGTGCAGGCCGTAGTAGGTGAGCCGGGCGGCCTCGGGCGTGCCGAAGATGCCGAAGACGCCGCAGTACTCCTTGATCTGGCGCATGGACGAAAGGGAGAAAGCGAGTGAGAAACCGAGGCGGGCCGCAGGCAGCAGCAGGCGCTGCCCTTGCTCATCCCTGACGCCTGGCCCCCCTGGAGGTTCACCACAGAATGACCGCCACGGCGGCGGCGATCCCGGCGGCGTCGGCGGCGAGGTCTTTTTTGGAGAAGTCGGTGGCGCGCGCGCGGCGGGCGTCGTACGACTCTTTGGCAAAGCCGGCGGCGGCGCTCGTGCCGATGGCGAGCGGCAGGGCGGCCCGGCGGCCCGCGCCGCCTTTGGCTTCGAGCACGTACTGCGTGGCGAGCACGAGGAGCGCGCTGGCGAGAAAGTGCTTGGCCTTGTCCGGGCCGAGCCAGCGGTCGCCCAGGGCGGGCAGCGGGGGCGCGGGGCGGTCCACGCGGAACACGACCGAGCGGGCGGACGGCGGGTTCGCCAGGGCAAGGCGGGCAGGCTGCGCGGCCACCGGGCCGACGGTCAGGGCCAGCAAGGCGAGCAGCACAGAGGCGAAGCGAAGCCGCATAGGACAGGCGCAGAGCAGAGGCGTCGGGGCGGCTCGGGGCCGCGCCGCACGCCCCAACGTACCGCCGCCGGGCCTACCTTGCGCCAACGGAACCGCCTTTTCGCCCTTCCCCGTGCTGCCTCCCTCCCCGCCGCGCCCTGCCCTCGTGCTCGTGGCCGCCCTCGCCCGTGAGGGCCGGGTGATCGGGCGCGGCCTCGACCTGCCGTGGCACCTGCCGGCCGACCTGCGCCATTTCAAGCGCCTCACGCTCGGCGAGACGCTCCTCATGGGTCGGCGCACGTTCGAGGCGCTCCTCCACCAATTTGGCCACGCGCCCGGCCAGGCCCTCCCGCTGCCCGGACGCCGGTTTGCGCTCGTCTCGCGCCATGGCTACAGCCTGCCCCCCGGCGCCGACCCGGCAGACGTGCAGGTCTACCCGTCCATCACGGACGCGCTCGCCGCGCTCGCCGCACTGCCCCGCGTGATCGTGGCGGGCGGCGGCGAGGTGTACGCGCAGACGCTCGCCCACGCCGACCGCCTCGAACTCACGCTCATCGAAGGCACGTACGAAGGCGACGTGTGCTTTCCGCCCTACGCGCACCTCGTGGGGCCGGTGTTCGAGGAGACCCACCGCGAGGCCCACCCCGCCGAAGCCGGGCGCCCCGCCTTCGCCTTCGTCACCTACACGCGGAAGGCGGAGGCGCAAAGCCGGCAGAGCGCGGGAAATTGACCATCCGGGCGGCGCGGCGCATTGCGGCGGCGGAGCGCAGGGACGATCTTGGGCCTTCGCTCCTCTCGGCCCGTGTCTGCACGCACCCTGCTCATTGCCTTCTTCAGCACCCTCGTGGTGCTCGCGGGCACGTCGGTGTTCTTGCTGCTGACCGTGAACCGGTGGCAGCGGGTGGAGGAGCGGGTGGCCCACACCTTCCAGGTGATGAACGGGCTCAACGCCGTCGTCAACACGACGGTGGCGGCGGAGTCGGGACAGCGGGCGTTCCAGATTACCGAGCAGCAGGACTTTCTGAAGCCCTACGAGATGGCCCGGCAGCGCCTGAACAAGGGCCTCGGCACGCTCGACAGCCTCGTGGACGACAACCCGCAGCAGCAGCAGCGCGCCGACCGGCTGCGCAAGCAGATCATCGACGAGTTGGTCTGGCTCGACAGCCTCGTCATTAGCCAGCGCGACCGCACCTCCGACGACGCGCGCTACATGACGATGACCGGCCACGGGTTCACGCTCATGGACCGCATCCAGTCCACCGCCGGGGACATGCTGCAGGCCGAGGATTCCCTGCTCGCCCGGCGGTCCGAAGACGCCGACCGGCAGGCGCGCACGGTCGTGGTGCTCTTCGCCATCTCGACGCTCCTCGCCGCCGGGCTCGTGCTCGGGCTCTACCGGATCGTTCGCCGCGACCAGGAGACGCGCGAGATCGCCTCGCGGGCGCTCAAGATGAACAACGAGCGCCTCGAAGCCCGCGTGGCCGAGCGCACCGCCGAGATTGCCTCGGCCAACGACGCGCTCGTGCGCTCGAACCACGAACTGCGCCGCTCCAACCGCGAGCTGCAGGAGTTCGCCTACGTGGCGTCGCACGATTTGCAGGAGCCGCTGCGCAAGATCCGCACCTTCGCCGACCTGCTGCGCGAAGAGTACAGCGGGCAGATCGACGAGCAGGGGCAGCACTACCTCACGCGGATGCAGCAGTCTGCCGGACGCATGAGCCGCCTCATCTCCGACCTGCTCACGTTCTCGCGCGTGGCCACGAAGGCGCGCGCGTTCGAGCCCATGGTGCTCGACGAGGTGCTGCGCGAGGTGCTCGAAGACCTCGACGTGGCCATCCGCGAAGCGGGCGCCCAGGTCACCGTGGAGCCGATGCCCCGCCTCGAAGGCGACGCCCCGCAGATGCGGCAGCTGTTCCAGAACCTCATCGGCAACGCGCTCAAGTTCCGCCGCCCCGGCGAGCCGCCCGTCGTGACGGTGCGCGCGGTGCCCGGCCCCGACGAGGCGCACGTGACGCTCCAGGTGCAGGACAACGGCATCGGCTTCGACGAAAAGTACCGCGACCGCATCTTCGTGCCGTTCCAGCGCCTCCACACGCGCGGCGAATACGATGGCACCGGCATCGGGCTGGCCGTCGTGCGCCGCATCGTGGAGCGCCACGGCGGCAGCGTAGCGGCCACCTCGCGCGAGAACGTGGGCACGACGTTCTCCGTCACCCTCCCGCGCCACCACGACGATCCGCTCGTGCCCGGCCCGGATGACCTGGAGGAGGAACGCGCCTGAGCGGCGCCCCTAAACGGCCCGGCGGCGCCCTCCGCTGCCGGAAGACGCCGCCGGGCGCAGATCACGTGTCGTTAGCGGTCGAACCGCAGGCCGAGCGACACGGTGATGGTGCGCGGCAGGCCGGGTTCGAGAAAGGCGGGCTGCCCGCCCACGAGGTCCGGGTTGACGAACGCCGAGGCGGCGTAGCGCCGGTCGAGCAGGTTGCGCACCTCAAGGGCGCCCGTGAGCCGCAGGCCCGGCCCGATGCGCACGCCTTCCTGCGAGCCCACCGAGGCGCTCAGCAGCGCGTAGCCCGGCGCCTCCACGCGGTTGGCATCGTCCACAGAGTACGCGCTCACCGACTCCACGTCGAGGCGGGCGAAGGCGCCGCGCGCGAACGCCGGGGCGTAGCGCACCTCGCCGGCCACGATGCGGCCCGGCACGCCCGGCTGGTCGTTGCCGCTGTAATCGGCCTCGCGGCCGGCCTTGCCGTAGTAGGTCGAGTCCACGCGGTAGTCGCGGTACTCGGCGCGCATGAGCGTGAGCGTGCCCATGAGCGAGACGCCGCCCTGCAGGTCCACCGTGGCGCCGGCCTCGCCGCCCACGCGGCGCGTGCGGCCGGCGGTGAAGTAGAAACGCCCGCCCCGGTAGGGCACGATGTCGTTGTGCACGCCGATGGCGAAGGCGGCCGCGTCGAAGCGCACGCTCTCTACGGGGCCTGCGTCACGGCCGCGTAGCCCTTCGTGCCCACCTCGAAGGTCGTCGAGCGGATCGCGTCGAGGAGGGGGTTGAGCGAGGTGAGCGTGTCGAGGCCGCCGAAGCGGCGCCGGGTCGGTCTCGTTGCCCGCCGGGGCTTCGACGCCGCCGCCGAGGTTGGCGTAGACCGACACGGTGGGCCGGATCAGGTAGCTGGCCCCGATGCGCGGGGTGAGGCCGGCGAAGAGCTTCTGGTCGTTGATGCGCGGGTTGATGTAGTCCGCGCAGTCGTACAGGATGCCGTCGTAGCGCGCGCCAGCGGCGAGGGTGAGCCGCTCGCCCACCTGCACGTTGGCCTGCGCGAACGCCCCGAGCGTGCGGGCGCCCTCGGCCTTGTTGTCGCGCAGCGTGGTGCCGCGCTCCTGGCTAGGCGAGAGCGAGTAGAAGAGGATCGCGCCGTCCTGAAACTGCCCGTCGGCGCCCACGAGCAGGCTGCCGCGCACGTTCGCGCCGAGCGCCACCGGCTGCTCCGCCGAGACGGACGAGCCGACGTGGTAGCGGGTGAAGTCGCGGTAGGTGCCGCGCTCGGAGCGCTGGAGGTACTTCGGGTTGGCGTAGGCCGAGAGCGTCAGCCGGGTGCCGCCGCGCAGCGTGCCCTCGTAGGTGGTGGAGACGCGGGCGAGGCGGTTTTTGCGGCGCTCGCGGCTGGCCTGGTACGTGGCGTTGGCCTGCTGCGGGTCGGCGTCGAACTGGGCGCGCGTGAGCGGGCCCGGGGATCTCGAAGCGGTTCTCGGTGCCGGAGACGTAGACCGACACGAGGCCCGTGCGTCCGGCGATCACGCGGCTGCCCACGTTGAACGTCGTGTGCGAGGCGTCCGAGTTGGCGCGCCAGCCGTCGAACGTCGAGTGGGCGAGGCCGCCCCAGAAGGTCGCCGCGCCCTGCCGCACGCCCACGCTGACGGCGCCCTTGCGCATCCCGAACGTGCCCGTGGCGCCGCGCACCTCGGCAAAGCCGCGCGCGAAGTCGGGCCGCGTCGAGAGGGCGACGAGGCCGCCCGGCGGCGTTGCCCCAGAGGGTCGAGGCGTTGCTGCGGATCACCTGAGATGGCCGAGACGAGGTCGAGGTCGATGAAGTCGAACGACGTGCGGCCGTCGGGCTCGGTCTCGGGCACGCCGTCGGTGAGCACGCGCACGCCGCGCGAGGTGCCGGCGTTGGAGCGGTCGCCCGCCCCGCGCGCGCCGAAGCCGCGGATGGTGATGCGGAGGTCGGCGCTGCCCGAGCGGCTCTGCGCGAGCACGCCGGGGACGCTGTAGAGGGCTTCGCTGAGGCCGAGGCCCCGCGCGCGCTGCAGCTCTTCGCGGCCCAGCGTGGTGATGGCCAGCGGCGCCCGGAGCGGGTCGCCTTCGCCGCGCAGGGCGGTCACCGTCACCTCGGGGAGGCGGCGCAGGGTGGTGTCGCGGCGCGCCTGCTGGGCGTGCACGGCCACGGGAAGGAGCAGGACGGCCAGTCCGAGCGAGAAGCAACGAGGCATGGTAGAACAGGCAAACGAGATGTGCGCCCAAACCTACGCCGCCCCTCCGGGCACATTTGTGCTAAAAGTGTGGAAGGGCGCTGGCGCGTGGCTGGGGGAATGGGCCGTCGGCGGCTTCGTAGGCGGAACGTGGCGCTCCCGCGGGGTACCGCGCCCCATCGTGATCAGCGCCGAGCCCGCGCCGCTATCCCGCCCTGCCCACCCGCCGCGTCGATCTCGCTGCCGGTTCTGGCCGGGCGATGCGGGCTGTCGCCGGCGATCTCTGCGGTCAGGGCACGAACCGCACGCCCCGCCCGCGCACGGTGACAAAGTGGCGGGGGCGTCGCCCGGCGTCGCCGAGCTTGTGGCGAAGGCTGGCCAGGTGGACATCCACGGTGCGGGTGTCGGGGAGGGCGTCGTAGCCCCACACGTCGCGCAGGAGCGTGGCGCGCGAGACGAGCGTGCCCGGATGGTGGACCAGGTAGGCGAGCAGCCCGTACTCTTTGGCCGAAAGCTCAACCGGGCGCCCGGCACGCGTGACGTCCCCCCGGTGCAGGTCTACGACGACCTCGCCGAAGCGCACGGGGCCGTCGCCCCCGGCGAGCGGCGGCGGGGCGCGCCGCAGGAGCGCGGCGAGCCGGGCGAGCAGTTCTTCGACGGCAAAGGGTTTCGTGAGGTAGTCGTCGGCGCCGAGGCGGAGGCCGAGCACCTTGTCGAGGAGGGTGGCGCGGGCGGTGAGCAGGAGGATGGGCACCTGCACGCCGTCGCGGCGGAGCGCCTGCACCACGTCGAAGCCGCTGGCGTCGGGCAGCATCACGTCGAGCACGACGAGGTCGAAGCGTTCCGCCCCGGCGGCAAAGGCCGCGCCGGCATCCGGCGCCTCGGTGACGGCGAAGCCTTCGGCCTGAAGCCGGTCTGCGAGCGCGCGCCGGAGCGACGGTTCATCCTCGACGAGGAGCAGGCGGCGGGCAGGCAGGGGCATCACGCGCAGCGGAAGGACCGGGGCAGGATCGGGCGCGCCGCAGCGGACGGGCGTGCGGTCGGCGTCAGATCGAGGTAAGAAACGTAAAGTCGGCAACGGAACGCCGAGGGGGCGGCGGCGCCGTGAGTAGGTTGGGCGCTCCTTCTCTCCTCAGAGCGATGACACGCGGGATCTCACGGTTCTCGGTGGCGCCCGAACGGGCGTGGACGTGGCGGCTGCGCACCGTCGTCGGCGCGCTCGGGCTCGCGCTCATCGGGCTGCTCGTGTGGCAGGACGCGGAGGCCACGCGCGCCCAGCGCGCCGAACAGGACGCGCGGATCGAGCAGGCGCACATCGCCCTCGAACGGGTCTCGGAAGAGGTGCAGGACGCCCTGGATGCCCTCGCGGCAGCGTTCAGCGGCACCTACGCCGCCAGCGACACGCTGGGCGTGGTGCTGGGCGTGCGGTGGGGCCGGTGGCGCGCCACGACCCCGTACCCCGGCCTGCTGGCCTCGGTGTGCCTACACCGCATGGGCGCAAACGGCCCCGGCCCCGCGCGCCCGTTGCACTGCCTCGATGCCGGCGGCGGGCTCCGCCCGGCCAGCCCCGCCCAGCGCGCCCGCATCGGCGTCGACCCCGGGGACCTGTTCCAGCGCACGCGTACCCCTGTCCTGGTCATCCAGATGACCCGCGCCTTTACCTACCGCAGCCGGACCGATTCGAGCGGCGGCGGGCCTCCTCCGGTCTCCCTGCTGGCGCGGCCTCCGGGAGCGGCGCCCTTGCTGGGGCCCGCGCGCCGATGGGCCCAGTCTCCGGCGGCGATGATTTATGAAGTGTACCGGCGCCTGCAGCATATTCCAGGCCTGAGCAGCGATGAGACGATCGTGCTCGAACTCGACGCGCGCGTGCTGGCCGACCTCCCTCGCATGCTGCTGCCGCGCTACCTCGGGCCCCTCCGCCGGGCCGAGGTGACGATGGGGCAGCGCCTCTGGGATCCGGTGGCCCCGCAGACGCCCTACGTGCTGGTGAGCCCCGTCGGAGACGGACAGGCGTACATCAGCGCGTGGATGACGCCGGCACGCGCCCTCGCGCTCGGCACCCCGCCGCTGAACACGGACGCGGAGGGGGCCTGGCAGGAGCGGGCCAGGTTCGGCTTTCGTTGTATGCGCTCGACGCGACCCTCGCGCCGGTGTTTGCGCAGAGGCAGGCGCGGCACCTCTGGGCCCGGCGCGGCCTCCGCGGGGCCGCGGGCATGCTCGCGCTCGGGCTGCTGGGGCTTGTCTACCTCTCGGCGCGGCGGGCGCACCGGCTCGCCGAAGACCGGATGGCGTTTGCCGCCGCCGTCTCGCACGAACTGCGCACGCCGGTGGCCGCTGTGCTCACCGCTGCGGAAAACCTGCGCGACGGGGTCGTCACCGCGCCCGAACGCGTGGCAGCCTACGGGGCCCTCCTCGCCGACGAAGCCGCCCGGCTCCGCCGCACGGTCGAGCAGACGCTCGCGCTCGCCCGGCCCGGCACCTTGGCCGCGCTCGCCGAGGTGGAACTCGTGGCCCT
>CAVUFJ010000002.1:0-68385 GCA_963740755.1 Rhodothermales bacterium
AACCGGCGGAGGTGATGGATGTGAACATCCACCATGTTGGAGCCGGTCTCAAACTCGGTTCCCCATACGTTAGCGAGCACGTCATCGCGCGTTACAACCTGATCGGCATGCGCAACAAAATAGCTGAGCAGCTGAAATCGGCGCGGGCTGAGATTATGGTACGTCTCGCCGATGCGCACCATGAACGTTCGCGCGTCGAGCATGATGCTGGCCGGCCCGATGTCCGTCTGCAGAAAGAAGCCGGCGGGCGAGAGGGGGAACACCGTGCCCGGGATTTCCGGAAACGCAGGAGGTTGGATCCCCCGCAGCGCATTCCAGGCTTGCATCCGGCGATAAAAGGCGTTCATCTGCTCAGTGATGAAGCCGGGCGAAGTCGGAGGTGAAACCGCAATGTCGGCGCCCGCCGCCAGGGCCAGCACGGGGTCTACCGGATTGGTGCAGAGCGCGATGATGGGCACGTCTGACCATGCAATCGCCCCGTGAAGGGATGTTAGGAGATGGGCGATGGCAGGATCCCATCCGAAGAGGATCGCGTGGGAAACCCCGATCAACTCTGCTACAGCACCGTCCTCCATCGCGCTGATCACGTATTCCAGATGCGCGGGTGAGATGAGGTGGAGCTGATGGGGGCGCGGGGAGACCTGCCCCACCTCCTCGGCTAGCGCAGCGTTATCGGTGACGAGCGCCAACGCCAGCGCATGGAGTGGCTCCTGCGGGGTAGGCAAGCCCGCTACAGGGTTGGGATCGGCCAGCGCGGTGACGTTCATCAAACCGGACAACATTGCGAAACATCCATCTCGCGAACTCCTGAGCCTTGCAACCTGCTCCGGGCTGTGTCTTGGCGATGTGGCGGGTGGACTGTTCGGGGTTCGTCGTCAGACCGACGAGGGTTCAAGTGCCACCGCTCACGAGCAACGAACCTCCTGCGCCTCCACCTGCGGGCCCCGCAACCTCCGGCGACAGTACAGGCGCAATGAGGAACCCGCTAGGGCTTGGGCGCATCCCCCGTCCACGTCCCATCGACGGTCACGTTGGTGGCGCGACTGCGGCCGATGTATTTCCGGAAGGAGCCGATATCGGATTGGCCGATGCCTAGATCGGCTCCTTTTATTTCCTGATAGAACGTCTGCGTCGTCGTGGCAATCCGAAAATAAGCTTCGTAAGCGGCGACTGTAACGGCAGTGGGGTTGCGAACCCGGTACTCGACCTGCACGAACGAGCTGTCCACGCTTCCTTGGTTGACGAATCCGGTGACCTCGGCTGTGATCGCCGGGGTTTTGTTCGTGGCGAGGGTGTCGCGCTTGAGCGAGATGACCGCCTGCGTTTCCCGGTCTCCGCGCACCGCAACGGTCACCGTGCTCGGGAGGTAACCCGTCCGGTTGGCCGTGATCGTGTAGTTGCCTTCGGGCACGTCTTCGATGGTGAAGGCGCCGGAGGCATCCGCGACGATCGCGCTCGTGGGGGGAGACGTGGTGATGCTGGCGCCACTGAGCGGCTTGGCGGTCCCAAAGTCGAGCACGGACCCTCGGATGCGCCCTGAAACGTCGGGTTCGAGCAGCGCATCCTTACAGCCAATCAAGAGGCTGACCAGTACCAAGGGTAAAAACAGAGAGGAGACGATCCGCATGGAAGGCTCGAAAGCAGCGAGGAGAGAGGAACAGAGAAGAGGAGACGATCCCCTTAGGGGCCGGGGCAGGCCGCGTCAGGGCGCGCGCTCGTAGGTGCGCGCGGCGCTTGCAACAAGCTGCGTGCCATCCATGATGGTGAGCCGGGTCTCAAGGTGGGCGTCGGGGGCACGTTGATGCGCACCATGCCGAGCGTATCCCGCTGTCCTGTGACGGGGGTGAAGGCGCCGGCCTGCTGAATGCGGCTTGTGCCTCCGCCCGAGGTTTTGGAGACCGAAAGCTGGAAGGTGAGGGCGGCGGCGCTGCCGTCGTGCTCGAACGTTCCACGCACGAGCGCCACGTCTCCCTCCATCGTAATGAGCACCTGGGCCTTCGGCGGCGCCGGTGAGGGCTTGTGCGGAGCGCCCAGCACGCGGGGAAGGGGCGAGAGGACCAAGCCTAGCCCGGCCGCGACCCTGAGCGCAGAACCGGCCCACGAAGGAAGACGGAGGAGGCCCCGGGGTAGGTTCACGGGAGGTAGGGGCCGTTGTGCTCGATGCGGAGCTGAATGCCGGTGCCGCGCTGCGTCACGCTGAAGGGCTGCGCCGTGGCGCCGGCCTGGACCAGCTGGTTTGCCATTGCCCACCTGCAAAATGGTGTGCAGGCCGCTCTGCGCCGGTGAGGTGAACGTTTCGCTGTAAACGTTCCCGTTGCCGATCTGGGCCACATTTTTGGTCAACCCATCCATCCGGACGATCAGCTGGATCTGGTTGTCGTTCCCCTGCTGGATGAGCTGGCTGGAGTTGCCGTTGCCCCACTGTTCCAGCAGCAGCAAGTTGCGAAGCCCGCTCTGGGTCACGTCGGCGCTATTGCCGATCCCGGTTTGCAGGACCGTGGCCATGTTGCCGAGCAGGGCCGCTTCGCTCAGGGCCATCTGGGCGGCCGCCGTTTGCAGCCCCGCGTTCGAGCCCGTGCGGACCACATCGAGCGCAACCTGCCAGGCCGGCCGGCCCGAGGCCGCCACGACCTGCTCAGGCAGGACCTGCGGCGCCGTTTGCGCAAGGGCCGGCGTCAGCGACGCGAGCAAAAAGAGAAGGGCGAGGGCGTAACGCACAGGAGGGTGGAGGATGAACTGCGGGTAGAATAATAAGAGCCCTTCAGGTAGACGGCAACCGCAGACTTCCGCGACATCGTCGAATCCTGTCACGTACGCCTGTAAGAAGGGGGCCTCCACGCCAGCAGCGCGGAGGCCCCCTCGTTCGATTACTGCTGCTTGACCGTAGCAGTGTGGCCCGTGCCCGTCTGCGACACCGTAGCCTGGTTGCTGTCGGTCCAGCCTGCGCACCGTCATTGCGTTGAGGCCGCCGGCCTGGGTCAGGAGCGCCGTGTTGCCGTTGGCCAAGCCTGACGCATCGTCATCGTGTTGCCTGCCCCACCCGTCTGCGACAGCGTGGCCGAGTTGCCGTGCACCGAGGCGCCGTTGGCACCCTGGCGGGCATCGATGTCGTTGCCGGTGCCGCCGGACTGCGCGCTCACCGTGAGGGTGTTGCCAGGGCCCGCCACGCCCGCATCGCTGTACTGACGGATCGTAATCGTGCCGCCGCCGCTCTGCGTCGCAACGGTCGCCTGGCTGTAGTCGCCCGTCTGGACCACCGTCGTGGTCGACTTGGGAGACGTGTTGACGCCGGCGATCTGGGTGATCAGGACGCCGTTCTGATTGCCCGTCTGCGTCACCGTGGCGCTGTTATCATTGCCGTACTGCTGGTTGACGGTGGCGCTGTTGGTGTTGCCCGTCTGCGTGACAGAAGCGTCGTTGAAGGCGCGGAGGTTCTGGTTGATCGTGGCCGCGTTGCTGACGCCGCTCTGGCTGATCGTCCCCTGCGAAGACAGAGAGATAGCCTGGTTGACGAAGGCCATGATGTTGCTGCTACCACTCTGCGTGACGGTGCCCGAGGACCCCGAAGCATTGGTCTGGTCGATCGTGCTGGCGTTACCGGAGCTGCTCTGCGTCAGGTTGGCTGTAGACGAGAGCAGCGAGTTCTTCTGGAAAATATGGCCGGTGTTGCCATTGTCGCTCTGCGTCAGGTTGGCCGTGGCTCCCTGGGCGTTCTTCTGGTCGATGTCGCCGCTGTTAGAAATGCCACTCTGCACAGCGGTGGCGTGGTTGCCTCCACCCGCCGGCGCCGTCCCACTCTGCACGATGTCGATGAAAAGCCCAGTGCCGTCCTGCGTAAGCGAGGCCGCGTTGTTGGTACCGGCCTGCTGCACGCGACCGCTCGAGTAGGTCTGCCCATCACCCGTGCTCTGTGAGCCTTCGAGCGAGTTGCCAGAGCCCGTCTGTGCCACGCGCAGGCGCGAGTTCGTCTGCTTGAAGGCATCCGCAGCGGTGCCCACGCTGTTGCCGGAGCCCGTCTGGGAGATGGCTGCACGGCTCTCCGTGGAGCCGCTGGTCGTCTGGTTGAGGTTGGCCGTGTGGCCTGCGCCAGCGGTCGTCTGCGCCTGCGTCACCGTCGCGCAGCTCGCGCCGGCGTTGGGCGTGCACTGCGTCGGGAGCGCCGGCAGGGCCTGCGCGGCAGCCGTGCCAACGCCTGCGAAGGCGAGTGCGGCCAGTGTGAGAGTCTTCTTCATGGAAGGGTTGGATAGAGTAGGAAGCGAGGGGGCGCGAGCGGCAGCCTCAGGCGAAACGGATCCCGAAGCTGCCGGCCGCGCTGCGCTGGATTACTGCTGCTTGACGATGATGGTGTTGCCGGCCCCGGTCTGCGTCAGCGTGGCCGTGTTGCCGTTCGTGAGCTGGCGCAGCGTCATCGCGTTCATCCCACCGCCGCTCTGCGACAGCAGCGCCACGTTGCCGTGCACCGCCGCGCCGTTGGCACCCTGACGCGCGTCGATCATGTTGCCGGTGCCGCCCGACTGCAGCGAGACCGTGGCGGAGTTGCCCACGCTCAGGCCGTCGCCGAACTGCTTGATCTCGATCGAGCCGCCGCCGCGCTGGTCGGACACGAGCGCGCTGCTGCCGTCGCCCGTCTGCGTGATCGTCGTGGTGGACTTGATGGCTGCGCTCACGCCGCCATTCTGGTAGACCGTGGCGTTGTTGCCGTTGCCCGTCTGCTTCACCGTGGCGTCGTTGTAGTCGCCGCTATTCTGCAAGGCGTTGGCGTAGTTGTTGTCGCCGGCCTGCGTCACGCTGCCCGTCGAGCCGGTCGAGTGCTGCTGGTTGACACCGCCATAGTTGTTGTCGCCGCTCTGGGTGACACTCGCCGTCGAGCCCGTCGAGAACTCCTGGTAGATCTGACCGGTGCTATTCGTGCCGCTTTGCGTGAGGCTGCCCGTCGAACCCATCGCGTCATTCTGAGAGACATTGCCGCCGTTGTTCGTGCCGCTCTGGTCGGTCGTGGCCGTGTTGCCCGTGCCGCTCTGGATGATCTGCGCGAACAGGTTGGTGCCGTCCTGCGTCAGCGACGTCGCGTTGGTCGTCCCGTCCTGCTGCACCGTGGCGCGCGAGGCCGTCCCGGTGGAGACCTGCTTGCCGGTGAGCGAGTTGCCCGTGCCCGCCTGCGCCGCCAGCAGCTCCGCGTCGGTCTGCTTGAAGGCCGTGCCGGTGGTGCCGACCGAGTTGCCCGAGCCGGTCTGCGTGATCGCCGCGCGCGAGGAGCTCGTGCCGGTGCTCGTCTGGGTGAGGTTGAGCGTGTGTCCGGTGCTGCTGGCGCCGCCCTGGGTCTGCGAGACGGTGGCGCAGCTGGCGCCGGCGGCGGCGGTGCACTGCGTGGGCAGCGTCTGAGCCGAGGCCGTGCCGATGCCTGCGAAGGCGAGGGCGGCCAGTGTGAGAGTCTTCTTCATGTCTGGTTTCTTTAACCGAGGGGTTAAGCTTCTTCAGGAGCCACCGATATAGATGGATGGGACTCCCTGCTTGGATGGATCGCCCGCGCTTCCCGTTGGTATTGCTGCCCTTCAGAGGGCACACATCTGCCAGGATGCTTACCGGGAGTGTGCGTGGCGAGGACTGAGCGTGGCGTCTGGTGCTGTAAGCCGAAGGGCCTGCTCAGTGATAGGTTGGGGAGGAATGGAGAGGATGTTCGCTAGGCATCGGGTTGGTTAAGTGTGAACGAAAGGGGCGTTATTTGGGGACTTATTGTCTGGTACTATCTGACGGCGCGGGCACGTAGCCGGGAGGGCGGCGGCGGATGCCGGTCGGGTCATTGATGTTGCCGGGCGGACGAACACTCGGGGGCAGCTGCTGCGGAGGCGGCGTAACCACCGGGCGCCGCACCGGGCGGCTGCGTCCCCCAAACGGGTAGACGATCAGGCCCGACTTGAGCTGCCAGACGTTGTCATGAATCCGCCCGCGCTTGACCCCGTCGAGGCCTTCCACCAGGGGATAGGTGTTCTGCAGGCCGACACTGAGGCCCATCCGGCGGCTGAGCATCCATTCGAGACCCCCTCCGGCCAGCAGGTACGGGTACGTGCCCTGTCCCTTGCCGGCGTCACTGCCTTGCACCAGGGCGCCGCCGCCTACGGTCACGAACGGAGAGAGGCGCAGCCGGGGCACCGCGTAGAGGAGCACCTGTGCATCTGCGGCGCCAAATGTGTGGTCAAAGCTCCGCTCGGCCGCGATGCCGCCTGCCGAGGCGCCCACGCCCAGCGCCGCGTAGCGCGAGAGCGGGATCCGGAGCGCCGCCTCGCCCACCGGGCGCGTCAGCGGGTTCTTGTAGTCGCCCTGGTAGCGCTGCGCGCCGCCCAGAAACGCCAAGCCCACGCCGGGACGGTTTTGCTGCTGCGTGAAGCCGAAGTAGTCCTGCTGCTCCGAGGCCGCGCGGTCGGCATCGTACTCGGCAAAGGCGTCCGAGCGGATGTCCCCGGCATTCTGGAGCGCCCACAGGTTGCCGCGCACGCCCTCGATGATGAGGCCCCGTACCGCTTCCTCGATCGCCTCGGTGACGGCGATCACCGTGGGCTCGTTATAGCTGTAGCCGAGTTCGGTCTCCAGCAGCCGCCGCGTGTCAACGTAGCGGAATAGGCCGCCGTCGAGCTTCTGGGTGACGATGCGCTTGGTCGTCTGGGCAATGGCTTCAACACCTGCCCGCTCTGCGTCGAGACGGCGCGCAGGTAGACCGTCACCTGGTCCATGCGGAACTGCCCCAGGCGCCGGCGCCGGAAATAGCGCACGCCCGCGCCGCCGGTGAGCACGTTCGTGTCGTAGCCGATGATGCCGCCTTCGAGAATCAGACCGGCGTAGAGCAGCGGCGGCAGGTTGCCCACACCCTGCCCGTCGGGGTCGGTGTGCTGCTGCCGCATCGAGGAGATGATCTGCCCGCTCGTTGAGCAGGTTGGAAAGCCCTTCGCGCTCGATGGGGATAAACCAGCCGGACTCGTCGAGCGCGCGGATGAGGATCGACGTGGCGCCCTGCGTGACGGCAGTCGAGAAGGTCGAGGCGCCCTCGGCAGGTTTGTACTGCCCCGTCTGGTCGCGGAAGCGGTACACCGCCGCCACGATCTGCTCCTGTGGCGGCGGCAGGGTCGTGAGCGCCTGAATTTATTGGACTCGGATTCCTGGCGACGCGGGTCGCACGCGGAACGGCTGGAAATAGTTGGCGCACCCACCCAGCAGGAGGCACAGCGAAAGCGAGGCCAGCACCCGAGCCGTACGCGCGCGGCGCGACGGCGGGCGACAGGCTCCGCTCGCTGGACTTGCGCCAGGGTCATGTGCGTCTGGACAGCATCCACTAGAATCGGGGATCGACACGGTCGACTCAGCGCCTGTCAGGATGTTGAAGATGCGGATGCTGATGGCGTCGAGACCCGGCGTGATCTGGATCTGGAAATCGCCGAGGTCGAAGGTGCCGGCTTTGGTGAGATCGAGCGAGCCGAAGCGGTTGAGCACCAGTTCGCGCGAGTAGCTGGGAGAGGATCTGGCTCTGCAGGCTCCGCTGGAAGTCGGCCAGCGGGTCGCGGTTGAAGGCGCTCGATGCGGACGTGTCGAGCTTTTTCTGCGCCTCCGCCGACTGCATGAGCCACGAAGAGTTGGACGAGAACCCTCCGAAGGCGGGGTTCTTCGGCTGGTAGATCAATCTGCTCGCCGTTTGCGACCGGGCACATTACCAGGACGCCCAGGGCAAACAGGCCCGCGAGAACACCGTGTTTCATGGAGAGAGAAGGACAGGGGTGGCAGTTGGCGAGGACGCCCCGGGGGCGGCCGGATCCCGAGAGCCCGGTGTATAGAGGCCTACGCCGAGCCACGCGGCCTCTTCTAGCGCCTCATAGCGTGGCTGGAGCTGCGTCTGGTAACGAACTCGTCGCCCAGGCGCACGTTGACGATCGTGCCCAGGCTAGGGGAAGGCTGCTCGCTGATCGTGATCGTAAACCGCTTGGCCCCCGGAGGTACCTGCCAGGAGCCGTAGAACAGTTCGTAGAAGTCGCGCCCTAGCTTGGTGATCGTCTCGTCAAGCACGAGCCCGTCGAGCTCCAGGACCGGATCAGGTCGGTTTGAGGGCGATGAGGCTACAACGGCGGGAGCAGCCGGCGGGGCAGGGCGCCGCGTCTGGGCTAGAGACGCCGGGGCCCAGAGCCCAAGCACTAGCACGCACAGGTGCTTTGCGGTGCAGCGCGCGCGCGCCGACTGTCCGAAGGCCGTGGCGTCCTGTGCGAACGCGCTCGCTCCCGCTACCCGTCGGCCGGGCGCACGCAGGAAGGGCGTTGGCACAGGGGAGAACACGGCGCTGAGGAGGGTTGCTGGAAGATCGGCACTGAAGATTACGCCCGTTGCACGTCCGTTGCATTAAAGCTGCATGAAAGCGCCCGATTACTGAGGGCCTCTGGACCCCTGGGAGCCTGTAAGGATGTGCTTAAATTATAAGACTTTGCCTTGGGTTTGGGGGGGGCCCGGCCAGGTGAAAGGATTCTATCCTATCAAGCGAAAAGCGATGCTGCTCGAGCGAGTCTCTCGCCGAACGGCATCGCTTTTCCTCCCGCAGTCCCCGAACGGGCATCTCCACGCACATTGAGAGCGATAGGAGCCACGTTGGCGCTCAAGCCGACCCAGAGGTAGCAGGAGTGAACGAGCAGAGCTCCAAGGCTTTCTCCTGGCCCCCGTATCGAAGCTTGACGAACAGGGAAGCTTAAGGCGTGTCCTCCTCCCGGGATAGGAGGAGGACACACCCTGGCCTCACTGCTGTTTGAGAATCGTGGTGTGCGCGTTGCCCGTCATCTGGACAACGGCGGAATTCGAGTTCACGGTCTTCTGCGTGATGCTCAGCACGTTGGCATTGCCCCACGTGCTGCTCTGCGCAAGGTTCAGGTTCGAGCTCTGCGTGACCGTGACCGAGTTGCCGGTACCGCGCACGTTGAACCCGTCCACGACCGTGCCATTGAAGGAGTTGGCCGCGTCAGAGGCGCCGATGAACACCTTCCCCACGCGGTTGTTATCCCCGTTCTGGGAAACCGTGATGGTGTTGTTTACCGCCGCCGAGTTGAGCCCCGTTTCGATGAAGCCTTCGATCATGTTGCTGTTGCCAACCTGGCTCATCGTCACCGTGTTGTAGTTCGCGTAGTCACCGCCGCCAGGGCTGGTGTCCCCGCTCCCGTTGCCGGTGGCATTCATGTAGGCCTTGTTGCTGTTGCCCGTCTGCTCAGTGGAGATGCTGTTATAGTTGCCCTTCACGCTGATGCGGCTATCGTTGCTGTTCCCGGTCTGGGTCTGGCTGATCGTCTGGTTGTGATAGCTTTGATAGAGCACGTTGCTCACCGAGACCGTGAGGGTGGCCTTGTTGGAAGCACCGTCCTGGATCTGCGACGTAGAACTGCTGCCGCCACTCACGTTGGTGATGGCGCTGTTGCTCGTGCTCCCTTGCTGCGTGATGCTAGACGTGTTGGAGCCAGAGGCGCCTTGCGTAATAGACGCATAGTTGCCATTCGAGAGCTGCGTCACCGTACCCGTGTTGCCGGTAGCGCCGGGAGCGATCTGGATGATCTGGGCAAAGCTCGCCGCGCTAGCACCGCTGGCGCCCTGGTTGATTGTGGCGGTGTGGCCGTTGCCCGTCTGGGTGATCTCCGCACCATGGGTGGCATAGAGCCCATTGAGCGTGTTGGCGCCTTTGGAGCCGTACTGATCCACCGTGGCCTGGTTGCCCGTACCGCCTACGGTGCTCGTCTGCGTAATGACGCCCCGGCTGTCCGTCTGCGAGCCGTAGGCCCGGTTGTTGTCGTTGACCTGGGTAATCGTTACCGTGCTGGCACCCGACTGGGTGAAGGCACCGGAAGCACTTGCAGCCGACTGGCCCACCTTGTTGTTGGTGCCTGTCTGCGTGATGGTGACTACGCTCTGGGCGTTGACCGTGAGGCCGCCGCAGCCGAGGAGCATGAGACAAGCAATGAACTGCTTAGACATGGTAGTTTTTGTATTTGTGCATAGCACAGCCACATCATCATTTATGATGTGGCTGTGCTAGCTATGGGATTACTGCTGCTTGACGATGATGGTGTTGCCCACCCCGGTCTGCGTCAGCGTGGCCGTGTTGCCGTTCGTGAGCTGGCGCAGCGTCATCGCGTTCATCCCACCGCCGCTCTGCGACAGCAGCGCCGCGTTGCCATGCACCGCCGCGCCGTTGGCACCCTGACGCGCGTCGATCATGTTGCCGGTGCCGCCCGACTGCAGCGAGACCGTGGCGGAGTTGCCCACGCTCAGGCCGTCGCCGAACTGCTTGATCTCGATCGAGCCGCCGCCGCGCTGGTCGGTCACGAGCGCGGTGCTGCCGTCGCCCGTCTGCGTGATCGTCGTGGTGGACTTGACGGCTGCGCTCACGCCGCCATACTGGTAGACCGTGGCGCTGTTGCTGTTGCCCGTCTGCTTCACCGTGGCGTCGTTGTAGTTGCTTGGGCCCTGCACGGCGTTGGCGTAGTTGTTGTCGCCGGCCTGCGTCACGCTGCCCGTCGAGCCGGTCGAGAACTGCTGGTTGACATAGCCTTTGTTGTTGTCGCCGCTCTGGGTGACGCTTGCCGTCGAGCCCGTCGAGGCATACTGGTAGATCTGCCCCGTACTATTCGTGCCGCTCTGCGTCACGCTGCCGGTGGCACCGGTAGCGCCATAGTTGTTGACACTGCCGATGTTGTTCGTGCCACTCTGGGTCACACTGCTGTTTGAGCCGATCGCAGCCGTCTGATCGAGATAGGCCTGATTGTCGGAGCCGCTCTGCGTGATGCTGCCGGTGCTACTGGTGCCGGTCTGGGTGAGGACGGCATTGTTGTTTGTGCCGCTCTGATCGGTCGTGGCCGTGTTAAGCGTGCCGCTCTGGACGATGCTGACGAACAGGTCGGTGCCGTCCTGCGTCAGCGACGTCGCGTTGGTCGTCCCGTCCTGCTGCACCTCGGCGCGCGAGGTCGTCCCGGTGGACACCTGCTTGCCGGTGAGCGAGTTGCCCGTGCCCGCCTGCGCCGCCAGCAGCTCCGCGTCGGTCTGCTTGAAGGCCGTGCCGGTGGTGCCGACCGAGTTGCCCGAGCCGGTCTGCGTGATCGCCGCGCGCGAGGAGCTCGTGCCGGTGCTCGTCTGGGTGAGGTTGAGCGTGTGTCCGGTGCTGCTGGCGCCGCCCTGGGTCTGCGAGACGGTGGCGCAGCTGGCGCCGGAGGTGGCGGTGCACTGCGTGGGCAGCGTCTGAGCCGAGGCCGTGCCGATGCCTGCGAAGGCGAGGGCGGCCAGTGTGAGAGTCTTCTTCATGTCTGGTGTTGAGAATAGGTCGATTTCTTCGGAAGGCACCGGTAGCACGGGCATCCGAAAGTGGTAGGAAGAATGTCGCCGGGTGACGACGGGTCAGGAGCTACATAGGCGTAGAGGAAAGGCTGAACCTCGCAAAGGAGATCAACTTGCGCGCTTTATCCTTGGGGAGGGCAATAGCAACCCTTCCACCGCACCCATCAGGCGCATGGTCGGGATAAGGGCGGGGATGGTAACTGCTGCCCGCACGTTGAGCACTGGCACCGCACCTTCGGGCGAAGGGCCTTGGAGCCAAGCGGCGGGCAGCCAACGAGCGCCAGGCTAGCCTGGGGGCTTATCGTAATGGCAGTATGCTTAGCCGTGCTTCAGAAAAGAGCACCGGCGAGCATATCGCAATGAGAGCTCGATCAGCAGAGGCTGAGAACCCTTGGATGAAAAGCGGAAAGGAGGCGTGGTAAGACGCGGTACAGAGGGCCTTCTTGAACGTTTGCACGTTGACTCATGCGAGGGGCGCAGTGAGAGCAGGGGGCTCGGCAAGCAGAATAAGTCGGCCAGTCGGGTCGCGCATTAAAGTGAGATTAAAGTGCGCAATCTGGTAGAGCACTTCGTGCACGTATCCCGCACGGGGCCCGTTTGGCCCCAACTGAACCGGCGGCAGGCGGCAACGTTGGGCCCGGACGCTCAATACCTGCTCGGTTGAACCTCATCGCCTCGGCGCCCGTCACGTTCACACTTCTCGTGGTCAACGTCGGCCTCAGCCTGTACGTGCTGCTCGCCCGTCCGGACCTGTTCGCGCGCTATGCGCTGCGTCCCCGCGAGGTGCTGCACGGGCGCGAGTGG
Source organism: Rhodothermales bacterium (assembly GCA_963740755.1). GTDB lineage: Bacteria > Bacteroidota > Rhodothermia > Rhodothermales > BA12 > CAVSDF01. Next base: position 12,145 of record CAVUFJ010000002.1, read on the forward strand.
GACCGCGTGGTGCTGTCGGCCTTTCTGCACGTCGGCATCGGGCACCTGCTCTTCAACATGGTGTCGCTCTACTTTTTCGGACCCGTGCTGGAGGCGCTTCTGGGGCCGTGGCGCTTTGCGATCCTGTACATAGGCAGCCTGCTCACGGCCTCCGCGCTCACGCTGTGGCTGCAACGCGGCGCCGCCGAATACTCCGCCGTGGGCGCCTCCGGGGCCATTTCGGGGGTGATCTTCGCCTTCTGCCTGTTTGCGCCCTTCGAGAAGATCTACCTCCTGTTCGCCCTGCCGCTGCCGGCCATCGTGTTCGCCCTGCTCTACGTGATCGGCTCGGCGTGGGCCATCCGGCAGGGCCGCACGGGGGGCGACACCGGCGGCATCGCCCACGAAGCGCACCTCGGCGGGGCCCTCGGCGGACTGCTCATCACGGTGGCGCTCGTGCCGGCGGTCGTGCCGCACTTTCTCCACCAGATCGGACTGCTCGGATGACCACCGCCGCGCCTACGGTGGCCGCGTGCATCGTGCACTTCAATACGCCGGAGCTGCTCCGGGCTGCGGTGGACACGTTCGTGGCCCACGAGCCCACCGTGCCGCTGCGCGTGCTCGACAACGGCTCCGACGCCGCTTCCGACGCCGTGCTCGCTGCCTGCGACGCGTGGCCGTCCGTGACCGTCGAGCGGCTCGGGGCCAATCGCTTTCACGGCCCGGCGATGGACTACGCGCTGCGGAAGCTCAGCACTGACCTCGTCCTCTTCCTCGATTCGGACACCGAGACGCGCGCGCCCTTCGTAGCCGCGATGGCCGCCCGCTTTGCCGCCGACCCCCGGCTGTACGTGCTCGGGCAGCTCTTCCTGGTGGACAAACGCGGATTTGTCGGGCCGCGCGGGACGATCCCGGTGCCGCACAGCGCCCACATGATGCTGCGCCGCAGCTCTTACCTCGCATTGCCGCCTTTCGCGCACCACGGCCTCCCTGTGCTGCGCAACCTGCGCGCGGCGCACGCGGCGGCGCTCACGGTGGCCGCCCATCCCATCGAACAGGCTGTGTGGCACAAAGGGCGCGGCACGGCGGGCCGCTACGGCTACGGCCTCGGCTGGCGCAGCCGCCTCGACTACCTCCTGCACCGCCTCGGCCTCTGAAAAGTGGAAAAGCCTGGGTTGGTGATTTGTCCGTCGCCTGTCGCCCGTCGCCTGTCGGCCTGTCGGCTGTCGGCTGAATCCACCGCCCGGGCCGAACGTTGGGGCCCGCATGATCCGCCTCGCCCCACTCGTCCTGCTCGGCATCGCCCTCGCCGCGTGCCGCCCTGCGTCCACTCCCGCCCCGGCGGTGTCGCCTGCCGAGGACGTTCAGCCCGCCCCGAGCGCGGCGGCGCCGGACGTGTCCGCCATCGACCTGCGCCTGGTCACGAGCCAGGACGTGCTTGCCTACGTCACCGACCGGCGGGCGCCGCTCACCGTCGTCAACTTCTGGGCGACGTGGTGCCATCCGTGCGTGGCCGAGTTTCCGGCCCTGATGCGCGCCCGCGCGGCCCTGCGGGCCGATTCCGTGCGGTTCGTGTTCGTGTCGGTGGACGACATGAATGTGCGGGCCGACGTGCTGGCCTTCCTGGCGCGGCAGGGCGTGCGTGGGGTGGCCTTCCAGAACCGGGAGGCCGATCAGCAGGGCTTTGCGCGTGCATTTTCGACGCGTTGGGGCCAGTCCGGCACGCTTCCTGCCACGTTTGTCTATGACCACGCCGGCCAGCAGGTCGCCTACTTCGACCATCCGGTCACGTTCGAGGCGATCACGGACACCGCGCGGGCCCTTTTGCGTACCTCTGCTCTATGAAACGACCCCTGCTGCTCTCTGCCCTCGCCCTTGCCGGCTTCGCCCTGGCCGCCCGTCCGGGCCGCGCGCAGGAGCTGCCGCTCGGCTCGGCGATGCCCGTGATCACGTCGCTGACGGCCACGGATGGCGCTTTGGCATCCACGGCGACCCTCAGCAAGCCCGGCGGCACCGTCTTCGTGACGTGGAGCAACGCCTGCCCGTGGGTAGACCGCGTAGAGGCCCGCCTCGTGGACCTCGCCGGGCAGTACGGCGACCGCTACGGCTTTGTGCTCGTGGGCACCGGCGCGGCCGAGCAGAACGGGCAGCGGGCCACGGCCAAGGGCTATCCGTTCCCCTACCTCACCGACACCGGCAGCGCCTTCACGAAGGCCCTCGGCGCCCAGCGCACCGCCACGTTCTACGTGTTCGATGCCAACGGCTCGCTCGCGTACATCGGCGCCCTCGACGACAGCCCGACCGACCCGGCCCGCGCCACGGCGCACTACCTCAAAGATGCCCTCGACAGCATCACGGCGGGCCGTCCGGCGCCGGTCACGCGCACCGAAGCCCTCGGATGTCTGATCCGCTGACCGCCCCGTACGCGCTCGACGCCCTCCTCGGGCTCGGCGCCGCCGACGAGGCCGCCTTCGACCATCTGGCCGAGGCGGCTTTTCGGTTTCAGCAGGCCGCCAACCCGGTCTATGCCGCCTTCAGCGAAGGCGCCGCGTGGCGCGGATGGCGCGCCGCGCCGTTCCTGCCGGTCGAGGCCTTCAAGCTGGCCGAGGTGGCCGCCTTCGACGCAGCGGCCGCGCAGGCCGAGTACCACTCCAGCGGGACGGGGCAGGGCGCGTCCGCCCGGCGCCTCGTGGCGGATCTCGGGGGCGAGCACCGGCTCTCGGCCGAAGCGTTCGCGCGGCTCGTGGGGCCGGGGCCGTATGTGATCGCGGCGCACCTGCCGGGCTACGCCGCACGCGGCGCCCACTCGTCGCTCGTCTCGATGGCGCGGCACTTCGTGACGCAGTTCGGCGCGGCGGGGAGCACGTTTTTCCTGGACGACGCCGCGCCCTTCGCGGCCGCCCTCGACGCGAGCCGGACGAGCGGCACGCCCCTGCTCCTGCTCGGGGCGGCCTTCGGACTGCTTGGCCTCGTGGAGGCGCGCTCCTGGACGCTCCCCGAGGGGGCACGCGTGATCGAAACGGGAGGGATGAAGACGCACCGCCGCGAGATCGCCCGCGCCGACCTGCACGCGCGGCTGGCGGAGGGGTTTGGCGTGCCGCTTTCGGCCATCGGCAGCGAGTACGGGATGTGCGAACTCGCCTCGCAGGCGTGGGCGCGCACGGGCGAGCACTTCGAGACGCCGCCGTGGATGCGCGTGCAAATCGTCGATCCGGCGGATCCTACGCGCGCGCTGCCGGACGGCACGCCCGGCCAGCTGGCCGTGTGCGACCTGGCGGCGCTCCACAACAGCCCGTTCCTGCTCACCGAAGACCAGGCCGTGTGCGACGGGCGCCGCTTCCGCGTGCTCGGACGCCTCCCGAAGGCGGCGCTCCGGGGGTGCAATTTCCTCGTCGAGGCCGCGCCGCGCGGCTGATCCCGGCACCGCCGCGCGGGCCCATGCGTTGCACGCCCATCCCTCCGCTGCTGCGTGGCCGACGTTCTCGCCCCTTCGCTTTTTGCTGCCCGTGCCCCACGGGCGCCCCTCGCCGACCGGATGCGTCCGCGCGTGCTCGACGACTTCGCCGGGCAGCCGCACATCCTCGGGCCGGGCAAGCTGCTCCGCCGCGCCGTCGAGGCGGACCGGGTGACGAGCGTGATCTTCTACGGGCCCCCCGGCACCGGCAAGACGACGCTCGCGCGCATCATCGCCAACACGACCCAAAAGCACTTCACCACGCTCAACGCCGTGCTCGCGGGCGTCAAGGACATCCGCGAGGCGATTGACGCGGCCAAGCAGCGCCGGGCGACGAACGGGCAGGGCACGATCCTGTTTGTGGACGAGGTCCACCGCTTCAACAAGGCGCAGCAGGACGCGCTGCTCCCGCACGTCGAGAACGGCACGGTGACCTTCATCGGGGCGACGACTGAGAACCCGTACTTCGAGGTCAACAAGGCGCTCGTCTCGCGCAGCCGCATCTTCGAGACTGCAGAGCCTCACCGAAGACGACCTGCGCGGGGTGGCCGTGCGCGCGCTCCACGACCCCGAGCGCGGCTACGGGCAACTCGACGTGCGCGTGGACGACGACGCGCTCGCGCACCTCGCTACGACCGCCAACGGCGACGCGCGGAGCCTGCTCAACGCGCTCGAACTGGCCGTCGAGACCACGCCGCCGGACGAAGCGAACGTCGTGCGCGTCAACCGCACGGTGGCCGAGGAGAGCATCCAGCGGCGCGCCGTGCTCTACGACAAGGAGGGCGACGCGCACTTCGACACCATCTCGGCCTTCATCAAGAGCCTGCGCGGCTCCGACCCCGACGCGGCGCTCTACTGGATGGCGCGCATGGTCTATGCGGGCGAGGATCCGCGCTTCATCTTCCGGCGCATGGTCATCTTCGCCGCCGAAGACGTGGGCCTCGCCGACCCGCGCGCGCTCCAGATCGCCCTCGCGGCGGCCGCAAGCGCACGACTACGTGGGGATGCCCGAGAGCCGCTTCCACATGGCCGAGGCGTGCCTCTACCTCGCCACGGCGCCCAAGAGCAACAGCCTGTTCTCCTTCTTCGACGCCCTCGCGCACGTTGAGAAGGAGCAGACGCGCGACGTACCGAACCCCCTCCGCGACGCCTCGCGCGACAAAAAGGGCCTCGGCCACGGCGAGGGCTACCTCTACCCGCACGCCTTCCGCGACCACTACGTGGCCGAGCAGTACCTCCCCGACGCAATGCAGGGCGTCTACTTCTACAACCCGGGCACCCTCGGCTACGAAAAGACCGTCGCCGAACGCCTCGCCTACTTCCGGCAGCGCGACGAAGCCGAAAGCATCGAAAAGCGCGCCCGCCGCTACGCCGAGACGCCCGAACCGCCGCCGCCGTCCGCTGCCGCCGAGGTTGAGGTAACACCTGAAGTGGCCAAGCCTAAACGCAAGCCGCGTAAGAAGCAGGAGTAGCCTGTCTCAGCTGCCTTTGATGAGGCGCATAAACTCGGCCCGCGTGTGGATGTTGTCGAGGAAGACGCCGCCCATGGCGCTCGTCGTTGTCCACGAGTTCTGCTTTTCGGCCCCGCGCATCATCATGCACAGGTGCTGGCACTCCACCACGACCGCCACGCCCTGCGGCTCCAGCACGTCCTGGATGCACGACCGGATCTGGTGCGTGAGCCGCTCCTGCACCTGGAGGCGCCGCGCGAACACGTCCACCAGGCGCGGGATCTTGCTGAGCCCCACGATGCGCCCATTCGGGATATAGGCCACGTGCGCCTTGCCAAAAAAGGGCAGCATATGATGCTCGCACATGCTATAAACTTCGATGTCGCGCACGACGATCATCTCGCTGTACTCCTCGTGGAAGAGCGCCGAGCGGAGGATGGCCTCGGGGTCGAGTTCGTAGCCGTGGGTGAGAAACTGCCACGCCTTCGCCATGCGCTCGGGCGTCTTGAGCAGCCCCTCGCGGTCCGGGTCCTCGCCGACGAGCCGGAGCACGTCGTGGGCGCGGTCGCGGAGGGCGTCAGTGGTGGCCGGGTCGTAGTGGTCCTGGCGCTCGTAGTGGCGCGCGGGGCGGTCGAGGCCCCCCATGCGGTCTTCGAGGGGCGGGCGCTCGGGCGACACCGGGTCGCGGTCGGAATCAGGCATCAGGCGGGCAAATTCAGAGCAGGGGGCGGTCGCCGTAGTAGTCGGCGAAGTTGCGCTCGGTCTCGATGAGGCGGATCCGGTAGAGCGTGGCCGGGGCCGCGATGTGCGGGGCGAGCCGCTCCCAGAACGCGATGCAGAGGTTTTCGGTGGACGGCATGATGCCCTCCAGAAAGTCTACGTCGAGGTTCAGGTTGCGATGGTCGACGTGCTCGACGATGTGCGCTTCGATGAGGTCGCGCAGCACGACGAGGTCCATCACGAAGGCGGTGTCCGGGTCGGGCGGGCCGGCGACGGTCACTTCGAGGACGTAGTTGTGGCCGTGCCAGTTGGGCAGGTTGCACTTGCCGAACGTGGTCTGATTCCAGGCGTCGGACTTGGCCGGGTTGTGCAGCCGGTGGGCCGCGTTGAAGTGGGCGCGGCGGGTGACGTAGACGGTGGGCATACGGGCGATGGGTGCCGCCCCAACGGCCGGGCCGGGCGAGAGGTTCGCCGGTGCCGACCGCGTCACGGGCACCGGGCGTCTCCCCCATTCCGTCCTACCTTGGGGCGCCGGCCCGCCGCTGCCCACTGTTTCCGACGACCATGGCCAAGACCCTCTTCCAGAAGATCGCCGACCGCGAGATCCCCGCGCAGATCGTCTACGAAGACGACCAGTGCCTCGCCCTGCGCGACCTCCACCCGCAGGCGCCCGTGCACGTGCTCATCGTGCCCCGCACGCCGATCCCGAGCCTCGACGCGCTCACCGAGGCGGAGGCGCCGCTCATCGGCCACCTGTTCGTCGTCGCCCGGCAGATCGCCGCGCAGGAAGGCCTTGCGAACGGCTACCGCACCGTCTTCAACTGCGGCGCCGATGCCGGGCAGAGCGTGGACCACCTGCACCTGCACCTGCTCGGCGGGCGGCCGCTGGCGTGGCCGCCCGGCTGATGCGGCGCTGGCTGCTCGTGGCCTTCCTCGGCGCCGGGGCCTCCGGCGCCCATGCCCAACCTGTAGCCGATTCGCTGCGGGGCGTGCAGACGCGCTTTGTGCGCGACGTAGGACGCTACCGCTACGAAGGGAGGCTCGGCTACGCGGCCACCGTGGGGCCGTGGCGCCTCCACACGCATGGGCGCCTCGTGAGCGACGCCTTCGAGGGGGCTGCAGGGGACCTCTCGTTCCGCGACGAATGGGAGGGGCAGGGCTCGCTCTGGCGGGGGCGCGCAGAGACCGGGTCGGTGGGCGTGCAGGTGCAGGCCTCCGGCTTTCCGCAGAGCCAGGTGTACACGCACGGCGCGCAGGCCGCCTACCGGCGGCTAGGCGCAGAGTACGCCGTGGAGGCGCGCGGGGGGCTCGCGCTCGAAGGGCGTCCGGGTGCGCCGCTCGGGACGGTCTCCGCGCCCGTGCTGCGGCTCGATGCCGGCCCCGCAGCGGGGCTCACGCTCGCGCTCCAGGGCGCTCTCGGCACCTATGCCTACGACCTGCAAACGCGCATCGAAGGGGCGGTGGTCGGGCCGCGCCGCAGCCGCGATGCCCGCGCCGAACTGCACCTGGCGCTCCCCGACGCGCCCGGCCGCTTCGAGGGGCGCGTGCGCGCGACCTCGGTGCGGCGCGATGCCTACGGGGCCGCGTCGTTCCTGAACCGCACGCAAACCCCGGCCGAGGCCATCGAGGCGACGATGAGCGATACGCTCGACGCCGGGCTCGCTTTCGAGGCGCCGCTCTGGGGGCGCCTGCGCTGGTCGGTGGCGACAGAGGGCGGCGTGGTGCGGCGGCGCGTGCGGCTCGGCAAGGCCCCGGACGGCGCGCTCGTCTTCGACACCGACTTCCGGCGGCAGCGGATCGACGCCGAGGGCGCGCTCGCGTACGCGCACGGGGCCTCCGAGGCGCGCGTGGCGGTGGCGTCGGGGGCGGCGCGCGAGGACCGGTTGCTCGTCAATGCGGCGGCGCTGCCCGTGGCCGAGGCCACGCAGAAGGCCGACCTGCTCGACCAGGCGGATTTTGCGCAGGGGGATCTGGGCGTCTCGGCGCGGCTGCGCACTGCGTGGGGCCGCCTCACCGCCGCCCTCGACGCCCGCCAGAGCGTCGCCCGCCTCGACACGCCCGACCTCAACCCGGACGACCGCGACGAGGCGCGCGGCGCCGCCACGCTCACGCTCGGCTGGCACGCCACGCCCACCGTCACCTTCGGCACCGACGTGGCGGCGGCGGACCTGCAAACGGTCTACCTGCGCCGCCTCCGCTCGGCCGAAAGCCAGCGCCGCCGCAGCCTGAGCGTCCGGCCCTTCCTCGACGTGAACACCCTCGCCACGCGCCTGCGCCTCACGAGCGAGGTGCGCGCCACCTACACGCGCGACCGCTTCCGCCTGCCCGCGCGCGAACCGGCAGACGCGAGCGCCCGCGAGTGGCGCACCGAGGCCGACGCCACCCACCGGATCGCCCCGGACCTGCGCCTCGACGTGCTCCTGACCGCCTCCGACCTCCGCCTCGGCCGCCTCGCCGTCGACCGCTTCGCCGAAGTCCCCACCGACACGATCCGCACGCTCGGCCTGCGCGCGCTGCTCGTGCGGGGCACACGGAGCCGCGTGGGCTTCGGCGTGCGCCTGTTCGAGCGGAGCGACTACGACCGCAGCCTCACGGTGCGCTACGTCCGCGACGGCGCCGAGGGCACCTTCACGCGCGCCGGGCGCAGCCGGCTTCGGCAGCTCGGCCCACTCGCGCTCGTCGTCGTGCCGGTCCATGCGCAGTCGTCGGTGCAACTCGAAGGGTGGGTGGCGCGGCAGCACACGTGGATCGCCTACGACGGGGCGCTGCCCGAGGCTGTGGCTGCACCGGTGCGGGCGGCGGCACGAACAGGCACGGCGCGGATGCGTCCACAGGTGACGCTGCGCGCCGACTGGCGATGGTGAGGGACCGCAGGGCCGCGCGCGCCGTTGGGGGGAGAAAGCAGGTCTCCCTCATGAAAAGTCTCGGCGTCACCGGCGGCATCGGCGCGGGCAAAACCACGGTCTGCCGTCAGTTGGAACGCCTCGGCGCACGCGTGTTTTACGCCGACGCCGAAGCCAAACGCCTCATGGTGGAGGACGACGAACTGCGCTCGGCCCTCGGCGCCGCGTTTGGCGCCGCCACGTTCTTCGCGGACGGGTCGCTCAACCGGGCCTGGCTCGGCGCGCGCGTGTTCGCCAACACCGCCGCCCTCGCGCGGCTCAACGCGCTCGTCCACCCGCGCGTGCTGGAGGCGTGGATGGCCTTCAAGGCGCAGGCGAAGGCGGCGCGTGCCCCCCTGGCCGTCCACGAGGCAGCCCTGCTGCTCGAAGCCGGCGGCGCGGCGATGGTGGACGCCGTTCTGCTCGTTGAGGCGCCCCTGGCGCTGCGCGTGGCGCGCGCCGCCGAGCGCGATGGCGTGCCCCGGGCGAGCATCGAAGCCCGTGCGGGGCAGCAGATGCTGCCCGAAGACGCCCGGAGCCATGCCACCTACGTGCTCGTCAACGACGGCGATGAGGCGGCCCTGGCGCGCGAGGTGGCGGCGCTGTTTGCGCGCCTAACTTCGGCCCATTCTCCACGCGCCTGATGCTGCACCGCCTCTACCCCCTCTGCCTGCTCGTCCTGGTTGCCGGCGGGGCCGGCTGTGCAGCTGATCGTTTCGCTGCGATGGCCCCCGTCCCGGCCCAGGTGCCGGAGGAGGTGACGACGATCTACCTCGTCCGCCATGCCGAACGGGCGCCGGGGCAGGGCGACGTGTCCATCTCGGAGGCGGGGCGCCTGCGCGCGCTTGCCCTGCGCGACACGCTGCGGCGGAGCGGCCTCGATGGCCATCCTCGTATCCCAGTTTCGGCGCACGGCAGAGACCGCCGCGCCGCTCGCCGAGGCGCTGCACCTGACGGTCTCGCCGCGTCCGCTCAACATGTTTGGCATCGCCGCCGCTGCCGATTCGCTCGCGCGCACACTGCCCGCCGCCTTTGCCGGGCGCACGGTCCTCGTCGTCGGCCACTCGAACACGATCCCCGTCATGCTGGCCGCGCTCACCGGCACGCCCCACGCCGCCTTCGACGACGGAGATTCGACGGCCTCTACCGGGTGCGCCTGGTGCGCGGCAGCGTCGTGTCGAGCACCCGGATGCGCTACGGCGCTGACGACGGCGTGCCCGACCCCATCGAACCGCCGCGCTAGCCGACGGCCTCAGCCGCCCACGCTTCCAGCACCGCCGGGGGGATCGCGAGGCCGGTCCACCGCGCAAACGCCCGGTCGGCCTGCCCGGCGAGCATCGGCAGCCCGCCGATCACGGTCGCGCCCCGGGCCGCCGCCTCGCGCATCAGCCGCGTTTCGCGGGGCGCGTAGATGAGGTCGTAGACCACCTGCGCGGGGCCGAAGTCGTCCGCATAGGGATGGGGCGTGAGGTGCGCCTGCGGAGGCATCCCGAGCGGCGTCGCGTTGACGACGAGCGTGGCCCGCTGCACCGCCGCGCGCACCTCGTCGCCCGTGGCTACCGTGAGGGCGCCTGCCGGGTCGAGGGGCAGGAAGGCGCCGGCCATGCGGGCGGCGCGCTCGGGCGACCGGGTGGCGAGCGTGAGCCGCGCCGGGGCAAGCTGGGTGAGCAGGGTATAGAGCACCGCCCGCGCCGCGCCGCCCGCGCCGAAGACAACCATCTCGGTGCCTTCGAGGCGCGGCACGAGGCCCGCGAGCCCGTCGAAAAAGCCGCCCGCGTCCGTGTTGTCGCCTTCGATGGCCCCATCGTCGCGAAACACGAGCGTATTGACGGCGCCGATGGCGGCGGCGGCGGGGGTGAGCGCGTCGACGTGGGCGAGGGCGGCCTCCTTGTGGGGGATCGTCAGGTTGGCCCCGGCGGCGCCGAGCGCGCGCAGGCCCGCGATGGCCGCGCCGAGATCGAGCGGGGCCACGCGGCAGGCGAGGTAGAACAGGTCGAGCCCGACGCGCCCGGAAGGCGGCGTTATGGAGCGCGGGCGAGCGCGAGTGGGCGACAGGATCGCCGAGCAGGGCAACGAGGCGGGGCATGGGCGAAGCAGGGCGGAGGGGGCTGGCGACGTAGATACAACGATGGCCCGTCGCTGCTCCTCCCGCCCCCATCCGCTTCCTCGCCCCTGCCCGCTCATGGGGGCAGCGCCGGTGCTTCCAGGTTGCGCTGGGCAGCGGCCTCGGCGAGCGCCAGAAGCCCGGGCGGCACCCCGGAGGCCCCGGCGACCTCGTAGCCCATCCGGAGCGCGTCGCCCTCCGGACCCGTCGGGGCGGGCAGCAGGCGCTCGGCGAGGGCGAACAGGTCGGCCATCAGCTCCGGGGCGAACGTGTCGAGCGCGTGGGCGAGGCGGGCGTTGAGGGTGAGCGTCAGGCGGGCCTGCCCGGCGCGGCTCGCCGCCACGATGCGCCGCGCCGCCCGCGCCGCGTTCATCGAGAGGAGCGGGTTGGCGTCGGCCACAGCGAACCACGCATATTCCTTCGCGGCCTGCCCCTTGAAGGCCGCATTGCGATGCGAGCCCGTGCGCATGAGGCCGGGGCAGACGGTCGTCAGGAAGATGCCCTCGCGGCGCAGGGCGGGCGCGAGCGCGGCCGAGAGGCCGGTGAGGGCGAACTTGCTCGCGGCGTAGGGAATCAGGTGGGGCACCGCCACGAGCCCGCCCACGCTGGAGATCGTCACGATGCGCCCGCGCTGCGGTTGGGCCCGCATCAGGGGCACGGCGGCTTCGATGGCCTCGTGCGGGGCGTGCAGGTGCAGGGCAAAGGCGTCCTGAAAATCCTCGTCCGTCAGGTGCTCGCGGGGGGCGGCTTGGATGATTCCCGCATTGCACACGAGCACGTCGAGGCGCCCTCCGAGGGCGTGCGCCCACCGTACCGCTGCCGCTGCCGCGCCGGGCACGCGCAGATCGGCCGCGCGCACGTCCACCTGCGTGCCGTGCGTCTCTACGCGGGCCTTCGCCTGCAGGAGCCGGCCGTGGTCCCGTGCCACGAGGGCGATGCGCGCCGCGCCCGCGTCGGCGTAGGCCCGCGCGAGTTCAAGGCCAAGGCCGCGCGAGCCGCCGAGAATGAGCACGGTAGCCCCGCGCAGGGGGAAGCGGCGCGTGAGGCGCGTGCCCGCGCGGTAGGCGGCATAGGCCGCGAGGGGGGTTAAGAGCGCGGCCGAGCGGCGCATCAGGCGGTCGGGTCGAGCACCACCTTGACGCAGCTCTCGCGCTCGTCGCGGAAGGTCTTGTACATCTCCGGCGCCTTCGAGAGCGGCGCCCGGTGGGTGATGAGGAAGCTCGGGTCGATCTTGCCGTCCACCACGTATTGCTGAGCGTGGGCAGGTATTGCTGCACGTGCGTCTGGCCCATCTTGAAGGTGAGGCCCTTGCCGAAGGCCGCGCCGAAGTTGAGCTTGTCGAGCGAAGCCGCCGTAGACGCCGGGGATCGAGACGGTGCCGCACTTGCGGCAGGCCTGAATCGCCTCGCGCAGCGCCGTGGGCCGGTCGGTGGCGAGGCGCAGGCCCATCTTGATCTGGTCGTAGCGGGCGGCGATGCCGAAGCCGTGCGCCTCCATGCCCACCGCGTCGATGCAGCGCATCCGGCCCGCGCCCGGCGGTGCGGTCGCGCAGTTCGGTCCGAGCACCGAGTCCTCGTCGGCGTAGTTGAGCGTTTCGGCGCCGGCCTGCTCGGCCAGCGCGAGGCGCTTCTCGTAGCGGTCGATGGCGATCACGCGCTCGGCGCCGAGCAGCTTCAGGCTCTGGATGGCGAACAGGCCCGACCGGCCCGCAGCCCCACACCGCCACCGTGTCGCCGGGCTCGATCGCCGCAGTTCTCGGCGGCCATGCCAGCCGGTCGGGAAGATGTCGGAGAGGAAGAGCACCTTCTCGTCGGGCAGGCCGTCGGGCACCTTGATCGGGCCGACGTCGGCGTAGGGCACGCGCACGTACTCGGCCTGCCCGCCGGCGTAGCCGCCCAGCATGTGCGAGTAGCCGAAGAGCGCCGGCGCCGCGAGTAGCCCGTAGGCCGTTTCGGCGACGCGCGGCGTTGGGGTTCGAGTTGTCGCAGCGCCGAGTACAGCTCGCTTCTGCAGAAGAAGCAGTTGCCGCAGGCGATCGGTGAACGGGCACGACGACGCGGTCGCCCTTCTTGAGCTTCTTCACCTCGTGCCCGACCTCGACGACCTCGCCCATGAACTCGTGGCCGAGGATGTCGCCCTTCTCCATCGTCGGGATGACGCCGTCGTAGAGGTGCAGGTCCGAGCCGCAGATCGCGGTGGCCGTGATGCGGATGATCGCGTCGTGCGGGTTGAGGATCGTCGGGTCGGGCACGGTTTCGACGCGAACGTCTTCCTTGCCGTACCAGCAGAGGGCGCGCATAGAGGCGGGGCGATAGGAGAGGGGTTACGGAGTAGGAGCGTCAGTCGCCCTTGGGCTGGCCTTCGGTGGTGGGCACCTCGCCGGCTTCGAGGAGCGCGCGGAAGCGGTTCAGATCGCCCCGGATCATGGCTTCGAGCGCCGGGGTGACAAAGCGGGCGGCGGCGCCGGTGCCCGCCGGGGCCGCGTAGCGCCACGTCACGCGCACCTCGGTGCCGCGCCCGGCGGGGGCGTCGTCGAAGCGGACGCGCCCGGCGTGGTCTACGTCGCCCTCGACCGTGCGCCAGCCAAGAGCGCGGTCGGGCGCGGCTTCGGTCTCCTCGGCCACCCACGTGAGCGTGCCGTGCTCGCCGGGTCCGGAGGCCGTCCAGCGCGAGCGTCCACCGCCGAGGTCTTCGACGGACTCGACGTGCTTCATGGCGGCCTCTAGGGTCTCGAGGCGGCGCCAGGCGGCGTATACCTCCGCGCGCGGTCGGTTGATGGTGAGCGCCGTCTCTAGGGTCACCGTGGCCGGGTGGGCGGTCGAGTGGCCGAGGGCGCCGTAGGCCGGGCAGTAGCCCGTCGTGCCCCGAAAGGCGAGCACACCCCCGGCAGCGGCGAGCAGGGCGCCGCCCCACGACTTCCGTGCGAGCCCCACGCCGACAAAAGCGGCCCCGAGGGCGGCACTGGCCAGGCGTTCGGCACCCCCGACGTTGACCGGCAACGCGTCGATCGGGTGGGCCAGGGTGCTGGAGAGGGCGGTGAGGGGCGCGGCGCGGTCGGCCATGGGAGCAGCGGGTTAGCGCGCCTCCTACCGAACCTCTCCGCGTTCAGAGCCCCGCCGCAGGAGGCATTCCCGAGGCCTCACATCCTCCACGTATGTGTAACGTGTATCACAGCGCCGCCATGCGCGCCTGCCCGGTGGGGCACAGGTCGAGCAGCACGCAGCGGTCGCAGGCCGGCTGGCGGAAAAAGCACACGCGCTGTCCATGCAGCATGAACACCTCATGGTGGTCGTACACCGCCTGCGCGTCCCAGCCCTCGGGCATGAGCGCCTCCAGAAGCGCATGGGCCGGACCGACCGGCGTGCGCGCGGGGATCAGACCGAGCCGCTCGGCGACGCGGTGGTGGTGGCTGTCGACGGGCAGGGCGGGGCGGCGCAAGCTGGAGAACGAGCAGCACCGCCGCGCTCGTCTTGGGTCCACGCCGGGCATGGCTTCGAGCCACGCGCGGGCCTCCGGCACGGGCAGCGCGGCCAGAAACGCGAGGTCCAGGGCGCCCGTGCGCTCGGTGATGGTGCGCAGCACCGCCTGGAGGCGCGGCGCCTTCTGCTCAGGCCACGTGGCCGCCGAGATGGCCGCCTCGACGGCCTCCAGCGGGGCGTCGCGCACGGCTTCCCACGCCGGCAAGGCCGACCGGAGCGCGTGGTAGGCGCGCGAGGAGTCGGCGTTCTTCGTGCGGTGCGAGAGTAGGGCCGAGACGAGTTCGGAGAGCGGGTCTTTGTCCGAGAAGAAGGGGATCGGGCACCCGTATACGCGGCACAGCCGCGCGTGCACCTCCAGGGCGTGCGCGCGGCGGGCGTCGGCCCCGGGCGCCGTCTCGTCCGGACTCATCCGAGCACGAGGAGGTGCGCCGGCATCTCCGGGGTGAGCCGGACAAAGTGCGAGGTGCCCTGCCAGGTGTAGTGTCCGCCTGTGAGCCCGTCGGTGGCGCGGAACGGCATCCAGCTATCCAGGCCCACCGAGGACGGATCGAGCTGCAGCCAGCCTTCCTCGGCGTCGTGGGCGTTCAGGCTCACCACCACGAGCACGCGGCTCTGCCCGGCCTGCTTGGTGTAGGCGATGAGGTTCGGGTTGCCGGTTTCGACGAACGTGAGGTGGCGGCCCTGCTGGAGGGCGGCGTGGGCACGGCGCAGCTCGTTGACGCGCCGGAAGAGCGGCTGGAGGCTCCACGGGTCGTGCCAGTTCCACGCGCGCACCTCGAACTTCTCGTTGTCGGCGTACTCCTCCTTGGTCGGGTGCGGGGCGGCGTAGGCGTGCTCGTAGGGCGGCCCATAGATGCCATACACTGGCGAGAGCGTGGCCGCGAGCACGAACCGGGCGATGTGCGCCGGGCGCCCGCCCTTCACGAGGGCCTCGTGGAGGATGTCGGGCGTGTTGGGCCACAGGTTGGGGCGGAAGTACTCGGCCTGGTCGGTGTGCCAGAGCGTGGTGCCGTACTCCTCCAGTTCCGCCTTCGTGTTGCGCCAGGTGAAGTAGGTGTACGAGTTGTTGAAGCCGAGCTTGGCGAGCCCCTGCATGATGCGTGGGCGCGAAAACGCCTCGGCCAGGAAGATCGTCTCGGGGTGCTCGCGCTGAATCTCGGCGAGGCACCACGCCCAGAACGCGAACGGCTTCGTGTGCGGGTTGTCCACGCGGAAGATGGTCACGCCGCGGGCGATCCAGAAGGTGAACACCCCCTTGAGCGCGTCCCAGAGCGCGGGCCACTCGGCGCCCTCGAAGTCGAAGGGGTAGACGTCCTGGTACTTTTTGGGCGGGTTCTCGGCATAGCGGATCGAGCCGTCGGGCCGGTGGCGAAACCAGCCTGGATGTTCGTCCACCCACGGGATGGTCGGGCGCGGCCTGAAACGCGATGTCGAGGGCGACGGCGAGGCCGAGGCGCTGCGCTTCGTCGCGAAAGCGCTCGAAGGCGGGCATCCCGCCGAGTTCGTCGGCCACGTCCATGTGGCCGCCCTTGCGTCCGTCGCTCAAGAATCCGCCAATCGCCCACGGGCTGCCCGGCTCACCCTCCTGGGCGGTGAGGGCGCCGTCTTTGCCCTTGCGGTACTGCACGCCGATGGGGTGGATGGGCGGCAGGTACACCACGTCGAACCCCATCTCGCGGATGCGCGGCAGGCGCCGGGCCGCATCGTCGAGCGTGCCGTGGACGGGGCGCCCGTCCGGCCCCGGATCCGCCGCGGAGCGGGGGAAGAACTCGTACCACGCGGCAAAGGTGGCCAGGGGATGGTCTACCTGCACCGGCTGCGGAGCGCTCGTGACGAGCCCGGCGCGCGGGTCGGCCTGGGCGGCGAGCGCGGCGAGCGCGTCGTCGAAGGCCGCGGCGGTGTCGCCGCCCTCGAGGCGCTTGGCGTAGGCGGTGAGGGCCTTGCGGGCGGGCGTGCTCAGTGCCGGGCTCCACGCGCGCAGGAGCGCCGCCACGTCGAGCAGTTCGGCCTGGATCGAGCTCCGCCGACTCGCCCCCGTCGAGGCGGCGGCGAAACTGCTCGCGCCACGTCCCGAAGGCGTCGATCCACGCGCGGACGTGGTACGTCCACCGGCCGAGGGCGTCGGGGGCAAAGCGGGCGGTGTACTCGTCGTTGAAGCGGAGGGGCATCGGCAGCACCGTCTCGCGGCCCGACGGATCGGTCACGACGAGTTCGGCGGCGATGCGGTCGTGCCCGTCCGTCACGAAGCCCGGCCACCACCTCCACGGTCTCGCCGAGGCTGCGGCGCAGCGGCCACAGGCCCCCGTCGAGGCGCGGCTCGAGCGTGGCGAGCACCACGCGCGACCACGCGGGCGGGGCGCCGGGCTGGTTCGCGGGCATGGTCCCGGCGCCGGCCGGGTTCCACGAGAGGGCGTCAGGGGCGATTCCGAGGGGGTGCAGGGGCATGGCGCGGGCGTGTCCGGACAGGATTCTGAGCGCGTAACTTAGCAGAGCGGCCCTAGACTTAAGCAAATGTGCAGGCGCGGCCGATGAGTTCTTCCTGACGCTTCACCGATGCTGCGAGGATTCTGGATCGTCTGTGTTATGGCAGCCCTTGCGGGCTCCGTCCGCGCGCAGGCACCGCTGGCCGATTCGCTCCGGGCGCTGCCCCTGCTCACGCCGGCCCAGGCCCGCGCGGATGCCGACCGTGACGGCGTGCCCGACCGTGCCGGGCAGCGCGTGCGCATCGCCGGGCGGGCCTCAGTCGGGAGCCATGCCCAACGAAGGGCGGCTCAATGCGGCGCTGCAATCGGGCGCGGCCGGGCTGTCCATTACAGGAGGGCCTACCAGCGCGCCCATCGCCCCCGGCGACAGTCTGGTTGCCGCAGGGAGGCTTGAGTTTCGCAACGGACAGCTTCACCTGGCCACCGAAGGCTATGCCGTCGTGCCCGGTCCTGGGCATGAGCCGGCGCCCCGGCAGATCGTTCTGGCCAACCCCATGGAGCCGTACGAGGGGATGCTCGTCCAGATCGAGGGGACGGCCGTGGGCACCCGCCGCATTCCTGTCGGCACTGTTCTGATGCTTGCCGCAGACGACTCGCTCCTCTACGCACTCGCCTTCGGAGATCGGGGGGCGGTCCTGTTTGAGCACGTACAGCCCGGCGAGCGCGTCCGGGTGACGGGCGTGCTCGGCCAGCACGACCAGCGGCCGCCCTACCGGCAGGGGTACCAGATTTACCCTGCCACGCGCGCCGATGTGAAGGTGGTGGGCCTCGGGGCCTCGCTCATGCGGCTCGTGCTCCTGCTCGTGGCCACGCTGCTGCTCGGCGCGCTGCTCGTCATCGTCTTCCTGATGCGGCGCAACCACCGCCGCCTCATGCGGCAGTTGCAAACCGAGAACCGCTACCGCGTCCTCTTCGACAACACCGACGATGCGGCCTTCCTCCACGAGGTCGTGGGCGACTACCAGGAAATGCGGCTGCTGGCAGCCAATGCGGCGGCCGGGCGCCTGTTCAACCTGCCCCTGGAGGCCTTCCACCAGCGCCCGCCCCGTTCCTTCCTCGCCGATCCTGCGCTGGCGGTGCCGATGATGCAGGCCATCGCCCATGAGGGGCGCCTGTTGCAGCGGGTCGAGATGCGCACCCCGGACGGCCGTTCCCTCATGGTGGAGATGGACGCCTTCCAGTTTGTCGAGAATGGGCGCCCGACCGTGCTCACGCTCCTCACCGATGTTACGCAGCGGGCCGCGTACGAGCAGGGGCTCATCGAAGCGCGCGAGCGGGCGGAGGCGTACGCGCGGATGCAGGAGAGCTTCGTGGCCAACATGAGCCACGAGATCCGCACGCCCCTCACGGGCATCATCGGCTTTGCGGATGTGCTGCGCGAGGAACTCGACGGCGAGCACCAGGGCTTTGCCGAGATGATCGAGTCGGGCGCGCGGCACCTGCTCGGCACGCTCGACTCGGTGCTCGAACTGGCGCGCATCGAAGCGCAGGGCGACCACCTCTCGCTCCACCCGATGGATCTCGCCCGCACGCTCCGGGAGACGACCGGGATGCTGAGGGCCGTCGCGCGGCAGAGCGCCATCGATCTGGACGTAGACGCGCCGGAAGCGCTCGTCGCCTACGGCAACGCGAGCGCCTTCGGGCGCGTGGTGAGCAACCTCGTGGGCAACGCGCTCAAGTTCACCTCCGGGGGCGGGCGGGTGTACGTGCGCCTCACCACCGAGCCCGGCGAACCGCCCGAGGCGGTGCTGACGGTGCAGGACACGGGCATCGGCATCTCGGAGGCCTTTCAGGCCCAGCTCTTCCAGCCGTTCTCGCAGGAGGCCACGGGTGACCACCGGCCCCATGGCGGCACCGGCCTCGGGCTCGCGCTCTCGCTCCGCCTCGTCACGCTGCTCGGCGGGACCATCGCCGTCTACAGCCAGAAAGGCAACGGGGCCACGTTTACCGTGCGCCTGCCCTGCCACGTGCCGGCCTACCTCCAGGGCGAGCCGGCCGCCACCCACGCCACCCCTACGGCCGTATGAGCAAGAAAAACGCCCCTGCTGAGACGGAATCCGCCCACGCCCCCAAGCGCAAGGAGCGCGAACGGCTGCTCGTGGCGCGCGTCGAGGCGCTCGAAACCCAGGTCGCTGCCCTCACGCAGGTGGTCGACGAGGCCATCCGTGCGTCCATCGCGGCACGTCCCAAGGCCACCGAGGTGAAGTCCCGGCGCCGCGCTCAGGCCGGCAAGGACGCCCCTGCGGGTCCGTAAAGCACGGCCCGAGGCCCGTCCGCCGCGCCAGAAGCTCCCCAGCGCGGGTCGTCCGTGCAGAGCAGCGCCTCGCCGGCGGGCTCCGGAAGCGTCACCCCATCGCGCAGGGCACACGAGGAGCGTCCAGCCGCCCCGCGTGAGGCGCAGCGCGTCGTCCGAGAGGGCCTCGGCGGTGAAATTGGCGGGCAGCGTGGGGCGGAGGCGCAGCAGGGAGCGGTAGAGGGCGCGGACGGCTGCGTGGGGGGGCCGCGCGGCTTCGTCCCAGTCGAGGCGGGCGGCGGCGAAGGTGGCCGCGTCGTCGGGCACGGGGAGTGCGCCCTCGTACTGCCACCATAGGTCGCACTCCCGCTGCCGGCCTCCGCGCACGGCCGCCGCGAGGCCCGTTTCGTGGTCGGCGAAGAAAGGGAAAGGGCGTGGTGGCGGCCCATTCCTGCCCCATCCACAGCAGCGGCAGCTCGGGGGCGAACAGGAGCACCGCCGAGAGGGCGCGGTAGAGCGCGGGCGAGATCGTCGCCGTGAGCCGGTCGCCGTGGGGGCGGTTGCCCGTCAGGTCGTGGTCGTCGAGGTAGTGCGTAAAGCGCGGGTACGGACCCTCTGGGGGGCTGCCCACGAGGTCGTCCTGCTTGCGCGCCACCTTGTCGGCGTGGGTCCAGCCGCGGGCGAGCGTTTCGGCGATCTGGTGGGCGGTGGCGCCGTCGTAGTGCGACCAGTACGCCTCGCCCGGCGTCGCGTAGGCGCGCACCTGCCCGTGCAGGTCGTCGATCCACTGGGAATCCAGGCCGTAGCCGCCATCGCTCCAGCGGGCGGGTGACGGTGGCGCGGTTGCGCAGGTCTTCGGCGATGAGCACGCGGCGCGGGCCGGGGAGCGCCGCAGCAGCCTCGGCCATCTCGGCGAGCAGGTGGGGCGTGCCGGCGTCGAGCAGGCGGCTGGTGGCGTCGAGGCGGAGGCCGTCGGCGTGGTACTCGCGCAGCCACAGCATCGCCGCTTCGAGCAGAAAGCGCCGCACGCCGGGGTCCCCGAGGTTGACGGCGTCGCCCCAGGGGGTGACGGCGGGCACGAGCATCGGCGCGAACGCGTTGACGTAGGCGCCATCGGGCCCGAGGTGGTTCAGCACCACATCGACCACGACGGCGAGGCCGAGCGCGTGCGCGCGGTCCACGAGGCGCCGGAGGCTGTCGGGGGTGCCGTAGGCGTCGGGCACGGCCCAGAAGGCGGCCGGGTCGTAGCCCCAGTTGAAGCGGCCCGGAAACGCGTGCAGCGGCATCAACTCAACGGCGGTGATGCCGAGGTCGCGCAGGTAGGGCAGGCGCGCCATCGCGGCGGCAAAGGTGCCCTCGGGCGTGAACGTGCCGACGTGCAGTTCATAGAGCACGTAGTCTTCCAGCGGCACGCCCGTCCATGCTTCGTCGGTCCACGCGAACGCGTCCGGGTCTACCACTTCGCTCAGGCCGTGGACGCCGTCCGGGCTGGGCGCGGCTGCACGGGTCGGGGAAGGGCGGGCCGAGGGGCGCGCCGGGCGCATCGGCCAGGCGGAGGCCGTAGCGGCTCCCCACGCCCGCCCCGGGCACGAAGGCCGCCCAGTAGCCCTCGCCCTCGGCGCGCATCTCGGTCTCCGCGCCGTCCATGACGAGCACCACCCGCGCTTTGTGCGGCGCATAGACGCGCACCTCGACGCCCCCGTCGCGCAGCGTGGCGCCCAGCGGGGGCGTGTAGAGCGGATGCGTGCGCGAAGCAGCCATGCGCGGCGCGGACAGGTCAGGCGTGGAGGCGCCCTGAGGCGGCCGTGACGTGGCGGAGCCAGGCGAGCGCGTCGTCGGTGAGCGCGTCCGGGCGCAGGCGCCACGCCCACTGTCCGGAGCCTTCGCCGGGCGTGTTCATGCGCGCGTCGGTGCCGAGGCCGAGCACGTCCTGCACGGGCAGCACCACGAAGCCGGCGGCGGAGGCGAGCAGCCGCTCCAGGAACGGAGGCACCTGCCCCTCGGCGGCGTGCGCCCACCGGTGCGCGAGCTGCGCCGATGTGCTCCGCTCGGGGTCGGCAAACCAGCCCGCGAGCGTGTCGTTGTCGTGCGTGCCCGAGTAGGCGACGAGGTTGGGCGTGTAGTGGTCCGGGTGGTGCTCGTTCTCGGGGAAGCCGAACTGGAGCACGCGCATCCCCGGAAACCCGCATTCGTCCATGATGCGCCGCACGTCGGGTGTGATGACGCCGAGGTCTTCGGCGACGGCCGGGAGCGGGCCGAGGCGTTCGGTGAGCGCGTCGAAGAGGGGCTTGCCGGGGCCGGGCATCCAGTAGCCGCTCTGCGCGGTCGGCGCCTCCGCCGGTACCTCCCAGTAGGCCGCGAAGCCCCGAAAGTGGTCGAGGCGGACGATGTCGTAGAGGTAGAGCGCGCGGGCCATGCGGCGCGTCCACCAGTCCAGGTTGTGCGCGTTGAGCGGCGCGTGCTGGATCTGCCCCTGCACCGCTTCCGACGCGATCCAGCCGTAGGCGGCGTCGTGGGCGTGGGGCAGGGGGACGCGCTCGTACACGTCGCGCATCTCGTCGGGGGGCGCCCAGTCGGAGAACGGCGGCTGGTGCCACCAGTAGAGCGGGTTGCCCCACTTCTGCCCGACGGGCGTGAAGTGGTCCGGTGGGGCGCCGGAGACGACGAACGGCACGCCCTCGGGCGTGAGCTTGAACAGGTGCCGGGCGCTCCAGGCGTCCGCCGAGTCGTGGGCGACGTAGATCGGCAGGTCGCCCAGGATGGCGATGCCGCGCTCGGCGGCGTAGGCGTGGAGCGCCTGCCACTGCGCCTCGGCAACGCACTGGTAGAATGTGTGCCGCCGGATGGCGACGGCGTGCTCGTGCCGGGCGCCCGCGAGCGCGTCGGGGTGGCGGTCGCGGAGGGCGGGGGCCCAGTCGGTCCACGGCAGGTTTTCGTGGGCGTCCGAGAGCGCCATGAAGAGCGCGTAGTCGGCCAGCCAGGCGCCCTCGGCTTCCTGAAAGGCGAGCAGGCGCTCGTGCCACGGCGAGTCTGCGGGCTCCTCCAGCGCCTCGAACCGCTCGAACGCTTTTTCCAGCAGCGCGCGCCGGAACGGCACGACGGTCTCCCACGCGACGTGGTCGGCGGGGAACGCGGGCGCCTCGGCCACATCCGCCGCCGTGAGCAGGCCGTCCTGCAGCAGCAACTCGGGCGAGATCAGTAGGGGCGAGACGGCGAACGTGGACGGGCTCGAGTACGGCGAGTGGCCGTAGCCGGGGGGCACGAGCGGCAGCACCTGCCAGATGCGTTGCCCGGCGCGCGCGAGCTGGTCGGCGAACGCGTAGGCGGTGGGCCCAAAGTCGCCCATGCCGTAGGGGCCGGGCAAAGAGGTCAGGTGCAGCAGCAGCCCGCTGCGGCGGTCAGGCGTCATCGGCGGCGGTCAGGCCAGGAGGGGTGAGGCAGAACGGATCGGGCGGCGGGCCCGGTCACTCCATCGCGAACACGCGGTCGTAGATGAAGGCGAAGGAGAAGCTCTTGGTCTGGCTGCGCGTCTCGATGAACTCGGCCACGCGTCCGAGGCGCTTCGGGATGGCGAGGATCTTGTCCTGCGCCTTGCGCCCGGCCTCGTTGAGCCCTTCCATGAGCTCGATATTCCAGAACGCGATGGCCTCCTCGACGATCTCCTTGTAGTCCCACGGGCCGTAGATGCCGCTGCGGCGCACGACATCGGCCATCTCCTTGAAGTCGGGCATCGAGATGCCGGGCATGTCGATGGCGGGCATCACCGCGAGCGCGCTCTGGAGGGCGCGGTTGGGGTCGAGTTCGAGGAGCGCCTTGAAGACGCGCCGGTAGAACGAGAAGTGCTTGGCCTCGTCGGCGGCGATGTTCTGGAAGATGCCCTTGAGCACCGGCTCCTCGTCGCCCACGACGCGGCCCGTGTTGCGGTGCGTGTACTGGGTGGCGCGCTCCTGGAGCGTCGTGTAGACGAACACGCGGTAGGGGTCCTTGTCCCACTCGGGCTCGAAGCCAGCCTCCTGGTAGGCGTACTGCATCATCTCAACTTCCTTCATGCGGAAGAGGCGGGAGTCGCGCGCGTAGTCGTGCAGGATGGTGCCGTGGCGGTCTTCCTCGGCCGTCCACATGCGGTTCCACTGGCTCCAGACGGACTTCTCGCCGAGGTAGTTGGACAGCAGGCGGTGGAAGTGCGGCAGGCCTTCTTCGGTGAGCAGGCCCAGCACGACGGAGACGCGGATGGAGTCGCCGATAGAGCGGGCGCGTTCGCGCAGGCGCTGGAGCACGCGGATCGAGTCCTCGTCTTCGGCCTCGTCGGCGGGCAGAAAGTCGGAGGGGAACCAGAGGCGCCGCTTGGCGCGGTGCTCGACCATCAGTTCCTCGACGAGCGGTTCGCAGGCGCGGAGCGCCTCGGCGCGGGCTTCGGCCTCGAGTTGCTCGGAGGGTTCGGCGGGGACGTAGGCGTGCATGAGCGGTGGCGTAAGCACCCTTGAAGGGCGCTGAAGAGGGAGCGTTCCCTGTGAAGGTACCGCACGGTGCGGGTGTGCGCGTTGCCCTCACGTGCGCTCCACACGGGCGCAGGCCCTGAGGAGGTTACTTTGCGACCTTTCGGCGCTGTATGGCGCCTTTCACCCGCTCCACTCGATGGCCCGTCCGCCCTCGCGTCGCCCCGCCCGCGCCGCCACCGCCCCCTCCCGCGCCTCGACGGCCGAAGCGCGCCACACGGTCGCCACCGGCCGCCCGGCCTCAGACGGCGGGTCGTGGTGGAGCCGCCTCTCGTCCCGCACGCAGCACCTGGCGTGCCTGGCGCTGCTCGTCGTGGTGGGCGCGGCCTTTTACGCCCCCGCCGTGTTCGGCGGCAAGGGCGTCGTGGGCCTCGACACGGTCATGTGGCGCGCCATGGCCGCCTCGATGATGGACGCGCACCGGGCGACCGGGCAGGACCCGCTCTGGGCGACCAACCCGTTCGGCGGGATGCCGGGCATCATGGTGGCCTACTTCTCCGTTCCCCCCGGCCCCGACACGCTCATCAACGCCCTCCGCACCCTGCTGGGGCCCCTGGCGGCGTTCCTGCTGCTCACGGGCGGGGTGTACGGGCTCGTCTACACGCTCACGCGCGAGAAGCTCGCCGCCGTGCTCGCCGCGCTCGCCTTCGGGCTCACGACGTATATGCCCATCATCCTCGGGGCCGGGCCACACGGGCAAGTTCATGGCGCTCTCGTACGCGCCGTGGCTGCTGTGGGCGTTTGCGTACGCGCTCAAGCGGCCCGGCCTGCTCTCGGGCCTGCTCTTTGCCGCCGCGCTCGGCGTGAACCTGCGCGCCGGGCACCCGCAGATCACCTACTACGCCGCCTTCGCCATCGGCCTGTGGTGGCTCGTGGAGGGGATCGGCGCGCTTCGCGCGAAGGACGCGCGCGCGCTTCGGGAAGGCGACGGCGTTTCTGGCGCTCGGGACGGTGCTCGCCATCGGGCTCGTGGCGCATCCGTACCTGCTGCAGTTGGAGTACAAAAACTACACGGCGCGCGGTGCGGCCAGCGCGGCCCCCGGGGCTGATGATGCCGCCTGGGCCTACGCGATGGCGTGGAGCCAGGGCTTCTCCGAACTGCTCACGCTCCTCGTGCCGAACGCCTACGGGGGCGGCGGGCAGACGTACTTCGGGCCGAAGGTGCAGGGCACGGCGGGGCCGCACTACGTGGGCGGGCTCGTGCTGGCGCTGGCGGTCGTGGGCCTCGTGGCGAGTCGCCGCCGCCGGGCGGCCGTGGGCCTCGGCGTGGCCGCGCTCGTGATGACGCTGTTCGCGCTCGGCGAGCACTTCGGCGCCCTCAACCGGCTCGCCTTCGACCTCGTCCCCTACTTCAAGACGCTTCCGCGTGCCGGAGACGTGGCTCTCGATGGTCGCGCTCGCGGTGGCGCTGCTGGCCGGGCTCGGCGTGGCCGCGCTCGTGCGCGTGGACGATGCGGAGGATCCCGCGCCCACCGCCGACCGGGCCGCACGCGTGGCCTGGATCAGCCTACTCGCGCTTCTCGGCGTCACGGTGGTGCTGTTTGCGTTCAAGGGCACGCGTGCCTACACGGGCGCGGACGAGGCGAACCAGGTGGCGGCGATGATCGCGCAGCAGAACAACGTGGCCCCCGCTGATCCGCGCGTCGTGCAGGCGGCGCAACAGTATGTGGCCGAGCAGCAGCCCAAGCGCGCCGACCTCTACAGCGGCGACCTGCTGCGCACGCTGCTGTTCCTCGCGCTCGGCGCGGCGCTCGTGTGGGCATTCCGCCGGGGCCGCGTGCCCGCGTGGATGCTCGCGATGGGCCTGATCCTGCTCGTCACCGTGGACCTCTACGGGGTGGGCCACCGCTACTTCTCGGGCGACAAGCTCGCCGCCGATCCCGACCCGGCGAAGCAGATCGAGAAATACCCTTCCGACACGTTCATCGAAGGGCAGGTGCAGGCGGCAGGGGGCCCCGGGCACTTCCGCGCGCTCTCCT
This sequence comes from Rhodothermales bacterium, assembly GCA_963740755.1. Lineage (GTDB taxonomy): Bacteria > Bacteroidota > Rhodothermia > Rhodothermales > BA12 > CAVSDF01. Next base: position 37,405 of record CAVUFJ010000002.1, read on the forward strand.
TGGAGGGCAGCCCGATGACGAACGCGCGTCCGGCGGCGTTCTACGAGACGCTCGGCGGCTACCACGGCGCCAAGCTGCGCGTCTATCAGGACTTTCTGGAGCACGTCCTCTCAACGCCCGAGGGCCGGTTGAACCCCGCCGCGCTCCGGCTGATGGGCGTGCGCTACGTGGCCGCGCAGGGGCCGGTGGCGCCCGGCCTGAAGGAGGTGTTCAGCGAGGCCCAGTCGCCGCTCAAGGTGTACGAGGATTCCACCGCAAAGCGCGCGTGGTTCGCCTCGGAGATCCGCACCGTGGCCTCGCCCGCCGAGGCCTGGGCCGCGATGCAGGCGCCGGATTTTGACCCCTACCACACGGCGATTCTGCTGAGCGGCACGCAGGCCACCACGACGCCCCTGGCCGCAGATTCGTCCGGCACGGCGGCCGATTCGGCGAACAGCGTGCGGCTCGAATCCTACAGCGCCCGCGACCTCCGCTACCGCGTGACGACGGACGCCCCGCGCCTGCTCGTGCTCTCGGAGGTCTACTACCCGGCCGGCTGGGCAGCCACCGTGGATGGCAAGGCCGCGCCGATCCTCCAGGTGGATTATCTGCTGCGCGGCGTGCAGGTGCCCGCCGGGGCCCACGCGGTCGCGCTCACCTACAGTCCGGCGCGCTACCGGACCGGCGAGACCGTGGCGTGGCTCTCGACGGTGCTCGTCTATGGCGGCCTCGTACTGCTGCTCGGGCTTGGCTTCGTGCAACATCGCCGCCGGAAGGACTCCGCCGACCCCATCGCCCCGGAAGGCGGCGAGGCGTGATGCAGGGAAGGGCACGATGCATCGTGCCCCTACGGCTCTCGTTCTCTGCCTGTCGCTACTCGCCCATCGGGATGCGCGTTCTGCTCGTTACGTACTACTACCCGCCTTCCGGCGGCTCCGGCGTGCAGCGGCCGCTCAAGATGAGCCGCTACCTCCCGGAGTTCGGCTGCGAGGTGACGGTGCTCACGGTTGATCCTGCGCAGGCCGCCTACCCGGACCCGGACCCGTCCATGCTCGCCGACGTGCCCGCCGCGGTACAGGTGGTGCGGACGCCGTCGTGGGACCCTTATGCGGCGTACGCGCGCCTCACGGGCAAGGCCAAGGCCGATGCGGTGGGCGTGGGCTTTGCGCGCAGCGAGGCGCTCGGGCGCAAGGAGCAACTGGCCCGCTGGCTCCGTGCCAACGTGTTCTTGCCGGATGCGCGCGTGGGGTGGGTGCCGTTTGCGATCCGCGCGGCGCGCCGCCTGCACGCCGCACAGCCGTTCGACGTGGTGCTCACCACCGCCCCGCCGATGTCGCTCCACCTCATCGGGCTCGCCCTCGCGGCGCAGGGCCTCCCCTGGGTGGCCGACTTCCGAGACCCGTGGACGGACGTCTACTACCTCAAGGAACTGCCGCGCTCGGCCCTTGCCCGCCGCCTCGACCTGGCGCTCGAACGCCGCGTGCTGCGCCGGGCCACGCGCCTGGTGTCGGTGAGCGCGAGCGTGGCGGCGGGGCTCGGCGGCAAGGTGGGGCGCCCGGTCGCCGTCATTCCCAACGGCTTCGACCCGGCCGATTTTGCGGACGCCGCCCCGGCGCTCGACCCCGCCGGGCCGTTCACGCTGTCGTTTGTGGGCAACTTCCTCGGGCAGCAGAACCCGCCCGCCCTCTGGGAAGCGCTTGCCCGGATCGTGGCCGAACCCGGACACCCCGAGGTGCGCCTGCGCCTGGTGGGGCACGTAGACCCGCTCGTGCTGGAATCGGTGGCACAGCGCGGGCCTGGCCGACCGGGTCGAGCGGGTGGCGTATGTGCCGCACGCCGAGGCCGTGGCCGAGATGCGCCGGGCGAGCCTGCTGCTGCTGCCCATCAACCGCACGGCGGGCGCGGCAGGCATCGTGACGGGCAAGCTCTTCGAGTACGTCGCCTCCGGGCGGCCCGTGCTCGGCGTCGGTCCGGCGGACGGCGATGCGGCGGCGCTTCTCGCCGAAACCGGCGCCGGGCGCCTGTTCGGCTGGGACGATGCGGCGGGCATGGACGGGCTGCTGCGCGCGCACCTGGCCGCGTGGCGCGCCGGGTGCGCCGCTCATGGGCGCAACACCCGAAGGAGCGCTGCCGCTCAACCGGCGGGCGCAGGCCGGGGCGATGGCGCAGGTGCTGGCGGCTGCGGCGGGCCAGGTGGAGCCGGGCGCCCCCGCCTGAGCCCGTGCGCCGCGTCCTCTACCTCTACCTCTCGCCCTCGTCGTTCGTCCTCGACGACCTCGCCCACCTGCGCGCCCGCTACGAGGTCGTGCCGTTCCACTTCGACGCGCAGCAGGCAAAAGGGGCGGCGCGGGATGGCACGGATGTTGGCGCGTCAGGCCGCGTGGCTGCGCCTTGAACTGCCGCGCGCCGACCTCGTCTACGGCTGGTTCGCCGATTACCACCTCGCGCTGCCCGTGTGGGCCGCCCGCCGCCGGGGCGTGCCGGTGGCGGTCGCGCTCGGGGGATTCGAGAGCAACCGCCTGCCCGCGCTCGGCTACGGCGTGATGGAGAGCCGCTGGCGCGCGCCCCTCGCCCGTGCGGTCCTGCGCGGCGCCTCGCTGCTGCTGCCCGTGGCCGAGGCGCTCCTGGAGGCCGACAACCGCTTCGGCGCCTACCCGGACGTGCTCCGCAACGGCGTGCGCGCCCTCGTGCCGGGCCTGACCACCCCCGCCACCGTGCTGCCCACCGGCTACGACGCCGAGGCGTGGCCGATGGGCGCCGCGCACCGCCCCCCTCCATCGTGTGCGTGGCCTTTGCCGACCGCGCCCGGAGCGTCCGCCTCAAGGGCCTCGACCTGCTCGTGGCCGCCGCGCGCCATCTGCCGGACGTGCCCGTGCGGATCATCGGCGTCTCCGGCGAGGGGCGCGATGCGCTTGGAACGGTGCCGCCCAACGTGCGCGTCGAGGGGCCGGTGGCGCGCGAGGCGCTCGCGGCGGCGTATGCGGAGGCGAGCGTGTTCGCCCTCTTCTCGCGCTCGGAGGGGCTCCCCAACGTGCTCTGCGAGGCGATGCTGTGCGGCGCCGTGCCGGTGGGCAGTGCCGTGGGCGGCATCCCCGAAGCCATCGGCGAGGCGGGCTTCGTGGTCCACCGCCCCGAGCCCGAACGCTTGGCCGAACGCCTGCGCCACGCCCTCGCCGCCGCCGATGCGCTGCGCCCCGCGGCCCGCGCGCGCATCGAGCGGACCTACAGCGCCGCGCGCCGCCGGGCGGGCCTGCACGCCGCGCTCGACGGGCTCATGGCACCGTAAGCGCCGACCTTGCCCCTACTGTCCATGCCTGACGCGCCTGCCTCCTCTTCCGCCCCGCTGCTGCGGATGGCGCGGCAGGGCGGGATCTACGCCGTCGGCAACGCGGCGGCGAAGGCGAGCGGGTACTTCGTCCAGCTGCTCCAGCTCAACACGGCCTACCTCGCCTTCGCGCACTACGGCAAGCTGAGCGCGGCGGCCAACCTCGTGCTCCTGCTCGCGCCGCTGCTCACGCTCGGGCTCCCGACGGCCCTGCTGCGCTTCACCACCGCCTCCGACCTCGGCGACGACGACCGGGCGGCGCTGCCGTTTACCACGCTCGTGGTCGTGGGAGGGCTGGCGGCGCTCGTGGTGGCGCTGGCGTGGCCGTTTGCGGCGGCCATCGGGCGTGCGGGCGTGCTGGGACAGGACCCCGCCGGACTGGAGGCACAGGCCGCGCTGCTCGGGCGGCTCGTGCTCATGTTCGCCGCCGTGAAAGCGCTCAGCATGCTCGGGCTCGTGACGCTGCAGGCGCGCGACCGGCCGGGCCTGTTCAGCCTTGCGCAGCTCTCCGAAGCGGTGCTGCTCATCGGGCTCAACGCGTGGCTGCTCGTGGGACTGCGGATGGGCCTCGTGGGCGTGCTCGTGGCGCAGATTGGCGCGGCGGCGGTGCCGGCGTTCATGCTCGCGGGCTGGATCGCGGCCCGGTCGGCGCGGCGCGTGGCGTGGGGGCTGCTGCGGCCGCTGCTCCGCTTCGGCCTGCCCGTGGTGGTGGTCGGGCTGTCGCTGCCGATCCTGCAGGCCGGCGACCGTCACGTGCTCAACTGGTGGAAGGTGGAACCCGAGGCCCTGTCGCTCTACGAGGCCGCCAGCAAGGTGGCTGGGCTCGTCAACGTGGTCCTCATCCAGGCCTTCCAGACGGCCTTTGCCGTGGCGGGGCTGCAGGCTATTGCGAGTGGCGAAGGGGCGCACCTCCACCGGCGCGCCTTCCGGCACCTGTGCGTGATTGGGGGCGGCTTCACGCTCGGGCTGTCGCTCTTCGCCTTCGATGTGCTCGCCGTGATGACGCCGAAGGGCTCGCCCTACCTCCAGGCGGCCCCGCTCGTGCTCCCGCTTACGCTCGGCTACTACTTCTACGGGCTCTACATCATCGCCGCCAACCCGCTTTATGCGCGAGGACGCACCCGGCAGGTGTCGGTAGGCGTGGCCATTGCGGCGGTGGTGAACCTGCTGCTCAACGTCGTGCTCATCCCGCCGCTCGGCGCGGTCGGCTCGGCGACGGCCACGGTGCTCGCCTACGGGGGGCTCGCGCTCGTGACCGCCGCGCGCGTCGGAAAGGCCGAGGGGGTGCGGTTTCCGTTCGGGGCCGTGGCGGGCACGGTGGCCCTCGTGGTCGGGCTCGGGTGGATCGGGCTCCGCGCAAACAGCTTTGCGCCGGTGCCGCGCTGGGCCGCCCACTTCGCCCTGATGGTGCTCTACCCGCCCGGCGTACTCCTCGTGCGCGCCTACCGCTGGTCCGACATCCGCGACGGCGCCGACGCGCTGTGGGCCTGGCGCGCCCGCAAGCGGGCCGGTGCCGCGCGCAAGCGGGAGGGGCAGCCCTGAGGCCGCAGGGCAGGGCGTTCGTATCGTGTCCCCGTCCGCTCTCCGTTCGATGGCCCCTCGCTCTGCGCTCTCGTTCCCGCGCCGCCTGGTCCGGCAGGTGCAGGCGTGGACGGCCGCGCCGGCCCACACGGCCAACCCGCGCGCGGCGGCCATCTGCGTGCTGCTCTCGCTCCTGCTCTGGCTTGCGCTCACGCTCCGGCAAAACCACGTCCAGGGCTTCGAGGCGCGGACCGAGATCGTGAGCCTGCCGCCGGGCGAGGGCCTGGCCGCGCCGGTGCCCGCAAGCGTGCGCGTGCTCGTCGAAGGCACCGGCTTTCGCCTGCTGCCGCTCTTCTCGTTCCCCCCACGCCTGACGATCAACGCGACGCAGCGTGAGGTGAACCTCGAATCCCAGCTCTGCCTCGCTACCGCCCGACGTGCGGCTGCTCGGCGTGAGCCCGCGCACGATTCGCCTCAGCACCGAAACCCTCATCACCCGCCGCGTGCCGGTGGGCCTGCGCGCGCTCCTCGACTTCGCCACGTCGTTCGACTTTGCCGGGCCGATCCGCGTGGCGCCCGAGTCGGTGGCGGTGACGGGGGCGCGCTCCATCGTGGAGGGCCTGCGGGCGTGGCCGACGCAGCCGTTCCGCTACTCGTCCGTGCGCGACACGCTCCGCCTGACGATCGCGCTTGCCGACACCCTCCAAGGCCTCGCCGCGCGGCCCGCCGCGACGGTGTTCGTGCAGGTGCCGGTGGCCGCGTATACCGGCGGCGAGCGCGAAGTGGAGATCCGCATCACCGGGATGCGCGCGGGCGGCGAGTCGATCTCGCTCTCGCCCTCTACCCTGCGCGTGCGCTTCCGGGTGCTCCTTGGCCAGTACGACGAAGCCCTCGACGCGCTCGACTTCTAGCGACGATCCCGTACGACGAGATCGAGCGCAACCAGTCCGGGGTGCTGCGCCCGAACCTCCACCTCCCGCGCGGCCTGAGCGTCCGCGACGCGGTGCTGGTGCCGGAGACGGTCACGTACTACCGCGTCATCCGCAGCGAGGCGCGCTGAGCGCCCGGAACCCGCCGTGTCGCCCGGCATGGACCAGGGCACCAAGCCCTTCGATGCGATGGATGCGTTTACGCGGGAAGTCCTTGACGCGAGCCGGGTCAAACCGGTGGTGGTAGATTTCTGGGCGCCGTGGTGCGGGCCGTGCCGCGCCCTTGGCCCTGTGCTCGACCGGCTCGCCCGCGCGAGCGGCGGGGCGTGGCGCCTCGTCAAGATCAACGTGGACGCGCATCCGGCCCTCGCGCAGCGCTTCAGCGTGCGCGGGATTCCGGCCGTCAAGCTGTTTCGGGACGGGGCGGTCGTGGCCGAGTTTGCGGGCGCGCTGCCCGAGGGCGAGGTGCGCCGCTGGCTTCAGCAGCACGCCGGCGTGTAGGGTCAGGGATCACCAAACCCACTTCCTGCGCCGGTAAGCCCAGATCGTGTGGCGCTCAATCCAACCGTCTGCTCCGAACACTCGGAGCGGCCCGCTCAGGCCCATCCGAAGGCGTAGAGTACGAGCGCGCCCACGAACGGTACGCGCAGGTTGTCGTTGAGGGGGACCGGGAGGGCTTCGGCGAGCGCCATCGCGCCGGCGGCTACGAGTGCGGGCAGCGCGCCCGGCATCGCCACCGGCGCGGCGCGCGGGAGCAGCAGCAGCACGGCCGTCGACACGAGGGCGAAGGCGGCCGACCCTTCCAGGGTGCGCGACGTGCCCGGCCAGCGGTGCCGCCCGGCGGCGCGCCCGACGAGCGCGGCGGCGGCGTCGCCGAGCATGAAGGCCGCGAACACGGGCACCGCCAGGCGGAGCGGGAGCAGCACCGCGAGGAGCAGGGCCGCGATCGCAACCCACGTCGAGCCATTGAGCGTGAGCGGGCCGGTGCCGTCCGGGTGTTCTTCGGCGCGCATCATCCACCCGAAGTGCTGCCCGATCCAGCGCCCGAAGGCGGGCACCTTCGCGCGCAGCACGTCGCCGCCGAGGGTGAGCGCGACGAGCAGCGCGGCCAGGCCGATGAGCCACGCGCGCCCGAGCGGGAAGAGCAGCACCGGCAGGAGCGCGGTGACGACGTGCAGGGCTTTGCGGCCGAGTTCTGCGCGGAACGTGATCGGCATGGGCAGCGAAGGGGGCCCGGTGGAGGGGGCGGGGCGAACATAGGGCGGCATTTGCACGCCGTCTGTACACATATTGGGCATCGGAGCGCTTCGTTACGCGTTCTGCCTCGCCCGTCGCCCCTCCGCCTCTCTGCCCATGACGCCCGTCGAGCTGCGCCTCCAGAACTTCCTCTCCTACGGCGAGGCGGCGCCCGTGCTCGACTTCGAAGCATTCTCCGTGGCCTGCATCTCGGGCGGCAACGGGCAGGGCAAATCGAGCTTGCTCGAGGCGATCACGTGGGCGCTGTGGGGGCAGGCGCGCAAGGGCGCGAGCGCCACCAAGCCCGACGCCGACCTCATCCGCAAAGGCACGCAGCGGATGCTGGTTGAGTTCACGTTCGACCACGAGGGCGAGCGCTACCGCGTGCGCCGCGCCTACAACGTGTCCGGCAGCGGCAAGACCTCGCGCCCGGAGCTCGAACTGCTCGTGCGCGACGAGGCCACGTACCGCCCGCTCACGGGCCCGAGCGTGTCGGAGACGCAGAAGACCCTCGACCGCCTGCTGCGCCTCGACTTCGACACGTTCGTCAACGCCTCGTTTCTCATCCAGGGCCGCTCAGACGAGTTCACGCGCAAAAAGGCGACCGAGCGCAAGGAGGTGCTCGCGCGCATCCTCGACCTCGGGCGCTATGAAGTGCTCGAAGAGCGCGCACGCGTCCGCGAGGGCGCTGCCAAAGCCGCCTACGACCTCGCCGAGCGCGACCTCGCCCGCATCGGGGCCGACCTCGCCACGCGCGCGGACGTGGAGGCGGGGCTCGCCACCGCGCGCGAGGCCGAAGCCGTCGCCCGCGCCACGCGTGAGGCCGAGGAAAGCCGCTGCCAGGTCGCCCGCCGCGCGCTCGACGCCCTCACGGCCGAGGCGCAGCGCGCCGACGACCTCCGCGCCCGCCTCGCCCGCCTCGACGCCGAGCGGGTCCGCACCGAGGCCGAGCGTGCCCAGGTGGACGCGCGCATCGCCGCCGCGGAGGCGCTCCTCGAACGCCGCGGCGAACTCGAAGCGGCCCGGGCGCGCTACGACGCCCTCGACGCCGAGCGGCGCACACTCGCCGAGCAGAGCGCCCAGCACCTCGGTCTGAAGCAGCAGGAACTCGCCCTCGACGCCGACCTCCAGCGCCGCACCGCCGAGCACGACCGCCAGCGCACGCGGCTGGAGGCCGAGCGGAGCACCGAGGCCCAGCGCCTCGCCGACCTCGACGCCGCGCGCGCCACGCGTCCGGCGCTGCTTGCCGAGCGCGCCGCCGCCCGCACCGCCGGGCACGACTTTGCCGCCCTCGACGCCACGCGCACGCGCCTGCGCGTTCTCCACGACGAGCAGCGCAGCCTCCAGGCCGACCTCGACAGCGCCCGCCGCGCCCTCGACGCCGAACGCGCCCGCGCCGAACGCCTCGCCGAAGAGGCCGCCGCCCGTGCCGCGCGCCGCCGCCGGGTGGACGCCGAGGCCGACGCCCTCCGCGACCGCGCCCAGCAGGCCGACGCCGCCCGCCAGCACCTAGCCCTGCTCCATACGCAGGGCCTGGAGCAGGGCGACCTCGTGCGCCGCCTCAAGCTCGACGCCGAGCACGCCCAGGCGGCGCTCGACACGCTCCGCACGCGCCTTGACCGGCTCGAAACCGCCGAGGCCGGCGCGTGCCCCGTGTGCGGCACCGACCTGACGCCCGACCACCGCGCCCACGCCGCCGCCGATCTGCAGGCACAGGGGGCCGAGGCGGAGGCAGAGCTGCGCGAGCGGGCGCGCACGATTGACGCCGAGGAGCGGACGCTCGGCCGCCTCCGCGCAGACTATACCGCCCAGCGCAGCGTGAGCGCCGAGCGGGCAAACGACGAGGAAGCCTTCCAGCGCCTCAACCGCGAACTCCGCGACACCGAAGGCGCCGAGGCCGAAGCGCAGGCCGCCGCGCACGCCGCCGAGACGCTCCGCGCCCGCCTCCGCGCCGGCGACGTGGCGCCGGACGTGCGCGCCCGCCTCGCGGAGATCGCCGCCGACCTCGCCGTCTCGTCTTTCGACGCCGCCCGCTACGAAGCCCTCCGCGCCGATGCCGCCCGCCTCGACGCGCTCGACCACCGGATCGCCGACCTCGACCGCCGCCTCGCCGAAACGGACGAACTGCGCGGCCGCCTCCAGCGCCTCGACGCCCGCCTCGACGACCTCCGCCGGCAGCACGACGACGGGCGCCTCTTCGGCGATGTACTCGCCCGCCGCGACCGCATCCGCGCCCGCCTCGACGCCCTCGGCTTCGACGGCGCCCGCTTCGAGGCGGTAGAGGCCGAGCACGCCCGCCTCCGCGACGTGCCGGAGCAGGTGGCCGCGCTCCTGGCCGCCCGCGAGCAGCGCGCCGACCACCTCGCCCGCCGCGCCGCGCTCACCGAAGCGCTCGCCCGCCACGCGTCCGAGGCCGATGCACTTGCCCGCGACCTCTCCGCCCTCGACGCCCTCGCCGTGCGCCGCGCCGAGGCCCGCACCCACCTCGACGCCGCCGAGGCCGACCTGGCCCGCGCCACCGCCGTGCATGAAGGTGCCCGCGACGAGGTGGCCCGCCTCGGCCTCCGGGCGCAGCAACTCGCCGCCCTCGCCGCGCACGCCGCCGACGCCGAGGCCGAAGCCCTCCGCGCCCGCGACGAGGCCGCGCTCTACCGCCACCTCCGCACCGCGTTCTCGTCCCGGGGCATCCCGAGCCTCATCATCGAGGAGACGCTGCCCGAGATCGAGGAGATGGCCAACGACCTGCTCGGGCGCCTCACGGATGGGCGGATGCACCTCCAGCTGCGCACGCTGCGCGACAAAAAGACGGGCGGCACCGCCGAAACGCTCGACATCGTCCTCTCCGACGAAAGCGGCGGCGAGCGGCCCTACGAGACGTTCTCGGGCGGCGAGGCCTTCCGGGTCAACTTCGCGCTCCGCGTGGCGCTCTCGCAGCTGCTCGCCCGCCGCAGCGGCGTGGCCGTGCGGACGCTCGTGATCGACGAGGGCTTCGGCACGCAGGACGTACAGGGCCTCCAAGCGCTCGTCGAAGCCATCCGCCACGTCCAGGACCACTTCGACAAGATCCTCGTCGTGACCCACCTCGACGAGCTGAAGGAAGCCTTCCCGGTGCGCATCGAGGTGCGCAAAGACCCCACACTCGGCTCGACGTTCGAGGTGATCGGGGTGTGAAGTGGTGATCCTAGATCATGGATGATGGATCATGGTCCGAGGGGCGCTCTGGCCATGATCCATCTCCAACATCCGTGATCCAAGTCACGCCTCAGCTTCGGCCCCGGCGCGCACGGGCAGGGGCATTTGCAGGCCGCGCCGCATCCAGACGAGGCCGCCGAGCAGCAGGAGCCCCCCGAATACGTGGGGACGCGTGATGGGCTCGCCGATGAGGAAGTAGGCCGTCACCGCCGTGATGAGGGGGGTCAGGTAGGAGAACGCCGCTGTGGTGGAGGGGCCAACGTGCCCGATGGCGGCGTTCCAGACGGCGAACGTGAGCCCGACCGAGAGCGATCCGGAGAAGAAGAGCGTCGCCCACGTCACGCGCGAGATCTCGCCGAGCGGGTGCCAGCCCGGCTGGAACGCGGCGACGAGGTACAGGCAGGGCAGGGCGACGAGCATCCCCACGAACGCGCCCGTGCCCGGCGGCACCAGCTTTTTGAGCCGTCCGCTGAGCGCTGTGTACACCGACCAGGCCACCGAGGCGAACAGCAGCACGACGTTGCCGAGCGCCGAATCCGTGCCGGCGGACTCCTTCGCGGTGGCCACGAGGGCCGTGCCGGCGAGGGCCACGACGAGGCCCACCCAGCCCGCCGCGCGGAGCTTTTGCAGGCCGAGCGTGTGGGCGATCACGGCCGTCCACAGCGGCGAGGTGGCCATGAGCAGCGCCGCGCTCGCCGACGACGTGTGCTTGACGCCGTAGATGAAGCCTTCCTGGTAGAGAAAGTAGCCCACGAAGCCGAGCCCCGCGAGCGGCAGTCCGTACAGCCGGACCACCTCGGTGAAGGACCGCTCCGCCCGGCGCAGTTCTCGCAGCGCGAAGATGCCGAGGGCGATGGTGCCGAAGGTGTAGCGGATCGCGTTGGTCTGCGACGTCGAGACCTCGCGGAGGGCGATCTTGAGGAAGGGCACATTGGCGCCCCAGATGACGACCGTGGCGAGGAGCGCCAGTTCGTAGCGGTACCGGCGGAAGAGGGCAATCACAGAGAGGGGGACAAAGTGGTCGGACGCGCGGCGCGGCGGTGCGTTCTTGGCGAGGCGGGGACGCGGCGTAGATTCCGGCGTAGTTCACGCGCGTCTGCCCTCCCGCCGCCTGCTTATGTCCGCGCCCGCGATCCCGAAGCTCTATTACAGCATCGCCGAGGTGAGCGCGCTCACGGGCGTCGAGGCGCACGTGCTGCGGTACTGGGAGACCGAGTTCGACGTGCTGCGCCCGCGCAAGAACCGCTCGGGCCACCGCATCTACACCGACGCCGACATTGTGGTCGTGCGGCGGATCGCGCGCCTGATGCACGCCGAGAAGTACACCCTCGAAGGCGCCCGCCAGCGCCTGGCCAGAGACGCGTCCGAAGGAGACCGGCGCGGGCACCTCAGCGACCTACGAAGCTTTCTCGTGGGCCTGCGCGACCGCCTCGGCGAGTAACGGGGCGGCAAGCCGCTTCCAAACGGGTCAGCACCCCCGCCATCCGCCCACCTGCAGCAACAAGACGGTTGTGCTGCGTCTTGGCCTCCACGCCTCCCGTACGTCGAGGTGCGTCCTGCAAAACCTCCGCTTGCCCACGATCTGCGGATATGCGGCACGACGCCACAGATCCGCGGATCGCCCGCACGAGGCCGCGCGCAACTGAAGAGGGGAGTCCGAATAACGCCCTCTTGACACCGCACACCTGCAGCACGATATTGCCTGATACGCCGCATGACGCGGCATATTCACTGGTTATACCGCCTTCTGAGCCTGCTATCCTATGTCCGAACAGCATCAGAAGGACGCACAGCCGCGAACAGCCTTTCCGATACGAGCGACAAAGCCAAATAAGGAATCCAAGCCAGACCTTGAAAAGGTCAGTTCAGTAGTCCTATGTGAGGGGCCTCGTTCGAAGAAAGAGGCCATCTATCTCGTCGTTCGGAGTCGCCATACTGGTGAGATTAAGCACGATTCAATTACCATTAAATCATTTGGCCGGAAGTCTGGTGAGCTATATGAGAAGCCGGAGCATTCAGTTACCCTCTCAAGCGAAAAGACTGACGAGATACGAAAGCTAGTTGATTTTACACTGGCATCACGATCCGGCTCGGTCCCAAATGAATCGGGGGATTTTGTAGTCATAGGAACCTCTGACGGCGTCAGCAAAGACTCTTTGGTTAGGTTTCTAAGTGATTTGTCTGCGTCTGGCAAGATTGAAGTGCTGGCCGATGTTTTGGGGCAGATCAGTTACGACCGGCATCTACTCACATCACTCCTTGAACGTGCTGCCCAAAACCCCAAACTTTTTGCTGAAGCTGCCGCCGCCCTGAATCTAGTAACGTACAAGCAGTCCTTCGATGAGCTCGAACGTCTGGTTGCAAAGGCAAATGTGCAAGAGAGTGAACTACAAACCCTGCTTAAGGACAATCCGTGGATGTTTAGGAGCAGCTCATAAGCTATCTTCCAAGCAGAAAGCTGACTCGGGATGAGGAGCAGGATTTCATCTTGCGTACGACCACAGACGGATACATTGAGATCGTAGAGATCAAAACACCCCTCAACGGCCAAAAGCTTTTCAACTACGACGCTTCTCACGACAGCTATTATCCGGGCGCTTCACTCGCAAAGGTTATGGGCCAAGTTCAGCACTACTTGGATCTCATTGATGCAGATAGATATGCCATACAATCCAAGGATCAAGAGGACACTTTTCAAGACGCGGGCCAAGATAATTATAGGCCGCAGTGGAGACGACAAGCAATTGAAAGCAATTCGGTCGCTCAACGGCCACCTGATGAGGATCGAGATCCTCACCTCGATCAACTGGTTCAAATAGCCCGGAACACCCTGAATTATCTCTACGCCTCGTTGCGTCCTGCAACTCCGGCGGTCTAACCCATCGCTTCAGCAGACAGCGGGCGTTAGCGCCTCCGGCCTCGCCCCCACTCCACCGCTCCACTCGCCCCGTTTCAGCCATCGTGGCGTTTGCCCGCTGCGGCTGAGCTTTGTCTGTTATTCGGACGCTGGAAGCCCGGTCTCCGTGTCGAGGCGCAGCGAAAGATCGCCGCGGAGGAGGCGGACGAGGTCGTCGCCGATGAAGGTGCGGCGCCAGCCGGTGAGCAGGCGGTGGGCGTCGGGGGCCGTGTCGGCGCCGCTGGCGCCGAGGGCGAGCACGTCGGCGCGGTTGGCCACGAGCGCCGGATCTACGCCTTCGGCGAGGCCGCGGCCCTTGATGAAGGCGAGCATGAGGTCCACCCGCGCGCTGAGCGTGTCGTCTTCGGCGGGGGCGTCGGCAGAGCGCAGGGCGGGTCCTGCAGGCCCGCCTCCACCGCCTCGGCGATGGCCTCTCGCGTGGCGGCGGGGATCGCGTCGAGGCGCAGCACGGCGTCCTCGGTGGTGGGCTTGCGCTGCGCGGCCATCACGAGCGCATCGTCCGGCACCACGTGGCCGCGTGGCAGGTCGAGGCGCTGCGCTTAGGCTCGCGCCACGCAGCGATGCGGAGCAGGATGGCGCGTTCCTTCGGGTGCAGGCGCATCTGGCCCTTGAGGCGCAGGTAGGCTTCGTCGGGCGTGCGCTCGGCCGGCGCGCGTCGGCGTCGAGAGGTCGAGCCTGCTCTTCGCGGAGCCACGCGAGCGCGCCCGCGCCTCGGTGATGCGCGCGTCGAGCACGGCGCGGCCTGGCGCGAGGTAGCGCACGTCGTCGTGGGCGTAGTCGATCTGCGCGTCGCTGAGCGGGCGGCGCAGCCAGTCGGTGCGGCTCTCGGTCTTGGCGAGGTGCACGCCGGACGGTGGCCGCGAGCAGGCGCTGCAGCGAGAGCTGCTCGGCGAGGCCGCGCAGACCTGCGGCGAGGCGCGTGTCGAACACGTTGGCGGCACGGGCCCCGGTGGCGCGGCGCAGGATGGCGAGGTCCTGCCCGGCGTCGTGGAGCACCTTCTCCACCGCGCGTCTTCGATCAGCGCGCCGAGGGGTGCGAGGTCGAGCGCGAGCGGGTCGAGCAGGAACGTCTGCCGCCTTCGGTAGCCGAGCTGCACGAGGCCGAGGCGCGGGTAGTACGTCCGCTCCCACACGAACTCGGTGTCTACCGCCACGCGGCGGCTCCGTGCGGAGGCGCGCGAACGAGCGCGGTCGAGGAAGCGTCGGGGGTCGGTGATCGAGCGGCGTCTCTGCATCAGCCGCCTCCGAGCAGGATGCCGGCAATGGTGGCCGAGAGGGCGGTGGCGAGGCTGCCCGCGAGCACGCACTTGAGGCCGAGGCTCGGCAATCTCGCCGCGCCGCTCGGGCGCAAGCCCGCCGATGCCGCCGATCTGGATGGCGATGGACGAGAAGTTGGCGAAGCCGCAGAGCGCGTACGTCGCCATCGTCACCGAGCGGAGGCTCATCTGGTCCTTCATGCCGGCCAGGTCGAGGTAGGCCACAAACTCGTTCACCGACACCTTCTGCCCGAGCAGGGAGCCGAAGAGCAGGATGTCCTTGCTCTCGATGCCGATGGCCCACGCAAACGGGGCAAACAGAAAGCCGAAGATGGACTGGAACGACAGGCCGGTGAAGCGCCCGCCGGAGGCGCTGGAGATGGCGCCGTTGAGGTCCCACAGGTAGTAGTCGCCAAAGGTCGGGTGGCCGAGCCAGCCGAGCAGGGCGTTGAGGAGCGCGATGAGCGCGATGAAGGCGAGCAGCATCGCGCCCACGTTGAGCGCCAGCTGAGCCCTCGGAGGCGCCGCCGGCCGCGGCCTCGATCACGTTCGAGGCCGCCTTCTCGCTCTCCAGCTTCGTTTGCCCGAGCGTGAGCGGCACGCCCGTCTCGGGGATCATCATCTTCGAGAGGAAGAGCGCCGCCGGGGCGTTCATGATCGACGCGGCGAGGAGGCTCTTGGCGAACTGCGCCTGCGCCGCCGGATCGTCGCCGCCAAGCAGCACGATGTAGGAGGCGAGCACGCCGCCCGCGAGCGTGGCCATGCCGCCCACCATGAGCGCGAACAGCTCCGAGCGCGTCATCGTCTTCACGTAGGGCTTCACCAGCAGCGGCGCCTCGGTCTGCCCGAGGAAGATGTTGCCCGCCGCGCTGAGGCTCTCGGCCCCCGAGAGGCGCATCGTGCTTCGCCATCACGAGGCCCCACGCCGCGCACGATCATCTGCAGGATGCCCAGGTGGTAGAGCACGCTCGTGAGGGCGCCGAAGAAGATGATCGTCGGCAGCACCTGAAAGGCGAAGATGAAGCCCAGCCGAGCCGCGCCCGACGCCGCGCGCGAGGCCGCCCAAAGACGAAGGCCGCGCCTTCCTGCGTGAAGCCGATGAGGACGTGAAGCCGCGCCCGATGGCCCCGAACAGGCGAGGCGCCGAAGCTCGTCTTGAGCACGAAGAGCGCGAAGACGAGCTGGAGCCGCGAGGCCCACGCCCACCGTGCGCCACGGAATGGCCTTGCGGTCGCTCGACAGCCGCGTAGGCGATGCCGAGGATGACGGCGATCCCGAGGAGGCCGCGCAGGAGGGCAACAGGAAAAGACATGGCAGGCGATGAGAAGCGCCGAAGATAGGCGTCCCGGGCGGGCCACGCCCCACGTCGTGTCCGTATCACGTTCGATACAACGCCGACCCGCGCTGCAGGGGCGTGATCCTCCCCCAACCCTTCGCCCCGCGCCGAACCCCGACCGGCTATCTTGCCTGAAACCGCTCCGGCTGCCCATGCCCGCCCTCGGCTCCCCGCTCCCCGCCACCGACGTCCCCACCCGCCGCCGCGCCGACTACGACGCGCTGCTCGGAGGCCACCGAGGCCCGGCGGGCGCGGTCTACCAGGGCGGCGGCGCCAAGGCCATCGCGCGCGAGCACAGCCGGGGCAAGATGACCGCGCGCGAGCGCATCGCCGCCCTCTGCGACGCCGGGCACGCCGTTCTTCGAACTCGGCACGTTCGTGGGCTGGGAGCATGTACGAGGCCGAGGGCGGCTGCCCGGCGGGCGGCACCGTGATGGGCTTCTGCACGGTGAGCGGGCGCCGCGTGCTCGTGGTCGCCAACGACGCGACCGTGAAGGCGGGGGCGTGGTTTCCGATCACGGCCAAGAAGAACCTCCGCGCGCAGGAGATCGCCCTCGAAAACCGCGTCCCGCTCGTCTACCTCGTGGACAGCGCCGGGCGTGTTCCTGCCGATGCAGGACGAGATCTTCCCGGACAAGGAGCACTTCGGGCGCCTCTTCCGCAACAACGCGATCCTGTCGTCGCGCGGGATTCCGCAGATCGCCGCCATCATGGGCTCGTGCGTGGCGGGCGGCGCGTACCTGCCCATCATGTCCGACGAGGCGCTGATCGTCGAGGGCACGGGCTCGGTGTTTCTCGCCGGGCCGTTCCTCGTGCGCGCGGCCATCGGCGAGGTGACGGACAATGAGACGCTCGGCGGCGCCGCCACGCACCGCCGAGATCTCGGGCGTGACCGACTACAAGGTCAAGGACGACGCCGAGGCGCTCCAGCGCATCCGCGAACTCGTCTCGCACTTCCGCCCCAACCCGCCCGCGCTCTTCGCCCGCGACACGCCGCGCGCGCCCGCGTTCTCGCCGGACGAACTCACCGCCGTCGTGCCCACCACCGGCACCGTGCCCTACGACGTGCGCGAGGTCATCGCCCGGCTCGTGGACGCCGACTCGTGGACCGAGTACAAGGCCGACTACGGGCAGACGATCCTGTGCGGCTACGCCCGCCTCGACGGGTGGAGCGTGGGCATCGTGGCCAACCAGCGGAGCGTGGTCAAGGCGCGGCGCTCGGAAGGGCAGGAGCTGCAGGCGGGCGGCGTCATCTACTCGGACTCGGCGGACAAGGCCGCGCGTTTCATCCTCAACTGCAACCAGAAGGGCGTGCCGCTCATCTTCCTGCAGGACGTGACGGGCTTCATGGTGGGCAAGCGCGCCGAGCACGGCGGCATCATCAAGGACGGCGCCAAGATGGTCAACGCCGTGGCCAACTCGGTCGTGCCCAAGTTCACCGTCGTGATCGGCAACTCGTACGGCGCGGGCAACTACGCCATGTGCGGGCGCGCCTACGACCCGCGCCTGATGCTCGCGTGGCCGACGGCGCGCATCGCGGTGATGGGCGGCGCGCAGGCGGCCAAGACGCTCCTGCAGATCGAGCAGGCGAAGCTCAAAAAGCAGGGCAAGGAGATCTCGCCCGAGGAGGAGGCCGCGCATGCTCGCCGACATCCAGGCCCGCTTCGACCGCGCCACGACGCCCTACTACGCCGCCGCGCGCCTGTGGGTGGACGAGATCATCGACCCGCGAAGACACCCGCGCCTGGCTCGCGGTCGGCCTCGAAGTGGCCGCCCTCAACCCGGACGTGCCCCGCTTCAACCCCGGCGTGATCCAGACGTGAGCCTGCTGCGCCGCCCGCACTTCGGCGGCGCAGCAGGCCCCGAGGGCTTTGTGTCAAGTCCGGCCGAAGGGTGGGAACGCCCGCCGGATCATGGATGATGGATCATGGCCAGAAGGCAACTCTGGACGTCTCTGACCATGATCGATGATCCGTGATCAACCCGGTGATCCCGCCATGCAACCGGATCGGGTTATCATTCCTGCCCGCCGCCGCCGCGCTGGCCCCCGCCCCCGCCGGCATTGCCGCCGCCGCCGCCCTGCTCGTCGCGGGCCTGCTTGTCGGCGCCGCCGTCCTGGGAGTGGCGATGGTGGGGCTGCTGCGTGTTGTCGCCGCCGCCGGACGAGGCGCCGGGGCCCGTGTCGGTGTGCGTGTTGGGCTGCTTGCGGGCGTTGTCGTCGCCCTTCTTGGGTTCGTCCTGCTTGCTCAGGCCCATGGTCGTGTACTTGAAGGTGGGCCGCAAGATGGGCACGCCGCAGGCCCTTCGTCTGTGAGGCTCCCGTAACCGATCGTCGGTCAGCGCAGCTCGTCGGAGCGCAGGGGCCTGATAGCACTTCCGGTCATGTCCACGTCCTCGTAGAGTTCGTCGAAGGGCACCTCCAGAGGGGGCAGGCCGGGCAGGGCGAGCGTGAGCGCGCCCTCGGTGACGGGCTCGCCGATCTGCCAGAGGCCCGCCTCTGTGCGCGCGAACACGTCCGCGTGGCGGCGGTCCTGCGCGATGAGCACGTAGGCGCGCAGCGACGGAATCCGGCGGTACCGCTCGAACTTGTAGCCCCGGTCGTAGGCCTCGGTGGAGGGCGAGAGCACCTCGAAGACGACGGCGGGGTTGACGAGCGCGCCCCGCACGTACTCGGGCCGCCCGCACACGAGCACGACATCGGGGTAGACGTAGCTCGCGCCCTCGTCCACTTCCACGCGCAGATCCGACGAGTTGACGCGGCACGGCTTGCCGCGCAGGCGCCTGCCAAGCGCGATGGTCAGGTTGTCGGTGACGTTGGCGTGGCTCGGGGAGGCACCCGACATGGCGAAGATCTCGCCGTCGTGGTATTCGTGCTTGGCCTCGACCGAGGCCTCCTCGAAGGCGAGGTAGTCGTCGGGCGAGAGGAGCAGGTGCGGGGCAGCGCTCATGGCGGCGGTGGGCTGCAGGGCATACGCACAGCGTCAGCGGCGGCTCCGGAAGCCCGTGTCGAAGTCGTCCTCGAAGGACGCCACCGCGCGGGCGCTGGGCCGCGGGGCGACGGCGTCGAAGAACGCCTGGTCGTAGGAGCGCGTGCGCACGGCAATCGGCATCGGGACGGCGTGGCCGAGCACGCAGCATCTGCTGCTTCGTGTCGAGCGTGGCGAGGATGCCGCGCAGCGCGCTCGAGCCGGAGATGCCGGTGAGCACGGCGGCGAGGTCCTTGTCGTCGGAGAGCGCGGCGACGAAGCTGGTGCCGATCTGGCTCATCACCTCGTCGTCGATGGCGGAGGGGCGCTGGTCCACGACGAGCAGGCTCACGTAGAACTTGCGCATCTCGCGCGCGATCTTGCCAAACGGCGTCTCCTGCGCGATGCCGGGCGCGAGAAAGCGGTGCGCCTCCTCGATCGTGATCAGCAGCCGGCGCGGCTCGTCGGCGGGGTTCTTGGAGCCCTGGAAGCGCACGGCCATGTCCTCGTACTTGTCGCGCAAGCCGCCGCGTGACGACGCCCGAGACGAGCAGGTAGGCGTCGAGGTCCTGCACGCCCCCGAACTCGAACACGACCGACTTGCCCGCCGCGATGCTCTCGACGATAAAGTCGAGCACGTCCGTTTGCCCTTCGACGGCTCGGTCGAGAAGAAGCCGAAGCGGTTGAACTTGACGAGCTTGCGCCGCAGCGCCGAGAGCGACCCCGGATGCGCGCCCGTTTCCTCGGCCATCGCGTCGATCTCGCTCTGCTCGGCGCGCCAGCAGCCGTTCGAGCCATCGCTCGCTGGTACTTCTCGCGGAGCAGGTAGGCGCTGTCGGCGGCGGTGGCGTTGAGGCCGAGCGTGTTCTGGAGCGGCAGGATGTCGGCAGGCTCGATCTGGTCGGCGTAGAGCGTCGCCTCCACGTCGCACCGGCACCTGCCGCTGCCGGGCGTGGGCGGCGTCGACGCGTCACGATGAAGACGCGTCCGCCGAAGAGCTGTTCGAGGCCCTGGCACGTAGCCCTGCGAGCCGCCCGCGCCCTCCTGCGTGCCCTCCCAGCCGTACTCCGAGTGGGCATCGAAGACGAGCACCGAGGCGCGGTCGCGGCGGATCGTGCCCGCGAGCAGCAGGCGGGTGATGAACGTCTTGCCGGTGCCGGTGCGCCCGAAGACGGCGTTGGAGCGCTCGACGAAGCGGTCGAGGTCGACGCACACGCGGCGCCGATTCCATGTCGAGCGGGCGGCCGACCTCGAAGTACTGCCGGTCGGTGCGGGCCTCGGCGCCGAAGACGCGCGCGACGTCTTCGGCGGCGGCGCGGTAGACGGTCGAGAAGTGCGCCGGGACGGTTTTGACGGGGCGGGGCGCTTCCTCGCCGGTGTCGAGTGTCTGGTTGGAAAGCGCGAGGAGGGGCTTGAGCGAGACGGTCGCGTAGGTGCTCTGGCCATGGAGCACGCGCCGCAGCAGCGCCCCTTCCGGCGTCGAGGCCGGGGGCGGGTTGAGCAGGATGCCCTCGTTGGCCGCCTCGATGCGCGCGTCGGTGATGAGGCAGAAGAAGTCGAGCGACTCGCCCTGCACGACGGCGAAGGTGCCGGTGGACACGTCCTCGACCGAGCAGCCCGCGTCGAGCTTCATCTCGACGCCGTCGAGGAGCGAGCCGTGCGTGATGACGCCGAGGGCGTCGCCCGCGCGGCGCGAGCGGAGGTCGAGGTCGGGCATGGGCGGCGAGGACTACGCCGCAAGGTACCACCCCCCGGCGGGTGCGCCACGCCGGGGCCTCCCTTCCGAGGGAAGGGCGGATCTGAAGGGCAGGTTCAAGCAGCCCCTTGCCGTTGGGCGCGGGGCTTGAGCGAGAGGACGGGCGGCTTACGCCTCCAGTTCCTCGGCGGCTTTCTCCGCAAGCAGGCCCGCAATGATGATCGGAATGGCCTTCAGGATGACGCCCACGAGCATCTTCGTCGTCATGCGGACGGTCAGACGCAGGATCGTCGGCAGGAGCGTGATCGCGAGGGCGCCGCCGAGCACGCCGAGCACGAGCTTGCCGGCGTCGGTCTGGGCGAGGTTGGTGGCGGTGCGGGTCAGGCTGGCGGTGGAGGTGGCCATGGGAGTGAGGAGCGGAATGCGCCAAACTAGCCCCGGTGCGTCGCCCGGCCCGTTGACGATCCGGCAACGCTTCGGCGCGGGCGGTGCTACTTTGGCCCACCCCGACCCGTACGCCCATGCACGACCCGCTCGCCCCCGCCGCCGTCTCGCGCGACACGCTCAACGACATGCAGCTCTACCTCGTCGACGAGTTCGCCGAGGACTACGCCGAAGGACACCTGCCACGGCGCGACGCCCTGCGGCTCATCGCGGGCGTTACCGGCAGCCTGGCCTTTGCCACGACCGTGCTGGCCGGCTGTGTAACGCCGTCTCCCGCCACATCGCCCGTGCTGCCGCCGCTCACCGGCGACGCCGACCCGGTGACGGTCCCGGAGGCCGACCCGGCGATCCGCGCTGAGCGGGTCACGTTTGCGGGCGAAGGCGGCGTCACCCTCAGGGGCTACCTCGCCCGCCCGAGCGCACGCGGACGGCATCCGCTCGTGCTCGTGTGCCACGAAAACCGGGGCCTCACGCCCCACATCGAGGACGTCACCCGCCGACTGGCCCGCGCGGGCTATGTGGGCCTCGCGGTGGACCTGCTCTCGCGGCAGGGCGGCACGCCTGCCATCGCCGACGCCGCGCAGGTGCCCCAACTGCTCGGGCAGGCGCCGCCCGAACAGGCCGTGGCCGACTTTCAGGCGGGCCTCCGGTATGCACAGGCGCAGCCGTTCACGGCGCCCGGTCCGGTGGGGATGACGGGCTTCTGCTACGGCGGCGGCGTGACGTGGCGCGTGGCGACAAAGACGCCCGCCGTCAAGGCCGCCGTGCCGTTCTACGGGCCGCCCCCGCGCGCCGAGGACGTGCCGGGCCTGCAGGCCGCCGTGCTCGCCTTTTACGGCGAAACCGATACGCGCATCAACAGCATGATTCCGGACATCGAGGCGGCGATGCGGGCGAGCGGCAAGACGTTCGAGCCGGTGATCTTCCCCGGCGTCGGCCACGCCTTCCACAACGACACGGGCCGCAACTACAACGCCGACGCCGCCCGCGCCGCCTGGACCCGCACGCTTGCGTGGTTTGACCGCTACCTCCGCCGGAGTTGAGGCGCTACACGGGCAGTAGGGTGTGGCACTGCACGGCGCCAGGGTGCGTCCCGGCGAGGGCCGCGCAGAACCCCGGCGGAACGGGCAGCGGCGTTACGGACCACGCCCCCGTGACGTCCGGAAGCGGGCGCGCGAGGCCGAGGCCGAGGCCTTTGGCGAGCGCTTCGTGGCGTGTCCACGCGGCAAAAAACGCCGTTTGCTGCTCGGAGGGTGGGAGCGCTGCCAGCTGCGTCGCCACGCCGGCGCCCAGCACGCGCCGCGCCACGCCGAGCGCGTCGGAGACCGGGCGGAGGCGCTCCACGTCCACCCCAACCTCGTGATCGGCGGAGACGGCCACCAGCGCGAGCCCGTCCGAGTGCGACAGGTTGAAGTGCAGGCCGGGGGCGTCCGGCAGAAAAGGCTTGCCGTGCGGGCCGGTGCCAAAGGCGAGCGCGTCTGGGGCCATGCCCACGCACGCGCCGAGCAGATGCCGCAGACCGCTGCGCACAGCCCGCGCCCGGGCCCCCCGAAGCGCGGCGCAGCGGGCGCCCTGCGCGGCTTCGCCGGCGCCCACAGGCGCGTCGGCGGGCCACGCGTCGAGGTCGAGGCGCCACACGGAGACCGTGCCCGGCGCCGGCGCTGTGGGCCAGGCGGGCGTCCATATCGCCGTCATCGGGGCGGGGCCGGTTGGGCGGTGCGGCGCCACCCGAGGTAGACCGGGACGCCGGTGAGCAGCAGGGCCAGCCCGATGGCGCTCTCCAGGGGGGCCGCGGCCACGGTGGTGGCAACGATCAGGGCGGCCGCGAGCACGAACAGGCCGGTGGTGAGCGGGTGGCCGGGGGCGCGGAAACCATCGCCACGGGCCGGGTCGCGGCGGCGGAAGACGAACAGGGCCGCCCCGGCGAGGCCGAAGAAGACCCAGTCTACGGCGACGACATAGCTTAGGATGCGCTCGTAGGTGCCCGTTAATGCAATCACGAGGGCTACCACACCCTGGAGCACGATGGCGATCACGGGCGCGTGCGTGCGGGGGTGGACGTAGCCCACGCGGCGGAAGAAGACCCCGTCTTCGGCCATCGCGAAGTAGACGCGCGGGGCGGTGAGCATCCCCTGCGAGAGAAAGCCGAGCGTGGAGATGGCGATGCCGGCAGCGATGAACCGCGCGCCCGTCTCGCCAAAGGCCAGGCGCATGATGCTCGTCGCGGGGGCAGGGGTGTCGCGGAGGCCGTCGGGGCCGAGGGCGGCGAGGCCCGCGAGCGTGACGGCGACGTAGAGCACGAGCACGCCGAAGACGCCGAGGAGCACGCCGCGCGCGAGGTCCCGGCGCGGGTCGCGCATCTCGCCCGCCACAAAGCTCGCCGTCTGCCAGCCGCCGTAGGAGAACATGACGGGCGTGAGCGCCGCCCCGAAGGCCAGCCACAGCGGAAGCGTGGGCGCCGGCTGCGGCGCTGTCTGGGGAGCCGCAGGCGCCGCGATCAGCAGCCCGGCCACGACGAGCGCGAGGATCGCCCCGATCTTGAGCACCATGAGCACGTTCTGCGCGGTCCCGCCCGCGCGCACGCCGAGCACGTTCACCGCCACGAGCGCCCCGAGGGCGAGCGCCGCCACGGCCGGCTCGGCCAGCGGCACGCCCGACACCTCGTTGAAGTAGCGCGCGAACGTGATCGCCACCGCCGCCATCCCCCCGGACTGCGTGACGAGGAGCAGCCCCCAGCCGTACACGAACGCCACCGACGGGTGGAAGGCGTCGCGGAGGTAGGCGTACTGCCCGCCCGTTTCGGGCCGCCGGTCGGCAAGTTCGGCGTAGACGAGCGCGCCCGCCAGCGCCACGAGTCCGCCCACGAGCCACGCGCCGAGGATGAGCGCGGGCGTGTGGACATACTGCGCCACCACATGCGGCGTCACGAAGATGCCCGATCCAACGATGCCGCCCATCACGATCATCGTGGCGTCGTACACGCCGAGGCGGCGAACGAGGTGGGGTGGGGAGGCTTCAGCCATGGTCGGGGGCGTGTTGGGACGCTTCCCCCTCCGGTCCTTCGGACCACCTCCCCCGATATCGGGGGAGGACAGACGGCGGCGCGCGTCCAGCGCGAAGCTGTCAGGAGGGGGCCAGCGAAGCCGTCAGGAGGGGGCCAGCGCAGAGCCGTCAGGCGGGGGGATTACCACGTCCGGCGGAGCGGGTGGGCTTCGGTGTTGAACACGACGTGTTCGAAGTCGAGCGTCTCGGGCGGCGAGAAGAGGAGGTAGAAGTACTTGAACGTCTCGGCGAACACGAACGACTGCTGCTCGTCGGCTTGCTCCTTTGTCACCACGCTGCGGAGCGTCGCGTAGCCCGCGTCGGTGCGGCAGTAGCGCACAAAGTCCTCGAACATCGCCGCGCCCATCGCGAGGTACTGCGGGTCGCGCGTGTAGTGGTAGAGGTAGTAGGCCGACTCCACGATCTCGGGGCGGAGCGGGTAGCCGGCGCTCGTCACCGAGTCGGTGCGGTAGTTGAAGCGCTCGGGCTCGATGCCGTGGAGGCGCCACATGCGGTAGCCGGAGGCCTGGAGCCGCTGCGCGCGGTCGAGGTCGCCGCCGAGGGCGAGGAGCGCGGGCATGAAGGCGTCGAGGGCGCCGTAGGTCGTGCTCGTGCGCACGCCGGTGTCCATGTTCGCCACGCCGTACCAGAGCTGCCCGCCGGACGTGTCGGCGAGAAACTGGTTGATGGGGCCGATGCTGGCCTCCCACATGCGCTTGCAGTCCGGGTCGCCAAAGAGCCGGTCGCACTTGAGCAGGTACTCGTAGTACGAGTCGATGCCGCCCGAGATGTGCGACGAGCGGCCCACATACCGCCCGGTCCGCACGTCGATGCGGGAGCCGACGAGCCCGATGGCCGAGCGGCGGTTGAAGGTCTCCACGAGCGCGCGCCTTGGCGCGGTCGTAGAAAACGGGCTTGCCGGTGAGCTTGGAGAGCGTCCCGAACTCCAGCAGCAGCGTGCCCGTCTCGGCGGGGTTGGAGAGCGAATCGCGCACGGCCCCCGTGCGCAGGTTGACGTAGCGGTAGGGCAGGCCGGTCGGCGTGTTGAAGGCCGGCAGCAGGCGCGTGCCGAGGTCTTCGGCGAGCGCGAGCATCCGCGCGGTCGCCGGTGAGCTGGTAGGCCGAGAGGAGGCCGCCGAGGTGGCGGATCGTGATCTCGAATACCTGCACGCTCTGGTCGTGGTCGAACGACAGGTTGGCGCCGAGAAACCGGCGCACGCTGTCGGCCTCGGCGTCGAGGCCCATCAGCTTCATCGTGGAGAGCGCGTCCACGGGCGTGAAGTAGATCGGGGCCGCATACCAGTTGTGGCCGCGCTTCGAAAGCGGCCGCAGGTCGTCGGCGCCCCACGCGTAGCGGCGGTAGCCGTGCCAGGCGTGCAGGAACTCGGCCTGCACGCGGGCGCGCAGGGCTTCGGTGTCGGGCGCGCCCGAGGGGCGGGGCGCCGCAGGGGCGGCTACGGGGACCGTGCGGGCGCATCCGGCCAGCACGAGGAACGCGAGGCCGAGCAGACGGGCGGGCATAGGGCTGCGGGTGAGGGCCCCAAACTACGCGCGTGCCGCCTTGAAGCCGTGGCGGCCCAGCACCCTTGGGGAGGCTGCGCCGCTGCACCGCCGCAGCGGGGCGCGCCGGGTTACCGCCACACGAACAGCCGTTCGGGGCGTGCTTCTGCGCCCGCCACCAGCCGAAGCACGTAGATGCCCGGCGTCGACGCCGACGTGTCAAGGGGCGGGCGGGGTCCGCCCGCCCCGAGGCTGCCCCGCGCCATGCCAGCGGTCGGTACCCCGGCTGATAGCACCTCCTGCCGTGAAATCCCTGGAGGCGCGGGCCTGCACCGGGGCGCCGCAGCGGTGCTGTAGCGCCCGGCACGCCAGGGCGAACTTGGCCGGATCCCCTCGGAACAGCCCCCTTCGGCGGACCGTTCACGGGCGTGCTACTGTCATCTGCGGACGCGCCCGCCCCGGGCGTTTCTTTTGTGGCAGAGAAGGGGGGCCTGCTCCCCTTTTTTGTTGGCAACGCGCTTCGGCCCGTGCCCCGCAGCGTGGCATGGGCTCTTTTTGTCTCTATGCCGCCCTTCGCCTCCCTCACCGACAAGATCCGCGCGTTCGCCGAACGCGTGGCCGCCGAGCGCGACGCCTACGTGGTGGACGTGGTCGTGCGCGGCACCATCGTGGACGTGTTCGTGGACACGGACGAGGGGATCGGCATCGACGGGGTGGCGAAGTTCTCGCGCACGCTCGGCGCGCTCGTCGAAGAAGCGGACCTGTTTCCGGGCCGCTACACGCTCAACGTTTCCTCGCCCGGGGCCACGCGTCCGCTCGTGCTCCCGCGCCAGTTTCCGCGCCACATCGGGCGGGTGCTGCGCGTGCAGGTGCGGGCGCCACTGCCGGAGGCGCCGCCGATCCCGGTCGAAGGCACGCTCACCGGCGTCGAGGGCGGCGCGCTGCGCCTGACCCCCGCCACCGGCGACCCCGTCGTGGTGCCCTTCGACGACCTTATAGAGGCGCGCGTCGTGCTGCCCTGGTGAATCAACCCTCCTCGTTCCTGTGATCAGCGCGCCAGCGCTTGCCTCTTCCCGAACGCTGACGACCGACTTCGATGAAAAAATCAGATTCGACCCCGCTTCAGGCCACCTCGCTCGTCTCTGCTTTTGCGGAGATTGCCCGCGAAAAGGATATCGACCGTGCCAACCTTCAACTCATCGTCGAGGAAGTTTTCCGCACGATGATCAAGAAGCGCTACGGCGCCGATGACAACTTCAACTTCGTCCTCAACCCCGACAACGGCGACATCCAGATCATCCACGAGCGGTCGGTCGTGCCCAACTACTCCGTCGAGGATCCGGTCACGCAGATCGAGCTCCGGGACTCGGCCAAGATCGACGACTCGCTCGAAATCGGGGATGACGTGGCC
Source organism: Rhodothermales bacterium (assembly GCA_963740755.1). Lineage (GTDB taxonomy): Bacteria > Bacteroidota > Rhodothermia > Rhodothermales > BA12 > CAVSDF01. The sequence continues at coordinate 64,155 of CAVUFJ010000002.1, forward strand.
GAGGAGCTGTCGATTCACGACTTCGGGCGCCGCGCGGTCATGATGGCCCGGCAGACGTTCGCGCAGAAGATCCGCGACATCGAGAAGGAGAACGTGTTCGAGGAGTACGCCGAGATGACGGGCGAGATCGTCATCGGCGAGGTGTACCAGACGCGGCGCAAGGAGGTGCTCGTGCTCCACGACCGCACGGAGCTGCTGCTGCCGCGCGAGGAGCAGATCTACCGCGACCGCTACCGCAAGGGCGACATGATCCGCGCGGTCATCAAGGAGGTGATCCGCGACGCGGCGGGCAACCCGCAGGTGATCATCTCGCGCGCCGATCCGAAGTTCATGGAGCGGCTCTTCGAACTCGAAGTGCCCGAGATCTACGACGGCATCGTCGAGATCAAGAACATCGTCCGCGAGCCGGGCGACCGCGCCAAGGTGGCCGTGCAGTCCACCGACGACCGCATCGACCCGGTGGGCGCGTGCGTGGGCATGAAGGGCGTGCGCATCCACGCTGTCGCGCGCGAACTGGCCAACGAGGGCATCGACATCATCCCGTGGACAAAGGACGACATCGAGATGATTCGCCGCAGCCTCGCGCCGAGCCATCCGCTCTCGGTGGAGCTCTCGACCGACTCGCGCGGCCAGCGGCGGGCCAAGGTGGTCGTGCGCGCCGACGAGGTGAGCCAGGCCATCGGCAAGGGCGGCATCAACATCAAGCTCGCCAGCCGCCTCACCGGCTACGAGATCGACATCTACCGCGAAGTGGCCGCCTCGAGGACGACGTGGACATCTCGGAGTTCTCGGACGAGCTGCCGGCCGAGGTCATCAACCGCCTCCGCGAAGTCGGGCATCGATTCGGCCCGCGCGGCCATCGAACTCTCGCCTGAGGAGTTCTCCCGGCGCACGCAGCTCGAAGGCGAAACGGCCGAAGCCGTCCTGCGCGTCCTGCGCGCCGAATTCGACGATCAATGAGCTACACGGGCGTGTATTGGAACGCAGTGTGGCGTAATCTTCCTGTATGAGCGATTTTAAGAAAGTCCAGCTCTTCAAGCTCGCCAAAGAGCTCGGAGTCACCACCGACCGTCTTGAGGACCACCTCAAGAAGCACGGGCAGGCGTCGGCCCTCAAGGGGTCGGGGCTGATGGCCAATGTGACGACCGAAGACGCGTATTACGCGCTCCTCCAGGAGTTTTCGAGCGACAAAGAGCAGGTATCCAAGCTGCGGGAGGCAAAGGAGCAGGAGCGTGTGCGCGCCGAAGCCGAAGTGACCCGCCGCGAGGAAGACGAGCGCCGCCGCGCCGAAGACGAAGCCCGCGTCCGCGCGGAGGCCGAAGCCGCCCGCCGGGCTGCCGAAGAAGACGCCCGGCTCGCCGCCGAGGCCGAAGCCCGCGCCCGGGCCGAGGAAGCGGCCGCGCCAGCAGCTCGCCGCCGAGGAAGCGGCCCGCCAGCAGGCCGCCGCCCCGCGCGCCCCCGCCCCAGGCAGCACCCGCCGACGCCCCGCCGGTGCCGGCAGAGGCCGACCGCGCCCGTGACCGCCGAGGCGACGCGAAGGGGCCCCCGAGGCCGAAGGAACCGCCGAGAGGCAGCCGAGGCGCCCACCGAGGAAGGCGTCATCCGCGCCGACCGCATCCAGCTCGCCGGCACCAAGGTGCTCGGCATGATCGACCTGAAGAACATCGGCGGCGGCTCCGACCGGCGTGGCAAGCGCACGCGCAAGTCGTCCACCGAGTCGCAGGTCAAGCCCGACGACGCCCGCAAGGCGCTCCAGGAGGCCTTCTCCTCGACCGCCGCCACGCCGGGCACCACGCCCGCCGCCGGCGCGGCCGCCACGGGCGGCAACACGCGCCGCAAAGACCGCGGCGGCAAGGGCCGCAAGGGCGGACCGGCCGTGGACGAGGGCGAGGTCGAGCAGAACCTCGCCGAGAACCTGCGCGCGATGCAGCAGGGCACCGGCCGCAGCCGCCAGCAGCTTCGCCGCGCCCGCCGCGACGAACGCGCCGACCAGCGCGCCCGCGACGCCGAGGCCGAGGAGGCCGAAGCCGGCATCCTGCGCGTGACGGAGTTCATCACGACGGGCGAGCTTGCCAACCTGATGGACGCGCCGGTCACGGAAGTCATCTCGTCGCTCTTTGCGTCCGGCGTGATGGCGTCCATCAACCAGCGCCTCGACGCCGACACCATCCAGATCGTCGCCGCCGAGTTCGGCTACGACGTGCAGTTCATCCGCGACCTCGACGACGCGGGCGAGGAGATCGAGGTGAAGCCGGACAACCCGGAAGACCTCGAAGCCCGCCCGCCGGTTGTCACCGTGATGGGCCACGTCGACCACGGCAAGACGAGCCTGCTCGACTACATCCGCTCGGCCAACGTGGTCTCGGGCGAGGCCGGCGGCATCACGCAGCACATCGGCGCCTACTCGGTGCCCGTGAACGACCGCAAGATCACCTTCCTCGACACGCCGGGCCACGAAGCGTTCACGGCCATGCGCGCCCGTGGCGCCCAGGCCACCGACATCGTGATCCTGGTCGTGGCCGCCGACGACTCGGTGATGCCGCAGACGATCGAGGCCATCAACCACGCCAAGGCCGCGGGCGTGCCCATGGTGGTGGCGATCAACAAGGTGGACAAGCCGGAGGCCAACCCGCCGAAGGTGATGCAGCAGCTCTCCGAGTACGGCGTGCTCGTGGAGCAGTACGGCGGCAACGTGCAGTGCGAGCTCGTCTCGGCCAAGCAGGGCCTCGGCATCGCCGAACTGCTCGAAAAGGTGGTCCTCGAAGCCGAAGTGCTCGACCTCAAGGCCAACCCGAACCGCGAAGCGCAGGGGCTCGTCATCGAGTCGCGCCTCGACCGGGGCCGCGGCGTCGTGGCGACGGTGCTCGTGCAGAACGGCTCGCTCAAGGTGGGCGATGCCTTCGTGGCCGGCATCCACTCGGGCCGCGTGCGCGCCATGTTCAACGAGCGCGACGAGCGCGTGGACCAGGTCGGCCCCGGCGATCCGATTGCCGATCCTCGGCTTCTCGGGCGCGCCCGAAGTGGGCGACCGCTTCCACGTCATGGACGAGCGCGACGCCCGCGAGACGGCCCTCCGCCGCCAGCAGATCTACCGCGAGCAGGCCCTCCGCCAGCGCAAGCACATCACGCTCGACGAGATCGGGCGCCGCCTCGCCCTCGGCGACTTCCGGCAGCTCAACCTCGTCATCAAGGGCGACGTGGGCGGCTCGGTGGAAGCCCTGTCGGACTCGCTCATGAAGATCTCCACCGCCGAAGTGGCCGTGCAGATCATCCACAGCGGCGTCGGCGCGATCACCGAGTCGGACGTGATGCTCGCCACCGCCTCCGACGCCGTCATCATCGGCTTCAACGTGCGGCCCGACTGCCGGGCGCGCGCGCGGCCGCCGAGCGCGAGGAGATCGACATCCGCATGTATTCGATCATCTACGACGCGATCCAGGAAGTGCGCGACGCGCTCGAAGGGCTGCTCGAGCCCCGAGCAGTCCGAGAAGACGCTCGGCACGGTCGAGGTGCGGCAGATCTTCCGCGTGCCCAAGGTGGGCACCGTGGCCGGCTGCATGGTGACCGAAGGCAAGATCCGCCGCTCGGACAAGATCCGCCTCGTGCGCGACGGTGTCGTGGTGCTGCAAACGGCCTCGATCGACTCGCTCAAGCGCGTCAAGGACGACGTGCGCGAAGTGTCGTCGGGCTACGAGTGCGGCCTCTCGATCGCCAACTACAACGACGTCAAGGAAGGCGACGTGATCGAAGCCTACGAGATCGTCGAAACCAAGCGTCGCCTCGCAGCGGCGTAGTTAATGGCCAATGGTCAACAGCCAATAGTCAACGGCTAATGGGATGCGGTCCCGTTAACAATTGACCATTGGCTGTTGACCATTGACAATTCTGGTTCTCTCCCATGTCCATCCGCACCGAACGCATGGCCCGGCTCATCCAGCGGGACGTGGCCGACATCCTGCAGAGCGAACTGGGCTCGGAAATGCGGGCGCTCACGACCGTCACCGGCGTGCGCATGACCAAGGACCTCGGCATCGCCTACGTGGATGTGAGCATCTTCAGCCCCGATCTGGCGGCCAAGGCGGCCGCGTTCCGGCACCTGCAGGACCTCACGCCCCGCGTCCGCACGCTGCTCGCCGGACGGCTCCGCAACCAGATCCGCGCGATCCCGGACCTGCGCTTCTTCCTCGACGAATCGCTCGACCGCGCCGCCCACATGGACGACCTCTTCGCC
>CAVUFJ010000003.1:0-17849 GCA_963740755.1 Rhodothermales bacterium
CAAAGTGCGGGAGATCCACGTGAGGCAGCAGATCGACGTGTTCGATCCGTGGGTGGGGACGAGCCTGGAGAACCTGCGCGCGCACGTGGGTGGCATCGTGCCTGCGCCACGCCGGGGCGCCTGGCCTCGCTCACGGGCTACGGCTACATCGGCCACGCGCTCAATGCACTATGACCCAATCGAGATATTATTATATATTCGTTACATTCTGGCCTTAATATTCTCTGGATGCCCGACGATCCAGCGCCCCCTCTGCAACGGGGCTCCATTTCTCGTTCATCGATCAGAGCGTCGTTCCGGGACGACGGTTTCCTCCTGCTCGGAATCGTCAGAGCTGCATCTCCAGCTCGATCAGGGGCAGCAGTGGCAGGCCTCGCCGCTCCTGCACGGTCAGCCCGCCCGCGCCCGGCGTGTAGGTCCGCCCTGTGATGTTGCGGTAGGTGAGCAGGTTGTAGGCCTGCACGGTCAGGCGCCAGCGGGCGTCGAGCAGGGCAAACGGCAGCATCACCGCCGCATCCAGGCGGCCATAGGGGGGCAAACGCCCGTTGAAGGCGTCAGGGCGCGCGAGGTACACCTCCGGCCCCTCCAGGCCATCGCCGGACCGATAGATCGCCTCCGGCACCGCTTCGGGCTCCCCATCGCGCACTTCGCCCGAGAGGGTGGCCCGTAGGGGGCCGAGTGGGCGGGCGAGCACGAACTTGAGCCGCTGCGGGATGTCGTAGCGCGACGGCACAAACCGGTCGCTGCCCGCAGCCCGGCGGAGCGACCGCTCCAGTGAGTAGGCCGCGTACACGTCCCAGCGCCCAACAGGCCCCTGAAGCACGACTTCCAGACCCGCCCCGCGCGCTTCGGCGCGCGTGTACTGTCCGAGCAGGGCGCTCAGATCGATGCCGGCCCCGACGAGCACGTCTTTGGCCTGGCGCGGGTCGGCTACGAGCACCCCGGTGGCGCGGCGGAGATAGGCCTCGGCCGAGAGCGAAAGCCCTACCGGGCGCCATTCGAGGCCCGCCGCCACCTGCTGCCCCACGCTTGGCCGCACCCGCTCGGACGCGGGGATCCAGCGCTCGGCGACCAGGTCGTACAGCAGCGAGGTCTGGTCGCGTAGCCGGTGCATGGGCTGCACGCTCGTCCCGGCGCCCAGCCGCACCACGAGCCCCTTCGGCCCCGGCCGCGCCTGCACCGACACGTTGGGGATGAGGTAGGCGTAGCCACCTGGCGCGATGGCCACCGCGCGCAGCCCGCCCTGCACGTCCATGCGGGGGCTAAGGCGGAGGTGCGCCTGCGCGTAGGCCGCCGCCTCATAGCCGTCGAGCGCGAGCGTGCTGCTGCGGAGCGTCGTGGCGGCCTGCGTCGTCTCCGTTTCCAGCGAGGAATCGAACCGCCGGGCCGCCGCCTGCACCCCCATTCGGCCCCGCACGGTGGGCGAGAGCACGAGTTCGGCATCCCCGCGCACCCCGGCGTCGGCGAGGCGGACGGTGTAATCGGCGCGGATGGCGGTGCCTTCGGTCGGGCGCAGCAGCGTACGCTCCTCGGCGTGGTACGATGAGTGGTAAACGGTGGCCGTGGTGAACAGGCGGGGCGAGGCGAGGTACTGATAGCGGGCACTTGCCAGCCGGTTGCCCCACGCATGGTCCACATCGACGCTCAGGTCGGCGGGGCTCCAGCGGTTCTGCCGGATCGCCCGCGCGAGGGCGCGGGGGTCGAAGATGAGTTCGAAGGGCAGGCGCACGTCGAGGGCGTCGCCCCCGTCGTAGAAGCTGACCGAGATGCGGTGGCGAAAGCCGGGACGGACCGTGACCTTGGCCGTGAGGTCGTCGAAGCGGTAGTCGGTGCGGAGCGTGTCGCGGCGCCCGTCCGCCTCGGCAGGATGGCGCCGCCCGATCAAACGGTCGATGTACGACCGGCGGGCGCCGACCATGAAGCTGCTGTTGCGTGGTGAGCGGGCTTTCGACAAGGTAGCGCGCCGCCAGCACGCCCACGCCGACCGTGGCCGCCGGCCGGGCCACGCCGCCATCGCGCACCTCCGTTTCGACGACCGAGGACAGGCGCCCGCCATATTCGGCCGGAAACACGCCCCGGTAGAGCCGCACGCGGTTGACCGTCTCCGCCTGAAACGTGGATACGAGCGTAAAGGCGTGCCACGGGTGGTAGACGGGCGCGTCGTCGAGCAGATACAGGTTCTCGTCCGGTTCGCCGCCGCGCACGACGAGGCCGCCGAGCGCTTCGCCCGTGCGCGCCACGCCGGGCAGCCATTCGAGCTTGCGCACGAGGTCTTGCTCGCCAAAGGGCGCCGGAAACGCCTCCAGTTGCGCCGCCGACAGCTCGGCCAGACCGGGGGGCGGGGCGGCCAGTTCGCGCCCCCGCTCGACCACCACTTCTGGCACTTCGAGCCGCTCCGGGGCCAGATGCAGCACCGCCCGCGTGGTCCCCGCCGCCAGCACGGTGTCCCGCCCGCCATAGCCTACATAGGAAGCCCGCACGCGGTACGTGCCCTCCTGAAGATCCGGGACGACGAAATAGCCGGCGCTCGAAGCGACCGCGCCCCGGCGCGCTTCGGGCAGGAACACGGTGGCCCCGGGCAGCACCTCGCCCGTCTGGGCATCGAGCACAAAGCCGGCCAGGGCCACGCGGCGCACGCGGGGGGGCGAGGTCGGGCGGGCCGAGAAGGGCTTGCGGCGCACCACGTACTGCCGGCCTGCGCGTAGTGGCACGGCCTCCAGATCGGTCCCCTCCAGCACGCAGGCGAGGGCCCCCGCCACGTCAGGCCCGGCATACCGGCACGCGGTCTGCTGCCCGAGGACGAGGGCGCGGGCATACACGAAGTCCACCCCGCTCTGGCGGCGCAGCCTGACGAGCGCCTCCTCCAGCCCGCCGGGCTCGATGACGAGCACCGCCTGTGCGCGGGCCTGCACGGCGGCGATCATCAGGCAGCACAGGACCAGCAGGGGACGCACGAGCAGAGGCGGGAGCGCCCGGGCCAACGCATGGCCTGCCCTACGGTGCCTGCGCAGGCTCAGCCGATGCGGTAGCCGTCGGCCGTGCGCGTGACGCGGGTGCCGAGCGTGAGCGCGATGGCGTCGAGCACTTCAGTGAGGGGCTGCGTCGCCTCGAACGTGCCGGACACCTGCTGCGCCTGCAGGGCCGCATCCGCCGAGAGGGCCACCTGATGCCCTTCGGCAAGCTGGGCCAGGGCAGCCGCCAGCGGGGTGCTGCGGAACACGTACAGCCCCGACCACGCGAGCGCGCGGCTCACCTCGACTGGCGCCGGCGCCGACGGGGGGGCCCCACGCAGGACCGCGCTCTGCTCGCCCGGCGCGAGCCGGACCGTGCGGCCGCTCCCCTGGAGCGCCAGCGCGCCTTCCACGAGCGTCACCTCGGTGCGCCGGGCATCGGCACGTACGCCGAAGACGGTGCCTAGCACCGAGATGCGGCCGGACGGGGTGTCCACCTGGAAGTGCTCGGCTGCCGGTGCCACGTCGAAGTAGGCGTCGCCGCGCAGGCGCACCTGCCGGGCCAGGACCGTGTGGCGCGCGGGGTCGGGGTACGTGAGGCGGGCCCCGGCGGCCAGGCGGACGGTGGTGCCGTCCGCAAGCTGCACGACGTTGGGGACGGCGGCCGTCGTCGTGACGAGGCCCCGGTCGCGCTGGAGCAGCAGCACGCTGACGGTGGCAAAGGCCACCACGGCAAGGGCCACCGCCGCCTGCCAGAGCCGCGGCCGGGCGCGGGCCACGGGGGCGCGGTCGCGGCGGGCACGCAGGGCTTCGCGCCAGCACGCCTCGAACGTCTCCGCTTCGTCGGCGATGCGCTGGGCCACGAGCCGCAGGGCCGGCATTCGGGTGCAGACCCGTTCGAGCGAGGGCCGGGCGGCGTGCAGGCGCTGCTGTTCGTCGGCCGAGAGCAGAGCGCCCCGGCCCGACTCTTCCAGGGCGAGCAGCACGAGGGGATGGCGGTCGGGCAGGTCGGCTTCGAGCACCGCATGAAGGGCCGCTTCTGCCTGCGCGAGGGCGCGCACCTGCGCCGCGCGCGGGGCGTCGGCCCGGAGCGCCACGCGAAGCGCTTCCAACTCCTCCGCCGTCAGCACGTCGGGCGCGGCGACAACGGCGAGGAGGTCCTCGGCATCTTCAGGGCGCAGCGCGTCCGGCGGCAGGCGGTCGGGCATGGGAGGGAACAGGCTATACAGGGAGCCGCCACGCGCGGCCAAAAAGTAACATCCACGGCGGTGTCACCGCCCGAGGGGGTGGAGGGTGAGCGCGGCAAGCAGGCTGAAGGCGCCGGCCAGGCCCCGCAGCCGGTCGAGGGCCCGCTTGACCTGCATCTTGACCGCCGCCTCCGTCGATCCAGTCATGCCCGCGATCTCCTCGTAGCGGTAGCCGTAGGCGCGCAGTTCGAGCACGCGCCGGGCGCGGTCGGTGAGGGTCGAGAGGACGGTCTCGGCGTCGAGGGCTTCGCCGGCCGAGGGCGTTTCGCCGAGTTCCGGCAGTTCGTCCGGGTCGAAGAGGCGCTCGCGCGAGCTGTAGCGGCCCCGGTAGTGGTCCTGGAGCTCGAAGAGGGCGGCCTTGAGGGCAAACGCCTGCACGCGCGCCGGGTCTTTGAGCGCCTCAAGGCTCTGGTGGACCCGCACGAGCGTGTTCTGCACGAGGTCGTCGACCTCCGGACGGCTGCCGATCCGGCGGACGAAAAACGTGCGCACGGCGGTTTCGAGCGTGGCGAGCAGCCGGTCACGCGCGGCAGCGTCTCCGGCTTGCGCGCGAAGGACGGCCTCGGAGGAGATCGGCATACCGGCGAAAAGAGAAGACCGGCAACGCCCGGCCCGCGCGTCGGGTTGCGAGTTACGGGGCCACGCGTCCGAGGGCGAGCGCCACCACCCCGGCCACCATGGCCAGCTTGAGCGCCGCGCTCGCCCGGTGGGCGCCGGTGGCGTCCGCCGTACACGTGAGCACGCGCGCGAGGGCGGCGGCGCACGCGAGCCCCGCCACGAGGTACAACCCGCCGAAGCCGAGCGCGGCGTAGGGCAGCGGAAGCAGCACAAAGGCGAGCCCCGCCATCGCCTGCGCCCCCCGCACCGCCCGACGCACGCCGATCTGGAGCGCCAGGGTGCGCCGCCCGGCCACGCGGTCGCCCGCCACGTCCTCGGCGTCCTTGACAAGCTCGCGGGCCAGGTTGGTGAGCAGCGCAAACGCCGCCCCCACGAGTGCCCCCTGCCCCGCGCCCGCCGCCGCGCCGCCATACACGAGCGCGAGCGCCAGCAGGCCCGCCACGACCATGTTGCCCACGAACGGCCACGCCTTCCACCACCGCGAATACGCCGCGAGCGCCCCCGCCGCCCCCAGCGCCACGCCCCCGTGCCACGCCGACACCCCGGCGGCGGCCCCGAGCCCCACCACGGTCAGCCCCCCCCAGAGCCACCGCGCCGCCCGTTCCGACACCAAGCCCGCCGGCAAAGGGCGCGCGGGCCGGTTGAGCCGGTCGGCCTCCAGGTCAAGGCGGTCGTTGTCGGCGTTGGCGCCGCTGGCGATGCAGACGACGGCCAGGGCGGCCAGGTGAACCCGGGCGGACCCGAAGGCCGCCGGGCCGCCCGAGAGCACGCCGCCCACGAGGACCGCCGCGTAGGCCAGCAGGGCGTTGCCGGGCCGGATGAGGGCGATCAGCGCCCGCGCGCGGGGCAGCAGGAGGGGAACGCGCCGCGCCACCTTCAGCGCCTCGGGCGCCCCGGCGCACGCCCCGCGCCGGTCGCTGCGGGCTGGGCCTCCCCGGTCGTCAGGGCTGGGCCGGGAAGAGCAGGCGCAGCATCGTCCCTTCGATGGCGCGCCAGTGGCCCCACGAATGCCCTTCGTTGCGCCGCAAATACGTATAGGCGTAGCCGCGGGCGTTGAGCGTATCGGCGAGCCGGTTGCCGCCGTCCCCATCGCCCACGGTGCCCTGCGCGAGGAACAGGCGCTGCCCGGCGGGCTGGACCGCCGCGACGCGCGCGTAGAGCGCCGGGTAGACCCAGAAGGCGGGCGAAAACACGGCAGCGTGGCGGAAGACGTCGGGACGCGTAGTGGCGGCGTAGGCGGCAAAGAGCCCGCCGAGCGACGTGCCGAGGATGGCGCGGCCCTCGGCGTCGGGGCGCGTGCGGTAGGCGGCCTCCACCGCGGGCACGAGTTCGCGGCTCAGAAAGTCGAGAAAGCGGTCGGCCTGGCACGGGTTGCACACGCTGGCCTGCCCGCCGGGGGGCACGAGTTCGGCCTGGCGCCGGTTGCGCCCGGTGGCCGGATCGCGGGGATCGACAAACACGACCACGACGGGCGCGACCTGCCCGGCGGCGATGGTGTTGTCGAGCACGTTCACGAGCGCGCCGAGGGCCGGATGGGCAAACTCATGCCCGTCGGTGGTGACGAGCAGCGGCAGGCGCGTCCGGCCCTGCGCATACCCGGCGGGCGTGTAGACGCGGTACCGCACGGCGTAGCCCAGCACGGCGCTGGACAGCGTTTTCTCGGCCGAGAGCAGCCCATTTGTGCGGCCCGCGCGCGGCAGCGTCTCGCGCGGGTAGCGGTAGGCCGGCATCCGCAGTTCGGAGTTGGTGCTGCCGGTGCCGCTGTACTGGGCGAGCGGGTTGGCCGGGTCCTGCTGCCAGTCGCTCCCGTTGAGGACGACCTTGTAGTCGAACCGGGCATCGGCGGGGAGCCGGTCGCGGCGCCACCAAAGGTCGGTGCCCGCCAGGCGCTGCCCGCTCCAGCGGGGCGCCCATCCGTTCATGTCGCCCGCCCACGCCACGGCCTGCGCCTCGCCCCTGAAGAGCCAGACCACCGAGTCGCCCACGGCAAACGGCACCTGCCCCTTTGCCCGGAGGTCGCTCCAGAGCCGGTCGAGCGCAGCCGTACGCGCGGCCGCATCGGGCCGCGCGGCCAGGCGCCCGAGCGAGTCGAGCAGGGCGTGCGGCGACGCAAACGCGGCCCGCCGCTGGTACGACGGATCAGACGGCGCCTGCGCATGGAGCGCGGGCGCCAGCAGCAGCAACACAAGCAGGCGGCGCATGGGCATCGACATCAAGCAATTCGAAGGCGAATGCGGGGTTGTTCGTGGTTCGTGGTTCGTTGTTGGTGGTCAGATGAAGCCATCAGTTGGTCAGACGAACCAGCAGCAGGCCTCTGCCCCTCTGACGACGAACGACCCACCACGAACCACGAACTACCCCGTCTACCTCAGCGGGCCCCCGGCGGCACCGGCATCTCCTCCGGCGCGAAGCGCGGAAGCGGCTGCTCGTTCGTGGCGAGGCGGTACACGGCCAGCGCGACCGTCGCGGCGGCCTGCTGGAGGTCTTTCGGCAGCAGGCGCTCGTACGTGTCCACGTTGGTGTGCCAGGTGGTTGTGAAGTAGGCAATCGGGTCCTGCCCCATGCCGATGCCGGGCAGGCCGGCATTCGAGAAGCTCGTGTGGTCGCTCCCGCCGATGGCGCGCGAGAACGAGACCGTGGCCCCGGCCACGCCGAGCGAATCGTAGGGCTGGAGGATCCCCGCCATCATCTCTGCGGCCGCGACCGGCCCGAACACGCTCGCCCCGCGCAGGCGGCCCGTGCCGGAGTCCACGTTGAAGTAGCCGTTGAAGCCCGCGAAGGCCGGCTTGGGCGCCTCGGCGCTCCCGAAGGTCTCGCGCACGTAGGCCTGCGAGCCGAGCAGGCCCTGCTCCTCGCCTGTCCACAGCGCCACGCGAATGGTGCGGCGCGGGCGGGTGTTCGTCTCGCGGAAGACCTTGGCGAGGATGCGGGCAGCCTCCATCATGACGGCGGAGCCCGCCGCGTTGTCGGTGGCGCCGGTGGCGGCGTGCCACGAGTCGAGGTGGCCGCCGAGCATGACGACCTCGCCCGGCCGGGTGCCGGGGATCTCGGCGAGGTAATCGTGCTCGGTCTCCACGCCCGCATACGTCTGGTTGCGCACATCGACGGAAAGCGTCGGCGCGGCGATGCCGGTCATGGGCATCGCGAGCAGGCGGACGATGCGCCCGTAGTCCTCGTCGCGCATGACGAGCGTCGGTGCGGACTTCGCGGGGTCGAACGTCGGGTTGTTGAAGGCGCGGATGAGGCCGTTCTCCATCCCCGCCGGGTTGACGCGCGCGAGGGCACCGGCGGCCTTCAGGAGCGAGTCCACGTACAGGCTCACGTCACGGGCGCTCACGACGCCCTGCATCGGCTGGTTGGCGTTGCCGCCCCGGTTCTGGTTCGGACGGTTTTCGGGCGGACGTGGGGTGAAGCGCTCGCGCGCCTGCTCGTCGGTGAGGCGCTGCGCAATCGTCGGCGGCAGCACGCCGCCCGCGCCTGTGTTGCCCACGAGCGCCACCGCGCCCCGCACGACGGACCGCACCGAATCGCCCCAAGCGGTGAGGCGGGCGCGCGTCGGGTTGCGGGGCGGGGCCAGGTGGACCGCCGGGCCGCGCACGACGCCGTTCGTGGAGGGCGTCCACCCGAGCGCCTCGGCCACCAGCGCCGTCGGCACCGGCGTGTCCATGTGGACGGCGAGGTATTCGTTGTTCCAGCCTAGGTGGCCCCAGTTCCACGGAAAGCGCGTGGGATTGGTGAGGCCCCACGTCTGGAGTTGCCCCAGCGCCCAGTTTCCGGCACTGGCGAGGTTGGGCGAGCCGGTCAGACGTGGGCCGTAGACGTCGGTGAGGACGTGGAGCGTGTGCATGACCTCCGAGCGCTGGCGCGCTTCGTCGAGGATGCGGGTTTCGACGGTCTGCGCCCGCGCGGGCAGCGCGAGCAGCAGCAGGACAGGAATCAGGCGACGCATAGGGGTGGGGGAGTGGGTTTTTGGTCGTTCGTGGTCAGCGGCGCAGCGGCATTCTGGGGCTGTGGACGACGAAGGCGAACGTGCGGCCTTCGACGAACCGCTCGCGCGCAGCGGGCCCTCAGAGTGCCATTTCGAACCGATTCGCCTCGCGGTTTTTGCGCACGCGGGCGGCGTCGAAGGCCTGCCCGTTCATGGCGACGAACACGCCGGGGCCGAGGGTTTGCACGGCGGCGAGGGCAAAGCCGAGGTTGAAGTCGGCGTCGGTGGCGCGGTGGAGCGCCGGCGAGAGCGAGCCGACGAGCACGACGGTCTTGCCGCCTTCCTCAACGCTCGGCGCAATCGCGCGGGCAGTGTCGGCCATCGTGTCGGTGCCGTGGGTGATGAGGATGCGCGTCTCGTCGGCGAGGCGGACGTGCGCGGCGACGAGCGCGCGGTCGGCGTCGGTCATCTCCAGGCTGTCCTTCTGCATGAGCGTGAGCACGCGGAACGGCACCGTCACGCCCGCCTCGCGCAGGATGGCGGCGGCCTGCGGCTCGCCCACCGCGTAGGCGCTCTTGGCATCGTGGTACACCTTGTCGATGGTGCCGCCGGTGGTCAGGATCAGGATCATCTCGACGTGCGATGGGCGATGTGCGACATGCGATGTAGAACCCCGTCGTACGTCGCATGTCCCACGCCGGACGTTACTCAAACTGGGCGCGGAAGCGGGCAAGGTCGGCTTCGAGCGTTTCGACGCGGGCGCGGAGGGCGTCGAGTTCGGCGGCGAGGCTCGCCACGGGCGTGGCGGCTGGGGACGCGGCGGGCTCGTGCTCGGGCGCAGCCTCCACCGGGCCGCCGAGGAGATGGGCCCAGCGGGGCTCGCGGCGGCCCGGAAGCTCCGTCACGAGCGGCGCCTCGCGCCCGGCGAGGGCGTGCAGCACGGCGTCTACCTCTTCCACGCTGCCGAAGGCGTGCATCCGCGTGGCGCGCGTGCGGAGTTCGCCGGCCGTCTGGGGACCGCGCAGCATGAGTTCGGCCATGACCGACTTCTCCGCCGTCGTCATCTCGTGGACGCCGCCGAGGAGCGTCCGGTACTTGACCGTCCGGCTGCCCATGCCCGTCTGTTCGGCCACGAGGCGCTTGCGCATGAGCAGGTCGAGCGCCGCCTGCGCGTCGTCCTCCGCATAGGCCACGACGGGCTCACGGTTCGATTTCTGGTTGCAGCCCGTCACGAGCGCGTTGACGGTGAGCGGGTAGTATTCGGGCGTCGAGAGCGCCTTTTCGACGAGCACGCCGAGCACGCGCACCTCGGGCGGGGTCAGCACGGGGAGGTCAGCCATGGGGGGAAAGTACGGTGCCACCCCCTGCGTCCGTCGCCCCCTCCGTCCCGTGGACACCTCCCCCGAATTCGGGGGAGGACCGCTGCGGAGGCCGTTCAGGCCGGAGCAGCAGGCGGGGGCACAGGCCGGCAGCAGCAGGTGCGAAGGGCTACCGCACCGGGCGCGGGAACACGATCTCGCTCTCGTGCCCGTCTGCGTCCACGCTCTGCACGGCGAAGAAGAAGTCGTCCTTCGAAAGGCCCTTGAGCGTCACCTCGGTGACGTTGCCCACGAACAGCTTGCGCTCCCAGCGGCTCGCCGTCGTCTCGCGGACGAGCACGTAGTAGCCCGCCACGCGCCCGGCGCTCGCGGGCGCTTCCCAGCGGAGCGTCGCATCGTAGCCCAGGTCGGCGTTGACGAGGCCGACGTTGCGGGGCGGCGGCGGGGCGCTCGCGAGATTCGTGAGGCCGGCGAGGTTGACGCGGGCCACGCGGGCCACGTAGGCGTAGTCCACGTTCTCGGGCAGGTCGCCGTAGGGCTTGCCGCCCTCGGTGCGCACGTTCTGGTGCTGGCGCGAGAAGTCCTCGTTCGGCTCGGTCATGCGGACGGCCGCAAAGCCGCGCTCCGAGAACGGGATGTGGTCGCCGCCGCGCAGAAAGCGGTCGCGCCGGTAGACGAGCTTCACGTCGGCGGTCGGGCTCGTAGCGCTCGCCGACTTCTTCGAGGTAGCGGGCCAGTTGCCGGGCCGGGCTGTCGTTCTCTCCGCCGATGGCGTTGCGGAGGCTCCGCTGGGCTTCCGTCTCCGTTCCGGCACGCCCCCCGAAAACAGGCGGATCGTCCGGTTGTCCTTCGCCCCGGCCCCGCCCGTCGTGTTGCCGACGATGTCGAGCGTGATCATGCCCGCGAGGTTCCAGTCGAGCGAGTCGGCCAGCATGGCGATGTGGGCGGCGCCGAGCAGGCCCTGCTCCTCGCCCGGCACGGTGGCGAAAACCAGCGTGGCCGGAAAGCGCGCGGCGGCGAGCACGCGGGCGAGTTCCATCACGGCGGCGGTGCCCGAGGCGTCGTCGTTGGCGCCGGGGGCGATGCCGGTCGAGTCGAGCGCGTTCGAGTTGCGGGAGTCGTAGTGGCCGGAGATCAGGAAAACGCGCGTGTCCGCCGGGTCGGTGCCGGGGAGCCAGGCCATCACGTTCGTGAGCGTCGCCGGACGCGGCACGCGCGGGGCGACGGGCTGCACAAAGCGGTCGAGGCGCACGTCGAGGCGGGCGCCGGGAAGGGCGGCGTAGCGGCGCATCGTGGCTTCGATCCACCGGGCGGCCGCGCCCACGCCCTGCGCGGGCGCGCGCTGCGTGGAGAGCGTGTGGCGCGTGCCAAAGCCCACGAGCCGCCGCACGGTCGCCTCGATGGTATCCGGCGAGACCGCCGCCGTGTAGGCCTGGAGGGAGGGGTCGGGGCGAAGCGTAACGGGCTGGGCCTGCACGAGTGCGGGCACGCCCAGCGGGGGCACGCTGAGCGCGAGCAGGAGAAAGAATCGGCGCATGGGGCACTACGAAAGGGAGCCGCAAGCTAATCCCTCCGCCCCCGCGCACGTCTGCCCGAGATGGCGCTCCTAGGCGCGGACCGAGGTTACCTTGGGGCAACACGCGCCGCCGATGATTCCGGGTCTCAACCGCTCGCTCGTCCAGTTCCGCTCCACGCCAGCCGTGTTCGCCCGGGGCGAGGCGTACACCCGGCAGGGCGCCGTCTCCGCCCTGCACTTCCGGCCCGACCGCCTGCAGGCCGTCGTCACGGGTACCGAGACGTACGAGGTGGTCGTCGCCTTCGACACAGGCGGGGTGCAGGCGGCCCGTTGTACGTGTCCCTACGAATAGGGCGGCTGGTGCAAGCACATCGTGGCGGCGCTCCCTGGCATGGGGCGGCGATGCGCTGGCGCTCCGGGTGGCCGAAGCCGCCTGGAGCGCACAGACGGAGTGGGCGCTCGAACGGGGCCAGCACGAGGCCGAGGCCATCGCGGCGGCTGGCTCCTCGAGTCGCTACGAGCGCGCCGCGCAGTGGCTCGCCGTCGTCGCGCAAGCCTTCGATGCCCGCGCCGAATGGGACGACTACTACCGCCGCCTTCCGCGAAACGCACCACCGCAAACGCGCCCTGCTAGGCCACCTCAATGAGCGCATCAACCCGGATGCCACGCTCCGCGCCGCCCCCGCCAAGCGCCGCTGACCGACCCGCTGTAGGGGCCCGTTACAGCGGGATGTTGCCGTGCTTTTTGCGCGGGTTCACCTGCACCTTGTTCTTGAGCATCTCCAGCGCCGCAATCAGCCGGGCGCGCGTCTCGGAGGGGCGCACGACGTCGTCCACGTAGCCGTATTCGGCGGCCACGTACGGGTTGGCGAACTTGTCGCGGTACTCTTCGATCAGCTCTGCCTCGCGGGCAGCGCCGTCTTCGGCCTCCGCGATCTGCTTGCGGAAGATGATCTCGACGGCGCCCTTGGGCCCCATCACCGCGATCTCGGCCGTCGGCCAGGCGAGGTTGAGGTCGGCGCGGAGGTGCTTGGAGCTCATCACGTCGTAGGCGCCGCCGTAGGCCTTGCGCGTGATGACGGTGAGCTTGGGCACGGTGGCCTCGCAGAAGGCGTAGAGCAGCTTCGCCCCGTGGCGGATGATGCCGCGCCACTCCTGATCGGTGCCCGGCAGAAAGCCCGGCACGTCCTCGAACGTCACGATGGGGATGTTGAAGCAGTCGCAGAAGCGCACGAAGCGGGCGGCCTTGGTGCTCGAGTCGATGTCGAGCACGCCCGCGAGCACGGACGGCTGGTTGGCCACGATGCCCACGCTCCGCCCGCCGATGCGCGCAAAGCCCACCACGATGTTGCCGGCAAAGTCCGGGTGGATCTCGAAGAACGAGCCTGCGTCCACGACCCCGCCGATCACGTCGTGCATGCTGTAGGGCTTGTTGGCGTTCTCCGGCACGAGCGTGTCGAGGCCGCCCGCGAGGCGCGCGTCGGGCTCGGCGGAGGCGGCCACGGGCGCGGCGTCCTCGCAGTTGGACGGCAGGTACGAGAGCAGGCGCCGGATGCGCAGCAGCGCGTCGCCCTCGTTCTCGCAGGCGAGGTGGGCCACGCCCGAGCGCGAGGCGTGCGTGTCGGCGCCGCCGAGTTCCTCCTGCGTCACCTCCTCGTTGGTGACGGTCTTGACGACGTTCGGGCCCGGTCACGAACATATAGCTCGTGCCTTTGACCATGAACGTGAAGTCGGTGATGGCCGGGCTGTAGACGGCCCCGCCCGCGCACGGCCCGAGGATGGCCGAGATCTGCGGCACGACGCCCGAGGCGAGCGTGTTGAGCAGGAAGATGTCCGCGTAGCCGCCGAGGCTCACCACGCCCTCCTGGATGCGGGCGCCGCCGGAGTCGTTGAGGCCGACGATGGGCGCGCCGTTGTCGAGCGCGAGCTTCATCAGGCGGACGATCTTCTGGGCGTGCGCATCGCCGAGCGAGCCGCCGAAGACGGTGAAATCCTGCGCGAACACGTAGACCGTGCGCCCGTCCACGGTGCCCCAGCCGGTGATCACGCCGTCGCCGTAGGGGCGCTCTTTGCGCAGGCCGAAGTCGTGGACCTGGTGGCGCACGAACGTCCCCATCTCCTGAAACGAGCCGGGGTCGAGCAGCAGGTCTACGCGCTCGCGGGCGCTGAGCTTGCCGCGCGCGTGCTGCTGCTCGACACGTTTTTTGCCGCCCCCGAGGCGGGCTTCCGCGCGGCGGGCATCCAGATCAGCAAGGCGTTCGTCGGGCGTCATGGGTTGGGGGTCATTAGATATTTGACATTAGACATTGGTCATTAGACAGGAGACATTGGTCTATGCCGCAGCATCTGGGGCCAGATCCAATATCAAATGTCTGATATCAAATGTCTAAGGTCTAATGTCTCAGGCGATTATAGAAACCGCTGCTCGGCGGCATCGGTGAAGGCGATAGCGGCGGGGGCGTAGAGGTCCACGCCGCGTTCTTCGAACAGGGCCAGCAGCGTGCGCGCGGCCTCGGTCCAGGAGGGCGCCTCCGCCAGGCGGCGCAGCGCCTCCGCATACGCCCCCGCATCGCCGCCAAAGACCTGCCGCACGATGGTCTGCCGCTGGGCCGGGGCGAGGGCGCCGAGGGCGCGCGCTTCCAGGGTGTCGAGGCCGTTCGGGTCGTCCTCGCCGGACGTGCGGCGACCGCCCATCACCCGCTGCCAGAGCGGCCGCCGGTCGTCCACAGGGGCGGCCGGCGCCACCGGGGGCGCCGGTGGGGGTGGCGCCAACGGGCGCGGCCGTGGCAGCGGCGGAAGATCGTTCGTCGCGGGCGTCCGGGGCACGCGTGGCGCGGCCTGCGAGGGCTCGGGCGGCAGTGCGGCGCGCGGTCGCATCGGCGGCGCCTCTGCTTCCGGCAGCACGGGCGCCGGTGAATCGCGCGGAGAGGGGATGGGCGGAAGGTCCGCTGGCGTCGGCGCTTCTTCGAGGGGGGCGGCGGACGGCGGAGCCTCCACCGCCGGGGGCACAGGCGCAGCGGGCGGTGGCTCGGGCGCACCGCCGCCCAGCATCCGCACCACCTCCGCGCGGGTCAGCGGCGCGGGCGAAGCGGCCAGGCGGCGGGCCACGTCTGGGAGGCCTTTGTCGCCAAAGAGCGGGGCGAGGAGCGCGCCCGAAAGGGCGGGCGGCGTGCCTTCGCCGAGGGTATCGAACAGGTCGTCGAGGAGGACGCCCCACGCATCGCCCTGGTAGCGGTCGGCGGCGTGTGCTTCGATGCGCTGGAGGAGCGAGGCGAAGCCCTTGCGGTCGAGCGTGTCGAGGTGCTTGTCGTGTACAAAGGCGCGCACCACGTCTTGCAAGTACGGATAGGCGGCGAAGTAGCGCATCCGCCGGAGCACCACCTCAGCCGGGAGGGTGCCCTGTTCGTCGGCGAACACGAAGCCGACGAGCGCCGAGGCCGGGCGGAGGAGGTAGGCCGTGACCTGGCGGGCGGCCTGCCGGAGCGCGTGCGGCCATTCGTCGGCAGGCACGCGGGCGGTGGTGCCGAGGGCGTCGAAGTAGGCATCCCACGCCTGCTCGGCGGCGGGCATGGCGGCGTCGAACCACGGCGAGCGGGCACTGTCGCGGGCGGCGTCGAGCACCTCACGTTCCATGGCGAGGCGGCGCAGGAGGGCCTGCTCGATAAAGTGCGCAAGTGCGCGGGGCAGCCCATCGCGCCGCAGCGCGTCGACGGTGTAGGCGGGTCCGGGCGGAAAGCGCTGAAGCAGGCGCTCAGCGAGCGCGTCGGCAGGGGCCATGGGGCGTCGGGCAGGGGCCTGCGCCGGATGCAGGCGCAGAAGCAGGGGCAAATCTACGATGGCAGGCCCGGTGCGGGGCGCCTGCCGGACAGCATCGCACGGGCGGCGCGCCTTTCGCCGACACTTGACGGCGCAGAGGGGCGGGCCGAACCGTAGTTTGCCGCTTCACCTTGCCTGGTGGTGTAACGGCAGCACAGGGGTCTTTGGAGCCCTTAGTCGAGGTTCGAATCCTCGCCGGGCAGCACATTATTTGATGCAACGCCCATATTATCAAGGGCTTGCGGCCAAGGTTTACAGACGGGGGTACAGGTAGGGGTACAGGTAAATGGATTTTTGCCTGTCCGGGGCATTGACGAAATCAAGCGGGGCGCCCCCTCGCAAGGAAGCGCCCCCGGTACGGGCTCAGGCGTGGCCTACTTCGCGGGCGTGACGCCCCGGAGCGTGGCCACCTCGCCCGGCACTTCGTCGTAGGCGTAGGCGGGCCACTCAAGCCCCCACGCGGCCACGTCGGCAAGCCGGCGCACGGTCGCCGCTTCTATCACCGCGTGCGCGGCCGTCACGTCGAGCTCGCACGCGTGGGCGGCGATGCGGCGGGGCGCCCCCTCCCGGTCGGTCACGATGTCGGGATGAATCGCCCGCGTCAGCTTGTCGGCCGTGCCGTGGTTGGTCATGCCGTCGAAGGTCACGCGCGGCACGGGCGTAGAGGCAGGCACGGTGTAGGCGCGGGCCGTAAGCGAGCACTCCACGCGGGCGGTATCGGCGGCGCCCGCGTGGGCCGGGCTCCACGTCAGGCGCGGGCTCTCGGGCGGGTAGACGGTCCAGTCGGCATCGGGGTTGCCAGAGAGGGCGGTCATAGCCCACAGGCAGGCAGCTTCGTAGAGCACGGCGGCGCGGTCGGAGGCGTCGAAGGCGCCGAGGAAGGCGTCGAGGCGCCGCTGAAGGGATTCGGGCTCAGGCGCTACGGGCGTGGGCGTGGAGTTGGGGGTAGGCATCGGCGTAGGGTTGGGGTTGGGTGGTAGAGACGCGGCGCCCCGGCCGTGAAGGTGGCCGGGGCGCCGTGGGTTGTTCAGCGGGCGGAGCGGTATCCGGTGTCGAAGGCAGTCGGCCCACGCGGCGGCCTCTCGGCGCTCAGGCGTGCGGGCGAGGTCCGCCGGGCGCGGGCGGCAAGCGAGACGATGCGCGTGACGGTGGCCGCGTTGACGGTGCGGTAGTCGCCCTTCTCGGCATCCCACACGCGGATCATCGGGCCGGCCTTCACCGTGACGCCCTCGGCGTGGGGGCGGTGACCATGCGGCGGGCGGTGCCGTCCTTCTTCGTGAAGTAGACGACGCAGGGCGAGGCGGCGAGGGTGCGGGCGGCGGTAGGCGTGAGCATGGAGGGGAGGGGGTTGGGTTGGTTGCCGTTCTGCCCCTCTATACCCAAACAGGGTATCTATGTTTCAATTGGGTATAAACCCAATTCGGGTTACGGGTTCTTCATACTCTAATCGGGTATCATCCCGCAACCAGCCTCTCCCACACGATGGACCCCCAAACGCCTCTCTCCGAATCGACCTCTGCGACCTTGCCCGCGAAGCGTGGGCGGCCTCTGGGCTCACACAGGTACAGGCAGCCGAGCAGCTTGGCGTGAAGCACCCGACGTTCGCGCGGGCCGTGGGAAACCCGGAATCATCGCTCACAGCATTGCGGCGCCGGATCGTGGAGGCGTTCACGCCCTACCGGGTTGACGGCCCTCAGTACGTGCTCGTCAAGAAGGGCGAGGCGTCCGCGTAGTGCGGTCTCCCTGCCTCGCTACGCCTCCGTAGGCCGGACGGGGAAGTCCTCTGCCTCCAAGTCTTCGCGCGTCCTCACCACCCGCATATGGTGGCCGATGCGGACGCGGCCGGCGGCGGCTTCGTCGAGTAGACGGCGGGCCTCGGCGTTCTCTGCCCACTCCTTATCCGTCTGGGGCGAGGCGTGCGAATGGATCGTGTGGACGTAGGGGATGGATGCCTGCCGTTCGGCTTCCATCTTCGCTTCGGCCTTCTGAGCGAGTGCGGCGGCGCGGCGGGTGCTGGGCTTCATGGTCGTCTCGGGTAGAGGTTCAGCAGGTCCGTTCGCGGTAGAGCATCAGCAGCTCGTTCGCCGTGAGCGTGGAGAGGTCTTCGGCCGATTCGTGCTGCTGCACCCGTTCGCGGTAGAGCGTGAGCACGTCGGCGGCGGAGAGCCTTTCGAGCGCCGCGCGGTGCTGGGCAAGCGTCGGTGTGGCGGTGGCACTTTCGAGGCGTTGCAGGCGAGAGCGAAGGTTCATCGCTTCGTTGGTTGGGGGAGGGTGGCCGCTTTGGTGGCGTACGCGGCAGCGAGGGCGGCAAGGCGGCGGCACTCGGCAGGCGTGAGCGGCCGTAGCCGGATCACCGGGCGGGCGATCACAGGCCGCACGAGACAGGGCGCACGACGATGGGGCGGATCATGAACGCGCGCGGGTATACTGAACTGAACCAAGAAGAGGGCAGCA
>CAVUFJ010000004.1:0-19425 GCA_963740755.1 Rhodothermales bacterium
CCACCTCGCGCGGCAGCCCCGGGTCGAGCGGGGTGAAGTCGTGCTGCCACTTGGCGTTGCGGATGTTGATGACGCCCTCGGTGGTGAAGATCGTCCCGTTGCGCCCGTTGCGCGTCGGCATCACGCAGTCGAACAGGTCCACGCCGCGCGCGACGCCCTCGATGAGGTTGGCCGGCGTGCCCACGCCCATCAGGTAGCGCGGCTTGTGGGCGGGCAGTTCGGGCGTCACCACCTCCAGCATGGCGTACATCGCCTCGGTCGGCTCGCCGACCGAGAGGCCGCCGATGGCGTAGCCGGGAAAGTCGAGCGCCACGAGCGCACGGGCGGAGGCGCGGCGCAGCTCCGGATACACGACGCCCTGCACGATCGCGAACAGCGCCTGCTCGTAGCCGTAGCGCGGGCCGGAGACCTCCGCGTGCGTGCGCGCCCGCTCGGCCCAGCGGACAGTGAGGTCGTTCGAGCGGCGCGCGTACGCTTCGTCGGCGGTGCCGGGCGGGCACTCGTCGAGCACCATCATCACGTCGGAGCCAATGGCGCGCTGCGCGTCCACGACGGACTCGGGCGTGAACAGGTAGCGGGTGCCGTCGATGTGGCTCTGGAAGCGCACGCCCTCCTCCATGAGCTTGCGCCGCGCGGCGAGCGAGAACACCTGAAAGCCGCCGGAGTCGGTGAGGATGGGGCCGTCCCAGCCCATGAAGCGGTGGAGGCCGCCGGCGGCGCGGAGCACGTCGAGGCCGGGGCGCAGGAACAGGTGGTACGTGTTGCCGAGGATCATCCCGGCGCGCACGTCGTCGCGGAGTTCGCGCGGCGAGATCCCTTTCACGGTGCCCACGGTGCCCACCGGCATGAACGTGGGCGTTTCGACGACGCCGTGGGCGAGCGTGAGGCGCCCGGCGCGGGCCGCGGTCGCGGCGTCGGTGGTGTCGAGCGAGAAATGCATGCGGCGCAGGTCGGCAAAGGGCCCCTGAACGCGCGCGGCCGGACGCGATATCCGGGTTGCCGATTTCCTCTTATTCGGCCCTACAGCTCGGCGATCTCGCGCAGGGCGAGCCGTCCGCCTTTGGTAGACACCTTGTAGCGCGTCGTCCGGGTGCCCGAGCGGGCCTCGTCGTCGTTGGCGACGCGGTAGCGCACCGGCGCCTCGACGGTCACGTAGCCCGGCCCTTGGTCTACCACGACGGGGTCGCCCGCGAGCGAGTAGCGGCGGTCGGGCCACCTAGTGCTGTAGGTGCGAAACTCGTCGGCTATATCGGAGCGGGAGACGTTGCGCCGGGAGAAGTAGCGGTCCACTTTGGGGGCGTAGTAGGCCGTCACCGAGAGGTCGTTGCGCGACGAGAGGGACAGGAATCGGTCGAGAAAGACGCGCACCTCGGCGCTCGGGGCGTCGCCGGGCGGGCCGGAGTCGGGGGGCGGCACGGGCGGGGGTGCGGGGCGGCCCACGGTGTCGGGCGGGGGCGGCGCGGGCGTCGTGTCGCGCGGGGCCGGGGGCGGGGGCACGGTGCGCAGCGTGTCGGGCTTCGGCTTGGGCGCGGCGGCGAGCTTGCGGAGTTCGAGGAGCGTGCCGGTGCCATCAGCGCGGTAGCGCACCGAATCGCCCCGCTCGAACGAGCCCAGGCGCATCGCCTCGGGGGCCTGGAAGGTCGCCATGCCAATCGTCACGACGCGCCCGCGGATGCGCTGGAGGATGCCGGTGCCTTCGACCGGCTTGGGCGCGGCGGCGGTATCGGGCGCGGCGGCCTGCGTGGTCGTGTCGGCGGGAGCGGGCGGCGGCGGGGCGCTGAGGGGGTGCTATTGCGGCGCGTGGCGAGGTAGAGCCCGCCGAGGGCGAACACGACAAGCGGCACCGCCCACATCCACCACGCCATGCGCTTGCGGGGGGCTTCCTCCTCCTCCGGCGCGTACGTGTAGGCCGCGCGGCGCGGCGGCGCGGCGGCCACCGGGGCCGACACCGGGGCGGCGGGCGGCGGCTCCTCCTCCACGCCCTCGCCGATAAGTTCGTCCTCTAGGGCGGCGGCGCTCTGCGGGCGGTCTTTGGGCTGCACCGCGAGCGCGTGCTCGATGGCGCGGGCCACCGAGGGCGGCACGTCCGGGGCGAGCGTGCGCACCGGGCGCAGGTCGTCCTGCCCGACCCGCTCGGTGGCGGGCGGCGGCATCTCGCCCGTTACGATCCGGTAGAGCATCGCGCCCACCGCGTACACGTCCGTCCACGGCCCCTGGCGCTCCTTGCTGCCGTACTGCTCGTAGGGCGCGTAGCCGTGCTTGACCACGACCGACAGGCCCTGTGTGGCCTGCTCGGTGGCCTCGCGTGCCGAGCCGAAGTCGAGCAGCACCACCTGCCCGCGCCGCGTGATGTAGACGTTGTGCGGGTCGATGTCGCGGTGGAGCACGCCCGCCTCGTGCAGTTCGGTGAGCGCCGACAGGATGGGCTGGGCGATGCCGAGGGCGGTGTCGTAGGGCACGCGCCCGCCCTGGCGCTCGACGTACTGGTAGAGCGGCAGCCCGTCGAGGTAGTCCATCACGAGGTAGGCCGTGCCGTGCTCCTCGAAGAAGCCGCGCACGCGCACCACGCCGGGGTGCTGGAAGCGGGCGAGCAGGCGGGCCTCTTCCAGAAACTTGCGCTTGCCGACCTCCAGGGCCTCGGCCTCATCGGGCGTGTTGGGGCGAAGCGTGAGGCCGTCGGCGCTGCGCGAGGCGATCGTGCGCGGGAAGAACTCCTTGACGGCCACGTGCGCGTCGAGGCGCTGGTCGCGCGCGAGGTAGACGATGCCGAAGCCGCCGGGCTTGCCGAGCACGCCTTCGACGGCGTACTGGCCCCCGAGCACGGTACCAACGGGCAACAAGATCGAATCGTCCATGAGGGGGCCGGGAGAGGCGCCGCGCAGGGGCGGCGGGGGCACAGGAAACGGGGGGTCAATCTACGTGCCGCCGCGCCGGAGCCGGTGCAACCGGGCCGTTCCTTCGATGCTGCACGGACCCCGCCGCGCCCGGCGTCTACCCCGGCGGACGCCCCGCCTATCTTGGGGCCTGCTCCGCCCTTGCCGTATGCCCGCCGCGCTCACGCCCCGCTCCGCCACCGTCCACCGCAAAACCGCCGAGACCGACATCGCCGTCGCGCTCGCGCTCGATGCGCCCGAAGCGGGCTACCGGCACGCCACCGGCCTCGGCTTTCTCGACCACATGCTCGACCTGTTCGCGCGGCACGGACGCTTCGGCCTCACCGTGACCTGCGCGGGCGACCTGCACGTAGACGACCACCACACCGCCGAAGACGTGGCCCTCGCCCTCGGGCAGGCCTTCCGCGAAGCCCTCGGCGACAAGGCGTTCGTGCAGCGCTACGGCCACGCCTACGTGCCGATGGACGAGGCGCTCGCGCGGGCAGTGGTGGACCTTTCGGGCCGCGCCTACTGCGTCGTGGAGGCCGCGTTCACGCGCGAAAAGGTGGGCGACTTCTCCACCGAGCTCGTCGAGCACTTCTGGCGCAGCTTCGCCACCGAGGCCCGGTGCAACCTGCACGCCACCCTCCTCTACGGCACCAACGCCCACCACGGCGTCGAGGCGATCTTCAAGGCCGTCGCCCGCGCGCTCCGCATGGCCGTCGCCCGCGATGCCGGCGGCGATGCGCTCCCGAGCACGAAAGAAGCGCTGTAGGAGGCGAGGCAAGGTCCCCGGTGCCCTCCTCACACAAGCACGTCGCCCGTCATGGTGTCCGGGATCGGCACGCCCATCAGGTGCAGGATGGTCGGCGCCACGTCGCCGAGCTTGCCGGCGCGGGGCGGGGCCTGCACGTCGGGGTGGATGATGAGGTGCGGCACGAGGGCGAGCGTGTGGGCCGTGTGGGGGCTGCCGTCCGGGTTGCGCATCTTGTCGGCGTTGCCGTGGTCGGCGAGGAGGGTCGACGCCGTAGCCCTGCGCGAGCGCCGCCTCTACGATCCGTTCGCGCGCCGGCGTCGGTGGCCTCGACCGCGCGCACGGCGGCCTCGAAGACGCCCGTGTGGCCCACCATGTCCGGGTTGGCGAAGTTGACGACGACGAAGTCTGGCTGCTGCTTGCGAGGCGCTGCGCCACGCGCCGCGGCGAGCACGGGCGCGCTCATCTCGGGTTGGAGGTCGTAGGTGGCCACCTTGGGCGAGGGCACGAGGAGGCGGTCCTCG
This sequence comes from Rhodothermales bacterium, assembly GCA_963740755.1. Taxonomy (GTDB): domain Bacteria; phylum Bacteroidota; class Rhodothermia; order Rhodothermales; family BA12; genus CAVSDF01. The sequence continues at coordinate 4,152 of CAVUFJ010000004.1, forward strand.
CCCGGAAACGGGTCCTCGCGCCCGCCGGAGAAGAAGTAGGTGACGTGCGGATACTTCTCGGTCTCGGCGGCGCGGAGCTGCGTGCCGCCCGCCTGCGCGATCACCTCGCCGAGCGTCTGCGTGAGGTCCTGCCGGGGAAACGCGACGGGAAGCGCGAAGTCGCGGCTCGTACTCGGCGAAGCAGGCGTAGTGGAGGTCGCGGGCGCGCACGGCGCGGGCGAAGCCGTCGAAGCTGTCGTCCATGAAGGCGCGCGTGAGCTGGCGGGCGCGGTCCGAGCGGAAGTTGTAGAAGATCACGGCGTCGCCGTCCTCCACGAGGCCCGCCGGCGTCGACGGCACGACGGGCGTCGATGAACTCGTCGGTCACGCCCGCCGCATAGCTCGCCTCGACGGCGCCTGCGCGCTCGCGGCGCTCGGCGCCCTCGCCCTCGGTGAGGAGGCGGTAGGCGCGCTCGGTGCGCTCCCAGCGGTGGTCGCGGTCCATCGCGTAGTAGCGCCCCACGATGGTGCGCGATCCGCCCGACGCCTCGCCGCCTGCGCGGCCGCCTCGAACGCCTGCACGTACACGTCGCCGGCTGCGTGTGGGTCGGTGTCGCGCCCGTCGGTGAAGGCGTGAACGAACACCTGATCGGTGCCGAGCCCTTCCTGGGCGGCGAGCCGGAGGAGCGCGAACAGGTGCGCGAGGTGGCTGTGCACGCCCCCGTCGGAGAAGAGGCCGAAGAGGTGGAGCTTCGTGCCGCGCGCCTTCGCGTGCCGCACGGCGCCGACGAGCACCGGGTTGGCGAAGAACGTCCCGTCCTCAATCGCCGCGTCGATGCGGACGAGGTCCTGGTAGACCACGCGCCCGGCGCCGAGGTTCATGTGGCCCACCTCGGAGTTGCCCATCTGCCCCACTGGCAGGCCCACTGCGCGTTCGCTCGCCTGGAGCGTGCCGTGCGGGTGGGCGGCAAAGAGCGCGTCGAGAAACGGCTTCTTCGCCGCGTCGATGGCCGACACGGACGGGTCTTCGGCGATGCCGTAGCCGTCGAGGATGAGGAGCAGGTGCTTGTTCATGAAGAGGAAGGAATCAGAGCGCAGGCTACGCCCTCAAAGCCGCCCTCCGTTCCCTTTGCGCCCGTCACCGCGCGACGAAAAGGGGACGCGCGACGCGGAAGTTGTCGCCGTCGATGCGCACGAGGTACACGCCCGCCGCAAGCCCGGGCAGCAGCACGTCGAGATGGGACTCGCCGGCCGGGAGTGCGCCCTCGAAGATGAAGGCCACCTCGCGGCCGCGCACGTCGTAGACGGCGGCACGGACGGTCTGTGCGCGCCCAAGCGTGAGCAGGACGGTGGCATGGGAGCGGGCCGGGTTGGGCGCAAGCTGGAGCCGGAACCCATCTGGGGCAGAACGGGGCGCGGGAGCAACAGCAACGGACGTCGGGTCCGTCCACTGGGCGAACCCGTAGGCAGGGGTCGTCCCGACGGCGGTGAAGTCGCCGGCGGCGTAGAGCGTGCTGCCCGTGTGGAGGAGCGCAGTAGGGGTGTCCGTGTCGAAGCCGGTCGTGAGGCGCGTCCACGTCGTCGCCCTGGCGTCGTAGCGGTAGACGGCGTTGCGCGTGAGCCCCTCGCCGGACGGCCCCGTTCCGGTGGCGAACACGTTGCCGCGGCCGTCCTGGGCGAGCACCGTCGCGCTCGTCGTCGTGAACGACGGGTCGCCGAGCTTCGTCCACGTCGACCCGTCGAGGCGGGCGACGCGGGCGTCGAAGGCGACCTGGAAAGCAGCGTTGTAGAACTGCACGCCCGTCGTGATGAGGCTCGCGCCCGGCCCGGCGAGGATGTTCTGGCCGTAGAGCGCGATCGGCGTGCCGGCGGGCGCGGGCGGCGGCGCCCACGATCTGCCGTCGAAGCGCGCGAGCGTGACGGTCGCGCCGTCCACGGTGAGCGCGCCGGAGGCCCACACGGTCCCGTCGCCGGTGACGACGAGTTTGGCGACGCTCTGCGCCGTCATCGCGCCGACGTCCGCCCACGCGGCGCCCGTCCACCGCTGCACGCGGGCGGCCGTGGCGCCGGCGGGCGTGCCGAAGCCGTAGAGCGTGCCGTCGGGGGCGAGCGCGAGGCGGAGCGTGAGGTTGGCGAACAGGCCGCCAAGCCGGGTCCACGCGCCGTTCTCGTAGCGGAAGACGCCCGCCCGGTCGTCGTCCCCTCGCGGGTGGCGACGCTCGCGTAGAGCCGCCCGGCCGCGTCGGAGACGAGCGCGCCGAGCTGGATGTTGTTCTGCCCCGCGCCCGAGGCCGTGCCGTTCGGGATCGGCGCGGCGAGCGTGTCCCACCGCGCGCCCGTCCAGCACGCGACGCCGTAGGGGAGGAGCGTCGAGTTCAGCGGGCGCCGCTGGACGAGCCCACCCGCCGTCATCACGTCGCCGCCCACGCAGACGCCCCCGGCGCGCGCCGCGAGGTGTTCGAAGTTCGGCACGCCCTCGCCCGTGAGCCCGTCACCGTAGGCGCGGAACTGCGTCCCGTCGTAGCGGACGACGCCGCGCGCACTCAGGTTGCCGAAGCTCGGCACCGTCCCGACAACGAGCAGGCCGCCGTTGGCGCCGGGCGCGAGCGTGTTCACCGACCCGCCCGAGCCCACCCCGACCGGCACGAGCGCACTCCCGTCCACGCGCGCGAGCGTCGAGAGCTGGCCGCCGTTGACGTCGAAGATCACGGTGTAGACGGCCCCGCCGTTGGCCGTCACGAGCGTGCGGCCGTAGAACGCGGACGTTGTCGGGAGTTCGGCCCACAGCCCTGCCCCACCCGCCGGAAAGGCCCACAGCCGGTAGCGCGTCGCGTTGTTGACGGTCTCCTGCGTCGTGATGAGCACGCGGCCGGCCCCGTCGAGGGCGATGCGGAAGCCCTGCCGGAAGGTCGTCCCGAACGGCGCGGCGTCGCCGACGGCCGCCCACGCCGCGCCGTCCCACGCGGCCACGAAGCGGGCGGCCACGCCGTTGACGCTCGTGAAGTCGCCGGTCACGTAGATCCGGCCGTCCGTTCCGACGGCGGCGTCGTACAGGAACGCGTTGCTTCCGGCGGCCGTGCCGAGCGTCGTCCACGCAGCCCCATCGTAGCAGGCGAGCCGGCCCGCGCTGCCGCCGAGGTCGCCGACGGCGCACAGCCGCCCCTGCGGTCCGGCGAACAGGCGCGTCGAGTTGGTGCCGCCCCCGAGGCCGAGCGGCCGGAGCGCGCCGCCGTCCAGCACCTCGAAGATGTCGCCGCCCGTCGAGGTCAGCGAGCCGAGGAAGACGTAGAGCCGCCCGTCCGGCGTGACAACGGGCGTACGGACGACGCGCCCCCGGAGGGGCACGAGTTCGGTCCACCGGCGGTTCGCCCACAGGGCCACGCGGGGCGCGCCGCCGTCGAAGCCGCCGAGGAACACGCGCCCGTCGGCGAACTCCGCCGCCCCAACGCCCTCCCCCGCGAAGTTCATCGTGGTCGAGGCGAACGGCCGGTCCCACCGGGCCTCCTCCGCCGCGGTGGGCACCTGGGCACGGGCGGGGACAGCGAGGGCGAGCAGAACGGCGAACAGCAGGAGGCGGCGCATCGGAGAAGGCAGGGGGTTTATCACCTTCCATGATGCGGCCCCGGGGGCCCCGCTGCCTATCCCCGCTTCCGGTGATTTGGCGGTACGCGTCCGTGAATCCTCACACGCGGTAGTCCTTGACGCGCTTCAAACTCTGGCCCGTTCGCGCGTCGTACACCGTCATCGCGCCCGTGTAGGGGTCGGTGGGCTGCTCGGTGCCGTGGCGGTCGGTCTTGGTGCCCGGCGCGTCGAAGTAGCGGCCCGACGATGGGCTGAAGTAGCGGCCCTGCTTCGGGTCGAGCCCGGCGAGGGGGGGCGGGAGCGCCTGCAGGGCGGCGAAGAACGGACACACCTCGGTGAGCGGGCACGCGTCGCAGCGGGGCGCGCGGGCGAGGCAGGTGTAGCGCCCGTGGAGGATGAGCAGGTGGTGCGCCTCGTTCCAGTCGGCGGGGGGGATGTCCTTTGTGAGCGCGTCTTCCACCTTGCGCGGCGTGTCGGCGGCGTCGGGCACGAGGCCGAGGCGGTGGGCGACGCGGTAGACGTGCGTGTCCACGGCAAACGCGGCCTCGTCGAAGGCGACGGCGAGGAGCACATTCGCCGTCTTGCGCCCCACGCCGGGGAGCGCCTCAAGGGCCTCGCGCGTAGCCGGCACCGCGCCGCCGTGCGCCTCCACGATCCGCCGGGCGGCGCCCACAAGGTGCTTGGCCTTGTTGTTGGGGTACGAGATGCTGCGGATGTAGGGCAGCACCTCCTCGGGTTCGGCGACCGCAAGCGCGGCGGCGTCCGGGTACGCGGCAAAGAGCGCGGGCGTGACGTGTTCACGCGCGCATCCGTGCACTGCGCCGAGAGCGCCACCGCCACGAGCAGTTCGTAGGGGTTGCGGGCCTGCAACTCGGTTTCCGGGCGCGGGATGTGCGCGCGGAGGGTCTCGAGCACGGCGGCGGTGCGGTCGCGGCGGGTCATGCCGCCAAGCTACGCCGCCGCCGCCGGGCAAGATGCCCCGCCCGTTACGCCGCCCCCGGCGCCGGGTGCGAACCCGAGGGCGTGCGCAGGCGGTCGGCCTGCGCGTTGAGCCAGGCGGCGGCAGTGTCGAGCAGGCCCGCGCACCACGCGGCGAGCGGCGTCTCCAGCACCGGGTCGGTCCAGGTGTGCACGATGGAGGCGTCGCCGATGGCGGGCAGCGGAAGCGCGTCGGCGGCGCGCCCAAGCGGGTTGGCGCCGCAGGTGCGGCAGCGCAGGTGGTCGCCATGGTCGTCCCAGCGGCCTTCGTGCGCGCAGTGGGCGCAGCGGCCGTGGGCGGCGTGGTTGAAGAGGGCGAGCGGGTGCCCGAAGGCGCCGGTATAGAGTGGAGTGGTCTCCATAGGATTCGAGCGGTAAAGACCTCGGTTGGGAGGCCGAGGGTCAAACCGCCAGTGCCGGGTCGGTTGTCAAGGGGCGAAGGAGGATCCGTTGCCCTCGTGTGAGCAAAGCGCTTCGCGTTGACGAGTTCATGGGGCGTTCGCGCGCCCATTACCTTGCGGTGACATTCCGCGCCGCTGCTCCATGCCTGTTGTCCTCATCACCGGCGCCTCTCAGGGCCTCGGCAGAGCTTTTGCCCACGCCTTCGCCGCCGAACCCGGCGCCCGCCTCGCGCTCGTCGCCCGGAGCGCCGACCGGCTCACCGCCGCCGCCGAGGCGTGCCGCGCGCAGGGCGCCGAGGCCCACGCGTTTCCGTGCGACGTCACCGACGAGGCGGCTGTGACCGCGATGGCCGCCGCCGTCACCGCCGCGCTCGGGGTGCCGGACGTGCTCGTCGTCAACGCGGGGGCGTTCGTGCCCGGCTCCCTCTTCGAGACGACGCCCGCGCTGTTCCGCGCGCAGCTCGACGTGAACCTCACGAGCGCTTTCCTCACCACGCACGCCTTTCTCGGCGCGATGGCCGCGCGCGGCGCCGGGCACCTGTTCTACATGGGCTCCGTGGCGAGCGTGCGCGGCTATCCCGGCGGCGCGGCCTACTGCGCCGCCAAGCACGGCCTGCTCGGCCTCGCCCGCGTGGTGCGTGAGGAGACGAAGGCGCAGGGCCTGCGCGTCACCACCCTGCTGCCCGGCGCCACGCGCACGCCCTCGTGGGACGGCACGGAGCAGCCCGACGACCGCTTTATGCCCCCGGAGGACGTCGCGGCGCTTCGCCCTCGCCGCGTGGAAGCTCTCCGGCCGCACCGTCGTCGAGGAAGTGCTCCTGCGCCCCCAGCTTGGCGACCTGTAGCACGGGCACGCCGTAAGCCTGCAAGGGCGAGCACTTCGGCGGCGTTCCCGCGCCACGCTGCCCTCTGACGAAGCCACGGGCAGCGGCGGACGGAAGCCGCGCGCAGCGCCGGGCGGGTGAGGACGCCCTGCTGTCACCCTGGCACCGTAGCGTGCGGGCCGCGTTCGCCCTCCTTCCCGCTGTGCCTGTCCTCATGCCCGAACCTGCCCTCGCTGCCCCCCGCGCGCCTTCGCTCGAAGCGGCGCACGAGGTGCTGCACCGCGTGTTCGGCTTCCACAGCTTCCGGAGCGCGCAGGAGGAGGTCGTCGAACGCCTGCTCGGCGGGCACGACGCGCTCTGCGTGATGCCGACCGGCTCGGGCAAGAGCCTGTGCTACCAGGTGCCGGCGCTCGTGCGCCCCGGCGTCGGCATCGTCGTGAGCCCGCTCATCGCGCTCATGCAGGACCAGGTGGAGGCGCTCCGCCAGCTCGGCGTCAAGGCCGCCGCGCTCAACTCCAGCCTCGGCGCCGTGGAGAGCCGCAAGGTGCTCTCGGACCTCCACAACGGGCGGCTCGACCTGCTCTACGTGGCCCCCGAGCGGCTCATGATGGACGGCTTCCTCGACCGCTTCGCGCGACATCGACGTGGCCATCGTCGCCATCGACGAGGCGCACTGCATCTCCCAGTGGGGCCACGACTTCCGCCCCGAGTACCGCGACCTCGGGCGCCTGCGCGAGAGCTTCCCCGGCGTGCCCTTCGTGGCCGTCACCGCCACCGCCGACGCGCCCACGCAGCGCGACATCCTCGGCCACCTCCGCATGGCGGAGGACGACCTGTTCGTGACCGGCTTCGACCGGCCCAACATCCGCTACCGCGTCGACCTCTCCGACGAGCCGCGCCGCCAGCTGCTCGCCTTCCTCGACGACCACCGGGGCGAGGCCGGCATCGTCTACTGCCTCTCGCGCGACAAGGTGGAGCGCACCGCCGCGTTCCTGCTGCGAGCAGGGCATCCCCGCCCTGCCCTACCACGCCGGCCTGCCCAGCGCGACGCGCGAGCAGAACCAGATGCGTTTTCTGCGCGAGGAGGGCGTGGTCATGTGCGCCACCATTGCCTTCGGGATGGGCATCGACAAGCCCAACGTGCGCTTCGTCGTCCACCTCGACGTGCCGAAGTCGCCGGAGGCGTACTACCAGGAGACGGGCCGCGCCGGGCGCGACGGCGACCCCGCCGAGGCGTGGATGCTCTACAGCCTCGGCGCCATCGTGCAGCAGCGCCGGATGATGGACACCTCCGGCTCGGAGGGCGCGCACAAGTGGGTGGAGCGCCACAAGCTCGACGCCATCGTGGGCTACTGCGAGACCGCCGACTGCCGCCGCCGCGTGCTGCTGGCCTACTTCGGGCAGGAGGGCGCCGAGCACTGCGGCAACTGCGACACCTGCCTGAATCCGGTGGAGACGTGGGACGCCACGCTCGCCGCGCAGAAGGCCATGAGCGCCATCGTGCGCACCGGGCAGCGCTTCGGCACCGCCCACGTGGTGGACGTGCTGCGCGGCGAGGCGACGGAGAAGGTGAAGCGCTTCGGGCACGACCGGCTGCCCACCTTCGGCGTCGGCACCGACCTGGAGGCGCCCGAGTGGCGCAGCGCGCTCCGGCAGCTCGTCGCCTCCGGCCTGCTCACCATCGACATCGACTCGTACGGGCGCCTGCGCCTCACCGAGGCCGCCGGACCGGTGCTCAAGGGGCAGCAGACGGTGCTGCTGCGCAAGGACCCGAACCCGCCCAAAAAGACGCGCAAGCGCAAGGCCGCCGCCGAAGCCGTCGTGCCCACGGGCGCCGGGCAGGTGCGCTTCGAAGGGCTGCGCACGCTCCGCTTCGAGCTGGCCAAGCAGCAGGGCGTGCCCCCCTACGTCATCTTCTCCGACCGCACGCTCCGCGAGATGGCCGAGCGCTCGCCGCAGACCGAGGACGAGCTGCGCGCGATCACCGGCGTCGGCGAGGCCAAGCTCGCCCGCTACGGGGCCGCGTTCCTGCAGGCGCTACGCGAGGGATAGGGGCCGTACGACCGCATCCCGAGCAGCGCGAAGCATCCTCCCCGTTTCAGGTAGCCGATCCTGAGAGCGCCCTCGCCGCAGTGCTCCTCGTGATGGCGACGGGAGGCGCTGCGCTGACCTCGTCTAAAACTCCCGCCGGGCGATGGCGGCCACGGCAGCGGCGCTCATGGCGAGGCCGAGCCCGGTGCAGACCACGAGCGGGCGCCACGGAAACGGGGCCTCGAAGAAGTAGGTGCGGTCGTCGAGGTGGCCGGCGCCGCTCATCACGTTGAACACGTTGAAGGGCGTGAGCGCCGGCGTCTTCATCACGAAGAAGGCGGCGGCCACCACGACGAGGGCCACCGCCGGCGCGGCGAACTCGCCCTGCACGATGTGCGCCACGAGCAGGCCCCATCCGAAAAACACGAGCCCGCCCCCCACAAGGGCCACGCCGAACCGCAGCGCCTCGCCGAGCGGAAAGGGAGCGCCGGTCGCCCCCGAGAGCGCTGCGGCGAGGACGGCCGGCAGCACGCCCATCACCGCCAGTTCCGCCACGGCGACGAACGTTCGCGCCGCCACGTGCGTCCACCGCGCCACGGGGAGCCCGAGCGTGAACGTGCTGCTGCCCGCCGCCCGCTCGCGGAGCAGGCCCCCGAGCCCGAGCAGCACGGCCGCGATCACCCAGATGGCCTGGAGGTAGCCCCCAAATGTCGAGAGCCACAGGTATTCGCCGTAGCCCATCGCCCGGCCCCCCTGCGAGAGCACGTCGAGCGTCGAGGGCGCCCGGAGCACCGCCAGCACGACGATGAGCGCGGCCAGGCCGGTGGCGAACAGAAACCGGCCCCGTGTTTCGAGCCAGGCCTTGTAGAGGAGGGCAGAGGGCGCGTGCGACATGCAGCGAGAGAGGGTTAAAAATCCTGGCGTTCGACGCGGCGAAAGGCCCCGCGCAGCAGCACGCCCGCCGCCGCGAGGCTCATGGCGAGGCCGGCCCACGGGAGCCCCGCCGCAAGGTCCGCCGGCCCGGCCATCACCGCCGGCACGTTGACGAGCCGCACGGCGAGCGGCGCCACCGTGACATCGTCCGCGTAGGGCTGGACGATGAAGTAGACGAGCGCGACCACGCACAGCCCCACCAGCACGGGCGTGTATTCGCCCCGCACCGCCGCCGACAGCCACGCCCCGAAGCCGTAGAACACGAGCCCCCCCAGCACGAGGAGCCCGCCGTGCACGAGCCCGTGCGCCACCGGATACGGCTGCCCGAGCACGCGCGACACGAGCGGCACCACGAGCGCGGGCAACAGCCCGAGCGCCACCGCTTCGAGCACCCCGACCACGGCCCGCACGCGCTCCACCCGCCCCCGGCTCACCGGCAGGCCAAGCGTGAAGGCCGCCACGCCCTGCTCCGCCTCCCGCGCCACGCCCCCGAAGGCGAGCAGGATCGCGAAGAGCGCCCACACCTGCTGGTAGAGCGAGCCGTGCAGAAAGTGCCAGATGAAAAACGGGTAGTCCTGCATCGCGCGGGGTAGCCACACGGGCTCCGACCAGTCCGGGTGCAGCACGCGGTCGCGCGCCCACTGCCCGACGATGTACGGATGGCCCGCCACGAAGAACACGCACAGCGCCACGAGCACGAGCGCGCCGAGCAGAAAGCGGAAGCGGGTTTCGACCCACGCCTTGTACCAGAGCATGGCGATCTCAGCGGTTGAGCAGCCCGAGCAGCAGTTCCTTGAGCGACACCGGGTGCACGTCGAAGGCGAGCGCGTGGCGCCCCAGCCCCTCGACGATGATGCCGTCCACGTTACCGCTCGCGAGCACCGACACCGTCCGCCCCGCCACGGCCATCCGTTCGACGCCCGCCGCCGCAAACGGCGCCAGCTCCCCGGCGGTCTCGGGCTCGTCGAACACGAAATCCACGCGGCGGTAGTCGGCGCGGATGCGGTCGAGGGGGGCGTCCATGAGCAGCCGCCCCCGGTCGATCATGCGGACGTGCTCGGCCACCTGCTCCACCTCCGACACGTGGTGCGAGGAGAAAAACACCGCTGTCCCCTCTCCCGCCAGCTCCACCACGAGCCGGAGCACCTGCTCCGACACGATGGGGTCGAGGCCTTCGGTGGGTTCGTCGAGGATGAGAAGGTCGGCGCCCCGGCAGAAGGCGAGCAGGAGCGCGAGCTGCGTGCGCATCCCCTTCGAGAGCTTCTTGACGCGCCGCTCGGGCGGCAGGTTGAACTCGTCGAGCAGGCGGCGCTCCAGGTCCGCGCGCCATCCCGGGAAGAAGGCCCGCGTGAAGCGCACCATCTCGCCCACCGTCATGTAGTCGTAGAGGCGCTTGTCTTCGGCCACGTACGCCACGCGCCGCCGGATCTCCAGGCTCGCCTTCGGGTCGTCGATGCGGTGGCCGAACACGGTGCCCGTGCCCCCCGTGGGGCGCACCATGCCGAGCAGCATCTTGAGCGTCGTGCTCTTGCCGGCGCCGTTCTGGCCGAGAAAGCCGGTGATCGTGCCGGCGGGCACGGTGAGGTCGAGGTCGCGCACGGCCTCGAAGCGCCCGTAGCGTTTCGAGAGGCCGTGCGTCTGAACGATAGCATCCATCGGGACGGGAGTGAACGTCAGCGGGGGGACTGGAGGGCGACGAGAGCAGTGGCGTAGGCCCGCACGACCTCGGCATCGAACAGGCGGCGCGCCTCGTCCTCGGTGAGGCCCCGGTCGCGGAGGCCTTCGGCGAGCGCGCGGGCGAGCGGCTGGGCCTGGCGGACACGGTCGGCCCCGGCCTGCTGCGGGGCGGCGGAGGCCACGAAGGCCCCCGAGCCGTGCCGAAGCTCCAGCACGCCCTCGTGCTCCAGCTCCCGGAAGGCCTTCGCCACCGTGTTCGGGTTGATGACGAGCGCCTCGGCGAGGGGGCGGATGCCGGGCAACTGCTCGCCCGCCCGGAGCGCGCCGGTTTCCACGGCATGCTTGATCTGCTCCATGAGCTGGAGGTAGATCGGCACGCCCGAGGACGGATTGGGCTTGAGCAGCACTGTGATACAGTCTTAGTACAGTGACAAGCTAGGGGTGCCCGCGCCGCTCTGTCAAGCCCCCGCAGAGATTCGTTCGTAAGCCGACGACCTCTCCAACAGCATCCCCGCTCGCGCTGCTTCGGGTTCGTCCTTTCAGACGACCCAGAAATCCTGTCCAGCGTTCAACATGCCCGGGATTCCCACCGGCGCGGGCATGACGGAGGAGAGGGCTGCGCCCCCGCTCTGAGGCGGCCCTCCACGGCTCCGGAAACCGGTGCGGCTTGCCGCGCGTCCCGGCCGCATGTCTATCACGATCAACGACGCCCTCGCCGACCCGCGCCTGCGCTTCGGCGCCGTCCTCGCCGAGGGCGTGGAGATGGAAGCGGTGCCGGACGGCTTTGAGGAGTACCTCGCCCGCGTCATCGCCGAACGGGGCGCCGGGCTCTCGGACGCGCTCGAAACGCGCCGGCAGGCCGCGCGCGACGCGCTCCGCCACGGCGCCTACAAGCCCACCGGACGCGCCAAGCCCGCCGCCGAGTACCTGCTCCGCGCGGCGGGCGAGGGCACGTTTCCGCGCGTCAACAGCGTCGTGGACGTGTGCAACGCCCTCAGCCTCGACCACCTCGTGCCGATCTCGCTGTGGGACCTCGGCCTCGCCGGGCGCCGATGCCTTCACCGTCCGGCGCGGGCGCGCGGGCGAGGCCTACGTCTTCAACCACGCCGGGCAGGAGATCGCGCTCGCCGACCTCGTCCTTGGCGCCCGCGCCGCCGACGACGCCCCGCTCCTCACCCCCGTCAAGGACAGCCTCGCCACCAAGACCACGCCCGCCACCTCGCGCGTGGCCGGGCTCGTCTACGCCCCCACCGCTGCCTTCGACGAGGCGGCCCTCGACACACTCCTCGCGGCCTTCGCCGGCTGGCTCGGCGGCTGCGGCGCGTCCGTGCGCACCGCGTGGGCACGCATCCCGTCGGGCGGCACGGCCACACTGGCGGCATGAGACGCGGCCCTCACCCCCTCCGTCTCCCCCTCCGGTCCTTCGGACCACCTCCCCCGAAACTGGGGGAGGACCGCTGCGGAGCGCGTCCAGCGCGAAGCAGCAGGTGGGGGTACGTGCTCCTGCTCGCCCTCGGCGCCTGCGCGCGCCCGGCGCCTGCGTCCTTCGCCCCGCCGGACAGTACGCGCCCGCCTGCCCGTGAGGCCTGGAACACCCGCTTTGCCATCTCGGAAGCTGGACGGGAGCGCGCCCACGTCAACGCGGCCTACCTCGCCGCCTATGAGGGCGACAGCACCTACACCCTCCTCCGCGGTGACTCCACCGGCAGCCCCGTCACCGTGCAGCTCTACGACGCGCAGGGGCAGCCCTCCGCCACCGTCACCGCGCAGCGCGTCGTGTACGTGGAGGCCAAACGGCGCCTCACGGCCAGCGGCAACGTGCAGGTGCAGGCCCAGAACGGCCGCAGCCTCCAGGCCGACCAGCTCGTCTGGGACGAAAGCTCCGGGCGCGTCCGCGCCCCCGGCGCCGTGCGCTACGCGAGCCCCACCGAGCAGGTAAGCGGCTACGACCTCGACGCCGACGAGGCGCTCGTCAACTACTCGCTCCGCAACATCACCGCCAGCGTGACGCTGCAATAGTCCGCTAGACGCCGGGAAAAAGGAGCAGGTCGAGCGCGGGCGGGACCGTGCCGAGGCGGCGCAGCATCGTCGCCACCTGCCCCCGGTGGTGCGTGCCGTGGTTGACGGCGTGCAGCACGAGGGTTTCCAGCGTTCCGTCGCCCGCCGCGCCGCTCAGGAGGGTATAGCGGATCGTCCGGCCCAGGTCGTCATCCGTGCACGTCGCAAGGAACGCCTGCTGCCCCGCCGCGACCGCCTCGGCGTGCCTGCGCAGCGTCTCCCGCGAAGGGTCGTCGATCCACGCCGGGCGTCCGGACGGCGGCGCCTCCTGCCACCGGCGTAGCCAGAGCGCGCCCGCCCCGATCACGTGGGCGAGCGTGCCCTGCACCGAGGCGAAGCCCTCGCCAAAGGCATACGTGTACTGCTCCGGCGAAAGGTTATCGGCGGCATCGAGCAGGCGACGCGTGGCCCAGCGGTCGTAGGCGAGCAGAGAGGCGAGGTCGCGGCAGGTCATGCGGGCCAGGAGTGAAGGCGGCGCACAGCTTACGAACAGCGCCCTCGCGGCCCCATGCTCACGCCGCGAGGGCGTGCAGGTCGTGGAGGACGGCCAGCGCCTCGGCCTCGAAGGCGGCTTCGGGACGGGCGTGGCGCGAGAGCACGAGGCGGGCGGCTTCGCGGGCGGCATCATCGGCGCGGTCGGCGAGGCAGGCGCGGGCGGCGGCATCCGGCGTGATCGCGCGGGCGGCGGCGAGGTCGGAGAGCGGGAGGGCCCCATCGGCGGCGATCTCGGCGAGGGCGAGCACATGGGCCGTGCGCGCGGCAGGCGCGCTCGTGCGGGCGCACCAGACGGCGAAGCGGCGGAGCACGTCGGCGCGGTCGGCGGCGGCGAGGCGGTCGAGGGCGGCGTCGAGCGAAGGGGTGTGCGGGAGCGGCGCGAGCATGGGCGTAGGATGGGGCGAGGGGCTGGCGAGAAGGTGCATCAGGTGGGGTGACATCTGCGTGTCACCAGGGTTTTGGTGCCGCCCGATGCGGTGCAGAGCGGGCGGAGGCGCGATCTTCCGGGCGCCCCCCGTTCCTGCCCTGTGATCCGCGCCGCGTGCCTCCTGCTGCTCCTCGCCGTGTGCGCCCCGTGCACGCGCGCGCAGGGACTTGCGCCCGGAGGGACGGCCACCGCCACCGCCGCGCAGTTCAGCCAGACGGTCGAGGGTGGGCAGGCCGTGCAGCACCTCGCGGGCAACGTCGTGATCGTGCAGGACGCCACCACGATCACCGCCGAGCGGGCCACGCGCTTTCTCGCCTCCGGCACCGACGTGCTCTCGGGCCGCGTGCGCATCCTCCAGAACGGCGACACCCTGGAAGCTCCTTCGGTGGAATACAACGAGCGCTCGCGCATCGGCTACGCCACCGGCGGCGTGCGCCTCGCCGACGAGGAAGTGGTCGTGCGGGCGTCCGCGATCCGCTATTTCGGCGCCGAGGAGCGCGCCGAGATCGAGGTGCCCCTCCGCCTCGTCGAGCGCGGCGGCGGCGCGATCCTGACGGCCCCGCGCGCCACGTACTTCAGCAACACCGGCCGCGCCGACACCGACGCCGGCCTCACACTCCGCACCGACTCGTCCGTGACGACGGCCCGGCGCGGGTCGTACTTCACGCAGGAGCGCCGGGCCACCTTCGAGGGCGACGTGCGCATGGTGGACTCGACGAGCGTGCTCACCGCCGACCGTGGCACCTACGACCGGCTCTCGGAGACGGCCACCTTCCAGGGCAACGTCCGCCTCGACGACTCCACCGGCGTGCTCACCGCCGAGCGCGGCACCTACGACCGCCGCGCCGGACGGGCGAACTTCGAAGGCAACGTCCGCCTTGTCGACTCGACGAGCGTGCTCACTGCGCCACAGGGCCTCTACCTCCGCCGCGAAGAACAGGCCGGCTTCTGGGGCGGCGTCCGCCTCGTGCGGCGCGATTCGGCGGCCCGCGCGGTGGAGACGCTCGACGCCGACACCGTCACCTACGTCCGCCCCACGCAGCGCAGCGCGGCCTACGGGCACGTCCGCCTGGTGCGCGACGAAGCCGGCGCTGACGGCCGCCCCACCGGGCGCAGCGTGCTCCTCGCCGACGAGGCGCGCTCAGACGGACGCGCAGGCACGAGCGACACCCGCCAGCGCGACGGCCGGCCCGAACCGCTCTTCGTGCGCGTCGCCTACGATTCCACCGGCGCCCTCGCCGACACCTCGGCCCTGCGCGCCCCCGCCATCGAGACGCGCCGCGACAGCGTGGACGGCCGCCCTCGGCAGACACTCACGGCCTGGCGCGGGGCGCACTTCTGGAGTTCCGCCGCCGCCGTCGCCGCCGACTCCGCGCACGTCGTCCGCCTCGGCGACGACCCGGCGACGGTGGCCGACGATGCGCAGTTTTTCGGCGCCCCGGTCGGGCTTCGTGCGCCGCGCCCAGGTCACCTCCGATACGCTTCGCCTCACCACGCGCGGCGGGCAGGCCGATTCGCTCTTCGCCCTCGGCGGCGCCTTCGTGGCCGAGCGAGACAGCCTCACCGACCGCATCCACCAGGCAAAGGCGCGCACGCTCGTCGGCCGCTTCGAACCCGGCGACCGGCGCACGTTCACGCTCGGCCCCAACGCCGAGGTGCTCCGCTGGCGCACCACCCTCCAGGACGACGGCCGCACGCTCCTCGACGGCGCCATCACGGCCACCGCCGACCGGCTCATCGTGGTGGCCGAGGGCGACCACCTGCGCGCCTTCGACGCCTACGAGGGCATCGAGGGGACGTACTACGCGGAGAACCTCGTGCCCGCAGGCCTCGCCCTCGACGGCCTCCGCTGGCAGCCCGAGCGCCGCCCCACGTGGCGCAGCCTTACC
>CAVUFJ010000005.1:0-527448 GCA_963740755.1 Rhodothermales bacterium
GGTGGAGGCCGCCTACCGCGCCGCCGACGCGCTCGCGTTCGAGCTCGACCCGGACGCCCTCGCCGGGGCCGCCCCGCTCCTGATGCAGCGCGGCCTGCTGCCGCCGGACTCCACCCTCACCGCGCTGCTGCCGGATTCGGTGGGCGCGCGCCTCGCCCCCTACCTCGCGGGCCCGCTCGGGGCCGTGCTGCCGCAGGCGCGCCCGTGGCTCGCCGCGCTCCTCATCGAGCAGGTCGCGCTCGCGCAGCACGGCTACGACGCCGCCAGCGGCGTGGAGGCGCAGTTCTTCGCCCGCGCGCAGGCCGACGGGCGCCCGGTCCACGCCTTCGAGACGGTCGAGACCCAGCTGGCCCTCTTCGCCCAATCGCCCCTCGCCGACCAGGTGCGCGGCCTCGCCGCCGCCCTCGTCCACAGCGACAGCGCCGCCGCCGACCTCGACCGCTTCGTGGCCCTGTGGCGGGCGGGCGACGCCGAGGCGCTCGGGGCGGCCCTCGATGCGGAGTTCGGCCCTAGCGGCGCCGCGCGCGACCGGCTCGTCGATGCCCGCAACCGCGCCTGGCTCGCGCCCCTCGAAACGTTCGCGGCGCAGGTGCCCACCCTGCTCGTCGTCGTTGGCGCCGGGCACCTTGTGGGGCCGCAGGGGCTCGCCGCCCTGCTGCGCGCGCAGGGGTGGACGGTGGCGCAGGTGCCCGCCCGCTGACCTCGGGCCCCGCTTCGTTTTCACGCGGCGTTGACGGCAGGCGCCCGCTGGAGGTGCTACTTTTCCCGGCTTCACTGCGCGATTTTCCACACCCAACCCCTTCACGCTGTGCCGATTGGCATCAAAGTACGGGACAACGAGTCCATCGACCGGGCGCTGCGGCGCTTCAAGCGCGTCGTCAACCGCAGCCGCGTTCTTCGCATGTACCGCGAGAACATGGCCTTCACGAAGCCCTCCGAAGAGCGTCGCCTCGAACGCGAGGAGCGCCTCCGCCAGTCCCGCAAGTACTCGCGCAGCCGCTAACTCCGGCCGCGTTTCCGCGTGAAGGGCCGCCCCACCAGGGGTTGGCCCTTTTTGCGCTTGGCCTCGGCCCACCCCGCGCTGAGGACGAGGTTGGTTGATGGTTCGTCGTTCGTGGATCGTCGTCAGAAGCCCCCGAAGGGGACCAGAGTGCTGCGGACGCCTCTGACCACGAACAACCAACCCCGAATCGAAGCGCGCCCGGCGCGCGCCCTCCCCTCGCGGTTTGTAGGAATAGTCCTACACACGATTGGCCTGTTGGCTGACTTACACGGCCCGCCGCTTTCCCGATCATAGGCGTGAGACTTACGTGAGTGTGCTTTCGGAGGGAAGGGTTAGCACACTCCCGTTGGCGCCCCGGAGGTTTTACCCCTCCGGGGCGCTCTCATTTTAGCGAGGCTTGGGCGCTCCCGGGGCCCGGCGCCGTATGAGGTTTCACGCGAGGCCCTGAAACATGGCCCCCCGCCTTCGTTGAACCCTGACGCGCTCCTCCGCCGTCTATGCGCCGCCTCGCTGTTCCCGACACCTTCGACCGCCGCACCCTCCTGCTGGCGGGCGTAGGGGTGGTGGTGGCGATGCTGCTCGCGGCGATCCTCGTCACGCTCTGGATTCGGCCCGCCGCGCCGGCCGCCGCGTCCCGCCTCCCGGTCACGCAGCCCGTGGCCGCCTCGCCGACACGTCGCGCGGCGGGCTGGACGCGGCTGCGCTCACCGTCCGCTTCCGCGCGGTGCCGCGCGGCGCGCGCCGCCGTCGTGTTCGTGCAGGTGGAGCCGCGCGGGCCGAGTCGGCGGTGGCTGCGGCGCTTCGGCGGCGGCGACCCGCGCGACCCCGCCGCCGGGCTCACATCGGCTCGGGCGTCATCATGTCCCCGGACGGCTACATCGTCACCAACGACCACGTGGTGCGCGACGCGCGGGCGCATCACCGTCACGCTCCCGGACCGGCGCCAGTTCGCCGCCGACGTCGTGGGCGTCGATCCCTCGACCGACCTCGCGGTCCTCAAGATCGCCGTCCGCGCCCGACCTGCCCGTCCTCCCGTTCGGCGACTCGGACGAGGTGCAGGTCGGCGACTGGGTGATCGCGGTGGGCAACCCGTTCGGCCTCGCCTCCACCGTGACCGCGGGCATCGTGAGCGCGCTCAAGCGGCAGATCGTGACCGCGATGGAAGACCGATGCGAGGACTTCATCCAGACCGACGCCGCGATCAACCCCGGCAACTCCGGCGGCGCGCTCGTCAACCTGCGCGGCGAACTCATCGGCATCGCGACCGCCATCGCGACCGAGAGCGGCGGCTACGGGGCTACGGCTTCGCGGTGCCCACCAACCTCGCGCTCCGCATCGCCGAGGACCTGATCGAGCGGGCGAGGTGGAGCGCGGTGCTCGGGCGTGGGCATGCGCCGGTGACGCCGCGGCTCGCCGAGCGCCTCGGCCTGCGAGCGCGCCGAGGGCGTGCTGCTCGCCGACGTGCCCGAGCGCGGCGCCGCCTTCCGGGCGGGCGTGCGCGCGGGCGACGTGGTGACGCACCGGGCGTGCGCCGTGAACCACCCAACGAATTCCAGTGCGCCTCGCCCGCTACCGCCCCGGCCAGGAGGTGACGCTCTCGGTGCCGCGCCGCCAGCGGCCGCACGGTGCGCGTGCCGCTGTCGCTCCTCCGGCCCCCGCCCACCCGACCGGCCCGATCCAGACGCCCGACCGCGCCGACGTGCCGCTCGTGACGCCCGACGGCCGTGGGCCTCGCCGTCCGCGAGCTCACCCGGGCCGACCACGAATCGTTCGGCGTGCTCTCGGGGGCCTACGTGGCACGGTGCGCCCGGCGCACCGGCCGCCTACGCCGGCCTCCCGCCCGACATGGTGGTCGTGGGCATCGAGGAGAAGCCCGTCGCCTCCGCCGAAGACGCCGCCGAAGCGCTCGACCTAGCCGAAGCGGCCAGGCGCTCCTGCTGCGCGTCAAGCGCCGCGACGGCACGACGGCCTTCTACGAGATCACGGTGGAGTAATACCAGCTCCGGTATCCCGGTCAGGGATCGCCGGGTTGATCACGGATCATGGTCAGAGAAGCCGAGCTGCCTTCTGGCCATCATCCATGATCCGGCGGGCTTTCCCACCGTCTCATGCCAAAGCCGGCTGATGCGTTCAGGTTTGTCATTGCCAGGAGCCGAATGACAAAGCAATCTCCACCTATGGCTCCAAAACGCGGAGATTGCTCTGTCGCTGCGCGCCTCGCAATGACAAAGACGCTACCGGATTTGGGAGCGTGGAAGCAGCAATGGGCGGCCCTGGGCGGTGCGCCCTCATCACCCCCGGATGGGCACGGGCGCGAAGCAGAGCGCGAAGGCCGCCAGACACACCCAGCCGAGCAGTTGCCGCCCCGGCGTGAGCACGTGCTCGACCGCGACGGGCGGATGGTCTACCTGGATTACGCGGACGACGAGGAAGCCCCAGAGCAGCCAGCCGAGCCAGCCGTAGCCCACCGCCCCCGGCACCCACCGCACGAGTGCCAGGCCGAGCGCGAACAGCGCCACCGCCCCTACCGCCCCGCGTACACCCCCGAAGGCGCGCTGGAGCAACCGTAGCACGAACGCCCCGACGAGCAGGTAGAGCACGCCCGCGAGCCAAGGCGCTGCCGCTGCTGCCGCCGCTGGGGGCGCCCCGCATCGGTGAGGAGGAAAGGCAGCCACCGGGGCGCGCCGTCGAGACGGCGAGGGCGCCGAGGGCGCCGGAGGTGAGCATGAGCAGCAGCACCACCCGCGCCACACGGCCATGCACGCGCCGCCCGAACTGCGCGTAGACGATGTGCCCGCCGTCGAGCCGCCCCACGGCAGCAGGTTGAGCGCGGTGAAGAACAGCCCGAGCCACGCCGCCAGGAGGGTCGGGTAGTGGTAGAGTTCCGCGCCGGGGGGCAGGTCGGCGAGCCACGCCGAGAAGGCGACCAGTGCGGGGGCACGAGCGTGAGCGGCTGCTCGCCCGGCGGGTAGTGCGCCGGAAAGCGCCCCGTGGCCGCGATGCGCGCGTTGACGAGTCGCGCCCCGAGATCGCCGGCACAGCACGCGGGTCGGGCAGCGTGACGAGCGCGACGGCCAGCACGGCGAGGGCCACGATGAGCCCGGCGAGGGGCCCGGCGGCGCCTACGTCGAACAGCACGCGCGAGGTGGGCAGCGGACTGCGCAGGCGGATCACCGCCCCGAATGTGCCGAAGGAGAGCAGGTACGGCGCCGGCACCGGAAACGGCAGGTAGTACGGCAGCGACGCGTCGAGGCGGTGGTGCCGCGCGGCGACGTAGTGGCCGAACTCGTGGGCCGTCAGGAAGAGCAGGAGCGGGACCGAGAAGCGCAGCCCGTCGGCGAGGAAGGACGGACCGATGGGCATCCCCGCCCACAGAAACCACAGGTCGCGCGCGTACAGCACATCGCGCCCAGCCCAAACGCCGCCGGCGAGCGTCGTCGAGAGCAGCGTGGCGACGAAGAGGGCAGCATGGAGCCAGGGACGGTCGCGCGGGGAGAGCAGGGGGCGGGGAAGAAAGGCGGGCACGCAGGGGCAGAGGGACCGTGATCGGGGGCGGGGCGAACGAGGCGGGGGCGCGGGTCGTTGGGCGGGGGCATCTGACGGCGGCGCCCGAAGCATCGGGGCGCCCCGTCCGTGCCCTTTCTTGCCCTCTCTGTCGTCTCCGCCCTGCCCTCCTCCCGCCGCGCCCCCGTGTCGCCTGCCCGCATCTACCTGACCGGCTTCATGGGCAGCGGCAAGAGTACGCTCGGGCCGATCCTCGCCAACGTGCTCGGCTACCGCTTCGCCGACCTCGACACGCGGATCGCGGCCGCGGCGGGCTGCGCGGTGGCGACGCTCTTCGCCGCCGAGGGCGAGGCGGCCTTTCGCGCGCGCGAGGCCGACGCCCTGCGCGCCACGGCGGCGGAAGACAGGCTGCTCATCGCCACCGGCGGCGGCGCGCTCGCGCGCGAGCCGAACCTCTCATGGGCGCTCCGCACGGGCACCGTCGTCTACCTCCGCGCCACGCCCGAGGTGCTCGCCCTCCGGCTCGGGCGCAGCCGCACCGTCCGTCCGCTGCTCCACGGCCCCGACGGGCAGCGCCTCGACGGCGACGCGCTCCGCGACCGCCTCGCCGCGCTGCTCGCGCCGCGCCTGCCCTTCTACGAGCGCGCCCACCTCACGCTCGACGTGGGCGCTGGCCACCTCGGGCCCACCGTGGATGCCGCCGCGCGCGCGCTCCAGCAGTACTGGCACCGCCCGCGCCGCGCCTAGGTCCGCGCCGGTTCGACGCACGGCTCCCCGCCCACGTGCGCAACAGGAGGTGATGCTACCTCCGCAATCATGTGAGGATCAGGGGCATCGTCGGTACAGGGAGCCGCGCGGGTCTTCAGGGCGCTCTGTCGGCCCCGCCGCTGACCCGCGTGTCGAGCGCGACCCAGTTTGTCTCCCACGTCTGCCCGCCATCGTCCGAGAAGGCCTGCTCAAACCGCCACGTGTCCGGCGCCACCTGCGAGATGAGGAAGCGGGCCAGGATGGTGCGGCCGTCCACCGTATCAACGCCGTAGAACGCCCCGCTCCCCGCCTTGAAGGCGCCGACGACGGGCGGAAACAGGGTGCCGCTCCGGATGCTGGCCGCGTGCAAACTCCACTGGCGCGCCTCGGGGTTGTAAAGCCGGAGCGAGAGCAGTTCGAGGCGCCCCGCCGGGCCACTGACGTCGAAGGCTACGAGGTTGGCCCGGCCCCCCGCCACCTCTCGGACGACGGTGGTACCCTCATACTCGACCCACGTCGTGGAGCCTGTCAGGGGGTTCTGAAGGCGCGACAGGTGCGTCCGCCACGTCCCGATCTCGAAGTCGAAGTCGTGTTGCCCATCTTGATCGGTCGTCACCTCCTGCGCAGACGCGGCAGGACCGATGCCAAGGGCGAGCACCGCGAGGAAACCTAGAAGGCGACGCATGGAAGCATTTGAATGGCTGGGCGGAAGGATACCAATAAAGCTCAGCCGCAGGGGGCACAAACCACGAGGGCTGAGACAGGGCGCGTGAGGGGGTGGGGTGCGGTCGCCAGGCGGGTTTGCCCGGGTGAACACATCTACCTGGAAGCCTTCGCGAGCACGCTATCGATGAACGGGTTGACGTCCCTGCTGCGGACCTCGGTGGGAATGTTGTGCCCATAGTCCTCGTACAGGATCGCCCTCGCGTGGCCGCCTCCCCGGGTGATCTCGTCGGCAACCCGGCGCGCCTGGGCAGCGTCGGTGCGATCGTCCTTCCCCCCGTTAAGCAGCAGCAGTGGTACCTTGACGTGCTCCGAGAGATCTGCCAGCGACCGGGAACGCAAGGCGTCCAAGCCGCCCCCGGTCTCCGCGACAATGCTTCTCACGACAGCCGCCCTCTCCCGCCCTAATGCCGGGGCGGCCACATACTCTGGGAAGTCGTAGACCCCGGAGATGAGCACCGCTCCCGCAAGCGCAGAGTCTCGGGCGGCGATCAGGCCGGCCGTCACCGCTCCTCGGCTGATGCCCTCGATCAGAATCTTGCCCGGCGCTGCGAGGCCGTCTGCCACGAGCTTGGCAATGACGCCGGATACGGCGTGCTGCGTGAGCGGGCCGCAATAGTCCGAGGGGCCGGTGGAATTTCCGTATCCCGGTTGTGACACGGCTACGGCGAGGTATCCACGGCTTGCAAACTCGTCGAGCACCCCCCAATCGACGAACGCTCTCCCGCCCGGCCGGTCGCCTGCCTGGTGCCCATGCAGAAAGACAACGGTGGGCCAGGGCCCAGTGCTGGCGGGTTGCCGGGCGAAGTACTCGACTCGTTTCGACGCGTCGTTCGGGTGCGGGATCATGATAGACGCGGCGCTCGCCGGCACGTGGCATCCCGGCATCAGCAGACCGATCACACCGAAGAGCCAGACTCGGATCATGCCCTTAACGCGCGAAAGGAGGCTCATAGCAAGTTGGCGGCTGACTTCGCGAATGGGAGCTTAACAGCAAAGCTCAGCTGCAGCGGGCGGACGCCACGGGGGCTGAAACGGGGCGAGGGGAACGATGAAGTACGGGCGATGCAGGAGTGCTAACACCCACTATTTGCCAAAGCAAGGGCTTGCACGGCTCTGTGCGAATCTCAGAGTCGGTCGTACCACTCCGGCTCTACACCCGGCGCTTTTGCCAGCACCGCCAGAAGCTTCTCCCGGCTGCCGCGCTTGCCCCGTTCAGCCAAGGAGTCCACCGTCGTCAGCGCGGCCACTTTCTCGGCCAGCGTAAGCGCGACAAACTCGCCCACCGAGACCCCTTCGCGGAAGGCGAGCGCTTCGACCTGCTCCTGCAAGGAGCGCGGGATCGTCAGATTCAGCGTGCTCATGGAAACGCTCCGATGTGTTGAATAAACACCTTCGCCCCAACGACGATTAGGCCAAAGCGTTCGGCACCGGCAAAGTCGTTCTTGTTGGGGGTCACGATGAAGCCGCAGCGCGCGGCGACGGCCAATTTGAGAACGTGTTCATCGGCGGGGTCACGCAGGAAGGGGCGCCAGAGGTAGGAGATCCGGTGCTCGACGCCGAGCGCGCACAGCGAGTCGAGCAAGTCCGAAACGTCCGCGTGCGTCAGGTCCCTCTCGGCACGCTGCCGGGTGACCACAGACGCATCTTCGAGCACGAGCGGCACCGAGAGGTGATGCTCAAAGGCGCCGGTGCCAGACCAGCGCGAGCAGCTTCGAGGAGGCCCCGCGCTGCGACCGCTGCGCCAAGACGACGACGTCATTGGTGTCGAGGACGATCTGCGGCGCGCGCATCTTGCGCGATGATACGCCGCAGGGAAACGGCTACCGTACGGCCAGCGTCACCGTGGCGGGGTTGCTGTTCAATTCGCCGTCTGTGGCGGCGAAAGTGAGGGGTTCTGCGTGGTTCCGGATTGGCACGCACGCCGCATACGACGGTCTTATTGCGTAGGAGGTGCGCCGCCTAACAGAGAGGCTCACCGGCGAAACGCGGCAGGCCCGGTGGAAAGAGCAACGTAGACGCGGAGCATGGAGCGAGACAAGGCGGTGAAGCGTTTCGCCGGGTGCAGCCGTGGATTATGCCGCTTGGGTCCCGGCCCTCCGCTCATCTCTGGTGATGGACATGGTCCGCGACCCACTCGGCCGTCGCATCGAGTTCGACGAGTTGCCCCTCAACCTGTAGGCTGTGGTCGGCTCCCGCGACCACTCGCAGCGTGACGTCACGGTTGCCGGCCCGCGCCGCCGCCGCGGCGACGGCCGTGCGGCTCTCGGGTACCGGCACGAGGACATCGGCCGCTCCCCACACGGCAAGGAGGGGGACGCGGAGCCGCTCAAGTGCGGGCAGGGCGGAGTAGTCCATCTTCGTCCTGTACCACGCCCACCACCAGTCGCTGGGAGACGTGGGGCCGCCGAGGCCGGCCCACTCGGTCGTGCGCGAGGCGGCAAGGCGCGCCGCATAGTCCTCCCACCCCGCCCCTGTTCGGGCGAAGGCGTGCTTGAGTCGCTGGAACGATAGCGCCTCATCCACCACGTCCTCCGACTGGGTCCAGGAGCGTACCTGACGCTCGGTCTGGTACAGGTTCTGATCCGCAAACGGGA
The DNA here is from genome assembly GCA_963740755.1 of Rhodothermales bacterium. Taxonomy (GTDB): domain Bacteria; phylum Bacteroidota; class Rhodothermia; order Rhodothermales; family BA12; genus CAVSDF01. The sequence continues at coordinate 8,575 of CAVUFJ010000005.1, forward strand.
CACCTGTCGCGGACTGCATCACGACGAACGCGGTGCCGGGCACGCGGAGGGCTACCTCTGGGGCCAGCACCGCCCCTTCGCTCCCACCCCAGAGGCCGACGCGTGAGGAGTCGATCTCAGGGTGGTTGCGAAGGAAACGGAGCGCGACGACCGCGTCATCGGCCAGAGTCGAAAAGGGGCTGCGCCCCCAATCACCGCCAGACTCCCCGACGCCCCGTTTGTCGTAGACGAGTACAGCAATTCCCCGCCGGACAAATGCGCGGACGAGGAAGTCGTAGTACGCGTTCTGCCGGCCGTCGGGCCCGGAGCCGTGGAGCACCAGCACCGCCGGATGAGGTCCGGGGTTGCGAGGGCGACTCAGCGTTCCAGCGAGCGTGACGGGACCATTCAAAAACCGCACATTCTCCTGCACGGGTTCGGGGGCACACCCCGTCACCGGGAGGCAGGCCGAAGAGCGATCAGCAGGGTGCCGAGGCGATGGCGAGGGGGCGTCATAACGGTGAAGTTAAGAGGCACGAGTGCGGGCAGTTTACACCTGCTCAAACCTATGGCGGGGCGCCGGGGGGAGGGATTCCGCTTGATCAAAGCGTTATACCGACAACGGCGTCAGTTCGTAGGGGCGCGCCCGCCATTCGTACTCCAACACCGCCCCGCGATCGTCGGGCGGTCCCGGCCCTACCTCGCGGAAGCCTGCCGTCTCCAACACCCGCCGAGAGGCCCCATTTCGCTCCAAGCAGGCCGCCACGATCTGGGTAATGCCCAGCACCTCGCACGCGAACTTCACGCATGCGCAAGCAGCGGCCGTGGCGTAGCCGCGGCCCCAGTACGGCCGGCCGATCCAGTAGCCCAGCCCCGCCGTGCCGCTCGCCCGATCTACCACCATCAGCGTGACCACGCCGACCAGGGCGCCCGCCTCGTCCATCACGGCGAAGGCGAATGACCGCTCGCGCGCGCGCAAGTCTCGCTCAGAGGCGATCCATGCCTCGGCTCCACCTTGGGGGTAAGGAGAGGGCACATTCGACGTCGCCCCGACGGCGGGGTCGGAGGCCAAGCGCTGCACGGATGGGGCATGGCGTGGCGCGATAGGCTCAAGCCGGATAGCCGAATGACTCATGCTACGGGTCTCAGGCGGTTTGACACGTGGCCGCCCGCCGCCGTGGGCGACTTGCGGGTGAGGCGAACAACGTAGGCACCGGCGCTCGAACGTGAGCAAGTGGCCCGGGCCCACAGCCGACCGAAGCGGTGGGTCATGCCGCGCCTGCCGCGAGCCGCTCCCGGACCGCGCGCGCATAGCCGGCGCGGACCTCAGGCCCAGGGTCGGCCTCTCGGTTCCACTCCATCACTACGGCGTCCTCCTTGAAGCGGGGGATGACGTGGAGTTTCAGGTGCGCCACGAGGTTGTACCCGCCCCCCGCCACGTCGTCCTCCGTGATGTGCGTCACGGCGTCGGCCCCGGCCGCTTCCCGCACGGCGCGGGACACCCGCTGCGCGACGTGGATCAGCCGCGCAGCCGTGGGGGCGGGGAGTTCGGGCAGGTGCTCGAAGTGGTCGCGGGGGAGCACCATGACATGGTGCCGGTTGATGGGGGCACGGCTGAGGACCGCGATGACGAGCTCGTCAGCGTAGACCGTGACTTCCGGCTCGTCGAAGCCGCAGAAGGGGCAGTCAGGCTTTCTGCATGGCGCTGCTGTGTAGCAAAACAGAGGGCCGCTCAACCTCGAAGGGCTGAGGGCACAATGACGGATCGAGGCGAAAATAGCGTCGACGCTCGGGAGAGCCGAGAGCGTCGACGCCTTTGGCCGGCTCGCAGCGGCGCGTTAGCTGCCGTAGCGAGATCTGGCTGTCCAGAAGTCGTAGGCCGCCCGTGCCACGTCTGCGATGACCCGCTCGCGCGTCGCATCGTCGGCCGGCGAGCCCGACACGAACACCGCCAGCGCGACCCGCCGGCCGTTGGCGAGGGTGATGACCCCGATGTCGTTCGTCGCCGCCGTCACGCCGTCCACGGTCTGCGACGACCCCGTCTTGTGCGCGACCGGCGTCCCCTCGGGGAGCCGACCCTTGATCCTGTTCGGACCCGTCGGCGTCTCCGTCAGCAATCTGAGGAGGTGCTGGCGACTCTTGGATGAGAGGCCGCGCCCCTCGTCGAACGCGCGGAGGAGCTCAGCGGCGCCCACCGGCGTCGCCCAATTCTGATACTGCGCTTCCGGGTCCCGGCCCATTTCCTTCTCGGTCACCTCCACGGTGAGGTCGTCTACACCTAGACCTCGGACGTACACCGTGACGGCGCGGGGTCCGCCGACGAGACCGAGGAGCATGTCGGCTGCCGTCCCGTCGCTCCCCGAGGCCGCAGCCCGGAGGAGGTCCTCAAGTGGGAGCGTGACGCCCTCGGGGTTCATGTCGCGGATTGGGCTGTGCTGGCGCTCGGAGACGAAGTCGGCCGGTGTGATGTGGACGAGCTGGTCTAGTTCGAGCGCCCCCCGGTCCACCGCGTCAAGGACGGTCATGGCGAGCGGGAGCTTGAACACGCTCTGCATCGGGAACCGCTCGTCGGCCGCGAGCACGACGGATTGGTCGGTGCCGAGGAGGACAGCCGACACCCCGACCCGCCCTCCGGCTGGGGCGGCTGCGCGGACGAACTGAGACCTGAGGCTATCGAGCAAGGCCAGTTCCGCCGAGGTTGCCGCCTCGGCAGTCGCGCCCCCCGCCTGGCCGCACCTCGCACCGATGGTGGCGAGAGCGAGGAGGCAGATGAGGGCGACGCGCATTGAGGGGGGTGGCAAGCGGTAAGCTGTGAGGGCAGATGATACGGCTAGCGACAAAGCTCAGCCGCCCGGGGCAACTGGCGTCACGGGTGGGGCGAGCAACGTAGATGCCAGCGACCAGAGTAAGAACGCTCACGCCCCGGGTCGGCCTGCCGTGGCGGGTTCTGCCGCCTTCGCGGCAACGTATACGTGGTTGCCCCATTCGTCGCGGTGCTCGGCCTCTAGGCGCATCCCGGCCCTCTCCACTACGTCCCGGTACCCGCTCATCCCCAGAGAGATGTACTGGAAGGGCACCCCGTCCATCTCACCCTCGCTCGTGCCCTCCGATTCCCCTGACGTGAAAAGGAGCCGCCCCCCGGGACGAAGCCAGTCCCCCACCTTCCGGATCACGGCTCTCTGCTCGGCCTCCGACAGGTGGAACAGGACGCCCCACGCCACAACGGCCTCGAACGTCTCGGCTGCGAAGGAGGCCCCTTCGACGCGCTCGCACCGAGTCGGGACGCCGGGGAAGTTGGCCCGGTAGCGCGCGATCATCTCCGGCGAGCTGTCCAGCCCCACGACGTCGAACCCCGCTCGGGTGAGCAACCGGGAGACCGGGACGCCGTCCCCGCACCCGAGGTCGAGGACCCTTGCATCGGGCGGGAGCAGGCGGGCGAAGGCCTGCAGGTCGGGGATGCCGACCTCCGGGTTCCGGGCCGCGACGTACCACTCGGCGATCTGATCGTACTCGCGCATATCAAGCGGTGTAACAACAAAGCTCAGCCGAAGCGGGCAAATGCCACGAGGGCTGAAACGGGGCGCGTGGAGCGGTGAAGTGTGGGCGAGGCGCAGGCGCTAACGCCCACTGTCGGCTGCAGTGATGGGACGCTACCAAGAAGGTAGGCCCGGCATTACCTTTCTCCCACCCTGCGTGGCCGCAGCGGCAAGCCCGAACGCCTAACTGGACGCGCCCCGCGTCTGCCTTGATGGGAATGGGAAGCCGCTCTGTGCATCGAGATTTGCGTCTGGGACGTGGACCGATGGTCCACCTGCTGCCTGGCAGCAGCTGAGCCCGTTGAGGGGTTTGGTCGCCCGTGGAGGTGACCACGCATGACGCTTGGGTGCAGCCACAGAGGCAGGGAAAGACGGCGGCGAGGGGAAGAATGGAGGGGCAAACGGGAGGGGCCAGGCGCTGCGCGCAAGCCCCTTGTTTCGGTCGTGCCATCCTCATCGAACCTTCTTTGAGGGGTTACACCGGCTGAGCATTCAACGAGCCTTCTCCCCTCAGAAGCCTCGTTCCTCATCGAGTTAAGCTCACGCCAAAAAGCTCAGCTCGCGCCTCAGGCTTCGGCCCCTCGACATCTGCTAGGATGCGTTGCTCCGATTCAGAGTAAGACCGATTTGGCCTGGCACGCCTAGCCGAGCCTCGATGCTCCGTCTGTCGAAGGAGTCGTCCAAGACGAGTAAAGCATCTGCCCGGAGCTTTCGCTTCTATAGTGTGGATCTGGGTTCTGTTCCCCCCTCTCCCAAAGTGGAGGGGGCTTCAGTCGGTATCGGCGCCATTAGCCAGGTCTTTCTTCGTTTTCCGCTGCTCCTTGCCTTTGGCGAACCCGATTCACCTGTGTGTGCGGCCCAAACGACTATGTCCAGCCGCTTCGCCAGCCCAGTTCCTCAGCCTCGCCTGACAAGCGCAACCCCGGACGTGCAGCTATCAGAACCCGCTCTCACGCTGTTGAATACACGGTGCTGCTCGGCTACTTCCATCTAGCTCCTTCCGATAGTCAGCGAGGTGCTGAACGGCCTGTTCAATCTCACTCCAGAAGAGGAACGTATGCCCTATGAACGGACCGATTTTTCGGCAGCACTAAGGCATTTTCAGCCGCAGCAAGTTGACCAGGGGGTTGAGCTGACCCTGGAGGGCGGTGCTCCGTATAGTCGCAAGCTTCTTGATAATGGCGTTTTGCGGCGCGCGGTGGGCGTCCTCAAGCCGCTCTATCTCGACAAACCTACGCTCCTGTGCGTCACGCTCCTAAAGCTCCTGTATTTCCACTATGTATCTGAGATAGGCCGAGCTGGAGTCATCACCCTATGCCACCACCAATACATTAAACCGTTAATTAAGTCTGAATCTGAAACCATCAACCAAGCCAATAAGCACTGCAATGAGGAGAAGTTTTGCTCTAAGCATGATGGGGTGCCTAACCAGGTATTCTGCTGCACGCTGTCCCGCATAGCACGCAGCATGATTCCGCATAGCGCGCAATGTCGGGACCACGTATCCTTCAGCGTGTGCCCGATTTAGCTTCCGCGCAGGCCGTCCAAATACAGAGGACGGTCTGCACAACTGCGGAATGCTCTTCACACAACGCACACGTTGCTTGGATGGTACTGCTTACGTCGCGTCGCGTCAAGAGGCATCCCAGATTAAAGACGCGCCGTCTGCTCACGCTGTCCCGCGGGTGCGGCGCACCACGTAGGCCGCGAGCCCGGGCAGCGCCGCGCCGAGGCGGAGGGCGGCAGAGGCGAGCGCGGGGCGCGTGAGCACGGCGTGGAGGGCACGGCCCAGGCGCAGGCGCGGCACGAACGACCGCGTCCACGCCGCTGCATAGTCAGCCTCGAAGGCGGCGCGTGTGGTGTGTCCGGCGAGGTGGGCGGCGAGGCGCGGGGCGAGCAATTCGGCGCCGTGGAGGGCCATCGCCATGCCGTCGCCGCAGAGGGGGGCAATCATCGCCGCCGTGTCGCCCGTCATCACGACGCCCGCGTCGAAGAGGCCCTTGCGCGCAAACGTCACCTGCGCGACGGCCTCGAAGTCGGTCACCCGGCGCATCGCGGCGAGTCGCTGCCCGAGGGCGGGGTTCTGCGCGCCGAGCGCGGCCAGCCACGCCTCGGGCGCGCCCGCCGCCTTGAGCCCGGCGCCCTCGCCGATCCAGCACACGTTCACGCGCCCCTGCTCGATGTGCTGGAGGCCCACATACGCCCCATCGGCCATGTGGAGCTCGATCACGTCGCCCACGTCCACGCCCTCGAAATGCGCCTTCGCCCCCACCCAGCCCGTGCGCTGCTGCACAAACGGCCGGTCGAGCGCGCCGTCGAGGCCCGACCGCTTGCCCCACGCGCCCACGACGGCCCGCGCGTGCACCGCCGCGCCGTCGAAGCGGACGGTGAAGCCTGCCTCCGGCGTGCCTTCGATGCCGCGCACGGGCAGGCCGTCGTGCGCCTCGGCCCCGGCGGCGCGGGCGGCGTCGAACAGGAGCGCGTCGAGGCGGTAGCGGCTCAGGCCCGAGCGCCGTGCCGGGGAGCGCCACGCGGAGTTCGGCGCCCGAGGGGCCGGTGAGGCGGGCCCGGCGCACCGGCACGGCCCCGGCGGCCTCGACCGCCGCCCGCACGCCGAGGCGTTCAAAGATCCCCTGCACTTCCACGGACAGAAACTCGCCGCAGAGCTTGTGGACGGGGTAGCGCTGCCGCTCGGCGAGCAGCACGGCGAGGCCCTCGGCGGCCAGCATCCGCGCGAGCGCGCACCCGGCGAGCCCGCCGCCGGCCACCACCACGTCGTACGCCGCGCGCGCGGGCGTCATGCGTCCCTCCGCGTGCCCACAAAGCGCCAGCGGAACGCCCAGTGCCAGGTGATCACGCCGTCGAGGCCCGCGCGGTCGGCCAGGGCCGCAAGTTCGGCGCGGCGGAAGGCGCGGCGCACGGAGAGCGGGGCGTCGTGGCGGAACATGGCCGAGCGGCTGCCGAAGCGCGAGCAGGCGGATGCCCGCATACGCCGCCCAGTGCCGGTGCAGGTCGTTGACGATCACCACGCGCGCCACGCGCCCCATCTCGCGCAGCACGTCCACGGCCGCGTCGTCCTCGAAGTGGTGGAGAAAGAGCGCCGCGTGCGCCACGTCGAACTGCTGATCGCCGAACGGCAGCGCCAGCGCGTCGCCCGGCGTGAGGGTGATGCGGGCGCGATCGGCGGGGAGAGAGCCTGGTCGAGCCACGCGTCGGCGAGCGCGAGGGTGACCGGGTTGAGGTCTACGCCCTCCACCTGCACATCGCGGTTGTGCGGGGCGCCCCAGCGCACGACGGCGGCCGGGAAGTCGGCGCCGCCGGTGCCGAGGTCGAGCACGCGCGTGGGCGTGGCGGGCGGCAGGACGGGTTCGAGGGCGTCGAGCGAGACGGACGTGCCGCCGAGAAAGCGGCCCACGAGGCGCAGTTCGTCGAGCGCCACCGCGAGCCGCCCGTCGGTGATCGCCGGGTCGTCCATCAGCTCCAGGTCGGTGGCGCGGGTGCGAAAGGACGGCATCGGCACAGGGCGCGGAGCGGGGGAGGCAGCGGGCACCAGGCGGGTGCGGATCGGCGGGGCGTGGCAAGCGTTAGGCCCTGCCCGATAGTTCCCTTGCCCCTCGTGCCCGACGCGCTCTCCCTGCCCCTCGCCGCGCTGCGCCTGCGCGCGGCCGAGGCGGCTCTCCGGGCGTATGCGCCGTTCTCCGGCCGCCCCGACGCGGTGGTGCTGCTGCTCGCCGACGGCCGGACGGTGCCCGGCGTGCGCGTGGAATCGGCGGCCTATCCGCTCACGATTCCGGCGCTCCAGAACGCCCTCACGAGCGCCTACGCCCTCGCCCCCGGCGTGCCCGTCGTGGCCCTGGCGGCCAGCGCTCCCCTGAGCGCCGCCGACGCCGCGTTTGCCGAAGACGCCCTCGGCCCCCTCACCGCCCCCGCCTCCGACGTGCGCACGGTGCCGGACGCCCTACTGCCCACCCCGGGCGCCGACGTGGTGCCGGTGCTGGAGGCCCATCCCGATACCCCCGAGGCGGCGGTCGAACTCGCCCGCGCCATCGCCCTGCGCGCCCACGTGCCGGCGTCCGATTTTCGCGTCGGCTGCGTCGTGGCGACAGTGGCGGGCTTCGTGCCGGGCTGTAACGTCGAGTTCGCGGACTGGACGCGCACGCTCTGCGCCGAACGCAACGCCCTCGGCACCGTCGTTTCCTACGGCCTCGGCGCGCCCTCGGCGGTCTACCTCGCCTGCCGCGACGCCATCGGTTCGCCGTGCGGGGCGTGCCGGCAGGTGCTCTCGGAGCAGGCGGCGGGCTGCCCGGTGTGGATGCCGGGCGCGGACGGCCTCGTCGAGACGACCCCGGAGGCCCTGCTGCCGGGCGCCTTCGGGCGCGACGCGCTCGGGAAATAACCGTCCGCCGCCACCGCCCGGGTGCCGTGGGCGCCTCGGGTGTAGATCTTCCACCGACGCTGATTTTCCCGGCCTTATGCGCACGTTTACCACGGTGAGCCTGGTGGCTCTGCTCTCGCTGACCGCCGCTGCGGCCGCCCATGCCCAGGCCCCCACGCGGGCGTGGATCTTTGTGGACTGCCCGCCCGGCGCCCCGGTCGCGCTCAGCGAGGCCGCCCAGCAGCGGCGCGCCTTGCGCGGCCACGGGCAGCAGGACCATACCGTGGCCCCGGCGTGCCGCGCGGCCCTCGAAGCGGCGGGCGCGCGCCTACGCGTCGAGAGCGCGTGGCTCCACGCCCTCTCTGCCGACCTCGACGCCGACGCCCTCGCCCGCGTGCAGGCGCTGCCGTTCGTGCGCGGCCTGCGCCCCGTGGCCCGGCTCGGCCCGCAGCGCGCCGCGCCGTCGTTCGGGCCGGAGGCGCTCGCCGGCCCGGCGCTCGTGCTCAACTGCGGCGCCTCGTGCGCGCAGCTCAACGCCATCAACGCCGTCGCCCCGCTCGACCGGGGGATCAACGGCAGGGGCGTGAAGGTCGGCTTTCTCGACACCGAGTTCGGCGACTTCAACCACCTCGTCTTTGCCCGGATGCGCTCCGAGGGACGCCTCGGCGGCACCATGAACTTCACCCAGGGCCCGCAGAGCGACCGCCACGGCCTCAACACGACGTCCGTGGCTGTGGGCTACGGCGAGGGCAACCTGATCGGCCCCGGCTGGGGCTCAACGCTCTACGCCGCGACGACCGAGTATGCGCCGACCGAGACGAATGCCGAGGAGGACAACTTCGTGCGGGGCCTCGAATGGCTCGAAGCCAACGGCGTGGACGTCGTCAACGCCTCGCTCGGCTACACCGAGTTCGACCCCGGGCAGCGCTCCTACACCTACGCGAACCTCAACGGCAACACCGGCGTGACCACCCGCGCCGCCGACGCTGCCGCCGCGCGGGGCGTGGTGATGGTGGTGAGCGCCGGCAACGAGGGCTGCGCCTCGCCCTCGCAGTGCTGGTACTACATCGGCACCCCCGCCGATGGCGACTCGGTGATCGCGGTCGGCGCGACGACGATTGCAGGCGCGAAGGCGAGCTTCTCCTCCTTCGGCCCCACCGCCGACGGCCGCATCAAGCCGGACGTGTCGGCGCCGGGGGTGAACGTGGTCGTGGCGAGTGCCGTCCGGAGGCTACGGCACGTCGCAGGGCACGTCGTTCTCGGCCCCGCTCGTGACGGGCGTGGTGGCGCAGATGCTCCAGGTGAACCCCAACCTGACGCCCATCCAGGTGCGGACGATCCTGCGCAGCACCGCCTCGCAGGCCAACAACCCGGACAACCGCCTCGGCTGGGGCATCGTCAACGCCGACGCGGCGATCACGCGCTCGGTGGCGGTCTCGCCCGCCGCCGTCGCCGGCACGCTCTCGGTGAGCGTGCGCGGCCAGGGCACGGCGCGGCCCTCGCTCGTCGTGACGGCGGGCGGCACCGGCCCGCTGCACGCGGAGGCGCTTCGACCTGCTCGGGCGCCGTGCGGCGGTGCTTACGACGGCCCGGCCAACCTGGGCCTCACGCTCGCGTGGCCGTCGGAGCTCTCCGCCGGGGCCTACGTCGTGCGGATCTCGGCGGGCGCGGCGGTGTGGAGCGGCACCGTCGTCGCCACGCGCTGACCCGCACGCCTCCCCTGCGGGGAGGTGGCCCGCAGGGCCGGAGGGGGTTCTGGATTTCAGGCCGGCTGCGCGCTCCCCCCTCGTCACTGCGCGCCGGTCCCCCCGTGGGGACGGTGAGGATGGGCTTCCCGCCGCTTGGCGGCGGAGGCGCGGGCGTCTGACGCGGGGACCAACGCGGGGCGAGACTTTCGGCGCCCTTTGCGCGTTGCGAACGCATCGCCTCTGAATGCCCGCGCCGCCCGCCTTGCTCGCCTTTCTGTACTCGCCCCTCGTGGCGCTCCTGGGCCTGCTGGCCGCGTTCGCGCTCGCCTGGTGGAGCTACCGGCGCACCGTCCCGGCCCTCGCCCCGCCCCGCCGCTGGCTCCTGACCGCGCTGCGCGGCACGGCCCTCGCCCTGCTGACGTTCCTGCTCGCCGGGCCGCTTCTGCGCCGCCTTGCCTCGTCCGAACGCCCCGCCACCGTGGCCATCGTCGTGGACGCGAGCGCGTCGATGGGCCTGCAGGACAGCCTGAGCCGGGGCGCCGTCGGCCGCGCCATCCGCACCTTCGCCGGGGGGGATTTTGGCCGGGCCGTGCCCGCGCGCTTCGCCTTCGACCGCGACGCCCGCGCCGTGCCCACGCTCGACACCGTCCGCTTCGACGGCGCCCGCACCGACCTCGCCCGCGCGCTCGAACGCCCCGCCGCGCGCCTCGCCGGGCGCAACCTCCAGGGCGTCGTCCTCATCACCGATGGACAGGCGACAACCGGCCGGAGTCCCCTCGCCGTCGCCGCGCGCCTGGGCGTGCCCATCTTCGCCGTCGCCGTGGGCGACACCACGCCCCGGCGCGATGTGGGCGTGGCGGGCCTAGTGGCCAACCGGCGCGTCGCCCCCGGCCAGCCGCAGCCCGTCGAGGTGCGCGTGCGCTACGCCAACGTCGCCGGGCAGACCGCTACCGTGGCGTTCTCGCGTGGACGGGCGCGTGGTGGGCACGCAGCCGCTCACGTTTCCCGAGGGGACGGGCGAGCGCACGGTTTCCTTCGAGTACACGCCGGGCGCCGGCGCCCACACGCTCACCGCCACCGTCTCCCCCATGGCGGGCGAGGCGACCACGCGCAACAATGCCCGGAGCCTGAGCACCAGCGCCGAGGCGCCGAGGCGCCGCGTCCTGCTCCTCGCCGCCGCCCCGGACCCGGACGTGCCCGCCCTCCGCGCCGCGCTCGAAGCGGATGCGAGCCTCGACCTGACGGTGCGCGTCCAGAAGGCCCCGGACACCTTCTACGAAGGCCCCCTGCCCGCCCTCGCCGGCTTCGACGTGGCTGTGCTCCAGGGCTACCCGGGGCGCGCGGGCGACGGCGCGCTCCTCGACGCGCTCGCCGCCGCGCCGCGCCTCGGGCTCGTCGTCGTGGCGGGCTCGCAGACCGATTTCGGCCTGCTCGGCGGGCGCCTCGGGGCCCTGCTGCCCGTGCGCACAGGGGGCGCCGGCGTGCGCGAATTGCCCGTCCATGTGGCCACCGGCGCCGCCGATCATCCGGCCCTCGCGGGCGTGCCGCGCCTCGATGCCCTCGCCACGCTGCCCGCCCTACGCGTGGCCGGGCCGGCGCAGGTGGTGTCCGGCGGGCGCGTGCTGATTGCCGGGCCGGGCGGCGAGCCCGTGCTCGTGGCCGAGCGGCGCGGGCGGCGGCGCGTGGCCGTGCTCCTCGGCGCGGGCGTGTGGCGCTGGCGCACACTGCCGCCGGCGCTCGCGGCGATGCAGCCCGTGCTGCCCGCGCTCGTGCAGAAGCTCGTCGCCTTCGCCGCGAGCGACGCCGCGCCCGACGTGCAGGTGCAGCCCACCGACGAGGCGTTCGCGCAGGGCGAGCCGGTGACGTTCGAGGGGCAGGTGGTCAACGACGAGGGCGACGGCGTGGCCGATGCGCTCGTGGAGGTGCAGCTCTCCGGGCCGGCCACGCGCACGGTCGCGCTCCGCTCGCTCGGGGCGGGGCGCTACAGCGTGGACGCGGGCGCGCTGCCGCCCGGCACGTACCGCTTCAGCGCCCGTGCCACGCGCAGCGGCGCGGCCCTCGGCGCCGATGGCGGCGCGTTCCGCGTAGGCCACGTGAGCGCCGAGTACGAACACCCCGGCGCCGACCGCGCGCTCCTGCAGGCGCTCGCCACGCAGTCCGGCGGACGCCTCTACCCGCTCGATTCGCTCGACGCCCTCCGCGCCCGCATCGCCCGCTCCGAGGCCTTCGCCCCGGCGCTCGTCACCCGCGAGGCCGAAACGACCCTCTACGACCGCTGGCCGTTCTTCGTGCTGCTCGTGCTGCTGCTCGGCACGGAGTGGTGGCTCCGCCGCCGCAGCGGCCTGGCGTGAAACCGGGGAACGGGAGGGGGCGCATGGGCCTTCCTCCACGCGCTGACGTGCGCACGCGCCCTGCCCCAACGCCCGCTCGCCCCAACGCTTCACCGCATCCGGGCGGAACCTTACACACCCCTGACGCCCTGTAAGCGCACCGGCCCTGCCATCGGCCGCTCTACCGCGCCTCGCCTGCCTCCCTATGTCCGATCTGCTCCACGACCGCCTGGCCGCCCTCGTTGAAGGGCGCAGCGGCGTGTCGTATGAGGTGCTCATTCACTTTGCCCGCCCGCTCTTCGAGGCCTACGACGTAGACCTGGAGCGGGCCGAACTCGCGGGCGCCGGGATGCCCGACGAGGAGCCCGACGACCTGCTGCTCGTGCTCGACACGGCCCGGCTCCTCTGGTCGTACCTCGCGCCTCGACGCCGACGCCGCCTTCGACGCGCTCCCCGACCTGGAGCAGACGCTCATGCCGGGCGCACTCCGCGAGGAAGAACGCGACGCCTTCCGGGTGCTCCTCGGGCAGCTCGAAGAACGCTACCTCGACGAGCCCCACGCCGACGACACCGACGCCGCCCGCGCCTTCGCCGACGCCCTCGGCGCCTACCGCGTCAGCTACCCGCCTGCCGACCCGCGCGACGACGAGGCCGAGGCCATCGCCCGCTTTGCCCGCCCGCTGCTCGACGAAGCCTCCCTCGACGACCTCGACAGCTTCGAGCGCGCCCTGGACCTCGCCAACGCCCTCTGGAGCGCCGCCCACGCCGACCCCGCCGAACGCCCCGCCCTCCTCGACGCCATCCGCACCGACTTTGGCGAGGCCGACCCGCAGGCGCTCCTCGACCGCCTGATGCGCACCGCCTGACAGGGACGATTCTGGCGGACGTTGCCTGACGGCGTAGCTTCGGCGCCTCTCCACAGGCAAGGCCGGTGTCCCATGCCGATCTTCCGGGCGGGCCGCCCTCTGCCCCGGCCTGCTCCCGCCTGCATGACGCTGCCCGCCGCGCCCCCGCTCCCGCTCGACGCACCCCTCCCCGAGCCCACCGACGCGGCGCTCCCGCTCGGCGTGCAGCTCACCGCGCTTCGCCGCACGCTCCACCGGCACCCCGAAATCGGGTTCGAGGAGCACGCCACCGCCGCCCTCGTCGAAGCGGCGCTGCGCGCGATGGGCCTGACGCCCGTACGCGTGGCCGGCACGGGCGTGTACGCCGATGTCGTGGGCGAGGCGCCCGGTCCGCTCCGCGCCTACCGCGCCGACCTCGACGCGCTCCCCATCCAGGACGCCAAGACGGACGTGCCCTACCGCTCTGCGGTGCCCGGCATGGCCCACCTGTGCGGGCACGACGCGCACACGGCGATGGGCCTCGGCGTGGCGCGCCTCCTCGCCGCCGCGCGCGCGCGGCTGGCGGGCACCGTGCGCGTGTTCTTCCAGCCGAACGAGGAAGGCACGCCCTCCGGCGCCCCGCGCATGATCGCCGCGGGCGTGCTCGATGGCGGTTGAAGCTGTCTTTCGGCGTGTCCACGTAGACCCGGTGCTGCCGGTGGGCCAGTACGGCCTCATCACCGGCCCCGTCACCGCCTCGTTCGACCAGGTGGACCTCACCCTGCACGGCCCCGCGACGATCCACAGCGCCCGCCCGCACCTTGCCGCCGACACCGTCTGGCTGGCCACGGCGCTGCTCCAGCACCTCTACACGCTCGCCGGGCGCATCACCGACGCGCGCTTTCCCGCCGTGCTCACCATCACGCAGCTCCACGCGGGCGGCCCGGCCTACAACGTCATCCCCGACACCGTGCGCCTCGGCGGCACCCTCCGCTGCCTCGACGATGCCGTGCGGCGGCGCATGAAGGCCGCCATCCACGACGCGGCGGCGAGTTTCACGGCCCTTTACGGCGCCACCGCCGACGTTTCGTTCCTCGACGGCGCCCCGACGCTCATGAACGACGGCGCGCTCGTCGAGCACGTCGCGCGAGACCGCCGAGGCGCTCTACGGCCCCGACGCGGTGGTGACGTACAGCGTGCCGAGCATGGGCGCCGAGGACTTTGCGCACTACACGCTGCGCACGCCGGGCGCCTTCGTGCGCGTGGGCACGCGGTCGTCGCCGCGCACGGCCCACCCCATCCACGACGCCCTGTTCGACCTCGACGAAGCGGCCCTCGCGCCCGCCGCGCACCTCATGGCCGAGGTCCTCCGCACGTACGGCGCCTGACAACGGCGCGACGTTTTCCCGCCTACGCCTTGCCTACACGGGCGCGCGGCCCGAACCTGCCCCGGCTTCGCCTGCCATGAGCGCCCTTCCCCGCCTGCGCCTCACCCCCGACGCCTACCTCGACTGGGAGGAGCAGCAGCCGGAGAAACACGCGTATTACGACGGGAAGGTGTTTCCCCTCGAAGCCGGCACCGCCGAACATGCGCTGGTGATCGGCAACCTGTTGATGGCCCTGCGCAAGCGCCTACACCCTCGCGGCTGCGTCGTCTTCTCTGGAGCCCTACGGGTGCTGGTCTCCGAGCGCGGCCTCTACACGTACCCCGACCTCTCGGTCGTGTGCGGCCTGCCCACGTTTGCCGACGACCGGCGCACGACGCTCACCAACCCGCTCGTGCTCGTGGAGGTGCTCTCGCCCTCCACGCGCGCCTACGACGAGGGCGCGAAGCTCGACTTCTACCTCGCCCTCGCCTCGCTCCGCGCCTACGTCGTGGTAGACACCGAGGAGCCTTCCGCCCGCACCGTCTGGCGCGATGGCGACCGGGACGACTGGCGCCTCACCCACGCCCACGGCCTTGACGCCACGCTCTCGGTGCCCCCGCTCGACGGCGCGTTGACGCTGGCCGAGGTCTTCGAGGGCGTCACGTTTCCGGAGCGCCCTTTCCGCGACGTGCGGACAGTCTGATCAGTTCGACGCTGCTTCGGGCAACCGCTGCGTGGCCGCGCCGTCGCCCCGGGCTTCCTGGTCGCGGTACTGGAGTTCGTAGAGGCGGCGGTAGAGGCCGCCGTGGGCGAGCAGTTCGGCGTGGGAGCCCCGCTCGCGCACCTCGCCCCGGTGCATCACGAGGATCTGGTGGGCGTGCTGGATGGTCGAGAGGCGGTGGGCGATGACGACGCTCGTGCGGCCGTCCATGAGGCGCTCGAGGGCGCGTCTGGATGGCCTCCTCGGTCTCGGTGTCTACGCTGCTCGTGGCCTCGTCGAGCACGAGCACGGCGGGGTCGTAGACAAGCGCCCGCACGAACGAGAGCATCTGCCGCTGCCCGTGCGAGAGCGTCGCCCCGCGCTCCTTCACGTCCTGCGCGTACGCCAGCGGCAGGCGCTCGATGAACCGGTCCGCCCCGATCTCCGCCGCCGCCTGCCGCACCCGCTCGGGCGTCACGGACGCCTCGCCGAGCGTCACGTTGGCCTCCACGGAGCCCGAGAACAGGAACACGTCCTGCAGCACGAGCCCGATGTGGCGGCGGAGGGCGGCGAGGGCGTAGTCGCGCACGTCCACGCCGTCCACGAGCACGCGCCCGCGCTGCACGTCGTAGAAGCGCAGCAGCAGTGTGATGATGGTCGTCTTGCCCGCGCCGGTGGCGCCCACGATGGCGGTGCTCGTGCCGGCGTTCACGGTGAAGCTCACCCCGCGCAGGATCCAGTGCGGCTCGCGGCCCGCGCGTTCGGCCTCGGCGCCGTCGTAGGCAAACCACACGTCCTCGAAGGCAATGCTGCCCTGCATCCGCTCCGGCACGAACGGCTCGGCGGGCACGGGCAGCGCCTCGTCGTGGTCGAGCACCTCGAAGATGCGCTCGGCGCCCGCCATCGCGCCCTGGAGCGTGTTGTACTGGTCCGAGAGGTTGCGGATGGGCTCGAAGAACTGCCGCACGTACTGCACGAAGGCGATGAGCGTGCCGAGCGTGAGCACGCCGCTCGCGCTCATGAGCCCGCCAAACCAGAGCACGAGCCCGAGGGCGATGCTCGCAATGGTCTCCACGGCAGGCCAGAAGAGCGCAAAGTAGAAGACCGTTTTGACCTGCGCCTTGCGGTGGGCGTCGTTGACCTCGCCAAAGCGCCGCGCCTCCTCGCGCTCACGCCCGAACAGCTGCACCACGCTCATCCCCGCCACGTGCTCCTGCAAGAAGGAGTTGAGGCGGGCCACCTGCGTGCGCGTCTCGCGGTACTGCTCGCGCATCTTCTTGCGGAAGAACGGACGTCGCCCAGACCATCGGCGGCAGCACGGAGAGCGCAATCAGCGCCAGCCGCCAGTCGAGGGTGAACATGAAGTAGGCGATGAAGACGAGCTTGAGCAAATCGCCCAGGATCGTCACCACGCCCGCCGAGAGCACGTCCGAGAGGCTCTCCACGTCGCTCGTCGTGCGCGTGATGAGGCGGCCGAGCGGCGTGCGGTCGAAGTAGGCGAGCGGCTGGCGCGTGAGGTGGTTGAACACGCGCGTGCGCAGGTCGCGGATGGCTTTCTGGCCGATCCACTGCGTCAGGTAGCCGTTGAAGAAGGCCAGAAAGCTCTCCGCCGCGAGCACGCCGAGCAGGAGCGGCAAGAACGCGTCGAGGCCAGGCCGGTCGCCGGGCACCACGTAGCGGTCGATGGCGATCTGGACCAGGCGCGGGCGCAGCGGCCCGAGGATCGCCGCCGCGATGACGCCGCCGAGGGCGACGAGCACGAGCCCCCGGTAGGGCAACAGCAGCCCGATGATGCGCCGAAACAGGCGCCGGTCGATGCCGGGTTCCTTCGGGGCGGCCTTGGGCGGCGTGGAGGGGGGCGGGGCGGGAAGGTTCGTGCCCGGGGGCACGGCCCCGCCCGCAGGGGCGCCGGGAGTAGTCGCAGCGTCGGCCATGCACGCGCAAAGGGTGAGGCCCTGCCCAACGCGCCACCCCGATGTTCGTTGCGCCACCTATGTGTGGCTGCGCGTTCGTCGTTGGTTGTTCGTGGTTCGTGGTTCGTCGTCAGAAAAACGAGGGAGGGCCGATGCTCTGGCAACGAACAACCCACGACGAACCACGAACCCCCAACGACGAACCCGGCCCTATCAGCGGCCCCGTATCAGCACGCGCGCCGCCGCCACGCCGTCGCCGAGCGCGCGCACGGTGTAGCGGCCGGGGGCGAGGCGGGCGCCGTCGAGGGTGAGCGCGTGCGTGCCCGTCGCCACGCCTGCGAAGAGGCGGGCCACCTCGCGACCGAGCACGTCGTAGGCCGCCACCGTCACGCGGCGCGGGCGGTCCGTTTCGAGGACGAGCCGTCGCCGCCTGCGTGAAGGGCTCCGGACCGGCAAGCGTTCAGCCGCAGAGCGGCGACGGCCCGGCCGCTGCCGACGTCTCCACGCCCACCGGGAGCGCGGCGCAGTTGAAGGCCATCAGCCGCCCGCCGGCATGGTCCGCCACGAGCATCCGCCCGCTCGCATCGAGCCCGAACGTGGACACCGCCACGCCCTGGGGGCCACCCACGAGGCGCACCACCTGCGGCGCCGCGCCGGCGTCGCTCGCGCAGCGCCCAGATGTGCTTGGTCACGTAGTCGCCGAAGACGTACCAGCCCGCAAGGCCCGCACACCCGCCACCGCCCGCCGGCTGCACGTATCCGCCGGTGATCGAGAAGCCGCCGTCGGCATTGTGGCCGTACTCGTGGACGGGCGGGCGCCGGCCGGTGGTGTCGCAGGTGGTCGCGTTGTAGCAGTGCGTGCCTTCGAGAACATTCCAGCCGTAGTTGCCGCCCTTCTCCACGCGGTCCACCTCCTCCCACGCGCCCTGCCCCACATCGCCCGCCCAGAGCGTGCCATCCGGGGCGAACGAGAAGCGCCACGGGTTGCGCAGGCCGTAGGCGTAGATCTCCCCGCACCCGGCGGTCGGCCCGGCGAAGGGGTTGTCGGCCGGGCACGCGGTAGGCGCCGGCGCCGCCGCACTCCGGCGCGAGGCTGCCCGCGCGGGCGTCTACGTCGAGCCGGAGGATGCTGCCGAGGAGCGCGCCCGTGTTCTGGCCGTTGCCCTGCGGGTCGCCCCCGCTGCCGCCGTCGCCGAGGGCCACGTAGAGATAGCCGTCCGGCCCGAACTGGAGCTGCCCGCCGTTGTGGTTGCTGTACGGGTCGGGCACCGCGAGCAGCACCTCGCCGGACGCCGGATCGGCCACGTTTGGATCGGTCGCCGACGCTCTGTAGCGGGCGACGACCTCCTCGTAGGCCGCGCCCCCGGCGCCGCGGCGCGTGTAGAACACGAAGAAGGTCCGGTTCTGCGCATACTGCGGGTGGAAGGCGAGCCCGAGCAGCCCCAGTTCGCCGCCGCTCGCGATCAGGCTGGAGAGGTCCAGGAAGGTGGTCGCCGCAGGGGTGCCGGCGGCGGTGGGCACCACTTTGATGCGCCCGGTCTGCTCGACCACGAACAGGCGCGGCGACCCATCGGGCGGGGCCTGCAGGTCCACCGGCTGGGTAAAGCGGAGCGCCGGAAAGGCGTCCACGAGCGGCGTGCCGGTGGGCTGCGCCTTCGAGCAGCCGGTGAGCAGGAGCAGGCACAACCAGCGCGCGGCGATACGCATCGAGGCCGGGGTTTCTGGCAGAGTACGGCGCCCGGGCCCCTCCGGCAACCGCCGGCCGCTCAGGCGCGCGCTGCTGCGCCGAACCGCGCCGGGTCGAACAGGTCGGCGTCGGGCGCGGGCAGGTCCCACACCCGCTCGGCGAGCAGACGCCCCGCGCGGAAGCCGTAGGCCATGCCGTGCCCGGTAAAGCCGCACGCAAAGAACGCCCCGTCGAGCCCCGGCACGGCCCCGATGACCGGCAGGCCGTCCGGCGAGAAGCCCATCACGCCGCTCCAGCGCCGCTCGATGCGCGCCCCCGCCGCGTGCGGGAAGTGGTGGCGCAGGTAGGCTTCGAGGTCAGCCTGGAGCAGTTCCGTCGTCGTGTCCGCGTAGCCCACCTCGCCCGAGGCGTGCAGGTGGCGGGCGCCGCCCACGAGCACGCTGCCGCTCGGGTGCTGGCGGACGTAGAAATAGCCCTCGTGGCTGTAGACGGGCTGCGAGAGCCAGCGCGGCAGCACGCGCTCGGTGGCGAACATCTGCGCCCGCACAGGCCGCACGTAGGCGCCGAGCGCGGGCAGCAGGCGCGGGGCGTAGGCGTTGAGCGCGAACACCACGCGGTCCGCCACGAGGCGCCGGGCGCGCGTTTCGAGCACCAGGCGCTTGCCCCAGTGCTGCACGCCGGCCACGAGGTGGTGCTCCAGGAGCGTCGCGCCGCTGCGCTCGGCGATGTGGCGCACGAGCGCGGCCGGGTTGAGCGTGCCGCCGCTCGTCACGTAGAGCCCCCCAGAAAGCCCTGCCCGCGGATGCGGCGGTGCAGGTCGGCGGGGGTGAGGTAGGCGGCGGGGTAGCCGTCGGCGCGGAGTAGGGGCACGGCGGCGCGCAGCCGGGCGGCCTCCTCGGCGTCGCCCGCCGCCACGAGGCTCCCGGCGGGCTCGAAGCCGAAGGCGGTCGGGTCGAGTTCGGCGAGCAGGCTGTCGCGGTTTTCGCGCGTGAAGGCCCACAGGCGCCGGGCGGTGTCGCGCCCGTGGCGCTGCACGTCGAGCGCATAGTCGCTGCCCGCGCCCTGGAGCAGGAACCCGGCGTTGCGCCCGCTCGCCCCGTGGGCGAGCGCGTGCGCCTCCACGAGCGCCACACGCGCGTCCGGACGCAGCCGCTTGATCCAGTAGGCGGTGCTCGCGCCGGCAATCCCGCCGCCCACCACGGCCACGTCGAAGGCGAGGTCGTCGGCGCTGCCGAGGCGCTGCCAGAACGAGAGGGTCGCCATGCAGATCGTTAGAGCGCCGCCGCGCCGAGGTCCACCACGACGCGCCCGCGCACGGCCCCGTCCACGATCTGCGCGGCAAACGCCGGCACGTCGTCGAGGCCAATCGTCGTGGTGAGGTCGTGGAGCGTATCGCGCGGGACCTCGCGGGCCAGGCGCGCCCACGCCTCCTTGCGGAGCGGCATCGGGCAGGTGTTGGAATCGACCCCGAGCAGGTTGACGCCGCGCAGGATGAACGGGAAGACGGTCGTTTCGAGCGCGAAGCCTTGCGCGTTGCCGCAGGAGGCCACGCTCGCGTGCGGCTGCATCGTGGCCAGCAGCGCCGCGAGGGTCGCGCCGCCGACGGTATCGACCGCCCCGCCCCAGCGCGCCGCGTCGAGCGGGCGGTGCGCGCCGCCGCCGAGCACGTCGCGCCCGACCACCTCGGTCGCGCCGAGGTCGCGCAGGTAGGCCGCCGCTGTTTCCTTGCCCGTCGAGGCCACCACGCGGTGTCCCGCCCGCGCGAGCAGCAGCACCGCGAGGCTCCCAACGCCCCCCGAGGCGCCCGTCACCACGCAGTCGCCGTCCATGAACCCGGCCTTTTCAAGGGCCATCGTGGCGAGCATCGCCGTGAAGCCGGCCGTGCCGAGGGCCATCACGTCGAACAGGTCGAGGCCCTCCGGCACGTGCAGGAGGTGGTCTCCGGAGACGCGGGCGTGCGTGGCAAAGCCGCCCCAGCGCGCCTCGCCGGTGCCGTAGCCCGTGAGCACGACCGCATCGCCGGTCACAAAATCGGGGTGCGTGGACGACTCGACGAGGCCCGCCAGGTCGATGCCGGGCACAAAGGGGTAGCCTCCCCGGATCACCTTGCCCTTGCCGGTCACGGCGAGGCCGTCCTTGTAGTTCAGGCTCGAATACTGAACGTGCACGAGCACGTCGCCGGAGGGCAGCGCGTGTTCGTCGAACGTTTCCACGCGCGGGGTGGGCGGGCCGCCTTCGTCGTAGAGGAGCAGGCCGGTGGGCATAGGCGGTAGAGGCAGAGTTCCGGCAACGCGCGGGAGCGGCAGAGGTGTTCGGGCCGGGCAAAAAAAAGCGCCGGCGAGCACGAAGCTCGCCGGCGCTTTCCGGAGCCGGGAGGCTCACATCTTCGTCGTGTCGGCCATCATGCCGGTCGAGTCGGCCATCATCGCGCCGGTCGAGTCACCCATCATGCCGGTCGAGTCGGCGGGCATCGGGGCGGGCATCTCGGGAGCCGAGTAGACCTCCGAGAACGCCTTGAGGGTCGTGCCGTCGGACTCGTAGGAGACCGAGTCGCCCACGGCGAGCGTGGTGATGTCGACGCCTTCGGCGGGCGTGAACTGCGTGCCATCGATCGAAACGGTCGTGCCGTCAACAGCCGTCACGGCGCCGCGCATCTCGGCTGCCTCTTCGCCCTTGCACCCGACGAGGGCGAGGGCACCGAGGGCGAGCGGCATGAGGAAAAGCTTCTTCATGGTCGTCAGGTAAAGGGTGGGGTGGGGTGAGTGTGTGGCGGCGGCGGAAGTGCTGCCGTTGTGCCCCGCAAACATGGCGAAACTTTGGGGGCCCGTCAAGATGCAGGGGTTGAAGGATGAGCGAACCACACAACATTCAAAGAGCGCGGATTCTGCCTCACATCCCTCAACCTAGCCGCTTTTCGAGACTTCGCCCTGTTAAGAGCCCTTGAAGGTTCAGCGCCCTGCAGGAGCCAACCGCCCGAGCCGCCACGTCGCCGCCGGGCGCGTCGAATCCGCCGGCACCTCCCGAAACCCCGCCTGCTGCCCCGTTTCGCCTACCAGGAGCTTTCCACGTAGCGTCATCGGGGCACCGAGCGAGTCGCGCAGGCCGACGGCGAGGTCGATTTCGTAGCGCTGCCGGATGCGGTCGAAGCGCCACCGGCCGACCCGGGCGGTCGCCGAATCGGGCGCCACGCCGAAGGTGCGGGCCAGCGCCCTCGCCGCGCCACGTGCAAACGACTCGACGCTTTCTGCGCGCTCGGCCCGTGAAGGCGGCTCGACGGTGCGCACGATTTCGGCCGCCGTGGCGCTCCCGCCGTCCCAGCGGGCGGTCACGCGGAGGTGGACGCGGGCGCCTTCGCCGTAGAACACGCGCTCGTTGAGCCGAATCCAGTACGGGTCGTAGCCGGCATCGGCGGTGAGCGAGACGGTGTCGCGGCCGGGCACGAGGGGCACCTGCACGGCGTCGGCCTCGCCGCCTTCGACCCACACGCGGAGGGCGTAGCTGAGGCCGGGAGGCGGGGGGAGCGCGTGCCACGCCCCGCCGTCGAAGCGCTCGAACGCCGAGGCCACGCGCACGGCGGCGCGCTCGCGGTCGCCGGCGGCGGGGTAGCCGATGCGCGCGGTCGTGCGAAACCGCTTGGGCGTGGCCGCCACCGGCACCTGCTCGCACCGCAGGCGACGCCGAAGGCGCCCGCACACCTCCACCATGAGCTGTCCCCGCGAGGGGAGGCGAAAATCGGGCACGGGTACCGCCCACGCGGGGGCGCGCCTGCCCGGCACGCGCCGCTCGGCCAGCACAAAGCCCCGCGCGTCCGACACGGTGATCGCGAGCGTCTCCGGCGCGGCGGCGAAGAGCGCGGCCCCCGGCGCCACCGCGACGACGAGCGTATCGGGCGCCATCCGGTAGACGCCCACGCGGCCCAGCGCGGCGTCGCCGCAGCCGGTGGCGGCGAGCAGCAGGCCCGCGAGCAGCGCGCCGCAGACCGGGCGGGCGGGGGCGCGTCCGGGAACGGCCCCTGCCCCGGTTCGTCTAAATCGGGCACACCAAGAGGCGCCGTCCCGAAGCATCGGAAGCGCTTTTCTCCCCTTCATTACGCTCATGGAAACCCTCACGCAGGCGCCTGACCTGGATACGACCGACGACTTCCTGCCCATCAACGGGACCGATTACGTGGAGTTCTACGTCGGCAACGCCAAGCAGGCCGCGCATTATTACGCCACCGCCTTCGGCTTCACGATCACCGGCTACCGCGGCCCCGAAACCGGCG
This sequence comes from Rhodothermales bacterium, assembly GCA_963740755.1. Classification (GTDB taxonomy): domain Bacteria; phylum Bacteroidota; class Rhodothermia; order Rhodothermales; family BA12; genus CAVSDF01. Next base: position 31,238 of record CAVUFJ010000005.1, read on the forward strand.
TGCGCGACCGGGCGAGCTACCTGCTCCAGCAGGGCAAGATCCGCTTCGTGCTCACCGCCCCGCTGCAGCCCGAAGGCGAACTCGCCGAGCACGTGGCCCGGCACGGCGACGGCGTGCGCGACCTTGCCCTCTGGGTGGACGATGCGGCGGCGGCCTTCGAGGCGGCCGTCTCGCGCGGGGCCATCGCGGTCCACGCGCCCGAGGTGCTCGAAGACCGGGACGGGCGCATCGTGCGGGCGGCCATTGCCACCTACGGCGACACGATCCACTCGTTCATCGAGCGCAAGGACTACCACGGGCTGTTCATGCCGGGCTTCCGGGCCTTCGACAACCCGCACTTCGAGGTCGAGTCGGTGGGCCTGAAGTACGTGGACCACTGCGTGGGCAACGTCCACCTGGGCGACATGAACCGCTTCGTGCAGTACTACGGCGACGTGATGGGCTTCAAAAACCTCATCTCGTTCGACGACGAGGACATCTCGACCGAGTACTCCAGCCTCATGTCGAAGGTGATGAGCAACGGCAACGAGCGCATCAAATTCCCGATCAACGAGCCCGCGCTGGGCAAGAAGAAGAGCCAGATCGAGGAGTACCTCGACTTCTACCGGGGCGCCGGCGTGCAGCACATCGCCCTCGCCACCGACGATATCGTGGCGACGGTGACCGAGCTCATGCGGCGCGGCGTCGAGTTCCTGAGCGTGCCGACGACCTACTACGACGACCTGCTCGACCGCGTCGGCCACATCGACGAGGACCTCGCGCCGCTCAAGGAGATCGGCATCCTCGTCGACCGCGACCCGGACGGCTACCTGCTCCAGATCTTTTCGAAGCCCGTCGAAGACCGCCCGACGGTGTTCTACGAGATCATCCAGCGCAAGGGCGCCCGCAGCTTCGGCAAGGGCAACTTCAAGGCGCTCTTCGAGGCCATCGAGCGCGAGCAGGACGCCCGCGGCAACCTGTAAAATGGTCAATGGTCAACAGCCAATGGTCAATGGCCAACGGAAGAGCCACGCGAATGCGGAGCCTCCTCGCCTTCCATTGACTATTGGCAATTGATCGTTGACTATTGACCATTCTCACTTCTCGCCATGCCCTTTTACGTTCGCATGGGCACCGTGCCCCACAAGCGGCACACCCAGTTTCCGCGCCCCGACGGCGCGCTCCACACCGAAGAGGTGATCGGGGCGGAAGGCTTTTCGGGGATCGCCTCGATTGCCTACCACCTCCACCCGCCCACGCTCGTCGATAGCATCGGCGCGCCGGAGCCGTTCGCCATCGAGTATGCGGACGAGACGTTTCTGCGGCACCGCCACTTCAAGGGCCTCGACGTGGCGCCGCACGGCACCTGGCTCACCGGGCGCACCTACGTGATGGGCAACGACGACGTGATGCTCGCCGTCTGCGCGCCCACCGAGCCGATGGGCGAGACGGAGTTCTACAAGAACGCCTCCTGCGACGAGCTCGTGTACGTCCACGACGGCGAGGGCGAGCTGCAAACGCCGCTCGGCACCGTCGCCTTCACGCAGGGCGACTATGTGCACGTGCCGCGCACGCTCACGCACCGGTGGACGTTTACCGGCGAGCGTGCAGCCGCGCCTGCTCGTCATCGAGGCGCCGTCCGAGTTTCATCCGCCCAAGCGGTACCGCAACGCCTTCGGGCAGCTTCTGGAGCACAGCCCGTACTCCGAGCGCGACTTCCGCCCGCCCACTGACCTCGTCACGCACGACGAGCAGGGGCAGTTCACCGTCCGCATCAAGAAGCACGGCAAGCTGTTTCCGTACGTCTACCGCTACCACCCGTTCGACGTGGTGGGCTGGGACGGCTACATGTACCCTTACGCGGTCTCGATCCACGACTTCGAGCCGATCACCGGGCGCATCCACCAGCCGCCGCCCGTGCACCAGATGTTCGAGGCGCGCAATTTCGTGGTGTGCTCGTTCGTGCCGCGCCTGTTCGACTATCACCCGCAGGCGATTCCGGCGCCCTACAACCACTCGAACATCGACTCGGACGAGGTGCTCTACTACGCCGAGGGCGATTTCATGAGCCGCAAGGGCATCGAGCGCGGCAGCTTCACGCTCCACCCCGGCGGCATCCCCCACGGCCCGCACCCCGGCACGACCGAGGCGTCGATCGGCAAGCGCGAGACGCACGAACTGGCGGTGATGGTGGACACGTTCCGCCCGCTCCGCCCCACCAAGGCCGCCCTGGGCCTCGAAGACCCCGGCTACGCGTTCTCGTGGCAGCCCGAGCGCCACGGCCACCCGCTCCCCGACGCGGCGCCCGTGCCCCCCGGTGTTTCAGGCGATGGCGCCGTGCCCCAGGCCACCCCGGCCGATTCGGCGCGCTGATGCCCTACACGCCCCATACCGAACGCCACTTCACCGCCTCCGAGTCCGTGCGGGACGTGGTGATCGGAATGGCGGACGGGCTCACGGTACCTTTTGCGCTGGCGGCAGGCCTCACGGGCGCCGTCGCCGCCGCGCATGTGATCGTGACGGCGGGGCTCGCCGAGATCGCGGCCGGCTCCATTGCGATGGGCCTCGGCGGTTACCTCGCCGCCCGCTCCGACGCCGAGCACTACGTGAGCGAGCGCCGGCGCGAAGAGGAGGAGATCGTGACCCGGCACGCGGACGAGTTGCAGGAGGTCGAAGACGTGCTCACCGGCTACGGCCTCGCGGTCGCCGATGCGCGCCTGGTCGCCGAACGCCTCGCCGAGCGCCCGGAGGCGTGGGTGGACTTCATGATGCGCTTCGAACTCGGCCTCGAAGCCCCCGAGCCGCGCCGGGCCGTGCAGAGCGCGCTCACCATCGCCGGGGCGTACATCGCGGGCGGCATCGTGCCCCTGGCCCCCTACATCCTCCTCGGCGACATCACGACGGCCCTGCCGGTGTCCGTGCTGGTCACGCTCGTGGCGCTCTTTGCCTTCGGCTACGTCAAGGGACGGTTTACGGGCGCCCATGCGGTGCGGAGCGCCTTCCAGACCGTGCTCGTCGGCGGGCTCGCGGCGGGCGCGGCCTTCGGGATTGCGCGGGCCATTGGCGGCTGAGACCCCAAACGGACGCGGGGGCACGCCCATCAGGACGTGCCCCCGCTATCACGCTGTCAGGACCGCTCAGTAGCGGGCCACGTCCTGGCCGCCACCGGTGCGGAAGGTGTCCTCGAAGTACGAGGCGTCGTCGTCGTGGCGCGGGTTGACGCCCACCACGATGCCGCCGTCGTTGACGTGCTTCTCGTACGCCTTGGCGCGCTCCTCAGGGATACCCGCGCCGACGAGGGCGCCGACAACGCTACCCGCGGCACCACCGGCACCGGCGCCGGCAAGGGCACCGGCCAGCGGCCCGGCGATGAGGCCGATGCCCGGCAGGATGACGTTCGAGCCGACGCCCACGATGGCACCGATGATGCCGCCGAGCGTGCCGCCGATGCCGGCACCGGCGCCCGCGCCCTCAAGGGCCTTCGAGCCGGCGGTGTCGTCGGCCGGGTTGTCGCCGTAGTAGCGGCTGCGCGTGTCGTCCGACATGAGGACGTTCACATCCTTGTCGTCGTAGCCGCGCTCGCGGATGGCCTGGTAGGCACGGTCGGCGCCTTCGCGGTCAAAGTAGACGCCGGGAAACACCGAAGAGCGGCGGATCAATCGGTCATGGACCCCCTTACAGCAGGCAAACGGGCTGGTGATTGGGAGAGCGGGTAACAGCCCGGGCCGGAAGCCGCCCTTCGTCGTTCCTCCCCTGCTCCATCCCTCCCACTCCGGCACCGCTCGCCTGCTGGGTCTCCGATACGGTTCTGTGGCCGATGCAACAATCTGGCAGTGCGCGTTACACCGGGAAGCCGCGCCAGGCGCGGGACGGCACATCACGGTGGCGCTGGCCGGGCACGCGGAGCAGAACTCGACCGACGCGTGCAGCGCGGCGGGCACCTCCGCGCGCGGGACCGGCGCAAAGCCGAAGCGGGGGAAGTAGCGCTCGGCGGTCGTCGTGAGCAGGTACACGTCCTGACCCGCCGCATCGCCATCCGCCAGCAGTCGTTCCACGAGCGCGCCGCCTACGCCCTGCCCCGGCGCCGCCACGGCCACCGAGCGCAGGAGCGCCGCGCCCGCGTAGCGTTCGAGGCCCGCCACGCCGATAAGCGCGCCGGTCGGAGACTCAGCCACCACGAAGCCGCCGAGGATCGTCCGGCAGGCCGTCGAGCGGCAGGCGGTGGGCGGTCAGCAGGGCGTGAACGGCAGGAGCATCGGCGGCCGTAGCGGGGCGCAAGGTCATGCGGGGGAAGCAAGACCGGCGCCGAAACGAGGCTTCGGCGCCGGCAGGTGAAGGGGGATCAGCAGCATCGCCGCCGCAGGTACCGTCTTGCAACAGTCGCAATCGCAGCAGCCCGGCATACGAGGAGCGTCGTCATGGCGCGTCGTGGGTTAAAGGTGGATGGGTCGTGAAGGGGTCAGCACCCGCAGTCCGGGACGCCTTCGAGAGACGTCAAGCAGATCCTCCAGGCCGGCGCGCAGGCGCCGGATGCCGTCCGCGTCGAGGCAGTAGCACGAGCGCGGGCCGTCGATCTCCCCCCTGACGAGCCCGGCCTCGCGGAGCACCTTGAGGTGCTGCGACACCGTCGCCTGGGCGAGCGGCAGCACGCGTACGAGTTCGCCGCACAGGCAAGTATCGCGCGCGGCGAGTTCGCGCAGGATCGCGAGCCGGGCGGGGTGACCGAGCGCCTTCGTGAAGGCTGCCAGGGGGTCGTCGAGGGTCAGTTGATCGTTCATCGTAGATATACGATAAGCAAGGCGCCACGCCCTGTCAAGCCCCAGGCCGTCCTTTATCGCAAAAAGACGATCAAGGTGAAGGGATCACAGATCCTCGGATGATGGATCATGGCCAGAGGACCCAGGGCGGCTGGCGCCTTCTGGCCATGATCCATCATCCATTCCACCATCGTCCCCGTCAGAACATCATCCCGAAGGCGTTCTCGTGGTGCCGGATCTCGGGCGCATCGCCGCCGAGCACGACGCTGATCACGTCGAAGCGCGCGAGGGCGCCTTCGAGCTTCCGTTCGTACAGGTAGGCCTCCGCTGCGCGGCGCAAGTGGCGCTTTTTGGCTTCCGTGATGGCCTCCTCGCCCGTGCCGAACGCGTCCGAGGTGCGCGTTTTCACCTCCACGAACACGAGGTCGCCCCCGGCACCGTCGGGCCACGGCTGGAAGGCCACGAGGTCCACCTCGGCGTGGTCGAAGCGGTAGTTCTGGTCGAGGACGAAGTAGCCGCACCGCGCGAGGTAGTCGGCGGCGAGCGCTTCGCCCCGGGCGCCGGAGGCGGGCATGGTGTGGGGGCTTGCCGAATCCGGGTGAAAGTAGGTATGCTCTGCCCACCTCTCGCCCACGCCCACCCCACCTTCGTCCTATGGATACGACCGAAGCGCTCGACCCCGCGCAGTTTTCCCGCCGCGATTTCCTCGGCAGCGCCTGCGCCGTCGGCGCACTCCTCGCTCTCGGCGTGCCCCTGGCGGCCTGCTCGTCGGCGCGCGAGGGCAGCGGCGGCCCGCCGGCGCCCGGCTCCGCCGGCGCCTCGGCCAGCGGCATCGTCGTCGACGGCAACACGATCACGCTCGACCTCCGCAAGGCCGACACGGAGATGCTCGCCACGGCGGGCGGCTTTCTGCTGCTCGAAGAGCAAAAGGTCATCGTCGTCAATGCGGGCGGGACGATGCGCGCCTTCACGAGCGTGTGCCCGCACGCGGGCTGCGACGTGAGCCGCCGCGAGGGCGACCAGATCGTGTGCCCGTGCCACGGCTCGCGCTTCGGCACGGACGGGCAGGTGCAGCGCGGCCCGGCCCGGCAGGCGCTCCGCGAGTACCCGGCCTCGCAGATCGAGCGCATCGTCACCATCCACCGCGCCTGACACGCCGGCGCGGCGGGCCTAGCCTGCCGCGCCGTCCTGCGCCGGGAGGGCTTTGGCGAAGGCCACGAGGGCCGTGACGAGCCCGGCGTTCTGACGGTCTAGCAGCGGGCGCGAGTGCCGCCGAGACGCCGCTGAAGAGCTGCACGAAGGCGAGCAGGTCGTCGAGCCGGGCGGCCATGGGGGCGTCCTCCGCCGAGGTTCCGAGCGAGGCCCGCAGCGCGGCCAGGCGCTGCGCAAGCGGCTCGATCTCGCGCTGCTCGCGCTCGCGGATGATGCGCTGCGTGACCTTCCACACGTCCGTCTCGGCCTCGTAGAAGTCGCGCCGGGAGCCGTCGCGGTGGACGCGGCGCACGAGGCCCCACGTTTCGAGCTGCCGCAGGTTGGTGTTCGCGTTGCCGCGCGAGACGCCGAGGCGGTCCATGATCGTGTCGGTGTCGAGCGGCTCGGCGGCGGCGAACAGCAGCGCATGGACCTGCGCCATCGTCCGGTTGATGCCCCAGTGGGTGGCCATCTCGCCCCACAGCTGCACAAACCCGGCAAGCGCGGCCGAGGGCGAGGGCGAAGGCACGGAATCAGACATCATCGGGGGAGCGACCGGCGCTGCTACGCGCGAGGGATCGGCAAAGATCGCGGAACGCGTCTGCCGTTGCCCGGGCGCCCTTGCGGCGGGTCGTACCTTGCCGGCACTCTCGCTGCCGTGCCCGCCGCCCTGACGCTCCTGACCGATTTCGGCACCCGCGACGCGTACGTGGGCGCGATGCGCGGCGTGATTGCGCATACCGCACCGGGGGTGCCGCTCTACGACCTCTCGCACGAGATCGCCCCGCAGGACGTCATGGGCGCCGCCTTCGTCCTGCGCGACAGCCTACCGCTACTTCCCTGAGGGCACCGTTCACCTGGCCGTGGTGGACCCCGGCGTGGGCACCGCCCGGCGCGGCGTGGCCCTCCGCGCGCACGGCCACCTGTTCGTGGGGCCCGACAACGGCCTCTTCACGCTCGTGCTCGGCGACGCGCCCCCCGACGAGCTCGTCGTGCTCGACCGCCCGGAGGCGTGGCGCACGGAGGCCCCGAGCCCCACCTTTCACGGGCGCGACGTGTTTGCCCCGGTTGCGGCGCGCCTGGCCGCCGGGGCAGCGCTCTCCGACGTCGGCACGCCTGCCGAGGCGCTGCGCGTGCTCCGCTGGGCGCTGCCGATCTCCGTGGACGACGGCGTGCGCGGGCGGATCGTCCACCTCGACCGCTACGGCAACGCGATCACGAACGTCGAGGGCGCCGACCTGACGCGCCGGGCGGGCGCGCGGGCGGTGCGCACCGTGGCCGGGAGGCGCGATTGTGCGCGGCCTCGCCCGCACGTATGCCGACGTGGACCCCGGCGACCCGCTCGTGCTCGTCGGCTCCTCCGGCTTTGTCGAGATCGCCGTGCGCGACGGCGACGCGGCGGCCCTGCTCGGGCTCGCCTGCGGAACGCCCGTCTCGTTCGGCTTCACCGACGAGGGGCGCGCCGCCCGCACCCCGGAGGCCCACGCCCTTCCCGACCGCGCCCGGCCATGACGCCCCACCAGCAGCTGCTCGCCCACCTCGACGCCGTCTATAGCTTCGCCCAGCTCGTCACCCCGGACGTGGAGGAGGCCTCGCGGCTCGTGCGCGACACCTACGACCGCGCCTTCGCCGCCGTGCCCGAGGCGCCGTTTGCGGACAGTGAGCAGGGCAAAGCGTGGCTCTTCCGGTTGCTCCTCGAAGAGCGCAGCGACCACGGCGGCCACCTGCCCCCGCTCACCGAGCGCCCCGACGAGGCGCCCGACGCCCTCGCCTCGCGCCGGCAGGCCCACGCCGCCGTGCTCGTCGAGCGGTTGCTGCCCGGGGCGCTCCTCGCGCTCCCCACGCGCACGCGCCTGCTGCTCGTGCTGTGCGACGTGGAAGGGCTCGGCCCGCGCGCCGCCGCCGAGGTGCTCGGCCTTACGCCCGCCGCCGCCGCCGCCCGCCACATCGACGCGCGCGCCGAGCTGGCCGCGCACCTGCGCAAGGCCGCCGACCCTCACGAGGCCGACCTCGTGGAGCACGTCATGAACCAGCCGGAGGGGCTGCAGCAGGCCGTCAAGAGCCTCCTCGCGCGCGAACTGGAGCCGGTGCCGCCCACGCTGCGCCCACTCATCCCGCTCCCCGAGCCCGCCCGCGCGCCCGCGACGTTCGCCGAAGACGAGCAGCCCTGGGTGCGGATGCTGCCGCTCGTGATCCTGCTCGTGGCCCTGGCCGGCGCGGTGACCTACTACCTCCGCCACCGCGCCACGCCGTTCAGCGAGACGAACCTGCTCGAACTGGCGGCCAGCGACGCCGACAACGTGGAGTCGTCGGTGCGCTCGCAGAACCCGGCGGAGCTCGAACGCTACGTGCTCGACCAGGCCGGGTGGCAACTCGCGATCCCCACCATCGACGGGTATCGCCTCGAAGGCGGGAGCGTGCGCGAGGTGACGTCGGGCGTCAACCTGCCGGTGTTCATCTACACCGGTCCGGGCCCGCGCATCGTGGTCTACGCCGCCACCTACCACCTGCTCGACCAGGGCACGGGCAAGATCGCCCTCGCCGCCGACGTGCTCCAGCAGCTCGAAGACGACCGCCACCTCGACATCCACGACTTCGGCGCCGAGCAGGCCATCGTCTGGCGCGACCGCGACGACCTGTTCATCGCCATCGCCAAGGGCGACGCGCAGGCGCTGGTGCAGCGGATCGTGCGGTAGGTTGTGGGTGGTTGTGTTCGTGTTAGTGGTTCGTCGTCAGAAAAGAGGGTCAGGCTGCCGCGGCGCCTCTGATACCAAATCCGGCGGGACGGTGCGAGAATGCTTGCCGGATCATGGAGGATGGATTATGGCCAGAGGGCAACTCTGGACGGCTCTGACCATGATCCATGATCCGTGATCAACCGCGCGATCCCTGACCAGGCTGCTGCGGCACCTCTGACCACGAACGACCAACGACGAACCACGAACAACTTCAACTTTCTGGCAGCTCGATCCGGAACGTCGTGCCGGTGGGGCCGGGGGCGACGCGGCTGCTGGCCAGGCGCAGGCGTCCGCCGTGGTAGTGCTCCACGATGCGGCGGGCGAGGCTCAGGCCGAGGCCCCAGCCGCGCGTCTTGGTTGAGAAGCCGGGGCGAAACACGTTCTGCTGGTTGCGCCGGGCGATGCCCTTGCCGGTATCACGCACCTCCAGGACCACGCGTCCCGCCTCGGCCCGTCCGGTGACGGCGATGGTGCCCTCGGGCGCGTCGATGGCGTCGAGGGCGTTCTTGACGAGGTTCTCGATCACCCACTCGAACAGGTCGGCGTTGAGCGGGGCCCGCAGGTCCGGCGGCACGTCTACCGTGAGGGCGACGCGCTTGGAGCGCGGGATGCGGCGGCGGAGGTATTCGGCCACGCTCGCCACAATCGGCGCAATCGGCTGCACGTCGAGCCGGGGCACCGAGCCGATGCTGGAAAAGCGGCTTGTCACCCGGTTGAGGCGCGCGATGTCCTTTTCGATCTCCGTCACCGCCTCCGCCTGTCCGTCCTCGCCGAGCACGCCGAGCTTCATCAGCTCTGCCCAGCCCATCAGGCTGGAGATCGGCGTGCCGAGCTGGTGCGCGGCCTCCTTGGCCATCCCCGCCCACAGGCTCGACTGCTCGCTCCTGCCGCACGTACGAGAAGCCGAGGTAGCCCACGAGCACGAAGAGCGCCACAAAGCCGAGCTGCACGTACGGAAACAGGCGCAGCTCGCGCACGAGGCGGCTCTCGCCGTAGTGGATGCGCTGCTCGAACGTGGTGTCGGCGCCGGGGAGCACGAGCGGGACAGGCGGGTGCGCCGCGTCCATCGCCTCGGCGAGGCCCCGCGCGCGGCGCCGGGCGGCGTCGGCCTGCGGGCCCTGCGCAAACGCGAGCGCGGTATCGACGGGCAGGTTGCGCCAGAACACCGGCTGCCCCTGCGCGTCCGTGAGCACGGACGGGATCTCGAACAGGTTGGGCTGGATGATCCGGTTGTAGATGAAGCCCACCTCCGGCGCCCCCGGCATCGTCTGCGCCCACCCGAGCGCGGCGCGGAACCGGTCGCGCTCCGCCGCCGGCAGCCCCGCGTTGCGGGCGAGGAGGCTGTCGAGGTCCGCGAGCGCCGCCGCGTGCGGGTTGACGGGCTGCGCGCGGCCGATCTCCTCGTAGGCCCCCGCCTGCAGCTGGATGATGAACGCCTCGCGCGCCCGCAGCTCGCGCACAAACCGGCTCGTGTAGAACAGCGACGCCACCGCGATCATCACCGCGAAGACGACGAGGCCGAGCTTGAGATTGACCGAGTGCCGGTAGGCGCGCATATCAACGGGCGACGTTTGATGGACGACGGGTGACGGAAGAAACGCCCGGGGCGCTACGCCCCACGTCGCCTATCGTACATCGCACGTCGCACGTCGCCAATCGCACGTTACCGCACGCTCTGCGCCCGGGCCTGCGCGCGGGCAAACGTGGCGTCGTTCGTGGCGCCGCGCGCGCCGCCGTTGCGCTGGATCTCGGCCTGCACCGTCGCGATGCGGTCTTCGGTGAGCGGGTGCGTGGAGAAGAACTGGCTCACCGACGACGGGCGGCTCCGGCGGTCGGAGAGCAGCTTCTGGAACATCGTGATCATGCCGTTGGCGTTGTAGCCCGCCGCCGTCATGAAGCGCACGCCGTAGCGGTCGGCCTCGGTCTCATCGGCGCGCGAGAAGCGGGCGAACGGCGCCCTGCGCCACGATCTGCGCGGCGATCTGCTGCACGAGGCCGGGGTTGCGCCCGAGCACGAGCCCGGCCACTCCCGCGATGCCATACTGCTTCGAGAGCTGCTCGGTGCCGTGGCGCGACACGCCGTGCGTGATCTCGTGCGCGAGCACGCCGGCAAGCTCAGACGCATTGCTCGCGCGGGCGATCAGGCCGGAGTTCACGTAGACGTGCCCGCCGGGGATGTTGAACGCGTTGATCTCCGGGTCGGCGACGACGTGGAACTGCCACTGGCGGTTCGCCATCTCGGTCTGCGCCGACAAGTTGCCGCCCGAGCTGGTTGACGTAGGCGTCGAGCGTGGCGTCGTTCACGACGCGCATCTGGGTGCGGATCTGGGCGTCGAGCTGCTGGCCGAGTTGCCACTCTTCGTCGAGCGAGACGATGTTGAAGTCGCCCCGGTTGATGCCGGTCGTGGCGCAGCCGGTGGCCGAGAGCGTGAGGGCGGCGAGGGCGAGCACCAGCGTGAAGCGGTGCCGCGCAAAGTGACGGGTGTTCATGACGGGTAGTGTCGGGTACAGAGGACAGCCGGGACGCCCACAGCCGGCCCAGGGCCGGAGAGCGCCTCCCACACGCCTATAGGGCCACTCGCGTGCCACATCGCCTGTGAGAATGGCGGAAGAAGCCGCCCGGCCCGATCTTATGGCTTTCCAGCCCCTGTGGAACTGCCCTCCCCTCCGCTCCCGGCGGCGTCCGCCCTGGTCGCCCTGGCTACCGCGCCGCACGCCACCGCCATGCGGGCGGTCCTCGCCCCGTTCACCGGCGAGGTGCTCGCGCACGTCCCCGACGCCACCGCCGCGTGCGTGGACGCGGCCCTGGCCCGCGCCCGAGGGGTGCAGCCCGCGTGGGCAGCGCGGCCCGTGGCGGCACGCGCGGCGCTGCTCCGGCGGCTCGCCGTGCTCGTGCTCGACCACCGGGAGGCCCTCTGCTCGCTCATGCAGGTCGAGAGTGGCAAGGCCCGCCGCCACGCGCTCGAGGAGGTGCTCGACGTAGCCCTCACCGCCCGCTACTACGCCCGCACGGCGCCCGCCCTGCTCCGCCCCCGGCGGCGGCGCGGCGTGATCCCCGGCCTCACCCATGTGGAGGAGATCCCGCAGCCGGTGGGCGTGGTGGGCATCATCGCCCCCTGGAACTACCCCTTCACGCTCGCCCTCTCGGACGCGCTCGCGGCCCTCGCCGCCGGCAACGCGGTCGTGCTCAAGCCCGCCGAGACGACCCCGCTCACCGCGCTGCTCGGCCTCGCGCTCCTGCACGCCGCCGGGCTGCCCGAGGGCGCTGATGCAGGTCGTGCCCGGCGCGGGCGAGGTGGTGGGGCAGGCCCTCGCCGCGCGCGCCGACTTTGTGCAGTTCACGGGCTCCACCGAGGTGGGCCGCCAGGTGGCCGCCGTGGCCGCCGCGCGGCTCGTGCCGGCCTCGATGGAGCTCGGCGGCAAGAACGCCGCCCTCGTGCTCGCCGACGCCCCCCTCGGCCGCACCGTGGAAGGGCTCGTGCGCGCGTGCTTCGCCAACGCCGGGCAGCTCTGCATCTCCGCCGAGCGCGTGCTCATCCACGCCGCGCGCTACGAAGAGGTGCGGGGCAGCCTCGCCGCCCGCGTCCGCGCGATGCGGGTGGGCGCCGGGCCGGGCTACGAGGTCGAGATGGGCGCGCTCGCCTCCGCCGAGCAGTTCCACAAGACCGCCGCCCATGTGGCCGACGCCGTGGCGAAGGGCGCCCGCGTCGTCTGCGGCGGCCACGCCCTGCCCCACCTCGGCCCCACCTTCTACGCGCCCACGCTCCTCGAAGGCGTGGCGCCGGGGATGCGGGCGCACGACGAGGAGACGTTCGGCCCGGTCGTGGCCCTCGAACCCTTCGAGACGGAGGCCGAGGCCATCGCCCGCGCCAACAGCACGCCCTACGGCCTCAACGCGAGCGTCTGGACCGCCGACACCGCCCACGGGCGCCGCCTCGCGCGGCGGTTGCACGTGGGCACGGTGGGCGTCAACGACGGCTATGCCGCCGCGTGGGGCTCGACCGATGCGCCGATGGGCGGCATGAAGGCCTCCGGGCTCGGGCGGCGCCACGGGGCGTACGGGCTGCTCAAGTTCACCGAGGCGCAGACCGTGGCCACGCAGCGCCTGCACGGCCTCGGCCCGTCGCCCTACGAAGCGCCCGGCGCCTACTTCCGCACGCTCGCCCGCCTCACCGCGCTGCTCGGCCACGTGCCCGGCGCCTGATCCCCTGCGCCCCGATGGACTTCGTCACCGGCTTTCCGGGCTTTCTCGGCAGCGACCTCGTCCGGCGGCTCGTGCAGCGACCCGGCGGGCCGGTCGTGTGCCTCGTGCAGCCCGCCCACGCGGCCCGCGCCCGCGCGGTGGCCGACGCCCTCGCCCCGCACGCGCAGCGCCCCATTCGGCTCGTCGAGGGCGACCTGACGGCGCCCGACCTCGGCCTCGGCACCCCGGCGTGGCGCGCCGACGTGCGGCGCGTGTTCCACCTCGCCGCCGTGTACGACCTCGGCGTGGACGAGCGCCTCGCCCTGCGCGTGAACGTGGACGGGACGCGGCACGTGCTACGCTTCTGCGCCGCCGCGCCGGTACTGGAACGGTTGCACTACGTGTCCACCTGCTACGTCTGCGGCACCCACGCGGGCACGTTTCGCGAGGAGGACCTGGACGTGGGCCAGGGCTTCTTCAACGCCTATGAGCGCACCAAGTACCTCGCCGAGGCCGACGTGCGCGCCGCGATGCACGGCGGCCTCGCCGCGACCGTCTACCGCCCGTCCATCGTCGTGGGCGATGCCGACACCGGCGCGACGCAGAAGTACGACGGGCCGTACAGCATCATCCGGTGGATGCTCCGCTGGGCCCGCACGGCGCCGCTCCCCCTGCCCGGCGGCGCAGCCCGGTCGCTCGTCAACCTCGTGCCGCGCAGCTTTGTCGGCGCCGCGCTCGACGCCCTTGCGCACGACCCGCGCGGCGACGGGCGCCACCGTGGCCCTCGCCGACCCGGCGCCGCTCACCGTGGACGCGCTCCTGCGCGTGCTCGAAGCCGCCACGCGGCCGCCGGGTGCAGCGCCTGCCCGTGCCGCTCGCGCTCGGCAGCGCGGCCCTCCGGTTCGTGCCCGGCCTCGAAGCGTGGAGCGGGCTCCGGGCCGCGTCGCTGCCCTATTTCGCCCACCGCGCCCGCTTCAGCACCGACGTCGCCGCGCGCCTGCTCGCCCCGCACGGCCTCGCGTGCCCGCCGTTCGAAGCGTACGCCGCCGCGCTCGTGGCCTTCGTGCAGGCCCACCCGGACGTGGCCACCGGCGCGATGGTGTAGCGCCTGCGCGGGCCGTGAAGTTCGGCAGAGGGGCCGGCCGGGGGGCGTGTGCGCCGTATGTTTGGAGGCCTGCCCCGCGCGTGGGCGTGCCGCGCGGTCGTGTCTGGCGGGACGCGTTTGTGATGCTGACCCTGCCTGCTGCTCTGCCCGCGCCCGTTTCGATCCCCGGCCTCCGCCCGCGCCCCGGCTTCGCGTTTCGCGCCGGGCAGGCGGTGTTTCTGCAGAAGCTTTCCGACGCCTTCGCGCGGGGCGAGACGAGCCACCTCGGCGTGTTCGTGCCCGGCTACGGCAAGACGATCACCGCCCTCGCCGCCTTTCTCGTGGCCCGCGCCCACGGGCTCGCCGAGCGCCTCGTCGTGTTCGTGCCGCGCGGCAACCTGCGCGACCAGTACGCCGACGGCGCCGCGCTCGATGCGCTCTTCAAAAACCTCGGCGCGCCCCCGCTCACCTTCTGCGTGGCCGACTCCGACCGGGTGTTCCTCAAGAACCTCCGCACGCAGATCCTGATCACCACCTACCAGTACGCGAGCGGGACGGGCGGCCACGCCGCGCTCAAGCGCTACTGCGACGCCGGGCCGACGATGTTCGTCTTCGACGAGGTCCACCACCTCTCCGACGACGGCACGTGGGCGCGGCAGCTCGCGCACTTACCCATACGTGCAGCGTGGCGCTCTCGGGCACGCCCATGCGGAGCGACAGCAAGACGCTCTTCGGCGTGCCCTTCGAGACGCGCGTCGAGCCGGCGCGGGGCGAGACCACGCAGTACTACGTGGCCCTCCACGAGGTCACGCTGCGCGACGCCCACGCCGAGGGCGGCATCCTCAAGCGCGTGGCCGCCCACGTGGCCGACTACCGCCTCCGCCTCGTCCGCGGCGACACCGGGGAGACCGTCGAGCTGTCGCTCTCGGGCCTGCGCGAGATCGCCGAGAACGCCAAGGCGGTCGACGCCTACCTCGCCCGGCGCTCGCTCCGCTTCCACGAGGTCTACCTCGACGCGCTCCTCGGCCCCGCGCTCGAACGGCTTCGATGGAAAAGCGCGCCGCCCTCGCCCACGAGATGCGCGGGCTCGGCCAGTCCCCCGGCACCTACCGCGACCACCAGCTGCTCGTGATCGCGATGAGCAACCTGCACGCCGCCGCCCTGCTCGGCTACGTGCAGCGCCGCGCCCCCCACCTCCGCACCGGGCGCATCGGGCAGGACCTCCCCGCCGCCGACTGCGCCCGCGACCTCGACGCCTTCCGCGCGGGCCGCCTCGACGTGATGGTGCAGGTCGACATGATCGGCGAGGGCACCGACATCAAGCCCATCTCGGTCGTCGTCAAGGCCGACCTCGTGCGGGCGGTGTCGAAGACGCTCCAGCAGGTGTTCCGGGGCATGCGCTACGTGGACGCATGGCCCGAAGCGGCCAACGTGTGCGACCTCTACGCCGCCGGCGACGGCGAGGTCGTGGCGACGCTCGAATGGCTGGCCAAAGAGGAGCAGATCGGCGTGCGGACGCGAAAAGAGCGGGCCGGCGGCGGCGGCCGGCGGTGGCACGGGCGAGCCCAAGAGCCGCTGGGAACTGGCGCACGTTTCGCCCCACGCGATGAAGTCGCACGCGCTCGCGCTCGAAGACGGCGCCCGCAACCTCCGCGTACACGAAGTGGCCTCCCCGGGCGCGGTGGACGTGAGCGCGCGCGAGAAGCTCCTCCGCAAGCAGTGCGCCGAGCTGGCCAGCGAGCTCGTCCATACCCTCGGGGCCACGCCGCGCCCGGCCACCGTGCGCGAGGTTCACGCCCGGGCCAAGCAGGTAGTGGGCGGCGCGCAGAGCACGCTCTCGCTCGGCGAGCTCGAACGGAAGCGGCGGTGGCTGGAGCGGTGCCTCACGGCGCGGCGGTTGCTCTGAACGGCGGCGCACGCTTCAACATCGGTTCACGGCGGCGGCTTGCAGGGGATGCGGGGGGCGCCGTATCATAGGGCTCCGCTTCAAGCGGTATGTGCCCGTAGCTCAGCTGGATAGAGCGTCGCACTACGGATGCGAAGGCCAGGAGTTCGAATCTCTTCGGGCACACGAGCAGCGCCCCCCGTCTCACGACGAGGGGCGCTGTCTTTTTGGCAAGCTTCGGTAGGCGCGCTACTGGGTGAGGACGACGCGGCCGGTGCGCTCCTGGTCCTGCCAGCGCACGCGGTAGACGTACACGCCGCTCGGCAGCCCGGCCGGGTTCCATTCGAGGTGCTGCGTGCCCGCGTTCATCATCTCGGCGTCGGCGAGGCGGGCCACTTCACGGCCGAGGGCGTCGAATACGCGCACGGTGACGGCGCCGGCCTCGGGCAAGTCAAACGCAAACGTGGCCCGGCCCACCACAGGGGTTCGGATAGGCCGCGTGGAGCGCAAACGCTGAAGGCGTCTCCCTCTCCAGCATGGGCTGCTGCACCGCGCCGAGGTCGCCTGAGGGCACCGTGAAGGCTGTGAACTCGGTCTGCGGCACGTAGAGCGCGATCCCACGCGCCGGGGCCGACACGTACACGCGTCCGTCGGCCTGCACCGCCGTCGTGCTCGTGCCGTCGAGCGCGTTGATGAGCGTCTTGCTCGCCCAGTTGGCGTAGCCGGTCACGCCCGAGGGCGTCGTGTCCACCCACAGGCCCTTCGTGGCCGTGTCGTGGTTATTGATCACGAGGATGCCGCCGGTCTTGGTGCCGTTGCCCTGCCGCCGGGCCACGTAGACGTTGTAGGCGTCGCCGGACGGGTACGGGTTGCCGAGTTCGCTCAGCACCGTCATCGTGCCCCCGAGGTAGTTTTTGCGGACGTGCATCAACTTTTTGATGTCCGTCTGAAGCGCTGCCGGGGCCGTCGTAGTGATGGACGCGTTGCCGGCGTCGATCTGCTGCACCGCGTAGTAGTGCGGGTAGAACAGGCACGGCCGCCCCTCGGCGACGAGCAGGTAGCCGTAGGCCATCCGCCAGTCTTTCGACACCCACTTGTCGTGCTCCTTGCCGGTGTCGTGGTTGTCCACGAACGTCACCACGTCGGTGCCGGCGAGGCTGTTGCCCGTGTTGTCGCGCACCATGCCGGCGTGGTTGAGCCAGCGCATGTCGTACGACGAGCCGGAGCCGTTGGCCATCGTGGTGAGCTCGTTCTTGAGCGGAAAGTCGAACACGTCTACGTCCGCGTGGTACGTGTTGTAGACAGGGCTATAGACGGTGCCCACCCAGTTTTTGAGGCGGTACTTGTAGCCGGTGAAGTACTCGCCCACCACGAACCGCTGCGCGCCGCCGGTCTTGCGGGGCATGTTGTCTACCCACTTGGAGACGAAGTCCTCCTGGAAGCCGCGCACGAAGTCGAGCCGGTAGCCGTCGAAGCCGACGGTGGTGCCGAGCCACTGCCCCCACGCGATGAGCCGGTTCTGGACGGTGGTGCTGTAGGTGTTCAGGTCGTTGCCGAAGAGCTTCCAGTTGGGCTCGACGGAATCCTCGAAGCCCCCGCCGCCGAGAAAGTCGGCGGAATCGACCGGGTGGAAGTCGGTGTAGGTCCAGCTGTGGTTGGCCTCGCCGGTGCCCGTGTGCGTGGGATACGTCACGCTCGTGTTGGTGCGCGCCTGGAGCGTAGTGGCGGCGAGGTTGGTGCCGTTGTACCACACCTCCAGAAGGCGGTAGCCGTTCGCCTGGTCGGCCCATTCCAGCACGCCCGCTCACCTCGCGCCGCGCTTCGAGCCGCAGGTCGAGGTTGGCGGTGGTGGTGACGGTGATCTTGTACTCGTCTACATCCGTCGAGGCGCCGATGTGGGCCCAGATGTGCTTGCCGGAGCCGGGAAACGTGTTGGTCTGCCCGTTGCCGTTGTTGGGCTCGCTCTCCCAGTAGACGGTCGTGTTGTTGGCCGCGCCGGTCCAGTTGGCGGTCAGGTCGTAGGCGCGCTCGGTCTGGGAGGCGCCCCAGTTGAGGTTGTAGCCCTTGATCTTGACGTAGTAGTCGCCCGGGGCAGCGTTGGGGATGCGCCAGAGGATCTCGTTGGTCGGGTACGGCACGCGCTGCTGCCCGCCCACGAAGGCCTCGTCGGCCACGTACGTCTTCACGGCCGGGTTGGCCTGGGCCTGCGAGTCGTTCGTGTAGATGTGGTTGAGCACCACGTCCGCGTAGACCTCGATGCCGCGCGTGTGCATCTGCGCGATCATGTTGTTGAGTTCGGCGCGGGAGCCGAAGCGCGTCTCGGTCGTGCCCTTCTGGTTGTAGTTGCCGAGGTCGTAGTGGTCGTAGAGGCCGTAGCCCATGTCGTAGATGCCGAAGTTGCCCTTCGAGGGCGGCGGCACCCAGATGCCGGTGATGCCCGCCTGGCTCCAGGCGAGCGCCTTGCCGGCGAGGGTGTCCCACCAGGTGCCGTTGAAGGTGGCGGCGTTCACCGGGACGTCCCAGTAGAAGGCCTGCATCATCACGTCGTTCTGGGCGTGCGCGCGGGGCGCGAGGGCGAGGAGCCCCAGGCCCGCCAGGAGATACGAGAGACGTCGCATCGGGAGTAAGTGGACTGGTTGCAGCCGGGCGCAGCGGAGGATGTAAGCGCTTACACCAAGCGTGCAGAGCTTCCGAGGCACTTGTTTGCTCAGCGTGCGACCCCTCGGAAGCCCACGTCGCGCGTCACATCAGCCGGAGACCGGAACGCGCTCGAGGGGGACCTGGAAATTCAGGGAGCAGCGCACCGGCCAGGCTTTACCCGGCAAGAGTACGGGCTTGCGTAAGCGCTTTCATGGCCCTGAACTCACCTCCCCCCTGATCCATTACAGGAGCGTTACAGCGCGGCCCCGCCGTCCGCCGCGCCGCAGCGCGCCAGAAACGCCAGCACGCGGGTGTTGAACACCTCCGGCTGGTCCAGATTGACGACGTGCCCCGACCGGGCGAGCACCTCCAGCGTGGCGCTCGGATGGGCCGCCACCACGCGGCGCACCGGGGGCAGGAACAGGTAGTCTTCCTCGCCCATCACGTAGAGCGTCGGGATGCCGACGTCCTTCTCGCGGAAGAACCGCAGCAGCGGGTTGACCTGCGCGGTGAGCTTCCACCACCGCATGAACTCCCGCTGCGCGATCCGCCCCGCCTCGCTCACGAAGGCGAGCCGCGATTCCCGGTGGCGGCGCCGGGGCATGATGACCCAGGCAAACAGCTTGTAGAGCCACAGAAACGGCACCACATGGCGCAGCAGCTGCCCGGCGCCCACGAGCAGGCGCGACCGCACGTCGAGCCGCACGATGGCCCCGCCGAGCGTGAGCGACAGCACGCGCTCCGGGGCGATCTCGCCGAGCGTGCGGATCACGATGGAGCCGAGCGAGATGCCG
Source organism: Rhodothermales bacterium (assembly GCA_963740755.1). Taxonomy (GTDB): domain Bacteria; phylum Bacteroidota; class Rhodothermia; order Rhodothermales; family BA12; genus CAVSDF01. The sequence goes on from CAVUFJ010000005.1 coordinate 50,489, forward strand.
ACAAAGTGGGCCTGCGCGATGCCGAGCCCGTCGAGCGTCCGGAGCACGTCGCGCGCCACGTCGTCGAACGTGTAGCGCAGCGTGTGGGCCACGCGCTCAGGATGCTGCGAGCCGCCGTGCCCGCGCAGGTCGACGAGCAGCACGTTGTAGTGCTCCATGAACGCCCGCAACTGCCGGTGCCAGATGCTCGACGAGCCGCCCGCGCCGTGCACGAACACCACCCACTCAGCGTCGGGGGCAAGGTCGTAGCGGCGGGTGTAGAGCATGGGCATGGTCAAGGGTCAACGATCAATTGCCAATGGTCAATGGGATGCAAGCAGGAGGCTGCCGCCGGTCGGTTCTGGCATCCCATTGACCATTGACCATTGGCTGTTGACCATTGACCATTCTCAACGTCCGGCGTCGCCACCTGATTCCTCGGGCGTGGCGGCGGTGCCGGGGGCGCCGGAATCGTCCTTCGCGAACTCTGCTTCAACGTCCGGCAGGCGCTCAGGGGCGATCAGGCCCCGCGCAGCGGCGTAGCGCGCGGCCGAGAGGCTGTCCTCGAAGTAGGCGACGTCCACGCCCTGCGCCTCCATGCGCGCGGTGCAGGCCCGCACGGACGCGTCGCGGTGGTCGTCGGAGACGTCGCGGAGGAAGACGGCGCGGATCCGGCCGGGAAAGCGTTCCACGGCCTCGGCGTAGATCTCCGGGTCGTGCTGCCCGCTGTCGCCCATGAGCACGAACGGGAGCGACGCGTGCGTGGTGACGAGGTCTTCGATGGCGGCGAGCTTGTGGTCGGCGTGGGCGGATTTGAGCAGCTTCGTCTCGTCGAGGCCGAGGTCGCGCAGGAAGAGCGGCCCCACCGGCAGGCCCTGCACGTCGAAAAACTCGGTGAGCAGGTCGTACAGGTTCCACGGGCTCGACGAGACATAGAACACCGGGTTGTCCATCGTGCTCGACGTGCCGTAGGCGAGCGCGCGGTAGAACGCGGCCACGCCCTGAAAAGGCATCCGCGTGCGGGCGTTCGAGAAGAGCGTCGTGCGGAGCATCGTGAAGAGGCGCGCGGCGCCCGGTCACGAGCACGGTGTCGTCGATGTCGGAGAGGACGGCGAACTGCGCGCTCGGGAGGGCGACCAGGATCTGCCCCTCGGCCTCGGCGCGGGCCTCCGGGTGGCGCGGGGTGCCGGTGAGGCGGAGGTGTACGGGCAGGATGCGCGCGTCGGTGGGCACGGGCGCCTCGGGCGTGAGGTGGACGCGGAAGTAGCCCTCCTCGTCCGTCACCACCGTGCGCGTCTCACCGAGCAGGTCCACCTCGACCGTCGCGCCCGCGATCTCGTCGCTCTCGAAGCGCCGCGCCATCCCGGCGACGTTCTGCACCCACGAATCGGCCGGATCGGACGCGGCGAGGCCTGGATCTTCGAGCACGCGCCCCTTGAGGTGAACGGTGTGGGCGGTGGCGTGCCCGCGGAACGGCACGACGACGGGCGCCCGCTCGGGGCCGAGGCGCGCCTTGAGGGCGTCGAACCCCGCTTCGGCGGCCACGAGGGCGCGCAGCAGGCGTGATGGAGGGGGCAGAGGATCGGACGCAGGCACGCGCGAACGGGGCGGATGGGCGCAAGGTCGCACCCGGCGCGCCCCCGCAGGCGCGACGTATCGGTGACGGTGTGCCCTTCCGGCCTTCTATTGCCCTGCGGCCCGGGCACGGCGTTGACCCGCACGGGCGCGGCGCCGTATGCTGTGCCCGATTCGGTGGTGGTTCACGCTGGGTCACGTCCCCCGCCTGCCCCTCATTCTGCCGCTACGATGCCCTGCCTCGTCCTCGCCCTCGGCCTGATTGCGCCCCGCATTGCCATCGTGCTGCTGTGGTTCTTCACCGACTGGTTCCACGGCATCTTCCAGACGACGCTCTGGCCCGTGCTCGGCTTTCTGTTCATGCCGGTGTCGATGCTGTGGTACTCGGTCGTCTTCAACTTCTTCGGCGGCGACTGGACCATCGTCCCGGTCATCGGGATGATCATCGCCGTCCTTGTCGACATCGGCGCCGTCGGCTCCGCGCGCAGGTGATGCCGGAAGCGTGACGCGTGCACGGCGATGCGGTGACGCAACCCTGTGGCGCCCTCCGCTGCACGCGCTACGTTCAACGCCCCTCCTGTGACGCCCCTCGTCGTTCCCTACCCCGTCCGGTACACGCACACCGGCGCGGGCGAGCAGCTCACGGCCCCGGGCCTGCTCGACCTGCTCCTCGACGCCGCCGGGCTCGACGCGCGCCACCGCGGCTTCGCCCTCGAAACGCTCCTCGCCGAAGGGCGCACCTGGGTGCTCAACCGCATCGCCGTGCAGGTCGTGGCGCCGCTGCCCGTGATGGGCGGCACGCTCCACGTCACCACGTGGCCCGCCGCGCCCGAGGGCGCCCTGCTCGCCGCGCGCCACTTTCGCGCCCACGACGACGCCGGCACCGAAGTCGCCGTGGCCACGACCCGCTGGCTCTACATCGACGCCGCCCGGCGGCGCCCCCTGCGCGTGCCGGAGGGCATCATCGCCCTGGCCGACGGCGCGCCCGAGGCGCCGCTCGCGCTGCCGTCGTGGCCCTCGCCGCCCGAGGCGTTTCCGGAGGGCGTGTCGTTCCCCGTGCTTCGGCGCGACCTCGACATGAACGGCCACGCCACGAGTGCGCGCTACGCCGAGTGGCTCTTCGAGCCCGTGCCCGACGCCCTCGCCGCCACCGTGCCCCTGCTGCTGGACCTGTCGCTGCGCGCCGAAACGCTGCGGGGCGACCGGCTCACCGCGCAGGCCGTGGAGGCCGCGCCGGGCCACTATGCGCACCGGTTGATGCGCGACGGCGAGCCCCGGCCTGTCGCCACGATGGCGACGCAGTGGGCGCCGGCGCCGCAGTAATCGCCGGCCCACGAAACCCTGCCCCGGCTCCTGCGTGCGCCCCGGTGGACAGCCCATTGCTGTATGCCTGCCTCTCGTGAGTTTACCCTCGAACTGACGCCCCGCGCGCGCTTCGACCTGTTCGACGTCAACGCGCTGCTGCGCGAGGCCCACGGCGATGTGCTGAACGGCTTCGAGCGGGCGCTTTACGTGTCCTACCACACGACGGCCGGCTACCTCGACGACCCGATGTGCGCCACGCTCGGCCACGAAGGCGCCGCCGTGCGCGCGCTCGTAGACCGCTACCGGGGCCTCTACCCCGAAGGCGCCGGCTACCGCCACGACCAGCTCGAAGACCGCTCCGAGCTTACCGACGCGCAGAAGGCCACCGAGCCCCTCAACGGCGACGCCCACCTGTCGTTTATCGGCTCCGGGCTCGCGGGCTGCGTCACCTACGACCGCGCGACGCAGCGCCCGGCGTGGTTCGTGGACCTCGACGGCGTGGGGCCTGCCGGGCCGCGCCGCCGCAAAACGACCGTTATCGGCTTCAACGAGGAGGCCGAAGCGGCGCGCTTCACCTTCAGCGTGGCCGTGCCGCACGCCATCGAAGCGCTCAACCTGCGCGATCCGCGCCTGGGCCTGCTCGACGAGGTCGAGGCCCGCGTGCAGCGGCTCGGCCTCGGCAAAGGCCGCGTGGACCTGCGCCTGATGGACGACGAAGGGGCCGCGCTCACCGTCAACGAGTTCGAGACGCTGCTCATGCAGCACGACCTCGCCGACGTGCTGCGCAACCCGTTCCGCCACGCCGCCCGGCGCGGCTGGCACGCGCTGCGCCACCCGAAGCTCGTCAAGGAGAAGACCAAGGACTACCTCAAGTACGACATGCTCGTGCTGCTCAACGACCGGCTCGACCGGTGGGGCCTGCGCGGCACCGCCGCCGAACGCGTCGCCGATGCGCTCGTGCAGAAGGCGGCGCTCCACTACCTCCGCATGAAGCGCGAGGTGAGCCTCCCCGTCACCGACGGCGACCTGAGCGGGCAGGCGGGCATGGTGGTCCAGGGCACGTACCAGAGCCCGATCCTCGTGCAGTGGAAGCAGCCGCGCTCGGGCGTCCGCCGCCTCGAAGCGCGCGTGATCGCCTTCGAATAGCACCGCACTCTACCCGCGCTCGATGGCCACCTGGCGGGACGTCGTGGCCGAGGATGCCCTTTCCATGAGCCGGCGCAAGCTGACTTCCAACGTGCGGCGCGGCGATGGGCTCGACGTGGTGCAGGCCGCGCGGCGTGCACCTGCTCCAGGTTCCAGACCTCCACGGGGAAGTGCTCGTGGAAGCCAGCCGGGACCTATTCTGCGACCTTGAGTAATCGCGCGCGCTGATGCGTACTACGCATCCAGCCGTCCAGAACGCAGCGGGGCGCCGTAAAGCCCGCCGGGATGGTCGAGTGCTGGAGATCTCCCCGCTCTAATGCGTCCTTTGTTTTCGCGAAGCGCCTGCCCGCTTGCGGTCCTCTGCGCGTTCCTCTCGGGCTGCGATGCCACTGCCCCCGAACCTCAGGCGTCGACGCCCACCGTCGTCCTGGCTACGCCGTTCGAAGCCCTCATGGCCACCCCAGCGAGCCTTCCGGCGAACGTACCCCTGCGTCCCCATTTTCGCCTGGATCCTGCGGGGCTGATGACCTTCTCGGTAGAGCAGACCGGAACCAGCATCACGGCCCGCATCGACGGGGATACGCTTCGGATTGCCTTTGCGGCGGTAGGAGAGGCGCGCCTTACGGTTACCGCTACCGCTGCCGGCGCGCAGGCAAAGGGGACTCTGGACGTATCCGTCAAGGCCCTCCCCGTCGTACTGGAGGTGCCCTCGGCCCTGCCTTCTCTGGCCCTGCAGGTAGGCGCGCCGCCCCTCGCGCTAACCCTCACGTCCCTAGTGCACGCTACCCCTGCGGCCACGGTGCTGCGCTACACCGCCACGAGTGCCAACGGCAACGCAACCGCGCTCGTTCGGGGGGATAGCCTGATCGTGACGCCGGTCCAGGCAGGGACGGCTACCATCACCTTGACAGCAACGGCCCCGGAGGGCCAGGTAGCCCGGGTCACGCTCACGGGGACCGTCACCGCGCCTGACTGCCCCGATCCCGCTCCCCCCGGCTTTGTCGACATGCTGCCCCTGCGCGCCGGCGATGTTTGGCGGTTCTCGCTGGCCAGCGAGCAACGTTCCGTTACGACGGGGGCGTCGTACACCAGGCAAAGCGGGACGCTCACGCTGTCCCTGCTTTCTGTGGCCTGCACCACCAACCAGACGCGGACCGTGACCGCCCTCGAAGAACGCACGGGCTTTGCGACGAGCTTCAATTTGTACACCAACCAGACAGATACGACGGTGCTGGCTACGCGCAAGCAGGTGACCCTGGTCGAAACGAATGCGGGGGTTCAACTGCCGTGGGCGTCAGGCACGGTAGCGCGCTACGCCCCTGCGATCGAAACGAGTGTGACCGTAAGTGCGGGCTCGTATCTGGGATGCCACACGTTTCCCACCGGCACCGCCCGTCTGACGCGCGAGGGGATCCAGATGTACGAGGTGAGCTGCTCGCAGACCAGCCTTTCGGGCCGCTTCCACCTGGAGCGCCTCCGGTAGCCCTTGGGCATAAGCTTTCGATTATTCGTAGCTTACAGACTGTCCCCTTGCCGCCTTTGAAGCGCACTGCCCCCTGGCTGCTGGTTGCCCTTGCCCTTGCCTCACAGGGGGCGGCCCAGCCGGCGGATTCCCTGTTCACCTCCCTGCCCTCGCAGGGTCCCTCGGCCATCGAGTCGGCGCCGGTGGTGCGGGTGCTGCTCGTGTTCGTGCGCTTTCGGACGACCCGGACACGGAGGAGGCCGGGTACGTCCCCGGCTGGCCCGCGCCAGACCGCCGCGCGCTCCCGGCCTTCGCCCCGACGCTCCTCGTACCCACGCCCGAGGCCCTGCCCGGCCCGGATTCATCCCTTTCGGCCTACTTCGACGCCGAGAGCCGCCGCGCGCCCGGCCAGCCCGGACGGCAGCGCGTCTTCGGCGACGTGATGCCGCAGGACGCGCAGCACCGGCCCTACGTGTACGTCACGCAGCATCCGAACGCGTGGTACCACCGCACGAACGGGCGCGGGTACGGCTCTCTCACGCAGGAAGTGCTCACCGCCCTCGCCGCGCAGCCGGGCTTCGACTTCGCCGACTACGACGCCAACGGCGACGGCGAACTCGACGAACTCTGGCTCGTGATCCGCTCCGAGGCGGCGCACCGCGCGCGCGGCGGGCCGGTCGGCTACAGCGGGTGCGCCAACCTATACGGCTGCGCGGCGCCCCTCGCCGGCGTGCCCGGCGCGGCCGTGGACTCGACCGAGACGCCGCCGCCTTTCACCGTCCCCAGCCCGTCGCGCGGGTCGATCCGGGTGGACTGGATCCGGTCGGGGCTGCACGTCTTTGCGCACACGGCCGTCCAACCTGTCGGCGCAGCACTACTTCGTGTCCCTGCTCGCGCACGAGTGGGGGCACCACCTGTTTGCGAGCGAGCACCTCCAGCCGGTGGGCGGGCGCGGCATCCCGGCGGCGGACAGCCCGGGGCTGGCGGGCTATGCGCTCATGATCGGCGAGCCCGCGCCGCGCGTGACGGGCTCGCTCACGCTGTCGGTGACGGAGCGCGCCCTGAAGGGATGGGCGACCGTGGAGGTGCTCGGAGGGAGAATCGCGCACGGTCGTCGTGCCGGATTTCTACACGGGCGGGCACGCCTACGCGCTGCCGCTGCCCGGCGGGCGCCTCTACCTCGCCAACCGGCAGCCGGTCGGCTTTTTCGACCGGCGTGCGGGCGCATCCGTACAACCACGCGCTCACGGGCCTGCTCGCGCCCGGCCTGCTCGTCACGTACACGTCCGGCGGGTTCACCGAGAGCGTCGTGGCGCCCGACAACCGCGCTGGAGCCGGGGGTGGTCTACGAAGGCGGCCCCAACGTCCACCTCACCGACGTGTGGGGCGCGGGCGATGCCACGCAGCTTACCCCGTGGACGCGCCCGTCCTCCGAAGGCAGCGGGCAGCCGCTCGGCTTCGTGCGGTCGTGGGCGGCGGTGGATAGCATCCGCTACACCGGCCGGGCGGGCGGCGAGATGGCCTTCGAGTACGTCGCCGATTTCCGCGCGCGCCCAGTCGTCCGGCGCGACTCGTGGGTGACGCCTGCCTTTGCCGGCGAAACCTTGACCGGCGCCGTGATCGTCCGAGATGGCGCGGCGCTCGACGTGGACATCGGCCCCGGCGGCTACCTCACGCTCGGCGGCGGCCTGCAGGTGCTGCCGGGCAGCACAGTCCGGCTCGGCGGCGCGGGGCAGACGCTCACGCTCGGACCGGTGCGCTTCGTGGAAGGCGCCGCCGTGGAGGTGCGGGCCGGGACCACCGTTCGCCTCCGCGATGCGCGCGACCGGGCGGCCTTCAGCGGGCCGGGCGTGACGCTCGCCTCAGACGTGCGCTTCGTGATCGCCGCCGACGAACCGCTCGACGTGGTCGTATTCCCCAACCCCGCCGGGGCTTCGGCCACGCTGCAGGTGCGCCTGCCGGACGTGGCCGAGGTGCGCGTGGCCGTGTTCGACGTGCTCGGACGGGCGGTTGCCGGGGTGACCGAGACGCCCTACGGCGCCCGGCGTGCAGCGCTATCCGCTCGATCTGTCGGCGCTGCCCGCCGGGGTGTACGTGTGGCGCGTGACGGCCGGCGGCAAGGGGCGCACCGGCACGTTCACGCACGTCCGTTAGTCGCTCCGCCGCCCGCCGAGCAGGCGCAGCAGGAAGAGGAAGAGGTTGATGAAGTCGAGGTAGAGCGTGAGCGCGCCCAGGATGGCGAGCCGCCCGGCGCTCGGCGTGCCCTCGACTTCGGCGGCGAGGTGCTTGAGCTTCTGCGCGTCGTAGGCGGTCAGGCCCACGAACACCGCCACGCCGATGAGCGAGATGATCCACCCCATCATGCTCGAATGCAGGAAGAGGTTGACCACCGATGCGATCACGACGCCCATCAGGCCCATGAAGAGCAGGCTGCCCATGCTCGTCAGGTCGCGCCCGGTGGTGAAGCCGTAGACGGTCATCGTCGCGAACAGCAGCGCGGTGATGCCGAACACCGACGCGATGGACGTGAGCGTGTAGACGAGCAGGATGACCGAGAGCGTGACGCCTGTCAGCGCCGAGTAGGCCAGAAAGAGCGCCGCTGCGGCGGTCGTGCTGAGCTTCTGGATGCGCGCCGAAAGGAAGATCACGAGGCCGATCTGCGCCACAAAGCAGGCGATGACCGTCAGGCGGCTGCCCATGAGCATGCTCAGGATGGACTCCGAGCTGGCCACGAAAAACGCCACGACCGCCGTCACCACGAGGCCGATGGTCATCCACCCGTAGGCGCGGTTGATGAACGACGAGGACGCCGCGACGCTGCGGGCCGACGACTGGTAGGGATAAGGCTCCATAAAAGCGGAGAGGGTTCGGTGGAGAGCAGGCCTGGCCGGAACGCCCGGCCGGGCCGGATCAGTACGACGATCCGCTCACCTTGTGCCCCGCTATGCCGCCCCGCGCTGCCCACCTCGTCCAGACCCTCGGCCTCCAGCCTCACCCCGAGGGCGGCTTTTTCGCCGAAATCCTCCGCACGCCCGCCACCGTCACGCCGGGCGATGGGCGGCCTGCGCGGGCCGCGCTCACGGTCATCTACTTTCTGCTGCCCGCAGGCGCCCACAGCGCCCTGCACCGCGTCGCCTCCGACGAGGTCTGGCACTTTGTCGAGGGCGCGCCGCTCGACCTCGTGTGCGTGGACCCGGACACGGGCGTCCGCACCGAGCACCGCCTCGGGCCGCTCGGCGCCGATGCCGCGCCGATCGCGTCGTGCCCGCCCGGGCGTGGCAGGCGGCGCGGCCCGTGCGGGGCCTACACGCTCGCCGCGTGCAGCGTGGCGCCGGGCTTCACGTTCGAGGACTTCGCCCTGCTGCGCGACCATCCGGCCGACGCGGCGGCGCTCCTCGCGCACGCATCCCGACCTTGCGGCGCTGGTCTGACGCCGGGGCGTGAAGCTTGCGTGCGAAGCGCTTCCGGGCGGGCCGCTGCGGCACAGGGGCGGCCCCGGCGGGGTTGGGAGCGGCTATGACCACGCACGCCCTCCTCGAACTGCTCGGCTACGTCGCCTCGGCGCTCGTCGCGATCTCGCTCATGATGCGCTCGCTGCTGCGACTGCGCATCATCAACCTGATCGGCGCGGCGGCCTTTGCGACGTACGGCTTCCTGATCGGCGCCTACCCGGTGGCGGCGGTCAACACGGTCATCGTCGGCATCAACCTGTACTACCTCGCCGGGATGCTGCGCACGAAGCAGTACTTCCGCGTCCTCGAAGTCCGCCCCGACTCCGACTACCTGGCCTACTTCCTCGACCACTACCGCGCCGACATCCAGCGCTTCCGGCCCAACCTCGTGCTCTCGCCCGCCGCGCAGCACCTGACGCTCTTCGTGCTCCGCGACCTCGTGCCCGCCGGCGTGTTCATCGCCGAGCGGCGCGGCCCGCACACCCTCGTGGCCGAACTCGACTTCGTGATCCCGGCCTACCGCGACTTCAAGACCGGCGACTTTCTCTTTCACGAGCAGGCCGACTTTTTCCGCACACGCGGCATCACCGAGATCCTGAGCCCGCCCGGCAGCGCCGAGCACACGGCCTACCTGCGCCGCATGGGCTTTGCGGAGACGGACGGCGGGATGCTCCGCCTGTCGCTGCCCTGACCTTTCAGGCGAGCAGGCGCGACGAGCGCCGCCTCGTCGGCGTCGAGCGCAGGCGGGCGCTCGGCGGCGTGCGCCCTGTGCCCAGCGCGCCTCGAATGTGCCCGCCTCGAAGGCGTCGAAAAGGGCCGGGTGGATGTAGTGCTTGCGGCACACGGCGACCGTGTTGCCCAGTTCTGCGGCCACCGCTTCGCAGAGGGCCTTCAGGTGGCGCTGCCGGGCCGCCTGCGTGTCCGATTCGCAGGGGTGCGCGGCGAGATAGCGGGCGGCAGCGAGCGTGCCGTTCCAGGTGCGGAAGTCTTTGGCCGTGTACGCCTCGCCCGTCGCCTCGCGCAGGTAGGCGTTCACGTCGGACGAGGTGATCGGGTGGGGCCCGGCGTCGGTGTCGTACTGGAAGAGCGGCTGCCCGGGGAGGTCGCGGCACTGCTGCACGATGCGGGCGAGGCGCCGGTCGCGGAGGGTGACCTCGCGCGCGAGCCCGTGCTTGCCCTTGAAGCGCAGGCGCAGCGTCGTCCCGTCGATCTTCGCGTGGCGGTCGCGGAGGGTGGAGAGGCCGTAGGTCTGGTTCGTGCGCGCATACTCAGCGCTGCCGATGCGCTCGCCCGAGTGTTCGAGCAGCGTCACCACGGCGGCGATCACCTTGGCGCGGGTGAGCGTGCGGGCGCGCAGGTCCTCGTCCACGCGGCGGCGGAGGGCCGGGAGGGCTTCGCCGAAGCGGGCGAGGCGGTGGTACTTGGTCTCGCCGCGCACGGCGTGCCAGTCGGCATGGTAGCGGTACTGCTTGCGGCCCCGCGCGTCGCGCCCGGTGGCCTGGAGGTGGCCCTGCGGGTCCGGGCAGATCCAGACGTCCGTGTAGGCGGGCGGGATGGCGAGCGCGCGAATCCGGGCCAGCGTGGCCCGCGTCACGCACCGGACGGCCCTCTGCGTCCACATAGCGGAAGCCGGTGCCGTGCGCGAGGCGGCGCAGGCCTGGCGCCGCATCCGTGCTGTAGTGGAGGCCGGCGCGGCGGGCGGCGCGGCGCGGGTCGCGCGAGGGAGCGCGGCGAGGGGTGGACATCGGGAGGGGTTGGTCGTTCGCCGTTCGTTGTTCGTCGTCAGAGGCACTCCGCCCGCTCGTCCTGCTGAATGCTGACGACGAACGACGATCCACGAACCAGCGTTCAGCGGCGCTTCGTCATGCGGCCCGCCAGAAAGGCCGCCAGCACCGGCATCGTGCCGGCGGAACAGGCCCGGCTTCGACGTTGCGCGAAGCGGCCCCGAGGGCGCGGCGAGCGGGGCGGCGGCGCGCTGCACGAGCGCCTTCTCCTCCTCCTTCGAGGCGTGGCGGACGAGCGTCTCGTTCACCTCCACCGTCTCCGTCACCACGCGCACCGCGTTCTCGTTGGGCCGGATGCCCCGCCCGAAGCGCGTGGCAAAGACCTTCGTCACCTCGGCGCCGTAGAGCAGGATCATCACCGAGTAGTAGATCCACAGCAGCAGCACCACGAACGAGCCGGCCGCCCCATAGGTGGAGGCGGTGGACGAGTTGCCCAGGTAGAGGCCGATGCCGAGCTTGCCGAGCGTGAAGAGCGCCGCCGTCACGAACGCGCCCACCCACACGTCGCGCCACGCGATGTCGGCGTCGGGGAGATACTGGTAGATGAGCGCGAACAGGAGCGTGATGATGCCGAGCGAGACGACGACGTTGACGAGTTGCAGCAGCACCCCGCTGATGCCGAGCCAGTCGCTCGCCGCCGACACGGCCACGCTCAACACGAGCGAGACGAGCAGCAGGAAGCACACCGTCAGGATCATCCCGAACGAGAGCAGCCGCTGCCGCACGAGCACCCAGAGGGCGTTCTCGCGGGGGCTCACCTTGACGCCCCAGATCACGTTGAGCGAATCCTGCAGCTGCGCGAACAGCGCCGTCGCCCCGATGAGCAGCGTGAAGACGCCCGCCAGGGTGGCGAAGAGGCCCCCGCCGCCAGGCCGCTCGGCGTTGTCCAGAACGGCGCCCACCGCGTCGGCCCCATTGGCGCCCACAAGCCCCTGCAGTTCCGCGAGCAAGCGCGCCTGCACCACATCCGGCTGGTTGCCCCAGAACATGCCCGCGATCGCCACGACGAGGATCAGCATGGGCGCGATGGAGAAGATCGTCGAGAACGAAATGGCCCCGGCAAGGCGCGGCGCCGCATCCTCGACCCAGGACCGGGCCGCCTCCCCCGCCGCAGACAGGGCAGCGCGTGGCGTCAGCGGGGAGACCTCCACCGAAGGCGAAGCGATGGGGACCGGAGCCGAAGGGGGAGCAGTAGGCATGGAAGACGGGAGGGGCGGCCCTTCACACGCAGCACCCGGCCCGCCCGTGCCACCCCCTAGAGGCCCGTCACGGGATTGTGGCACCGCGTGCAGCAGGTATGCCACTCGGGTGTCACCCCGGTTGTGGATCTTGGGACGTATTCCAACGCCTGTCATGACCCAGATCGACCTGCGCCGCCTCCGCGACCACTTCCACCCGACGGACGTCGAGTGGAAGCCCATTGCCATCTCGAAGAAGACGCAAAAGGGCTTAGCCGCGGCCTACATCACCAACCGCGCCATCATGGAGCGCCTCGACGAGGTGGTGGGGCCGGAAAACTGGAAGAACGACTTCCGCCCCGGTCCCAACGGCGGCGTCGTGTGCGGCCTGTCGCTCCGCGTGGTCCGCGACGACGGGTCGAGCGAGTGGATCACGAAGTGGGACGGCGCCGACAACACCGACATCGAAGCCGTGAAGGGCGGGCTCTCGAACGCCATGCGCCGCGCGGCGGTGCAATGGAGTGCATTTGCGTAGTTCCCTGCTGCCTTGAAAGTGCTATGACTGCCCCGCTTCATCCCGCCATTTTGCCTGTGTCAGCGGCAATAGGCTTTGAGCCCGATGGGACTTGCGAGCGGTGGATGCCGGTACTCGGCTACGAAGGTGCGTACGAGGTATCGAGCATCGGGAGGGTCCGAAGCGTTGATCGAACGCACCTCACATCCAACCAAGGTGGTCCCTTTGTTCGCGGTCGCAAAGGGCGCGACAAGGTGCCCTTCTTCGATGCACGCGGGCGTGCCCGTGTGGCTCTCTACCGCAACGGTAAGTCGCGGGGTTGGTCTGTGTGCCACCTAGTGCTGCTGGCATTCGACGGCCCTCCTCCGGGCGCCATCGGTCTGCATGACTACGAATATTCCTGCAACCACAAAGACGGAGACGCCACAAACAATTTCGTCGGCAACCTCGAATGGCTCCTGAATACGGCTCATCGTGCCCACACGGTCGCCAACCGGCTCAATGCACGTCGGGAGCGGCACAACATGACCAAGCTCAATTGGGCGCTGGTCCGTGAAATGAGAGCCCGTCACGCTACTGGCGATTCCTACTCGACCCTAGCAAGCTCATTTGGGGTCTCGAAGAGCAACGTTGCTCAGATCATCAATCACCAAACCTGGAACGAAGATGAAGGCTTCTGACCTTTCCAAGCTAGGCGCATTCTTTACGCCCGACGATCTCGAGTGGAAGCCCATTGCCATCTCGAAGAAAACGAACAAGGGACTTGCCGCTGCATACGTCACCAACCGTGCCATACAGCAGCGCCTCGACAACGTTTGCGGCCCCGCCGACTGGCGCAACGACTACCGGCCTGGCCCTATCGGGGGCATCCTCTGTGGGATATCCATTCGGATTGATCGGGAGGACGGCTCGTCCGACTGGGTCACGAAGTGGGACGGCGCCGACAACACCGACATCGAAGCCGTGAAGGGCGGCCTGTCCAACTCAATGAAGCGTGCGGCGTCGCAATGGGGCGTCGGCCGCTATCTCTACGACATCCCCTCGCAGTGGGTGCCCGTGGATGAGCACGGGCGGTTTGCGCAGGAGCCGCGCCTGCCGCGCGAGTTCCTGCCCGCCGAGCGCCCGGCCCCGCAGCGCCGTGAGGCCCCCCCGCGCGACGAGCGCCCCTCGATGGGCGACGGCTTCGACCGGCCCGCCCGCCCCGCCGCGCGGTAAGGGCGTCTAGCATAATCCCAGACCTGTCATACCAACGCCGGTAGCTTGGTCAGGGATCACCGGGTTGATCACGGATCATGGATCATGGTCAGAGACGCCCAGATCTGCTCTCTGGCCATGATCGATCATCCATGATCAAGTGGGCATTCCCGTACCCTTCGGCCGGATCTGGTATCATTGCGAGGAGCAGAAGCGACGAAGCAATCTCCTCATGCTGCGGCCGTAGGTGGGGATTGCTTCGCTGCGCTCGCAATGACACCCCATTTTGCTAGACGCGCTAAAGCCCCGGTCTCGTGGCGCTGTGGCCCGAATCTGCTGTGGCAGGTCCGGGCCGCGTGCGTTCTCAGGCGTTCCAGTTCGGGGCGAGGTTCGCGGGGTTCACCATGCGCCGGTTCTGGTGCGTGAGCGCCGCGAGCTGGCGGGTTTCCTCGCCCGAGAGCACGAGGTCGAGCGCCTCCAGGTTGGCCACCCGGTGTTCGTGCGACGACGCCTTCGGGATCGCGGCCACGCGCGGCTGAGCCAGCAACCACGCCAGCCCCACCTGCTCCGGCGTGGCCCCGTGCGCCTCGGCGATGCCCTGCACGACCGGGTCCTGCCGCAGCGCGCCGCCCGCGAGCGGCCGGTAGGCGGTGAGCAGCGCGCCATGCGTTTCGCACAGGCCCTGCACGCGCGCCTGGTCCAGGAAAACGTGGTACTCCACCTGGTTGCACGCTACCGGCGCCAGCGCGAGCGCTTCGGCGAAGAGCCCAGGGGGGAAGTTGCTCACGCCGATGTGGCGCGTCTTGCCCTGCTCCTGTAGCCGCACCATCGCCCCGATCGTCTCCGCCAGCGGCACCGTGCGGCTGGGCCAGTGGACGAGCAGCAGGTCTACGGCGTCGGTGCCGAGGGCGCGGAGGCTCTGCTCGGCCGAGCGCTGCACATCGGCGGCGCCCAGGCGGTCCACCCAGACCTTGGTTGTGAGAAAGACGTCCGCGCGGGGCACCGCGCTCGCCCGGAGCGCCGCGCCGACCTCGGCTTCGTTGCCGTAGATCGTGGCCGTGTCGAGGTGGCGGTAGCCGAGCGCGAGCGCATCGAGCACGCCCTCGCGGCAGGCGGCGCCGGTGAGCTTGTAGGTGCCGAAGCCCAGGGCCGGCACGGCGGTCCCGCGCAGGTCAATCCATCGCATCACACAGGGGAAGGCTTTACCGAGGCGCTTGCACGCCCGGACCTACAGGCCGGTCCCCGCCGCTCAGCGACGCACGAGCAACGTTCGGGAGGCGCCGGCTTCGATCACGTAAACGCCGGAGGAGAGCCCATCGAGCAGGATCTGGACCTCTGTGCCGCCGGGCGGAACGATCTCGGTGCGTTGCAGGCGGCCGAGGGCGTCGAAGAGGCGCACTGTTTCGGTCGCCGCCCGGAGGCCGCGCACGGTGACGCGGTCGGTGGCGGGGTTCGGGAACGCGCGCAGCGTTGCCCGGGCGTCCGCCTGGCCGGCATCGACGCCGGTCACGGTCTTCCCCGTTTCGCCGCCGTGGTCGTACCACGCGGCCATCCCGCTGTTCGGCACGGGCTGCTGCATCCACGACACGAGGCCGCGCACGGTGAGCACCCACACGTCGCCGCGCGCCATGACGGTGTTGAAAAACCGCCGCAAACCCGCGTGCTGCGCCGGGTAGTCGAGCCGCCCGGCGTGAAAGTAGAGCCCGAGCGGCGCGCGGTTGCCGCTGTACCGCTTCTCGAACGTGTACATGAGCGCGTTGTAGAAGCCCGTCGAGTCGTCGACGAAGCGGCCTTCAGGGTCCATCGTCGAGAGGGAGCGCCCGTCGGTGTTGTAGGTCACCCAGAGCGGGACCGCCCACATCCCCGGAATCGGCGTCTGCGGGCACGCACTGGAGGTACACGCGGTGCCGGCGCCCGTGTTGAGGGTATGGGGCCACACGAAGTGGGCGAGGTCCTTCGAGAACGGGCTCCCAGACTCCTCGGTCAGCGTGGCGTCGTAGAGGACTTTCTTCTGCTGCAGCACTTTCCAGAGCGCCTGGTTCGTGGCGAGAAACGGCGTCCGGAAACCGACGATGTCGCTCGGATTCACGCCGACGGTGTCGCGCATGAACCGGGTGAGCCCGTCAATCTGCCGCGTCCACTCGGCCTCGGTCGTCGCGGTGCTGGTGTTGTGGTCGTGCGTGTGGTTGGCGATCTCGTGCCCGGCGAGGTAGAGCTTCCGCGCCACAGTAGGCTGCGTATACAGGGCCTGTGCGAAGTACGTCCGGTGGGCTTCGCGCCCGCCCGGGTTCACGACGCTGCCCCACCACGGGTTGATGCTGCGCGTTTCGAGCCGGTCCTGGATCGCGTCGTCGAACGTGACGACGATGATCTGGGGCGTCTCGGCCACCTTCAACCCGCCCGGCGGCGACTGGTCCGGGGCGAGGCACCCGGGCAGGCGGCACGGCGACACCTGCGCCGATGCGGCGCTGGCGATGAGTAGCAAGGCGAGGAGAAGGAAGCGGCGCACAGGCGTAACGATTGGGTAACCCAGCCGCCACAAAGCGTATGCCGCAATCCGCTTAAGGAGGGGCGTTGTCGGTAAACAACCCCACTTTCACGGCGCGTTCCTGGTCAAGCTCCCACGCGTTCGCGCTAGCGGCCTCGGCGACCGGTCCACGCCCACCACGCGCCCTCCTCGGCTTCCTGCGTCGTCTCAAATCCGATCTCATGTACGGCGGCGCGCATGGTGTCGGCATCGGTGCGGAGCAGGCCCGCGAGGGCCAGGTGGCCCCCGAGCCGTACCCGCGCGGCGAGGGCGGGCAGCAGGTCGAGCAGCACCTCGCGGTGGATGTTGGCGAGCACCACGTCGAAGCCCGTCTCGGGCACCACTTCGATGGAGCCAATGCGCACCTCGGCGCGTCCGTCGGCGCCGTTGCGGGCGAAGTTCTCGGCGGCGTTCTCCTCCGCCCATTCGTCGATGTCGAAGGCGAGGGCCGAGGCGGCGCCGAGTTTGAGCGCGGCGAGGGCGAGAATGCCGGTGCCGCAGCCGGCGTCGAGCACGCGGTCGCCCTCGGCTACCAGCGGGGGCAGCATCCCGAGCACGAGGCGGGTGCTCTCGTGGTAGCCGGTCCCGAAGCTCATCTTCGGGTCGATCACCAGTTCGATGAGGCCATCCGTGCCGGGCGGCACCTCGGCCCACGACGGGCGCACGAGAAACGGCGGCACCACGAGCGCCCGGAGGGTGGCCTCGTAGGCGGCGTTCCAGTTCTCGTCCGGAATCGTCTGCACCGTCGCGGTGGGCGCAAGGCCGTGCGCCGCGAGCCAGGCATGAGCCGCCACCACGAGGGCTTGCCCGGTGTCGCCCTCGGGCGCATAGGCCTTCAGCGCGGCGTCCTCTTCGAGGAAACCCGTGGCGCCGTGGGCGTCGAGGTGGGCCACGAGCTCCGGGCGGAGCGCGTCGGGGACGGCGAGGGTGAGTTCGAGCGTGGGCATGGGGCTTGCACGCACGGCGGCGGGGCGTCCGTTCCGCCTGCGCCGCTTCTCCGCATCGCGCGCTAGCGCCGGTCGCCCCGTCCCGCGCGGGTGACGATCACGCCCCACGCGTCGGGAAAGGCCGGGGCACCCTCGTCGAAGTCGCCAAAGGCGTGACCCCCATCGGTGGTGTAGTGGACCGTGTAGGCGCCCGCCGGCAGCGCCACCCGCTCGTCGCAGTAGCGGTTGCGGTCGGAGCCGCCGGCGTGGCGGAGGCGGGCGTCGGCCATGCGCCAGACGGTGGTGCCGGCCGCGTTGGTGATCCAGGCGGTGTCGTAGTCGTCGCGGCCGCTGAACTCGCCCGTCGCGTAGACGCGCACCTGCTCGTCGCGGCGGAGCACGAAGCGGGCCGTGCGGCGCTCGTTGCTCTCCATGCGCACGAGAGAGGCGAGCGCGCCCTCGGTGGAGGGAGGCGCCGGCACGCCCTCGTGCGTGGCGGTGGTGAGCGCCGGGGGCGGCGCCGGAGGATCGGGCGGGGCGGGCGGGGCAGGAAGCGCGGAGGAGTCGCTCATGCTGCCGGGTTCGGGCGTTTCGGGGGGCTTTCGCTGTCGTCCGTCAGCACCTCGATGGCGCCGGCCGGGCCGAGCAGGAACAGGGCCGCGCCGTAGCGCTCCTCGTGGTCGGGCGGCTCGGAGTTGAAGTCGCCGAGCTGGTGGCTGCCGTCGGTGCGGTAGTGGAGGCGGTAGAGGCCCGGGGCGAGCGTGAGCACCTGCTGGCTCTCGCGGTTCTTGTCGGAGCCGCCGGCGGGCTCGGTGTTGCTGCGCCGCTGCTCCCACAGGCGCTCGCCCGAGCCTTCCTGTTCAAGCCAGCCGAAGTCGTCGGCATCGCCCGCGAACTCGCCCATGCCGTACACCACCACGGTGGCCGATTCCCGCACGCGCAGCCGCGCAGATTTCTCCATGTCCGGCGTATCCCCGCGCAGGCGGACGAGCGGGGTGCGGCCCTCCCAGAGCGTGAACGGCCGCACCGTGCCCGAGCGCGCGAACAGCGTGAGCCCCCACGCCTGCGGGTCTTCGGGCGGATTGGCCTGCCACGCGTACCGGCCACCGCCGCCCTGCTTGGCGACCACCCGGTAGAGCCCGGGCTGCAGGCGCACGTCGGCCTCGATGCGGCGGTTGCGCGGGGCGCCCCCGGCGGGCTGCGCCTGCGAGGCCTGCGCTTCCCACAACAGCGTGCCATCCGAGAGCCGCTCGATCTGCCCGGTGGCGCCCGCCCCGATGCGCGTGCCCACGAACCGCACATGGAGGAGCGCTGGGCTCGTCACTTCGAGGACGCTCTCGGCGTGCTCGCGTGGCCCCTCGCCCCCCGAGCGCCAGATGAGGTCGGCAGGCGCGGGCATGGCGTCGCGGTCGAAGAGGCGCACGGGCGGGGCGCCGTCGAGCGTGCGCAGGCTCACGTACCACTGCGCGCGGTCGTTCTTCCACTGCTGGCGCCGGTCGAATATGCGCTTGGCCGGGTTGCTGTCCTCGCCGGTGCGTCCGTAGGGCGTGTAGTAGAGTTCGTAGCTACCCACCGGCAGTTGCAGCGTGTCGCGCTGTTCGTAGAGCGTGCCCTGCACCTTGCGCGCGCGCCCGGTGGCGAAGTGCCACACCGTTTTGCGCGTCGTGGCGTCGAGCAGCCACGGGTAGGCTTCCAGTTGCCCATCGGCCCCCACCGAGCCCGTCGCGCTGACGATGACGCGCGTGGGCTCGTCGAGGCGAAACAGGTGCTGTTCGAGCGCGCGCGGCTGCCGGGTGACGGCGAACCCGTCCGGCACGGGCGGGCCCTCGGTGCGGCGCACGCCAATGAGCACCACCGCCACGAGCAGCAGGACGAACAGCAGGGTCGAGATCGGACGTTTTCTCATGAGGGCGCAAGCGATGCCCGCCGTACGTGCGGGGCATCGCCAAAGTTACCCCGTCGCCCCCGCCCCCTCCTCGCGCGCCGCGCGCCGCCCGGCGCGGCACACGCAATTTGCACCCCGCGCGGCGACCCCGCCCCGCCGTCGCGCGTTGCCCCTGCCCCGCTCGCTCTGCTCGCTTTGGCCGGCCTCTACATCCACGTCCCCTTCTGCGCCCAGCGCTGCACGTACTGCGACTTCTACTTTGTCGCGGGCGAGCGCACGACGGCGGGGTTCGTCGCGGCGGCGGTGGCCGAGATCGAGGCGCTGGGGGCGCGCTATGGCGGGCGCGAGCCGCTCGAAACGGTCTACTTCGGCGGCGGCACCCCTTCGCGCCTGCCTGTAGAGGGCGTATTCGCGCTCCTCGACGCCGCCCGGCGCCACTTTCGCGCCGACGCGCTGCAGGAAGTCACCATCGAGGTCAACCCGGACGATGTGACGCCGGACTACTTCCCCGCGCTGCGCGCGCTCGGGGTGGACCGGCTCTCGATCGGCGTGCAGAGCTTTTTCGAGGACGACCTGCGCTGGATGCGCCGCACCCACACCGCCCCGCAGGCCGAAGACGCCGTGGCGATGGCGCGCGCCGCCGGCTTCAGCAACATCTCGCTCGACCTCATCTTCGGCCTGCCCGAGCAGCCCGAAGAGCACTGGGCCGCCAACCTCGCCAAAGCCCTCCGCCTGGGCGCCGACCACCTGTCCACCTACGGCCTGACCGTCGAGACGCGCACGCCGCTTGGCAAGGCGGTCGAAACGGGGCGGATCGTGCCGCTCGACGACGAGGTGATGGCCGAGCGCTACCGGTTCACGATGGACTTTCTGCGCGCGCAGGGCTTCGAGCACTACGAGATCTCGGCGTTCGCGCGGCCGGGGCGCCGGGCGCTCCATAACGCGCGCTACTGGACGCACGCCAACTACCTCGGCGTCGGCCCGAGCGCGCACTCGTTCTGGTGGGACCGTCGCCTGGGCGGAGGAGGCGCGCGGCGCTGGAGCAACGTCCGCCACCTCGGGCGCTACGAAGCGCTCGTCGGGCAGGGCCGGCCGCCGCTCGACGAGCAGCAGACGCTCTCGCTCGACGCGCTCGCCAACGAGTTTCTCATGCTCCGCCTGCGCACGTCCGACGGCCTCGACCTCGACGTGCTCGACGACCGCTACGGCGTGGACCTGCTCGCCGAGCACGTCGACGAACTCGCCGCCCTCGAAGATGCCGGCCTGACGCTCCTGCGCGGCTGTACCCTCCGCCTCACCGACGACGGCAAGCTCGTCGCCGATGCCGTCACGGAGCGCCTGCTCGTCGACGAGACGTTCCGGGGGGGCTAACGGACCTTCCGGGCACGCGGCGTCCGCGCGGGACCCTGGCAAGGGCGGGACCCTGCCGTTGTCGGCGGGTATGATGGGCGTTTCCACATCCACTGGCGCATGCTGATCGTCGGCTTCTGGTTTGCCCTCGCGGGCCTGCTCATGCTCGGCATTGTCGTGAGTACGGCCCTGCCCCGGTGGGTGCCGTTCACGACCGCGCAGATCTACCTCGGCGTGGGCGCGCTCCTGGCCGCCTTGGGCCTGCTGCACATCGACCTCGTGGCCCATGCCGCTCCCCTGGAGCGGGCCACGGAGGTGGCCATCCTCGTGTCGCTCTTCGGGGCCGGGCTGCGGCTGCGATTGCCCTTTGGCGACGGGCGGTGGCGCGCGCCGGTGCGGCTGGCCACCGTGGCGATGGTGCTCACGGTGGGCGGCATCGCCCTGCTCGGCGTCTACGGCCTCGCGCTGCCCTGGGGTGCGGCCATCCTGCTGGGCGCCGTGCTCGCGCCCACCGACCCGGTGCTCGCCAGCGAGGTGCAGGTGCAGCACGCCGACGACCGCGACCGCTTCCGCGTGGCCCTCACGGGCGAGGCCGGGCTCAACGACGGCACGGCCTTCCCCTTCGTGATGCTCGGCCTGGGCCTGCTCGGCGCCCACGACCTCGGCGCCTCAGGGCTGCGCTGGCTTGGCGTGGATGTGCTCTGGGCCACCGCCGCCGGACTCGCCGTGGGCGCCCTGGTGGGCACGGTGCTGCCACGGGCGGTCCTCGCGCTGCGCGTGCGCACCCGCGAAACGGGCGGCCTCGACGACTTTGTGGCCCTCGGGGTGCTCGCGCTCGCCTATGGCGGCGCCCTGCTGTTGCATGGCTACGGCTTTCTGGCCGCCTTTGTGGCCGGCGTGGCCTTCCGGCGCGTCGAGCGGACCTCGACGGGGGGCGCGCCCGTGGCGATGGCCGAGGCCGACGCCCGCGCCACCGCTGCCGACCTCGTCGGCACGCCTGCCGAGGACGTCCGCACCACGGTGGCCACCACGCCGGAGCACGCCCCGGCCCACCTTGCCTCCGAGGCGCTCCACTTTATGCAGCACCTCGAACGGCTCGGCGAACTCGCCCTCGTGGTGGTGCTCGGCGCTGCCCTCGTGACGGCCGACCTGCCGCGCGCCGCCCTCTGGTTCGTGCCCGCCCTGCTGCTCGTCGTGCGCCCGATCGGCGTCTTCGGCAGCCTGCTCGGCAGCGCCCTCCCCTTCCGCGTGCAGCGGCGCATCGCATGGTTCGGGATGCGCGGCATCGGCTCGCTCTACTACCTTACCTACGCCGTCACCCACGGCTTCGACGGCCCCGATGCCGAGCGCCTGGCGGCCATCACGCTCGCCGTGCTGGCGGCCTCCGTATTTGTCCACGGCCTGTCGGCACGCCTGACGCTCCGCGCGTAAGCACCCAGGCGCATCCACATGGCTCGATGCGCTCCCTCTCCCACCTTTCCTTTCTCCGGCGCCTTGGTCCTGCTTGCCATCTTCCCCCACCCGGACGACGAGTGCTTCGGTCCGGCCCCGGCGCTCGCGCGGCTGCTTCGCGAAGGGCACCACGTCCACCTGCTCACGCTCACGCACGGCGAAGCCACGAAGGAGCGCGCCAAGTTCGGCTACTCGAAAGACGAGATGGGCGCGCAGCGGCGGCGCGAGATGGCCTGCGTGGCGGAGGTGCTCGGCCTGAGTTCGCTCAGCGTGCTCGGCCTGCCCGATGGCGAACTCGACACCCTCGACCCCTGACGCCATCGAAGCGCCGATCCGCGACGCCATCCGCCGGACGCAGCCGCACGCGCTGCTCACCTACCCCGTCCACGGCATCTCCGGCCACCCGGACCATCTCGTCACGCACGCGGCCGTCAAACGGGCCTACGTGGAGGCGCGCGCGGCAGGCGAGGCCCCGCTCCAGCGGCTGCTCTTCTTCGGCCTGTTGCCCGCCGCCGATGCGGACCGCCCGGCCCACCTGCGCGCCACCCCGGTAGAGCGCTTCGCGGGCTGCATGACCGTCTCCGAGGCCGACCTGGCCGTGAGCGCGCGGGCGCTCGCGTGCTATACCACCTATGCCGACGTGATCGCCGCGCACAACCCGCTCCAGCAGGTGCGCGACGGGCTCTGGTTCGAGCTCTTCGGCGAGCCCGCCGGACCCGCTCTTTCTCACCTGCTCGAAGGGCTCCGCGCCTAAACCGAACGGCCTTTCCAGCGCACGCGCCCGGTGGCGTGGGCGTGCGCCGAGTCGGCGCCGAGGGCGAGGGCAAACACGTGCGAGACCGGGGCGAGCAGGCTCGTCCAGAGCGGGAGCCCGCACAGGCGGTCCGTAATGGCCTTCGAGACCACGATGGGCACGAGCAGCCACGGCAGCAGCAGCGGCGCCACGAGGTAGGTGCCCGCGTAGACCGTCATGAGCACCGCAAACGGAAGCGGATGCCCACCGAGCATGAGATAGGCGTTCTTGCGAAACCCCTGCCACGCCTCGCCGAAGGTGTCGTACATCCGCACGCGCACGAGGCCCGCGAGGGGCGCCGCGTACGCGCGGACGCCGTGGCCGCGCAGGTAGCGCCCGGCCTTCACGTCTTCGAGCACCTCGGCGCGCACCGCCGCGTGCGGTTCGAGGCGGCGGTATACGTCGGCCCCGATCATCCACGCCTGCCCGTTGAGGGCGCCGAGGCTGCGAAAGCGGCCCGGCAAAAACCACGGCAGGCCCATGAGGATCGAATGGGCGGCCAGGCTCACGAGCAGCCACGCCCCGCTGGGCTGCAGGCTGGTTACCCCGGTTAACACGGACGCCGGCGGGAGCGCGGCGTGGCGTTCGACGAGTTCGCTGGAGCGCGTCGGGGTGGGCGAGCGTGGCGTCGGCGTCGAGAAAGAGCAGCACCTCGCCGGTCGCGTCGCGCGTGGCGGCGTAGAGCGCGTGCGGCTTGCCGATCCAGCCCTCCGGCGGCCCTTCGCCCCGCAGGGCGACGAGGCGCGGGTCGGTGCAGGCGGCGAGGAGGGCGGGCGTGCGGTCGGTCGAGCCGTCGTCGTAGAGGCGCAGTTCGAAGCTGGGGTAGCGCTGCGCGAAGACCGAGGCGAGCAGGGCGGGCAGGTGGCGCTCTTCGTTGCGCGCCGGCACCACGATGGACACCCGCGGCGAAGCCGCGCGGCGCCGCTGGCGGGCAAAGTGAATGAGGTTGCCCGCCAGGGTGACCAGGAGCCAGCCATGAACAGCCAGAACGGAAACAGGAATGGGGTGCAGGGCGCCGGTGGTCTTAATCCCTGCATCGCCCCGCGCTGCCCGAAGGTCCCCGCCGCTGCAGGCTCATGCGAGAATCTCGCCGGCCCCTCAGCCCGGCGGATGCAGCAGAAAATCGCGGTAGAGCGGCGGCGCGCCCGGCCAGCAGGCGGGCGCGCATCGCGGGGGCGGCGGCGTCGCCCGAGCGGTCGAGGGTGTACCAGACCCACAGGTCGGCCTCCAGGGGGGCGATGCCGGTGGCGGTGCGCGTGCCGAGCACGCCGCTCAGGCGGCGGAAGCGGGCGAGCGCGGCCGCCGGTCGCCGCCGAAGAGCGCCGGCCGAAATACAAGCGACTGCCCTTCGACGAGCAGCACGAACGGCTCGTCGGGGTCGAGCGCGCTTTGCGCGGCGGAGCAGGTCGATCGTGCGGCGCCCGTAGGAGGGCATCCGCAGCACGGAGGTCTGGGCGGCGCGGTAGCCCCACAGCCCGGCGAGGAGGGCGTAGGAGCGGGCGGTCTCCACGGCCGGCGCCTCGGGCAGGTGCAGCAGGGCCGCGCGCCTGCGTGAGCGGGTAGAGGCGGTAGCGGCACAGCAGGTCGGCCTCGCCCTCGGCGTTCGGCGCACGCCCGTCCGAGGGCGTCTACGTCGCGGCGGGCGTAGAGCGCCTGCGTGCGCTCGGCAAAGGCGCCGTCGAGCACACGGCGGCGGCGCGGCCATCCCCCGAGGAAGGGCGAGCGATCACAGGACAGCGAGCAGAGGCGGAACGGAAACGGCGAGGCAGGGGCTCAGAGAACGCTAGAGGAACCGCCTGAAGTACGCGCGGGAAAAGCGGAGGTCCCAGCGGTCGGCGGCAGAGGCGGGCCCGGCGAGCAGCGAGTGACCGGGCCGTCAGGGACGCCGGGCGCGCGGAGCGTGGCGAGCAGGGCGGCGAGGCGGGCGCGCTCGTCGCCCTGGAGCGCGGGCGTGGGCGCGCCGGCAGCCATGCGGACGATGGGCTTGTCGCCGCCGTCCCACGTCAGGTGGAGGCCGAGCGGGAGCCAGGTGTGCGGCGGGAGGAGCCGGTCCAGGCGCGCGAGCAGGCGTCTCGTCGAAGGGAGCCGAGCGGTGGTCGGGGCCGGTGATGCGGCCTTCGGCAAAGTAGAGGAGCGCATAGTCCGGACGCGCCATAAGGCGGGCGGTGCGGCGGACCGTCGCGGCGCGGTCGGCGGGGTCGTCTTTGGGGAACGGGAGCGCGCCCATCGGGGCGAAGAGCGGGTAGCGGTCCCACTCCTGCATCCACACGAGCACGCGCCGGCCGAGCAGCTTTCGGCGACGAGCCAGCCCAGATAACCGTCGTAGAACGACGGATGGTTGCTCAGCAGGACCACCGGCCGGTCCGGGGGCACCTCCGGGCGCGGCCCGACCCACTCGACGCGCGCAAACGTGTGGAGCAGGCTGCGGCGCATAAAGGCGCGCAGGAGCGCCGGCACGGTCCCTTCGTGCATCCGCGCCATGCGCCTCACCCTCCAATGGACCCGCGCACGCTGTAGAGCGGCCGGGCGCTGCCGTCGCCCTGCCCCACGAGCCCGTCGCGGCGGGCGGCGTAGTCGTCCTGCACGAGCAGGCGCAGCTTGCGCGCGAGCGGCACGACGGCGCGGCGGGTGAGGTTGTCGTAGCCGGCGGCGCGCACCTCGTTGAGGATCTCGCGGTAGAGCACGGCAGCGGCGTGGATGGCGCCCTGCACGGCGGGCGCGAGCCGGTCGGTCGCGCGCAGGCCCCGGCTGAACTGCGCCTCGGCCATGCCCATCAGGTGCTCACAGAGGGCGGCGTAGGCGGGCGTGGGCGCCGCCGGCACCGCGCCGAGCCCGAAAGCGCGCGAGCAGGGTGGCGGGCACGTAGCAGCGGCCGAGCACGCGGCGGTCCTCGCCCACGTCGCGGAGGATGTTGGCGAGCTGCATCGCCACGCCGAGGGCGCGGGCGTCGGCGTCGAGGGCGGTGCGGTCGGTGTCGGGGGACGTCAGGAAGGGGAGCATCATCGCGCCCACCGTGCCGCCAACGAGTTCGCAGTAGCGGAGCAGATCGGCTTCGTCACGCACCGCGCGCCCGTCGAGGTCCCAGCGGGCGCCTTCGATGAGTTCGAGCAGGGGCGTGCGCGGCAGGCCGTAGGCGGCATGGACACGGGCGAGGCGGGCCCAGAAGGCGCCCTCCGGGCGGATCGCCGTCGAGGGTGCGCAGCAGGGCCGCTTCGAGGGCGTCGAGTTCGGCCTGCGCGGCGGGCACGCCCACAGCGGCGGGGCGCTCGTCGGCCACGGTGTCCACGGCGCGGCAGAACAGGTAGAGCGTGGCCACGGGCAGGCGCACCTCGCGGGGAAGCAAGCGCGCGGCGAGCGAGAACGTGCGCGAATGCTGCCGGAAGTCGGCCCACACGGCGCGGTCGGCCTCAGGCAGGTCCACGCGGACGGTAGGGGCGCGTCCGAGCAGCATCACGCGGGCAGGAGCAGCCGGTCGTCGCCCCGGAACAGGCGCTCGCCCCGCCCGGCCAGGGCCAAGAGGGGCAGCGCCAGCGCCAGCGCGCCCACGACGGCCCCGAAGGTGAGCCCGTAGAGGAGCGCGATGACGACGGGAAAGGCGCCGTTGAGCGTGTAGAGCAGCGGCGCGTGGCGGCTCGTGGACGCGCAGCCCCCCGCCGATCACTTCGTAGCCCCACGCAATCACCGCGGACACGATGAGCCAGCCGAGCCAGTTGGAGGCGGGCATCCCGTAGTAGAAGCCGCCCTCAGGGTAGTTCCAGAACGGAAACGCGTGGTTCATCGCCGGGTCGAGCGAGACGTCCCACAGCAGCATGAACACGGCCGTCATCGCGATCCGCTCCCACCGCCGCGCCGACAGGCGGCTCGCGAGGTCGAGCGAGAGCAGGCTCATCGCAAACCACGAGCCCGGAATGAAGTACGGGACGTGGCCGAGGATTTTGGGCCCGAGCCAGGCGGTGTACGAGTAGGGCCCGAACGGCCAGCCGGTCGTCGTGCCGACGAGTTCGCTCATGCCCCCTACGAGCGAGCCCCAGAGCGCAAAGAACGCGAGCACGGGCCAGCGGTGCGTTTTCGCGTAGGCGAGCAGCGGCAGGATGGGCAGCAGGCCCATGTACGTCCACGTCGGCGCCTTGACGAGGTTGGCGTAGTAGGGCCCGAAGATGCCCATCGCGGCGGGCACGAGTTGGAGCAGGAGCGTTCCGGCGACCGAGAACAGCATCGTGCCGACGAACACGTAGAGCACGACCCGGAACGCCCGCTCGTGCCACGCCGGGCGAACGGTGGGCGCTTCGAGGACGGGGGGATCGGCGAGGGGCGGCATCACGGGACGCAAGATAGCGCCCTCAACGGCGCGGGCCGGGCGCGGTGCCCGCTGCGCGGCGGTGCGTCGTTTCTTGGCGCGTACCCCCTCGTGCCCGTG
The DNA here is from genome assembly GCA_963740755.1 of Rhodothermales bacterium. Classification (GTDB taxonomy): domain Bacteria; phylum Bacteroidota; class Rhodothermia; order Rhodothermales; family BA12; genus CAVSDF01. The sequence goes on from CAVUFJ010000005.1 coordinate 77,428, forward strand.
CTTGCCGTCCGCCTGCCCGCCTTCTTTCCGCCCCTGGCCGTGCTCACCCTCGCCGCGAAGGCCTCGCGCTTTGTCGTGGGCGACACGTTTGCGTACACGCGCACGGCCCAGGCCAACCGGACACGCATCCGCACGCCGCAGGGGTGGATGGCGCTCACCGTCCCGCTCGCCGGGGCCGCGCACGGCCGGCCGTTGTGCGAGGTGCCGCTCGCGCCGCCGTCCGCGTATGCGCCGAAGCTGCTGCGCGCGCTCCAGTTCAACTACGGCACGAGCCCGTTCCACGCGCACCTGGCACCCGAGCTGGCCGAGCTGCTCCACACGCCCTACCCGTCCGCTGCGGCTCTCGCGCTGGCGACGATGCGCTGGCTGTGGGCAGCGTTCGGCCTGCCCGCGCCCGAGGTGGCCTCCGCGCTACCGGGCGCTCCGGCCACGCTTGCGGACGTGGTGCAGGCCTGCGGCGTGCGTGTGCTCATCGCCCTGCCGGACACCCACAAGCACGACGCGCGCCTCGCGCCCACCGTGCTCTGCGTCCCGCCCGCGCACGAATACCGGCAGCCGTTTCCCGGCTTCGTGCCCGGCCTCTCCGCCCTCGACGCCCTGATGATGCGCGGCCCCGAAGCCCGTTTTTTGTTGCAATAGCGGACCCACAGGATCGCCACCGGGCGCCCACCGAACGTTCGCGAATCTCGCCCGTCAGGGCTGCGTACGCCCCCGCATGGAACCTCGCGCGCTCACCTCCACGGCCCCCGTCCTGCTCTTCGACGGCGTGTGCAACCTCTGCAACGCCGCCGTCAACTGGGTCATCGACCACGACCCGGCGGGCCGGATCCGCCTCGGCGCCCTCCAGAGCGACGCCGGGCAGGCGCTCCTCGCCGCCCACGGCCTCCACGGCGACTACCTCGACAGCCTCGTGCTCGTCGAAGGCGGACGCACGTACGTCAAGTCCGACGCGGCGCTGCGCGTAGCCGGGCACCTCGGCGGCGTCTGGGGCATCGCCAAAGCGCTCCTCGCCCTGCCCCGCCCCGTCCGCGACGCCGTCTACGACGTGATCGCGAAGCACCGATATCAGTGGTTTGGCAAGCGCGACTCCTGCCGGATGCCGACGCCGGAGCTCAAGGCGCGGTTCATCTGACCCCTACAAGGCCTTGACGGACACGGTTGCACTGCTCTTGCTGGAGGAAAACCGGCGCCTTGCGAAGGTGCAGGCCGACCCCCCTTGCACCCCTTCAGCACCGCGCTGCGCGGGGGTGCGTCCCCGATGGGTTTCAGCGAGGTTGCCCCAGCGTGCTCCTCGGGCATCAGGACGTCCCGAACGCCTGATGTCACCCGCGGCAAGCCCGCCTGGCGACTGCATCAGCCCAAATTCGCACGGCCGTTCAGAAACGGGCTATCACATATAAAGTGCGAGAGAACCATCAACAGAAAGGGCTTCCTGCAAGAGCTAGAGCGTGACCCCTTCGGAATCGGACCGTTGAAGGCGGCAGTAGCCGGGGCGGTAGCGGATGTGCCCGGGCACGCGTTGGCCGTAAAGGTCGTCCACGAGCACGAACAGGAGCAGGATCAAGTCGTCGGGCGTGAGAGTCGGATCAGGTGGAATGGCAGGCTGGCTTGTCATGGACGGCGGGTGGTCGCACGTCCGTCAGCTGCGTAGGCCTCCTGCTGCTCCTTTCACGTCTGCATAGCTCAGCCCGTATTTGCGCCCAACCTGGCCGTTGTGGCTCATAATTTCCCTGGTCTTATGTCGATGCCAGTTCGCGCAGAACAGCGTAGCTTTGACGACCCGGCGCGCCTCGAAGCGGTCAGCAGCTATTCCGACCTTCCGATCGACGCGGCCTCTCAGGAGCGCTTCGATCGCATCACGCGTCTGGCTGCTGACCTGATCGGCACCGCCGATGCGCGCATCTCGCTGATCGGGCAGGACCAGTTGTTCTTCAGGTCAAGCGCAGGGACCGTCCCCCCAGCGATTCCCCGATCGGCCTCCTTCGGGGCGTGGGCGATCGCTTCGGATGATCCCTTCGTGGTCGAGGATGCCACGCTCGACGAACGGTTTGCCCAAAACCCCTTCGTCGCCGGCGCCCCCTTCATACGCTTCTTCGCCGGCATCCCACTCCGGGCGCCCTCCGGCCAGCGCGTGGGCGTGCTCTGCGTGGTGGACGCCAGGCCGCGCAGCATCAGCGCGCGGGAGACCGGGCAGCTGAGCGCACTGGCCGCCATCGTCGTCGATGAGCTTGAGCTCTCCCGGCAGTCCGCAGAACGTTCAAAGCAAACAGAGGCGCTGGCCCGCCCGCACATCGAGACGCAGAACGTGCTCGACGCGATGAAGAGCATGTTCTTCTCCGTCGACCGGCAATGGCGCATGACGCACGTCAACGCTGCTGCCGAAGCCGCTATGGGGAAACGCCGTGAGGACATGCTCGGCAAGCCGCTTCTGGAGGCGTTCCCTCCCCTGGCCGGCACCGCGTTCTACCCGAGTACGAGCGGGCGATGCAGGAGGGCACGCCGGGGCGCGTGGAAGGCTACTTTGAAGCGGTGGGCCGGTGGCGAGAAGCGCGCACGTTCCCTTTCGACGGCGGCCTGAGCGTGCACATCGACGATATCACCGAGACGCAGCAACTGCACGAGGAGCTGGCCGAGCGGGAGAGCATGTTTCGGTCGCTGGCGGAGAACTCGGCCGACATCATCGTCCGCTACAACCGTGATCTCCGCGTGCTGTATGCGAACCCGGCCATCGAGCGGGCATGAGGAGGTCCGCGCGAGGACTTGATCGGGAAAATTGCCGGAGGCTGCGGCGCGGCGAGTGAGATGATCCCCGGCTGGGCGGACAACATCCGCTAGGTCGTTGATACGGGAGAGATGATCCGGAGGGCATTTCCTACCCGTACGCCAGCGGGGAAATGCGGCACGTTCGAGGCGCTCCTGGTACCGGAGTTCGATGGCAACGGCGAGGTCGTGGCGGTGCTCGCCTGCTGGCCGCGATGTCACCGAGCACGTGGAGGGCCAGCGGCGGTACCGCGCGCTCGTGGAGGCCACGAGCAGCATCGTGTGGCGCATGAGCGCCGACGGACATACCAACCTCGACACCGTTGGCGGGCATCTAAACGTAGATGCCCTTACCGGAGCGGACCTGAAGGTGACGGCGGCCAACTGGCGCGACTTCGTCCACCCGGACGACCGCGTGCGAACGGAGAAGGCGTGGGCCGAGGCTCATCCGTACGGGCGCGCCGGGCGAGATGGAGTTCCGACTTGTGCTACCTGACGGGCGCATGCGCTGGTTCGCCGTACGTGTGGTGCCGGTACTCGATGAGGCCGGAGCGGTGCAGGAGTGGATGGGGACCAACACCGACATCACGGAGCGAAAACACGCCGAGCAGCAGGTGCGCGAGAGCGAACTCCGCTACCGTTCACTGTCTCGCCTCGTGTCTACCTTCGCCTACTCATTCGACGTGCCGGCCGAGGGGTTGCCGACGATGGCGTGGATCACCGGTTCGGTTGAGGAGGTGCTGGGAGCACCTGCCTCCTATCTTGAGGGCAAGCCATGGGGGACCGCTGTCAGCGAGGAGAATAGTGCGCATTCTTCGTCCATGCTCAAGACAGCACTCGCCGGAAAAAGTGATGTCAAGGACATGCGGATCCTTACAAAGGACGGCCAGGCGCGGTGGGTTCGGTTTGTCTTGCAGCCGGAGGTGGACTCCGAGACCGGGCGCGTGGTGCGCATCTACGGGGCCGGTCAGGACGTGACGGTGCAAAAGGAGGCCGAGGAGGCGCTCGCGCACAGCGAAGCGCACTTCCGCAGTCTCGTGCAGAACTCCTACGAGACGATCGCACAGGTGCGGGCGGACGGCACCATCCTGTACATCAGTCCCTCGATCAACCGGCTCTCCGGGTGGAGCACGGAGGAGCGCGTCGGCCAGTCCAACCTGGCATTGATCCACCCCGAAGACCAGGAGCGCATGCAGCAGGCGATGGCGGCGGTGCTGGCGGGCGAGGAACTGGCCATCGTTGAGTACCGGTACCTGAGCGCGCAGCAACAGTGGCGGCGCATGGAGTCGCACCTGACGAAGATGACGGGTGGGCCGGACGATGATTCCCTCGTGATCAACTCGCGCGACATCACCGAGCGGAAACAGGCCGAGGAGGCGCTCGCGCGCAGCGAGGCCCGCTTCCGGAGCCTGGTGCAGAACTCCTCGGAGGTCGTCACGCTGCTGGGGCCCGACGGCACCATCGTGTACGTGAGCAACTCGTCGGAGCGGCTCACCGGGCACCGCCCCGAGGACCGGGTCGGCCGCAACGGCGCAGACCTGACGCACCCGGACGATCTCCCCCGCGTGGCCGAAGCGCTCATGGCGGTCATCGGCGGCCAGAGCAGCGCCCAGGTCGAATACCGCTACCGCAATGCGTGGGGCGCGTGGATGTGGGTGGAATCGCAGGTGACGAACATGCTCGGCGATCCGGCGGTGGGGGCCCTCGTGCTGAACACCCGCGATATCACCGAGCGGAAACAGGCCGAGCAGGCGCTCACGCAGAGCGAGGCCCGCTTCCGGGGCCTGGTCCACAACTCCTCGGAGGTCATCGCGCTGGTCGGGAGCGACGGCGCGATTCTCTACCAGAGCCCTTCCATCGAGCGCGTGATGGGGTACAAGCCTGAGGAGCGCATCGGGAGGACGTTCCCTGATCTCCTTCACCCGGAAGATCTCCCCCGGATGCGCGAGGTGCTCGGCGCGCTGATCTCGGGTGAGGCGGAGGCCCAGGTGCAGTACCGCTACCGCCATGCCGACGGGGAGTGGAGATGGGGCGAGTCGCACGCGACGAACATGCTCGCGGACCCGAACGTGGGCGCCATCGTCGTAAACACCCGCGACATCACGGCCACGCGGGAGGCGCAGTTGGCGCTGAAGGAGAGCATGCGGCGCTACCGGGTGCTCTCGCACCTCGTGCAGACGTTTGCGTACGTCTACGAGGTGCCCGAGGACGGCTCCCGCCCGGCGCTCTCCTGGATCACCGGCTCGGTCGAGGAGGTCCTAGGGCGGCCGGTGTCGGACTTCGAGGGGAAGGAATGGGGCGCGCATGTCGTGGACGAGGACCAGTCGCTCTCGGAGGAACGTCTTCGGGATGCCCTTAGCGGACGCAGCCGTGTGGATGACATGAGGATGATCGACGGGGCCGGGAATCCCCGGTGGGTCCGGTTCGTGGCGCAGCCGGAGGTGGATGCTGCCACAGGGCGTGTGGTGCACATCTACGGTGCAGGTCAGGACGTGACGGCCCAGAAGGCGGTCGAGGTAGAGCTCAGGGCGGCAAAGGAGCAGGCGGAGGAGATGACGCGGCTCAAGGACGCGTTCCTGGCCAACATGAGCCACGAGATCCGCACGCCGCTCACGAGCATCCTCGGCTTTTCCGAGCTCCTCAGAGACGTCGTCGACGAGGACGCGCTCGAGTATGTCGATCTGATCGAGTCGGGTGGGCGGCGCCTGAAAGACACACTCACGTCCGTGCTGGAGCTTTCACAGCTCCAGGCGGGGCGCATCGAACTCCATCCGACACGTCTCGACGTGGCGGTGCTCCTGCGAGAGACCGTGGACCTGCTCCGCGCACAGGCCAGCAAGAAGGGCGTCACGATCACGGCCACTTCAGCAGACGCCGCCGTTGTCGGGGAGCTTGACCGGACGGCGCTGGGCCGCATCCTGACCAACCTGGCCGGCAACGCCGTCAAGTTCACGAACAAGGGCGGCGACGTGACGCTCTCTGCCAGGGCCGAGGGGGACCTGATCACGCTCACGGTCGCCGACACGGGCATCGGGATCTCGGAGGCCTTTCTGCCCCATCTGTTTGAGGAGTTCAGGCAGGAATCGCAGGGTCTCGCGCGCAGCCATGAGGGCAACGGGCTCGGCATGACCATCACGAAGCGAATGGTTGACCTGATGGGGGGCACGATTGCGGTCGAGACGTGAGAAGGGGCGCGGCACCACGTTCACGGTGCAACTGCCACGCGGCGCCCGGGCGGTTAAAGAGGTACTTCCGCCCGAACGCGTAGAAGCCCCGCTCGACGAACACCGGCGGGTACTGCTCGTCGAGGACGATGAGAACGCGCGGCTGTTTGTCAGGCACACGCTCAAAAATGCCATCATCGTCGAGGCCGTATCACCAAAGGCAGCGCTGGCAGTGGCGGAAGGGGACGAGCGCTTCGACGTCGTGCTGCTCGACATCAACCTTGGCGAGGGCATGACCGGATCCGACCTGCTTTCTGCTCTACGCACGATGCAGGCCTGCCGGGGCGCCCAATTTGTGGCAATGACGGCCTATGCCCTGCCGGGAGACAAAGAACGCTTTCTCGCTGAGGGATTCGACAGCTACCTGCCCAAGCCGTTTACGAGAGCCGCAATCATGGGCCTACTCAAGGGGTTCGAGGCCCGGTAAGGCGTGGCCGTTCGGTTTCCTGCTCGATGTAGCGCCATCGGCACCCTTGGATTGCCAAACACCTCAGAGGGAAGCCTTCTCCATAACGGCCGTAGGCCCAAGTCTCTCCCACTGCGAACAGTGCTCCTGAACAGACACCATGCTCGGGCCAACCTCGGGGACCACATTGAAGTCCGGGGTGTCCTTCGTATGCCGTACACAGCGGACATGTCTCCCATTGCCACATGCCAACCTTCAACCTGTTTTATTCAATAGTTAAAATATTGACACAACATGACTTACGCATGCTACTTACACCCAGAGCACAATCTTGCGTTTATACAACATGAGGGTGATTTCAATAGCTCCGTGGTGCTTAGAGTGATGCAAGTGATGATGCAGATCCCCGCATGGCATCCGGGCATAAACCAGATCGTTGATCTGCGCAGGCGTCGCCTCAACGGAGGTGCAGCTTGAGGACCTGAAAAACATCGTCGAGCAGGGGGAGGCGGACAAAGAACGGGTGGGACCCTCCTTGCTCGCGGTCATTACCGCAAGTGATGTACACGAAGGGCTCTTCAAGCTCTACGCGCGCTTGGCTTCTCGCGTACGTGAAAGATCCAGCGTGGCCATCGTACGCGATGAGGCGGAAGCGCTTGCGTGGTTCGGCCTCAGTGGAATCAGCGTGGATGAACTGCGCAGCCCCGCCAAGCTCGTGGCCGAGGGGAACTGATACACCACGTATCTTATCGAAGCCTACGCGCGCCCCACTGGACGTCATGGCTGACAGAGCGTAAATCGTGCATTGATTAGTGTAGATGCAATCAATATAATATGTTATGCAAGCGCAATACAATACATGGCTAAGCACGATAAGCAGGAGGCCTTGATGACCGAAGTGCTCTCGCTCACCTCCGCGCTCGACCTTGCCCCGGCGTTCATCGCGGTGCTGCGCGGGCCCACCCACGTCTTCGAGTACCACAACGCCGCCTACCGCCGGTTTGTGGGCGCGCGCGAAGTCCTCGGGCTCCCGGTCTCTGAGGCCCTGCCTGAACTCGAAGCGCAGGGGTTTGTCCAGATCCTCGACCGCGTCTACGCAACGGGCGAGGCCTTTGTAGGCGAGGAAGTCCGGGTGCTGCTTGAGCCTACGCCCGGGGCTGCGTTGGAGGAACGCTACCTCGATCTGGTGTATCAGCCCTTGCCGGGCGCGGACGGTGCCACCGCCGGAATCATGGTGCATGGCGTGGACGCGACCGCGCGGGTACGTGCCGCGCGCGATATGCGGCGGTTGATGGAGCATTCGCTCGACGTCATCTGCTCGATTGACGCCGAGGGCCGCTTTGCGTGGGTGAGTACGGCAGCAGAGGCCGTCTGGGGGTACACGCCGGAAGAGCTCGTCGGCAAGCGCTACATGGACTTTGTGCACCCCGACGACCACGAGAAGACGATGGCCGCCGCTGCCGCCATCATGAGCGGAGCGCCGGTGCATAGCTTCGAGAACTGCTACATCCGCAAGGATGGCATGCTCGTGCCGATCCTGTGGTCGGCGACCTGGTCCGAAGAGGAAGGGCTGATGATGTGCGTGGCGCACGACCGAACAGAGGCCAAGCAGAAGGAGCGGGAGCTTATGGTTGCCCAGGACCGCTACGAGCGCGGGATTCTCCAGCTCAACACCGAGCTCGGCAAGGCCAGGAGCTTTGCCGAGGCGGCGGACCAGGCGAAGAGCCAGTTTCTGGCCGTGATGAGCCACGAGATTCGCACGCCGCTCAGCTCCGTGCTCGGCTTCGGAGAGCTTTTGCTCGGCACGCCGCTCGACGATCTCCAGCGGGACTTTGTGGAGCGCATCAACGACAGCGGCGAGGCGCTGCTCCGGCTCATCAACGACATCCTTGACCTCTCGAAGATCGAGGCGGGCGGCATCGAGATCGAGCAGCGGCCGTTCGACCCTCGTAAGCTCGTTGCGGCCGTGAACCACACGTTCCAGCCCCGCGCGGTAGCAAAAGACCTCGATGCTCGGCGCGAGTGTCGATCAGACGGTGCCCCGGCTCATGGTGGGCGATGAGCACCGGATCCGGCAGGTGCTCTCGAACTATATCAGCAACGCGGTCAAGTTCACCGATCACGGCATGGTGGACGTCTCGCTGCACGTAGATCCAGCGGCAGAAGCAGCAGACAAGATGCTCCTGCATGTGTCGGTGACCGACACGGGCATCGGCATCCCGGAGGACCGGATGGACCGTTTGTTCAAGACGTTCTCGCAGGTGGACGCCTCGACGACGCGCAAGTACGGCGGCACCGGCCTCGGGCTGGCCATCGTGAAACGGCTGGCCGATCTGATGGGGGGCAAGGCGTGGGCGGAGTCGGTGGTGGGACAGGGCTCTGTGTTTCACTTCACCGCGCTTGTCGGTACCACCGCGCTCAAGAGTCCCACGAGGGAGCCCATGCAGAGCGCCTACCCTGAGCTAGACCACAGCATGCGGATCCTGCTGGCGGAGGACACCGAGTCGAACCAGACGCTGATCCAGGCCACGCTGAAGCGGATGGGACTCACCGCTGACGTGGTGTCGGACGGGTTGCAGGCGGTCAGCAGCGGTGGTCGGGGCGGCCGGGGCCGGCACGCCCTACGACGTGGTGCTGATGGACGTGCAGATGCCGGTGATGGACGGGATCGTGGCCACGAAAGCGATCCGGGTAGCGCTTCCCGAGCACCAGCAGCCACGCATCATCGCGGTCACGGCCGATGCGCTGGCCGGAGACCGCGAACGGTGCATACGCGCGGGGATGGACGACTACCTGTCAAAGCCTTTCAAGCCCACGCAATTTGCTGCAGCGCTCACGCGGGTGTAGGAATGGATTGAAAGTGCGCCGCCAAGACGCTCCTCGCGATCCCCCGCCCCATCCGCGACGCCGTCTACGACGTGATCGCCAAGCACCGCTACGGGTGGTTCGGCAAGCGCGACTCCTGCCGGATACCCACGCCGGAGCTAAAGGCGCGGTTCATCTGACGGGCGCGCACTACCAATTTCGGTGGAGAAGTTGGTGCTGTCATTGCGAGCGCAGCGAAGCAATCCCCGCCTACGGCCCCTGAACAGGGAGATTGCTTCGTCGCTACGCTCCTCGCAATGACAAACGCTGCCGACGGATTTGGTATCAGGCGCCGGGCGCCTGTTCGTAGCACGTGGTTCGTCGTCAGAAAAGCGCGGGCGCTGAAGCGCCTCTGGCCACGAACCACGAACGACCAACCCGCAACGCCTCATGTACCTCGCTCGCCGCCTGGGCGGGGGCGGTTGCGCTTGGCGCGCCACGCGGTGAGCCTGGGCTACTCCTCCCCGCCCTCCTTGCCCGCGTACATCGCCTCAATAGTGGCGGCGTAGTGCTTCTCGATGTTCTTGCGCTTGAGGCTCATCTTGGGCGTCATCATCTCGTTCTCAATCGTGAACGGATCGGTGATGATGCGCAGGTCCCGCACCTTCTCGTGAGACGCGGCGCCGCGCGAGTAGCCCTTGATGACCTTGCGGAGCGCTTCTTCGACGGCCGGATGCGCCATCGCGTCGGCATCCGAGGCGGCGCCCGTTTGCGCCTTCGCCACGTCAGCGCTCGGCACGATGAGGGCGGTGAGGAACGCGCGGCCCTCGCCCACCACCACGATCTGCTCGATGAGCGGCGTGAGGCCCTTGAGCTGGTCTTCGATGGGGCCGGGGTAGATGTTCTTGCCGCCCTTGTTCACGATCATGTGCTTCAGGCGGTCCGTAATCTGGAGGTAGCCGTCCACAAAGCGGCCCACGTCGCCCGTGTGGTACCAGCCCGCCGCGTCGATGGAGGCGCGCGTGGCCTCGTCGTTCTGCCAGTAGCCCTTCATGATGTTGGGCCCCTTCGCCACCACCTCGCCCTCGCCGCTGTTGAGGTGGGTCGCCTCGCCGCCGCGCTGCTCGGCGATGAGCCGCTCGCCCTGCTGGATGCCGATGGTGACGCCCGGAATGACCTGCCCGACGGTGCCGAAGCGCGGGGCCTCGACCGGGTTGAAGCACAGCACCGGGCTCGTCTCGGTGAGCCCGTAGCCTTCCACGATCGTGAGCCCGGCGGCCTCGAAAAACTCGCCAATGTGCTTGGGGAGGGCCGCGCCGCCGGAGACGGCAAAGCGGATGCGCCCGCCGAGCTTTTCGTGCAGCTTCGAGAACACGAGCGCCTGCGCCACCTTCTGCTCGGCCGCGAGGAACGGGCCGGGCCCCCGGCCCTTCGCGCGCTTTGCGGCCACGCTGCGCCCCACACCCACCGCCCAGTCGAAGATGCGCCGTTTGATCTTCGACTGCCCTTCGAGCCCCTTCATCACGCTCGCATACACTTTCTCGAACACGCGCGGCACCGAGATAAGCACGGTGGGCTGTACCTCGGGCAGGTTTTTGGAGACGGCGTCCACGCTCTCGGCGTACACGATCTTGGCGCCGCACGCCATCACCGCCGTGTAGCCCGCCGTGCGCTCGAACGAGTGGCAGAGCGGCAGGAACGACAGGTGGATGTCGGACGGCCCGAAGTCGAGGCGCTGGAGGCTGGAGTTGACGTTCTCGCAGAAGTTGCGGTGCGTGAGCATGACGCCCTTGGGCACGCCCGTTGTGCCGGAGGTGTAGATGAGCGCGCACAGGTCGTCCGGCTGCACGGCCGTCCCGAGCGCCGCGATCTCGGCGCGGTGGGCGGCATAGACGGGCGCCCCTTCGGCCAGCGCTTCAGCCCAGGTGACGGTCTCGGGCGTGCGCTCGCTGCGCGGCTCCATCGCCACGAGCGTGGTCAGGTCCGGACACGCGGCGATGATCTCCTCGGCCTTGCGCAGCTGCATGGGCGTGGAGACGACGAAGATCTTCGACCCGGAATCCTGGACGATGTAGCCGACCTGCGAGGGCGGGAGCGTGGTGTAGAGCGACACGTTGACAGCGCCGAGCAGCTGCGTGGCCAGGTCGGTGACGGCCCACTCGGGGCGGTTCTCGGACAGGATCGCCACGCGGTCGCCGGGGCGGATGCCGCGCCCGTAGAGAAAGCCGGCAAAGGCCTCCACCTCCGCCTGCACCTCCTCATACGTCAGGTCCACCCACTGCTTCGTCTTCTTGTCCTTGTAGGCGAGCATGGGGCGGCGCTGACCGGCGAAGTGCGCCATCAGGTTGCCGAACAGCTCGGGAATCGTGCGAAACGGGACGAGGGCCGCCATCGGGGGTCGCGTTGGGAGTCGCGGTCCTATGCCGCGCGGTGGAAGGGGTTTCGACGGTGCCCGCACCCGGGGCGCCCCTCGATGCGGTGACAAGCTGAAAGGACAGGGCTGGTTGGTCGTTCGTCGTTCGTCGTTCGTCGTCAGAGAGGCAGAAGCCGTCTGCCTGGTTCGTCTGACCAAGAACAACGAACAACCAGCCACGAACAACCCCGGCCGTAAGGGCGGGGCTACGCGTCGGCGCCTACCGCCTCCGAGACGTGGCCGAGGCCGTCTGCGTCGAGCAGGCGCAGGAGGCCTTCTTTGATGGTGCGCGCAAGACCGGGGCCTTCGTAGACGAGGCCGGTGTAGAGTTCGACGAGCGAGGCGCCCGCGCGCAGCTTGCGGTAGGCGGAGGCCGCGTCGCGCACGCCGCCCACGCCCACGATCACCTTCTGCCCGTTCGTGCGCCGGTAGAGGTAGCGCACAAGGTGCGTGGCGCGGGCTTCGAGGGGCGCGCCGGAGAGCCCGCCCGCCCCCACGGCGGCCAGTTGCGCAGCGCTCGCCGCGAGGCCGTCGCGGTCGGGGGCGGTGTTGGTGGCCACGAAGCCCGCCACGCCGTGCTGCTCGGCCAGCGCTACGGCCTCGTCGTAGAACGAATCGAAGGCGACGCGGTCGGAGAGCGGCGGCGAGAGCTTGACGAGCACGGGCGTGAGCACGCCCCGTCGCCGCCGCACGTCCATCACCACCGAGAGGAGCGCGTCGAGCGCGCGCGGCTCCTCGAAGGTCTTGCCCTCGCGCGTGTTCGGGCACGACACGTTGAGCGTGACGAAGGCGGCCACCGGTGCCACGCGCTCGAAGGTCTGCCGGAAGTCGTCGAGCGCCGCCTCGCCCACGATCCGCGGGTCGTGCGTCTTGGCCACGTTCACGCCCACCACGAGCCGCGAGCGCCGCAGCGCCTGCAGCCGCGCGCCGATGGCAAAGGCGCCGTCGTTGTTGAGCCCGAGCCGGTTGACGAGCGCCCCCTCCTCCGGCAACCGGAACAGGCGGGGGCGCGGGTTGCCCTTCGACGGCCGCGCCGTGACCGAGCCCACCTCGACGAACCCGAAGCCAAGCGCGCTCCAGAGCGGCGTCAGCCGGGCGTTCTTGTCCATGCCCGCCGCCAGGCCGACGGGGTTCTCGAACGTCTTGCCGAGGAGCGACTGGGCCAGCCGGGCGCTCTCGAAGCCGTACGTCCGCGCGAGCCACGTCGGGGCGAGGCGCTGCCCCACGCGCGCGGCCGCAAACGTCACCCGGTGCGCCGTCTCGGGGTCGAGGCGGAAGAGGAGCGGGCGGAGGCGGGAATACAACGGAACGTGCGACGTATGACGTGCGACAGGCGACGTGAGAAAAGGATGAGGGGTACTGCCTGCCCTCCAGATGTGCGAAGTTAGGCGCAGGCCGCTGCTTCGGTGCGTCCTCACGCTCTCCTCTCGCCCATCGCTCCGCCGGCACGTCGCGCGCCCTCGCTTTCCCGTCGCACGCTTGTCCGTCGCATGTCGCCCGTTGAAATGCGCTTTGTTCAGGTAGATGCCTTTGCCGACCGGCCCTTCACCGGCAATCCCGCCGCCGTCATGCTGCTCGACGCTCCGCGCGACGATGCGTGGCTCCAGGCCGTCGCGCTCGAACACAACCTCTCCGAGACGGCCTTCCTGTGGGCGCGCGACGACGGCGCGTACGATCTGCGCTGGTTCACGCCGGGCGCCGAGGTCAAGCTCTGCGGCCACGCCACGCTCGCAAGCGCGCACGTGCTCTGGACCGAAGGCCACCTCCCGCCCGACCGCGAGGCCCGCTTCCACACCCTGAGCGGCCTGCTCACCTGCCGCCTCGACGGCGCGCAGATCGAACTCGACTTTCCCGGCCCGCACCGTCGTACCGGCCCCGGCGCCCGACGGCCTCGTGGCGGCGCTCGGCGTGACCCCGACGCTCACCGGCTGGGCCGCCGAAGACCTGTTCGTCGTCCTCGACAGCGCCGAAACGGTCCGCACCCTCCAGCCGGACCTCACCGCGCTTGGGCGCCTCACGGGTGTGCGCGGCATCATCGTCACCGCGCGCGGCGATGGGGAGTTCGACGCCGTCTCGCGCTTTTTCGCCCCCGCCGTCGGCGTCGCTGAGGACCCGGTGACGGGGTCGGCGCACTGCGCCATCGGGCCGTACTGGGCGGCGCAGACGGGCAAGCCGGTCGTACGGTGCCACCAGGCCAGCGCGCGCGGCGGCGTGCTCGAAATCGAGCCAAAGGGGGCGCGCGTGCTGCTGCGCGGCCCGGCCGTGACGGTGCTCGAAGGCCGCCTGCTGGTATGATCCTCCCTCCGGTCCCCTCGTGAGGGATCGCCGTTTGGATCACCGATGATGGATCATCGCCAGAGACGCCCCGACGCCGCCATGATCCATCATCCAGCGCGCGTTCCGCCACCTTGCCGCCGGATCTGGCGGGAGCCGGGAACGGGAAAGGGGAATCGCGCGGCCGTTGCCGGTGCTGCGATTCCCCCGCTCCCACCTCCCTTCCCATTACCAGCCCGGCGCGAGCGCGAAGCCGAAGTGCGCGCCCTTGTCCGGGCGCTGGAACGGGTAGGCGTAGAAGACCTCGAAGACCGCGTAGCCGAGCACGTTGAACCGCGCCGACACCCCGGTGCTCACGACGGGAAAGCGGTCGGGCGATGACCGCGCCTCGTCGCCGGTGACGAACGCGAGGGGGCGCACCTTGCTGCCCGCAAGCCCGGTGCCCGCATCACCCTCATAGCCCGTCCACGACAGGCCCGCGTCGGTGAAGACCGACAGTTCGGTGGGCAGGTAGGGGAAGTTGATGAGGCCAAAATCGCGCGTGCCGAAGAAGGGGAAGCGCACCTCGGCGTTGGCGATCACGGCGCGCGTGCCGGTGAGGCGGTTGAGCACCGGGCAGGCGTCGGTGGCGTTGGCCACGCACTCCGACTCGTTGAACGACCGGTAGCCGTAGCCACGCAGGAACGTCGGGTAGTACGACGAGGTCATGTACACCTGCCCAACGCGGAACTCCTGCAGGTCGTCGGTGGCCTTGATGCCGTAGTTGCCCACGTGCATCCCCCGGAAGGCGACCGTGAAGGGCTTGAAGAAGAAGTACCGCCGGTAGTCGGCGAGGGCCTGCACGAAGTTGTACGTGCCCGCATAGCCGCCCATCGAGAAGCGGTAGCGCCCGCCCTGCACGGGCGAGGTGAAGCCGAAGTTGGAGTAATCGCCCACGAGGGCGGCGTTGCCCTGGGCGAGGTAGATCGTCGGGAAGGCGAAGCCGTCGTCTTTGCCCAGCGAGACGCGCTTGAAGCCGGTACAGGTGCCGAAGTTGAAGTCGCAGCCGGTGTAGCGGTCGGCTTCGAGGCCGTAGCCGTAGCGCATCCCGCCCAGGTTCACCTCGATGCGGCGCGTCTGCGAGAACGGGTAGAGCGCAATCCCCGAGACGGCCGACTCAAACGTCCGAATCCGCAGCTGCTCGATGTAGTCGCCGTCTTGCGCGCTCGTGCCCACGTTGGTGCCGCCGTAGTACTGCGTCGGGATGTGGGCCACCTGCACGCCAAGGCTGAGGCGGCGCTTGAGGTTGAGGTACGTCACCTGCCCGCCGATGTCCTTGAAGGTGCCGTTGGCCTGCACGGCGGCGGTGAGGTTGTAGTTGCCGAGCAGGTCGGAGAACAGAAAGCCCACCCCGCCCTGCACGCCCGAGCCGTAGTAGCCCCCCGCGCTCACGCCCACCGTCGGCGGGGCCACCGCATCGAGCGTGAGGCGGGCGCGGTAGGGCGTGGCCGGGGCGGCGGTGGCGGTAAAGGGCGCCGGAAGGTCGCTGGAGGGGTCGCGTAGGTAGGTGGAGACGAGGCCCGTGCCCACCGACTGCACCGGGGGCAGCACGCCCGCCGTGGCGATGCCGCTCTCACGGGCCGTCACCGGCGTCCCCACCGACTCTGCGGCGGTGCGCCCAACGATGGTGTAGCGGTTGTCGGTGAACACGGAGAAGGCCAGTTCGCCCGTGTCGTGGGCGACCGAGAGGGCCGGGGAGAGCGCCGTGATGCCGCTCACGCCCGTCTGCAGGTTCGTCACGCGGAAAAGCTGGCCGCTCGCGAGTTCGAGGCGGTAGGCGTCGCGGAAGCCGTCCTGGTCGGAGATAAAGTACAGGCTCAGCCCATCGGCCGAGAACTGCGGGTTGTGGTGCTCGGCGGGCCCGAAGGGCGTCCGCACGGTGATGGCGCCGGAGGCGACGTCCATGGTCGCCAGGCGCATCTCGGCGTAGTCGAGCGTCTCGAAGTTGGTGCCGTCGCCGGGGGCGCCGGTGCCGCGGTCGGTCGAGAAGGCGAGCGTGCGCCCGTCGGGGCTCCACGCAGGTTCGAGGTCGGCAAAGCGGTCGCTCGTGAGCTGCCGCGCCTGCCCCGAAGACAGGTCGAGCAGGTAGAGGTCCGAGAGGCCGCCCTTGATGCCGGTGAAGGCGATGCTGCGCCCGTCCGGGCTCCACGCCGGGTTGGTGATCGCCCCGATGCCCTCGATGGAGATGCGCCGCGTGATCCGGCCGCGCTGCACGTCGAAGAGGGCGAGTTCGTTGTTGCCTGCGACAAACGTCACGAACGCGAACTGCTTGGCGTCCGGGCTCCAGGTGCCCGAGGAGGCGATAAAGCGGATGGCGTCGAAGTGGGCGTCGCCGTTGGTCTCGCTGAGCTTTTTAACGACGCGCCCGGTGCGCGTGTCGGCGATGAACAGGTTGATGTTGAACAGGTCGCGCTCAGAGAGGTAGGCCACGTAGCGCCCGTCCGGCGACAGGCTCGGCGCCACGTTGAGCTTGCCCCCGCCGCGCCGCTCGGACACGAGCACGTTGCCGGCCTCGGCGGCGGGCGTGCGGCCCTGCGTGAACGGCAGGTAGGTGTCCTTGACGGTCTGCGCCCACTCCTTCGAGAGCGAATCGGCGGTGATGCCGAGGGCGTAAACAAAGGCCGAATCCGGCCCCACCCGCCCGGCGAGGCGGTACAGGTTGGCCACGGCGGCATCGCCGTACTTACCGCCGATGTAGGCCATGTAGGCCTGCCCGTAGCGGTAGGGGAAGTAGCGCGTGTCGCGCGTGAGCTTGTCGGTGCTCGGCAGGTCGTCGCGGAGGGCGGCATCGCGGATCCACATGGCCGTGTGCGAGTCCTGCCGCCCGGTGGAGAGGTACTCGGCGGTGCCTTCGATGAGCCAGAGCGGCAGCTGGTCGAGGGCGAAGCCGGACGTGTCCTTGTTGAGCGCGATGTCGTACTGGAACGAGTGGGCGAGCTCGTGGCCGATCACGTGGTCGTTCTCGGCGTAGATGCCGGTAAACGGAATGGTGACGCGCTCCTTGAGCGATTCGGTCACGCCGCCCGTGCCCTCGCCGATGAGCCCGCCGATGGCGTTGGTCTGCTGGAAGTCGGCGTCGTTGGCGTAGAAGAGCATTGGCTTTCGCTCGCCGAACGTGTTGAGGTAGGTGCGGCGGTGGCGGGCGTACCAGCGCTCGGCCATGCGCCCGGCGTCGCGCGCGGCGACTTCCTCCTCGGGGTAGAAAAAGATCTGGAAGTGCTCCGTCTCGAACGAGCGGAAGGCGAAGGTTTCGTACTGCACCTTGTTGCGCCCGAAGTACTGGGCAGACGCCGGGAGGGCGGCGAACACGAGGGCGCTAACGAGCAGCAAAAGCCGGCGAGCGTGTCGGCATGAGCGGGGGTGGCGTAAGGTGTGTTGAGGATACACGCGGGACGTTTGAAATCCCACGTTCGTACCCGCCCGGCCTGTAACCATATGGCGAATGGGTGCTGCGGGGGGCTGAACGGCGGTCCGGGCGGGCGGCGCACACTTTCTGCGCCCCATGGGCACCACGGCCCTCCCTGCACCGTTAGGAACAGGGGTCTGTATCTGCTTGCTCTCATGGACGATTACCGGGTTCGCGCTGGCCTCTTCGGGGGCATCATCCTGCTCGTGCTCTGCATCCTGGGCGGCCGCCTGGCGTGGATGCAGCTCTTCACCAGCGAATTCTACGAGAGCGAATCGGCCAACAACGCCACGCGCGAGATCCTCGTGCGCCCCGCGCGCGGGGCCATCTACGACCGCAACGGCGTGCTGATGGTGGACAACGGCACCACGTTCTCGATCTCGCTCACCCCCCGCTACTTCTCGCACGCCCCGGACAACCGCAAGGCGTTCGACACGAGCGAGGTGCAGCTGCTCTCGTCGCTGCTGAGCGTGCCCGATTCCATCGTCTGGAACGGGCTCCACCGCGCGGTGCTCCGCAACCCGGACGCGCCGACGCAGGTGTTCAAGGAGGTCCCCTTCAACGCGTTCGGACGGGTGCAGGAGAACAGCTTCCGCCTGCCCGGCGTGACGTTCGACGAGCACCAGACGCGCCGCTACCTCACCGCCGCGCGCGCCGCCCACGCGCTCGGCTACGTCCGCGAGATCAACGGCCCGGAGCTGGAGCGCCGCTACGACGACGGCTACCGGCGGGGCGACCTGATGGGCGTCACCGGCATCGAGCGCAACTACGAGATGTACCTGCGCGGCAAGCTCGGCCTCGAATACCGCAAGGTCAACGCGCGCGGCCTCGACATCGGCGCGCTCAAGGGCGGCGCCGACGACAGCCCGGCCATCTCCGGCTACAACACCGTCCTGTCGCTCGACAGCCGCCTGCAGGCGTTCGCCGAAAGCCTGTTCGTCGGCAAGCGCGGCGGCCTCGTCGCGCTCGACCCGCAGACGGGCGAGATCCTCTCGATGGTCTCCTACCCCGACTACGACCTGACGACCTTCACGACGTCGGTGGACAAGGACACGTGGCGCTACCTCACCACGAGCAAGAGCAAGCCCATGTACAACCGGGCCACGCAGTCCATGCAGCCGCCCGGCTCGACGTGGAAGCCGTTCATGGCGCTCCTCGCGCTCAACGAGGGCAAGCTCAAGCCCGGCGAGCACTACAACTGCCCCGGCTACCACCCGCTCGGCCATGGCCGCTTTTTCCGCTGCATGCACACACACGGCAGCATCGAGGTCGTGGAGGCCATCGCGCACTCGTGCAACACGTTCTTCTTCGAGATGATGAATCGGACGGACGTGGACACGTTCGCCCGCTACGCGCACATGTTCGGCTTTGGCGAGCGCGCCCTCACCGATGTGGCCGAGCAGACGCCGGGCCTCATCCCGGACTCGGCGTACTTCAACAAGCGCTTTCCCGGCTGGGCCTACGGCTTCTCGATGAACCTCGGCATCGGGCAGGGCAACATGGGCGCGACGCCCTTCGAGCTGGCCCGCTACACCGCCATCATCGGCGCGAGTGGCCGCAAGCCCACGCCCCACCTCATCCGCGAACTCCGCCATCCCGAAACCGGCGACCTGATTCGCCCGACGCTCCCGGCGCCCGAACAGCTCCCCATCAAGCCCGAATACTTCGAGCTCGTGCGGCAGGGAATGCGCGGCGTGATGGAGGACGGCACCGGCCGCAGCCTGCAGATTCCCGGCATCCTGAGCGGCGGCAAGACGGGCACGGCGCAGGCCGGGCCGGGGCGCAAGGACAACTCGGTGTTCATCATGTTCGCCCCGTTCGACCACCCGCGCTTCGCCATTGCCGTGCAGGTGGAGAACGCCGGCTTCGGCGCCACCGCCGCCGGGCCGATTGCCACGCTCATGGCCGAGCTTTACCTCACCGGGCGCATCTCGCCCGAGCGGCGCGCCCTCGTCGAGCGCGTCAAGGGCGTGCAGAGTCAGCCCCTCCCGGACGACGTGCCGGCGCCCGTGCGCAAGCCCGGCGCCCCCGACTCGGGCCGCACGACGCTCAACAACGACGGCACGCAGACCACCTGACGGGGTTCGCGGGAGGAGGCGCGAGCGTTCGAGGTGAACCCGGCTCCTGTCTTCCTTCGCACGTCGCCCTTCGTACACCGCACCTTCCATGCGTCCCTGGTACCGGCAAATCGACTGGCTGCTCATCTGTTCGTGGTTCGGGCTGGTGCTCGTGAGCCTCGTCGCCATCTACTCGACCACCCACGGCAAGGGGGCGGAGTACCTGCCGACGCTGATGAAGTCCAACACGGAGAAGCAGCTCATCTGGTTCGTGATCTCCGTGGTGGTGCTGCTCGTGCTGCTCACCCGCCCGCCGCGCTTTTTCCACCTGCTCGCCTGGCCCGCCTACTTTCTCGGACTCGGGCTCCTCCTGGCCACCGCCGCCATCGGCAAAGAGGTCAACGGGGCCAAGGCGTGGCTGCAGATCGGGGGGTTTGCGCTGCAGCCGGCGGAGTTTGCCAAGGTGGGCACCGTGATGGCCGTGGCGAGCCTGCTCGGCGGGCGCAACCCGAAGAGCAAGAACCTGCGCTACGCCATCGGCGCGGTCGTGCTGCTGCTCATCCCGGCCGGCATCACCATTGCCGGGCAGAACGACACCGGCACGGGCCTCGTCTTCCTCGGGCTCATCCCGATCATGCTCTTCTGGAGCGGCCTGCCCCTCTACATCCTCGCCCTCATGCTCGCCCCGGCGGTGGCGGGCTACTTCGCGGTCGTGTTCAAGCCGGCGGCGTATGTGTTCGCGCTCCTGTTCACGGCGGGGATGTGGATTTCGACCCGCCAGAAGCTGCTCGCCGCCACGGCGCTCTCCTTCACGCTCGGTGTCACGGTCGTGGCGACGCTCGCCATCTCGTACCTGCAGCCGCACCAGCGGGCCCGCATCGAGTCGTTCACGAACCCGGAAGCCGAAGCGTACAAGGACAACGTGGGCTACCACCTCGTGCAGTCGAAGGCGGCCATTGGCTCGGGCAAGCTCTCGGCAAGGGCTTCATGCAGGGCACGCAGACGCAGGGCGCCTACATCCCGGAGCAGTCCACGGACTTTGTGTTCTCGATCATCGGCGAGGAGTGGGGCTTTGCCGGGGGCTTGCTGGTGCTGGTGCTCTACGGCATCCTGCTGGGCCGGCTCGTCAAGCTCGGCGCGCAGATGCGCAGCCCGTTCGGGTCGATCCTCGCGGCCGGCACCGCCGGGGTGTTCCTGATCCACCTGTTCGTCAACCTCGGCATGGTGACGGGCCTGCTGCCCGTCATCGGCATCCCGCTCCCGTTCATGTCGTACGGCGGCACGTCCCTGCTCGCCAATTCGCTCATGCTCGCGATGGTGATCACGATGCACATGCGGCGCGACGACTTCTCGATCTACGGCGCCTGAGCGCCGGTCCGGGCGGCGCGGCGTGACGAGGCGGCAATCTGAGGGCCGGGGCGGAGCCCGGCGGCGCGGCTCCGGTATGCAGGGCCTCACCCATTCCCGAACCCCACGCCATGGCGTCCCCCTTTGCCCTCCAGGCAGCCCAGCAGAAGCTCCAGCAGCAGATCGAAGCGGCCGTGCACCAGTTTGCCACCGGCGCCCCGCTCGAACTCGACCTCTCGTTCGAGGAGCGCGGGATGCCCGCCACCGGCACCCTCTCGGACGCCCCGGAGAGCCTCGCCGACGCCGTGCGGAAGCTCATCCACGCCTTCAACCACGAGGCCGTCGTGCAGGAAGCGAACCTGCACGCCCGCCACGTCACCGCGCTCGACTCCGACGGCGACGGCCACGGCTCGGTCAACATCCGCTTTGTCTACCGCGACGAAATCGAGGGCGATGACCCCTCCGACCTTGCCGCCGGCGAAGGCGACAACACCGACGACCAGGATGTGATCATGCCCGGCGAAGCCGCGTGAGCACGGACGATACCGTCTTCGGGCAGATCCTGCGCGGGGCCGCGCCCGCCACGTTCGTCTACCGCGATGCCCTCGTGTCGGCGTTCATGGACATCCAGCCCGTCAACCCCGGGCATGTCCTGGTCGTCCCGAACGCCCCGGCGGCCTCCCTCGCCGACCTCGACGTGGAGACGGGCGCCCAGCTTTTCCGCGTCGGGCAGCGCGTTGCGGCGGCGCTGCGGCAGAGTGGCCTGCGGTGCGAGGGCGTCAACCTGTTCCTCGCCGACGGCGCGGCGGCGATGCAGGAGGTCTTCCACGTCCACCTGCACGTCTTCCCGCGCTTTGCCGGGGACGGCTTCGGGCTCCGCTTTTCCGAGCACTATGCCCGGAAGCCGCCACGCGCGGCCCTCGAAGCAGTGGGCGCCCGGATCCGGGCCGTGCTCGAAGCGGCGTAGGCGCCCCGCCGCCTACGTCCCGCGGGGTTTGGCCCGGCGCGTCGGCTCGGCCTGGAGCGGATCGTCGGGCCAGTAGTGCTTCGGATACCGGCCCCGGAGGTCCTTGCGCACGTCGAAGTAGCCGGACTCTGCCAGAAGCTCCGCAGGTCGCGCGTGACCTGCGCGGGGCGGTGCGCGGGCGAGAGCAGGTGCAGCACGACCGGCACGCGCCCATCGAGCACGCGGGGCGTGTCGAGCAGGCCGAACACTTCCTGGAGGCGCACGGCCAGCACCGGCGCCTCCGGGTCGCTGTAGTCGAGTGGGAGGTGCGAGCCCGAGGGCACGTCCACGTGGGAGGGGGCGAGGCGGTCGAGCGCGGCGCGCTGCGGCCAGGGGAGCCCGTCGAGCAAGCGGGCACAGAGGTCGAGGCGGGCCAGATCGGCGAGCGCACGCATCCCGTGGACGTGCGGGCCGAGCCAGTCGGGCAGCGTGCCCAGCAGCGCCGCCTCCGACACCTCCGGCCAGGCGCCCGGATCGTGGTGGTGCAGGAACGCGAGGCGGGCGCGCAGGCGCTCGGCGTCCTTGGTCCAGGGCAGCGCCGCGAGCCCGCGCGCCGCCACCTCCCCCAGCAGCGCCTCGGCAACGAGGGCCGGGTCGGGATGGGCGAGCGGCCCTTCGTGGAGCACGAGCGCCCCGAGCGTCCGCCGCCGCCGGGCCACGACCCGATCTGTTGCAGCGTCGAAGGCCACCACTTCGGTCTCGCGCAGGAGCGTGCCAAAGTGCGCCTCGATGTCGGCAAGCGTGAGGGGGGCCGCGAGGGCGACGCGGGGGGCGTGCGGAGGCCCGTCGAGGTGGGCGACGGCGAGAAAGGCCGCGCCGGGGAACGCGCCGGGGTCGAGGGCCGCCCGCTGGCCCGAGGCGAGGCGGACGCGCCCCTCGGCCTCCACCTGCGCGATCCGGTCCGGATACGCGAAGGCCGTCAGCAGGCCCGCCGCGCCGCCGTCGGGCGGGGTGGGCGCCATGCGGGCGCGGCGCATCAACGCGCGCGCGGCCTCCGATACCTTCCGCGCGGGACCGCCGGAGGCCCGTGCCACGAGGTCGAGGCGCAGGCGCAGGTCGGGCGGGCGCGGACCGGCGCCGCCCGGCAACACGTCGCGCTCGGCGAGGAGCGCCGCGAGGAGGCAGGCGGTGGCGCCGAGGCCGAGGCGCTGCCCTTCGCGCACGAGGTGGCCCAGGCGCGGATGCACGCCCAGCGCGGCCAGGGCGCGCCCCTGCGGGGTCACCGCGCCGTCCGGGGCGAGCGCGCCCAGTTCCAGCAGCAGCGCACGGGCGCGCGCCAGCGCGGCGGGGGGCGGCGCGTCGAGCCAGCGGAGCGCGGTGGCGTCGCGGGCGCCCCAGAGGGCGAGTTCGAGGGCGAGCGGCGCGAGGTCGGCTTCCAGGATTTCCGGCACGATGCTCTCCGCCAGGCGCGCGTCGTCGGCCTTGGTCCACAGGCGGTAGCACACGCCCGGGCCGAGGCGCCCCGCCCGTCCGCGCCGCTGGTCGGCGCTGTGGTGCGTCACCGGCACCGTGGCGAGCGTGGTAAGGCCCGTGCGCGCCGAAAAGCGCGGCACGCGGCTGTAACCGCCGTCTACCACCACGCGCACGCCCTCGATCGTCAGGCTCGACTCGGCCAGGCTCGTGGCGAGCACCACCTTGCGCGTGCCGGCGGGCGCCGGGCGCACCGCCGCGTCCTGCATCTCCAGGGGCAGGTCGCCGTGGAGCACGTGCAGCACTGCGCCGGGGGGCAGCGCCGGGGCGAGGCGTTCCTCCACGCGGCGGATCTCGGCGAGGCCGGGCAGGAACGCGAGCACGTCGCCCGCTTCGTGGCGCAGCGCGTGCGCGATGGCCTTCGGCATGAGCCGCGCGAGCCGCTCGGCGGGACGCGCCGCACGGTCGCCGGCCTCCTGCGCGCTCAGAAAGTGCGTCTCGACGGGATACATCCGGCCTTCGCTCTGCACTACCGGCGCCGGGACGCCCCCGGTGCCGAGAAAGCGCGCGATCCGTTCGGCGTCGAGCGTGGCGCTCATCACGAGCAGCCGCAGGTCCGGACGCAGGGCCGCCTGCGCATCGAGGGCGAGGGCGAGGCCGAGGTCGGCGTGGAGGCTGCGCTCGTGGAACTCGTCGAAGAGGAGCGCCGCGACGCCTTCGAGGCCCGGGTCGTCCTGCAGCATCCGCGTGAGGATGCCCTCGGTGACCACCTCGACGCGCGTGCGGGCGGTCACGGCGGCGTCCATGCGCACGCGGTAGCCGACGGTTTCGCCCACGCGCTCGCCGAGCAGGTGGGCCATGCGCGCAGCGGCGGCGCGGGCGGCGAGGCGGCGCGGTTCGAGCACGATCACCCGGCCGTCCGCGCGCCAGGGCGCATCCAGCAGGGCGAGCGGAACGAGGGTGGTCTTGCCCGCGCCCGGCGGCGCCACGAGGACCGCGCACGGATGCCCGGCGAGGGCCGCGAGCAGCGCCGGGAGCGCGTCGCGTACGGGCAGGTCGGGGAAGGCGGGGCGCATGGAGGTCGCCAACGCGGTCTGCCGGACCGGGTGCCTCGGTGGGGCGGCGTTTGAACCCCGCCCCACCGAGACCCTTACCGCCCCACCACCGCCGTCATCGCGCGCGTGGCCGCGCCCGCCGTCAGGCGCACCACGTACACGCCGGGGGCGAGGTCGGCGGGCGTCCAGACGCGCTCGTAGGCGCCCGGCCGCGAGGTGATTCGCCCTCGGCCAGCACGGCCACGCGGCGCCCGAGGGCATCGAACACGGCGAGCGTGACGGGCGCCGGGGCGTCGAGCGTGAAGCGCACCGTGGCGCGCGCGCCGACAGGGTTGGGCGCCACCTGCAAGCTGAGCGCCTCGCCCGCAGCGTCCGACGTCGGTGCCCGTGAGCGTCGCGCGTCTTGACGACGGCGAGGTCGTCGAAGAGCAGGCGCCCGTAGGCGGCCCCGCCGGGCGCGTAGGAGAGCTGGTACGAGTCCACGCGCAGTTGCCCCTCGAGGACGCCGTTGCCAATCCAGGTGCCCGGCGCCGTCGTGCCGAGGTCCCATTCCACCTTGCGCCAGCCGCGCCACGTCACCGCCGTCCACGGGCTCACCTCGCTGCCGGCGCACGCCGACGCGCCGGTGCAGCCGTCGTCTACGGCAAAGCGGAAGAGCGTGCCGGAGCCGTCGCCGTAGATGTACGTCTGGAGCGTGTAGCTGGTGTCGAAGCGGGCGTTGTAGGCGGGGCCGCTGTTGAGGTACTCGCGGATGAGCCAGCTAGAGGCGTCGGTCTTGAAGCCGAAGCGCACTTCCATGGACTTGGTCGAATTGGAGACCGGGTTGCCGATGCTGGACGCCGACCGGCTCGTCGAATCGGCCACGACGCTCGCGAGGGTGGTCGAACCGCTCTGCGCCGGCTGCCACCAGTTGTCCGTAAACGTGCCCTCGAACGTCTCCACGAACGTGCGGTCTTCGGCCACGCCGCCGGTCTGGAACGTGATGTTGCGCGCGTTGGCGACGGCGTTGCCGAAGCGGTCGGCCATGCCTGCCGGGAGGGTGAGGCGGTAGAACGAATTCGGGCTCAGCACGGCGCCGGGCACGAGGTGCAGCACCGTCTGCCCGCCAATCAGCGCGGCCTGGACGCGCAGGGGCACACTCGCATTGTCGGTCGTGCGGGTGAGCGTGATGGCGGTAGGCTGGTACGACGAGGCGACGACTTCCTCATCGAACGTCACGTTGATGAGCGGCATCACCTCGGCGTTGCGCCCGTTGTTGGCCGGGTAGAGGCTCTGCACCGCGGGGGCCGTGATGTCCTGCGGGCCGGTGGTGAAGCGGGAGGCGAACGCGTCGCCGGGCGTGCCGTCGCCGTTGGCGTCGAAGGCAAAGCCATAGGGCGACGTTGCCCCCGCCCCGACACTCGCCTCGTACTGGGTGTACTCATTCAGCGCCTGCGCGGGCTGGAACGAGAGGCGGCGGTTGCCGCTCGTCCACGTATACGTGCCGCTGACGGTCGCATTCGTGTCCACGCGACGCAGCCGGAAGGCCGTGCGCACGGAAGCGGTATCCGCCGGGCGGCGAGAACGTGAGCACGACAGGGTCGATCACGCGGAAGTTCGTCGCGGCACTGGCGGGCGTCGTGGCGGCGACGGTGAACGGGGCCGTCGAGACCATCGTGAAGTCCTTGAACGTGAAGAACGTATCGGCCGGCGTCACGCTGGCCGTCGCGGCGCGGTAGCCGGGCGCGGTGGCCGAGATCGTCCCGGCCCCGGCGGCTACGTCTTCGAGGTAGAAGAAGCCGTTGTGCAGCTCGTTCGGGTTGTTCGAGTAGGGCTTGAACGTGTCCTCATACGTGTCCGTCGTATCCGCCTTCGCCCCGAGCGTCACGAGGGCGCCGTTGACCGGGACGCCGCTCTCGGCATCGGTGGCGTAGCCGGCCACGATGCGGTACGTGGGCAGCGCGAGGCCGCGCGCCTTGAGGAAGCCGTAGAAGAGCGCGCGCGCTTCCATGCGCTTCCACTGCCGCCCCATGTTGCGCTGGTTCTGCGTCGGGTTGGTGTGAAAGCCCGCCTCCGAGAGCGTGGAGGCCATGTTGGACTGGCGGTTGACGCTCAGGTAGGGATAAAACTGGGACGTATTCGTCGGGAAGCCCTCGTAGAACGTCCGGTCCGCATAGAGCCCGCGCGCGCCGATGCGCATGGCTCGGTTGAGGTAGAAGTCGAGGTAGCCGCCCGTGAGCTTGCCGCCCGCCGGGGTCTTCTCGTACGTCACCCCGTTCTGCCGCCAGCCGCCGTACATGACGAGCGTGGCGTTGGCCGACGCGTCGCCCGCGTCCGAGTGGATCGAGTGGAAGTAGGCGGCGCCGAGGCTGTTGGCGTAGTCGGTGCGCTCGGAGAGGCCCACCACGGTCGTGGCATTCGTGCGCGTCATATAGACGGCGCCGATGTCGGTCGTGTTGAGCAGGAGCGCGCGCAGTTCGAGCCCTTCGGCGAGCACCTTCATGGCCTCCGAGTAGCCGAAGATGCCGACGTTCTCGTTCTGCGAGTGGCCGGGGTCGATGACGATGTTCCAGTTGGCGAGCCCGGTGATGCGGGCCTGCCCAGAGGCGAGCGCGGGCAGAATGAGCCCGAGCGCGAGTACAGCGGTGCGTTTCATGGAGTCTCGGCGGCCACGGTGAGCGGGAGCCGCATCACGCGCTGCGCGGCGGGGTCGTCGTAGAGAAGGGCGGTGCCGTCGGGCGTCCAGGCGGGGTACTGTTCGAACACGCGCGGCGTGCTCGTGAGCGCCCAGCGCTGCGCGCCATCGGCGGTGGCCACGTAGAGGTCGGCGCCGGTGAGGCGGTGGCCGTCGTCGTCGGTGACCATGAAGGCCACAAAGCGCCCGTCCGGGCTCCACGTGGGGGCCTCGCCGCGCCCGAGCGCCACCACGCCCCGCGGACCGGCGACGAAGACGCCGTGGCCCATCACCTGAAGTGCCACCTGCCGCCCATCGGGCGAGGGCACGGCGGCGAGCACGGGGCCGTCCGGCAGGCCTTTGAGCGAGACGCGCACAGCGCCCGTCACCTCGGCGACGCCGCCCGCCGGATCGGCCACGTACGCGGCCCCAGCGGCGTCCACCGGCACGCGGCCCGTGGCGAGGCGCTCGACGCCGCCCGGCGTGGGCAGCAGCACCGAGGCGCCGTCCGCGCTCCACACCGGCAGGCCCGCCACGTTGGGCTGCGGGGCCGTGAGGGGCGTCCGCGCGCCGTCCGGCGTGTAGGCGACGATGGTGAAGTAGCGGCCGTCGGCGCGGTCGTCGGCCTCGCGCAGCACGAGCGCGCCGCCGTCGGGCGACCAGCGCGCACCGGTGCCGGCGCCGAGCGCGCTGGAGAGCTGGCGCACCGCCCCGGTGGCGGTCTCGCGCACCCAGAGGCCGGTGTAGTCGGGCGTCGAGAAGGCCACGAAATCGCCTCCGGGGGCGATGCGGGCATGGGCGGAGCCGGCGGGGAGGTACGGCGCGGCGGCGCCCGCCACGCGGACGGGCTGCGCCACTGCGGGCAGGGCCGCGAGCAGCAGGAGCGGCACCCCTCCCAGGGGCACGAGGCGAAGCAGTCGGTGCATGAACACGAACAGATGAGCCCCCAAGATAGCCCGCCGCCGGGCCGTGCGGAAGGGGTTGTGAGCCATCGGCCAAGACGCGCACGCGGAGGGCGGGACGTGCGGCGGGGTCGGTACCTTGCCCGGTGCATCCGTTCCCTGCTGCCATGCGCTTCCGCCCGTTCCTGCCTGCCCTCGCCCTGCTGCTCGGGCTCGCCCTCGCGCCGGAGGCCCGCGCGCAGTTCGTGCAGTATTCGTTCACCGGCGCCGCCGGCAACGAGGACACCTTTCCGGCCGGACGCGCAGCCCGCCGGGGCCTCGGCCTCGCCCATGAAGCGCGGCACCGGCCTGACGCCCTCGGTCGGCGGCGAACACGTTTTCGGCGAGCAACTTCCCCCTCGCCGCCGCGCGCGACACGGCTGCTTACTTCAGCCTTCACCGTCACCCCCGACGCCGGGCAGGCCTTCACGTTCACGCGCCTCCTCTTCGACGAGCGCCGCAGCGGCACCGGCCCGCGTACGTGGGCCGTCTACAGCAGCCGCGACGGCTTCGCGGCGCCCCTCGCCACCGGCGACGTGCCCGACGACACCAACACGCGCCCCGACAACCCGGTGACGCTCGGCGCAGCCTTCGCGAACGTCCGCACGCCCGTCACCTTCCGCTTCTACGCCTACAGCGCCGAGGCCGCCGGGGGCACCTGGCGCCTCGACAACGTGCGCCTGGAGGCCGGCACCGCCGTGAGCGGCCCGTCCGTGCGCTTCGGCACCGCGCCCACGTCCGTCTCCGAAGCCGCCGGCAGTGCCCGCCTCGTGCTCGCGCTCACCGAGCCGAGCGCGACCGAGGCCACCACCGTGCGCCTGCGCGTGACGGGCGGCACGGCCACGCGCGGGCAGGACTACCGCGTCGCCGACACCGTCCTCACCGTGCCGGCGGGCGCGTCCAGCCTCGACGTGGCCTTCCCGATCCTCAACGATGCCACGGCGGAGCCGAACGAGACGGTCATCCTCGCGCTCGAAACGCCCTCGCGCGGGGTGCTCGCCTCGCCGTCCACGTTCACGCTCACGATCGTAGACGACGACCAGCCCGTGACCGTCCACTTTGCGAGCGCCGAGGCGGTGGTATTCGAGGGCGACGGGGCCGTGTCGATCCCGCTCCTGCTCGACGGCCCGGCGCCGAGCGCCGCCGCGAGCATCACGCTCACGCGCCTCGGCGGCACCGCCACGCCTGGCAGCGACTACAGCCTGCCCCCCGCGCCGATCCTCTTCGACGCCGACCAGCACGTCGCCTACGCGAATGTGACGCTCTACCAGGACCTCGTGGACGAAGGCGACGAGACGGCGGTGTTCGGGCTCACGATCAACAGCGGCGATCCGAAGCTCACTGTCGGCACGCCGGGCACGCTCACGCTCCGCATCCGCGAGCAGAAGGCAGCCCTCGGCGGCACCGTCTGCCCGGACCTCGCCGGGACGCCGCTGCTGAACTGCCTGCGCCAGAACTACAGCCGCACCACGGTGGTCGGCTACGACGCCGCGCGCGACTTCCTCTACGGCAGCTACTACCCCGGCCCGCCCTACACCGGCGTCTACAGCGGGCGCGCCGCGCCGCTCGGCGGCGGCGGCTCGACCGTCCAGATCGATACCGAGCACACCTGGCCCCGCTCCACGATGGCCGACGTGACCGCGCAGGAGGGCGACATGCACAACCTCTTCCCGACGATCTCGAAGGTCAACAACGACCGGGGCAACCTGCCCTTCGGCGAGATCGCCGACACGCTCGCCACCGGCTGGTACTGCCCCACCGGCACGCTCCCGCAGAGCACCCCGATCCGCCGAGCGCGACGCCTGCTCGGAGATCCTGCGCGGCGTGCGCTTCGAGCCGCGCGAGGACCACAAGGGCAACGTGGCCCGCGTGATGGCCTACTTCGAGACGATGTACACGCCGACGGCCACGAGCGAGGCCTTCTTCCGCGAGGTCCGCCCGATCCTCGTGGCCTGGAACCGCCTCGACCCGCCGGACGCGGCCGAGCGGTCCCGCAGCGCTTTCATCAAGACGAAGCAGGGCAACGACAACCCCTACATCCTCGACACCACGCTCGTGCGCCGCGCCTTCGCGATCACCGTCGCCGTAGAAACGCCTGAGGCGCGCCGCGCTCGCGCTCACGCTCGGCCCCACGCCCACGCGCGGCACCGCCACGCTGCGCGGCACGATCCCCGGCACGGCGCGCGTGTCCGTCTCGGTGTTCGACGCGCTCGGGCGGCGCGTGCTGCTGCTGCCCGCCGAGGCGGTGAGCGGCGATTTCGCGCGTCCGCTCGACGTGTCCGCGCTGCCGCCGGGCGTCTACTTCGTCTATGTGCGGGCCGAGGGCGCCGTGGCCTTCTCGCGCACGCTCACGCTCGTCCGCGCCCGCTGAGGGGCGCATGGCCGGCACGCATGTTTGACCAGAGGGCACGGCACGCCGTGCCCCTACGATCCCAACCCCTGCTCTACCTCGCATGGCCGCTCCGCTCTGGCAAAAAGGCACCGCCGCCGAAGACTGGGTGATCCGCTTCACCGTGGGCGACGACTACCTCTGGGACCGCCTGCTGCTGCCCTACGACGCCGTCGCCACGCGCGCCCACGCCGAAGGGCTCGTGGGGGCCGGCGTGCTGACGGGCGAGGAACTCACCGCGCTCACGGGAGCGCTGGAGGCGTTCCAGGCAGACGTTGACGCGGGCACCGTCACGATCCGCCCGGAGGACGAGGACGCGCACACGGTGCTGGAAACGTACCTCGTGGCGAAGCTCGGCGACGTGGGCAAGAAGATCCACACGGGCCGCAGCCGCAACGACCAGGTGCTCGCCGCCCTCCGCCTGGCCCTCAAAGACCGCCTCGCCGCGCTCGCGCGGAGCGCGCCGGACCCTCGGCGAGGCCCTCTGCACGATGGCCGAGGCGCACCCTGCGCGTGGTGATGCCCGGCTACACGCACTTTCAGCGGGCGATGCCCTCGCACGGTGGCGCTCTGGGCGCTCGGCTACGCGGACGTGCTCGCCTCCGACCTCGACGTGCTCCGCGCCGCCCACGACGCCCTCGACACGTCCCCGCTTGGCAGCGCGGCGGGCTACGGCGTGCCCTCGCTCGATCTGCCCCGCGCGCAGACGGCGGCGGCGCTCGGCTTTGCCCGCACGCAGCTCCACGTCACCGCCGTGCAGCTCACGCGCGGCAAGTTCGAACTGAATGCCGCCCACGCCTGCCTCCAGGTGGCGGCCACGCTCAACCGCCTCGCCTCCGACCTCGTGCTCTACACGAGCGGCGAGTTCGGCTTCGTGAAGCTTCCCGACGCGCTCACGACCGGCTCGTCCATCATGCCGCAGAAGCGCAACCCGGACGTTGCCGAGCTCGCCCGCGCCGCCTACCACCGCGTCGCCGCCGAGATGAACGTGCTCATCACGCTCCCGGCGAACCTGCCCTCCGGCTACCACCGCGACCTCCAGCTCACCAAAGAGGCCGTCCTCCGCGCCACGTCCGTCACCGCCGATGTGCTCGCGGCGATGAACGCCCTCGTGCCGGGCCTCGTGTGGGACCGCGAACGCCTCCGCGCCGCCCTCACGCCCGACCTCTACGCCACCGCCCACGCGCTCGACCTCGTCGCCGCCGGCACCCCCTTCCGCGACGCCTACCGGACCGCCGCTGCCGCCGTCTCCACCCTCACCGTGCCGGACGACGCCGACGCCCTCGCCGCCTATCGCGTAGACGGCATGCCCGGCCACGAACGCCCCGACCTCACCCGCACCGCCCTCGCCGACGCCGGTGCCTGGGCCCATCCCACCCCGTAACCCCGCCGCCCCGTATTCCACCCGTGCCCCCGTAGGGGCCAAGCACCCGCTGTGAGGCCCCTGCCCCCCGCCCCGCGTCCTCCCGCCGCAACACCGCCGCTCACCGCCCTGCCCCGGTGCTTCGCCCGCATGGCCCGTACCCGCCCAAACGGCGGTAAACGCGACGGAGGATCATGGACACCTCGGCGTGTGGCCGGGGCCGGGCGAAGCACCGATCCCGCCCCACGCGCGGCGCCGGTGCCAGCGGCGGCGCAGGGCCGCAGGCTGTGCCGGTGCAGCGGGTGCTACACCCCTACGGGGTCGGATGGGCGCATTACGCCTCGTCCAGAAACGCGCGGGCTTCGATGCGCTTGCGGAGGTCGAGCAGGGCCATGAGGCGGCGCTGGGCGGCTTCGAGGTCGGCGGTCGTGGTGGCGCCGTGCATGTCCGCGTTTTGCGCCTTGATCGCATCGTCCACGCGGCGCAGCTTGAGGAACATCATCGCGCTCGCCGCCGCCTCGTAGGGATCGGCGGTGTTCACGACCACGCCCTGCTCTTTCCATCCCTCGGAGACGGACGCGCGGGCCGAGAGCACGCGCGCGGCGAGGCGCTGCAGGTCGGGGCCATACTGGCCGCCCGTGAACGCCTCGCGGCTCACCCGCCCCGCCTCGTACTGCTGGATGAGCGCGGCCGCCATGTCGCGCACGGCGCCTTCGGAGAACTCGTCGAGGCCCATGCGCCCGAGCACGAACTCGACGAGCGGATCGCCGCTTTCGAGCATCAGGCGGATGAGTTCTTCCTCCGCCGGGAGCGCCTCGGGCGGCAGTTCGATGGGGCCGTCGCCCGGCGCCCGTTCGGCGTCCTCCCACGCGGGGGCGTCGTCGTAGGCCGGGCGGCTGCGCTGCGTGCGCTGCTGGTGGGCGAGCGCTTCGCCGAGGATGGGCAGGGGCACGCCGAGCACTTCGGCGGCGCGCGTGAGGTAGCTCTCGCGCAGGAGCGGGTTGCCCTGGAGGCCGGAAATCGTGCGGAGGATTTCGCCCTGCACCTCGGCGCGGCCCTCGGGCGTGGCGAGGCGGCCCGTGCGCTCGGCGCTCGTGTAGGCGAAGGCCACAAAGTCCTGCCGGTGCTTGTGGAGAAAGTCGCGGAAGGCCTCGCCGCCGTGGTCGCGCACGAACGAGTCGGGGTCCTCGCCGGTGGGCAGGCTGACGCTGTAGACGACGAGGCCCTTGCGGAGCAGCTCGCCCACGCCCTGCTCGCGCATCGTCTTCTCGTCCGCCGGGTCCACTTTCCAGTTCGCCACGACGGTTTCGGCGCCCTTGACCGCCGCGTTGCGCCCGGCGTTGTCGCCGTCGTAGACGAGCACGAGGCGCTTGGCGAAGCGGCCCACGAGCGCCACCTGGTCGGGCGTGAGCGCCGTCCCGCAGGTGGCGACGGCGTGGAGAAAGCCCGCCTGGTGGAGCGCGAGCACGTCGAGGTAGCCTTCCACGAGGAGGGCCTCCTCCTGCCGTCGGATCTCCTGCCGCCCCTGGTAGAGGCCGTAGAGCACGCGGCTCTTGCCGTAGACGAGCGTCTCGGGCGAGTTGATGTACTTCGGCTGGTCCTTCGCGTCCGTCATCAGGCGTCCGCCGAAGCCGATCACGCGGCCGGTGTGCGAGAAGATGGGAAACACGACGCGCCCGCGGTAGCGGTCGTAGAGGCTCCCGGCGGCGTTGCCGCCCACGCTCCGGTCGCGCCGGATGGCGAGGCCCGCGTCCACAAGCACGTCCGGGGCGATGCCGTCCGCCTCGGCGGCGTTCACGAGCGCGTCCCAGCGGTCCGGCGCGTAGCCGAGGCCGTAGGCCTTGATCGTCTCCGGCGTGAGCCCGCGTCCGAGCAGGTACTGGAGGCCGCGCTCGCCCTCGGGGGTCTTGGTCAGCTGCCCGTAGAACCAGCGCCCGGCCCAGCGGAGCGCGTGGAGGATGGCCTCCTGCCGGCTCGCCCGCTCGGCGTCCTGCCCTTCCTCGGCCTCCGGGAGGGGCACGTTGTACTTCTCGGCGAGCCCGCGCACGGCCTCGAAAAAGCCCACCCCTTCCATCTCGCGGACAAACGAGATCGTATCACCCCCCCGGTGGCAACCAAAGCAGTAGAACAGGCGCTCCTTCGGGTCGACCGAGAACGACGGGCTCTTCTCCTTGTGGAAGGGGCACAGGCCCACGTAGCGCGCGCCCTGGCGCTTCAGCCGGACGTGCTCCGAGACGACTTCGACGATGTCGGCGGCCTGCCGGACTTCCTCGACTTTCTCGTCGGGCAGACGCATGGCGAGGTTCGATGTACGACGTGCGACGTGCGACGCAGGCCCCTACGTCGAACATCGCCCATCGAACGCCGCACGTTCGATTAGTTGTCCTGCTCCTGCACGTCGCCCACGGCGGGGGCGTGGTCGCAGCGGCAGGCGGGGAGCGTGAGCGTGACGACGAAGAGGGCGGCGAGGAGCAGGCGCTTCATCAGAACGAGCGAAAGGTCGGGGTGAGGCCGGGCGCACGCGGCGCCGGGCACGGGCAAGGTAGCACGCCCGCCGCGCCGGGGGTCATTGGGAATTCGGGAATCGCCGGCGCGGGAACGGGAAGAGGCCGTTCCGTCCCCGTTTGTGGCGCCGCGTGCCGGGGATGCCGCACCGGCCCCGCTATCTTCTCCGCCCAACCCCGCCTTTCCGTGCAAGCACTTCTCGGCATCGACATCGGCGGCTCCGGCATCAAAGGCGCGCTCGTCGAGCCCGCCACCGGACGCCTGCTCACGCCCCGCACCCGCCTCGACACGCCGCAGCCCGCCACGCCCGCCGCCGTGGCCAGCACCGTGGCGAAGCTCGCCGCGCAGATCGGGGGCGAGGGCCCCATCGGCGCCGCCTTTCCCGCGCGCATCCGGCGGGGCGTGGCCCTCACGGCCAGCAACATCGACCAGGCGTTCATCGGGACGGACGTGGACGCGCTGCTCACCGAGGCCACCGGCCGGCCGGTGTCGGTGCTCAACGATGCCGACGCGGCGGGGCTCGGCGAGGTGCAGTTCGGCGCCGCGCAGGGCGCGATGGGCGTCGTGCTGCTGCTCACGTTCGGCACCGGCATCGGCTCCGGGCTGTTTGTGGACGGGCGCCTCGTGCCCAACACCGAACTCGGGCACCTCGTGCTGCCGGGCGGCAAGGTCGCCGAGCCCTTCGCCTCCGACAAGGCGCGCAAGGAGGGCAAGCTGTCGTGGCAGGAGTGGGCCGAGCGCGTGCAGAGCTACCTCGACTACGTCGAATTTCTGTTCGCGCCGGACCTGATCGTCGTCGGCGGCGGCGTGTCGAAGCCGGAGCGGTGGGCCGCGTTTGCGCCGTTCCTCAAAACCCAGGCCCGGCTCGTGCCGGCCGCCCTGCGCAACGAAGCCGGCATCGTAGGCGCCGCCGCTCATGCGCAATCCCAGGGGGCGTAACGGCTAGCCACCGAGGTGTTGGTCGTTCGTGGTTCGTTGTTCGTGGTCAGACGAACCAGATGGCTGGGCGTCTCTGACCACGAACAACGCACTACGACCCACGAACGAAAAGCGCCCCCTCCCCTTGCGCTGACGATCAGTTCACGCCGAGGTAGCGGGCGAACTGCTGGATAAACGCCACTTCGCCCGCGATGAGCTGGCCGTCGGCATGGGCCAGTTCGGCGAGGTCGTTGAGCAGGCCCACACGCTCCTCGGGCGAGAGCGCCTGCCGGAGCGACTCGACCGCCGTCTGCACCATCGCGTCGCGGTTGGGGCCCATGTAGAGGCGCATGGCCTCCGTGGCAATGCCGGGCAGCTGCGGCTGCTGCTCGGGAAACCACTTGCCGAGGTGAGCGAGCGTGGTGCGCGTTTCCTCGGGGCTCAGGTTGGCGTCGGTCCCGTGGGTGAGCGAGAGAAAGACGAGCGCGAAATCGTGCACGGTCGTCCAACCGCCGTGGTCGGCGTCGAATTTCATGGGTTTGCGGTGCGGGCGGAAGGGTGGGGGCGCCGCCAACGTACAAGGCCCGGGACCCGTCCCACAATCACCCGCTGAAGGACTCGCCTGATCGTTGCATGACTCCCCTCCGCGTTACCTACCGCTTCTCCTGCGCCCCGGGCGCCGCCGAGGCCTTCGCCGACGCGCTCCTCGTCGAGCAGACCGTCGAAACGCCGCGCAGCGTGTCGGCGCGCTACCCGTTCGTGCAGGCCCACCTCAACGGGGCACGTCGAGCGACCTGGAGGACCTGGGCGACGGGCAGTTCCGGGCGCACCTGGCGCTCCCGACCTACACCGCCGCCGCCGACCCGATGCAGCTTCTTGAGCGTGCTCTTCGGCAACGCGTCGCTGCACCCGAGCGTGGCCCTGGACGCCTTCGCGCTGCCCGAGGCGCTCACGCAGGGCTTCGGCCCGGCCTTCGGCATCGACGGCCTGCGAAGGATCACAGGCGTGCAGGACCGCCCGCTCGTGATGAGCGCGCTCAAGCCCGCCGGGCTGACGCCGGACGAACTCGCCGCCCTCGCGCACGCCCTCGCGCGCGGCGGCGCCGACCTCGTCAAGGACGACCACTACCTCGGCGCGCAGCCCACGGCCCCGTTTGCGGCGCGCGTGCCCGCCATCGCGCACGCGCTCGACGCCGCCGCGCAGGCCACAGGCCGCCGCACGGCGTACGCGCCCAACGTCTCCGGCACGCCCTCAGAGGTGCTCCGGCAGGCCGAATCCGCCGCCACGCTCGGCGCCGACGCGCTCCTCGTCTGCCCCGCCCTCGTGGGCCTGCCGACGCTGCTCGAACTGCGCCGCTTCGGCCTGCCGCTGCTCGCGCATCCGGCGTTCTCGGGCACGTTCAAGGCCCCGCCCGCGCTCGTGCAGGGCCAGCTCTTCCGCCTCTACGGGGCCGACGCGGTGATCTTCGCGGGCTACGGCGGGCGCTTTGCGATGCCCCCCGAGGCGTGCCGCGCCATCGCCGACGCCGCCACGCAGCCGTGGCACGCGCTCCGCGCGGCCCTGCCCGTCCCCGCCGGCGGCATGACGCGCGAGCGCGCCGCCGAACTCGTCGCCTTCTACGGGCGCGACGCCGCCCTGCTCGTCGGCGGCAGCCTCCTTGACGCGCCCGACCTCGAAGCCGCCACGCGCGCCCTCGTGGACGCCGTGGCCGAGGCCGCTGCGGCGCTACCGGGCGCCCTGAGCGTTCCCCGAATCCGTTCGCGGCCCCGGCGGGTTCAGGGCCCTTCCGCTTCGATTGCCCTTTCGCCTGCCCCATGCCAGACGCTTCCGATCCCATCGTCGTGCCGGCGGTGCGCGCCTTCCGCGAGACGCCCGAGGGCGCCTACGCGTGGGACGCCGTGGAGACGCTCGCCTACAAGCCCACCGGTACGCACTTCCGCGACATCACCCGGCAGGTGCTCTTCGACGGCGAGACCGCGCCGGGCGTGGAGCTGCGCTACTTCGAGGTGGCGCCCGGGCGGGCACTCGACGTTCGAGCGCCACGAACACCTCCACGCCGTGCTGATCCTGCGCGGGCGCGGGCGAGGTGCTCGTGGGCGAGACCGCTTTCGCCGCTCGGCACGTTCGACCTGGTGCGCGTGCCGCCGATGCACTGGCACCAGTTCCACGCCGGCAGACGACGCGCCGCTCGGCTTTCTCTGCCTCGTCGCCTGCGCGCGCGACCGCCCGCAGCGCCCGTCCGAGGACGAGCAGGCCGCCCTCCGCGCGCACCCCGTCATCGGGCCGTTCATGCGGGTGTAGGCCCGGCTTCCCCAGAAACCGTCGCCCTGCACGGGCGCGGTCTTCCGCCCCCTTCGCCCGTGCGAAGGGGGCAGACGCGCCAGCGTCGGGGGATGACAGGGGCAGCCCTACGGCAGGCGCCAGGCGCGGCGGAGGCGGCGGTGGGCGGCTTCGGGCAGTTGGACAAGCACGGCGCCGGGGCGCAGCCACGCCACGAGCGCGTCGAGGGGCGTGGGGGCCATCGCGGTGCAGCCGCTCGTGGTGCTCTGCGGACCGCTCCACTGGTGGAGGAAGATGCACGAGCCGCCGCGCGCCACGGCGGGCTGGTTGTGCGCCACGACGACGCCCTTGCGGTAGAGCTCGTCCGGGCGCCGCATCTCCTCGTGCGAACTGTAGTCCGGCGCGACGGGGCGCGTCGAGGACCTCGTTGTAGCGCGCCGAGGCCACGTCGTCCACGCATTCGAGGTCGGCGGTGGCCTGGAGGTAGGGCAGGCCCGTGCGCGCGGAATCGGGCGGGGCGTAGCCGAAGGCCTCGGTGAGCGCGTATACGCCCCGCCGGACTGCGGCCGTCGCCCTCGGCTTTGCCCGGACCGGCGAGGCCGCGCGGCGCGCCCGCGCCGTGGAGGCCGCGCCCCCAGCCGAGGCCGCTCCGCCCCACCACGATGGGCACCGGAGCGCCCACGCGGCGCCACGCGGCCCGCGCCGAGGAGCGTTCGTAGCGCATGAGCGTGCCGGTCGTGGCTGCCCACGCCGGCGTCGTCACGACGACGAGCTGGCGCGCGGTGGCGGGGATCGGCTGCGCCGTCGCGGCGGGGGCGATGGCGAGCGCGAACAAGGCGGCGAGGCCGAACAGGCGGGCGCGGCGGGCGGTACAGCGGGGCATGGGGGCGGCAGAACAGGCCCCTACGATACGGCAGCCCCGCCGCCGCGCCGTACCATTGCCCGACGCTCCCCGACTGCCATGCGCTTCTGCGTGTTCGAAGACGACGCTGCCGCCCACCTCGCCCCGCTCACGCTCCTGCGCGCCCAGAGCAGCCTGCACATCGGCCTCGGCACCGTGGCGGACGGCCTCGCGCGCACGTTCGGGCAGCCGGTAGACGCCCTGGAGACGCGCCCCGAGGTGGCCGCGCTCACCCGCCTGCACCACCCCGGCGTGCCCGTCAACGCGCGGGCGGACGGGGAGGACGTGCTCGCGGTTTCCGCCGCGTGCGTGGGCCTGCCCCCAGAACGCGTCGCCGAGATCCGCGCCGCCGCTGCCACGGCGCGAGGCGCGGGCGTTCGTGCAGGACGGCACCGTCGTGGCCGCGGTCCTCCCCGGCGCCCGCGCCGACGTGCCCCTGTCCACGCTCGCCGCCGAGGCCCCCGCCGAAGCCCTCGGCGGCGCGCTGCTCGTCACGCGCCTGTGGCACCTCGCCCCGCAGGTGGCGCGGTTCATCGAGGAGGAGGTGCGGCGGTACGCCCCGGTGGCGGGCCATGCGGCAAACGTGCATCCGTCCGCAGTGCTCGTCAATCCGGACGCGATCACGCTCGGGGAGGGCGTCCGCATCCGCGCCGGGGCGGTGGTGACGGCGGAAGAGGGGCCGGTCGTGCTGCTCGACGGGGCCGAGGTGGGCGAGCACGCGGTCGTGCGCGGGCCGTGCATCGTGGGCCGGGGCTCCACCGTCAAGCCGCTCGCGAGCGTCGAGGGGACGATCATCGGGCCGGGGTGCAAGGTGGGCGGCGAGGTCCACACGAGCCTGCTGCTCGGGCGCGCCAACAAGGCCCACGCGGGCTTTCTCGGCCACTCGGTGATCGCCCACTGGTGCAACCTCGGCGCGAGCACCGACACGTCCAACCTCCGCAACGACTACGGCGACGTATCGCTCTACGACCCCGTGGCGCAGGATTTCGCGCCCACCGGCGCGCAGTTTCTCGGGCTCGTCCTCGGCGACCACTCGAAGTGCGGCATCGGGACGACCTT
Organism: Rhodothermales bacterium; assembly: GCA_963740755.1. GTDB lineage: Bacteria > Bacteroidota > Rhodothermia > Rhodothermales > BA12 > CAVSDF01. The sequence continues at coordinate 116,639 of CAVUFJ010000005.1, forward strand.
CAACACCGGGACCGTGGTGGGCGTGGGATGCAACCTGTACGGCGCGGGCTTCCACGACCGGCACGTGCCGTCGTTCTCGTGGGGCGAGCCCGGCGCGTACGTCCCCTACCGCTTCGACAAGTTCACGCGCGTGGCCGAGGCCGTGCTCGCGCGCCGCCACCTCACGCTCCACCCCGACGAGCGCGCCGCCCTGGAACGCCTCGCCCTCCGCTGACACGCATCAGCCCACCGCCTGCTGCTACGAGCGCGCGAATGTGCTGCTCCACGGCGGGCGTCATCTCCCGTCACGGCGAACGTGGTGGGCCACAGCGCGCCGTCGTCGAGGTGCGCCTGGTCGGTGAAGCCGAGCGTGGCGTAGCGCGCGTTGAACTTCTGCGCGCACTGGTAGAAGCAGACGACCTTGCCGTCGCGCGCATAGGCGGGCATCCCGTACCACAGGCGGGGTGTGAGCGTGGGCGCGCCTTCGCGGAGGATCGCGTGGACCTGCGCGCCGATGGTGCGATCCATGCCCGTCATCTCGGCGATCTTCGCCAGCACGGCGCTGTCGCCGTCCTCGTGGTCCTTGCCTGCGCGGGCAGCGGCCTTCAACTCCTTCGCGCGCTCCTGCATCGCGGCGCGTTCTTCGGCGGTAAACCCCGCGTCTTTGCTCTTGGCCATCGTTTGGAGGGGGCGTTGGTTTGGGTATCCCCGACCGAGGATAGGCACGCCCCTGCGACACCCGCCCTTCACCCCGCCCCCCAGGCCGTGTAACGACAAATCTCAGCCGCAGCGGGCGGCCACAGAGGCTTGGACGTGCTGGGATTGGCGAGGAAGTATGGGCGAGGCAGAGATGCTAACGCCCACTGTCTGCTGAAGCGATGGGACGCTACCAAGAAGGTAGGCCCGGCATTACCTGTCTCCCACCCTGCGTGGCCGCAGCGGCAAGCCCGAACGCCTAACTGGACGCGCCCCGCGTCTGCCTTGATGGGAATGGGAAGCCGCTCTGTGCATCGAGATTTGCGTCTGGGACGTGGGCCGATGGTCCGCCTGCTGCCTGGCAGCAGCTGAGCCCGTTGAGGGGTTTGGTCGCCCGTGGAGGTGACCACGCAAGACGCTTGGGTGCAGCCACAGAGGCAGGGAAAGACGGCGGCGAGGGGAAGAATGGAGGGGCAAACGGGTGGGGCCAGGCGCTGCCTGAAGCCCCTTGTTTCGGTCGTGGCGTCCTCATCCAACCTTCTTTGAGGGGTTACACAGCCTTCTTGCTACTGATCTGATCGCGTGCTCCCTCCGAACTGCTTCGACGAGTGTAGCACCGACAGCACCTCGATCCGCTCTGCCGTCTCGTCGTAAAGGTAAATCACGCGGTAGTCCCGGTAGATCACTTCGCGTACGTCATCGTCCTCCACCTCCGGCACGGCACGCCCGGAGCGAGGAAAGGTCTCCAACCGCTGCGTCGCGTTCAGAAGCCCGTCCACGACCACATCCGCGAAGGCGGCGCCACGTCACGGTAGTAATCCTCGATCGCCTCTACGTCGCGGCGCGCCTGAGGCGTCCAGATAACGAGGGTCACGAGTTTGCCCCTTGCCGGGCGGCACGACGACGCGCAAAGTGCGCTTCGATTTCAGCCTGCGTCATCAAACCTTCGCCCCGTTGAACCTGCGCCCGTCCAATCTCGACTTTGTGCAAGACCACGAGGCGTTCGATCACATCTTCCAACGAGGCGTCGTCCGGAAGCGCGTCAACGGCGTGGTGGGCGCGGATTTTGGCGTTGACCTCAGGCATGGCGATGCGGGTTGGTGCAGAGCCGTACGTCAATGCAACGGCGACGTTTCAGAAGGGTGGTGACCGCCTTGGGGCCGTGTAACGGCGAAGCTCAGCCGCCCGGGCAGACGCCACAAGGGCTGAAACGGGACGAGTGGAGCGGTGGAGTGAGGGCGAAGCAGAAGCGCTAACGCCCGCTGTCGGCTGAAGCGATGGGTTATGCATCTCCTTGTGTCAAGCGTCTCGGGTTGTCAGTTTCGGCTTAACTCAACTGCCTCAATCAAACGAGCATCCTGAAACCCATCCGAACGCTCATGGGGGGCGAACACATGGGCTGTCAGAACCTTGCGAATCTGATCCTCCGGCACCCGCGACTTCTCGCAGAACATCGATTCTCCCTCTCGCCACCTCGGTTCTAAGTTTTTCGTTCTCAAGCATCAGCCGTTCTCGCTCAAAGCCCTCGTCGATATTCCTTATCCTTCGCCGCTCATGCCTGCCGTTGAGGCAGTCTGCGAAGCACCTCCAAGGGGTTCAGCGAGCCCAGAAACTCGCCAGAATCCGGGAGACTGGATGACGACAGCCGTTCGTCGAGCCGATCGTGGGCAACACCAAGGTGCTCACATCCTTGAGTGGGCGAACTACACCACTGCCGTCTTTTCAGGCTTATTGTAATAGAACAGTTCAAGCTCTGATCTGGACCCTTTACACCGCTTACGACAAGATCCAACGCATACAAGTTGTCGTACGCCGATTCCACAGCATGGAGGTATTCAACTACCTCTCGGACTTCTCCGGCTCGCTCGGTGTGGACGATTAAACGCCCGTCTGCTCTAGATGGGGAAAGGTCTCAGTGAGATGCATAACCAGTGACTATGCCGCGTCGTGCGGCATATCGGGCAATATCGTGCGGCAGGTGTGCGGTGTCAAGAGGCGCCCTGCGGGTCTCCAGCTTCGTTGGGGCGCAGCGCCATGCCGCATATCCGCAGATCGGCGGCGCTGTGCCGCATATCCGCGGATCGTGGGCGAGCGTGCGGGGGCGAGAGGCGCGCTTGTGGCGGACGCGTCGCAATCCGGGGCGGGGGTGGCGTGCTACCTTGCCGCCTACACCCCTGCCTCTGCATGGAGCGCTACGCCAGCCTCGCCCCCTACGGCCAGCACCGCGGCCCCGTCCGCGCCGATGCCGCCGCCACGTCCACCGAAGTGCGCGGGATGCCCGCCGAAGACTCCCGCCCCGCCGCGCGCGTCGAGCACAAGGACAGCAGCGACCAGAGTTCGCCGCTCGCCCACCACCGCTACCGCCTCGCCCGCAGCGGCGGCCAGTACCTGCTCACCACGCTTCGCGACGGCCACACGCTCGAAGACAGCTTCGAGGACGTCGGCGAGTACACGTCCGTGAGTGACGCCACGACCGCCCTGCCCTCGGACCTCCACTTCTACGTGTTCGAGAACTCGCAGACCGGCGCCGTCGAGATGCGGCAGGCGCGCGACCTCGCCCACGGCCTCACCCTCACCGACGGGTTCGACCAGGTACGGGTCTTCGCGGCGCAGGACGAGGCCGAGGCCTACGCCAAGCGCAAGTCGTCCTGACGCCTCCCCTCGGGGAGGTGGCCCGCAGGGCCGAAGGGGGTTCTGCAGCGGTCCGGGAGTTACCCCCTCGGTGCTCTGCGCCGATCCCCCAGGGAGAACGAACCAGTTCGGTCCACGAAGGAATGCCCGCTGGATCATGGATCATCGCCAGAAGGCCCGTCCGGGCGTCTCTGACCATGATCGATGATCCGTGATCTACCCGGTGATCCCTCCCGAGGCGATCGGATCGGATCTCAGAGCGGCCGGTAGCCTTTGTAGAGCGAGGCGACGCCGAACGTGAGGCGGCGCTGCTCGACCTGCTCGTAGCCCGCATCGCGCATCCGCCCGAGAAACACGGGGCCGCTCGGAAACACCGCCGCTGAGGCCTGCAGGTAGTCGTACGCCTCCCGGTGGCCCGATACCGCCGCGCCCACGCGGGGCAGGATGTGGCGGCTGTAAAAGTCGTAGAGCTGCCGGAACGGCGCCTGGTCCGGCTGCGAGAACTCCAGCACCACGAGCGGCGCGCCCGGCCGCAGCGTCCGCCCGATCTCGACGAGGCCCGGCGCCCAGGTCCTCGAAGTTGCGCACGCCGAAGGCCACGAGCGCCGCGTCGAAGGAGGCGTCCTCGAACGGCAGGTGCTCGCGCGTCGCCCTGCACGAGCGTCACGCGGGCGGCCTCGCCGCGCCGGGCCACCTTCTCGCGCCCCACGGCCAGCATCTCCCCCGACAGGTCCACGCCCACGACGGCCTCGGGGCCGAGCCGCAGCGACGCAATCGCCAGGTCGGCGGTGCCGGTGGCCACGTCGAGGATGCGGCGCGGGGCGTCGCCGATGAGCCAGTTGACGGCGCGGCGCCGCCACAGCCGGTCGATGCCGAACGAGAGGACGCGGTTGAGCAGGTCGTAGCGCGCGGCAATCGCGTCGAACATCCCTTCCACGGCGTCGCGCTTGCCGGGCTGCCGGTCGCCTACGGGCGGCGGCTGAATCGTGCGGGGGGCGGCGTCGGCCATGGTGCGGGCGGGAAGAGGAAACGATCAGGTCAGCGCGGCGCCATAGCCGGGGCGGGCACGACGTCGCGGAAGCCGGTGTCGGCAGCGGTCGGCGCTTCGACCCAGTCGGCGACGAAGAGGTTCGTGTCGCGCGAGGACGTGCGCGTCTTGTTGCGGTTGGACGCAAACACGAGGCGCCGCCCGTCCGGCGAGAACATCGGGAAGGCCTCGAAGGTGTTCGAGTGCGTGATCTGCTCCAGGCCCGTGCCGTCGTCGCGGATCATGTAGACGGCGAACGTGCGCCCGCTCTGGCTCTGCGTGGTTGGACGAGAACAGGATGCGCTTGCCGTCCGGGTGGAAGAACGGCGCCCAGTTGGCCCCCGGCAGGTCTGTCACCTGGCGCGCGCCCGAGCCGTCGGCGTTGGCCACGAACAGCTCCATCGTCTTGGGCTCCACGAGGCCCTGCGCGAGCAGGCGCTGGTAGGTGGCCAGGTCGTCGCCCTGCGGACGCGAGGCGCGCCACACGATGCGCTTCGAGTCGGGCGAGAAGAACGCGCCGCCGTCGTAGCCCGGCGTGTCGGTGAGTTGGAGCAGCCGGCCGGTAGCGAACTCGTAGCGCCACAGCTCCAGGTCGCCCGAGCGCGTGGAGGTGAAGATGAGAAAGCGCCCGTCCGGCGAGACCGTCCCCTCGGCGTCGTAGCCCGGCCCGGTGATGAGCGGGCGGATGTTCGAGCCGTCGGCGCTGGCGGTGTAGATGTCGTAGGAGTCGTAGATCGCCCACACGTACCGCCCGCCGGTCACGGCCGGCGGCGGGCGGGCACGCCGGCCCGGCGGCGTGGGTGGAGGCGAAGAGCACGCGCCCGTCCGGGAGGAAGTAGCCGCAGGTGGTGCGCCCCTGCCCCGTCGAGACGCGGCGGTAGGGGTTGGCGCCCTGCACGGGCGTGCCGTCGGCGTTGAGCACGAACTGCTGGTCGCACCCCTGCGGGTTGATGCGCTGCCAGTCGCTCTGGAAGATGAGCTGCTTGCCGTCGAAGCTCCAGTAGGCCTCGGCGTTGTTGCCCCCGAAGGTGAGCTGCCGCACGTTGCGCAGGTGGACCTCGCCGGGCAGGCGCAGGCTGTCCCGCGCGGGGACGTAGGCCAGGCGGGGGGCCGGGGGCGGCGCGAGGCGCGGGCTACACGCCGCGAGGGCGACCAGGGCGACGAGGAGGCCAATTCCCGGCAACGAACGAAGGCGCATCGGAACGCAGAGGGGCAGACGGTGGGTTGGGCACGAGGATACGCACGGCCCTACGCGGACCCGGCGATCCCTTCCCCTACGATGCCCGACAACCCGGAGGTTCTGCGCTTTGGCGAAGATGTGCTCAAAGCCTCGCACGTCCAGCCCGTCGTCGCCCTCTTCGCCGCCGACTGGTGCGGCCCCTGCCGCACGCTCACGCCGGCCCTCGCCCGCGCCACCGCCCGCGACGCGCGCCTCAGGGTCGTCCGCGTAGACGTGGACGCCAACCCCATCACCGCCGCCCGCCACGGGGTGAAGTCCATCCCCACGGTGCGCCTCTACCGGGACGGGCAGGTGGCCGACACCTACCGCGACGGCGCCTCCGAAGCGGCCCTGCGCGCCTGGATCGACGCCGCCCTCGCCTCCCGCCCTGACGACGCCGGGCACGCCCTGCCCATCGCCGCCCCTGTTCTGCCCTCGCCTGCCCGTGCCCGACGTTCCCGCCGCGCCGTCCTACACCGCCCGCCTCGTGCTCCGCTGGCGCGACATGGACGCCCTCGGCCACCTCAACAACGCCGACTACCTGACGCTCTTCGAGCAGGCCCGCACCGAGTGGCTGCTCGCCCTGCCCGACCACGCCTCCATGTGGAACGCCGAGGTCGGCCCGGTTGTCGCGGAGGCGACGGTCCGCTACCGGCGGCCCATCGTCTACCCCGCCACGGTCGTCATCGCGATCACGTTCGACCCGCCGAAGCGCGCCTCCGTGGTGTTTCGCTACGAGGTCCGCACCGACGCGGCGCCGGACGTGCTCTGCGCGAGCGGCGAAACGACGCTCGTGTGGGTGAACTACGGCACCGGACGCCCGGTGTCGCTCCCGCCGGCCCTCGCGGCCGTGCTGGCCCCGGCGCCCTGAGCGTTTGGGCAGGGGTTGTGGGTCGTTCGTGGTTCGGGGTTCGTGGTCAGAAGAACCAGGCTGCTACGACATCTCTGACGACGAACCACCAACGACGAACCACGAACAAATCCTGTCTTTCCAGCCCGTCACCGCCCTGTCAGAATCGGTCGATGAGGGTGACGCCGGGCACGGTGCCCATCGCCGCGAGGGCGGCGGGCGCCTCGTCGAGGCCGATGGTGCGCGTGACGAGCGCCTCCGGACGCAGCCGCCCGCTTTCGACGAGCGCGAGCACGGCCGGAAAGCGGTGCGCCGGCATGCCGTGGCTTCCGAGGATCTCCAGTTCGTCCGCGAGGACGCGGGCCATGGGGATGGACGCCGTGCGCGCGCCGCCGTCGAGCAGGCCCACCTGGATGTGGCGCCCCCGCTTGCGCAGGCTGGCGATGCTGCCCGCGCACGTCGCGGCGCTGCCGAGGGCGTCGAGCGAAACGTGCGCCCCGCCCTGCGTAGCGTCCCGCACGGCCGCCACGATGTCCGGCGTTTCGGCGGCGTTGAGGGCCACCTCCGCCCCGATGCGCGCGGGCGAGCGCGAGCGCGCCGGGCGATACGTCTACTGCCACGACGCGGGCGCCGAGCGTCGCCGCGATCATCACCGCCGACAGGCCCACGCCGCCGCACCCGTACACGGCCACCCAGTCGCCCGGACGCGCGCGGCCCTGGTCCACGACGGCCCGGAAGGCGGTGGTGAAGCGGCAACCCAGGCTCGCGGCAGCGGCATAGGAAACGGCGCCCGCGAGCGGCACGAGGTTGAGGTCGGCGCGCGGGATCACGACGTATTCGGCGAACGAGCCCCAGTGGGTGAAGCCGGGCTGCCGCTGGTCGTCGCACACCTGCTGATCGCCCGCCGCGCAGCGCTCGCACGCGCCGCAGGCGCACACGAACGGCACCGTCACGCGCGTCGCCGCCGCGCCAGCGCTGCACGCCCGCGCCCACGGCCACCACTTCGCCCGCGAGTTCGTGGCCGGGCACGTGCGGCAGGCGGATGTCCGGGTCGTGGCCCTGCCAGCCGTGCCAGTCGCTGCGGCACAGGCCGGTGGCGCGCACGGCGATGACCGCCTCGCCGGGGCCGGGCGCGGGGTCCGGCACGGTTTCCACGGCGGGCATCGCCCCGAAGGCGTGGTAGACGACGGCGCGCATGGCGTCAGGCGGCGGGTTCGGGCGCAAGATCGACCGTCACGCCCTCGCCTGCGGCCTCGGCGTGCGGAAACACGGCGCGGGCCTCGTCCACGAGCGGACCGGCGCTCGGGTAGCGCGCGGAGACGTGCGTGAGCAGGAGCCGGTGCGCCCCGGCGTCGCGCGCCACCGTGGCGGCTTCGCGGGCGGTGCTGTGGCCGGTAGCGTGGGCGCGGTCGGCGTGGGCCTCGCCGAAGGTGCTGTCGTGGAGCAGCAGGTCGGCGCCGCGGGCAAGCAGGCGGCCGCCCTCGCAGGGACGCGTGTCGAGGCAGTAGGCCACCGCGCGCGAACGCGGCGCGGGGCCGGTCGACCTCCTCGGGCTGCACCGTGCGGCCTTCCGGCGTGGTCACGGCGCGGCCCGCCTTGAGCGCGCGGAAGTCGGGCCAGGTGTGGACGCCCAGCGCGCGGGCGCGGGCGGGGTCGAGGCGGCCCAAGCGCGGCGCCTCCTCGACGCGGTAGCCCATCGTGGGCACGCGGTGGTCGAGCGCGCGGGCCGTCACCGTGGCCACGGCGTCGTGCCAGACGGTGGCCTTCGCCGTGCCGGGCGCCCACGCGTCCACGGCGAGCGCAAACGGCAGCGCGTCAAGGCCGGGCGTGGCGCCGAGCCACGCCTCGATCCCCTCCGGGCCGACGATCCGCAGCGGCGCCCGGCGCCCGAGCAGCGCCATCGTGGACACCAGCCCCGGCAGGCCGTACAGGTGGTCGCCGTGCGCGTGGGTGACGAAGATCGCGTCGAGCCGCAGGGGCGACAGGCCCGCCGCCTGCATCCGAAACTGCGTGCCCTCGCCGCAATCGAGCAGAAACAGGCGCGGCCCGAGCCCCACGACCGTCGCCGACAGGTGCCGCCCGTAGGCCGGAATCGCGGCGGAGGTGCCGAGGACGGTGACGGTCATCGTCGTAGCGCGTGAGGCGTTGGGCGTGGAAGGAGGCGAGCGGTTGGCGGCGGTCCGGCGGGCGGCGTCTCGGACCGTCCCCCGCCGGGAGACCGCCGCCGGCTCTGCGATTCTATGGCCCCTGCACGCTCGGCGCCAAGGGGGGCTTAACGCGCCGGACGCTCCAGAACCCCCTCCGGCGCTGCGCGCCACCTCCCCGGTGGGGAGGAGTTTCCAGGCCCCCCTTCAGACTCGACGATGCACAAGCTCAGGCCAGCACCACGCGCACGAACGTCCGCTTGCCCGCCTTGAGCACGAAGGGGGCCCGCGCCGCGACGTCGATCATCTCCGCCGGGTCCGCGTGCTTGTCGCCGTCGAGCGTCACGCCGCCCTGCTGGATCAGGCGGCGCGCCTCGCCCTTCGAGGCCACGCCGGCGGCGCTCACCACGAGGTCGGCGAGCGGGCAGTTGGGCAGGGGCCGCGAACTCGCCCATCGTCTCCGGCGCCTGCTTGCGGATCACCGTCCGCTCGAAGTGGTCGCGGGCCGCCTGCGCCGCCTCGGCGCCGTGGTAGAGGGCGGTGACGCGGAGGGCGAGGTCGTGCTTGGCGTCGCGCGGGCGTTCGAGGGCGGCCACCTTGAGGGCGGGCAGCTCGGTGGTCGGCGCGTCGGTGGCGAGTTCGTAGTAGCGCCCGATGAGCCCGTCCGGGATCGAGAGCAGCTTGCCGTACATCGTCTCCGGCCGCTTCGGTGAGGCCGACGTAGTTGTCGAGGCTCTTCGACATCTTCTCGACGCCGTCGAGGCCTTCGAGTAGGGGCAGCGTGATGCATACCTGCGCTTCCATGCCGCTGCGGCTCTGGATTTCGCGCCCGACGAGCAGGTTGAACTTCTGGTCGGTGCCGCCGAGTTCGATGTCTGAGGCGATGGCGACCGAGTCCTGCGCCTGCGCGAGCGGGTAGAGAAACTCGTGGACCGAGATCGGCTCGCCGCTCTTGAAGCGCTTCTCGAACTCGTCGCGCTCCAGCATCCGCGCGACGGTGTACTTGGCGGCCAGCTCGATCACGGCGCGAAAGTCCAGGCCCGAGAGCCACTCCGAGTTGTAGCGCACGTCGGCCCTGGTGAGGTCGAGGATGCGGCCGGCCTGCTCGAAATAGCTCTGCCCGTTCTCGCGCGTCTGCTCAAGCGTCAGCGGCGGGCGCGTCTTGGACTTGCCCGTCGGGTCGCCGATCATGCCGGTGAAGTCGCCGACGATGAGCACCGCATGGTGGCCGAGGTCCTGAAACTGGCGCAGCTTGCGCAGCACGACCGCATGGCCGAGGTGCAGGTCCGGACGGCTCGGGTCGGCGCCGAGCTTGACGACGAGCGGCTTTCCGGTCTTGTACGCGCGCTCCAGCTTGGCGCGGAGGGCGTCTTCGGGCAGGATCTCTTCGACGCCCCGGCGGATCTCGCGGAGCTGGTCTTCGACGGGCAGGAACGCAGGCATGGCACGGCAGCGGTGAAGCCGGAGGGTACGCCGTCCGCACGCGCCTCCGCCCCGCGCTCCGGTGAAACGCTGCGGCATTCTGCCCGCCTGGCGCGTGCCGCCCTCGCCGGCGCCCGCGCGTCAGTCGGACGTGTCGCCGCGGCGGGCGCGGTCGAGGCGGCGCTGCGAGTCGCGCTCGGCGACGGTCTCGCGCTTGTCGTACTGCTTTTTGCCCTTCGCGAGCGCGATTTCGAGCTTCGCCCACGAGCCCTTGAAGTAGAGGCGCGTGGGGACGATGGTGTAGCCCTTCGTTTCCACGGCCTTCGAGAGCTTGCGCAGTTCGTCCTTGCCGAGCAGGAGCGGGCGCACGCGCACGGGGTCGTGGTTCACGTAGCCGCCGTGCTCGTAGGGCGAGATGTGGAGCCCGCGCAGCACGAGGCCGCCCTTCTCGAACGTGCAGAAGCCGTCCTGCAGGTTGGCCCGCCCGGCGCGCAGCGCCTTCACCTCGGTGCCGGTCAGGACCATCCCGGCCTCGTAGAACGATTCGAGAAAGTACTCGAACTTGGCCTGCCGGTTGGTGGTGACCAGCTTCTCAGGGGCGTCGGACATCTTAATAGCCAATGGTCAACTGACAATGATCAATGGTCAATGCTCAGAACCCCTTTGGCCATTGACTATCGGCCATTGATCACGGGCCATTTTACACAACCGGTTCGTCCTCGTCGTCTTCCTCGAACGCCTCATCCGGGAACGTGGCCACCGGGAGCGCGGGCAGGTCGTCGAGCACGCCCTGCTGGAAGAGCAGGTCGGTGAACTCGGTGAGCCCGGCGGCGGCGAGGTCGTCGAAGCGAAAGCGGAGGCTGTCGGCGTAGAAGGCGTGCAGGTCCGGCGGCATTTCGAGGGCCTGGAGCCAGGCCGGGCGCAGGGCCTCGGCCAGCCGGGCCGCGCGCCGGAGCAGGAGCAGCGTCTCGATGCTCGCGTCGCCGTGGCGGGTGCAGAAGAGGCCGAGCATGAGCGGGTAGTTGCTCAGTTCGTACCACTCCTGCCCGAGGTCCATCGCCAGCGCGTCGTGGGCGAGCGTCGGCACGTGGTCGCCCACGAGCAGCACGGCGTCGTTGGCGCCGAGGGCGGCGCGCGTGGGCGCCTCGACGGGCGCAAACTGCGGGCTCAGGCCGTAGTGCTCGCGCAGGAGCGTCCGCGCGAGCATCACCTCCTGCACAAAGCGCGGGTCGAAGGCGACGCTCCGCAGCGGCGCGCTCAGGTCGCCCTTGAGCAGCAGGCGCGCGTACGGGTAATCCCACGCCGAGAGCGCGACGGCGGGGTAGACCGCGAGGTCGTCGGCGCGGCGCAGCACCGAGAGCGGGGGCAGCAGGGCCGCGTCCGCCGTGCCGCCGAGCAGGCGGCCCGTCAGGTCACTCTCCGCGTACCGCTCGACGTTCGCGCCCGCCCGTTCGAGCCCGAGCGCGAGCAGGTCCGAGGGGCGCGTGTCGGGCAGGAGGATCGTCATCGGAATGGTCAACGGCCAATGGTCAAGGTGGTCAATTGTCAACGGGCGGCAACAGGAAGCGCGCGAGCGCCTGCTGTTCCCGATGCGATTCGCATTGATCATTGGCTGTTGACGGCTTGACCATTTACTTGGCCGACTCGCGGCGCTTCTGCTTGATGCGGGCGGCCTTGCCACGGAGGCTGCGCAGGTAGAACAGCTTGGCGCGGCGCACGCGGCCTTCCTGCACGATGTCCACCTTGGCGATGCGGGGCGAGTGGATCGGGAAGATGCGCTCGACGCCGACGCCGTTGGAGATCTTGCGGACCGTGAACGTCTTGCTCTGGCCGCCGCCGCGAATCGAGATCACGACGCCCTGGAAGAGCTGGATGCGCTCCTTGTCGCCTTCGACGACGCGCACGTGCACGCTGACGGTGTCGCCGGGGTGGAACACCGGCAGATCGTCGCGCCGCTGCGTCTCTTCGACGAGCCGGATGAGATCGGTTGCCATGTTGGTAGGTAAGTAAAAGAGAGTTCGAGAAAGGGAAAGGCGCTGTGGGGCGCTAGGCATCGTCGTCGCCGAGCAGGTCCGGACGGCGCGTGCGCGTCTTGTCGAGGCGCTGCGCGTCGTGCCAGGCTGCTATGCGGGCGTGGTTGCCGGAGAGGAGCACGTCGGGGACGGTGAGGTCCCGGAACGTGGCCGGGCGCGTGTAGGCCGGGCGCGTCGAGCAGGCCGTCCATGAACGAGTCCTGGAGGGCGCTCTCAGCATCCCCGAGCACGCCCGGCAGCAGCCGGGCAATGGCGTCGATGAGCACGAGCGCGGGCAGTTCGCCGCCCGAGAGCACAAAGTCCCCGAGCGACACCTCCCGCGTGACGAGCACGTCGCGCACCCGCTGGTCGATCCCTTTGTAGTGCCCGGCGAGGAGCACGAGGTGGGTCTTGAGCGAGAGCGCGTTGGCGAGCGCCCTGCGTGAGCGGCTCGCCATCCGGACTGAGGTAGATCACCTCGTCCGGCGCGTGGTCGGCCTGGATGCCTTCGATGCACGCAAAGAGCGGCTCCGGGCGCAGCACCATGCCGGCGGCCCCGCCAAAGGGGTAGTCGTCTACCTTGCGGTAGCGCCCCACCCCGAACGGGCGCAGGTCGTGTACCCGCACGTCGAGGAGCCCTTTCTGCCGGGCCCGGCCCACAATGCTGTGGTCGAGCGGCCCGGCGGTAAGCTCCGGTACGGCGGTGACGAGGTCGATGCGCACGGCGGCCTCAGGCTTCCTCGGCGTCGCCGAAGAGGCCTTCGACGGCCACCACGACAAGCCTTCCCGCCGCCACGTCTACCGACGCGACAAAGGCGGGCACGTCGGGCACGAGCGTGTCGGTGCCGTCCCCGCCGCGCACCACGAGCACGCGGTGCATGGGCAGGTCCATCACCTCGACGACCGTTCCGCGCGGCACGCCCGCCTCGTCCTCGACGGCCAGGCCGACGAGGTCGTGGAGGAAGAACTCGTCGTCCGCGAGCGGCGGCAAGGCCTCGGCCGGGGCGTAGAGCCCCTGCCGCGAAGCAGGCGGGCCGCCGCATCGGGCGTGTCCACCCCGCCGAGCCCCACGATGAGCGTGAGGCCTTTGGGGTGGGGCGCCACGCGCAGCGCCTCGACCGGGTACGGACGTGCCGCATCTGCCGAGGCGCCCACGTAGAGCGTCTTGACGCCTTTCAGGCGGGCCGGGTCGTCCGTCTCCGGGATCGCCTTGAATTCGCCCCGCACGCCGTGCGCTTTCGCGACACGGCCTACGAGGAAGAGGCTACCGGAGGGTTCCACAGCGCCAACAGGTCAAAGAACAGAGGGGAAGAGTGGGCTCAGGCCTGCTCCTCGTCCTCGCGGGCCGCGTCGGGCCCTTCGATGTTGAGTTGCGGCGCCGCAGCCGCGTCGACCGAGTCCGGGATGGCTTCGGCCTCGGTGAGGCTGGCCTCGCGGTCGGTCGTGGTGGCGTCGTCCACCTTCGCCACGGCGGGCGGGGCGTCGGCGGTGCCGGCCTCGGTCGAGCTGTCGCTGGCCATCGGGTCCTCGACGGGCTGCACCGGGCTGGCGGCCTTGTCCTCGGCGGTCGCCGCAGCAGCGGTGCCTTCCGGGTTGTGGGCCTCGGCGTCGGCACGCGCGGCGTCGATGTGCTGCTCCTCGGAGACCGGGGCAGCCTCGGCGGCTTCGGCGCCTTCGGTGGCCGGCGTCTCCGCCTCCGTCTGCGCGCCGCCCTCGGCGGGCGCCTCGGCGGCATCCTCGGTCGACGGCGCGGCGGGCACCTCGGTGGTGCCTTCGTCGCTGGTGGCTTCCGGGGCCGTGCCTTCGTCGGTGGTCACCTCGTCGGTGGTCGCCTCGTCGGTCGTGGCTTCGTCGCTGGTGGCTTCGGCGACGATCTCCGGCGCGGTGTCCGTCACGTTCTCGGCATCCGGCGTGGAGGCGGCGTCGGCCTCGGCGGCTTCAGCGGTCTCGGCCTGCGCGGCGTTGACGGCGGCCTGCACCACCTCGCCGACGGCCGGCGCGGAGTGGTCGGCGCTCTCGCGGAGCGGCTGGCCCTGATCGGCCTCGGCCTGCGCGGCGTTGGCGTCGGCCTGGGCGCGGGCGGCTTCGGTCACGCGGGCGTCGTCCTTCGCCTGGACGGCGTTGGCGGCTTCCGTCTGACGGGCGGCCTCGGCGGCGCGCTCTTCGGCAGCGGCGCGGCGGGCGGCCTCGTCGGCGGCCTGACGCTCGGCTTCCTCGGCGACGCGGCGCTTGGCGTCTTCGGCCTCCTGCTTGGCCACGCGGTCGCGCTCGGCCTTGAGGGCCTCGGTGGCGCGCTGCTTCTTGGTGGTCTTGGCGGGCACGGCGCTGGCGGTGCTCCGGTTGAGGTGCTGCTCCAGCGCGGCCGCGATCTCCTCCTCCGTCTTGCCCTTGCGGATCAGGTGGAGGTGGAGCATGATCCCCTGCCTGGAGAGGAGCGTGCGGACGGTCGGCGAGGGCTGGGCGCCCTTCTGGAGCCAGTCGAGGATGCGGTCGGCCTTGAGGCTCACCACCGCCGGTTCCTGGACCGGCTCGTAGCGGCCGAGGTCTTCGATGAAACGTCCGTCGCGCGGGGAGCGCGAGTCGGCGGCGATAAGCGCGTAGAGGGGACGCTTGCGGCGGCCCATCCGGCGGAGACGAAGCGAAACAGCCATGGGATGGCGGGTTGGGTTGTGAAAGGTCGGTTGGAAAGTTTCGGGTCGGCAGGGGCGTCGGTTAACCACGCCCGTACGCCGGTGCCCGCTGCGGGCGCAGCGTCAGCGGCGGCCCATGCCGCGCGTGAGGGCGGCCATGTCGAGGGCGCGGCCCTTGCCGGCGAGCTTGGTCATGGTCTTCATGACGCGCTTCATGTCCTCGAACTGCTTGAGGAGCGCGTTGACGTCCTGCACGGACGAGCCCGAGCCGCGCGCGATGCGGCGGCGGCGGGAGCCGTTGAGGATGCCGGGGTTCTTGCGCTCGTGCACGGTCATCGAGTGGATGATGGCCTCGACGCCCTTGAAGGCGTCCTCGTCCACTTCGAGGTCTTTGACCTGCTTGCCGATGCCGGGGATCATGCCGAGGAGGTCCTTGACGGAGCCCATCTTCTTGATCCGCTGGAGCTGCTCGAGAAAGTCTTCGAGGTCGAACTGCGCCGCCTCGATCTTCTTCTGCAGCTTCTCGGCCTGCTTCTCGTCGAACTGGTCCTGCGCCTTCTCGACGAACGACACGATGTCGCCCATGCCGAGGATGCGCTGGGCCATGCGGTCCGGGAAGAACGGCTGGAGCGCGTCGAGCTTCTCGCCGGTCGAGGCGAACTTGATCGGCTTGCCGACGACCGCGCGGATCGAGAGCGCCGCGCCGCCGCGCGTGTCGCCGTCGAGCTTGGTGAGCACCACGCCGCCGAAGTCGAGGCGCGCGTTGAAGGCCTGCGCGGTGTTGACGGCGTCCTGCCCCGTCATCGCGTCCACCACAAAGAGGATCTCGTGGGGCTTGACGGCGGCCTTGATCGTCTCGACCTCGGCCATCATCTCCTCGTCCACGTGGAGGCGGCCGGCGGTGTCGATGATGATGAGGTCGCGGGCGCGCTTGCGCGCCTCGCCGAGCGATTCGGTCGCCACGCGCACGGCGTCCTTGATGGGCTGCCCGTCGGCGCCGCGAATCGAGAACACGGGCACGCCGACCTGCTTGCCGAGCGTTTCGAGCTGGTCGACGGCGGCGGGGCGGTACACGTCGGCGCCGACGAGCAGGGGCGCGCGGCCCTTGCTCTTGAAGAACGCCGCGAGCTTGCCGCAGAAGGTCGTCTTGCCGGAGCCCTGGAGGCCGGCCACCAGGATCACCGTCGGTGGCGCCGCGGCCATCGTCACGCCGACGTTCTGGCCGCCGAGAAAGTCGACGAGCTGGTCGTAGACGATCTTGACGAGCAGCTGCCCGGGCTCGACCGAGTTGAGGACCTTCGTGTCGAGGGCCTGCTCTTTGACGCGCTCCGTAAAGTCCCGCGCGACGTTGTAGTTGACGTCGGCGTCGAGGAGCGCACGGCGAATCTCGCGCATCGTCTGCGCGATGTTCAGCTCGTTGATGCGGCCCTGACCGGAGGCGGTCTTGAGGGCCTCTTCGAGTTTCTCGGAGAGGGAATCGAACATAGGGTGCCTTGATGAGGGACGTGGGCCCGCCGGGCACAGGCACGGCGGCGACGAGGGCGGAGCCGCAGCGCAACAGACGTAGGGGCGGGAATGCATCCCGCCCGTGGTTCCGATGCGCCACCGAAGCGGCCGTACCCCGCGTCGGGGGTCCGAAAATGGGCAGACCCCAAAGCTACGGCGCCCGGCCCTGCCCCGGGGTGGATGCGCGGTGAAGAACATCGCCCCGGCTTCCGGAGGAAGCCGGGGAAATCCACCCGGAAAAGCCTCCTGAGGGCGCACCGCTACCGTGCAACAGCGGATATACAAACAACACCTTTCTCCTGTACAAACAAAAACTTGCCTTGTGAAAAATGGGCCGTCGCACGTTGGCTTGTTCAGGGGACCCTACAGCAGGTTAGTATGCCCGCTGCCACTCCGACCCAGACCGCTCGTTCGTCTCCGCCGGCTCCTTTATCTCGGCCGAGACATGCTGCGCAACCCTACCGCTGAGGTAGCCCCCCCGCCCAACCGGTTCAGGCACCTGCTCCGGCTCGGCACCGCCGCCTTCGGCGACCCGCAAAGAGCGCAGGCGTGGCTCGTGACGGACCATGAGGCCTGGGGCTGCCGGCCGCTGCGCCACGCCCAAACGCTGGCAGGCCGCATCGAGGTGGAGGGCATGCTCGGCGCGCTCATCACCGCGCGAGCAGCACGGAGCCGCCGGGCGCCCTGAATCTCCCGATCAGGTCCCGGGCGCCCCTCGCGCTCTGCAGGCCGCGCCTGCTGAACTTGTGATCCCAACCCGCCATGCTGCACCAATTCCTTACAGACCACCGGCCTGAGTTGATCGACCGGTGCAACGCCAAGGTCGCGCTCAGGCCCTCCCCGCGCATGACCGAAGCCACCCTGGAGTACGGCATCCCGATCTTCCTCGACCAGCTCATCAAGACGCTCGAAGTCGAACAGAGCGTCAAGCCGTCGCTCGGGGAAAAGGTCTCCGGGCCGTCGGGGGGGCAGCATTCGGGCACATCGGAGCTGGGCGAGACGGCGGCGCAACATGGCCGGGAACTGCTGCGCCACGGCTTCTCGATCGACCAGGTGGTCCACAACTACGGCGATCTCTGCCAGGCCATCACGGAGCTGGCCTTTGAAAGAAAGGCCCCCATCGAGGTAGACGAGTTTCGGACGCTCAACCGCTGCCTCGACAACGCCATCGCCGATGCGGTGACGGAGTACGATTACCAGCGCAGCGCGGTCGTGGCAGACCTGGCGCACAAGGAGAGCCACGCGATCAACGAGCGGCTGGGGTTCTTCACGCACGAGCTCCGCAACCTCGTCACCACGGCCACGCTCGCCGTCAGCGCCATCAAGGCCGGCAAGGTCGGGCTCTCCGGCGCGACGGGTGCCGTGCTGGACCGAAGCCTGGTGGGGCTGCGCCACCTCATCGACCGCTCGCTCATCGATGTCCGGATGACGGCCGGGTTGCCCGTCCAACACCGGTTGTTCTCGCTGGCCGAGTTCATCGCGGAAGTCACCCTCGCGGCGTCGCTGGAGGCGCAGGTGCGCAACTGTGTGCTCACGGCCACGCCTGTAAACCCGGAGCTCGCCGTCGATGCCGACCGGGAACTGCTCGCCTCGGCGGTGGGCAACCTGCTCCAGAACGCCTTCAAGTTCACGCACCGGCACACCGAGGTGATCCTCTCCGCCTACGCCGTGGCCGACCGGATTCGGATCGACGTGGAGGACCACTGTGGGGGACTCCCGGCGGGGTTCGCGAAGACGATGTTTCAGCCGTTCGTGCAGGGAAGTGAGGACCGGAGCGGCCTGGGGCTCGGCCTGTCGATTTCGCAGCGCAGTGTGGAGGCTAACGGGGGCCAGCTCAGCGTCACCGATGTGCCCGGCTCGGGCTGCATCTTCACCATCGAGCTGCCCCGGCACGCGGCGCCCCAACCAGCCCTCGCCGCCGAGAGACCAGGGTAACCGGGGCCCCGGCACCGTCCCCACCCCCCGCGTGCAAGGATTCTGGCGACGCGGCGTGCCCCGCCCGGAGGGCCCCGCCTTCGTTCTCCCACCTGCGTTCAGCCGGGGTGGCGTTCAGGTCGAGGGGCTGCTGCGGCCCTTCCAGGCGGTACTTCGTAAACATCTTCGCGATGCGGCGGCAGAGGGCGTCGGAGCCGGAGGTCGCGAAAAGCGCCTTTTCGTAGGCGTCCGCATCGACCCCGAGCCGCTGCGCGGCCTGCGCGTACGTCAGCCCGCAGGATTCGTGCGCCGCCCGCGCAAGCGCCGGGAGGTCCTGGGAAGAGAAGGGGCGGGGCGTCATGAGATCGTGGGAGGTAAAAAAGGCGGGCACGCGGCGCGCGTTCGGGAGGCAGGCGCTATTTGGGTGGGCCTCCCGCAGCGGGCCCGGCCACCGCGAGCGGGAGCGGCGGTTGCGCGCGGCACGGTTGCGCCACGGCTTCGCTCAGGATGCCCCGGAGCAGGCGGTCGGAAAAGGTGCGGATCGTCCCATCCATGTACTCGATGAGCACGTTCGAGAACGCCACGCACGCCACCTCCGGCCCATAGCGCAGCGGAAGCCAGGCGGAGGCTCCCATCATGGGCACGGAAGAGGCCGGGAGGGGGCCTGCCACCATCCGGGCCGTTTTGCCCCCGCCGTGCCGCTGGTCGACGGGCCGTCCGTTGGGGCCATACGGCTGTACGGTGAACTCCACCGACCGAACCTGCTTGAGAAAAGCCGAGACCCAGTTTACCTGCGGGGCCGCGCCCGCGTCCGGGCCCAGCGTGTAGGTGAATCCGTACACGAAGAGGCCGCCCCCTGCCATCCGGAGCCGGTGGGTGACGGAATCCTCCCGGTTGGAGGGCCACGAGTAGCCCCACACACTCAGCGTGGGAAGCGTATCCGGGAGCACCACGGGCAGCGAGGAAACCTGCCCCCAGGCCGTTCCCGGCCCGAGCCCGCCGAAGAGGCCCCCCACGAGGGCGAGGGCACAGAGGGAGATCGCCCCCCTAAAACGGCGCCCCCCGTATCCAGGCAGGGCAGTGGGTAGGAAGCGCGCAGGAGCAAGAGGCATGAGGCGATCTCCGAGGAGGACAAAGCGTCACGAGGGGGGCGTGACAGGGACCATTCCTTCGGAGAGACCAGGCTGGACGCGAAGATTCCAGAACAGGCTACGCGCATCCGAACGCCCGCCGACACTTCCGGCTTAAATACTTGTAACGAATGATGTTGAGCAGCACCACGAAGCAGTCGGGGCACGTCGGCGTGTCTCTGGCCCTTCGCCGACTATATCCCCGCAGCATGGGAAACGCGGGGGGCGCAGGAATCCGGGGAGGACGCCGCGAAGAGCAGGCTCTCCCGCGCGATCATCCCGTTCTCCTGTGCGGGGACGACCCACGTAGAGACATGGGCGCCCGGCGCCGAAATTTCCGCTTCCCCCGCCCCCTCGTTCCGGAGCGGATCGACCGCGACGCCCAGGAAGGCCAGCCCGGAGCAAGTTGCGGCGCGCACGGCGGGCGCGTGCTCCCCGACGCCGCCCGTGAACACGAGCGCGTCGAGGCCGGCCATGGTGGTCGCCATCGCGGCCATGCCCTGCCGCACATGGTGCACGAACACGTCGAGCGCGAGGCGCGCCCGGTGGTCGCCGGCCGCCACCCCTGCCAGCACGGCCCGCATGTCGCCGCTCGTGCCGGAGAGGCCCGCGAGCCCGGATTCGTGGTGGAGGAGGTGGTCGAGCGAGGCGGGGGTATGCGCGCCCGAACGCAACAGGTAGAGCAGCAGGCCCGGGTCGATGGCGCCCGAGCGGCGCGCCATCGGCAGCCCGTCGAGCGGCGTGAACCCCATCGTCGTGTCGACGGACCGGCCTCGCGCGACCGCCGCGAGCGAGCAGCCGCTTCCGAGGTGGCAGGTCACGATGCGCAGCTCCTCCACGGGACGGCCGATCAGCCTGGCCGCCCGGTGCGACGCGTACTGGTGGCTGAGCCCGTGGAAGCCGTACCGGCGGATTCCCTGCCCTACCCAGGCATACGGCCCGGCGTACGTGAACACCGCCGGCGCCATCGTGTGGTGGAAGGCCGTATCGAAGACGGCCACCTGCGGCGTCTCGGCGCCGAAGAGGTGGGTGGCCGCGTCCATCAGGGCGAGGGCGGCGGCGTTGTGCGCGGGGGCGAGGTCCGCCACCCGGCCGATCTCCGCGCGCACGGCCGGCGTCACCCGCACACTCGCCGTCAGCGTGGGGCCGCCGTGTACGACCCGGTGCCCGACCACGTCCACCTCCTCCGGACCCGTCAAGCGCGCGCCGGGGCCGGTCCAGAGGGGCGCCAGCAACGCTTCCAGCGGGGTGCCGGCAGCGCGCTCCTGTTCCCAGCACAGGCCCGTGGGGACCGCTCCGAGGGGGCCCGGCGCGGCGAGGTCGAACAGCGACGCCTTGAGGCTGCTCGACCCGGCGTTGAGGGCGAGGACCTTCACGCGGGCCACTGCCAGTCGCGCACGTCGGGCATGTCGTCGCCGTGGGCGCGGATGTAGGCGTGGTGCTCGGACAGGCGCGACTGGCAGTAGGCGTCCGTCTTCATCCCGTCGGCGGTCTGCGCCAGGCCCGGCACGCGCGCGATCACGTCGCGGACGAGGTGGAAGCGGTCGAGGTCGTTCATCACCGTCATGTCGAAGGGCGTGCTCGTGGTGCCCTCCTCTTTGTAGCCGCGCACGTGGAGGTTGCCGTGGTTGGTGCGCCGGTAGGTGAGCCGGTGGATGAGCCAGGGGTAGCCGTGGAAGGCGAACACGATGGGCTTGTCCGTCGTGAAGAGCGCATCGAAGGCTGTGTCGCTGAGCCCGTGGGGATGCTCGACCTGCGGCTGGAGCGTCATCAGGTCGACGACGTTCACCAGCCGCACGCGCAGGCCCGGCAGCCGCTCCCGCAGCAGCGCGGTGGCCGCGAGGGCTTCGAGCGTCGGCACATCGCCCGCGCAGCCGATCACGACGTCCGGGTCGCGCCCGCCGTCCGTGCTCGCCCAGTCCCAGACGCCGAGGCCGGCCTTGCAGTGCGCCGCCGCGTCCTCGATGTCGAGCCACTGCGCGGCGGGCTGCTTGCCGGCCACGATGACGTTCACGTAGTCGCGGCTCCGCAGGCAGTGGTCGGCCACCGAGAGCAGGGTGTTCGCGTCGGGCGGGAGGTAGACGCGCACCGACGTCGGCCTTCTTGTTGACCACGTGGTCGAGGAAGCCCGGGTCCTGGTGGCTGTTGCCGTTGTGGTCCTGCCGCCAGACGTGCGAGGTGAGCAGGTAGTTCAGCGACGCGATCGGCGCCCGCCAGGGGATGCGGCGCGTCGTGTTGAGCCACTTCGCGTGCTGGTTGAACATCGAGTCCACGATGTGGATGAACGCCTCGTAGCACGAGAACAGGCCGTGCCGGCCGGTGAGCAGGTAGCCTTCGAGCCACCCCTGGCACATGTGCTCGCTGAGCACCTCCATGACGCGCCCGTCCGGCGTGACGTGGACGTCGGTGGGCAGGATCTCGGCGGCCGACATGCGGCCCGTGGCCTCGAACAGCGCGTCGAGGCGGTTGGAACTCGTCTCATCGGGGCCCATCACGCGGAAGTTGGCCGCGTCGTCGTTGAGGCGCATCACGTCGCGGAGCATCGTGCCCAGCACGCGGGTGGCTTCGGCCGTCGTGGCGCCGGGCGCGGGGACGGCAACCGCATAATCGCGGAAGTCGGGCATGACGAGGTCCTGGAGCAGCAGCCCGCCATTGGCGTGCGGGTTGGCGCTCATGCGCCGCGTGCCCGACGGGGCGAGGGCGGCCAGCTCCGGCAGGAGCGCGCCGTCCTCGTCGAACAGCTCCTCGGGCCGGTAGCTGCGCAGCCACGCCTCCAGGAGCGCGAGGTGCGCGGGGTTCTCGGCGAGGCCGGCCAGCGGCACCTGGTGCGAGCGGAACGAGCCCTCGGTCGGCTTGCCGTCCACCGTCTTCGGCCCGGTCCACCCCTTCGGCGAGCGGAGCACGATCATCGGCCAGCGGGGCAGCGCTTCGCCCGTCGCCTGCCGGGCGCGGGTCTGGATGCCGTGCGATCTCCTCGATCACCGCGTCGAGCGTATCCGCCATCAGCGCGTGCATCGTCATCGGGTCGTCGCCCGCGACGTACGTGCGGCTCGTAGCCGTAGCCGCGCAGCAGCGCGGTGAGCTCGGCCTCGGGGATGCGGGCGAGCACCGTGGGGCCGGCGATCTTGTAGCCGTTGAGGTGGAGCACGGGCAGCACGGCGCCATCGCGCGCCGCGTTGAGAAACTTGTTCGAGTGCCAGCTCGTCGCGAGCGCGCCCGTTTCCGCCTCGCCGTCGCCGACGACGCAGCAGACGATCAGGTCCGGGTTGTCGAAGACGGCGCCGAAGGCGTGGAGCAGCGAGTAGCCGAGTTCGCCGCCTTCGTGGATGGAGCCGGGCGTTTCGGGCGCGACGTGGCTCGGAATGCCGCCGGGGTACGAGAACTGGGTGAACAGGCGCGCGAGCCCGTCCGCGTCGCGCGTGATCGTGGGGTAGACTTCGCTGTAGGTCCCTTCGAGGTAGGTGTTGGCGACCACGCCGGGGCCGCCATGCCCGGGGCCCGCCACGAAGAGGGCGTTCAGGTCGCGCGCACGGATGACGCGGTTCATGTGCGCGTACACGAAGTTGAGCCCGGGCGTCGTGCCCCAGTGGCCGAGCAGCCGCGGCTTCACGTGGTCGATCGTGAGCGGGGTGCGCAGCAAGTGGGTTGCCGCGCAGGTAGATCTGCCCGACCGAGAGGTAGTTCGCCGCGCGCCAGTAGGCGTCGAGGCGTTGGAGGTCGGTCTGCGAGGGCCTCGGGGGGGCCGAGGGGGTGAGGGTATCAGGCATCAGGGAGAGCGGAGGGCAGCGGCGGCGCGGCCGGCGCGTGGATCGCAGACCGGCCCCAGCGTCTCCGCTTGATCGGGGAACGCTGCAGGAGGGCCAGGTGCGCTGGGGAGCGTCAGCAGAACGGACGCGGTGGAGGTACCGGGCCGGGGGCAAGCTCCGGGGAAGAAGCCAGCCCCGATGAAAGCCCGGCCCCCTCCCCGGGCCATATTCCCCTTCGCGGGCCCTGGAGCGTGCGGAGGGCGCACGCCACCTGCTCCGCGCCCTCCGTGGTCTGCGCGAGGTATGAGGGGAGCACATTCCACGGAGACTGCACCGTCATGAGCCAGTCCTCGGCCAGGCGCTCGCTGCCGAAGACCTCACAGGCCAGTGTGTACAGGCCATGGTACGAGGGCGTCGAGATCAGGTGCGCCCCGCGGGGCATGCGGTGGGGGGAGTCGGACGGCAAGGGGTACGCTCGGGAAGACGAGGAGCGCTACGCCGGGAACGTAGCCGGGGCCATTCCTTCGGGGCGTTGTAGCACCAGCGCGAAGGGTCCTCGTCATGCTAAGCCAATCCATCCGGAAGACAACTTCCCAGACCTAAATACTTGTAACAACGATGCTTGGTCAAACCATCGCTCCGAGTTTTCCTCCTTACGCTGCGGTGGCAAAGCAGTCCGCGCCCGCACCCCGCCGAGCCCCCGAGAACCCCGGGCGTGGCCCTGTCTACGAGGCTTCGTTGCGTGGCGCCCCGCCCCACCAGGATGCCCTGGAACGTGCGCCGAGAAACAGCGGTGGCGGCTACCCGTCCGCAGCACCGCCGACGGTGACGTGCTGCGTGGCCCACGCGGCCTCTGCCGGGTCGTTCGTGGCAATCACGAGCAGGCCACCGCGTGCGGTGTGGGCCTCGCACAGGCGCCGCACGAGCGCCGTGCCGGCGGCGTCGAGGTTGGCGGTAGGCTCGTCGAGGATGAGGAGCGGCGGCGCGGGCAGCAGCGCGCAGGCGAGGCGCACGCGCTGCTTGAGGCCCGTCGAGAGCGTGCCGACGGCGTCGTGGACACGCCCGGCCAGGCCCACGTCGTCGAGCAGCGCGGGGATGCGGGCGTGGAGGGCGGCCTCGCCCCGCGCATCCGCCACGAAGGCCAGGTGCTCGGCCACCGTGAGCGCGTCGTAGAGGCCGAGCGCGGGCGCCACGAAGCCCGTGCGGAGGGGCCGCGCGGCGTCCGGCACCGCCTGTCCGCCGGCGTGGAGCGTCACGGTGCCGCGCCGGGGGGCGAGCAGTCCCGCGAGCACGCGCACGAGCGTGCTCTTGCCCGCCCCGTTGGCCCCCACAACCGCGAGCGGCGCCGCAGGCGTCACGCGCAGGTGCAGCCGCCGAAACAGCACGCGCGCCCCGAAGGCGTGGCCGAGGTCCGTGGCTTCGAGCAGCGCGGGCGCCATGGGCCAGAACAGGGGTAACGATGCGGTGAATGGCGCGCCGCACCTTGGCGCCCCGAAGCACGATAGCGACCTTCTCCGCGCCCTTTACCCCCGCTCCTATGCAAACTCGCCGCATTCTCCTCCCCCTGGCCCTCGGCGCGCTCACGCTCGGCGCCTGTAAGCAGGAGGCCGCCGACGTCCCCGCCATCGACACGACCGCAACGACCGACATGATGCCCGATTCGAGTGCCGCGCTCGTCGTGCAGCTGGCCGACGCCGGCGGCTCGGGCGTGTCCGGAGAGGCGACGTTCACGCCGGAGGCCGGGGGCGTGCGCGTCACCGCCCGGGTGACGGGCCTGGCCCCCGGCGAGCACGGCTTCCACGTCCACGCCGGCACCTCGTGCGAGGCCGCCGACCTGCCGGACGACCCGGACACGGACCCGAACCCCGCCGGCGCCGCCGGTCCGCACTTTGCCGGCGCCGACACGCTCCACGGCGCTCCCGACGCCGCCCACCGCCACGACGGCGACCTCGGCAACATCACCGCCGGGGCCGATGGCGTGGCGACGCTCGACCGCCTCGACCCGCGCCTGATGCTCACCGGCCCCAACAGCATCCTCGGCCACGCCGTCATCGTCCACCAGAAGGCCGACGACCTCACGAGCCAGCCCGCCGGGGCCGCCGGGGCGCGGCAGGCGTGCGGCCTCATCACCGTGTTCACGCCGCAGGCCGATTCGAGCCACGCGATGTAAGCCGCCGGGCGCGCCGCCAGTCCTCGCCGCAGGCGAAACGTCAGAAATCGCCCCGGCAAGTGCCCGGGGCGATTTCTGATTTCCCATTTGGGCCCCTGCCCTGTTCGGCGCCCGTCGTATCATTGCGGCGGGCCTGCACCCACCTAAATGCCCGTCGCGCTAGAAGTCTTCATTCTGCTGCTGCTGATTCTGGCCAACGGCCTGTTCTCGATGAGCGAGTTGGCCGTGTTTTCGTCCCGGAAAGCGCGCCTGCAGCAGCGCGCCGACGACGGCGAGCGCGGCGCCCGCGTGGCGCTCCAGCTCATCGACGAGCCGACGCGCTTTCTCTCGACTGTGCAGGTGGGCATCACGCTCATCAGCATCCTCACCGGTACGTTCGGCGGCGCCCGCCTCGGCGCCAAGCTCACCGAAACGTTCGCCCAGCGGGGCATGGACCCGGCGTGGGCCGGCCCGCTCGGCCTGGGCCTCGTGGTGATGGCCATCACGTACCTGTCGCTCGTCGTGGGCGAGCTTGCGCCCAAGCGGGTCGCGCTCGCCAACCCGGAGCGCATCGCGGTTGCCGTAGCGGTGCCGATGCAGATGCTCGCGCGCGTGGTGAGCCCGTTCGTGAAGCTGCTGGAGGTTTCGACCGGCTTCATCACCCGCTTTATTGGCCGCAACCAGACCGCCGAGCCGCTGGTCACGGACGAGGAGATCACGCACCTGCTCGCTCAGGGCGCCGAGGCCGGCGTGTTCGAGGACGCCGAGCGCGAACTCGTCGAGAACGTGCTCTGGCTCGGCGACCAGCGCACGCGCGCGCTCATGACCCCGCGCCGCGACATCGTCTGGCTCGACCTCGAAGACGCCGCCGAGGTCAACCGGCAGAAGGTCGCCACGTCCGGCTTTTCCAGCTTCCCCGTCGCCCGGGGCGACCTCGACCACATCGTGGGCGTCGTGCGCACCAAAGACCTGCTCGCGCGCATGATTGCCGACGGGGTCTTCGAGATCGAGGAAGCGTGCCACTCGGCGCTCATCGTGCCGGGTTCGCTCTCGGCGCTCAAGCTCCTCGAAGCCCTCCGCAGCAACCGCCGCCACCTCGCGCTCGTCGTAGATGAGCACGGCTCGATTCAGGGGCTCATCACCAACAACGAGGTGCTGGAGGCCGTCGCCGAGTTCGACAACGACCCGGACGACCCGGACCCCGAGATCGTCCGCCGCGACGACGGCTCGTACCTGCTCGACGGCGGCCTGTCCATCGAGGAGCTCAAAGACGTACTCGACGTCAAGCACCTGCCCTACGAAACCGAGGCGCATTACCACACGCTCGCGGGCTTCATCCTCGACCACCTCGGCCATGTGCCGGTGGCCTCCGAGAAGTTCGAGTGGGGCGGGTTCTGCTTCGAGATCGTAGACCTCGACCACCACCGGGTCGACAAGGTGCTCGTGACGCCGCAGAAGAAGGCGGGCCCGCTGCTGCCGATCACGCCCTGAGCCCGCAGAGGCGGGCTGCTTCGTGAACGCTCCGTGAGAAGGCGTCGCCGAGGCCTGCGCGCTTGACGCCCCCCGCTCCGGCGCCGTATTATTGCGGTCCCTGCAGGCGGGACTAGCTCAGTTGGTAGAGCGCCACCTTGCCAAGGTGGAGGCCGCGAGTTCGAGTCTCGTGTCCCGCTCCCTGCCGCCCTCCGAACCGCTCCAGGTTCGGAGGGCGCTTTCGTTTGGGCCGCGCGTCTTGGCCCGAAACGGAGGGATCGCCCACAAAAAAGGGCTGCTCCGCGTGCGGAACAGCCCCAGAGGGCCCGGCCCCCGCGTGCTCACCAGCTCGGCGTCCGGTAGGTGCGGGAGGACGGATCGACGGTGCGGCGGGGCTGCGAGTAGCGCAGCGGCAGCACGAGCGCGACCACGAAGAGCGCCGCGCCGACGAGGAAGCACACGGCGCCCAGCGTCATCGACACCTGCTCCAGGCCCAGCGACTGCAGCCCGACCAGGCGCAGCGACGCCGCGTATTCGAGGTGGGCGGGTGCCGGCGCCACGCCGTTGACGAACTGGCACGCGTTCACGAGCGACTGCCCGAGCCACGCCAGGAGCACCTGCGCCGTCCCGAGGCGCCCCGCCGTCCACGCGAGCGCGAAGGCGAGCATCGGGATGACGAACGTGCCGAAGATGGCGGACACGAACAGCGCGCCCGCGCCGCCCGCGCCCAGGCTCTGGGCAAAGTAGACCGCGCCTTCGCGCAGGTACGCCGAGACGGTGTCGGCCGGGCCACCCTGGCCGAAGGTCATGAAGTAGAGCGCGATGGGCAGCGTGAGCAGTGCCGAGAGCGCGAAACGACGGGCGCTGCCCAGCGATTGGGCCTGCGCGAAGGAAACGGTGGGAAGCATCGCCGGAGAAGGACGTAAGGTGGGACGACGCGCGAGGGACGGTCGCAGCGGGAGGCTGTCGTCTAGCGACATCGGCCATCCTGCAGACCCCCTTAAGCCGGGCCGCCGGAATTTTTTACGCCCGCGCGCCCCGACCTCCTCTCGGAAGACGGGGCGCGCAGCCTCCTGACTGTTGCGGGGGGCTCAGGCCCGGCCGCGCAGAAAGTCGCGGAGGACAAAGTGGAGGATGCCGCCGTTGCGGTAGTAGTCCACTTCGACCGGCGTGTCGAGGCGGCAAACGGTCTCGAACGTGACCGCCGTGCCGTCTTCCTTCGTCGCCGTGACGGTGAGGCGCTGGCGCGGCTGCACGGTGTCGGTGACGGGGATCGAGAACGTCTCCGCCCCGTCGAGGCCGAGCGACTGCGCGGTCTGCCCGTCCGCGAACACGAGCGGGAGGACGCCCATCCCGATCAGGTTGGAGCGGTGGATGCGCTCGAACGACTCGACGATGACCGCCTTGACGCCGAGCAGCGCGGTGCCCTTGGCCGCCCAGTCGCGCGAGGAGCCCATGCCGTAGTCCTTGCCGCCGAGCACCACGAGCGGCGTGCCGTCGGCGAGGTACTTTGCGGACGCGTCGTAGATCGACATCGCCTCGCCGGTGGGCAGGTACTTCGCCATGCCCCCCTCGACGCCGCCCATCATGAGGTTCTTGATGCGGATGTTGGCGAACGTGCCGCGCACCATCACGTCGTGCGAGCCGCGCCGCGAGCCGTATGAGTTGAAGTCGAGCGGCTTGACGCCGTGCTGGATCAGGTACTCGCCCGCCGGCGAGGACGCCTTGATCGAGCCCGCCGGGGAGATGTGGTCGGTCGTCGTCGAGTCGCCCACCTGCAGCAGCACGCGCGCCCCGCTGATGGGCTCGATGGCGGACGGCTCCGGGGCGAGGCCCATGAAGTAGGGCGGCTCCTGGATGTAGGTCGAGCCGTCTTCCCACACGTAGAGGCTGCCGTCCGGGATCGTGATGGCGTTCCAGTCGGCGTTCGAGTTTTCGATGCCGTCGTACTCCTGCCGGTACACGTCCGGCGTGATCGTCTCCTCGATGAGGCGCTCGATCTCGTCGGCGCTCGGCCAGACGTCCTTGAGGTACACGTCCTGCCCGCTCGCGTCCTGCCCGAGCGGCTGCGTCGTCAGGTCGATGTCCACCGTGCCCGCGAGCGCGTAGGCGACCACGAGCGGGGGCGAGGCGAGGAAGTTGGCCTGCACGCTGGCGTGGATGCGCCCCTCGAAGTTGCGGTTGCCCGAGAGCACGCCCGCCGCGACGAGCTTGCCCTCGGTGATGGCCGCCAGGACCGGGTCCGGCAGCGGCCCCGAGTTGCCGATACACGTCGTGCAGCCGTAGCCGACAAGGTTGAAGCCGAGCGCGTTGAGCGAATCGGTGAGGCCCGCGCGGTTCGAGGTACTCCGTCACCACGCGCGAGCCCGGCGCGAGGCTCGTCTTGACGTAGGGCTTGCGCACGAGGCCGCGTTCGAGCGCCTTTTTGGCGAGCAGGCCCGCGCCGAGCATGACGCTCGGGTTGGAGGTGTTCGTGCACGACGTGATGGCCGCGATCACGACATCGCCATGCTGGAGCGTGTCCACGTCCGCCTGCCCGTCGCCGCCCGGGTGGTAGGCGCCGGTGCTGGCGAGGTCTTCGGGCTTGAGGCCAAAGCCGCGCGGGCCGTTGGGGGCGAGCAGGCTGGCGGCAAACTGCTGCTTGACGTCGGTGAGCGCGATCCGGTCCTGCGGGCGCTTCGGCCCGGCGAGGCTCGGCTCGACGGTCGAGAGGTCGAGGTCGAGCGTGGCGAAGAACTGCGGGTCGGGCGTCTCGTCGGTGCGGAAGAGTCCCTGCGCCTTCGTGTAGCGCTCGACGAGCTGGACGGTCGCCTCGTCGCGGCCCGTGCGGCGGAGGTAGCGAAGCGTCTGCTCGTCCACAGGAAAGAAGCCCATCGTGGCGCCGTACTCGGGGGCCATGTTGGCAATCGTCGCGCGGTCCGGCACGGGGAGCGCCGAGAGGCCCGGCCCGAAGAACTCGACGAAGCGCCCCACCACGCCAAACTTGCGCAGCATCTCGGTGACGGTGAGCACGAGGTCGGTGGCGGTGGCGCCTTCGGGAAGCGCGCCGGTGAGGCGGAAGCCCACCACCTCCGGCATGAGCATGTAGATGGGCTGCCCGAGCATGACCGCCTCCGCCTCAATACCGCCGACGCCCCAGCCGGTCACGCCGAGGCCGTTGATCATCGTCGTGTGCGAGTCCGTGCCGACGAGCGAGTCCGGGTAGGCCACGATGCCGTCGTCCTCGGGGCGCGTCCACACCGCCTTCGCCACGTACTCCAGGTTGACCTGGTGGCAGATGCCCGAGGCGGGCGGGACGACGTAAAAGTTGTCGAACGCCTGCTGGCCCCAGCGGAGGAACTCGTAGCGCTCCTTGTTGCGCGTGAACTCGAGCTGCTGGTTGAGCTGCGCCGAATCGGCGGCGCCGAAGTGGTCCACCATCACCGAGTGGTCGATGACGAGGTGGACCGGCACGCGCGGGTTGATGCGGTCCGGGTCGCCGCCGAGGCGGTCCATCGCCGCGCGCATCGCCGCAAGGTCCACCACGGCCGGGACGCCCGTAAAGTCCTGAAGCAGCACGCGCGCGGGCATGAACGGGATCTCTTCCGCCGCCGGGGCGGCCGGGTTGTAGGCGGCGAGCTGGCGCACGTTCTCCTCGGTGACGAGGTAGCCGTCGCACTCGCGCAGGAGCGCTTCGAGGAGCACCTTGATCGAGAACGGCATCGTACGGATGCCCTCGAACCCCTGCTCGACGAGCGTGTCGAGGCGGTAGAGGTAGGCGTTCCCGGCGCCGGTATCGAAGGTGGCGCGGGCGCCGAAGGGGTTGCGGAGGCGAGCGGGGGCCGCGGGCTGCATGGCAAAGGGTGAGATCGTCGGCCGTTAACCGGGAGGGGGCCGTGGAGGTTGCGCCCGGCCTGCGCGCAGCGTGCGGGAAGCCGGGCCCGGGCACGGGATTCACGCAGCCTCAGAAGAGCAGACCAGCCGTTGCGTTGCGGAGGCGCTGCCGCGCGCCGTAGTTTGCACGTCCGCTGAGGGGGTATAGCTCAGTTGGTAGAGCGCTGCAATCGCACTGCAGAGGCCAGGAGTTCGAATCTCCTTACCTCCACCCCGCAAAACGGCCCCAGAATGCGCGATCTCGCCGTCCTGGGGCCGTTTCTCGTTCAGGCTCTCGCTGCCACGAATTGCCACACTTTGCGGACCATTTGCGGACCGGTCCACAAGGGCGCCCTGGCATGACCGCGCAATTGCCCTGTAATACCACATCCGGTTGCTTGGTCAGGGATCACCGGGTTGATCACGGATCATTGATCATGGTCAGAGACGCCCAGATGTGCTCTCTGGCCATGATCCATCATCAATGATCGAGGGGACATTCCCGTACTCATCGGTCGGATCTGGTATAAGCCCGCGGAAGGCCCACCAGAAGGGATCTGCGCCCACTACTGACCGCCGGCCCGGAGGGCGGCCGCCTCGGTCGTTCGCCCCGCCTGCGCCAGGGCTTGCGAGAGTTCCTCCCGTAGCACGGCGTCGGCGGGCGTGGTGCGGAGACGTGCTCTCCAGCGATCAAGCAAGGCGTCGAGCACGCCCAGAGCTCCCGCCACCCGCGCCAGGTCTCGGTAACGCTCGGGCGCTGCCGGCGCGAGCGAGAGGGCGCGTTCGTAGGACGCCCGGGCTTCGCCGAGCTGGCCATATGCTTCGTACTGCCGCCCAAGCGCCACATGGACATCGGCCTGGCGGGGCGCCCGCCGCGTGGCCTCTACGAGCTCACGGAGGGCGGACACCGTGTCTCCTGCGGCTGCCGCGAGCTTGGCTAGCGCCAGGCGAAGCGTGACCTCGCCCGTGTTCTGGCTCGCCAGAACGCTGAGGGTACGGCGCGCGGTGGTACTGGGGCACAGGGCGGAGAGCGTATGGAGCAGCCGGGATTGCAGCACCTCGGCGCTGTCGGCCCGGGCCTGGAATTCTGCCACGGCACCCCCTGTGCCGCTCGGACGATCCGAAAAGGCGCCAGCCCCGGGCGCCTTATACGCCAGGCGAACGCCGCGCTCCGCCAGTGCACACCCCTGCCCCGTGCTGTCGAGCACCGCAAGACGCCACAGGGCGAACGGATGGGGCGCACCTTCAGCGAGGGCCTGACGGTAGGCGACACGCGCCGCCGGCAGCGCTGCGGTACGTTCGAGGGCGCGGCCGAGCCGCCACCGTTCCCATGCCCCGTGCCGGCCGAGCGTCTCATACACCCGGCGCGCGTCGGCCCAGCGCCCGGCGATCTCGTAGACGGCAGCGGCTTCCTGGAGGAGCGCCACGCTGTCGGGTTGCGCGAAGATGAGGTCGCGGTAGCGCACGAGCGCGGCCTGAAGGGTGTCCTGCCGGACGAATGTGCGGGCGACCCGGAGGCGCGCGGCTTGCACCTCGCCCGTCAGGACGGCGGCGCTGTCGTAGGCGGCCCGCGCGGCCTCCCACGCGCGCAGGCTTTCGTACGCCTCGCCGATCCGTACGAGCACGGTGGCATCAGTCGGTGCGAGGCGGCGGACCTGTCTGAGCGCGCCGAGCGCCGCGCCCGGGTTGAGGGCGGACATGGCCAGCGCCGCCTGGGCTTCGAAGACGCGCCGGTCGTCCGGGTGGGCGTTGCCGAGGCGCAGCAGCAGTTCCCAGGCCTCCTGGGGGCGCCGGTTCTGGGCGAGCGCTTCGGCCAGCGTGAGGCCGGCCGGAATGTCGGTCGTGTCGCGGCGGAAGAGTTGCGCGAAGGCGTCCAGCCGGGCGGCGGGCTCACCGGCGCGCGCGAGGGCGACGGCGCGGGCGCGCAGCAGGAACGCATCGTTCGGAAACCGCGCGAGCCCCGCCTCGGCCGCTGCCTGCGCCGGTGCCCACGCCGCGCGTTCGAGGTAGACGCTCGCCAGTTCGCGCACCACGCTCACCGAATCCGGCAGCCGCTCGCGGGCCTGTTCGAGGTGCGCGGCGGCCTCGTCCAGCCGCCCGGCCTGCGCCGCCCGCACGCCGAGCGCCCGTTCCAGCGCTCCGATCCGGGCGCGGACCACCGCCCCGCCCCGCCTTTCGAGGGGGCGGTAGGCGGCGAGCGCTTCGGGGAGCGCCTCGCGCCCGACGAGGGCCTCCGCCCGGAGCCGTGCGAGTTCGAGCGACGACGGGAAGCGCCGGAGCCCACGTCCGGCGGTCGTCTCCGCGTTCCGGTAGCGGCCCGCCGCCAAGTAGGCCGTGACGAGCGCGGCAAAGGGCGCTTCGTGGAGGCTGTCGGCGCGGAGGGCCGTTTCGAGCAGGGGAACCGCCTCGGCGGGCCGGCGCGCGTTGAGCAGCGCCACGCCGCGCGCCAGCGGAGACGCCGCCTCTGGCCTGGACGGTGCGGGCGCGGCCTGCGGCACGCGCTGCGCGAGCGCAGCCGGGCCCGCCATCAGCAGGACGAGCAGGAGGACGGCCGCCCTCACTGCCGCACGGGCGCCGCCTGGACGGGTGCGGGGGCCTCGCTCTCGTTGCCGCTCGTGTCCACCGCGACGACGCGGTACCACATCCCGGCGCGTCCAGCGCTGTCCGTCCATTGGAGCGGCACGCCGGGCGCTCCAATGGACATCTCCTTCACCACGTCGTACTGCCCGGTGGCGATGCTGGAACGGAGCACGCGGTAGCCTGCGAGGTCTTCGCTCGGCACCGGCTCCCACGCCACGAGCACGCCATCCGCCTGGGCCACCGCCTGCACGTTGCGCACCACGCGGGGCGCCTCGCCGTCGCGCACCGAGATCGGCGATGACAGCGCGGGCGCGCTCACGTTGCCGGCTTCGTCGATGGCCGTCACTCGCGTACGCGTAGGTGGCCCCGATGCGGGCGGCCTGCATCGGCCAACGGCAGAGGCTGGCGCCGGGAGGCGGCCGACGAGCGTCTGTCGGACGCCTTCGATCCGGTGAAGCGCGTAGGCGACGACGTCTGAGGAGCCGGAGGGCGACCACTGGACCGTCACCGCCCCCACGCGTCCACCCGCGCAATGACGGACGGCGGGGCCGCAGGGGGCGTCACGTTGGGCGCGAACACGAGGATGGAGTCGGAGGCCGAGACGTTGTTGGTGGAGTCGAGTGCGGCGACGCGGTAGCGATACGACGCGCCTTCCTCGATTCCGGTGACGTCTTCGTAGGCCGGGACCCGCACGGGGCCGGGTTGAGGCGCACCTCGTTGCCGGGCGCGCCGGGCGCGATCTGGCGTCGGAAGACGAGGTAGGTGGCGAGGTCCGGAGTCCGCTCGGCCACCTGCCAGCGCAGGGCGACCCGGCCTTCCGTGAGGGTGCCCGCGAGCGCTTCGGGAGCGGCAGGCGGCACATGGTCTTCCACCTCCGCGACGGCCGCGTTGCTGCGGCGGCCCTCGTTGCCGGCCCGGTCTACCGCCGCGACGCGGTAGGCGAAGGTTCGCGCGCCCGGCCCCGTGGCGCCCGCGTCTACAAACACGGGGTCAAAGGGCGCGATGAGCGTGGGGGTGAGGCGCACCATGCCGACCGTGTCCTGCACCGAAGCGGCGCGGTAGACGTAGTAGCCCGCCAGGTCGGCGTCCACGCCCGGCGGCCAGGTGATCTCGACGGCGCCGTCGGGGCGGCGCGATCGCGGCCACGCCTTCGATGAGGCCGGGCGGGTCGTTGTCGGGCGGCGTGTAGTCGAGGCGGGCGGCTTCGCTGGGCTGCCCGGTCACGTCGAGCGCTTCGACGGTGAACGTGAGCGGCTGCCCGGTGCTGTCGGCGGTGAAGGGGATGCGTGAAGCGGTCGGTGCCCTCGTCGCGCAGCACGATCCGTCGTTGAGGCGGGTGCGGGCCTGACCGGCCGCGGCGCTGTAGGCGTGGAAGCCGATGCACGCGGTCGTCCTCGCCCCGCCGGTTGGGCGCGTACCGCCAGCGGAGCGTGCCGCGCGTGCCCTGGCTCTCGGCGGTGAGGGCGGCCGGCGGGGCCGGGCGCGTCGGGGTGAGCGTGAGCGTCACCTCGGCGCGTCTGCGCCGGTCGGGGCGTCGAGCGCGTCGACCTGCGCGACCCGGTAGGTGACGCGCGCGCCGAGCGGGGCGCGCCGGTCCACGTACAGGCGGCCCGAGGGCGCGGGCCACGGCGGGGTCCTGGAACGCGAGCAGGCTCCCCGCGACGGGATCGGCGACGAGGCGCGCGTAGGCGGCGGTCGTGTCGGCCTGGCGGGTCAGGTCGAGGATGGCTTCGAAGGCGGGGCCTACGGAGTCGGCAAAGGCGTAGGACGATTCGAGGGCCCGCGTGGGCGCCGGCGTTGAGCCGGACGAACGGGCCGTGCTCCGGTGCGCCGGTAGTAGACGAAGCCGCGCCCGGCGGTGGCCGGGGCCGTGGCGTAGAGGTAGACGGAGGAATCGGCCCGCGCGACGACCCGGAGGCCGAGCGGCGGCGCGCCGGACTGGGCACGGGCCGAGGCCGCGCAGACGAGAAGAGCCACCAGGGGCCAAAGGGGGCGCATATCGTTACCTCGGATAGAAGACCTGGTAGTTCGTGGAGACTGTCTTCGCGTCCGTTGGCATTGGCGTAGCTGCATCCACCACCGGGTAGCAGCTGGCGACTTGCCGCACGACCCGCCACCTGGGCCTGCGCGGTCTGCACGCGGCACACGTAGAGCGCCTTGCCGCCCTCGTTCCCCCGGCGAGCATCCCTGTACGCGTTGCCGAGGGCGATACCGTGGTCCACTGCCCGCTCACGACGACGACTTCGGACACTGGGAGGACCTGTTCGGCGCCGCCCCCATCCGATCCGGCACGCGCCGCCGCTGTAGCGGCCCAAGGTGGAGGCCGCGCCCTGATACGAGGCCCGGCACACGTACTCGGCCGGGCTGTCGCTCGAACGCAGCGCGGTGGAAGGCACCACGCCGCCCGTGACGGGCACCCACACCGGTGTGGCCGTCGCGACGGGCGGAGGCGGCGGTGACGTATAGAAGACCTGGTAAACCTTCGTGCTCCTCTCGGCTCCGTTTGTGCCGTAGTTGCAGTCGCCGCTGGGCATCCGCTTGCCAGACAACCAGCCCGACCCGTTCTGAACCCGGCACACGCCGAGCGCCTGAGCGCCCTCACTGCCGCCGCTAAGCCATCCTGTCCGCCCAGGGGCCTCCCACTGCCCGGTCACGACGACGACTTCAGCCGCCGTGACGACCCGTTCGGCGCCGCCCCATCCGATCCGGCATGCGCCGCCGCTGTAGCGGCCCGGATGCAGGCGCGCCCTGGTACGAGGCCCGGCACACGTACTCGGCCGGGCTGTCGCTCGAACGCAGCGCAGTGGAGGGCACCACACCGCCCGTGACGGGCACCCACACCGGTGTGGTCGTCGCGACGGGCGGCGGTGGCGTACAGTCGTTGACGGTTAGCTCCCTGGCCTGCGCGCCGCTGCCGGCGCGGTTGCTGGCGGTCAGGGTGACGGTGTACCTGCCCGCGCGGCTGTACGGATGCGAGGGAGTGGCGCCCGTCCCCGTAGTGCCGTCACCGAAGTTCCATGCGTACGACACCGGCGCGTCGCCCAGCACACTGGCTGAGAACCGGACGTCGGTACTCATGCATGCCGCGCTGGCGGGTGTGCTCGTAATCGAAACGACCCTGGCAGCGACGGGCGGCGGCGTGCAGTCGCTAATGGTGAGCGACTTGGTCTGCGAGCCGCTGCCTGCGGTGTTGCTGACGTTGAGCGTCACCGTGAAGGTGCCGGCGCGGGCGTACGTGTGCGAGGGAGCGGCGCCTGTTCCTGTGGAGCCGTCGCCGAAGTCCCACGCGTACGACACCGGCGCGTCGCCAGCACGCTGGCCGAGAACCGGACGTCGGTACTCATGCACGCCGCGCCGGGCGTGATGGAGACGACGCTGGCAGGGACGGGCGGCGGGGGTGGCGGGGGCGGGGGCGGTTGCGGCGGGGGCATGACCTGGAAGAAGTGACTCGCGCCATCCTTCGTCATATAGCCTTGCCGCCTGTAGTAGGTATAGTGGTCACAGCCGATCACTCCTCTCTCTGTACCGTTCACCTCTCCGGCGACAGCGCCGCCGTCACTTTGCGTGTACACACGGCATACCACGCGCGTCTGGCTTGCGCTCGGGCCTGAAATGAGCATCCCGGCCGTCGTCCGCTCCGTTCGGGACCCACGCGCCGGTTGCGAGCACCACTTCGGCCTCGTCCACGATTTACCACCTCCGGTCGCGACATCGCTCTTCGCAAGCGCCTGGCCCGAGATGCGGCAACCTGCTTGATCTGCATCATACCCATTATTCGGAGTGTGGGTGGGGACGTAAAAGCCGAGGCGGACCGTGCCTCCATACGTAGCCCGGCATACGTAGCGATTGGGACGGTCCCCGTACTGGCCGGGTCCCTGATACACAATCACGGCGCCCTCGGGTGGCGCGGCCCCGCCCTTCACGCCCACCCAGACGGGCGTGTACGCGCTTTTGGTCTTTTCCCGCTCGGCCGGCAGCAGTTCCTTCGCCTGGGTAAGGTTGCCCGCGCGAAGAAAGAGCACGAAGGAGCTGTTCATGGCGGAGACGGACGGCACCGTGGCTTCGAGGGCGGAGCAGCCCTTTTCCCGCCCCGCCCCGGTGCAGACGAGCCCGTTGGTCTGCCACTGCAGCGAACCCACCGGCGTGTCCGCCGTGGTCCCGACGGCCCAGGCCACTTCCCCGAGCCCGGATTGCACGTCGGACACGGAGAACTGGGCCGTGATCCCGCACGGAGCGGGCGCGCCGGGGCAGCTTACGGCCGCCGTCACGGCCCCGAAGTCAGGCGGCGTCAGGTCGGGCGTGATGGTGATCGGGGTAGACGTGGCGATCACCACCGCGTCCCCGCACAGTGGTCGCCCGTACGGAGGCCACGAGGGTCTGCGAACGGCCAGGTTCGGGCAGGTCAACGGTGAACGTACTCTTGTCGACGCCCAGCGTAGGGAGCACGCGCGGCGGCACCACGCCGATGGCATCCTGGCCCGCCCCGCTTGCCCGGGCGACGAGCGTCCAGTCTTTCACGACGGTGCCGTCTTGCAGGGCCAGCTTCACCTCTACGCTTCGCCACGAGGCCGTGGACCTGGTGTCGAGGTCCGTACCGATGTCTACCCGGAACGGGTAGGACGACTTCGCGCTGAGCGTCACGGCGGCCGTGGGCGTCGGCACCGTCGTGGGCTCGGGCGTGCTCACGTAGAACACCTGGTAGCTGCGGCTTCGCTGGGCGGTGAAATCCTGTCTCCGCACGTAGGCGCACTCGCCGGTCGGCAGCAGCGACCCGCCCGCCACGCGTTATCTGCCGTGGTGTAGTTGACCTCTGCCACGCGGCACACGTAGCCCGGCACGCCATTCGTGTTGTTATAGCTCAATACGGCCCCGCTTCGGCTGGGCCATTCCCACGTCCCAGCAGCCACGGCTACCTGAAGCTGGCTCGACGTGCCTAACTGATCGTAAGAGTAGCAACTGATGGAGGCAGCGCCTGCTGAGACGCTGGCGCCATTGGTGTTTCGGCAGGTGTACCAGTCGCCATCGTAACGATCAGTAAATGCTATGACCGCTCCTGGGATGGGTGTCCCTGCGTTCATCTCTCTCGTGGTACGGTCTACCCACTGAGCACCTTCGGAAGGCGAGAGCACCACGGCTTCCGCTACGACGGCGCCGACGGAATGGCCGGGTAGAACACCTCGTAGACGTCGTTGAAATACCTTTTAGCGTACTGATTCGCCTCCCCGTCCAGGCGTACTCGCATTGCTGGCCGTCAGGGTAGAGACGGCCTCCATACACTCCTCTCGGCATTTAGACCGGCAGAAGCTGAGCGCCTCGGTGCCGTCCGTGCCTGCCTGTAGCGCGCCCGGACGGGAGGGCGTCGACCAGTAGCCTGATCCGACTGCGAACTCCACGTCGTCCTGGATCCGCCTGGCATCCCCCTTTGCCACATACACGGAGCATCCTGCTATCTCCCTGGCCTGGATACACCTTGCCGTCGACCGGTGCCCGGCACACATATTGTTGCTGCCTGCCAGCGATGCCCCGGAGGCGACCTGGCCTTTTCGAACTTGAGCCACGTTAGGTTAGCCACCGACCGTGAGCGTCCGCTTCGTCGTGGCCCCGCCCCGGATCACGGCGGTCATCTCCACCTGGAACGACTCCGGTTTCCCATCGCCACGGAGGGGGATCGGAATGGAGATGGGCGCGGCGGCGTAGGGGCTGGCGCCCTTGGCGTCCTGCTCCCCCGTCACCGGATCCCGCCCGTCCGGTACGACGCGGACCTGGATCCGGGCCAGCCCGGCGGGCGGCCAACGGGTGCCCGGCGTCAGCACGATGGCGCGCGTCGGGGCCCGTCGTAGAGGGCGCTCGGCTCCTGCTGGAAGACGGGCGCCGTGTCCTCGACCCGGAGCGTGTCGGTCGCGGTGGTCGTCCGGCCGTTTCGCGCGAGTGCCGTGACGCGGAGCATGAGCGTTTCGGCCGGCCTCCCGGTCCGGAAGGCCGCCGGAACGCCCACGGTCGTGTCCATCCGTGCGGCGCGCACGTTCCCCTCCGTGGGGCGAGGCCCTCGCGCAAGAGCGTGTAGGAAAGGCGCCGGAGGCCGGTGGTGGCCTGCGACGTGCCGAGCGTGACGGCGGCCGCGCCCAGACTCCAGTTATAGGCCACGTCCGGGGCCGCTGTGAAGATGGGGGCGGTCGTGTCGGCGGCCACCGAGATAGACCCCGTTTCCACGGTGCTCCAGCGCCCCGGCCGTTAACGGCCATGACACGGAAGCTCGCCGTCGCCTGCGGCAAGCCCGATCAGGGCGTCGGCCTCTACGTCGAAGGTCGCACCCTCAACCCGGAATACGATGCCTGCCGGATACCGAAGCGTGTCCGAGGGGCTGGTGCAGCGCGGACAGGTGAGCGCGATCTTAGGGATGCCGGACTCCAGGTCCGACACAGCCGGGATCTTGACCTGGAAACGTCCTCGTTGTCCGGCGGCCGATGCGGCCGGGGGCCGGTACGTGATGTCCAGGGCGCCGAGTTCAGGTGCGGTGAGGTCCGGCGTGACCGGCACGACGAACGGGATCTTGAGGGTCGCCTCGCGCTCCGCCTGCGTCACCCCCGGCGCCCCGACGCCGTTGCGGCTCTGCACGAAGAGCACGCGCGGCCGCGCGAGGTAGGCCACGTCCGGGAGCGTCCCGCTGAGGGCCGTGCAGGTGTAGGCCACCCCCTTGCCCGTGCAAGTCGAGCCCAGACGTGTGCCGAGACGAGCGAGTCAAGGGGCGTCTCGGGGCGCCGGCCGATGGCCCAGCGCCCGTCCGAGAGGCCGGATTCCGGGTCGGAAACCGCGAAGCTGGCCGTAGCGCGGCGAAGCGGCCGGTGCCGGGGTGGCCGTGCAGGTGCTCGTGGCGGTCGCGGTGTGGCCGTGGCAAAGACCGGAGGCGTCCGGGTCGAGTGCGATGGTGAGCGCGGCCGACGTGGCCTCGATCACCCGGCCCGTCTTGGTGATGGCCCGCACGGTGGCTACGCGGGGCCGGCGGAGACGAGTTCGGGGACGTCTACGTTGAACGTCTCGGTATACGTAGCGGAAGGGTCAGGAGCTTGATCGCCTTGCCACGGGTCTCGTTGTTGAAAGCGCCGGCCGAACTTGCCACGAGCGTCCCCTGCTGGGGGCAGCGCTGTCCCCAGCCTTGACGCGAGGTGCGCGCAGGTGCCCTGCTGCTCAGGCGGATCTCGACGGTCTGCCACCCCTCGGCCGCGTTCGCGTTGAGCGCGCCACCGTCACGGGCACGCGGAGCGGGTAGGCCTGGCGGCCGAGGCTCATAGAGCTTTGGGGCGCCCAGCGTGGCGGTCGCGGTCATCGCCAGGCCGTTCGTGGGCGTCACGCCCAGCCCCACGTCCCCGGAAGCGTAGACCCCATCTTCCCGACGGGCACCGTAATCCCGGCCCACACGCTCGGTCGCCTGTTCCGCGCGGGAGCGCACGGCGACCGTAATATCCCGGGTGTTCTGCGTGGGCGCCGATTTCCACGTAGAACGCCACGTTCGACGCACCGGCGATGCTCGAATAGTCGTCTTCCGTCACGCTCCCCCCGCCGGGCAGGTACGCCACGCTCGTCTCCACGGCGCCGGGGGCAGTCCCGGTCACGTTCAGCCCGGGCGCCATAGTGGCCATAATACCAGATGCCCTCCGAGCTGCGGGTGTAGGTGAGACTGTTCACCGTGATCGGCGGCTCAGGGCCGCGCTGCGGTAGTTGGCCTGGTAGGTCGCGTCGGAGAACGTGCCGGCCGGGAGGGGGAGGGCTTCGCCGGCCACCGGCGCGCGGGCCCGCCGTGGCCACAAACTGGGCGCGGGCGTAGGCGTCGGCCATGGTGTAGAGGCTGCCCTGCACCGAGGCGTGGAGCGCGTAGAGTCGGTCGACGCTCTGCGTGTAGGCCGCGTATTTGCTCCGCAGGTCCTCCATGGACGCCTCGTACTCGCCCGACCGGCGGGTCGCCTCGGCGGCGGCTTCCGTGCTGAGGGCGTTGAGGCCCGAGACGGGGATGTCGTAAAACACGCGCACGGCAAGAAGCAGTACGGCCGCCCTGAGCTGGGTGGCGACTCAGCCCACCCAGGGTGGCGGCGTAAGCGTCCACCGACGTCTTGCCGATGAGATCGGACTCCCGGGCATAGATCTCCCGGGCCCAGCGGAGGAGGGTTTCCGGGGTTTCGCCCGCAGAGGGTACTCCCACCGCTCCTCCAACCGGGCCTTGTTGAAGCTGTAGGATTTGACCGTGTCGGCCCACGCAGCGGCCCGCCAGAACGCCGCCGTCTGCTCCAGGTAGAAGCTGCCGACGCCGGCGAGGGCCCCAGCGAACTTGTCGGTCTGGGTGGCGGCGAGGTCGCGCCGGAGGCCGAGCAGCCCGCCTTCGAGGTTGTTGAGGCTGGCCTTGATGCGCGCCTGTCCCTCGTCGATCCGCGTGCGGACGGTCTCCAGACCGGTACGCTGCGCGTTCAGGGCGGTGTTGTCTACCTGAAACGTCAGCGGGGCGCCTGCCGTGGAGGCCATCGTGAACGGCCGGCCTGCGTGGTGGGGACGCGTCCGGCTGGGCCGTCCCTTGAGCGCCTGCGCAATGGCCGTGAGCGCGTCGAGCCGGGGCTGCAACACGTCCAGTTCCGCCGTTGCGGCGCTCAGGGTGGTGTTCATCGCCCGCCACCGGGCGTCTGCCGCCGGCGTTACGCCGGGCGACGAGGCATTCACCCCGCGCCAGCTCAGCGGGATCGACATCGCCAGCCCTTCGGGCCCCGTCGGATCGCCGGCCTCCAAGATCTCGGCAAACTCGCCGCTCGTGCCCATCTTGCAGTTCTGTACGCCGCTAGCCAGGTTACAGGGTCCCGAGCCGAAGTTTGCGCCGAGCACGCGGTTGAGGCTGGTGAAAAGGGCGTCCCGATCCGACGTCCGGTAGTCCATCCAGAGGCGGCGTCCGGCGCCTTCGATCTCCTCGGCGGAGGGCGTGTAGGGGGCGAGCAGCTTCGCCAGCGTGGCCTTGTCGGCGGCGGCCTGCAACGCGGTCTTCATCGCCGCGAGGCGTTCCTTGGCGTCGTCACGAGGCCGCCCGCCCCTCCGGCCTGCGCCTGCGCCTCGGCAATGAGGCTGCTCGTAATAGTCGTTCGAGCCTTCGCCCGCACTCCAGGTGCCCTTCTCCAGCGCGGCCCAGATGCTCACTTTCCCCTCGAATACGAAGAGCACGCTCAGCTGGGCCTGTGCGGTGAGATAAAGCAGGTAGTCGCTTCGGGCCAGGAGCGTGCCTTTGAGCGAGGCGCTCGCCGACACCAGCCCGCCGAGCGCCTCCGCGTTCACGCCCACCTCGGCGTACATCCCGAGACCTCCTCCCTTCGCAAGCGTCCACAGGCCCACTTCGGCGAAGCCCTCGAACGAGGCAATCCCCACGTCCATGCCGGCTGAGGCCCGCAACATCAGGAAGAACCCCTGGGGACTCAGCCCGAGCTTCGCCTCGCCCCGGATGAACTTGGCGACGGTAAAGTTGGCGTTGCCCGAGACGCCCCATGTGTCGCCCGTGGTGGCGCCGAAGACGCCGAAAAAGTCCATTCGGCCGTTCCCCTCCACGAGCCACTTGTCGGTCGGGTTCGGGTACGTC
Source organism: Rhodothermales bacterium (assembly GCA_963740755.1). Classification (GTDB taxonomy): domain Bacteria; phylum Bacteroidota; class Rhodothermia; order Rhodothermales; family BA12; genus CAVSDF01. Next base: position 159,197 of record CAVUFJ010000005.1, read on the forward strand.
ACGTCCAGGCGCAGGCCCCCTTCGAGGCCGGACGGGCCCGCTGGGCGGATACTTGACCGTCAGATAAAGCCCGCCCTGCATCTGGTTGCCGGTGCCGGTGAGCTTCCGGTTCATTTCGCCTGCCACGACCCCGTTCACGTCGAGGTTGGTGAACTGATCGGTGATCGTGAGCAGCCCATTACCCTCCATCGCGTAGCCAATGCCCGCCGCGCCGATCACGCCGAACTGGGCGTAGAGGAGCGCACCGAACTGGAGGTCAGAGGCTTGGGGGAGCCTCCCACGCGGGTTGTTGACGCGGAAGGCGCCGCCTGTGAGTACGGCGAGTTGGTTCGTGACCTTCTGCAGGTCGGCATCGGTCGGGCGCAGGAAGAAGCCGCCGCCGAAGCCGGTCATCGTGATCGTGCCCGGAGAGGCGGGCAGAAGGCCCGCCGAAGCGCTGCTCTTGGCCAGAAACACGCCCATCGTCAGTTCTCCGTTGCGGAGCCCGACCATGCCGGTCGCGGCCATGCCCATCTTCTGGCCCACCACGCCCACCCCGGCCACGCTCAGCTTGAAGTCGCTCCCGGAGAGGGCAAAGTCCATGTTCGCATTGAGCGTCGCCACGCGAGAGAGCGCGAAGCCCACGTCCACGAGGCGGAACCCGTAGTTGCCGTCCACGCCCTCGTAGTAGAGGATCTCGCGGACGCCGCCCGAGATCGTGCCGCCCTTGAGCGTGAGCCGGAGCCCCTCGGCCGCGGCAGTGACTGCTGCGGGCGGCCCTGAGGTGGACGCCGCCGGGCTCGTGCCAGACGTGGCGGCCGGCGCCCCGCAGGCGCTCCCGCCGATCTGGAGGTACTCGCGCGCCTGGATCGTCGCGGCATTCACGTACGTGACGGCACCGTCCGACCCGACGGAGGGCTCGGTGAGCACGAGCGCGTACGGGTCTACGGCCCCGCCGGACGTGTAGCGCGCCTCTTTGTAGGTGATGCAGGGGATCGAGATCATCCCGATCCCGGACAGGTCGGCGGAGAAGGCGCCCGTGGGCCGCCCCCAGTCTTCGATGCCGGTGTGGGTGAGCACGAGCCCCTCGTAGCCCACGCTGCCCTTAATCCGGTCCGAGTTGAACGAGGCCGTGCCGCTGAACTCGATCCGGAAGCCGTCCCACGAGAGATCGACGTAGGGGATGCGCAGGGGAAAGATTTTTAAGAAGCCGAGGTCCCATTCCGGAAGGTCGGGCAGGCTGGGCAGGTCGGGCAGCGTGATCGTCGGGAAAGCGAGGCCGTTCGCCGCGTCCACCACCTGCTGCACGGTGAGCATGATTCCAGGCTTCTCACGGATGTTGAGCGCGTTGCCGATGGGAATGGCGAACGACTTGGCGGGCGTGCTGCCCTTGGCCTTTTTGTAGACGACGTGGAGCGCCGCCGCGCCGTAGAACGTGGTCTGGAGCGGGTCTTCGATGTTGAAGTCGATGGCCGCGCCGGTGATCTCGAAGGCGCCCGCGTTGCCGAGCCGGAACTCGGTCGGGCCGCCGTTCATGAGCGGCTTGGGGTTCGTGTCGAAGGCGAAGGTGACTTGGGCCGGACGTATGATTTTGCCCTCGCTGTCGATCGTCATGTCGAAGGCGGACACGAACGGGTCGTTTGCTCCGGTGGTGGGCTTCTTGCGCCCCGGCACGGGCAGCTGCACCTGCCCGCCGATGCCGAGCGTGTAGGCCCCGTCGGCGGTCACGCCCACGCGCAGGCTGTTGAGCCAGAACAGGTTCGGCATCACCTGCACGATCTTGCCGCCGAGCAGGTTGACCTCGCCCTGACCGACGCTGAACGTCCCGTCGGTGCCGATCACCCAGTTGTCGAACGAGGCGATTTCGCTCTCGCGCTGAGCGCCACAGAGCCCGGAGCCGGGACAGGGTCGCCGGGCTTGCGCTTCGCCTGCGTCACGCGCGTCTCGAAGGTGCCCCCGAGCGTCGCCCGGATGTCGCCGTTGTTCACGCTGAGCGCAAGCTGGGCCACCTCGACCTGCAAGAACCGCTTGAAGAGCGTGAACCGCTGCCCCGCAGCGGCAGACGCCTCGATCCGCGCGCCGTCGGTGCCGAGGTGGAACGTGGTGACGGCGACCGCGAAGCCGTCGAGCTTGGGCATCGAGAGCACGCCGCCCGCGTCGATGGCGAGGCCGGCCTCGCTCATCGTGAGCGTGAGGGGCGTGCTGGCGCCCGGCGTGAAGCGCGCCTCGCCGATGGGCAGCGCGCCCCCGGGCATGGTGCTCGGGTCGAGCGTCGTGGTCCAGGTGCCGAAGGGGCCCACCGTGGCGTCGAAGCGGGAGGCAAAGTGCATCGCCACCTCCTTCTTGCCGGCGGTGACGGTCGTGGTGCCCACCGTGAGCTGGCGCACCATGCGGCTCAGGATATCGCCGGAGAAGGCAAAGCGGAAGGCGCCGTTGTCGAGCCTCGCCTCGACGCCACGGAGCAGCACCCGGAAGTCGTCGCTGAAGGTGAGCGTGGCGAGCGGTGGGCCCGTCTCCCCCGTCTCGTTGTGCACGGCGGCGTAAGCGCCCCCACCGACGATAGAGAGCGTTTCGAGGCCGGTGTCGCTGAAGACGAGGCGCGTCATGATCGGCGCCGTCAGCTTTTCCCGGAGCGCTCTCGGCAGCACGAGGCGGGCGTCGGCCGCGAGCCGCCGGACGCCCGCCACATTCGACATTTCGAGCCGTGTGATGTCGAGCGGCAGGCCGAACTCGGCCAGGCTCACGGGGGAGTTTTCGGTGCTGAAGCTGACGGAGCCGGCGCCGGTGGGCAGGAAGGTCGTCTTGTCCACTTCCAAGTCGAGCGCGACGCGCACCTCGGGCGATTTTCCGTTCTTCTTCAGTCCGGCCAGCACGAGCCGCACCGATTGGCCGGGGGCCGTCTGGATCGTCCGCGCGGTGCCAGCCGCGTTGAGCGCACCGAGCTGGACGAGCGGCGCGCCATCCTCCCGGCCACCCGCTCGGAGTTCGAGGTAGGCCGTGCCGAGACTTGGCAACGCAAGGCGGGCCGGGATGGGCACGGCGGCGAGTACGTTGTCGGCGTGAAAGCCGTCGCGGTCGAAGTAGGCGATCCGGCTCCCCTGCCGGGCAAGTTCAAGCTTTCCCTGACGGACGCCGAAGGGGTCGAAGCCGATTTGCAACTCGTCCTTGAACGCCAGCGTCAGGCCGTCGTAGCTCATCCCGCCCATGCGCACCGCCGCGCCGCCCCCACCGGAGAGCGCGAGCCCGTCCTTGCTGAGCTTGACGCCGGTATCGAGCGTCAGGAGCGCCTTGTTCTGCTCGGTGGTCGCCAGCGCCACGTCCGGGGTGAGGCTCCAGGTTCCGGCACTGAGGTCGTAGAGCGCGCCCAGACGCCCGTCGAACTGCGCCGTCCCGCTCTGGATGCGACCGTCGGAGAGCGAAACCGTGAACGCGTCGAGCTTGACGCCCACGTTCGCGCGTGTCCCCTCCGCGAAGACCGCGTTCCCGCTCATGGCAATCGCGTTGCCTGTGAGTTGCGCGGACGTGATGTCGAGCGTGACCATCGGGCGGGCCACCGGATAGCTCCATTTCACCTCCGAGAACGCGAGCGCCCCGGCTGTAATCGCCCCTGAGACGAGGTCGATGGATAGATCGCCCGAGGTCTCGGCCCCCGTGAGTCCCTGGCCCATGAGCCGCGCCGTCACCCGGCCACTCAGCGCGGCCTGCTGCTTGCCCCCGGCGACCGCGAACGTGAGCGCGGCCCCTGAGAACGAGGCCTCAATGGCGCCCGCACGCACGGGGCGGCACAGCGAAACGCCCCGTACCGACCCGCTCAGGCCGTCGCGCCCGCTCAGGGACAGGGCCACCGCAGGCGCGGGGCAGTCTGTGCCCTCGGCCGAGCGGGCAAAGCGGTCCGGCAGCGCCATCGCGCCGGTGAAGCCGACCTGAATGCCCTGCTTGCCGTCCGCCACGGTGAACGCGCCTGTCACCTCGTTGACCACGACCCCCACATCGTTGCTGAAGGCGATGCGCTTGCCGCCGGTGAGGAACCGGTACGGCACCATCGCCCCGACGAGCAGGCCGTCCTGCGTGCCCACGTCCTGGAACGTGAGCGAGGTGGCAGCCAGCTCCGGCGCTTTCTCCTTCAAGCCGGGCAGCGTGGCCGTAAAGTCGAAGCGCGGCTCGATGCCGACGCGGTCGCCCTCGCGCCACGTAAACACGTCGAAGGTGGTGCGGGGCAAGCGAACGGCGAGCAGCTGGAGTTCGACGCCGCCGATCGTGACAGGTCCCGGGCGCTCGCGGTTCGCCTCGCCAAACGAAAGCTCCTGGGCAGGGATGAAGAGGCCGCTCTCGCGGAGCACCGCGCCGGTCGGGGTCCACGTCGTGGCGCCACTGCCGACGCCCGTCTGGACGGTGAGCGTGAGCGGGGCCTCGAACGTGAAGGAGCGCTGGAGCGGGTCGTAGGCGAGCGTCAGGCGCTGCATCTCCTCCACGCGCAGGCGCAGCCCCCCGAAGACGAGCGGCGCGGGGGTGGCGAGCACGACCGTTCGGAGGTCCTGCACCTCCACCGCCCCGGTGGCAGACACGGAGAGGTCCACATCGGAGACGGCCGCCACGCCTTCGCCCTCACGCAGTTCGAGGCGGGCTTTGAGCGTGAGCGCGCCGTCGGCGGCGGCCTCGACACGTCCCAGGCGAAGCGCGAGGCGGTTGCTGGTGCCGGAGAGCGGGACGGCGAGCCCGGCGAGGTCGGTGCTGGCGGTGAGCGTGCGCGTGCCGTCCGGGGCAATGGTCATCACGGCCGAGCCTTCGGCCCCGACCTCGCGGCCAAACACGACGAGCCGCCCGGTCAGCTGCACGCCGTCCCGTCCGGCCACGAGGCGCTGCGGGCGGAAGGCGCCCAGGTCTGCCCCCGCGATGCGGGCATTCAGCGTGCCCGAGACTAGGGTGCGCGTGGCCGCGTCTACCTCGACGTTCTGGACCGTCGCCTGATAGACTTCGGGCAGCCCGGTGGCGCCGACGATGCCGACGGGCACCGTCCCCGGCGCGGTGATGCGGACGCGCCCGCCGGCGAGCACCGTCGTCTGAATGCTGCCCGGCATAAACTGCACGTAGGCGAACGCGCTGTCGGGCAGCCCGATGCGCCCCGAGAAGGCGACGGGCGTCGTCACGACGGGCGCGTCCGGCGGCGGCGGAGGCGGGGCGATGGGGCCGGCCCGGTGGTAGCCCTGCCCATCGACGTAGGCCACGAGGCGGCCGTTCTGGCTCAGGTTGAGCCGCCCGGCGGCGATGCCGACGGGGTTGAGGGTGGCCCGAAAGCCATTGGCAAAGCGGCCGTCGAGCGCGAGCACCGTTCCGCCGGGCGTGCCGAGCGTCACGTCGGCGGCGCCGTCGAGGGAGAGGCCGTCCGGGCGGAGGATCGCGAGGTCGCGCGGGGTGACGACGAGCTGGCCGGCCCCGGCCGGGCCCGGCGGATTGAACGCCCAGGCCGTGGCGGTCCCAGCAGCGGTATCGACGGCGGCGGTCAGGGCCATCAGCGCCGGGTTCTCGAACGTCACCGCTCCTTCGATGAGCCGGTCGCTCTGCACGCGCACGTCGGCGAACTGGGCGCCGGCGGGCACGCCGAGGCCAGCGGCCGGGGTCACGGTCTGCCGGCCGGTCGCGGTAAACGCGGTGGCGCCCGGTCGTGCCGGGATTGGTCTCGGTGAAGCCGGAGACGTCGAAGCGGAAGACGGGCGCCTCCGGGGGCGTCTGCCAGACGTACTGCCGCCCCACCGGCGCGACGACCGTGACGGGCGGGCTGTAGGTGAACGTGCCGATCTCGGTGCGCCCGTCGTCCTGGAACGGCAGGTCGCCGAAGGGGGCCTCGGCCTGCACCTGCCACGCGTACGTGCGCCCGGCTTCGAGGAGCGACTGGGTGAGCGGCGTGAACGTGAACGACGTCTGCCCGGCCTCGATGGTCTCGTCCACGTCGAGCCGACCGGCGCGGAGGGCGGAGGTGGGCGTCTGCGTGGGCTCGATCCGCGTGAGGCGCAGCCGGTAGCGCGGCAGCACGCCAGGGGGCAGGCCCGCCGGGGGCAGCCACGAGAGCGTCGGGTAGAGCTCGGTGACGGTCGCCCGGTCGGTGGGCGAGAAGAGCGACGGCGCGGTGGGATAGCGCACGCCGAAGTTGGCGATGGCCGGAATCACGGCAATGCCGGGGTCTTCGGGCACGGGCTCCAGCGTCAGCGTGTGGTCCCCCTCGGGCAGCACGCCCCCCTGCACGATCTGCTGGATGAGAGATGCGCGGCAGCTGCTGGAGCACCGCATCGTACGACTGGGCAAAGCCGAAGGGCACGTCCTCGAAGCTCGTGTAGACGTAGGTGCCGGGCGCGTAGAGGTAGGGCTCCGAGAGCACGGAGATCACCTGCTGCCCGTTGAGTTCGAGCCCGATCCGAAACCGAAAGCGCGCCGGCGCGCCGGAGGGGTTGACGTAGAGAAACGTGAACGTGAAGGCACGGGCGTCGTAGCGCGCCCGCTGGTCCACCACGTAGGGCGTTTCGAGGCGGGCCGGGAGGCCGAAGAGCATCGCCTGCGCCGTCTGGGCCTGCGCGGCGCCCGCGCCCAGCAGCGCGCCGGCCTGCAGGAGCACGGCGAGGCCCGCCGCGCGCAGGCGCGTACGCCGGCGGACAGGCCGGAGGGAGAGGACGGCCAGCATCGCGGAGGGGGGAGGGAGGACCGAAAGACCTAAAAACGGTGGTCGAACTGCACGAGGGCCTGGGCTTCCCGGAAGCTGGGCTGGTCGGCACGGTGCGTGGCGGAGCTGCGGAGGGTGAGCCGCACGACGTCCCCGAAGGGCAGCCGGTAGCCGACGTTGGCGCTCGCCTGCGCCTGTAGCGTCGTCGCCTGCTGGCGGAGGCCGCTCTGCACGAGCGTCGATTGCGTGCGCGAGCCGCCGGCATTGACGCCGAGCGTGAGGGTGCGTTTGCGCAGCGCGGTGTTGAAGCCGGCGTTGAGGTTCATCGCCTGCGTGGTGTTGGCCTGCGCATCCGAGCGCACGTACGTGCCCACGAGGCTCACCGTGCGCCCGCCCGGCAGCAGCAGCGCGTAGGCGAGGGTCGTGGCGAGGTTGGTAAAGTCCGCCGCCCCCGCCTGGGCGGCGCCTGGCGCGGCGGGCGCCTGCACCGAGAGGGTCTGGGCGTTGGCCGAGAGCGAGAGCCGGTGCGAGGTGTTGCCGCGCCGGAACGTGGCCTCCGGCGTCACCGTGACCGTGTAGGCCTGCTGCCCCTGCGCCACCGCGGCCGAGGCCGTATCGGTGCGGACGGGCGTGTTGTCGCTGCCGAGACGGGTGACGGCGGCGGTGACGGCGTAGCGCGGCGAGAGCTGCACGCGGGCGTTGAGGCCGACGTTCTGCTGGCGCAGCGTGGCCAGGCGCTGCGCCAGCAGGTTGTTGCGCGTCTGCCCGAGCCGCGCGCCGAGCCGCACGCGCTGCCGCCACAGCCGCACCTCCGGCTGCACGACGATGGCCTCCTGGTCGCTCCGGATGCCGGCGATGCCGAGCGACTGGAAGCCCGGCTGCACCCGCTCGTAGCCCACCATCAGCCCGAACGACGGAAACGCCAGGCGCAGCGACGCGTCGCCCGCGTAGTCGAGCCGGGTGCCTTCGCGCGGGGTGAAGACGAGGCCGGCCCAGTCGGGCAGCTTCAGGCCCGCCCCGGCGAGGTCGAGCGCGTTCGTGTGGGTGTTGAGCGTGAAGGCGCTCACCGTCGTCTGCGCGCGCAAGCGGATGCGGCCGGCGTAGAGCACGAGGCCGACGTCCGGCGTGAGGCTGAAGTTCTCCGCCGGGCGCACGTCCCCGGGGGCGGTGACAGAACTCGTGTCGTCGCGCGCGACGAGCCCGATCAGGTGGAAGTGGGGCCCCTCCTCCCGCCCTACCCCGATCCGGCCGGCGTAGAGCCACTGCGCGTAGACGGCCTCGCGCAGGTCCGGGACTCCGTTGACGGCGCGCTGGGTGCGTCCGCCAAGCGCCGTGAGCACGAGCGGGCCCGGCGTGAGTTCGACGAGCGCGCCGCGCACGGCGGTGCCCCCGAGGCTGTACTTGGAGAGCGACGGCGTGATCTGCCCACCCGCTAGCCGGGCCCACTTGTAGCGCAGGTCGAGGCCGGCGTAGTTGTACGACTGGCGAAACTGGCTCTGCTGGGTCGAAAGCAGCAGGTTGAGGCCGTACGAGAACCCGAGCCCGGAGGCCGACACCGAGGCGTACGTCTGGGCGCTCATCGGGGCCCGCCGCGCCACGCCCCCGGCCGCGCCATACGCTTCCGCCGAAAACCCGACCGCGCCGCTAACCGAGAACGGCCCCCACTGGGTGCGCAGGCGCGGCCGCTTGGCCTGCGGCTGCGCGGCTACGCTCCCGAGTCCCGTGGCGGCGGCCACCGCGAGAACGACGAGACGTTTGAGGAATGCTTCTGCACGCACAACGGAAAGACTTCGTGCCCCCAAGCATCTGCGAGAAGGAGACAGATGGTACGCCGTGATTTCATGTGAACCTAGCGAAAGCGAATTATACCGGTGCGCCGCTGCCCGCAGGGGCTCACCGGCTGCAACCGGTGCTCCCCGTCGTCCCTGCGGCGGCGCGGGGCCAGACGTTGTCGCTCGCGTCGCGGTCCGGGAAGCGGCATTCCGGGTCGAGCACGATCCGCTCGATGGCGCGCGGGCCGAAGTTGAGTACCGCGTCGAAGGTGCGGCTGCCGGCGAACCAGACGTCGGCGGGCCATGTCACCACAGCAGTCGTCGCGTCCACCATTCGCGCATTCGGCATCGGGCGGATCGGCGGGCCGCTGGGGGCGAAGCGCACCTGGAGCACGACCGGCGAGGGCATCTGCCCGTCCTGCCGCACGGTGACCCGCGTGCGCCCGCCGGTGCGTCGTCGCGCGCTGGATCGAGCCATCGACGCTCTCGGTGGTGAAGAGCCAGCAGTACCAGAACCAGCCGAGGTCGCGGCCGAGGGCGCGGTTCATAAAGAACATGTAGTCCCACGGCGACGGGTGCTTCCACATCCACGCCTGCGCCCATTCGCGGTGCGCCCGCTGCACCGCGCTGTCGCCCACGACGCCGCCGAGCGCGGAGAGCATGAGCGGCGTCTTCTGGTACGTCGTGAAGCCGTACGACTCCGGGCCCGCGTAGTTGGCGTTCCACATCATCGGCGGCTCCGATTCGTTGCCGCTCCGGCGCCCGTACGACTGCCCGAGCCCGTCGAAGTTCGGCGCGCGTCCGGCCGCGTCGGCGTCGGAGAGGACGTTCATGTACTGGTTAAACCCCTCGTCCATCCAGCCGTACCACGTCTCGTTGTTGCTCACCACCATCGGCCACCACTGGTGCCCGGTCTCGTGGTCGGCGGCGCCCTGGTTGGAGTTGATCACCATCGGGTACTCCATCCCCGCGCTCGGGCCGTCCTGGAGCGTGAGCTGCGGAAACGGGTAGGGAAACCAGAGCTTCGAGTAGAACTCGAGCGCGTGGCGCGCCACCGGGCCGGCGTTGGCGAAGAGGTTGGCCCGCTCCGGCGCAAAGACCAGGTGGACCGGCACCGGCCCCTTGCCGGGGATCGTCGCGCGCGTGGCCTGCCAGACAAAGTGGCGCGCCGTCGCCCACGCGAAGTCGTTGACCTGATCGGCGACAAAGTGCCACACGAGCCGGTCGCCCGACGCCGGCGCGGCGGTCGCGCGGCCGGGCCCCACCTCGTCGGGGCCGACGATCGTGGTGACCGCGTCGGAGTCGAGCACGCGCGCGAGGCGCTCCCGCGCGGTGGCGGTGAGCACCTGCTCCGGGTTCTGGAGCACGCCGGTGCCGCTCACGATCCACCCGGCGGGCACGTCGAGCTGCACGTCGAAGCGGCCGAAGTTGTTGTAGAACTCGCTCGGGCCGAGGTAGAGCTCCGTGTTCCAGCCGCGCAGGTCGTCGTAGACGGCCACGCGCGGATACCACTGCGTCGGCTGGAAGAGCGAGTCCGCCCACCGCTGCGTCATCCGGTGCCCCACGCCCGGACCGCCGGGGAGCTTGTGGTTCCACTCGATCTCTAGGGTGGCCGACGCGCCGGGCGCGATCCGGCGGTCGAGCGTCACGCGCGCGACGGTGGTGCGGAGCCCGGCCACGGTGAGCCCGCGCGCGCGCCGCGCCGCTTCGGCCTCGGCGATGCCGCGCGCGCCCTGCGCGGTGGGCGGCGGCGCCTGCGCGAGGTCCGCCGCGCGCCCGTCGATGGCCAGCCGCGTGATCACCATGCCGTCGGTCACCTCGGCGGGCACCCACGTGGCCGACTGCGGCGTGTTGCCGAGGAAGATGTTGGGGTCGAGCCGGAGCACGATCTGCGCGAGCGAGTCCGGGCTCCCGTTGCGCACGACGACCGTCTCGCGCCCGGTGATGCGCTGCGTGGCCGGGTCGAGCCGCGCGTGGATCGTGTAGTCGGTGCGGAGTTGCCAGTAGCTACGGCCGGGCCGTCCGGTGGAGTCGCGCGTGCCGGCGGCAAAGGCGCGGCGGATGGTGTTGGTGAGGGGAATGTCGCGGCGGACGGCGCGCTCGGGCAGGCGGACCGGCGCCTGGGCGCGCACGGGGGGCGCGGCGAGCAGGAGCGCAGCAGGCAGGAGGGCGGCGAGTCGGAAAAAACGCATCGGAGTCGGGACGGAGATCGGCCCAAATCTACGCCCCTGCGCGCGTTGCCCGCGTGCTGCCCCACCCACGCGGGCAATCCTCCGGCTCGCGACCCGCCCCCGTCCGTCTCCAGCGCCCGCTACCCGCGCAGGGCCCCAGCGGCTTTCGATCCGACCGCTACGCCCATCGCAGCCGGGGCCTCAGCGCGCGGCACGGTAGCGTAGATTCGGCGACCTCATCCTGTTGCCTCCATGCGCCTTGCCCGCGTTGTCTCGCTTGCTCTGCTGGCCTCCGGGCTCGCGCCCGTCCTCCACGCGCAAACCGGCACGGAGCCCGTCGTGGCCTCCGACCTGTTCCAGATCCAGCAGATCGGCAGCGTCAACGCCTCGCCGGACGGGCGCACGGTAGTCTACACCGTCACGCAGGCCTTCCGCGAGGGGAGCGGCAAGGACGAGACGTTCGGCTACCGCACCCACCTGTGGCTCGCGCCGGTCGACGGCAGCGCCCCGCCCCGCCCCCTCACGCGGGGCCGCAGTCAGCGCGTCGGGCCCCGTCTGGCACCCCTCGGGCGATACGCTCGCGTTTGTGCGCACGGTAGACGGCAAGCCCCAGGTGTTCCTCATGAGCCTCGCGGCGGGCGGCGAGCCGTGGCCGGTCACGCGCGCGCCGCAGGGCGCAGGCAACCCCACGTTCTCGCCCGACGGGCGGCGCCTGCTCTACACGAGCACCCTCACCGACGCCGAGGCCCGCCGGCAGCACCTGCCCCTGCCCGCCTGGGCCACCGCACGCCCCGGCGACCGCCTGCGCGAAGACTCGACCGTGAAGGGCAACCCCGACGGCTCGCTCGCCGAGATCCGCGCCTGGCTCGACGGCAACGCCGACACTGCCGCGCCCCGCGTCGTGACGCGCCTGAACTTCCAGAGCGAGACCGATGTGGACCCCGTCTACCGCTTTTCGCTCCTCTTTGTGCAGGACGTGCGCGAGGCCGCCCCCGCCCGCCGCCTCACGAGCCCCGCGCGCGCGCTCTCGGGCGATGCGTGGCTGCCCGGCGGGCGCGAACTGCTCGTCTCCGCCAACCCGGACTCGCTCACCCTCCCCGAACGCCTCGAAGGCGGCACCGAACTCTACGCGCTCGACGTGGCGACCGGGCGCCTCCGCCCCTTTCTGCGCTGGGCCGGCCGCAGCGTCTTCGCCCCCGAAGTGGCGCCCGACGGCAGCAGCGTCGCCTTCCTGACCTCCGACGACGCCGACCGGGGCTTTGCCCAGACCGAGATCGCGCTCGTGCGCCTGCGCGGCGCCGAGGCCGACGGCGCGCCCCGGATGCTCACCGACGCCTTCGACCGCAGCCCCGGCGCGCTGCACTTCTCGCCCGACGGCCGCTTTCTCTACACCACCGCCCCGAGCGACGGCGGCATCCCCCTCTACCGCTTCGACCTGCGCGCCGCCACGCCGAGCGCCGAGCGGCTCACGCCCTTCGAACAGGGCGTGCAGAGCTTCAGCGTGGCCGGCACCGGGGCGCAGAGCGTGGCCCTCGCCGCCGTTACCGAGTGGTCGAATCCGTACGAACTCTGGCGCTTCGACCTCTTCACGCGCCGCTCGCCCGCGCGGCTGAGCGCGCACAACACCGCCTGGATTGCCCGGAAGAAGCTCTCGCGGCCCGAGGCCTTCACCGTCACGCAACGACGGCCAGACGGTTCAGGCGTGGACGATGGCGCCCACCACGGGCACGGGGCCGCGCCCGGTGCTGCTCCAGATGCACGGCGGGCCGACGGCGATGTGGGGGCCGGGCGAAGCGTCGATGTGGCACGAGCTTCAGTTTTTCGCCAGCCGGGGCTGGGGCGTCGTCTACAGCAACCCGCGCGGCTCCGGAGGCTACGGCTACCGCTTCCAGCGCGCCAACGAGCGCGACTGGGGCCAGGGCCCGATGGGCGACGTGCTCGCCGCCTACGACCACGCCCTCGCCCGCGCCCCCTGGGCGGACACGACCAAGCAACTGCTCACCGGCGGCTCCTACGCGGGCTACCTGACGGCCTGGATCGTCGGCCACACCGACCGCTTCGACGCGGCGGCGGCGCAGCGCGGCGTGTACGACCTGCCGACGTTCTTCGGCGAGGGCAACGCGTGGCGGCTCGTGCCCAACTACTTCGGCGGCTACCCGTGGTCCGACTCCACCGTGAGCTACCTCGGCGGCACCGCCCGCATCCGCGACGTGCTCGCGCGCGAATCGCCGCTCACGTACGTCGCCAACATCCACACGCCCCTGCTCATCAAGCACGGCGACAACGACCGCCGGACGGGCTTTGTGCAGTCGGAGATGCTGTTCCGGAGCCTCGCCGCGCTGGGGCGCGAGGTCGAGTACGCGCGCTACCCCGGCGCCACGCACGAACTCTCGCGAGCCGGCGATCCGAAGCTGCGCATGGACCGGCTGCTGCGGATCTACGAGTTCCTCGCACGGTACGCCGACTGACGCCCGGCGGCAAAAGGGCCGCCCTGGGGCGCCTACGGAGCACACGCCTCCGGGCGGCCACTCCGTTTCTCTTTCGTTCCGCCATGCCTCGTCTGCTCCACGCCCTCGCGCGCGCCCGCTTCCGCCCCCTCGCGCTCTTCGTCCCGCTCGCGCTCGCCTCGGGCTGCCAGCTGCTCGACCTGCGCGGCAACGACAGCGCCGCCGATCTTCCCGGCGAGGTTGCCGCGCGCGTCGGGCAGCCGTTCACGCTCACCGAAGGCCAGACCGCCCAGCTCGACGGCTCCGACTTTCGCCTCTCGCTCGTGAGCGTGCCCCAGGACAGCCGCTGCCCCGCCGACGCCATGTGCGTGTGGCAGGGCGAAGGCCTCGTCGTGGTGGGCCGCTCGCACCCCACGATGCGCTTCGCGCCGGACACGCTCACAACCGCCCCGCGCCCGAACCTGCCCCGGACCGACTCGCTCACCGTGGGCCCGTACCTCGTGCGGATCAAGGACCTGCAGCCGTATCCCTTTGCGAGCCAGCCCCGCCGCGACCCCTACCGCGCCACGTTCACGCTCGGCCGTGCCCGGCCCTGATGCCGACGCCGGTCCCCCCGCGTGGCCGCGCCTCGGTAGGGTGAGGCGGCGCGGAGCAATCCTCCTCGCGCTGCTCACGCTCGGGGTGAGCGCGGCACCGGCCCAGCCCCGCGCCGCCCTGCGCGGGCGGGTCGTCGAGGCCAGCGGCGGCGCGCCCATCGGCGGCGCCCTCGTCCGCCTCGAAGGCCCATCCCCGCGCACCGCCCCCACCGACGATGGGGGCTTCTTTCTGCTCGCCGACCTTGCGGCAGGCCCCTACCGCCTCCGCGTGACGGCGCCGGGCTACGTTCCCCTCGACGACACGCTCACGCTCGCCCCCGGCGACCGGCGCGTGCGCGGCCTCGCCCTCACGGCGCTCAGCCTGCCCGAGATGCTCGTCGAGCAACTGCCGCTCGAAGGCGTGGGCGCCACGCGCGTGTCGGTGGAGGCGCTGGCGCGGCTGCCCTCGCTCGCCCCCGGCGGCGATGCCGGGGCGCTCCTGGCCGCCCTGCCCGGCGTGGCGACGTTCGAGGAAGGCGGGCAGCTCTTCGTGCGCGGCGGCGAGGCCGTCCACGCCCTCTTTCTCGTGGACGGCGTGCCCCTGTACCAGCCGCTGCACGCCACGGGCGGCCTGCTCGGCGTACCGCCCGGCGCGATTGCGTTCGTGGACGCGTGGCCGGGCGGCGCCCCGGCCCGGCTCGGGGGGCGCCTCGGGGCCGCCTTCGAGGTGGGGCTGCGCGCGGGCGACCGGCAACGCGTCCGCGCCGAAGGGGCCGTGAGCCCGCTCCTGGCGTCGCTTCAGGCTGAGGGGCCGCTCGTCCCAGGCCACGCGTCGCTGCTCGTGGCGGGGCGCGTGCAGGCGCTCGGCCCGTGGCGCACCCCCGGCACCGACCGCCGCTTCGGGCTCTACGACGGCCTCGCGCGCGTCCACGCCTTCCTGACGCCCCTCGCCACGCTCTCCGTCACCGCCCTCGCCACCGGCGACCGCGTGGAGGCCACTACTGGCCCCGCCCCGCTTCGCTACGGGTGGGACAACCGCGCCGCCGGCGCCCGCCTGCGCTACCTGCCCGCCGACTATCCGGTGCAGACGGACGTCCACATCTTCACCACCGCGCTTGACGAATCCTCCGATGTGCCCCGCCTCGGCACGCGCCGCTCGACCGTGAACGCCTACGGCGGCGGCATCGACTTTCGCTACCTGCTCGGGGTGCAGGAGGTGGGCGTGGGCTTTTTCGGAACGACGACGCACTTCGAGACCGAGACGCCCCGCCCCGCCGCCGCCCCGCTCGTTCACGACGAGTACCTGACCGAGGGCGGCGCCTATGCCGAGGCCGTGTACCGCATGGGCCTGCTGCGCATCGAGCCGGGTGTGCGCGCGCACGGCTACCCGAGCCGCCGGAGCACGCCGAGCGTCGAGCCGCGCCTGCGCCTGAGCGTGGGCACGGCGCGGCGGCGTGTGTTTGCCGCGGCCTCGCTCCAGCGGCAGGAGGTGGCGGGCGACGTGCTGGGTGCCGGCGCGGCCGATGTGTTCGTCGCGTGGCGCCCGAGCGCCGACGGCGCCCCCCTGCCCTCGGCCCGGCACGCCGAGGTCGGTGCGGACGCCCAGTTCGGCGCCCACGCGCGGGCGGGCGTGGCCTTCTGGCACCGGCGCCTCCAGGCCCTCGGGGGCGGCCACACCACGGCCCGTGCCTCCGGCGCCGAGGCCACCGTGGAGGCCGCGCGCGGACCCCTCGCGCTCCGGCTCGCCTACGGCTACAGCCTGTCCGCTACACGCAGGGCACCACCACCTACGCCCCGCCCCACGACCGCCCGCACCGCGCCGACGCCCTCGCCCGGCTCATCCTCGCCCCCGGCCTCTCTCTCGACGCCCACGGCGCGGTGGGCTCCGGCGCGCCCTTCCAGCGCGTGAGCGGCTACGTAGACGACCTGTCCGGCCCGCCCTTCGACCCCTCCGGCAACGTCCGCCCGCGCGTGCTCGGCGGGGCGGCGGACCGCCTCCCCACCTATGCCCGCGTCGATGTGCGCGCCGCCTTTGCCCGGACGCTCGGGCCCGCGCGCGTCGAGGTGCAGGCCGGGCTTCAGAACGCGCTCGGCCGCCGCAACGTCGTCTACTTCGACCCTTACACGCGCGCCCGCGTGGATGCCGCCCGCTGGGTGCCGCTCCTGGCCCTGCTTGTGGCCGTACCGTGACGCTGCGCCGTGGGATCATCGGCCCCGGCGGCGCCTTCAACGCGCATCACCTCTTGACCCCGACGGCCATGCCCGCATTCGACCTGGATACCTTCACCCGCCGCCTGATCGGCGAAGCGCTCTTTTACGACGAGGAGTACGGCGTCGGCGGCACGCTCAGCCTCGTCGATCCCGACTCGCGCCAGGAGAAGTACCTCGCGGCCTACCTGCCCGAGGAAGACCAGTTCGTGATCGAAGAAGCCACCGAGTGGGACGACTACGACGAGGAGGACGACGAAGTCGGCTACGCCCTCGCCACCGACTCGCGCGAGCACGGGCAGTACGAAGACCTCGACGCGTGTGTGGACCAGATCCTCTCGCTCGCCCGCGACAAGGGCCTCCAGCCGAGCCTCACGCTCCGCTACGAAGAGGAAGAAGAGGCCGAGTAAGCCGCCCTTCCCTACCGGTCACGCCGGGTCTGCCCACCGCAGGGGATCACCGGGTTGATCATGGGCATCATTGATCGTGGTCAGAGGCGCCCGAGTTGCCTTCTGCCAATGATCCATCATCATGATCCAGCGGTCCTCCCCCACTCTAGGCGAATGGGGGCTGACGTCTTGCGTTACGCCGCGTCGTCGTCCACGACTTCCGGGTCGTCCTCGTCCTCCGGCAGCGGGTCGTCGTCCGCCGTGAGGGCCGCGCGCACGGCGAGCGCAAACGCCTCGGGCGCCATCGCCTCCTGAAACGGGACGTGCCGGGCAGAGGTGCGGTGGACGTAGAGCCAGTGGGCGAGCAGGCGCACCTCGTCTACCTCGCGCTTGGCATAGCGCTCGGGCGCCGGGGCGGGCGCAAACTGGGCGCCGAGAAAGGCGTCGAGGCCGGCCAGGTCGGCGGCGCTCGGGGCCAGGGAGAGCGTGTGGGTGCCGGTGTGGCGCCCGTAGCGGATCGCAAACACCTGCACCGTGCCCGGCGAGACGCCGTTCTGCACCACTGCCGCGTGGTGCTCCAGCACGGACGAGCCGGCGAGCTTCTGGTGGTCGGCCATGCGGTCGAGCGCGGCGAGCCAGTCGCGGTAGGTGCCGGCGAGTTCGAATTCGCGGCGTGTGGCCGCCTCCAGCATCGCCGCGCGGAGGTCGTCCTGGATGTCGGTCGCCTGTCCGGTGAGAAAGGCGCGCACGCGGTCTACTTCGGCGCTGTAGGCCTCGGTGTCGCGGGTGACGCAGGGGGCGAGGCAGCGGCCGAGGCCCTGGTAGAGGCACGGGCCGCGCGCAAAACCGGCGTCGTCGCACTCGCGGAGCTTGAAAAAGCGCGCCACCACCTCGCTCACGATCTCCGCCTGCCGCCGTCCGCTGAGCGGCCCGAAGTACTCGGCGCCATCGTCGAGCGTGAAGCTGGCCACGCTGGCACGGGGGTAGGGCGTCGTTTCGAGGCGGATGAACGGGCGGCTCCGGTAGCGCCGCGAGGCGCGGTTGAAGCGGGGCTGGAGTTCTTTGATGAGGCGCGATTCGAGCAGGAGCGCGCCCAGTTCGGAGCCGGTCTCGGTAAAGCTCACGCGCCGGACGGTGTCGGCGAGTTGCTTCAGGCGCGGCTCCTTGGCCTCGACGGCGGTGAAGTACTGCCGCACCCGCGCCCGGAGGCGCCGCGCCTTGCCCACGTACACGATGGCGTCATTCGCATCGTGCATGAAGTAGACGCCGGGGCGCTCGGGCAGCGTCGCCACGAACGTGCGGAGGGCGTCGAGGTGGTTGGCCTCCGAGCTGTAGCGCGTGTGCTGGTAGGCCACGAGCCCTTCCACCGTCTGCGCGCGCGGCCCGATGCGCGGCAGCAGGCGCCGCAGCACCTCGACGGTGGCCTCGGCATCGCCGAGCGCCCGGTGGCGCCCGTTGACGCGGATGCCGAAGTGCTCGCTCACCGCGCCGAGGCCCTTCGAGCGGAGCCCGCGCAGGAGTCGGCGGCAGAGCCGAAGCGTACACAGCTGCGGATGCGTGAGCGGCGGCAGTTCGAGGCGCGCCAGCTCCGCGTTGACCATGTCCACGTCGAAGCCGATGTTGTGGGCCACGAGCACCGCCCCCTGCGCAAAGTCGAGAAAGGCCGGGATGACCTCGCGCGCCGTCGGGGCGGAGACGAGCGTGCCGGAGGAGATGCCGGTGAGGTCGGTGATGCGGCGCGGAATCGTCCGCTCCGGGTTGAGGAGCGACGAGAAGCGCGCCACCTCGTCCATGCCCCGCAGCTTGATCGCGCCGATCTCGATGATGCGGTCCACGCGCGCTTGCACGCCGGTGGTCTCCGTGTCAAAGACGACGAACGTGGCGGCTTCGGTCAGCATGGCCGCCCAACGCCGGGGCCGCCGGAGCGGTTGCGCTACCGCGCCGCGTCGAACTGCTCGCGGAAGAAGGCGAGGTGGTAGGGCAGCACGCGCGTCCAGTAGGCCCACGTATGCCCGCCCGGGCGCTCCACGTAGTCGTGCGGGATGCCGCGCGCGAGCAGCACCGCGTGGAGCTGCCGGTTGGCCGGCAGGAAGAAATCGGCGGTGCCACAGTCTACGAGCAGCGCGGGCAGGCCGGTGGTGTCCATGCGCGCGGCGAGGTGGACGACCGAATGCTGCTGCCAGGCGAGCGTGTCGGCGGCGTAGGGGCCGAGCAGGCGCGGCTTGCCCCAGTTGTCCGGGAACGCGGCCAGGTCTACGCCCCCGCTCATCGTCGCGGCGGCGGCAAAGTGCTCGGGGTGCCGGAGGGCGAGGTAGAGCGCCCCGTGGCCGCCCATCGAGAGGCCGGTGATGGCCCGCCACCCCCGGTCCGCCACAACGGGCAGGTGCGCCTCGATGAACGCCGGCAGTTCGGCCCCCACGAACGTTTCCACGCGCAGCGCCGGCACGCGGGGCGCGTCGAGGTACCACGCGTCGGGCGTGCCGTCGGGGCAGACGATGACGACGCCGAAGCGCTCGGCGTAGGCTTCGAGGCCGCCGAGCGCGTTCAGGTGGGTGGCCCAGTCTTTGGCGCCGCCGCCGTGCCCGTGCAGGAGGTAGACGGCTGGGAACGGCCCGTCGCCGTCCGGCACGGCTACGACTACCTGCATCGTACGCCCCATGGCGACGCTCGGCACGGCGAGCGTGTCCACGCGGGCGGCGCGGGCGGCGGTGGCCAGCAGCAGGCCCGCTGCGAGGAGCACCAGCGGGCGCCACGCACGGGGGCGCCTCATCGGTCGCCCCGCTCGGGCGGTGGCAGCGGCGCGCGCACCCGGATGGGCATGATGCGCGGGAGCGGCATATTGGCGTCCGGAACGACGGTGGGCGGCGTGCGCCCATCCCCCACCGGCACGCCCGGAACGGCCGGCGTGGCCGGGCGCGGGGTGGCCAGGCGCGGCGTGGCAAGGCGAGGCGCCGGGGACGGCGTCTCGGCGGGCACCGGCGTCCGCGCTGGGGCCGTGTAGGCATCCGGCACGAACACACTCGCCTCCTCCTCTTCTTCCTCCTCGTCGTCCTCGAACTGCCCCTGCGCGCGCCCCACGGTGAAGTAGAGTAGGGGCCCCAGGACCGGGAGGCCCAGGCACAGGGCCGCCCACGCCAGGCGCGGGCCGGTGCGGCGGCGCGCGGCGAGCAGGTGCAGCAGGGCAATGAGGCCAAACAGCAGCGCTGCAAGCCCCAGAGCCCCGATGGTGATAGGATGACGCATTGAACCGAACAAGCTGCCCCAAGATAGGGCGCCACAGCGGCTCTCCCGGCGCCCCACCGACGCGGATCGGCTACCGGCCGGGCCCCTGCGGCTCCCCCCGCGCCCCCGCGCTGGCCTGGCCAGATCGCCCGCCCGCCGGGCGCCGGCAAAGCCCGCCGGCCGCGCATCGCCGGGCGCCCCCTAGCGTCTGCAGTCCCCTGCGCGTTGCCGCGCAGGCTCCGCGCTGGGCGCCGCTTCGAGGTGCCCAAGGCGCTTTCGCGGCGCGGGCAGGTGCCCCGCCGATCCCTCAAACGCAACGGGCCGAGACCTCGATCACGAGATCCCGGCCCGGTTGATGGGGTGGCGGCTCAGATGGGGCCGCGGGCCACCGTCAGGTCCACCGAAGCGGCGTTGGCGCCGTCGCTACCCGTGGCCTCGCGGTCGGTGCGGGCTTCCGGGACGAAGGTGAGCCAGCCGTGCGGGTCTTCGCCGCCGCGGATGACCTTCTCGAAGGCTTCCTGCAGCTGCGCCGTGATCGGGCCCCGCGCGCCCGTGCCCACCGTGTGCTTGTCCACCGAGCGGATCGGCGTGATCTCGGCGGCGGTGCCGGTGAAGAAGAGTTCGTCGGCGATGTAGAGCGCCTCGCGCGGCAGCAGCGCCTGCTCGACGCGCAGGCCCAGATCCTTCGCGAGCGTCATCACCGTGTCGCGCGTGATGCCCGGCAGGATCGAGAGGTGCGCCGGGGCCGTGTAGAGCACGCCGTCGCGCACCAGGAACAGGTTTTCGCCCGAGCCCTCGGCCACGTAGCCTTCCTTGTTGAGCATGATGCCCTCGACGTAGCCGTTGAGCACGGCGTCCATCTTCACGAGGGAGGCGTTGAGGTAGTTGCCGCCGGCCTTGGCGAGCGCCGGGAACGTGTTGGGGCCGTAGCGCTGCCACGACGCCACGTGTACGTCTACGCCCTGCTCCAGCGCCTCGGCGCCGAGGTAGGTGCCCCAGTCCCACACCGCCACGATGGTCTCGACGGGGTTGTGGAGCGGGTTGACGCCCATGCGCCCGAAGCCGCGAAACACGAGCGGGCGGATATAGCACGCGCGCATCTCGGAAGCCGAGACGGTGTCGAGCACCGCCTCGTTGAGCGCATCGAGGGAATACGGCACCTCCATCCGGTAGATCTTGGCCGAATCCAACAGGCGGCGCATGTGCTCGGGCAGGCGGAAGACCGCCGGGCCGCGGGCCGTGTCGTAGCAGCGGATGCCTTCGAAGACGGACGAGCCGTAGTGGAGCACGTGCGAGAGCACATGGACGGTGGCCTGCTCGAAGGGAACGAGCTGGCCGTTGAACCAGATGTCGTGCTGATCAGTCATCAGTCGGGACGGGTGTAGGGACGCAGAGAGGCGACGAGGGGCCGTGAACGCACAGTGAACCCCCAGGTTGTATCGAGGACGGCCTGCAAGCGCTTCCGGTTCCGGGCACCGTAGAGGCTGGCCGTATTTTCTTTGCGCTGCCTTGTTTCTTTAACCCAAAAGCCCCTGCGGCCTCATTTCCTTCGCAGGAGAATCGAGTAGCGCAGGAGTGTCCACAGGATTTTGGCGGCGGCGCGCAGCGTCCCGGAGATCGTGCCGGTGATCTTGGAGACGCCGATGCGGCGCCGGTAGGAGACGGGCACTTCGACGCACCGCAGCCCGGCCCGCGCCGCCTTGATCTGCATCTCGACCGTCCACCCGAACGTCTCGTCCTCCATCCCGAGCGCGTCGAGGGCGCCCATGCGGATGGCGCGAAACGGCCCGAGGTCGGTCCACCGCTGGCCCCAGACGAGGCGGATCCAGTGGCCCGCGATCCAGCCGCCGACGACCGCCGGCAGGGGCATCGCGCCGCGCTCGCGGCGCCCCCGCAACCGCGAACCCACCACAAAGTCGGCCTCGCCGCGCGCAATCGGGTCGAGCAGGCGCGGGAGTTCTTCGGGGTGGTCGCTGTAATCGCCGTCGAGGAAGACGAGCACGTCCGGGGCGAGCGAGCGGGCGTAGCGAATGCCGGCGAGGCACGCGGCGCCGTAGCCGCGCTGGGGCTCGCGCACGACGAGCGCGCCCGCCTGCTGGGCATTGCGCGCCGTCTCGTCGGTGGAGGCGTTGTCTACCACCACGACGGTGTGGACGCGGGCCGACGGCAGGTGGCCGATCACTTGCCCGATGGCGCGGGCTTCGTTGAAAGCCGGAATGATGACGACGACGCGCACCGGAACGGGGAAAGGGGCTGGCTTGAGCGCGCCACCGGAGCCCAGGATTCCCCTCCACCGCCCGAACGCCCGCCACGCCTCACCTCTTCACCTTTGCCGTGCCGCTGCAGCGGCGCTCACCGGGTCGGCAGGTTGAAGCCGAGCGCCTTCGTGACGGCGTCCGGCAGCACCCATTCGGCCTTCTGGCGCGCGAGGCTGCCGAAGAAGCCGAACCCGTTCTCGACGTTCGTGAACGTCCCCGGCTCGATGAGCGTGAGGGGGTCGAACCGGTCGCCGGGGGGACGAAGGCCGAGTCGCGCTCGGCTATGCGCACGCCCACGCCGTAGAGTGTCGGCAGCGGCGAGCTGCGGGGGATGCTGAGGCGCTTCCGGAGCGTGTCGGCATCGCGCGAGAGTTCGACCGTCACCTGCCAGGCGCTGGCTTTGAGCGCGCCCTCGCGCCCGCCGGTGTACGTGATCGGGTAGTCGATGAAGGGATCGCCGGGCTGGTACTGCATCCGGTACCACACGTCCACGGTGAGGGGCCGGCGCTCCACGCGCTGAAACTGCACGGGCAGTTCGTAGCCCGCAAAGCCCGCCTGCGTGCTGATCGTGCCGATGGCGGTGGTCCGCCGGGCGGGCACATGGGTCGTCGCAAACGTCTCATTGCCCTGCGCGTCCTTGACGCTGATCCGGTAGCGCCGCCCGAACTGCGGCCGGAACACGGTGCGAAACACGTGCCCGTAGACCGTCTGGTCGAGGCCCACCGAAAACGCGACCAGCGAGTCGCGCCACTGGACGACCTTGCCCGTCTCGACCTCCGTCATCGTCACCGACACGCCGGTGAGCGGGCCGGGGGCGGGCAGGTCTACGGTGCGGCGCAGCGGCTCGACGCGCACAAACTGCGTGTCGCGGTCGGTGTCGAGGTAGCCGTAGAGCGTGAAGTAGCGCCCGTCGTCGAGAAACGGGTTGACGGCCTCTTCGCACCCCCCGGCGAGCACGGCCAGGCCGAAGAGCGCCGCGACGGCCAGGGCGAGGCGCGGGTGGCGGGCAGGGATCCGGCGCGGGGGCACGCGCGGCAGGGGCGGGGCGTCGGGCACGGTCCGGCTCACAGAAAGTCCACCTTCAGGCCGGCGCTCGGGATCAGCGGCAGCTGGTCGATGCGGCGGAGGGTGAAGAGGTCGAGGTAGAAGAGGTTCTTGCGGTTGTACGCGTTCGTGAGCCCGGCCTGGACCGTCACCTTCGTATGGGGGCCGAACTGCATCTTGCGATCCAGCGACACATCGAAGCGGTGGTAGGCCGGCAGGCGCGCGTCGTAGGGCTTGCCGTAGAGCACGCGGGCGGTGCCGGGCTCCTGCAGCAGGTTGACCGTCGAGTCGAGCAGCACGAACACGTCGAAGCCGGCCGAGCGCGTGAACGGCAGCCCGGTGCCGAACTGCCACTGGGCGCTGAGCTGGAAGCCCTTCACGTCCATCCCCGCGGTGGCCGTCACCTGGTGCGTGCGGTCGTGCGGGGGGGCGTATTCGTAGCTCTCGGAGCCGTACCAGTACTTGATACGCGCATCTTTGGCCTCGTAGCGGGTGTGGCCATAGCCGTAGGAGAGCGTTCCAAAGACCGGCCCGGCCTCGCCTTTGAGCTTCACGTCGGCGCCGTAGACGGTCCCGTCGGCGGGTTGGAGGCGGGTCGAGAACTGGGGCACGCTCGCGAACACGGGCACGAGCAGGTTGGAGAGCGCCTTGTGGTACCCCTCCACTTCGAACGAGAACCGGCGCGAGGGCCGCCATCCGTAGCCGACGATTGAATGGATGGCCTTCGGCACGCCGCCGCTGAGGTTGGACGCCACCCAGGCGGTGAACACATCCCCGGCGTCGCGGCGGTCGGCGATGCCTTCGAGGTCCTGCCGGTAGATGCCCCACGCGAGCGTGAGCTGCTGCGTCGCGCGGCGCCCGCCGGGGCGCAGAAACGCCCGCACGCGCGGCTCGACGGTGCCCCGGCCGCGAAAGCTCGACAGGCGGATGCCCGGCCGCACCGCAAAGGCGTCGGACACCGAGATGGGCGCGTCGAGGAAGACGGTGCCTTCGGTGAGGTACTCGGTCCCATCGCGCGTGCCCTCGAAGAGCCCGCCGAGCCGGTACGACAGCTGCCCGTTGCGGATGCTCGCCCCGGCCTCCAGCTCCTGCGCCCCGATGAGGTACTGCAGGCTCACGTTGAAGTTGACGAACTGCACCGACGAGGTGCGCTCGGGACTGCCGGCGGTGCCGAAGAGGTTGTCGTGGCGCGTGTAGGTGGCCGTGAGCTCGCCGATGAACGGGATGCCGGAGGGCAGGTGGAGCAGGCGCAGCCCGAGGGCGGCGTTCTTCCACACCACCGCGTTGTTCGACGTATCGGCGCTGGCGCGGCCGCTCTGGAGGTCGGAGAGCTTGCCCCGGTCGTAGGTCTGCATCCCCGTCACCGAGGCCGTCGTGCGCGGGCTCACGTTGACGTTGAGCTTGCCGAAGCGGTCGTAAAAGCGGTACGGGAGGGTGCGCGCGAGCAGCTTCGGCGCCACCTGCTCGATCACCGACTCGCGGTCGGAGTAGAGGAACGACGCCCGGCCCGGCACAATGGGCCCTTCGAGCAGCCCGGTGACGAGAAACGGCCCCGCGCTCACGCTCCCCTTGAAGCGCTGGTTGTTGCCCGTGCGCGCCTTCACATCGAGCACGGACGAGATGCGCCCGCCGTAGCGCGCCCCGAAGCCGCCGGCGTAGAGGTCGGCGGAGGCGAGGATGTCGGCGGGGAAGGCGCTGTAGAAGCCGATGACGTGGAACGGCTGGAGGATCGGGATGCCGTCGATGAGCACGAGGTTCTGGCTCGGCGTGCCGCCGCGCACGAACAGCTGCCCGCCCCGGTCGCCCTGCGCGACCACGCCCGGCTGCGACGTCATGTAGCTCACGAGGTCGGCGGAGACGCCGGGCGTGGGCAGGCGCTCGATGTCGGCCGGGCGGATCACGTCGAGCCCGGCGAGCCCGAGGTCCGACACGTCGTCGCGCGCCGACTCAACCGTCAGCTCCTCGCCCTCAACGTCCGACGGCTGGAGGCGGAACACCTTCGTAGCGTCGTCGCCGGGGCGCAGCACGAGCGTGTCGCGGAGCACCTGGAAGCCGAGGTACGACACGCGCACCCCGTACCGCCCGGCGGCCACGCGCGGGATGACGTAGTAGCCGTCCACGTTGGCCGCCGCGCCGGAGAGGGCCCCGCGCGCGTCGCGGAGCACGACGGTGGCGCCTTCGAGGGCTTCCCCGCTGGAGGCATCGCGCACAAAGCCGCGCAGCGACGCGCTCTGGGCGAGGGCCGCCGGGGCACTCAGGCCGAATAGCAGCAGGGCAGCGAGGCGGGCAGCAGTTCGGCAGAGCAGCACAGAGGCGGTCACAAGCGGGGGCGCGCCGATGATACGGCGAGGCTCCGCATAATATGATCCCGTTCCGAAGGGACACCGGCCTGCCGCCCCGCTAAAGCGCGCGGGATCGATGAGGGACCGATGGATTCCGGATCCTCTCGGCGGCCCCGCGCTAGGGCCTGAAGCCGGCGGCGCGCACGACCTCCTCGGCGGGCACGAACGAGCGCCGCGAACTGCCGAGCGAGGCGAAGGCCCCGAGCAAATGCGTCAGGTGGGGCCCTGCCCGGTCCGGCACGTACGCCCATTCGGCGCTCCGCTCGCCCACGACGACCGTCACGCGCGTCAGGCGCACCCGCGTGACGGTCACGCCGAGCACCCCGAGCAGTTCGAGCGCGTCGCGCTGCGGATCGGCGTCCACGCGCCAGCCGCCGCTGGCAGGCTCGCCGATGGGCGCCTGCACGGTCACGCGCGCCGAATCGCCCGCCACGCCGCCCGCCACGCGCGTGATGACGACGTGGTAGAGGAGCGTGACCGAGGCCGGAGCCTGCCCGAGCCCGTCCACGATGACGCCCTGCCGGACCCGCAGCGAATCGCGCCGGGGCGCCTCCACGACGAGCGGGCGGGCCGGGGGCACCACGGTGCGGGCCTGCCCGGTGCGGCCGAGCGAATCCTGCACGGTGAGGCGGTAGGTGTGCCCCGAGGCCGCCGCGAGCCCGAACACCGCCACATCGGCCTGCGTGCCGTCCTGCAGCGTCGCCCGGCGAAACGTGGCCGGCGTGCGCGCGCCCGTCGTTTCGTCGTCGAGCACGGCGGTGAGGCGCACGGGCACGAGCGGGCGCAGCGGCTCCGTGCGGACGGGTTCGAGGCGGACGAGTTGCTCCGGGGCGTCGGCGCTCAGGATGCCGTACACCGCAGCCACCTCGTCCGGCACCGCGCCGCGCCCCTCGAACGACGCATCACACGCCGCCAGGCTCAGCAGGCAGAGAATCGGGAGCAGGCGCACGGCAGCACAGGCAGCGGACGGTGGGAAGTCGCGGGCGGCCCGTCCGATCCCTGCCGACCTCACGGCACGCGAAAGGCCTCACGCGACGCGGAGGACGAGCTTGCCCGTCGTGGCGTTGGCTTCGAGGCGGCGGTGGGCCTCGGGAGCGTCGGCCCAGTCGAGCACACTGTCCACGACGGGGCGCAGGCGGCCGGTGGCGAAGTCGGGCCACGCGTCGGCGCGAAAGCGGGCGGTGAGGTCGGCCTTGTAGGCGTCGGCGCGGTTGCGGAGGGTGCTCGTGAGGAGGGCGCCGCGCCGAGCGAAAAGCGCCCGCAGGTCGAACGACTCGGCCACGCCGCCGCCCATCGTGGCGAGCACGACGATCCGCCCGTCGCGCGCGAGGGCGCGGACGTTGGGGGCGAGGTAGGAGGCGCCCAGAAAATCGAGGATCACATCGGCGCCGTGCCCATCGGTGGCTTCCAGCACGCGCGCATCGAAGGCCTCGGCCCGGTAGTCGATCGTCGTCGTGGCGCCGAGGGCGCGGCAGGCGGCGTGCTTGGGCGCCGACGCGGTGACGTGGACGGTGGCGCCCGCGCGCACGGCGAGTTGGATGGCGGCGGTCCCCACGCCGCTCGCGCCCGCATGGATGAGCACCTGATCGCCGGGGGCGACGTGGCCGAGCAGAAAGAGCGCCTGGTAGGCGGTCAGAAAAACCTCGGGGATCGGCGGCGGCGGCCTCATACGAGAGGGTCTCCGGGAGCGCGAGCAGGAGGGCCTCGGGCACCACCACGAACTCCGCATAGCCGCCGCCGGGCAGAAGCGCCGCCACGCGGTCGCCCACGCGCGCCGCCCGGGCGCCGGGGCCCAGGGCCACCACCTCGCCCGCCATCTCCAGCCCGAGAAGGGGCGAGGCGCCGGGCGGGGGCGGGTACTTGCCCTGCCGCTGGAGCAGATCGGCGCGGTTGAGGGCGGTGGCGCGCACCCGCACGAGGACCTCGCCGGGGCCCGGCGCGGGTGTGGGGGCCTCGCCGAGGTGGAGCACGTCGGGCGGGCCGGGGGCCTCAAAGATGATCGCGCGCATTGACTAGAAATCGGTGGTCGCAGGATGCACCACAAGCTTGGCCGCGTGCGCTTCTTCGCGCAGTTGCGCCCGCGTGGCCGGGGGGATGGCGGAGAACGCCTCGCCGGTGAGGGCCCCGTGGAGGGCATAGACCAAGAGCGTGTTGATGCCCGCCTCGGGGTGGTGGTGGCGCGCGAGCAGATATGCGAACACCGGCCCGACCCGCTCCAGGTCGCCGCGCGTGGCAATGCCGACGCCGCGCAACCACCGGGCACACACGGGGCCGATGTTGCAGAGCGCCTCGACTGGCGTCGCCGGATCGGTGGGCCCCGAGGAGGACTGTGCGGACAGGACGTTCATCTTCGGGGGCATTCCGCAAAGTCGGCAGTGGCGCCGGGGCCAGATGGGGTGAGATTACGGCATCTTCGCCCGTCGTGTCTCGCGTTGCGTATGGCCCTCACGATCCCCCACAGCACCGGCCGCTACGCCGTCGTCACCGACGCGCTCGACGCCCTGCCCCTCCACCTCGCCGACGCCGGGCTCGCGCCCACGCCCGCGCTCGTCGTTGCCGACGCTACCGTGGCCGCGCTGCACGGCGACCGGCTGCTCGCCGTGCTCGCCGGGGCCGGCTTTCCTCGCCTCCCTGCTGACGTTTCCGGCGGGCGAAGGGGCCAAGTCGCTCCCGGTGCTTGCCGGGCTTTACGACGCCGCGCTCGCGCAGCGCCCCGGCCGCCACACGCCCGTGTTCGCCTTCGGCGGCGGCGTTGCGGGCGACCTGGGGGGCTTTCTCGCCGCGACGCTCCTGCGGGGGCTGCCGCTCGTCCACCTGCCCACCTCGCTCCTCGCGATGGTGGACAGCAGCCTGGGGGGCAAGACCGGCATCAACCACGCGGCCGGCAAGAACCTCATCGGCAGCATCTACCCGCCGCGCCTCGTCCTTTCCGACCCCGCGCTCCTGGCCACGCTGCCCGACCGCGAGTTCGCCTCCGGGCTCGCCGAGGCCGTCAAGCACGCCCTCATTGCCGACGCGGACTTTGTGGCGTGGTGGGAGCAGCACCTCGACGCCGTGCTCGCCCGCGATCCTGCCCGGACCGCCGAGGCGGTGGCGCGCGCGCAGGCCATCAAGGCGGCGTTTGTGGCCGACGACGAGTTTGAGCACGGCGCGCGGGCCCTCCTCAACTTCGGGCACACGTTCGCGCACGCTTTCGAGGCGGTGGCGGGCTACGGCACGCTCCTCCACGGCGAGGCGGTGGCGCTCGGGATGCAGGCGGCGCTCGTGCTCTCGCACGCCCGCACCCCCGCCCTGCCCCTGGCCCGCCTGCGCGCGCTCGTGGCGCGCCTGCCCCTGCCCGCCGCTCCCTGCCCTCCCGGCAGACGCCGTGCTCGCCGCGATGCAGGCGGACAAAAAGCGCGGCGCGGCGGGCCTGCGCTTCGTCCTCCTCGACGCGCCCGGCCATGCCGCCGTGGTGCAGGGCGTGGCCGAGGGCGAGGTGCGCGCGGCACTCGCCGCCATAGGGATCAGCGGGTAGAAGGACCGGCTCTGCGGGCGGCTAGCCCGCTACGCGCCGCTTCCACGCACATTCCACGGGCGGCGGCGTTCTGCGGGGGTAGCTTTTGCCGTTTCTGGCCTTCTGCTTTCGTGCGTCGCCTGCTCGCCGCTCCCGGATTTGTCTTCCGCACCGCGCTCGGCGTGCTCGTGCTTGGGGGGATCGTGTTCGTGGCGCTCACGCGGACGCAGGTGGGGCGCGAGCGCCTGCGCGTGGAACTCGAAACGGCGTTCGCGCAGCAGTTCAACGGCACCCTCACGCTCGACACGCTCGCGGGCGACCTCGTCGGGACGCTCGACGCGCGCGGCGTCACGATCCGCGATGCGCAGGGCGTGCCCGTGCTCACCGCGCAGCGCCTGGTGGCACACCCCACCCTGCGCGGCCTCGTCTCGCGCGATTTCGAGCTGCGCTCGGTCACGCTCACGGGCCCGCACGTCTGGCTCCGCCGCGACCGCGCCGCCGTCTGGAACGTGGCCCGCCTGCTGCGCCCGCGCGCCACGGCAGCGCCCCGCACGGCCCCGCAGTGGCGCTTCGGCGCGCCCGTCGTCCGGATCGAGCGAGGGGACGCTGGAGATCGCGAGCGCCGCGCCGCCGCCCGCCGCCATCGCCTCGGGCCGCCTGGCCGACGTGTTCAACCAGCGGTACACCCAGGTGAGCGGGCAGGCCACGGTGGAGTGGCACAACCAGCGCCGCGTGCTTCAGGTAGAGCGCCTCCATATGGCCGCGCCCGGCCTCGCCTTCACGCTCGACGACCTGAGCGGGCAGTACCGCGAGGAGCGGCGGGGCGGCCACACGGTCGAGCGCGTGCTGGGCGGCGCTCCACCTCAGGGCGGGCGCGACGCAGGCCGAGGGCCACCTGCGGCTGCCGGTCGGGGGCGATGCCGAAGGACGCCTCGAAGGCACGTTCGACGCCACCGCCCTGCGGCGCCTCGTGCCGGCCCTGCCGCTCGCGGGCACCTTGCGCCTCACCGCCGCCGGGCACGGCAACGCGCAGGGCCTCGTCCTCGAAACGCTCGATGCCGCGACCGGCCGCTCGTACGCCTCCACGTTCGGGCAGGTGCGGTGGGGCGGAGACTCGCTCGTCGTGGCCACCGGCCCGCTCGGCGGGACGCTGCGCGCGGCGGATCTGCAGGCCCTCTGGCCGGCAACGCCGGCGGCGGCCCTGCGCCTCGCCGGAGACGGGGCGACGCTCGCGCTCCAGCACCTGCACCTCGCCTTCGACCGGACCAACCCGCGCCGCTACGCCGTGTCCACGCAGGGGCGCGTCGCCCTGCCCGCCGGAGCCGCCGAAGGCCGCGCGGCCCTCACCGCCGGCTCAGACGTGCGCTGGAACCTCGACCTCGACGCGCGCCGCCTCGATGTGGCCCGGCTCGTCGCCACGGAGCTGCCCGCCACGGTGCTCACCGGGCACCTTGCCACCGCCGGGCGCGCCCCGGCGCTCGACGCCGCCCTGCTGCGCACCGCCGAGGCGCGCGTGGCCCTCACGCTCGGGCCGGGCCGCCTCTACGGGCGCGCGCTCGACTCGCTCGTGCTCGACGGCGGCCTGCAACGCGGCCACGTCGCGAGCCGCTTCATCCTCCGGCAGGGCGCCTCCGCCGCGCGCGGCACCCTCGACGGCTCGCTCACCGACGCAGCAGCGCCCGTCCGCTTCGACGCGGCCCTCCAGCACTTCGACGTCGGCGCTCTGCTCGCCTCCGACACGCTCCGCACGCGCCTGTCGGGCATCGTGGAGGCCAACCTCCAGGGGCGGACGCTGGAGGGCGCCACCGGCACGCTCGGCCTCCGCCTATCGGAGGCGGTGGTCTGGCGGCGCGATCAGGAGGTCGATGCGGGGCCACTCACGCTCACGCTCGACCGCGACGCCGGCGGTGCCGGGCGGCTCGTGGCGCACACTGCCGGGCTCGATGCCGACGTGACGGGCACGCTGCAGGTCGCGCCCTGGCAGGCGGCCTACGCCGCCTTCGCGCCCCGCGTGCAGGCCCGCGTGCAGGCGCTCGCCGGCCACCGGCGTGGCGCCCCCGCCGACATCTCCATGCCCGCGCTCGCCCCCGTGGCCCCCGTCCACCTCGACGGGCAGGTGTCGGTGCGGGACCCGGCGCTGCTGACGGCCCTCGGCGTGCGCCCGCTGCCGGTGGGCGGCACGCTCACGCTGGCGGGATCGGTCGAGGCCGGCGCCGGGGGGCTGCGGATCGCGCTCGACGGTGCCGCCGATACCCTGCGCCTGGGCGCCCGGCGGGTGGGAATGGTGCGCGTCACCGCCCGCCTGCGCGACGATGGCGTCGCGCCCCCGGCCCTCACGCTCGACGCGCGCGCCGACACGCTCCTCGGCGTGCCCCTGCTCGGGGCGCCGCTGGCCGTTCAGGCCACGCTGGAGGGCGACGACCGGCACGCTCGCCCTCCGCACGGCCTCCACCGGAGGGCGGCACGATGGCGCCGCGTTTCGCCTGCACCTGCTGCCCGACCGCCTCCGCCTCGCGGTGGATTCGGTGGCCGCCGGGGCCGCCGCCTTCCGCTTTGCCACCCGCACCGGCACGCTCGACGTGTACACGGACGCGCTCGTCGTGCAGAACGTGACGCTCGAATCGGACGCCACCGGCACGCCGCAGACCTTCGCGCTCGCGGGCACCGTCTCCGCCCTGCCCTCGGATACCCTCCACGTCCGCGCCAGCGGCGTCAGCCTCGCCTCGCTGCTCGGGCCGCAGCCCCCGCGCCGCGTGCTCGACGGACAGCTCAACGGCGACGTCGCCCTCGCCTCCCTCCTCGGCCTGCCCGAAGCCTCGGGCGCGCTCACCGTGGCCGCGCTCACGCTCGGGCGCCACAGCCTCGGCGACGCCACGCTCCAGACGTCCTACCGCCCCGGCGACCCCGACGTGACGGTCGCGCTCCAGCTGCGCCCCGCGCGCCAGCTCGGCCCCGGCATCGTGGCCACCGAAAACCGCCTCACCGCCACCGGCCGCGTGCACCTGCCCGGCGATGGGCACGCCCGCCGCGCCTTGACCTGACGGTGGACGTGGACCGCGCCGACGCCTTCTTTTTCGACTACCTCTTTCCGGACCTCGTGAGCGGCACCTCGGGCGTGCTCCAGGCCCACGACCTCCGTATCACCGGCGCACCCACCAACCCGCAGTTTGAAGGCCGCTTCACCCTAGATGCCGGGCGACTCCGGGTGCCCCGCTTTGGCCTCGCCTACACGCTCAACGGCGAGAGGGCACCTTGCCGGCGACACCATCGTGCTCGACGACGTGGACGGGACCGACAACACCGGCGGACGCGCCCACGTGACCGGGCAGATTGCCTTCAACGCCTACCGCTACGTCTCGCTCGACCTCGCCGCGCGCGTCGACGACCTGAAGCTCCTCGACGTGCCCACCTCCAACGACCTGGCCTTTTACGGGCGACTCTGGGCCTCCGGCGACCTCTCGCTCACCGGCGCCGTCGATGCGGCGGTGCTGCGCACGAGCGAGGCCGTGGTGAGCGCCCGCAGCGAGGTGTCCATCCCGATCCGCGAGACGTTCTCGGCCACCGACCCCGGCTTCATCGTCCACGCCGACTCCGCCGGCCGCCTGCCTGACCTCGCGCGCATCTCCACGCGCACGAGCCTGTTCGAGAAGCCCACTGCCGAGCGCTCCTTCGATGCCGGGCTCACGATGGACCTCGCCTTTACGGTGCCCTCGGGCGCCCGGCTCAACCTCGTCCTCGACCCGCTCCGCGGCGACGTGATGCGCGCGCGCGGCGCCGGCGACCTGCACCTCGTGCGCCGCGAGGGCGACTTCGAACTCTTCGGCGCGCTCGCCGTCGAGGGCGGCGACTACCTCTTCACCGCCTCCGACCTCTTCGCCCGCCAGTTCCGCCTCGACTCGGGCACGCTCACTTGGGACGGCGACCCCATCGACCCGCTGCTCAACGTGAGCGCCTCCTACCGCACGCGGGCCAGCCTCGCCGGCCTCGCCGAAGCCGACGGCCTCGCCACCGGCACCGTGCCGCTCGTCGTGCGCCTCGACCTCCGCGACCGGCTCCAGTCGCCCTCCGTCACCCTCGCGCTCGCGCTCGACCGCTCGGCCCGCACAAGCGCCGATGCCGCGGTGCAGACGCTCGAAACGCTGCTCAACGTGGCCGAGCGGCGCACCGAATACGCGACGAGCGTCCTGCTCACCAACTCGTTCCTGCTCACGACGAGCCTCGCGCAGAGCACGACAGGCGCGGGCAGCGCGGGCAACCAGTTCGCCTTCACGTCGCTCTCCGAACTCGTCTCCTCGCAGCTCAACCGCTACCTCTCCAGCGTCGTGCCCGGCCTGGAACTGCGGCTCGGCGTGGAGGGCGAGCGGACGAGCGAGCTCGACCTCACCTACGGCGTGGCGCTCCGCCTGCTCGACGAGCGCCTCATCATCCGGGGCGAGGGGGTGTTCGAGAGCGCCCGCACCAACACCGCCAACACCGGGCAGGGCCTCCAGGGCGAGTTTGTGGTCGAGGTGCGGCTGAGCCAGGCGGTGTCCGTGGAGGTGTACTACCGCCGCCAGGACGACGTGCTGCAGCAGGTGGCCGCCACGACGAGCACGACAGGCGCGAGCCTCGCCTACCAGGCACGTTTTGCCTCGTGGCGCCACGTGCTCGACCGCCTCTTCGGGCGGCACCCCGCCCCCGTGCGCCGCGATACCCTCACGGCCGCGTTCTGACGCTCAACCGGGCGTATTGGGGTCGTTGGCCGGGGCTGAGGGTGAGCCCTGGCTCGGCGTGGGCGGCGGGTCGGAGGCGGGAAATGACCCCTTTTCGGCCAAGTCGCGCTCGTCCTGCACCGGGTCGGCATCGCGGCGCCCGGTGAAGGTGTCGCACGCGTTGGCGGCGTGGAGCGCGACGGCGTAGAGCTGCCGGAGCTGCCCGTCGCCGTGTTCGAGGTCGGCGTAGGCGTCAGCGCAGGCGCGGGCAACGTCGGCGGTGAGTTCGGCGAGGGGGCGCAGAAAGTGCGAGGCGCGCGAGGCGGCCGCCGCGGTCGTCTGCGAGAGGCCCGCGAGGTCGAACAGCGGCTGGAGGCGGTGCGGCTCGGCGGCGGCACCGCCCGCGTTGGCGCAGTAGGCAATCGTCATCGTCGAGACCTTGTAGGCGTCGATGAGCGCGTCGATGAGGCGTTCGGCGTGGGTCTGCTCGGCCATGCGGGCGGCGAAAAGGTGTAGTCGGGGGTGGACAAACGTCGCGCAAAAACTACAGGCGCGGGCCTTCGCTCCCCGATGACGAAGGGGTTACAACGCAGGACAACGTAGGCATTCCGTGCCAGAGCGCCCCCGCGCGGGCGATCTTTGGCCAACCTGCGCCGGGCGTGTCCCGAAACCGTCACAGCCGGCCGGGCCCCCTCCGGCAGGGCGCTGCGGCATGATCTGTGAACGGTTCGGACATGTTCTCTATCCCCTTTGTGCTTTATGACCGCACGTTACCGCCTCCCCTCGCTTGCCCTTGCCTTCGCCCTGCTCGCCCCGGCGGTGGCCTCGGCGCAGACCGGCGACCAGCTCCTCGCCCGCCTGCGCAGCACCTACAGCCGCATGACGAGCCTGAGCGCGAGCTTCACGCAGACGATGACGAGCCCCTACGGCGGCGCCGAGAGCTTCTCCGGCACGCTCCTCTCCCAGGGCGACCGCTACCGCGTCGATGCCGGGCCGCAGCTCTTCGTGACCGATGGGCGCACGACCTGGCTGCACGACCGCCGCGCCAACCGCGTCGTGGTCAACCGCTTCGTGCCCAACCAGACGGCCTTCTCCCCGACCACCTTCCTCTCGACCTACTCGACGCGCTACCGCGTGACGCGGGTGACGCCGAGCGGATCGGGCGCGGCCAAGACGTTCACGCTCACGCTGGCCCCCAAAAGCCGCAGCGAGATGTTCGACAGCGTCACGCTGGTCATGAACGACCGCGCCAGCACCGTCTCCCGCATCGAAATGCGCGACGTGAACGGCTCGACGATTCGCTACGACCTGCGCAACGTGCAGGCCAACCCGCGCATCCCGGCGGGCACGTTCACCTTCACCGCCCCGCGCGGCGCCGAAGTGGTGGACATGCGCTCATAAGGCGCGGGGGGTTCGTGGATCGTGGTTCGTCGTCAGAAGAACCAGCATGCCAGCGCGCCTCTGGCCACGAACGACGCTCAACGAACGCCCCTCCCCTACCTTTACCGCCCGCCTGGCTGTCGTGCCGGGCGGGCGTTTTATTTGCGGGGTTCGCACATCCTCGCGGAAGCGCATCGACGCGGGCCGGGTTGGGCCCTCTCCCTCAAGCTGTTTTTATGCCCGCTCCGAACCGCCTGCGCACGGTGCTCACCCAGGTAGGCAGCTTTGCCCTCGCGGTGCTCCTGCTCTGGCTCGCCCTGCGCGGCGTCGAACTGGCCCAGGTGGGGCGCGACCTTGCCCACGGGGATTACCGCTGGCTGGTGCCCCTGGTGGCGGTGACGCTGGCGGCCCACCTGGTGCGGGCCTGGCGCTGGCGCCTCATCCTCGCCGGGCTGCCGGACGCCCATCCACCCTCGCTGGCCGTGGCCTTCGGGGCGGTGATGATGGGCTACGGCGCCAACTACGTCGCTTCCGCGCGCGGGCGAGGTCGTCCGCACGGGCGTCGTGGCGCGCCGCACGGGCACGCCCTTCGCCGCCGTGCTCGGCACCGTCGTGCTGGACCGGCTGCTCGACATGGCGATGCTCGCGCTGGGCCTGCTCACGGTGCCGTTCCTGCTGCGCGACCGCCTCGAACCGCTCGCCCGGTTGTTCCTCGACCCGGTGCGCGCCCGCGTCGGCGCCGTGCCCCTCGAACTCATCGCGGGCGCCCTCGTGGTGCTCGTGACGCTCGGCATCGTGTGGTGGCTGCGCCGCCGCGCCCGCCCGGCCCCAACCTCCACGGCGCCGCCCGGACGCCTGCGCGGGCTCACGCAGAGCTTTGCCGACGGCCTGAAGGCGCTCGCGCGGGCGCCACACCGGGGCGCGCTCGTGGGTGCCACCCTGGTGATGTGGGGGCTCTACGTGCTCATGGCCTACCTGCCGTTCCTCCTGCTGCGCACCGCCGCGCCCTACCACCTCTCGCTCATCGACGGCTGGTGCATCATGCTCCTCGGCGCCATCGGCATGGTGGTGCCCTCGCCCGGCGGCGCCGGCTCGTTCCACTACGTCACCATTCTGACGCTCACGCAGCTCTGGGGCGTCGGGCGCGACGATGCGGCCACGTACGCCGTGCTCGCCCACGCGGCCCAGCTCGTCGTCTACGCCGTCTCGGGGGCGATCAGCTTTCTCGTGCTCACCGCGCGCCGCGCCGGAACGGGGCCCCACGGCGACATTTCGGCGCCGGAGGCCGACGCTTCACGCGGGCCTGGCGACCGCTCGCCGACGTTGGCGGGATAGGCCGGACATAGCGGGTGTATCGTGCCCGTGTACCGCCCGCCTCTACCGTCATGCAGCCAGGCTACGCCCTCCGCAACCCCCTCGCCGACCTGCTCACCGACGAGATTTACGAACTGCTCGACCGGCACCGCCTCCTCGACCCCAAGGGCATCCGCGACTACGAGCTGCGCAACCGCTTCAAGGAACTCCGCACCACCAACCTGAGCGCGGGCGAAGCCATCGAGGTGCTACGCGAGGAGTACCCATACCTCCAGTTCGACACGATCCGCAAGATCGTCTACCGCTCCGTGTGAGGCCCCCATAGGCCCGCCCGGTCGAGCGGCGGCAGAAAGCCACGGGGCGGCGTCAGGAGGTTTACCGGCTCAACCCTTCTGCCCGCTGGCCTCGTTCTGCCGCCGCTTGCTCTCGTCGTCGTCCGGCGTGCCCCACGTCCACGCCTCGACCGCTTGGAGCGCCTGATAGGCCGTCAGGTCGTAGTGGATGGGCGAAACGGACACGTAGCCCGCTTCGATGGCGGCCAGGTCCGTGTCGGTGCCCTCGTCGAGGTTGACGAACTTGCCGAGCGACCAGTAATAGGGCTCGTTGTACGGATCGGTGCGCGGGTCGTAGGACTCTTCCCAGCGCGCGCGGGCCAGCCGGGTGACGCGCACGCCCTGGATGCCCCCCTCGGGCGCGTACGGCACGTTCACGTTGAGCAGCACGCCGGGCGGCAGGCCCCGCTGGAGCACTTCGCCCGCAATCCGCCGCGCCCACGCCGCCGAGGTCGCAAAGTCCGTCTCGCCCCACGCGCACTGCGAGAACGCCACACCGTCCACCCCGAGGAGCGTGCCCTCGGTGGCGGCGCTCACGGTGCCCGAATAGATCACACTCACCGCCGCGTTGGGCCCGTTGTTGATGCCCGAGCACACGAGGGCCGGGCGGCGCGGCACGAGGTGCGCGAGCGCGAGCTTGACGCAGTCGGCGGGCGTGCCGGTGACGGCGTAGGCCGCCGCGACGCCCCGGAAGGCGCCCTCGGGCCAGCGGCGCGCCCGCACCGGATCGCGCACGGTGATGGCGTGCCCCACGGCGCTCTGCTCGGTCGCCGGGGCACCACGTACACGTCGCCCAGGTCGACGAGCGCTTCGGCGAGCGCGCGGATGCCGGGGGCGTCGATGCCGTCGTCGTTGCAGACGAGCAGGAGGGGGCGTTCGGCGGAATCGGGCATGGGCAGCAGGAAAAGGCTCTGGTTGGACCGCCCGCGCGGCGGTTGGGATTCGCCGGGCGGGTCAATTCGCGGTGACGTTGCGCCCGGCGGCGCGGCGCCCAGCGGGCTATCTTAAGGGCCGCATTGCCCCTGCTTTATGTCGGAATCCACGTTCCCGTTCGGTCAGCCCATCGTCCTGCAACCGGATCCGCAGGCGATTGCCGCGAGCAACCTCGCTGCGTTCATGCAGCGCCACGGCGTGCTCTCCTACAAGGCCCTGCTCGAACGCGCCCGCGAAGACGTGGCCTGGTTCTGGGACGCCGCCCTCCGCGACCTCGACGTGCAGTTCTACACGCCCTACACGGCGGTGCTGGAAGAAACCGGCGACCCGGCGTTTCCCCGCTGGTGCGTCGGCGGCGAGCTCAACATCGTCCACAACCTGCTCGACAAGTGGCAGGCCACCGAGGCCACGCGCACCCGCAAGGCGCTCGTGTGGGAAGGCGAAGACGGCGAGACGCGCACGTACACCTACGCCGAACTCCACGGCGAGGTGTGCCGCTGCGCGAGCGCGCTCCGCGGGCAGGGCCTCGGGCGCGGCGACGCGGTGGGCCTCTATATGCCGATGTGCCCGGAACTGCTCATCGCCTTCCTCGCCGTCATCAAGATCGGGGGGATCGTGCTGCCGCTGTTCTCGGGCTACGGGCCCGAGGCCGTCCGCATGCGGCTCGAAGACGGCCACGCGCAGGCGCTCATCACCGCCGATGGCTTTCTCCGGCGCGGCAAGCCCGTGGCGATGAAGCCGGTCGCCGACGCCGCCGTGGCGGACCTGCCCGTCGCTTCGCCTCGTGGTGGTGGCCCGCCGCGCCGGCCTCGACATCGACGATGCAGAGCGGGCGCGACGTGTCGTGGAAGCAGTTTCTCGCGGGCGAGCCGGCCTTCGCGGTGACCGAGCGGACGGACGCCGAGGACCCGCTCATGCTCATCTACACCTCCGGCACGACCGGCAAGCCCAAGGGCGCCGTCCACACGCACTGCGGCTTTCCCGTCAAGGCCGCGCAGGACATGGCGCACTGGCATGGACGTCAAGCCCGGCGAGGTCGTTTTACTGGATGACCGACATGGGCTGGATGATGGGCCCGTGGCTCGTCTTCGGCACGCTCCTGCTCGGCGCGACGATGGTGTTCTACGACGGCGCCCCCGACTTCCCCGACGCCGGGCGCCTCTGGGACACCGTCGAGCGCCACGGCGTGACCCACCTCGGCGTCTCGCCCACGCTCATCCGCGCGCTCATGCCGCACGGCACCGAGCCCGCTACGCGCGCACGACCTCAACCGCCTCCGCATCGTCTGCTCGACCGGCAGCCCGTGGGACCCCGACTCGTGGAGGTGGTGCTTCGAGCACGTCCTCGGGGGCCGCAAGCCCATCATCAACTACTCCGGCGGCACCGAGATCTCGGGCGGCATCCTCAGCGGCAACCTGTTCACGCCCCTCAAGCCGTGCAGCTTCTCCGGGCCCGTGCCCGGCATGGACGCCGACGTGGTGGACCCGGCCGGCCGCCCGGTGCGCGGCGAGGTCGGCGAACTCGTCATCCGCCGTCCGTGGATCGGGATGACGCGCGGCTTCTGGCGCGACGAAGCCCGCTACCGCGCCGCCTACTGGGCAGGGATCCCCGGCGTCTGGACCCACGGCGACTTTGCCGCCATCGACGAGGACGGCCTCTGGTACATCCTCGGCCGCTCCGACGACACGATCAAGGTGGCCGGCAAGCGGCTCGGGCCGAGCGAGGTCGAGGCCGTCGTGAACGTCCACCCCGCCGTGCGCGAGAGCGTGGCGGTCGGCGTGCCGGACGCGCTCAAGGGCGAGGACGTGGTCGTCTTCGCCGTCCTGCACGACCCCGCCGCTGCCTCCGACGCCCTCCGCGCCGAACTGCTCGACGCCGTCGCGGCGGCGCTCGGCAAGCCGCTCCGCCCGAAGACGCTCCGCTTCACGACGGCGATCCCCAAAACGCGCAACGCCAAGGTGCTGCGCCGCCTCATCCGGCAGGCCTACCTCGGCGACGCCCTCGGCGACACGACGAGCCTCGAAGACCCGGCGGCGGTGGAGGCCATCCGCAACGCTTCCTGACGCGGGTCAGGCGTGAGAGGACGGGGACGGGGTTTAGACCTCAAAGGTCTTGGAGACCTTTGAGGTCTCGTTCGGGACCACCGGCAACCCGGCGCCCCTTGCCGCTTTCTCGGCGCATGATCTACCTCGACCACGCCGCGACCACGCCCCTCGCCCCGGAGGTCCTGGAGGCGATGCGCCCGTGGCTGACCGCCCACTACGGCAATCCCTCCTCCGTGCACCGGCTCGGGCGAGAAGCGCGCGGGGCCGTGGAAGACGCCCGCCGCCGCGTGGCGCGCCACCTGAATGCCGAGCCGTCCGAACTCCTCTTCACGAGCGGCGGCACGGAGAGCGACAACCTCGCCCTGCGCGGGCTCGTCCCGCCCGGCGCCGCGCTCGTCACCGGCACGACGGAACACGAGGCCATCCTCGCCACCGCCGACGCCCTCGAAGCCGAGGGGCGCCGCGTCGTGCGCCTGGATCCTGGCCCAGCGGGCGGCGTGACGGCCGAGGCGGTGGCCCGCGCGCTCGCGACCACGCCGGACGTGGCGCTTGTGAGCCTGCTGCACGCCAACAACGAAACCGGCGCCCTGACCGATCTGCCCGCCATAGCCGAGGTGTGCCACGCCCACAGCGTCCCCTTCCACACCGACGCCGTGCAAACCGCCGGGCTCTTCAGCCTCGACGTGCAGGCGCTCGGCGTAAGCCTGCTCTCGGCGTCTGCGCACAAGTTCTATGGCCCATGCGGCGCCGGGCTGCTCTACGTGCGCGCGGGCGCGGCGCTCTCGCCCCAGGTGACGGGCGGGAAGCAGGAACGGTCCCGGCGCGCGGGGACCGAGAACGTGGCCGCCATCGTGGGCCTGGCCGCGGCGCTCGACCTGGCGGCCCGAGACCGCGCCGACCACCTCGCCCGCCTCACGTTCCTGCGCGCCCGGCTGCTCGCCGGCCTCCAGAGCGCATTGGGCGATACGTTCGTCGTCAACACACCGCTCGGCACGTCGGCGCCGCATGTGCTCAACGTGGCGTTTCCCCCCACCCGGCGCCGCTCGATGCCGAGATGCTCATCCTCGGGCTCGACCTCGAAGGCGTGTGCGCGAGCGCCGGCAGTGCGTGCGCGAGCGGCGCGCTCGAACCCTCCCACGTCCTGCTCGCCCTCGGATTGCCCCGTGATACCGCCGCCGCCGCCGTGCGCTTCTCCCTGGGCCGCAGCACAGCCGAGGCGGACGTAGACGCTGCCGCCGATGCCCTGGCGCGGGTCGTGCGTCGCGTGGCGGCCGTGGCCTAGCGCGTCAGACGGTCGCCTCGGTGGCCGGAATCAGACGGGCGGCGGGCAGCACGAGCGGGGCCACGAAGCGCTCGGCGAACGACGGGCCGTCGAGCAGGGCGCGCAGCCGGTCGCGCTCGGCGCGGAACTCGGCGCGCTCTGCGGCGGCGAGCGGCAGCGCCGGCGGCAGCTTGGCCTTCAGGAAGTCGACCTGCTGGCCGTTCTTCCAGAAACGAAAACAGACGTGCGGCCCCGTGGCGAGGCCCGTCTGTCCGACAAAGCCGATCACCTGCCCGCGCTCCACCCGGTCGCCGCGCCGAAGGCCGGGCGCGATGCGCGAGAAGTGGAGGTAGCCGGTCGTGTACGTCTTGTCGTGCTGGAGCTTGACGTAGTTGCCGTTGCCCCCGCCAAAGCCCGCTTCGAGCACCACGCCGTCGGCCATCGCCATGACGGGCGTGCCGGTGGGCGCGGCGAAGTCCGTCCCGAAATGCGGTTTCCAGATCTGCTGGACAGGATGGAAGCGGTTGAGCGAGTAGGCCGACGTGACCATCCCGTGCGCGACGGGCGTCTTGAGGAACAGGTCTTCGAAGCGCCCGCCCTCGGCGTCGTAGTAGCGCGTCGCCTCGTCGCCGGTGAAGCGGTAGGCCTCGTAGGTGCGCTTCGGCGTGACCACGCGCACGGCGAGCACGTCGGTGGAGAGCAGGGCGCCTGCTGCGGTGGCTTCGCGGAGCACCACCTGCACGCTCGTGCCGCGCGCGAGCGCGTCGAAGCTGAGGCGGTCGCCGAAGAGGGCGCGGAGGGTGTCGGCGATTTCGGCGTCGAGGCCCGCGCGGTCTACCGTGCGTTCGAGCGAGCCCGCGAGTTCAAGGTCGGCCAGGCGCTCGGTGCGCTCGACCGGCCGATCCTGGCGCGTCACGACCGGCAGCAGGCCCGGACGCAGCACGACGTACGCGCGCACGTCCGGCTCGGTGACGATGTGAGAGATGCGCGCGCCGTCGCGGTAGACGCGCAGGGTCTGGCCGGGCGCGAGCGTGGTGAGGCCTTCGGCCTTCGCCATGCGCGCCAGGCGCACCGCTGACTCGGCGGGCAGCCCGGCGCCTTCGAGGGCCTTGGCCAGCGCGCGGGCACGCGGACGAACGGTGGTCACGTCAAACGCGCGGCGCGGAAAGCCGTAGGCATCGAGGGTCGCCGCCACCGGCGCGACGGGGGTTTCGGGCGCCTCATCGAGGACCGGGACGGGGCGGGCCACGGTGGCCGCCGTCCGGTGGATGGGCACGATGAACGCTTCTGAGCGGAGGGTATGGGGAGCGTCGGCGAGGTAGAGGAGCCCCGGGACAGTAGCGCTCAGGGCAAGAGCAAAGGCCGCACGAAGAACAGAAAATCGAGTCAAGTCCTTGTAACGCTAGGGTTTCACAGCAAACACCGTGCTCTACGCCCGGCTTTAACGTGAAGATCCTGTATCCGATGAAGATCCCGCAAGCTGTGTCAGGAGTTGTCGTGCGCCTGCATGGTCGGGCTGGCGCTGCAAAATGGTTCGCGCGAGCGCCTCCGCCTCGCGCGGACGCCCAGTGAGCGCGTACGCCCCGGCGAGGTTGTACTGCACCTGTAGGTCGCGCGGGTCGAGGCTGCGCGCGCGTTCAAGGTGGGGCAGCGCCTCCTTCGGGCGCTCCTGCGCCAGGTAGATCGCCCCGATCATGCCTTCGGCCCCGGAGGTGGGCTTGAGCGTCGCGGCCTGCTCGAAGTACGGCAAGGCCTCGGCGTAGCGCTTCTGGTCGAGCAGGATGCTGCCGGCAGCCAGGTAGGTGCCGTCCGAGAAGGGGTATTCCTGGATGGCGGCAAACGCCACCCGGAGCGCGTTGTGGAGGTCGCCCTGGGCCAGGAAGTAGCGCCGCTGCGCCTCGTTCGCCTCCGGCCACGCTACACGCGCCTCGAACAGGTCGCGGGCGATGCGCTCCACCGGCGTGCGCGCCTGGAGCGTGTCGAGGTAGGGCGCCACCGTGCCGATGGGCTGGAACGGCCAGACGGCGCGCAGCTGGAGCAGGCGGTACACGCCCACGAGCGAGTCAACGGGCGTGAGCAGGCGCTCGGCGCGGGCCTCGGCGGCGGGTACCGGGTGGTCGTAGGCACCCCCGAAGCGCGCCGCGCGCAGGGCTTCGTAGAAGGCGTCCGCGATCACGAAGTAGCCTTCCGGCGTGGGGTGCAGGTGCTCGGTCATCATCTCCGGCCCGATGATGCCGCGTGGCGAGGCGCGCTCCAGCGCCGCGCGCGTCTCCACAACCGTGGCGCCGTGGCGGGCGGCCACCGCCCGCAGCACTGCGTTGAGGCGCTCCGGGGCGCGAAAGCGGAGCTGGTCGCGGTCTTTGGCCGACACAAACAGATCACGGGCGCGGGCGGTGTCGCCGCGTGCGGCGAGCAGGCCGGCGAGGGCGAAGCGCGCAGCCGCCTCGACCGAATCCTGCTGCACGAGCGTTTCGAGCGCCGTGATCGCCGCCGCGGTGTCCTGGGCCGCGAGGGCCTGCGCGGCGGACACGC
Source organism: Rhodothermales bacterium (assembly GCA_963740755.1). Classification (GTDB taxonomy): domain Bacteria; phylum Bacteroidota; class Rhodothermia; order Rhodothermales; family BA12; genus CAVSDF01. The sequence goes on from CAVUFJ010000005.1 coordinate 202,240, forward strand.
GGGCCGCCCACGCGGCCGGGTCGCCCGTGGCGGGGGCGGAGATAAAGGGCGGCAGCCCGCGCTGGTTCGAGGCGAGCGTGCCCACGAACACCGGCACCCCGGCCGCCTGAAAGCGCGCCAGGATCGCGTCCATGTTGACGCGGAACTGGCGCTCGCCCGCGCGCTCCAGAGCCGAGCCGTAGGGAATCGTCTGCTCGCCCACCATGCGCTCCATGAGCGTCGAGCGCTCGCCGGTGGGCGACGGCGGGGGCGCACCGGCGGCCACGATCTTCGTGATGAGCCCGCGCAGCGCCTGCACGATCCGAAACCGCTGGAGCCGCAGGTACAGGTTCACGAACCCCGGCACGCGCCCGAGCGACTCCGACGAGCCCACGCCGAGCGCGCCGTAGTACTCGTTGTGCCCGGTATAGATCAGGACTGCATCGGGCTGCTGGGCCAGGATCTCGCCCGTGAAGTCGCGCAGCGTGTACGAGGCAATCGCCGCCATCGCCGTGTTGACGATTTCCACCTTGCGCTCGGGGAACGTCTGCTGCAGCCGCTGGGCCAGCTGGCGCGAGAAGCTGGCCCCGTAGTAGAACGGATAGCCCGCCGCGCTCGACTCGCCCATCACGAAGACGCGCAGCGTGCCGGGCTCCTTCTGGCGCTTGAAAAAGTCGTAGAGCCCAGTCGGCGCGTTCTGCAGGCTATAGAAGTACCGCCGCGACACGTCCCGGTTCATGAACTGGTAGTCCGGCGCGGCCTCGTAGGGTACGAAGAGCGGGTAGTCGCGCCCGTAGCCCGCTAGGCGGAGTGCGCCTTCGGCGATCCCGAGCAGGGCCACCGGCACGAGCACCATTGCGGCGGTGAAGGCGAGGCGCTTGCCGCGCGAGAGCGGCGCAGGGGCGGCAGAATCGGACGTCGTCGGCATGGGGGGGAACGGCAACCGCCCGGAGGTCCGGGCATGGCCCGGAAGCTACGACCGCCCCGCCCCGCCCCGGCGGCAGAATGGCCCGGCCCTCCCTCCCCAAGGGCGGTGCGCCGCGTGCCGGGCCTCGGAAGGTGGCGTATGTTCCGGGATCCCTCCCTCTGCATGGCTGCTCCTCACACGCTCGTCGCCGGGGCTTCCGGCACGCTGGGCCGCGCCGTCGTGGCCGAACTGGCCCGCCGGGGCCACCGCGTGCGCGCCCTGAGCCGCCGTCCGGGCGCGCACGCGGATGCCGAGGAGACCGTCGTCGGCGACCTGGACGATCCGGCTTCGCTCGCCCACGCCTGTGCCGGGGTGGACGCGGTCGTGTCCACAGTCGGCGCCAGCCTCGCCCTCCGGTTGCGCCCCCGGAGCCCGACGTTCGACCACGTAGACCGCGACGGCACGCAGCGCCTCATCGCCGCCGCGCAGGTGGCGGGCGTGCGCCGCTTTGCCTACGTCTCGGTCTTCCACACGCCCGCACACGCCGATCTAGCCTACGTGGCGGCCCATACCGCAGCCGAGCAGGCCCTCGAAAGCAGCGGCCTCGACGCCGTTGTGGTGCGCCCGACCGGGTTCTTCGACGCCTTTACGCCCCTGCTCACAATGGCGAAAGTTGGCCTCGCCGTACAGGTGGGCGATGGGCAGGCGCGCTCGAATCCCATCGCCCCCGAAGACCTGGCGGCCGTTGTGGCCGATGCGCTCGAATCGGGCACGCCGCTCGTCGAAGCGGGGGGGCCGGACGTGCTCTACGCGCGCCGGGATGGCCGAGGCGGCCTTTGCTGCCGTGGGGCGCCGGCCGCGCACGATGACCGTGCGCCCGGAAACCCTCGAAACCAACGCGCGCCTCGTGCAGCACTTCGACCCACGCCTGGCAGACCTGCTGCGCTTTTTCGCGCGCGTGTCCACCACCGACTGCGTGGCGCCCGTCCACGGCACGCGCCGCCTGTCGGACTATTTCGTCCGGCAGGCGGCGTGAGCATCCACCTGTCAGGTCGGGAGACCTGACAGGTGCGGATCCAACTACGCGGCCACGCGGCTGCGCGTGCGGCGGCGTCCGTTGGCGTTGGAGCGCGTCGACGTGCGCGGGGCGGGCGCCTCGAAGGCCCGCACGTCTACGGCGCTGAGCGAGAGGCCGCCCATGTCCATCCGCTCGATGGCCCGGCCAACATGGCGCTCGATGGCGCGCCACTCGTCGGATTCCTCTAGGGAGGCCAGCGACACGGCGAGCCCGGAGGCGTCCGCACGCCCGGTGCGCCCGATGCGGTGGATGTAGTCTTCGGGCACGTTCGGCACGTCGAAGTTGACGACGAGCGCGAGGCCCACCACGTCGATCCCGCGCGCGGCGATGTCGGTGGCGACGAGCACCGGCACGCGGCCGGCGCGGAAGGCGTCGAGCGCCTTTTCGCGCTGCGGCTGCGAGCGTCCGCCGTGGAGCACGCCGGCGGCGATGCCCATCTGCGTGAGCTTCTTCGACACGCGGTCGGCGCGGTGCTTGGTGCGCGTAAACACGATGGCCGAGTTGCCGCCTTCGGTGCGCAGCAGCTGGACGAGCGCGTCGAGCTTGTCGGCGCCGTCCACGAACGCGACGCGCTGCGTGACGGTGGCGGCGGGGTTCGTGCGCTGCCCGATGGTGATCGTCTCGGGACGCGTGAGGATCTTGGAGGCGAGCGCCTCGATCTCCGGCGGCATGGTCGCCGAGAACAGCAGCGTCTGGCGCTGCGCCGGCACGGCGGCCACGATCCGCTTGACGGCGGGCAAGAAGCCCATGTCGAACATCCGGTCGGCCTCATCGAGGATGAGGGTCTGGACGCGGTCGAGGCGGAGCGAACCGCGTTCGAGGTGGTCGAGCAGGCGGCCCGGCGTGGCGACCACGATGTCGGCGCCGCGGCGGAGGCCGTCGAGCTGCGGGCCGAAGCCGACGCCGCCGAAGATGGTGAGGCTGCGCAGGCCCGTGCCCTGCCCGTAGGCGCGCACGGCGGCTTCAACCTGAAGTGCGAGTTCGCGCGTCGGCGTCACGACGAGGGCGCGAACCGGGCGGTTGTTGCCCTGCGGCGGGTTGGCGAGCAGGCGGTCGAGGAGGGGGAGGACGAACGCGGCCGTCTTGCCGGTGCCCGTCTGGGCCGAGCCGATGAGGTCCGCCCCGGCGAGCACGCGCGGAATGGCCGCGGTCTGGATGGGCGTGGGGGTCGTGTAGCCAGCGGCGACGATCCCCTTGAGAACAGTTGTAGAGAGCCCGAGGGCCTGAAAAGACAGCATAAAACGAAACGAAGCCCCGGCGATGCGGGGCAGGAATCTGCGGGTAGAAATCGGATGCACGGAAGCCAGAGGTACCCGAGGGGGTACCGGCAGGCCACGTCCCGGCGGCAGGGGCCGCACGGGCTTCCGAGGCTCGGAGCGCAGGTCAGGGAAAAGGGACCGCTCTCAAACGAGACCAACCAAACGACGCTCACAGGGAGCGTCCGTAAGAAAACGGCACGAGCAGAAGTGCTCGGACTGCATGATACAACCAGACGCCTCCCCCGCACCGCGAAGATGCGAGGAAGCCTGTCTAAGTCCTTTCCGTTCAGCTACTTCAGCCGCGCCGGAGGTGCTGCGCGACGGCCTCGCCGATGTCGGCGGGGTTGTGGACGACGATGGCGCCGGCCGCTTCGAGGGCCGCGAACTTCTCCTCGGCCGTGCCCTTGCCGCCCGCGATGATCGCGCCCGCGTGGCCCATGCGGCGCCCCGGCGGGGCCGTCGCGCCGGCGATGAAGGTGAAGACGGGCTTGGTCATGTGCGCCTTGATGTAGGCCGCCGCTTCCTCCTCCGCCGTCCCGCCGATCTCGCCGATCATCACCACCGCCTCGGTCTCCGGGTCGGCCTCGAAGAGTTCGAGCGCGTCCACAAACTTCGTCCCGATAATCGGGTCGCCGCCGATGCCGACCGCCGTGGACTGCCCGAGGCCGCGCCGCGTGAGCTGGTCCACCGCCTCGTACGTGAGCGTGCCCGAGCGGGAGACGACGCCCACCGAGCCCTTCGAGAAGATCATGCCCGGCATGATGCCCACCTTCGCCTCGCCCGGCGTGAGCACGCCCGGGCAGTTCGGCCCGACAAGGCGCGCGCCCATCTTCTGGACGTAGTGGTAGGCCGGGAGCATGTCGCGCACCGGGATGCCCTCGGTGATGCAGATGATGACCCCCACGCCCGCCTCGGCGGCCTCGATGATGGCGTCGCCCGCAAACGGCGGCGGCACGAAGATCACCGACGTGTTGGCGCCTTCCTTCTCGACGGCCTCGGCGACCGTGTTGAACACGGGCCGGTCGAGGTGGGTGGTGCCTCCCTTGCCCGGCGTCACCCCCCCGACGACGTGGGTGCCGTATTCGATCATTTGGGAGGCGTGGAAGGTCCCTTCCTTGCCCGTGAAGCCCTGCACGACGAGGCGCGTCTGGTTGCCGACGAGAATGCTCATGGAGGTAGCGCTAGCGAAAAGGCGCCGCGCAGAAGCTGCACGGCGCCTTTCGAAAATAGGGCCCGGCGCCCGGCTGTGGGCGTGCCCGAATGTGGGATCCGCGTGAGTTGCCCCGGCGGCCCTGCGGCGTCAGCCCTGCTCCGGCGCCTTCGGCGGCGGCACGTCGTTGGCCTCGAGCGGCGGGATCGGCGCGTGGACGGTGCCGGTGGCGGGCAGGCCCGTGTTCGGATCGCCCGACGGGCCGGCCGGCGGCGCCCCATAGGACGTCTGGCCGTAGCCCTGCTGCGGGTAGCCCTGGGGCGCATAACCCTGGGGCGGCTGGCCGTAGGGGGCCTGCGCGTAGGCCTGCTGCGGGTCGGCGTAGGGCGGCTGGGCGTAGGGCTGCTGCGGGTCGGCGTGGGGCTGCCCGTATTCGCCCCGAGCGGTGGGCTGGCCGTACGTCGGCGGCGGGATCCGGCGGGTATCGTCCACCATCAGCTCGCGCTTGACGTCGGTCGTGGCGTCCTTGAACTCGCGGATGCCCTTGCCGAGGCCGCGCGCGATTTCGGGGATGCGCCGGGCGCCGAAGAGCAGCAGCACGACGAGGAAGATGAGGATGAGTTCGGTGGCGCCGAGGTTGCCCATGGAAATGCGGGGGTGAAGGCGAGGGATGCGGCCACGGGCAACGAGAGGCCGCAGGCGTGGTTTCGGCGCGATGCGACGGAGCCTCTACGATGTCGGCGAAGGCCGTGCGAAGGCGCACCGCCGCCGGCGACAGGCTGCCCGGACAGGGCGGACAACGGCGCGCGCGGCCCGCTCCGTATCTTCCCCCCGAAAAGGCCCATGCCGCCGCTCTCGCCCGCCCCCGCTGCCCCGCTCGCCACCAGCCCGGGCGCGTTTCTGCCACCGCTCACGCGCGACGACCTCGCCCGGTGGCCCAAGGCCGAACTGCACTGCCACCTCGACGGCTCGCTGCGCCTGGAGACGATGCTCGACCTCGCCCGCGCGCAGGGCAAGCTCGGGCTGCTGCCGTCGGATTCCGTGGAAGGCCTCGAAACGATCCTCCGCCAGATCGACGACTCGGAGACGCTGGAGGCCTACCTCCGCTGGTTTTCGTACTCGCTCCCGCTCATGCAGACGCGCGAGGCGCTCCGGCGCATCGCCTACGAGCTCGCCGAGGACAACGCCCGCGAGAACGTGCGCTACCTCGAAGTGCGCTACGGCCCCATCCTCCACACCGACGAAGGCCTCACGATGGCCGAGGTCAACGAGGCGGTGCTCGACGGGCTTCAGCAGGCCGAGCGCGACTTCGGCATCCGCAGCGGCATCATCGTGTGCGGCCTCCGCGACCGGCGCGAGTCGGCGAGCCTGGCGCAGGCCGAACTCGCCGCCGCCTACCGCGACCAGGGCGTGGTGGGCTTCGACCTCGCGGGCGGCGAGCACGGCAACCCCGCCGAGATGCACGGGGCGGCGTTCTACTTTGCGCGCAAGCACCTGCTCAACATCACGATCCACGCGGGCGAGGCGTACGGGCCCGAGTCCATCCGGCAGGCGCTCTTCAAGTGCGGCGCCCACCGCATCGGGCACGGCACGAGCTTGTGGCAGGACGAAGACCTGCTCCGCTACGTGATCGACCGGCAGATTCCGCTCGAAGTGTGCCCCACCTCGAACGTGCAAACGCACGTCGTGGAGGGCTTTGCCGAGCACCCGTTGCGCCGCTACCTCGAAGCCGGTGTGGCTGTGACGATCAACACCGACAACCGGCTCTTCTCGCGCACGAGCGTGACGGAGGAGCTCTGGCGCGTCCACACCCTCTGCGGCGTCTCGGCGGATCTGGTGCGCGACGCGGTCATCCTGTCGTTCCGGCACGCCTTTTTGCCGTGGGAGGAGAAGCAGGAGTTCGTGCGCATGGTGCGCGCGGCGATTCCCCGCTACGCGTGAACGCCCCGGCGGCCCGCGCGGCCCCGGCCCCCACGGCGGAGGCGCCCCTCTGCTTTCGGCGCCACCCGGGCCGCTACGCCATCGCGACCCTCCCGCCCGGCGCGCCGCTGCCGGCGTGGGCCTCGGGCGCCTTCGTGAGCGTCACGCGGACGCCGGACGAGCTCTCCGTCGTCGCCCCGTCGGAGGCCATTCCGGCCGATTCAACAGCAGCAGGGCCGTTCGCCCTGCTCGAACTCGTCGGCCCGTTTCCGCTTGAGGTGGTGGGGGTGCTCGCCCGCGTATCGGCTGCGCTCGCCGACGCGCGCGTGCCGCTCCTGTGCATGGGCACCTTCCGCACCGACTTTCTGCTCGTACCGGCAGCGCGCGCCCGGCGTGCCGAGGCGGCCCTCTGCCGCGCCGGACTCGAAGCGCAGGTGTGGGCGCGCCCGCTCACGCTACGGCCTCTTCGCCACGCCCTTCGGCCACTTGCTCGCGGCACGCTCGCCGCAGGGCCTGGTCTGGGCCGCCCTCGGCGACGACCCGGCCGGCCTCGAAGCGGCGTTCGCCCGCGCCTTTCCGGCGGACGCCCGCACGCGCGACGACCGGGCGCTGCACGAGGTCCGCGCGGGCCTGCTCGCGACGCTCTCCGGCGCGCCCTACCCCGGCGCGCTCGACCTGCGCGGGACCGCCTTTCAGCAGCGCGTGTGGGCGGTGCTCCGTTCCCTCCGCTCCGGCGAGACGGCCACCTACGCCGAGATTGCCGCGCGGGCGGGGCTGCCGGCCACGGCGGCGCGCGTTGTGGCGCAGGCCGTGGCGGCCAACCCGGTGGCCCTCGCCGTGCCCTGCCACCGCGTCGTGCGCGGCGATGCGCGGGCTACCGAGTTTCCGCTGGGGCGCGGCGCGCAAAACGGCCCTGCTCGTCTTCGAGCGGCAGGGGCAGCTGTCCCTCTTCGACCCCGCGCCGGAGGGCTAGCGCCTGGAGGTCAGCGGCGGAGGGCGAGGCGCAGCGAGAACACCCCGATGCCCGCACCGGCCACGCCGAGTGCGATCCCGGCGCGCGTGTCGAGGCGGCGGATGCGCGGGCGGAGCGTGGGGTCGCCGGAGAGGCGGTACTGGTCGAACAGGTCGTCCGCCTCGAACTTGTAGCGCACGGACACCGCCGTCGCGGCGGCCGCCACGCCCACGAGGGCCACGTCGAGCCAGACGCGGCGCGGCGCGAACACCTCCGCGTACCCTTCCGAGAGGGGGGCCGCGACCGGCGTGAGCGCCACGACCGTGCGGTTCCACACCTGCGCGCCGGGCGTCGCGCGGGCCGCTGCGTAGCCGTCGCGCGTGACCACGAGCGTGCCTTCGAGGGGCTCGTCGCGCACCAGGTCGAGCGGGGTCGTGCCCAGGCGGGTGCGCAGGCCGGAGGCCGTTTCGAGGAGCACGGTGGCATCGAACGGCTGCGACTCGATGCGGTAGCTGTAGGGAAGGTCCAGGCGCAGCACGGGCGCCTCGCCGGGCGGGACGGGCGCCCGCGCCGTGCGCACGCTCCAGGTGCCCGAGGGCGGGCGCAGCGTGACGGCCGCGGCGCCGAGGGCGATGCGGAACGGCGATTCGCGCGCCGGTCCCACGTAGACGCTGTCCACGAAGACGAGCGCATCCGGGGCGTTGGTCTGGAGCGTGAGCACACGCGTCTGCGCCTGCGCGCCTGCGCAGACGAGGAGCAGGGCAGCGGCGAGGCGCAGGCGCATGGGCATCAGGGGCGAAGGGCGACCGCCGCCGCCTCGGGGCGAAAGCAGAGCACGTCGCGGGCGTCGGTGAGGACGATCACGCAGCCCGCGCCGAGCCGAGAGGGCGCTCTTGACGCGGCCCCGGAGCGTCTGCTCCCACACGACCGCGCCGGTGGCCCGGTCGAGCGCGACGAGCTTTTTGCGGTGGGTGCCCACGAACACATGGGCTTCCGTGAGCAGGGGCGCGGCGGTGATGGCGCCGTCGAGCACAGCCTCCCACTGCACCGTGCCCGTGCGCGCATCGAGCAGGCGCACGTGCCCATCGGTGGCCACGAGCACGAGCGCGCCGCCCTGCACCGCCGGCGGGCCGAACCGCACCGTCGTGTCGCGCAGGGCCAGGCGCCAGCGCTCGGCGCCCGTGGCGGGGTCGAGGGCGACGACGCGTCCGCGCGGGGTGGGCACGTAGAGGAGCGCGCCGGCGGCGGGCCGTTCGAGCAGGGGCGCGCCGAGCGACCGCTGCCAGCGCCGCGCGCCGGTGGCCGCGTCGAGGGCCACGAGCGCCCCGCTGTCGTCGCCCGCCACCACGAGGTCGCCCGTCGCCAGGGCGCCCGCGCGGAGGCGGCCCGGGCCCACCTCGGCGGTCCAGAGCGGGGTGTCCTGGTCGGGCCCGAAGGCGCCGAGCGTGCTTTTGCCGGTCGGCGCCACGATGCGTCCATCGGCGAGCGCCAGCACCGAGGCCACCGCTGTGGCCCGGACAAGCGTCTGGCTTTCGCCCAGGGCTCGGACGGAGCCGTTCGAGGCCCCGGCGGCCCTTGTCTACCGGCACGAGGAGGGCATCCCCCGCCCGCGCGAGCCCGCCTTCCACCGACTTCCCCGAGCGAGAGGCGCCCGAGCCGCTTGCCGGTCTCGGACGAGAGCAGCAGCACCTCGCCGCGCCGCGTCCCCACCGCGATCACCTCGCCGAGCACGAGCGCCGAGGCGGGCCGAAGGCCGCTTCCACGCCCGTGCGCCATGCCAGCCGGAGCGGCGGGGCGAGGGCAGCCGTGGTGGCGTTCGTGCGGGCGGCATCGCCGCCGTCCTGCGCCCAGTCGGTAGGCTGCGGGGGCTCCAGGGGCACCCGCAGGCCCGCGCAGCCCGCAAGCAGGAGCAGGGCCGCCACCGGCAGGCGCGCGAAGCGGGGCCTAGAAGTCATAGCCGAAGAAGAACTTCTTGAACAGCCTCGGGCTCGTCCGCGTGCCGTCTTTGTAGAGGTAGCCGATGTCGTAGCGCAGCACAAAGGCGCCGAAGAGGTTGAGGCGGAGCCCGCCGCCGAGCGCGCTCCACGTCACGCCCGTGCGCAGGCCGTCCTCCTGGTCCCTGTAGTCCCGGTTCCACGCGTGCGCGGCGTCGGCGAAGAGCGCCCCGCGCACGTTGGCGATGCCGAAGGGCGCCAGGATGGGGATGTAGGCCGAGGGGGCGTTGAGGATCGGAAAGCGCAGCTCCTGCGAGGTGTGCCATAGCTTTGCCCCGCGCACGCCCAGAAACGGCAGCCCGCGCAGGTCCCACGCGCCGCCGAGGAGGTTGTAGCGAGCCTCCTTGCCCACGTTGAAGCGCCCGGTACCCCACTGCGCAAACGTCACGTCGCGCCCGAGGCGCCAGTACTTGCGCGCGTCGGCCACGACGGTCCAGTACGACACGTTCGAGAGCCGCACGTCGGTCGTGTAGCCTACCGTGAGGCCCGCGCGCGATCCGTCGATGGGGCCGTTGTAGCCGTAGAGGGCGTTGTCGTGGGTGAGCGCGAGCGTGTGGGCGTAGAGCACGGCCTTGCGCGGCCCGGTGCGGATGGTCTCCTTTTCCGAATAGGCGAGCGAGCCCGTCGTCTCGATCCGCTGGAACATCGACACCGGGTACGAGACGAGCCCGAGCGCGCCGTACGTGGTCTCGTTGATGACCGGGTAGACCGTGGAGGCGTCCGGATCGGTGAGGTCGTAGCGGAGGCCGGCGGTGCGGAAGAGCCCGTAGCCGAGGAGCGCGCGGCGGCCCTGCTGGAGGCGCGTCACGCTCGCGTTGAGGCTCCGGAGCAGTCCACCGCCCCCGCCACCCCCATCCTGCTGCCCGGTCTGGTAAACCGAGACGTACCACAGGTCGTCGCCAAGGAGGTCGGAGAAGAGCAACTGGGCGCCGCCCGTGGTGCCGTAGAGCGGGCTCTGCGAGACGCCGCCGTTGGCAAAGTCGAGCGCGTAGTGGCGGCGGTAGGGCGTGCCCTTGCCGCTCGTGTCGCTGGGGGCGCTGTAGCGCGGAAAGCCCCACCGCGCCGCCATGGGCGCCTCGCCTCGGCGGCCTCCGTCGGCGCGCGCGGCCAGCACGGGCGGCGCCCCGGCGCCGGCGAGGCGCGCGGAGACGTGGCGCAGCGCCCGCGCGGTGAAGCGGTAGTGCTCGAACGAGCCGAAGAGCAGCACATCGTCGTTCGTCCACGACGGGTCCGAGACGGCGGCGGTCACGCCGAGCACGCGCCGGGCACGCGGGGCCTCAGTCAAGGCGGGCGTGCCTTCGGCGAGTTCGGCGGGGGCGAGGGCCGCGCGCGAGGCGAGCGTGGGCGGTGTGGGCACGTCGAGCACCCAGAGGTCCTGCGCGCCGAAGCGCCCATTGTTCGCCGTGCGCGGCCCGCACGAAGGCGAGGTGCCGGCCGTCCGGGCTCCAGGTGGGCGAGAGGTCCATCACGCGCCCGTGCGTGAGCGGGGCGATCTGCCCGCTCGCAAAGCCGTAGCTGAAGAGCGTGTAGAAGCCGTCCTGCCCCTCGGGCCCCCGGTCGGACGAGAAGGCGAGCGTGGCGCCGTCCGGGCTCCACGCGGGGTCGCGGTCGTCGTAGGCGTCGTTCGTGACCCGGTCGAGCGTGCTCGTGGCGGGGGTGTAGACGTACAGGTCGGCAAAGCCGCTCCGCTCGATGCCGGTGAAGGCGAGCTTCGTGCCGTCCGGGCTCCAGGTGGGCGAGTAGACCGCCACGAGGCGCGGAAAGCGGTAGGTGGCCTCCATGCGGTGCGCTGTCGAGGTCGTAGCTGTGCACCACGTCCGTCTCGCCGCTCTTGGTCACGAACGCGAGGCGCCCCGCCTGCTGCGCCACGCTGATGCGGCTCTCGAAGAGGTGGAAGGCCTCGAAGCGGTTGGAGCGCTCGCCCCGCACGAGCGGCTTCGGCGTGCCCTTGCGGCGGTAGAGGCTGTCCACGACCGTCTCGAACACGCTCGCGTAGCCGTCGCGGTTGCCCACGTAGAGGACGGTCCGCGTGCCGTCGGCGCGGCGGTAGAAGGCGGGCTTGGCGGCAAAGCCCTCCACGCCGATGCCGGAGGTGACGGCGCTGGCGAGCTGCGCGTCGTGCAGCGCGGGGTAGTAGCGGGCCTTGAGCCACGCCGAGAAGCGGTCGGAGGTGGTCCGGTAGGGCTCGCCGAGCACGCGCGCCATGACGTGGCGGAAGTCGCGGTCGCGCCAGCTCTCCTCGATCATCTGGAGGATCTTCTCCTCGCCGTACTGCTCGCGGACAAAGTGGAAGAACGCCTCGCCTTCCTTGTACATCTGGTACGTGCCCTCGATGCGCTCCAGGTTTTCGAGGGGCACGAAGTAGCCGGAGGCGAGCGCGTCGCGCAGCATCATCTCGTGCTGGTAGTCCGGCGATCCGCTCCAGAACTCGGCGAGGCCCTCGGTGAACCAGAGCGGGAGGAAGCGGTCGGTGGGCGTGCGGTGGTCGAGGAAGACGCGGAGGAGCTTCGTGAACGTGAACACGTGCACGAGTTCGTGGCGGATCACCCGGCGAAACCCGTGCAGGTTGCCGTTGGCGGGCAGCACGACGCGCCCTTTGAGGAACTCGAAGAAGCCGCCCACGCCGTCCGGGATGAATCCGGGCGTCGTGTTGGTCTGCTTGAAGTGGATGTTGGACGAGTAGAAGATGAGCGGCGTGCGGCCGCCCAGGCTCGTCGCAAAGCGCTGCTCCAGCTCCGCTACCTGGCTTTCGGCAATCGCCGCGCCCATCTCGGCGAGCGCGCGGGCCTCGGGGTAGTAGTAGACGTCGAAGTGCTCGGTCTTGAGCACGTGCCACCGAAGACGCTCGTAGGCGATCTTGTTGCGCCCGAAGCTCACCCCGTTCTGCGCCTGCGCCGGCACCGCCGCGAGGGCCAGCACGAGCAGAAGGAGCAGACGCCGCATCACAAACACAAGTGGGGACGGCAAGGTACACGCGCAGCCGCTTCGCAACCCCTCCAAACCCGCCCGTCCTGTTCCAGCGCCCGGTGGGCGGTTCAGCGCCCCGCCGGTCGGGCGCCAGGCACCTGTCAGGTCGGACCTGACAGGTGCAGCCGCTCACTCCTCCAGCATGCGCAGGTAGGGGCTGCCGTGGGCTTCGAGGAACGCCTCGGACATCGCGTGTACCTGCTCCGCGTCGGCGGCGTCGAGGCAGGCGCGGGCGAGTTCCTGCGCCTCGCCGAGGCGGATGCTGCGCACGATCTGCTTCACGTCCGGCAGGTAGACGGGCGAGAGGCTGAACTCGTCGAGCCCGAGGCCCGAGCAGGATCGGCGTGGCGACGGGGTTGGCGGCCATCTCGCCGCACAGGCTCACCTTGATGCCCGCCGCGTGCCCCGCCTCGATCGTGTGCGCGATCAGCCGCAGCACGGCCGGCGTGAGCTCGTCGAAGAGCTTCGCCACGAGGTCGTTGCCCCGGTCCACGGCGAGCGTGTACTGCGTCAGGTCGTTCGAGCCGATGGAGAAGAAGTCCACGTACGGCGCAAACCGGGCGGCCATGAGCGCGACGGCCGGCACCTCGACCATGATGCCGACCGGGATGTGGTCGGCGATGGCGTGGCCCTCGGCGCGGAGGCGGGCGCTGGTTTCGAGGATCATGCCCCGGAAGGTGCGCACCTCGTCCACGTTCGTCACCATCGGGATGAGGATGCGGACGGCCCCGAAGGCGCTCGCGCGGAGGATCGCGCGGAGCTGCGGCTCGGCGAGGTCGGGCTTGTCGAGCAGCACGCGCACGCCGCGCCAGCCGAGAAACGGGTTGGCCTCGCGGTGGGCGAGCGGCAGCATCTTGTCGCCGCCGAGGTCGAGCACGCGAAACGTGGTGCCGCCCGGACCCACGTTCTCGGCGATCTTCTTGTAGACCGTGTACTGCTCCTCTTCGGTGAGCGACAGGCGCCGCCGCATGAGCATCAGGATCTCGGTGCGGAACAGGCCCACGCCCTCGGCGCCGTAGCGCTCCAGCAGTTCCAGTTCCTCCTCGAACTCCAGGTTGGCGCGCAGCGTCACCCGGTAGCCGTCGAGCGTCTCGGAGGCGAGGGGCACGAGCTTGCGCTGCTCCGAGATCAGCCGTTCGTAGCGGCGGCGGCGGCCTTCGTAGAACCGCACCGTCGGCGGCGTCGGGGCGGCGATCATGCGCCCGAGCAGCCCGTCGAGCACAATCGTCTCGCCGTGCTCGACGTGGCGCGTGACGTCTTTGAGGCCGACCACGGCGGGCAGGCCCAGCGCGCGCGCCATGATGGACACGTGGCTCGTGGCGCCGCCGTACTGGAGGGCGAGGCCCTTGATGCCGCGCCGGGCGAACAGCACCACGTCGGCGGCGGTGAGCGTCGGGGCCACCACGATGACCCCGTCGTCCACCTGCGAGATCATCTTGCCGCGCCGCAGGTGCACGAGCAGGCGCTGTTCGAGGTCGGTGAGGTCGGCGGCGCGGTCGCGGAAACGCTCGCCATCGGCGGCGAGGAGCAGGTCGCGGTGGTGCGAGAGCGTCTGGTGGACGGCGTAGTCGGCGCCCACGTGGTCGGTGCCGATGAGCGACACGACGGGGTCGTAGAGGCCGGGGTCGCGCAGCATGAGCGCCTGCGCCTCGAAGATGGCCGCGTGCTCGTCGCCCAGTTTTTCCCGCGCGAGCGTCGTCACCTTCTCCAGGTCGCGCTCGGCGCGTTCGACGGCCACCTCGAAGCGCTGGAGTTCGGCGGGCGCCTCTTCAGCCGTGATGCGCCGCTCCTCGACCGTCTCGTGGTCGCGCGCGTACAGGTACACCGGCGCCACCACGATCCCCGGCGACACCGGGACGCCGTCGAGGACGACCTCGGAGGGGGCCGCCGAGAACGGCATCTCAGGCGACCTCGCCGAAGCCTTCGTCGAAGAGCGCCTGGATCACGTCGGCGGCAGCGGCCTCATCCGGTCCGTCGAAGACGAGCGTGATCGTCGAGCCCTGCTCGGCGGCGAGCGTCATCACGCCGATGATGCTCTTGCCGTTGATCTCGTAGCCGTCCTTCTGGATGAAGAACTCGGACTGGAAGCGGCTGGCGGCGCGCACGATCATGGACGCCGGGCGCGTGTGCAGCCCGGCGCGGTTGCGCACGGTGACGTCTCGGACGAGCATAGCAGGATGATCTCTGCGGCGAAGGTACGGCCCCCCTTCGTCCCTACGTGACACCTCCCCCGAATTCGGGGGAGGACCGCGCAGCAGCGTCATACGCTGCAAAGGCTGAGGGGCCGCATGGCGGGTTCATTGTTCGTCGTTCGTGGTCAGAAGAAACAGTCAGCTACGGCATCTCTGACCACGAACAACGAACGACGAACAAAGCACAGCCCTCAGAGCAGCACGCGCAGGGAGATCGTGTGCACGAGCCCGGTGCCATAGGGTTCGAGCACGGCGCCATATTCGGCGCGCAGCAGCAGATTGCCCGCCGGGCGCTGGAACGAGAAGCCCGCTGCTGGACGCGCCTCGGTGGCAATCCCAGTGCGCCCGAGCCCGTCCACGCCGGCCCGCACGGTCATGCCGGGCGCCACCACGCGCTCGGCGCCGAGGCGCAGGAGCGCGCCCGCAAAGGTGTAGCCCGTCGTGGTGGTGAGAAAGCGCGGGGCGCCGTCTTCGAGGATGATGTCGGTGTCGGTGCGCTCGCGGCGCTCGAAGGCGCCTTCGACCTCGGCGGCAACGGTGGCGCCGAACACGGCGTAGGTGGCCCCGGCGCGCAGGCGCGTCGGAAAGCGGTCGGTGGTGAGCTGGCCCCCTCCGGTGTAGAGCTTGCTCGAATCGAACGTGTAGCCGGCGAGCGCGTCGTCGAGGGCGACGCCGAGGGCGAGCCGGTCGGTGGCGCGGTACGTGAGCCCGGCGTCGAGGCCGAAGGTGAGCGCGGCGCCGGAGTTCTGCGTCCACTGCGCGCGGAACACCTGCATCCCGATGCCCGCCGTCGTGCGGGCGCCGAGCTTGAGGCCAAACGTGGTAAAGACGGCGTATTCGTCCGAGCGCAGCGTGCCGGTGGCGTTGCCGCTCTCGTCGCGCCCGTCGATCTGGCCCACGCCGGCGTGGACGAGCCCGGCGGCGATGCCCGCGCGCGCGCCCATCGGCGTGCCGACCTCGAAGGTTTGCAGCTGCCGGTCCTGCCCGAGCAGTGAGGCGCTCACCTCGACGTGCTGCCGCTCCACGAGCGGCGCGAGCGCCGGGTTGTAGAACGGCGACGCCTGCCCCGACACGTCGCCCACGAGCGCCCCACCGAGCCCGACGCCCCGCGCGCCAAAGCCCATGCGGACAAATGCCCCGGCCTGCGCATGGGCCAGCCCGGGCAGCAAAAGCAACAGAAACAGCGGTAGGAGTCCTCGGAGGTCAGGGCCCGGAGCGCCGCGCCGCCCGCTCCGATACGCCCGCGATCCTCGATTCCCCGGCAGCGACATACAGCTCATTGCACCACGAGGATTTTGCCGCGCACGGTGCGTCCGCCCGCTTCAACGGCGTAGAAGTAAGGCCCGTTGGGCACGCGCAGGCCCCGGCTGTCGAGGCCGTCCCAGAGCAGGTCGCGCTCGCCCGTGGCCGCGCCGGGCTCGGTGAGCGTCTGCACGAGCTGCATCCCGAGGTCGAAGATGCGGACGCGCGCCGGTCCGTCGCCGGAGAAGCGGAGGCGCACCTGGCCGTAGAGCGCGGGCGAGAAGGGGTTCGGGTAGGCGTACGTCTCGGCGGCCACGGCGCCGGGCTCGGTGGACGCCAGCGCGCGCGGCGGTGCGGAAGACGCGGAACGTGCGCCCATCGTCGGTGGAGCGGACGAGGCCGCTGGCGGTGCCTACCCACACGGCGCCCTCACTCGTGACGGCCACCGAAAAGGCGCGCCCGAAATCAGACGGGATCGAGTTCTGCGGGGCCGTGGCGTCGAAGAAGTCGCGCGTGTTGCGCCACGTGTTGCCGCCGTCGTTCGAGATGAACAGGCCGCGCGTGCCGGCCGCAAAGATGGTCGGCGCCCTTGAACGCCAGGTCCGAGATCGCCTCGCCGACGAGCGTCTGCGCGTACGTCTCGCCGCCGTCGCGGGTCACGAGCAGGCCGTCGCGGGCCGTGTCCGGGTCCCGCACGGCGTTGCGGTAGGTCACGAACCAGACCGCGCTCTTGCCGCCGGCGCCCTGCCCGGGCTGCTCGCGGATCTTGGCCACCCACGAGCCCGTCGGCGCGCCCACGCCGCCCGTCGCGGTGAAGCGGCGCCACGAGGCGCCCCGGTCGAGCGAGCGGTTGAGCCCGAAGTAGGAGCCGGCCCAGAGCGTGCCCTGCGCATCGAGCAGGGTGCTGTAGACGATGTGGTTGTAGTTGCCCACCACCTTGTTGCCCGGCTTGATGACCTGCCGGGGGCCCACCTCGAAGGCGACGAGCGCGTCCGGGCGGATCTCGTCGAGGTCGTCGGGCGGCAGCACGATGCGCTCGAAGCGCGTCGAATCGCGGGGGATGCGGCGCAGGCCCGCAAAGCCCGCCGCCACGTACGTGACGTTCGAGTCCGGCGCGATGCTGATCGCGAGCGGCGGGGCGTTGGCGGGGCCGAGCGTGGGGTAGGTGCGCAGCAGGACCACGCCGTAGCGCGTGAGCGTGTCGCCCACCGCGTCGGTGATGAAGGGCAGAAAGCGCCACGTCACGCCGCTGTCGGACGAGCGGAGAAAGCCCCCGGCGGCGGAGACGGCGTTGCCCTGGTCGTCCTCGGACGAGTAGCTCAGCCCGGCCCACACGCGCGCGGCCTGCGCATCGAGCGCCACCACGTCGCGCGTGGCGCGCACGAGCGGGGCGTAGTCGGGCTGCCGCCACGAGGCCCCGGCGTCGGTCGTGCGCGTCAGGCGCGGGGCGACGTAGAGGGTGGTGCCGCTGGCCTCCAGCTCGTTGACGACGTTGCTGAGCGGGCCCGGGCACGGTGCGCAGCGGGATCGGCTGCGCCTGCGCCACGCTGGCGGCGAGCAGGAGGAAAAGGGGAAGAGCGCGGGTCATTGCACCGTCACGGTGAGCGGCACGTCGGTGCTGCGGAGGTTGTTCTTGTCGGTGGCGCGGAGCACGAACGTGAGGTCGCCGGTGGGCAGCGGGTTGGCGCTCGTCACGAGGAAGGCGGCGGTGAAGCGGCCATCGCCGGCGGTGGGGTCGCCGGAGGTTTTGCCGTCGTCGTACATGCGGAAGGCCGAGCCGTCCGGCAGGATCGCCTCGACGCGGAGCACATCGTCGAGCCCGTCGGCGTCGGTGACGACGGCGGTGAGCGTGAGCGTGCGCGCGACGCCCGCGCCGGGGTTCACGAACGGGCTGGGCGAGGCCTCGCCGCGCACCACGACGGGCGCCACGCCGCGCGTGCGGTAGACGAGCCGCCCGAGCGCTTCGCCGAGCGCCCCGCTCCGGTCGGTCGCGTAGACGGCCACGGTGTAGGTGCCCCGCCCGGCCTTCACGGGCAGGCGCAGCGTCGCGTCGGCGCGGTAGCGCGTGCCGGAGACGAGCGTCATCGGGCGCGTCACGAGCGGCGTGAGGGCGCCGCTGAGCGTCCGCACGCTCATCACGACGTCCTGGAGGGCGTTCTCCGGGTCCTGCACGTCCGCCTCGACGTGGAGGGGGATGGTGACGCTGTCGCGCACGACCTGCGCGGCGGGCAGGTCTTCGTAGACCACCTCGCCCGGCGCCACGACGAGGCCGGTCACGAGCGGGTCGCGGGTGATGGTGGGGCCCGCCTCGGGGGCGGTGTCGCACGCGGCGAACAGGGTGGCGGCCAGCACCGCACCGGCGCCGAACCGCCGCACAAAACGTCTTCGCATAGGATGAGCAGCCTGTCGGAATCCCCGCCGGGCGGGGGAAGATCGTAGCCGTTCAGCCCAAGCGGTCGCGGGTTCAGCGTGAAGGAACGGGGCAAGATAGCGCGCCCCGCCCGGATTCGATACGCACAGGGCGCGCAGAGCACCCATCCCTATGCCCTGGCCCGGGCAGAAGGACCGGGTTGATCACGGATCATGGATCATGGTCAGAGTCTGACCAGAGGCGCCCGCTGGCCATGATCCATCATCCATCATCCAAGCGATCCATCACCCCCAGCCGAGCAGCCGCCCGCCCTGGTAGACGACGAACGACGACACCCACGCGAGCACGAACATGTAGCCCCACATCACGGCGGGCCACTTCCACGAGTTCGTCTCGCGCCGGGCGATGGCGAGCGTACTCATGCACTGGAGCGCGAAGACGAAGAACACGAGCAGGCTCACCGCCACGAGGGGCGTGTAGACGGGCGTCCGTCCGGGTAGCGGTCGTTCTGGAGGGCCGTCTGGAGGTCCGTCGCCCCGTCGTCGTCGGCGCTGACGCCGTAGATGGTGGCGAGGGCGGTCACCATCACCTCGCGCGCGGCAAAGGCCGCCACGAGCCCCGCCGACAGCTTCCAGTCGAAGCCGAGGGGGCGCATGATGGGTTCGAGGGCGCGCCCGAAGCGCCCCACGAACGAGTTGCGGATCTGCTGCTGCGCCGCGGCCGTCTCGGGCGCCTGCGGCACGTCGCCGTGGCGGTCCTGCGGGCCCGAGGCGATGGCGTCGCCGACCTCCGAGGCGGTCCGCGCGGGCGTGTCGGGGGCCTTCGGGTAGGCCGCGAGAAACCAGAGCACGACGCTCAGGCCGAGGATGATCTTGCCCGCGCGCAGGAAGAACGCCTTCGCCCGGTCGATCATCCGGCGCAGCACGAGGCGCGCCTGCGGAAGGCGGTAGGGCGGCAGTTCCATCACGAACACGGACGCGTCGCCCTTGAAGACGGTCCGCCGCAGCACGCCCGCCGCCACGAACGCCATCACGGTGCCGAGCAGGTAGAGCAGAAACATCGCGATCCCCTGCATCCCGAAGAGCCCGAAGACGCGCGTGTGCGGGATGAACGCGGCGATGAAGAGGGTGTAGACGGGCAGGCGCGCCGAGCACGACATGAGCGGCGCCACCATGATCGTGAGGAGGCGGTCGCGCTCGTTGGGGAGCGTCCGCGCGGCCATGATGCCGGGGATCGCGCACGCGTAGCTCGACAGTAGGGGCACGACGGAGGCGCCCGAGAGGCCCATCCGGCGCATCACGCGGTCCATGATGAAGGCCGTGCGGGCCATGTAGCCGGTGTCCTCCATCAGCCCGAGGAAGAAGAACAGCAGCAGGATCTGCGGCAGGAACACCACCACGTTGCCCACGCCGGTGATGACGCCGTCGACGAGCAGGTCGGCGAGCGGCGCCGGCGGGGAGCAGGTGCCGCACGGCGCCGCCGAGGGCGCCCACGAGCGCTTCGAGGCCGTCCATGGCGGGCGTGGCCCAGGTGAAGACGGCCTGGAAGATGAGCGCGAGCACCGCCAGAAAGAGCAGCGGCCCGAAGAAGCGGTGCGTCACCACCGCGTCGATGCGGTCGCTCGTCGTGAGGGCGGAGGGGTCCTTGCGGCGCGTGACGGTGCGCCCGACGAGCCCGGCGAGGGCGCCGTAGCGGGCCATCATCTCGGACTGTTTGTAGGGCGCCTTTCGCGCCTCCAGGCGGGCGCGCACCTCCAGGACGGCGGCGTGGAAATCGGGCGCCCGCGCGGCCCAGCCGTCGAGGAGCACGTCGGAGGTGAGCGCCCAGAGCGTTTCGGCGCCCCGGCGGCGCGCGGACCAGCCGGGCACGGCGGGGGCGAGGATTTCGGAGAGCGCCTCGACTTCGGGCGCCACGATGGGCATGAGCACGGGCGCGAACGTGCCGGGGGGCGACGTCCCGGCGGCGCCCGCGCCCGGCGCCGCTTCGATGGCGGCCAGGAGCGCGCCGAGGTTTTCCTCGCGCCGCGCCGAGATGGGGACCACGGGCGCGCCGAGCGCGGCGCCGAGCGCATCGGTGTCCACCGCGATGCCGGCGTCGCGGGCGCTGTCCATCAGGCCGAGGGCGACGACGACGGGCACGCCGAGGTCGAGCACCTGGGTGGCGAGGTAGAGGTTGCGCTCCAGGTTGGTGGCGTCCACCACGCACACGACCACGTCGGGCGCGGCCTCGCCGTCGAGGCGGCCGGTGAGCACGTCGTGGGCGATGCGCTCGTCGGCGCTGCGGGGGGCGAGGCTGTAGGTGCCCGGCAGGTCGAGCACTTCGACGGTCGGATCGGCCTTGAGCCGCCCCACGCGCCGCTCGACGGTGACGCCGGGGTAGTTGCCCACGCGGGCCGACTGGCCCGTGAGCGCGTTGAAGAGCGTCGTCTTGCCGACGTTCGGGTTGCCCGCGAGCGCAACGCGCATCCGGGGCGGGGCGGCCTCGCTCATGCTATCCTCCCGCCACGTCTGCCACCACCACGCCCGCCGCCTCGTCCTTGCGCAGCGACAGGTGGAAGCCGCGCACGCGGAGTTCGAGCGGATCGCCGAGCGGCGCCACGCGCACGACTTCGACGACGGAGCCGGGGAGCAGGCCCATCTCGAACACCCGCGCGGGCACATCGCCCTCGAAGCCGGTCACGGTGGCCCGCTGGCCGGGCTGGAGGTCCGAGAGGCGCATAGGAAACGGGCGACGTACGACGGGCGACAGGCGAAAAGAACCGGGCGACGTACGCCGGACATCGCCCGCGTACCCCGAAGGTCAGTCCAGCGCGGTGGCAAACACCTGCGCGGCCACTTCGCGCTGGAGGGCGAGGCGGCAGCCGTCCATGGCGAGCAGGCAGGTGGACGTGTTGCGCATCACGCAGATGCAGGCGCCCTCGCGGAGGCCGAGTTCGCGCAGGCGCTGCGCGTCCGCCTCGTTCATGCCCATGAAGGCCACGCACGCGCGGCGCCCCTGTCCGAGGACGGTGAGCGGCAGCATCGGCAGGTCGGGCACGGCGGGGAGCATGGCGGGGACGTTGGGTCGCAATTTATAACGATTCTACGGAAGACCTCGTGTGCCAGAAAAAACCCGCGTGGATTTTCGTGGGGCACCGGCGGGGGCATGGACGGATTTGTGCCCTGTTCGCCGGTTCCGGAAGTCGGTAGGTTGCGGCGGCTCGATCCCCAACGCCATGCGCCGCTGTCTCCTCCTCTGCCTCGTCCTCTGGCTCTCGCCCCTGCGCGCCGATGCGCAGACGACGGGCAACTGCACCGCCGGGCAGGCAAGCGTTGACCTCGACATCGGCGGGGTGCGCGCCCGGCTCTACAACAACGGCGGGCTGTTCTGGAAGGGCGCCGGCAACGTCTACAACGTGCCCAAGGTGCCGGCCGGATTTCCCGTGACTCCCAACGCCCTCTTCACCAGTGGCCTCTGGGTCGGCGGGTACGTCGGCGGCGAGTTGCGCCAGGCCGCCGCCTCGTTCGCCAACTGGGAGTTCTACCCGGGCCCGCCCCTCGCCGACGGCTCCGGGCCGTCCGTCTGCTCCCACTACGACCGCATCTGGGTGTGTCGGTGCCGAGGACGTGCGCGCCTACGAGCAGACCGGCGTGGCCACGCGCGACCTGCTCGAATGGCCCTTTGCCAACGGCGCCCCTGTGCGCGGACGGCGACGGCGTCGCCGGCAACTACAACCTCGCCGGCGGCGACCGCCCGGACATGCAGGGCCACCAGATCGCCTTCTGGGTGATGAACGACGCGGGCGGCCCGCACAACCGCACGGGCTCGAAGCCGCTCGGCGTGGAGGTGCGCGTGACGGCGATGGCGTTCCGCAGCCCGAGCGACGCGCTCAATTTCAGCACCGCCTACCGCTACGAGATCATCAACCGCACGAGCACGCCCATCACCGAGACCTACCTCGGGCTCTGGGCCGACCCCGACCTCGGCAACGCCACCGACGACCTCGTGGGCTCCGACTCCGCTCTTGCAACTCGGCTACGTCTACAACGCCGACAACTTCGACGAGGGCAGGATGGCTACGGCAGCTCGCCCCCTGCCTTCGGCTTCGCCTTTCTCGACGGCTCCCCGCGCGCGGACGGCGGCCGCGGGTTCAGTTCGTTTCTGGACATCGCGAAGGGCACCTGTGGGGGCCGGCAATGTGAACCCCTTGCCAACTCCGCGGACTATTACCGCTTCGCTTCGGGGCGCTGGAAAGACGGGGCCTTGCCCTATGCCTGCGGTGACGGCAATGCTGCGCAGTACGCGCCTGCGGCACCGCCCGCTGGATGTATCCCGGCAACCCGGCGGCGCCTCCAGGGCAGCGCTTCTGGAGCAAGCTGGAAGCCACGCCCGGACGGCGCTGCGATTCCGCCCGAGCGATCAGTACTTCGCGCTCGGGTCGGGCCCCTACACGCTCGCGCCCGGCGTGCCCGTCACGCTCTCCTTCGCCGGCGTATGGGCGCGCGGCGCTGACCACCTCGACTCGGTCACACGCCTGAAGGCGGCCACGCGCGAGGTCCAGGCTACCTACGCGGCGACCGGCTTTCGAGGCCTACCGCTCCGCAGGCGCTTCCCGCTGCCCCGAGCGCCCTGCCCCGCCTCGTGGGCCCCGCCGATGGGGCCACCGGGCAGCCCGCCAACCTGCTGTTCACCTGGGACCCGGTGGCCGGCGCCTCCACCTACCAGGTCGAAGTGACCGGGGTGAACGTGGACGTGCCCGCCTTCGCCACCAGTGTTGTGGAAACTTCGGCGCGCATCCCCTACACCGCTAATGTTGTGCCTACGTCTTCGCCATACAAACTACCGTTCGGGACGTACACCTGGCGCGTGCGCGCGGCGAACGAGGGGGGCCTCGGCGCGTGGTCGAGTCCGCACACGTTCGTCATCGGCGCGCCGCCCGTGCCGGCGGGTGGCTTCCAGAACTTCCTCACGACCCGCAACGGCGCCGGCCCGCTCGACCCGCCCGACTACGGCGCGCCTCGAGGTCAACAGCCGCGATTTTCCGCGCGTCCCCGGTACCACCTTCAGCGACATCCCGGTCGCCGGACGTAACCAGTCCACGAGCCAGGCGGTGTGGGGCCTGCACACGGCCAACACCTCGACCACCGACGGCGGCTTCACCTCTTTCTACAACCGCGTGCTCCGCGACGGCGCCAACGTGACCGCCCTCCGGGGCCATGCCTACGAACTCCGCTTCACCGGCACCTCGCTCGCCTACAACGCCTTCACCGACGGCGCCACCTACGCCGTGCCCTTCGAACTGTGGGACGCCGGCACCCGCGCCGATGCCTCGGACGACGTGCGCCTCGTGCCCTGGATCGAGCCGGTCTCGGGCGGCGCCTCAAACGTGTTCGACCTCGGCGCCGATCACCCGACCTCCGGGGGCATCAACGACCCGCAGACGGACGCGATCTACTGGATGCGCCCTATCAACGAAGCGCCCGGCCAGGCGGGCTACACCTTCGCCGTGGCCGAGATGCAGCGCCTCGGGGCGAACTACCGCCACGAAGGCGTGGGCGAAGAGGTACTGGCGCGCATCGTCGTGGTCGGTTTCAACCTCGGCACGCAGTTCACCGGGCCATTCCTGGCGCGCTGCCCGAGCCCGGCACCGTCTTCCGCATCGAGACCACGCCCGTAAGCGGCCCGGTCCTCTCCGCCCCCGCCGACGGTGACGTGCTCCCCACGCGCCGCGCCGTGCTGGCCTGGCAGGAGTCGCCCTCAAGCGTCGCCTTGCGGCGTTTCGTCGAGGTCGCCACCGACCCCGGCTTTGCCAACGTGGTCTTCCGCGACTCGTCGGCTACCGCCGCCCGGATCACCACGCCAGACCTCACGCCGGGCCAGCGCTACCACTGGCGTGTCCGGATCCGGCAGGGCCTGTCGGCGAGCGGCCACGACGGGCTACCTGTCCGACTGGTCGGCCACCGGCACCTTCACCGCCGGGGCCGCCGTGGGCATGCGCCCCTGCCGACGCCCTGCCGGACGTGCTCACGCTGCGCCCGCTCGCGCCCAATCCCACGCGCGGGGCCGTCACGCTCGGCTACGGGCTGCCCGGCGCCGCCGAGGTGCGCGTGCGGCTGTTCGACCTGCTCGGGCGCGAAGCGGCCACGTTGGCGCTCGGGCCGCAGGCGGCGGGCTGGCACCAGGCGCCGCTCGGCACCGAGGGGCTGGCGGCAGGCGTCTACGTGCTCCGGCTCGAAGCGGACGGCGAGCGCCGCACCCGCACGCTCGTCGTGGTGCGCTGACGCGTGGGTCGCCGCGTCCGGTCCGCAGGGGGCCGGGCGCGGCGGCGGCCTACAGTTCGATGGGCACGCCCTGCTGGGGCAGCACCACGTTCATGCCGGGGTGGAGCTGCTCGATCTGCTGCTGCATCCACGCCTTCGCCTCGGGGTCGCCGTGGACGAGCACGACGGTCTTGGGCTGGAGCCGCGCCACGAGGTCGAGCAGGTCGCGGCGGTGGGCGTGGCCGGAGAAGCGGAAGCGCTCCACCATGCACGCCACCTCCTGCGGGCCCGTCTGCGCATCGAAGGTGACCTCGGTGCCCGCCTGCGCGGCCGCGAGCAGCGCCCCGGACGGGGAGTCCTCCTTCGCGTAGCCGACGAGGAAGATGCCGTGCTTCTCCTGGTCCACGAGGTACTGCGCGAGGTCGTTCGAGGCCGTGTGGCTGAACATCATCCCCGAGGCGAGGATGAAGATGGACGGCTCGGCGAGCAGGCCGACCACGGCCGAGTCGTTGCGCGGCAAGCGTGCCTGCGCGATCTCACCGATCACGAGCTTGTCGTCGAGGCGGGGGGTGGTCAGGCGCGTCTTGTCGAACGTCTCGGCGAGCGCGCGCATCGATCCGGCCGTGTAGACGGGCGTGTCGGCGGGGATCTGGCCGCGGTCTTTGAAGCGCTGCACGAGCGCGAGCATCTCCTGCGCCCGCCCGAGCGCGAACACCGGGATCAGCACGCTCCCCCGGCGCCCGAGCACCTCGCCGAGCTTTTCGGCCAGGCGCGCCTCCTCGGCCTTCCGCGTGACGGTCTCCGCCACCGGGTCGGCGCCGAGCGTGGTTTCGAGGATCAGCACGTCGACGGGGCCCTCGGGGGGCGTGGCGCCCGGCGTGATGACCTGCGGACGCAGGTGGATGTCGCCGGAGTAGACGACGCGCCGGGGCACGCCGTCCTCTTCGAACTCTAGGAGCACGCCCGCCGCGCCGAGCACGTGCCCCGCGTGCCAGAACCGCGCCGACACGGGCGCGCCGCCCCGCACGCCGGCCACGTTGAACGGCGCTTCCAGCTCGTGGGCAAGGTAGAGGTACTGGTAGAACTCCAGCTCCTCCTCCGAGAACAGCGGCGGCGGCGCGTCGAGGCGCTCGCGCTGGCGGCGGCGCTGCAGGCGGGCGCTCGCGCGCAGCAGAAACTCGGACAGCTCGCGCGTCGCCTTCGTCATGTGGACGAGCGCGTGCGGAAAGCGCTGCAGCACGATGGGGAGGGCCCCGAGGTGGTCGTGGTGCGCGTGCGTGAGCAGGATGTGGTCCAGGTGCAGGTCCGGGCGGTGCTGCACGAGGTCGAGGCGCGGCAAGCCATCGACGCCGTCCCGGTCGGGGTGGACGCCTGCGTCGAGCATGATCCCGGCGCCTTCGGCGAGCAGGAGATGGCAGCTGCCGCCGATCTCATCGGTTTCGCCGAGGGCGATATAGCGCATGGAGTAGGCCTGGGTTAGATAGCGAAGCGGCGGGCACCGGAAGGCGCCTGCCGCTTGTCCCGGGCGTGAACGGGGCGCAGCCGGTGCCGGTTTCCACCCTTCGGCGCCGGGGGCGGCCGGGAGGGACGCCTCCGTGACGCCTGCAACGTGGCTGTTGGCCCCGCAGAGGGTGCAGGTCCGTAACGACCCACCCTCCGGTATTCCAGTAGGATGGAGGGACTTCTCGCAGTACCCCGCCCGCCATGCTTGCCGCCACCCTCTTCGCGCTCGTCACCGCCTTCACCCCGGCCCCGCCGGCCTCCTCGGCCGTCCTGTCGGTGCGCCCCGATTCTGGCGAGGTCATCGCCGCGCCTGCGCGCAAGCCGGGCCTGCTGCGCACGGCCACACGCGAGGTGCCCGTCACGCTCGTGCGCTTCGACGACCCGGCCCTGCCCTTCGTCACCTACCTCCCGGAAGGCCAGGTAGCCCCGACGGTGGCGCAGACGGCGGCGGGCACCGAGGTGTCGTTCGTGCCGGTCATCCGCGGACGCCGCGTCGAAGGGGCCATCGCCACGATCACGTTCCCGCTCGCCCCGACCACGGTGGAAGCGTTGCGGGCGGCGACGTTCGGGACCGATGGCGTGGCGACGCAGCAGCACTGGCAGGTGAGCGATGCCGGCGTGTCGCCGTGCCTGTGGGCCGAAGAAGGCCGCCTCGTCCGCTTCGACGGCACGCGCACCGGCTTCGTGTGCGTGGCCGAGTACCAGGGCACCGCGTTCCGCCTCACCGTCGAGGCCCCGCCTGCGCTGACGGAGGCGCTGGGCAGTCGCCTGGACGTGCTCCTCGACGAACTGCGCTGGCGCCTCACCGGCGCCGGGCTCGGCGAATTCTGAACCCTACCCCGACCGGCAACCGTGGCCTGAACCCAGCTTCGGCTGCCTTCGCTAAAAGGCCTGTGTCCGCTCGTTCGGACGCAGGCCTTTTGCATTTCCGGGCCTCTATCGCCCGGAGCGATCAAGCGGCCTGCACCGGTCTGTTCAGATGGCGGCGATCTCGGCTTCGAGGAGCTGGCGGCGGTACAGGTCGGCGTAGAGGCCGTCGTGGGCGAGCAGGGCGGCGTGGGTGCCGCGCTCGGCCACGCGGCCCTCGTCGAGCACGAGGATGAGGTCGGCGTCCTGCACGGCCGAGAGGCGGTGGCTCACGACAACCAGCGTCTGCCGTCCGAAGCGCTGGCGGAGCGCATCAAGGATGCGGCGCTCGGTCTGCGTGTCGACGGCCGAGAGGGCGTCGTCGAAGATGAGGATGCGCGGGTCGCGCACGAGGGCGCGGGCAATGGCCGTGCGCTGCTTCTGGCCGCCCGAGAGCGTGATGCCGCGCTCGCCCACCACGGTCTCGAACCCCTGTGGAAACGCGTGGATGTTCTCGGTGAGATCGGCCTCGGTGGCAGCGGCTTCGATCCGCATCGCCTCGGCCTCCATCGCCCCGAAGGCGATGTTGCCGCCCACGGTGTCGGAGAACAGGAACACGTCCTGCGGCACGAACCCGATGTGCTGCCGGAGCACGCCGAGCGGGATCGTCCGCGCGTCGCGCCCGTCGATGAGCACGCGGCCTTCGGCCGGGTCGAGCAGGCGGGGGAGCAGGCTCACGAGCGTTGTCTTGCCCGAGCCGGTGCGGCCCACGACGCCGAGCGTCGAGCCCGCCGGCAGCTCGAACGACACGCCGTCGAGCACGTCCGCCCCGCCGCCGTAGCGCGCGTGTACGCTGTCGAAGGTGATCGCGCCCTGAATCTCGGCAACGCCCGCATCGGTCGCCTCGGTGTCGCGGATGTCCGGGACGGCGTCGAGGATCACGAGCAGGCGCTTCATGGAGGCCGCCGCGCGCTGCACCATCGAGATCACAAAGCCCATCGAGGCCACCGGCCACGTCATGAGCGCCACGTAGATGATAAACTCGGCGATGTTGCCCACGGTGACGGTGCCCGCAATGGCCTGCCGCCCGCCCTGCCACACCACGAGCACGGTGGAGAGGCCGATGAGCAGCACGAACACCGGGCTCCACGCCGCCTCGACGCGCGCGAGGGCGAGGTTGCGCTGCCGCAGCTTCTCGGCCTCCTCGGCAAACGCCGCGCCTTCGCCCACCTCGCGCGTGTAGGCCTTCACGACGCGGATCCCCGCAAAGGCCTCCTGCGCGCGGCTCGTGAGCGTGCTGTACTGCCGCTGGATCGCGTCGGAGCGGGCAAATTCGAGCCGGGACACGAAGAACACCGTGATGGCGAGGAACGGCATCGGCATGAGCGCCCAGAGCGTGAGCCGGGGCGAGATGACGACCATGAAGCCGATGGCGAACACGACGAGCGTGAGCGCGCGGGCGGCGTACATGAGCGCCGGGCCCACATAGCGCCGCACCTGCTCGACGTCGCTCGTCGCGCGCGTGATGACGTCGCCGGTGGAGAGTTCGTGGTAGAACGCGGGCGGGAGCGCCTGCAGGGCCCCGTAGAGCCGCTCGCGCAGGTCGAACTCGACGTGCCGGCTGGCCACGACGAGCGTCTGCCGCATCAGGAACGAGAACGCGCCCGAAAAGAGCGTCAGCCCGAACACGAAGGCCCCCTGCCGGAGCAGGTGCTTGCCGAGCGGACCGAAGGCGTCGGCGTGGCCGGCGTTCGTTTTGATGGCCGCCACGATGCTGTCTACGGCGCCGCGCACGACGACCGGCACATAGACGGCGCACACCGCCGAGATGACGGCGCAGATCAGGCCGGGGAGAAAGAGCCGCGCGTACGTGCGGTAGTACGGGTTGAGCCGGGAGAGCGTCGCCATAGGCCGGGAAGATGCCGGGCCAACGCAGCGCACGGGGGCCGGTTCAGCCGTGTGCTACATGCCAGGGGCCGGGAATGCCCTGCGCGAGCGTCTCGGCGGCGAGGGCGAGCAACCGCCGCTGCTCCGGCCATGCGAGCCGGGCCACGGCTTCCGCCAGGGGCACCCATGCAAAGGCGTCGTGCTCGGCGTCCAGCACCGGCTCGGCGGCGAGTTCGGCGGCGAAGGCGGGCGCCACGTTCACGCGGTCGTGCGTCCACTCGTAGAACACGTTGCACGACGGGAGCGCCCAGAAGGCCACAGAGGCCTGCCCCGTCTCTTCCAGCAGCTCGCGCCGGGCGGCGGCGTGGGCCGTCTCACCGTCTGCGATCTTGCCGCCCACCATGCGCCACTGCCCGGCATACACGCGTCCCGCCGCGCGCCGCAACAGCAGCCACTCGACGCTGCCGTCTGCGGTGCGCCGGTACGGGTACACGTCTACCACGCGGGCCATGATTTCGGGCATGGGGGCAGGGCGAAAACGAACGTAGGGGCGCAGCACGCTGCGCCCCTACGGGTTCGGCGGTTAGCGCGGGCTCAGAAGTCGCCCTGCGGGAGCGTTTCGTCCATCATCGGCGCCGTGGGGCGGGCCGGGAGGCCGGCATCTCCGGCGCCGCGCGGGTCGAGCAGCTCGTCGATGCGGGCCACGAGGTCGCGGGCGTGCGCCTGCGTGGCGGCGTCGCGGCTGCGAACCGTGCGCAGCTGCGCCTTGAGCGTTTCGAGCTCGTAGCGGGAGAAGGCGCGGATGTCCGACTGCGTCACGTTGACGCGCGGGTACGGCCCGAAGCTCGCGAACTGCGCCGGCGGGGCGGCGGGCTCGGTCGTCATCAGAAAGCGCATCCGCTCGACGTAGGCCCGCTGCAGGTTGCGGCGGTACACGTCGGTGGCCTGCCCGGCGCGGAGGTCGGCGAAGAGGCCCGTGCGGAGGTCCGCCATCAGCTGCTGCGCGCCGTAGCCGCTCTGGTCAATCGCGTCGTTCTCGATCATCCGGGCGAGCTTGTTCGGGTCGAGGATCTGGTTGAGCACCCCCGCCTGCGCCGCGCGGACGCGTTCGATGGCCCCGGCGCCTTCGATGCGGCGGAGCAGGTCGCGGTCGAGCAGCCACGTGGGCGTCGAGAAGGCCTCCTTCTGCAGGAACGCGAGCGAGCGCTTCTGCGTGGCCGCCGGGACGGGCTCGTAGATCACGCCGGTCTGGTCGTACGTCTTCGGCGTCTCGAACACGCCGCCGATGTTGGACACGACGTGGCCCATGTAGCGGCCCCACTGGCCCACCACCTGCCCGTAGAGCTCGCTGAGCTCCGTGTAGTCCTCCCCGTTGGCGTGCGACCACGACTGGAGCTGCGGCACGATGCGCTGGAGGTTGAGCAGGCCCAGGCGCGAGGCCTCGACGGCGTCGTTCGTGAGGTCCTCGTTCTGCGAGCGCGGGTCGATCTTCGGCCCGGACTGGCGGCCGAAAAAGTAGCGCGGGTCGCGCAGCTTGGCCGTCGTCCACTGGTTGAGCGTCTCGCGCTCGCCCCAGGTGTCCATGCCCGGAATCAGGCGGTAGCCCCACTCGATGGCCCACTTGTCGTAGGGCCCGATCTGCGGGTAGAAGCGCGTCACGCCGTCGCCCGGCTGGGCCACGTAGTTGAAGCGCGCGTAGTCCATGATCGAGGGCGCGGTGCCGTTGCGGCTCGTGTAGGCCGGGCTGCGCAGGCTGTCGATGGGCACGGCGTAGGACGAGCCCCAGTTGTGCTGCAGGCCAATCGTGTGGCCCACCTCGTGCGACGACACAAAGCGGACGAGGTCGGCCATGACCGACACGTCGAACTTGGTGCGGCGGGCGGCCGGGTTGGCGGCGGCGGTCTGGATAAAGTACCAGTCGCGCAGCAGCTGCATCACGTTGTGGTACCAGCCGATGTCGGACTCCAGGATCTCGCCCGTGCGCGGGTCGGACACGTGCGGCCCGTAGGCGTTCTGGATGTCGGAGGCGAAGTAGCGGATCACGCTGTAGCGCGCGTCCTCGGGGCTGAACTCGGGGTCCTGCTCGGCCGTCGGCGGGTCCATCGCGCGGATGGCGTTCTTGAAGCCGGCGGCTTCGAAGGCCACGTTCCAGTCTTCGACGCCGTCCTTGAGCGCCTGCCGCCATTCGGTCGGCGTGGCCGGGTCGATGTAGTAGGTGATCGGCTTGACGGGCTCGACGAGCTCGCCGCGCGCATACGCCGCCGGGTCTTTCGGCTCCAGGCGCCAGCGGGTGATGTAGCACCGACGCGCCACGCGCTGCTCCTCGGTGCCGTAGTCGTTCTGCTGGATCGAGAAAAAGCCCACGCGGTCGTCGCACAGGCGCGCCTGCATCGGGTTCTTCGGGAGCGCGAGCATCGAGTGGTTCATCTCGATGGTGATGGTGCCGGTCTCCGAGTTCGAGGGCGGCAGCCCGGCCTCATACGTCAGGATGCTCTTGATCTCGACGTTCGCCGGGTACGAGCGGGCGCTCGTGACAAACGAGCGGGCCGGGTCGAGGCGGCGGATCTGGTACTGCGTGCGGCGGCCCTGCTGGATGCCCATCGTGGGCACATCGCCCGCAAAGAGCGTCGTCACGTCGATCACGACCGAATGCGAGTCGGCCGGCATCGTCTCGACGGCGAAGTTGCCGATCACGGGCTCCAGGTTGGAGCTGCGCACGGCCTGGGCGATGGGCTTTTCGTTGGTGGCCACGTTGTTGTAGCTCACCACGCGCAGCAGCACGTTCTTCTTGCCGTTCTTCTCCCAGCGGATCACGTTCTCGTTGACCTCCTCGCCGCCGTAGCCGATGTTCTCGGCGGTGCGGGCGATGCGGGAGACGAGCAGCAGCTCCTTGCCCATCGTCGAGTCGGGGATCTCGAAGTAGAGCTTGTCCCCCACGCGGTGGGTCTTGATGATGCCGTCGTCGGTGACGGCCTCGGCGGTGATAACGTCTGCGTATTTCTTTGGCGTGGCGGGCGCGCCTGGACGGGCCCCGGCAGCGCCGGCGGGTGGGGTCGCGCCGGCGGTGGAGGGCGTCGCTGGGGTGGTCTGGGCAGCAGGGCGCGCGGCAGGCGTGGCGGGTCGGGCCGCCTCGCGGCTACCGCTACACCCGGCCAGCACCAGCGCGACGCTCCCGAGCATCAGCGTCAGTCGGTTCATGAGTGGAGGAATGGATGGGGATGGACAGACGAGAGGAGCCGTCAACCTACGAATTCGTTCTGCGCCTCCGGTGCGCCTCGCCCGCCGATTTTGCCCGCTCGCGTCCCCACACGGCCCACTCCCCACACCCGTCCATGCGCGTGCGCGCCTTCCCGCTCGCCCCACCGTCCGCCTTCAGCACGGGCCTGCTGCGCCTGATCGCGCTCGTCCTGATCGTTGCCAGTGCCGTGGGCGCGCTCGCCGTGTTCAGGGAGGCCGCCGGGGCATCCCGGTGGCTGTCCGTGCTGGTGCTCGTGCCCACCGTGCTGCCGTGCTGGCTGCTGTACCGGCTCGCCCGCGGCCTCCCCACGATGCGCGTGGAGCTAGACGACGATGGCCTGCGCCTCGTGGCGCCCCTCTATGGCCGCCACCTGCCCTGGGCCGACCTCGACCTCCCCGCCGCGCGCCTCGCCTCCCTCGACGACGAGCCGGGCCTGCGTACGCT
Source organism: Rhodothermales bacterium (assembly GCA_963740755.1). Lineage (GTDB taxonomy): Bacteria > Bacteroidota > Rhodothermia > Rhodothermales > BA12 > CAVSDF01. The sequence goes on from CAVUFJ010000005.1 coordinate 234,408, forward strand.
GCTGACGCACCAACGGCGCCGGGCTGCCGGGCGTGCGCGTCGGCTGGTTTCGCCTCCGCTCGTTCAAGCGCGCCCTCCTCGCCGTCACCGACCCGCGCGTGGTGGTCGTGCCCACGCGGCGCTTTCTGCTGCTCGTGAGCCCGGCAGAGCCCGAAGCCTTCCTGGCCGCGCTGCGCGACGCCGCGCGTGCATGAGCGTCAGGCGCCGGTGCCGAAGATGCGGTCGCCGGCGTCGCCGAGGCCGGGGCGGATGTAGGCGCGCTCGTCGAGCATCCGGTCGAGCGTGGCGGTGAAGATGGGCACGTCCGGGTTGAGCGCGTGCAGCGCCTGCACGCCCGCCGGGGCGGCCACAAGGCACACGAACGTGAAGCGGGTGGCGCCCCGGTCCTTGAGGTGCTGGATGGCGCCGTTGGCCGAGCCGCCCGTGGCGAGCATCGGGTCGACCACAAAGACGTGCGCCGCGTCGAGGCCGCCGGGGATGTTGGAGTAGTAGTCCACCGGCTGGCGCGTCGCTTCGTCGCGGTACATGCCGAGGTGGCCCACGCGCGCCTCGGGCGCAAAGCGGATAAAGCCGTCCACCATCCCGAGCCCAGCGCGCAGGATCGGCACGACGACGATCTCCTCGTCGATCTCGTAGCCCGTCGTGGGTTCGAGCGGCGTCTCGACGGTGCGCGTGCGCAGCGGCAGGCCCCGCATGGACTCGTAGGCGAGGATCGCGGCGGCGTCGGAGAGCGTCTTGCGGAAGAGGCCGTGGGGCGTGCTGCGGTCGCGCAGGATCGTCAGGTCACGGCGCAGCAGGGGATGATCGACGACGGTGAGCACGCGCGGGGAGGACAGAGGATGAGGGACGCTCAGGCGAGCGACTGGGGAACGACTTCGGTGAGCTTGCGGTCGCGGAACGCGTAGAGGCGGGCCGGATGCTGGCGCACGAGCCGGTAGTCGTGGGTAGCCATGACGAGCGCGGTGCCCTGCCGGTTGAGCGTGAGCAGCAGCTTCATCACCTCGTCGGCGGTGGCGGGGTCGAGGTTGCCCGTCGGCTCGTCGACGAGGAGCGCGTCGGGGTCGTTCACGATGGCCCGCGCGATGACGGCCCGCTGCTGCTCGCCCCCCGAGACCTCGTGGGGAAACCGGTGCTGCCGGTGCGAAATCCCCGCGCGGGCAAGGGCCGCGAGCGTCCGCGTCTTGACGCGCTGCCCGGTCTGCCCGGTCACGTAGAGCGGAAAAGCCACGTTCTCGAAGAGGCTCCGGTCCGGGAGCAGCTGGAAGTCCTGGAAGACCACCCCGAGGCGGCGGCGCAGAAACGGGATGTCGGCCTCGCGGATACTGTCGGACCGGTAATCGCCGACGAGCACGAGGCCGCGTTCCGGGCGCAGGTCCATGTAGAGCATCCGGAGCAGGCTCGTCTTGCCGCTGCCGGAGGGGCCGACGAGGTAGACGTGCTCGCCCTTGCCCACTTCGAGGGAGATGTTCTCGAACACCGGCCGGGGCGTGCCGTCGGGCAGGCGAAAGGCGTAGGAGACGTGGCGGACGGAGATCATGCCCGAAGGTAGCACGCGGGCGCCGGTCGTGCGCGCCGCGGTGTGCCATGCCCACGCGCTCGGCGCGACGGGCAGGCGACTGGTATTGGCAGCACGCCTCCACATTTTCTTCGCATCCGGCAGCCTGCCCCCTCCCCGGCACCATGGACCCGCTCCCCCTGTCGATCCGCTCCGAGAGCCTGCCCCGAGTGCCGTATCTTGCCGCGTGCTGCGATTTGTCCATGCCCGAGTCTGACGCCCCGCCTGCCCCTTCCGCGTCGAGCGAGCAGGACCGGCGCCTTATTGCCCGCGCCCTCGACGGCGACCAGGCGGCCTACCAGGCGCTCGTGCAGAAGTACGAGCGGGGGCTCACGCACCACATCCGCCGCCTCGTGCGCCGCGCGGAAGACGTGGAGGACCTCGTGCAGGAGACCTACATCAAGGCCTTCGGCGCCCTCGGCTCGTACGCCCCGCAGTACGCCTTCTCGACGTGGCTCTACAAGATCGCGACCAACCACGCGATCGACTACCTGCGCAAGCGCCGCCTCCCCACCGTCTCGCTCGACAAGCCGGTGCAGACGCGCGACGGCGAGATGCAGATGGAGAGTTGCCGACTCGACCTTCCGGCCCGACAAGCCCATCGTCGAAGACCAGCGCCGCACGATCCTGCAGGACGCCGTGGACGCGCTGCCCGAGAAATATCACCGCGTCATCGTGATGCGGCACCGGCAGGAGATGTCCTACGAGGAGATCGCCGCCGAACTCGGCCTCCCCCTCGGCACCGTCAAGGCGCACATCTTCCGCGCCCGCGAACTGCTCAACAAGTACCTCCGCGACAAGCGCGACAGCCTTTAAACAGGTACGAGGGATGAGGTTCGAGGGGCGAGATCTGCATCAGCCCAGTCGCCTCTACCTCGCCCCTCGCCTTTCGAACCTCGCCTATCGCCGATGGCCTTCGACCACGAACCGCCCGACGCGCCCGGCGTCTGGATGAACTTCGACAACACCGTCTCCGTCCGCTACGACGTGGGCGCCGACGAATCCTTCGACGCGGCCGCGCAGGGCCTCTTCGACCTGCTCAAGGACGCCGAGGCCCAGTTTCCCGGCTGGCCGCGCGTGCTCTACCTCGCCATCGACGGCCACCTCGACAAGCTCGGCCGCTTCGACCCGGACATGGTGGAGCTACAGCAGGAGTTTCTGTTCTCCGTCATCGGCCCGTTCACCACCGCCGTGGATACGCCGCTCGTCTCGGCCCTCAACCCGGCCCCACAGCGCAACGACTTCCCGGACCGCCTCGTGCTCTCCGCCACCGGCGGCTCGCCGAAGTGGGTCGTTCGTCGTTCGTGGTTCGAAGCCAGAACGTAGCGTCTCTGACCACGAACAACGAACGACGAACAACTTGCAGCCTCGCTCAGAAGCCGTAGGTGAGGCCGGCGGTGACGCCGCCCATGCTGGCGACCTGGTTCTTGCCCGAGAGCGTGATGCCGAGCGGCCCGTACTCGCGCTGCGACGCGCCTTCGAGCCAGAACCGGAAGGGCGTGCCCGGCTGCGAGAACGTCAGGAAGGGGATGAGCGCGAGCGTGTGGCCGTCCGAGTTCTGCGCCACGGTGTCGTCTACCTTGCCTTCGGTGACGAGCTGGTAGTGCAGCTTCGTGCCGACTTCGACGCCGCCGAAGCGAAAGCCGATGCCCCCAAAGGCATCAAACTGGTCGCCCGGATCCACGTTGGCCTTCTGCGTCGTGGGCGGCAGGAACGGGAGCGTGGGCGCGTAGGTCGTCACGTCCTGCCCGAAGGTGAGGTGGTAGTCGGCGCCGACGACGAGGCGCACGACGGGCGTCGCCTGCATCCGGATCTCGGTGCCGAGGAAGGCGGCATCCACCCCGTCGGAGTTGGCGAGCGTCGTGGTGCCGCTCGATCCCTGCTCGCCGATGTCGAACAGGTAGCCGCCGCGCAGGGTGTAGGCGGGCGTCTCGATGTAGCCGTGCAGGCCGGCGTTGCGCGGCTGAAAGCCGCTGTTCACGTCGGCGCCGTTGACGCGCGTCATCTGGTCGGCGAGGTCGAGCGCGGCGCCCAGGCCGACGCTCATGTCGCCGATCTGGGCGAGGTCGGCGGTGCCCCACACGCGCGCGGTGGTGAGGCCCAGGAGGGTTTCGGGCGTTTTCTGCCGCGTGCCGTCGTTGTCGTAGTAGCGCGACGTGCGCAGCGTGCTCGCGTCGGCGCCGAAGTGGTAGTGCGGGCGCATCGCCCCCTGCGACAGGGCAGGCGCGGCCAAAAGAAACGTTAGAAGGAAAACGCGAATCGAACGCATGGAAACAGCGGTTGGTGGATAGACGGGGAGGGAAAGGTCTCCGTTCTACCCCTCCAGCCGCCTGCACCCCTACCCGCGTCACGGCCGGCGCCGCGCTCTTACAGGCTCGTCACGAGCATCATCGTTCCGTTAAAACTGCCGCTCCGTTCGCTTGATGCCTGCTGCCGCCATGAAGCCCCTCCGCATCGGCCTCGTCTTCGACACGTTCGAGCACTTCCCCTGGCGCCCCGGCGACCCGCCCGACGCCGACGCCGAACTCGAACCCTGGGAGACCGTGGACGCCCTCGAGGCCGCGTTCCGGCACCTCGGCTGCGAGGTCGTCCGCCTCGGCCCCACCGCCCACCTGCTCGGCGCCCTCGACACCCTCCGCACGCTCGACGCGGTCCTCTCCATCGCCGAAGGCCGCGATGGGGTCTCACGTGAGGCGCACCCGGTGGCGCTCTGCGAGATGCTCGGCGTGCCCGTGCTCGGCGCCGACGCGCTCACGCTCGCCCTCGCGCTCGACAAGGCGTGGACGAACACGCTCGTGGAGGCCGCCGGGGTGCGCACGCCCGAGCGCCGCACCTACGCGCACCCCGGCGCCATCGACGCGGCCGACCTGCCCCCGTTTCCCCTGTTCGTCAAGCCCCGCTTCGAAGGCTCGTCGAAGGGCATCACGGCGGCGAGCAAGGTGGCAGACGTCGCGGCGCTCCGCGCCCAGGTGGCGCGCGTGACCAGGGAGTACCGGCAGGACGCGCTCGTGGAGGCGTTCGTGGAGGGCGCCGAGTTCACGGTGGCCGTCGTGGGGCACGCGCCGCCCCGCGCGCTGCCCGTGCTCCAGCGCGCCGTGGAAGCCGAGACGGGCATTGGCCTGCACGCGCTCGAACGCCGGGGCCTCCCGGAGGCCGCCTACGCGCACCGCGTGGCGCAGTGGCTCTCGCCCGCGCTCGAAGCCCGGCTGCAGGCCGCCGCCGTGCAGGCCTTCACCGCCCTCCGGTGCCGCGACTTTGCCCGCCTCGATTTCCGGGTGACGCCGCCGGGCGACGTGTACTTTCTGGAGGCCAACCCCCTGCCTACGTTCGCCCCGGACGGCACGTTTGCGATCCTCGCGGAGCTACGGGGGGAGCCCTACCCGGTGTTCTTGGCCGAGATCTTCGGCGACGCCCTCCGGCAGCGGCTTGGCATTTGCACCTAGCCCGCCCCGTGGAATCGTGGTGCGTGTGGGCACACCGTCCGCGCCGACGCCTATCTTTTGCGCTCCCACGTCCGACCCGATGGCCTACCGCATTTTCGTTGTTGACGACGACCGGCACTATGCCCGTCTGATCTCCTACCGCCTCGAACGAGACCAGCGGTACACGGTCAGCGTCTTCAATTCGGGCGAGGACGCGCTTGCCCACCTCGGCGAGCAGCCCCACCTCGTCCTGCTCGACATCATGATGCCGGGCATCGGCGGCATCGAAACCCTCCGCCGCGTCCGCGAAGCCCTCCCGGACACGCAGGTCGTGATGGTGTCGGCGCAGGGGGTGATCGAGACGGCCGTCGAGGCGATGAAGCTCGGCGCCTACGACTACGTGACGAAGGGCCAGGACGACCTCGTCAAGCTCGACGCCATCGTCGGGCACGTCGTCGAGCGGGCGGCGCTGCAGCAGGAGGTCGAAACGCTCCGCTCGGAGGTGCAGCGCAAGTACTCGCTCCAGGGCCTCGTCGGCGATTCGCCGGCCATGCAGGGCGTCTACCGGCTGGTCGAAAAGGCGCTCCGGGGCGATCTCACGGTGTCCATTCTCGGCGAGAGCGGCACCGGCAAGGAGCTGATCGCCCGCGCGATCCACTACGGCTCGGCGCGGCGGCGCGGGCCGTTCGTGGTCGTCAACTGCGCCGCCATCCCGCGCGACCTGATGGAGTCCGAGTTCTTCGGGCACGAGAAGGGCGCCTTCACCGGCGCCGTGGCGCGCAAGGCGGGCAAGTTCGAGCAGGCCGACGGCGGGACGCTCTTCCTCGACGAGATCGGCGAACTCGACCTCGACCTCCAGGCCAAGCTCCTCCGCGCGCTCCAGGGCCGCGAGGTCGTCCGCGTGGGCGGCTCCGACACGATCTCGTTCGACTGCCGCGTGATCTCGGCCACCAACAAGGACGTCGTGGCGATGATCAGGGCCGGGCTGTTCCGCGAGGACCTGTACTACCGCCTCTTCCAGTTTCCGATTCCGCTGCCGCCGCTGCGCGAGCGCGCCGACGACCTGCTGCTGCTCGCCGACCACATCCTGCGCGAGTACACGAGCGCCCACCCTGAGTTCAAGGGCAAGCGCCTCGCCCCGAGCGCCCGCCGCGCCGTGCTCGACTACCGCTGGCCCGGCAACGTGCGCGAGCTCAAGAGCGCCATCGAGCGCGCCGTGCTCATCTCCGACCACGACGAGATCCAGCCGGCCGACCTCATGCTCGGCGAGCAGACCGTAATCTCGCCGTGGGCGCAGCGCTTCTCCCTCGCCGACGCCGGGGTCAACGTGGCACCCACGCCGGTGCCCCAGCCGCCGCCCCTGGCCGCCCCAGTTTATACGCCCCCGGCTCCCCCGGTCTATACGCCTCCGGCGGCGCCCCTGCCTGTCTTTGCGCCGCCTACCCCCGCACCGCCCGGGCCCAGTGGGGGCGACGAGGACGACGAGGACGAGGACGACGTGCCGCTCGGCGACTATGAACGCTCGGGCGAAATCGTGTCGCTCGAAGACCTCAAGCAGCAGGCCGTGCTGCGCGCCTACCGGCTGTGCGACGGCAACGTAGACCGCGCTGCCGTCGAGCTCGGCATCGGGCGGGCCACGATGTACCGGATGCTCAAAAAGTACGGCATCATGCGCTGACGCCGCCGCCACGCGCCCTCCGAAACCTGCGCCGATGGATCAGCGCGGCCCGCCGGGCTGCTGCGGAGTCCACTGGGACGGGTAGCCCTGAGGCTGAACCGCGCTGTACGGTGGCGCGGGCGCGTAGGGGCCGGGCACATGGGCCTGCCCGTAGTAGACGGGGTGCTGCGGCCGGACCGGGTACATCGGCGCCTGCGGGCGCGCGGCTGCCCTGGGTTCTTCGCCCACCATCTGCTTGAGGGCGTACGAGACGAGCGCGTAGAGCAACGTCCCGAGGCCGAACGTAAGAAAGATGGTCGAGGCGAGTTGGAGCAGGCCGTCCATCGGCAGGGTGAGGCTAGAGGGAAACGTGAACGTACGGACTCCGCAGGGTATGCGCAAGCGAGTGCAGTGAAATAGACCATTTCACCCACCTCCGGGACCTTCACGATGGAAGTGGTATCGGCGCGCAGGCCTCGTTCCTAAGCGCGGCTCAGTGCTGCGGCAAACTGAAAGACAGGGTTGGTGGTTTGTTCGTCGTTCGTCGTTCGTGGTCAGACGAACCAAGCAGAAGACTCCGCCGCTCTGACGACGAACCACGAACGACGTACCACCCCGCACATTACCTTGCCAGAACCCTCAGGTCTCGGCCGGCGCGAGCGTGCCCGTAAAGGCTTCCGACTCGTCTGCCGGGACCGCATTCCGCCCCCAGCGGCGGACCAGGCGGCGCACGCCCCGGTCCAGCAGCACAGCCACGAGTAGCAGCGAGAGCGGCGTCACCGGCACCGTGACGGGCACGCCAAAGGGATGCAGCTCCCACGCGAAGAGCGGGATCAGCAGCGCCTGCACGAGGTCACGCACGAGGTTCATGGCCGAAAGGGCGTACGTTTTGGACGGGGTTCACGTTGTCTACACGCGCGCCCGTCGCGATGCCCTACCGCTGCCGCCCAGAATTCGATTCTGTTACAGCGCGGGGTGCCGGGGCGACGTGCCCGGCACGACGGGGCCTGCTCCCCGTGGATGCGTGTCGTAGTTTTTCGGGGGCGCGCCCTGCGCCTGTCCAACTGCCCGGAACCCATCCCCTGCGCCCATGCGCCGTTTGCTTCTCCTGACGCGCCCCTTCGCAGGCGCCTTCCTGCTCACCCTGCTCGTCGCCGCGCCGCGCGTGGGGCAGGCGCAGTCCACCACGATGGCGCCGCCGCGCTTTGGGGCCGCCTTCAACGGGCTCGTCTCTTTGCCCGACGACGGCATCGGCCTCGGCCTGCGCGGGCGCGCCTCGATCCCGCTCAACGCCGACCTCTCGTTCGCCCTCGACCTCGGGGCGACGGGCTTCGTGCTGCGCGGCTCGCGCAACGCCACCTACGTGTTCGAGCCGCAGCTCTCGCTCATCGTGAACATGCCCAACTCCAAGTTCACGACCGACCGCCGCTTCGTCTACCTCATCGCCGGCGCCGGGGCCTACGTGCCCACCGGGGACAGCGAGGCCAAGGGCGGCCCGACGATTCACGGCGGCGTGGGCTGGGTGGTGCCGCTCAACGAGACGTCGGTGTTCTACGAGATCGACCCCGCCCTGGTCATCGCCCCCGACCGCGTGGGCCTCGCCATCCCGTTCCGCGTCGGCCTCATCTTCTGAGCCCGCGCGGCGCGCGGCGCTGGACCGCGCAAGCTGAAGAACGAGCGAAGGAGACGGCGAAGACCGCCATCGCCTCGGGCAGGCGCTGCGGCAGAGGAAGTACGGCGCGGGGCGAGGTGAACCGGGCTTCTCCAACAGCCTGCCCTGGGAGCAGACGGGCGGTTTGCGGGACGGCTATCTTGCCGCAGATGCCCCCGCCCATGCGCCCTGCCCTGCTCCTTGCGTGCCTCGTGTGCGCCCCCGCGCTCTTTGCCCAGCGCGCGCCCGACAGCCTGCTCCGCCGCCCGGACCTCCAGCGGCTCGTAGACCTCCAGGTGGAACGCGACGGCCCCGCGCTCCGCGAAGCGCTCGCCGACCGCGACGCGACCGTGCGCGCCCGCGCCGCCTTTGCCCTCGCCTCCGTGCAGGACTCTGCGTCGGCGCCGGTGCTCGTGGCGCTCCTGCGCGACCCGGTGGCCGCCGTCCGCGCCGATGCCGCCTTTGCCCTCGGCCAGAGCGCCGACACGACGCGGCAGGACGCGCTACTGGGCGCCCTGCGCGCCGAGGGCGACCCGGAGGTGCAGCGTCGCCTGCTCGAAGCGCTCGGCAAGACCGGCGGCGCGTCCTCCCTGGGCGCGCTCGCCGCGCTCAACCTGCCGGACGGTCTGGACGCCGACCGGGCACTCGCGCTCGCTCGCTACGGCCTCCGCAACGTCTACGCCCCCGCGGCCGTGCGCCACCTCGCGGAGGCCCTCACGGCGTCCGATGCCCGCGTCCGGCGCAACGCTGCCTATTTTTTCGGACGCGTGTCCCGCCCTGCCGCGTGGGCCGACGCCGCCCCGCGCGTGCGCGCCGCGCTCGACGCCTACGCGCCTGCCGACGAGGCCGCCATGCACCTCCTGCTCGGCCTGGGCCGCCTGAGCGACGCGTCCGATACGCCGCGCCTGCGCCGCTGGCTCACCGCCGCCACCGACGCCCGCCTCCGCATCAACGCTGCCCGCGCGCTCGGGCCCCGCTTCGCCGACCCGGACGTGCGCACCGCGCTCGTGGCCGCCCTGAGCGACCTGGCACCGCTCGTGGGCGTGGCCGCGGCCGAGGCGCTGAGCGGCGCGCCCACGCTACCCGCCGAAACGGTGGACGCCCTCACGGCGTGGGTCCGGGCGCACCCCGCCGCGTGGCAGGTCGCCGCCGCACTCGGGCCCGTGCTCGTGCGCAGCGGCGCCGAACCCGCCGTGGCGGCGTGGACGGCCCGCCAGCCCACCCCCGCCCGGCAGGCGCGCGGCCTCGCCGCCCTCGGCGCCGGCACCCGCGCAGGCGTGCGCGACACGCTCTTCGCCCTCGCCCGGAGCCCACAGGCGACCGTCGCCGCCGGGGCGCTCGGGGCGCTCGCGGCCCGGTGGAGTCGGGAGAAGGGCGCGCTCGACGCGGCCATGCGCACGCGCTACTTCACCGTCTTCACGCTCGGCGTCCGGCGCGGGGACGTGGCGACGATCTCCGAGGCCGCCGACGTGCTCGCCGATTCGCTCTTCCGCCCGCTCGGCGGCGCGGGCGTGCTCGCCGCCGCCTACGCCCCCCTCCAGGCGCCCCTGGATGTGGACGCGATGACGGCGCTCCTCGGCGCCCTCGGCAGCACGCGCAACACGGCCTACGCCCCGCTCCTGCGCACCGCCGCCGCATCGTCCGACCCCAGCGTGGCCCGCGCGGGCGCCGGCGCGCTGCGCCGCCTCGCAGGCGAACGCGTGGCCGTGCCCGCGAACGCCGCCCCGCAAAAACGCGTGGACTGGGCCGAACTCGCCCGCACGGGCGCCCATCCGCGCCTGCGCGTGGAAACGAACAAGGGGGCCTTCGTGCTCGAACTCGACGCCGAACAGGCACCGCTCACCACGCAGACGCTCCTGCGCCTGGCCGCCGCCAGGCGCTTCGATGGGGTGCCTTTCCACCGCGTCGTGGCCAACTTCGTCGTGCAAGGAGGAGATGTAGAGCGCGGCGACGGCAACGGCGGGCCGGGCTTCGCCATCCGCAGCGAATTCACGCGCGTGCCCTACGAACGCGGCGTGGCGGGCATGGCCTCCTCGGGCAAGGACACCGAGGGCTCGCAGTGGTTCGTCACGCACTCCATGCAGCCCCACCTCGACGGCCGCTACACCGCCTTCGGCCGCGTCGTCTCCGGCCTCGACGTGATCGACCGCCTTCTCGTAGGCGATGTGGCCCGCCGCGTGCGCCTGACCCGGTAGCGTACTTCGAGCACCGTCCGAAACCGTCCCCCTCGGGGGACCGGCGCGGAGCGCCGAGGGGGGTAACTGCCAAGCTGCACCGCAACCCCCTCCGGCGCTACGGGCCACCTCCCCGGTGGGGAGGAGCCATACCAGATCCGGTTGAATCGGGGGCGCCCGCTGGCTATCATTCCATGATCCGGCGGGCATTCTCGCATGGTTTGCCCGTATCTGGGGTCAGACGACGCGGCGGAGGATGGAGTGGAGGCGCTCGTGGTCGTCGCGGAGGAGGCGCGTGAGGGCGCGGGCGGCGTCTACGAGTACGGTCTCGGCCTCCGTGGGGTCTGGGTGGGCGGCGCGGAGGCCGGCGAGGGCGGCCACGAGCAGGTCGTCCACGGGCACGGCCGGGTCGGGGTTCTGGGCGAGCGTGCGGAGGACGTCGTAGGGGGCGCCGAGCGTGCGGATGGCCGCGGCGGCGCACGGATAGACATGGTCGTGCAACCGCGCCGGCTGCGGCGGAAGCGTCTGCCGCACCGCGCCCTGCGGCGTCCGGTGGGCGAGCAGCTGGGCGCGCAGGACGGTGCTGATGAGCCCCGGCAGGTGGGGCCGCTCGCGCCGAATCTCGTCCTCGTCGAGCCCATAGGCCCGCACGCGCCGTCCTGCCTCGATCATCCCGATCTCGACGTGGCTCACGAGTCCATAGAGCACACTCCCAGACGGCAGGCGCACCTCCACCCACGTCCCGAAGTCCGGCGGCGCCTCGCCCTCAAACACCTCCGCGTCGATCTGCCGCGTGGACGAGGCGACCACCTCCGCAATCGGCGATTCGACGGGCGACAGGCGATGGGCGACAGGCGACGGGGAGCGGCCTGGGGCCTCGCCGTCGTGGGGGGCGGCGGGATCGGGCCCCTGGGCGTCGAAGAGAAACCCGGACCGGGGAAGAGGCGGCTGCATCGGTGGCGCGGAGGCTTACGTCGCCTGTCGCACGTCGCACGTCGTACGTCGTTTCATCCCATCGGGGCGCGCTTGGCGGCGGACTTCTGCGAGGTCGGCGCGGGGCGGCCGGGGCCATAGATGCTGTGCTCGACGAGTCGGAAAAATTCCTCCTTCTCGCGCGCCCGGATCACGGCCCGTTCGTGCGCCTCGCTGAGGATCATCGGGTAGCCGCGCCCCTTGTCGCACTCCGAGAGCACGACCGCGTGGATGAGGTCCACGAGCCCGTCGTCTTCGGCCACCCAGCGCGGGAGTTCGACGCGCGCCACCTCGCCCGGATGGCACGGCACGTGGACGTAGAAGTAGCAGATGCGGTCGGCGCCGCCGTACTGCGCGAGGATCTTGCTCGACGACTCGAACACCGCCGAGCGCTCGCCGGGCAGGAGCAGCCGCTCGAACAGGTGCCGGTCGAGCATTCCGTGAAGCGAATCGTCGCCCGGCTCCTCAGCCTCCTCGCGGAAGAGGCGCAGCAGGTTAATCACCTCCGTGTTGCGCGGCAGCGACACGTACGAGGCGACCGGGATGCTGGCGTCGCGGAAGCCTTCGAGCAGCTTTGCGTACTCGGCCACAAAGTGGTCGGCGAGCTTGCCGTCGCGCATCGCGCGGAGCATCCAGCGAATGAGCGTGCCATCGGCGAGGGCGACGATGGGGCGGCCCTCCACGCGCGTCTGCTGGGCGGTTTCGAGGAGGGCCTTGAGTTCGAGGTGGTCGCGGAGGGCCGAGATGGCCTCGTCGGTGGCGTCGTGGCGGACCTCGTCGAGCAGGTCCTGCATGGCCGCGGCGTCGTAGCCCAGGTGCGGCACGGCCTCGATGAACGGCGCCTCGGCGGTGCCGTACTGGAAGGCGAGCCGGGCCACGTTGAGCAGGTACAGGTGCGGCTCGCGGTGCCGGTCCGGAAACACCTGCGAGCCGTCCGTCGCCACGACGGTGATGGGCGTGGGGCGCGGGACGGGCTCGCCGCGCCGTGCGGGCGCTTCGCGGAGGCGGGCCACGAGCCAGGTGCGCGCGGGCGTCTCCGCCTTCGCCTGAAACGCTTCCCAGCACGCGTCGCAACCGTCGAGCGCCGCGAGGGCGTCGTCCATGAGCCCGGCCGTGCGCTGCTGCGACTGCGCATGGTGGGCGACGAAATCGGGCAGCAGCCCGGCAAGGCGGTACAGATCGAGCATGGCGATCAAGATAACCCCGCGTGGAAGGGCCGGCGCCCCGATATCCACGCCCGCGAGCTCGTCGCTGCGGGCACTTGCCTACCGCGCGGGCGCCGGTGCCCCTTCGATGAAGGCAAGGGGGCAGAGCACATCGTCCCGCACGTAGACCGCCACGCTGTCACGCCCGAGCACGCGCCGGTAGCGGGCCGCGAGCGGCGCCGGACCATCGTCGAAGAACGTGGGCTCGTAGACGATGGCCCGGTAGCGCCCGGCGGCCAGCGCGCCACGCAGGGCCGCTTCGTCGAACAACCCGCTCCGCCGGCGATCCGCCGGGAGAAGACGCGGCACCGTCGCCACGCCCCCCACAGCAAGGCCCGGCGCGGCCGGACGGCGCGCGAGCACGGGCGCGTGCTGGTTGAAGCTGAGCACCGTATCGCCGGGCTCGGTGCAGAACGCGAGCGCGTGCGTGACCGTCTGCACCGTTTCGAGGCGGTAGCGGCGGTCTTTCGGGCGCTGCCCGCCGAGAAAGAGGACGGCGTAGGGCAGCACACAGACGGCATACAGGCCCATCACGACAGCTAGGCGGGGGCGCGTCCATGCGCGCGTGGCCCGGGCGATGCTGGGCGCTGCGCCGGCCGCCAGCAGGGGCAGCGTCTCGGCGAAGTAGTGCGTCTGCGTGGGCGTGACGGCGAGGTAGAGCGCCGCGAGCAGCCCGGCGCCGAGCGCGTAGAGCCGCCAACGCGCCATCGCTCGCCGCCCGAGCGTCGGAGTTGCACGCCGCTCCCCACGAAGAGCACGAGCACGAGCGCGTTCTGCGGATAGAGCACGAACTGCCCGAATGCCTTGACCGTGCCCCCGAGCGGCATCGCCACGACCTCGGCGCCCCACACCTGCCGGAACACGACCACGTCGAGCCAGAACGCCGCCGGGTCGAGGGCGAGGTGCGCGAGCGCCGGCGCGATCCCCACGAGCCCGCCCGCCACGAGCGCCCCGGCGTGCTTGCCCCGGCCCGGCGCGCCGAGCACCCACACGAGCGCGGCCACACCCAGCATCGCTTCCGGCAGGCGGGCGCACGCGGCGAGGCCGAGCCAGACGCCCGCCCCGAACACCCGGCGGGCGGTGAGCGCGCCCCCCGTGAGCGCAAACAGGCCACACGCGCCGAGCGCCGGGCCCCATACGAGCGTGGTGGCCGTGGGGTGCCACGCCAGCGTGAGCCCGTTGAGCCCGAGGAGTGCCGCCGCGAGCATAGCCGCGCGCCGGTCGCCGCCGAGCCCGAACGCCGCCCGGCCAGTGGCGGCCACGAGGGCCGTGCTCACGAACACGCCGAGCCCGCGCGCCGCATACAGGCCCGCCCACCCGGCCCCGGCGACGGGCGCGAACACATACGCCGTGAGCGGCGGGTGCATGAAGAACACGTCCCGGTAGAGCCGGGCGCCCTGCCCCACGCGCCGCGCCGCCTCCAGCACGATCCCCTCGTCCGCGTTGACGATCCGCAAGGCCGCCCAGACGCCCAGCAGGAGCGCCTGCCCGGCAAGGAGCGCGAGGAATGAGCGGCGGGAGAACACGGGGCGGGGCGAGGAGCAGCGCCGCAACTCCGAGAGCCCGGCGCGCGAAAGCTACGCTGCCCGTGCGTCCCACTTCAGGCCCGGCGTTCGCGCCCTACCTTCCCGCCATGCGCCCGCTGCTACTTCTGCTCGACCAGATCGAGGACGCCTTTGCGCGCCTGCTCGCCACCGCGCGGCTGCGCCGGGTGCTGCTGGCCGTGGGCCTGGCCGGGCTCGGGCTCGCCATCGCCGTGCAGGCGGGCGCTGCGAGTGCCCGCCTCGCACCCTCCGGCGCCGGACGCATCGCCTACGAAGTCCTCTTCGGCGTCTCGTTCAGCGCGGTGGCCCTGTGGGGCGCCCGCCGCCTGCGCCTGCCTCGCCGAGCCCGGCGTGGGCCTGCTCGTGCGGATGGCCGGCGTGCTGCTGGCCGCCTACGGCCTCCTCTTCGGGCTCGACGCGCTCCTCGGCGACACGGGCACGCTGCACCGCTTCTGGCCCCGGACCCTCCCGGAGTCCGGCGCGGGCCTTCTCGGGGCCACCCTCATGGGCGCCCTCGCCCTCGGGATGCTCACGGCGCTGCGCGTGTACGCGCTCCACGTGCCCAACCGGGCCGCCCGGCGCACCTTCACGGTGCTGCTGCTGCTGCTGGCCGTGCTCGCGCCCTTCTACGCGGCCGACGAGCACGAGACCACCCTCTCCATCGTCGCCGCCACGGTCGTCATGCTCGCCATCGCCGCCAACGCGGCGCGCCTGGCGTGGGTGGTGCCCCTGCCGCAGCGGCAGAAGCTGGCCACCATTGGCCTCTGCGTGGCGATCATCACCCTGCTCGTGCTCACGCTCGACCAGGACCTCGTCACACGCTCGCTCGAGAGCACGTCGCTCTGGCTCAAGGGCTTTGTGGAAGCGGTGTGGATGTACGGGATCCTCTTTGCCTCGCTCGCCACCTTCTTCACCGCTCTTCCACCTGCCCACCACCACGGTGTACCGGCGGCAGGCGCAGGAGCGGCGCGCCCTCCGGTCGTTCTCCGAACTGCTCGGCGAGGCCTTCGACCCGCAGCGCCTCGCCGAGGCCGTCACGCAGGCGCCCGTGGGGGCCGGGCTCGCCGCGCGGACGTGGCTGCTGCTCGACACGCCCGAGGGCTTCGAGGTGGCGGCGACGTGCGGCCTGACGGTGGCAGAGGCGCAGGCCGCCACCACCGAGGCCCTCCTCACCGACGCCGCCGAGCCCATCTCCGCGCGCCGCGTGACGAGCGTGCCCCTCGTGACGGGTGGCCGCACGCTCGGCGCGCTCGTGGCCGAACGCCGCGAGGACGCCGTCTTCACGCGCGACGACGACGAGGCGCTGCAGCTGTTCGCCTCGCAGGCCGCCCTCGCGCTCGACCACGCGCGCCTGTTCACCGAGCAGGTCGAAAAGCAGCGCCTCCAGCGCGAACTCGACATCGCGCGCGACGTGCAGCAGCGCCTGCTCCCGCAGCGCCTGCCGGTGCTCGCCGGCCTCGACATGCACGCGAGCAGCGTCTCCGCCCTCGAAGTGGGCGGCGATTACTTCGACCTCGTCCGCCTCGACAGCGACCGCATGGCCGCCATCGTCGCCGACGTGTCGGGCAAGGGCACGAGCGCGGCGTTTTTCATGGCCGAGATGCAGGGGGCCTTCCGCGCCCTCGTGGGCGTCGACCCCGAGCCCGTCGCCCTGCTCACCCGGGCCGATGCCGTGCTTGGGCCGATGCTCGACACGGGCACGTTCGTGACGGCGCTCTACGGCGTGCTCGACGCCCGCGCGGCCACGTTCACGTTCGCCCGCGCCGGGCACTGCCCCCTCGCCGTCGTCCCCGCCGACGCCGCACAGCCGGTCGCGCTCCTCCGTGCGCCCGGCCTCGGCCTCGGCCTCGACCGCAAAGGCCGCTTTGCTGCGTTCGCGCAGGCCCAGCGCGTCGCCCTCGTCCCCGGCGACGCCCTCGTGCTCATCACCGACGGCGTGGTGGAGAGCCGCAACCCGGCAGGCGAGGAATACGGCTACGACCGCCTCCGCGAGGCCCTCGACACCCTGCGGGGCCGCTCGGCGGAGGCGGTCCACCACGGGCTGATCGCCCACCTGCGCGGCTTTCTCCAGGGCGAGCCCTACACCGACGACACGACCATCCTCGTGCTCGCCTGGAACGGCCGCCCCGACACGCATGCCTGAATCCTTCGGCGCCCGCACGTGCAGAGCGCCCGTGTGGCCGCGTAACTTTGCGCGCATAACCGCCCGTAACGACGCCCTGTCCCCCTCGCACCCCATGAGCGCCCTCATCATTGACCGTCGTACCCTGGATGCGGTGACCGTCCTCGACGTGCGCGGCGAAGTGGACATGCACACCGCTTCCGACCTCGAGAACGCCCTCCAGGCGTGCATCACCGCCGACCAGGCCCAGATCGTCGTCAACGGCGCCGGCCTGGAATACATCTCCAGCGCCGGCCTCGGCGTCTTCATGGCCTACATCGAAGACGTCCGCGAGCGCGGAGGCGACATCAAGATCGCCGCGCTCCAGCCCAAGGTGTTCGACGTGTTCGACCTGCTCGGCTTCCCGATGCTGTTCGACATCGTGGACACCGAGCAGGAAGCCCTCGACCGCTTCTCGGCCACCGCCTGACCCTTTTGCCCCTCCGGCACGCTTTCTGCCTCTGGACCTACGGTACGCCCGCCTCTCCCGTTAATCGTTCCCCCAAACGTTCGTGCCGCGCCGCACCGCCACGCTCCAGGTTCCGGCCCTGCCGGCCTCGCTTGAGGCCGTGCGGCGGTTTGTAGAGCAGCAGGCGAGCGAGGCGGGCCTGAACGAGCGGGCGGTCAACCAGGTGCGGATGGCGGTGGACGAGGCGTGCGCCAACGTGGTCGAGCACGCCTACGAGGGCGAAGGCGGCCACCACCTCGACGTGCGCGTCGAAACCCACGGCGACGAGGTGGTCGTGCGGATTCTGCACACGGGCCGCTCGTTCGACCCGTCGGGCTACAAGGGCCCGGCCAAGCTTGAGGAGGCGATCCGGCAGCGCCGCTCCGGGGGCTTCGGCGTGTTCCTGATGCAGCGCCTGATGGACGAGGTGCAGTACCTCACGCGCGGGCCCGTCTCCGAGGTGCGCCTCACCAAGCGCCGCGTGGCCGCGTGAGCGCCCGCCGCCCCGCCGCCGCTCGTCGTGCTCTGCGGCGTGGCCGGCGCGGGCAAGACGACCGTCGGGCAACACGTGGCGGCGCGCCTGGACGTCCCTTTTGCCGACGCCGACGCGTTCCACACGCCCGACGCGCTCGCCAAGATGCAGCGCGCTGAGGCGCTCACCGACGATGACCGCGCCCCCTGGCTCAGCCGGCTCGCGGACGTGCTCTCTAGCTGGCACACGCAGAGAACCGGCGGGGTGCTCGCCTGCTCGGCGCTCACGCCGCAGTACCGCGCCCGGCTCACCGCTAGCGCGCCCGGCGTGCAGTTCGTGCTGCTCACCGCCGCCCCGGCGGTCCTCGCCGCGCGCCTGGCGCACCGCCCGGACCACTTCTTCCCGGCGGCCCTGCTCGGCTCCCAGCTCGCCACGCTCGACGCCTCCGGCCTCCCCACCGTCGCCACCGACGCGGGCACGCCCGAAGACGCCGCGCGCGCCGTGGTGCGCCTCGTGTACGGCCCAAGAGTCGCCGAAAGCGCTTCCGTAGCAGAGAATCCACCCGAGTTGTCCGGGAATCGCACGGCGGCGCCGAACAGGGCGGGGTAAACTTCGGGGATGGGTCGTTCTACCGGCTCCCCCACCTTCGACGTACCATGGCCCGAGCCCTTCGTGTCGGACTCCTCACCGGCGGCGGCGACTGCCCCGGCCTCAACGCGGTGCTCCGCGCGGTCGTCAAGAGCCTCGTGTCGCAGCACAATGCCGAGGTGATCGGCTTTGAGGACGGATTTTCCGGGCTCATCGAGCAGCGGATGCAGCCCCTCGGCTTCGACGACGTGTCGGGCCTGCTCACGCTCGGCGGCACGATCCTCGGCACGAGCAACCGGGCCAATCCGTTCTCCTACTACAAGCGCGGCGGCGCCGACTGCTCGCCCGAGGTGCTCAAGTACGCCCGCTCGCTCGGCCTCGACGCGCTTGATCGTGGTGGGCGGTGAGGGCACGATGGCCATTGCGAACGGCCTGCAGGAACGGGGCCTCAACATCGTCGCCATCCCCAAGACGATCGACAACGACATCCCCGGCACCGACCGCTGCTTCGGCTTCGACACGGCGGTGGGCGTGGCCACCGAAGCGCTCGACCGCCTCCACACGACCGCGCAGAGCCACCACCGCGTGATGATCCTGGAGACGATGGGGCGCTACGCCGGCTGGATCGCGCTCTTTGCGGGCGTCGCCGGCGGGGCCGACGTCATCCTGATCCCCGAAATCGAGTACGACATCGACGAGGTGGCGCGCGTGTGCCGCGAACGCGAGATGGGCGGGCGCCGCTCGACGCTCGTGTGCATCGCCGAAGGCGCGCGCGCCGTGGGCGGCGAGGTGGAGGTGCGGCACGTCGACGACGCCACGCGCCGCGAGCGGCTCGGCGGGATCGGCTACCGGGTCGAGGAAGCCCTCCGCGAGCGTATCCGCTCGGAGGTGCGCACGACCGTACTCGGGCACGTGCAGCGCGGCGGCACGCCGAGCGCCTTCGACCGCAACCTCGCCACGGCGCTCGGCTCCTACGCCGCCACGCTCGTGGCCGAGGGGCAGTTCGGGCAGATGGTCGCCATCCGCGACAACCACCTGCGCGCCGTGCCGCTCGCCGAGGTGGTCGGGCAGCACCGCCCGGTGCCCACCAACGCGCCCATGCTCGCCGCCGCGCTCGCCGTCGGCACGAGCTTCGGCACGCGCACGCTCGACCCCACCACCTGGCAGCGCGCCGACACGGTGCCGTTTATCGGGTGAGTAGCACGGGCCTGAGCGCGCAACCGCGTGCCGGGCTGCTCGTTGGCGCGCCTATTCTCTGCTTTGCTCCGTGCTCGCCTTCTTCCGCCGCGCTGCACCACTCCTGCTCCTGCTCGCCACACTCGTGGCGGCCGAGCGGCTGGACCTGCTGCCGTGCGCCGATGCTGGATGCACGTTTGCAGCCGCACCGGATGCAGATCCCGGTGGAGAAGAGGCCGATCCGCCTGGGTGCCTGTGCCACCCGACGTTCGTGCCTGCCACGCCGCCTGTAGCGCCGCAGCCGGTCTTGCAGGTGCTTCGGTGGACGGCGGCGCCTGCCGTCGCGTTGACCGAGGCCGCTCTGGCGCCCCCTGAGCCCATCCCGCTCGGCTGAGCCCCGCGCGGCCTGCCCGCGCCCGTCCCGCTGCGGCCCGTCCCCCTGCGACGCCGGCCCGCCCGATGGTATGGTCTCTGCCTCCTACTATGCGCTTGCTCCTTGCAACCGCCGTCCTGCTGCTCTGGACGGCCTCCACGTTCGCCCAATCCTTTACGCTGCGCGTACGCGTCCTCGACGCCCACGAACGCCAGCCCCTCCCCGGCGCCACCGTTCGCCTCGACGGCACGCCGCGCGGCGCCATTACCGACGCCGACGGCCGCGCCGTCCTGCACAGCCTTTCCGGTCCATCCCTCACGATCGTCGTCTCGTACGTGGGCTACCAGACGGCCCGCCAGCCGGTCGCCCTGCCCCGTGCCGACACGAGCGCCCTCGTGATCGCGCTCGAAGAAGACGAAGACGCGCTCGATGAGATGGTCGTGAGCACCACGCGCGCCGGCCGCACCATTGCCGACACGCCCACCCGCGTGGAGGTGATCGGCGAGGAGGAGATTGGCGAGAAGGTCAACATGGACCCCTCGGGCATCGCGATGCTGCTCAACGAGAGCCCCGGCATCACGGTGCAGCAGACAAGCGCGGTGAGCGGCACCGCAGGCTTTCGCATCCAGGGCCTTGAAGGACGATACACGCAGCTTCTGCGCGATGGATATCCGCTCTACGGCGGGCTCTCCGGGGGGCTGTCGCTGCTCCAGGTCCCGCCGCTCGACCTCGCCGCCGTCGAGATCATCAAGGGCCCGGCCTCCACGCTCTACGGAGGCGATGCCATCGCGGGCATCGTCAACCTCGTCACGAAGCGGCCCACCGAGGAAGCCGAACGCACCCTGCTCATCAACGGCACGACGGCGGGCGGACTGGACGTGGCGGGCTACTATGCCGCGCGGGGCGCCCGGCGCGGCGTCACGGTGCTGGCCTCGGGCAACCTCCAGCGCGCCTACGACGCCGAGGGCGACCACTTCACCAACCTGCCCGCAGCGCGCCGCCTCACGCTGAGCCCGACCATCTACGGCTACGGCGCGGGCCAGTGGGAAGCGGGCCTGAGCGCCTCCGCCGAGGTCCGCGAAGGCGGCGACGTGGCCGCCGTGCGGGGCGACGCGGCCGGCTACACCGAGCGCACCACGTCGGCGCGCCTCTCGGGCCACGCGGGCTACGACCGCCCCGTCGGGAGAGCAGACGTGCGCCTGCGTACGAGCGCGAGCCGGTTCGGGCGTACCCTCACCGTGCCCACGGCGCGCTTCGACGGGCAGCAGTGGGCCACCTACTCGGAGGCCTCGCTGCGCGCGGCGCCCTCCGCCCATAGCCTCGTGGCGGGCCTCGACCTGCGCACGGACGCGTTCGCGGAAGATGCGGCGTCCGGCGCGGCGCGGCGGCGGCTACCGCCAGGGCGCCCTCGGGGCGTTCGCGCAGGATACGTGGGACGTGGCACCTGCGCTCGTGCTCGAAGGCGGCCTCCGGCTCGACCGGCACCGCCGCCGTGCCGCCGGCGTGCAGGGCGACGGGTGGTTCGTGCTTCCGCGCGCCTCGGTGCTGCTACGCCCCGCGCGCGGCGCCACGGTGCGCATGAGCGGCGGGCTCGGCTACAAGGCCCCGACGCTCTTTCTCGAAGCCGCCGAGACGCGCGCCTTTGCCGGCGTGCCTGCCCCCGGCGCTGAGGTGCGGGCCGAGCGCGCAGCCGGCGGCGGCGTGGACGTGAACGTGCGGCGCACGGCCTTCGGCGACCAGCTCGCGGTGACGTTCAACCAGGCCGTCTTCTACAACCGCCTGCGCCACGCGCTCGAACTCGTTGCCGCCCCGCAGGGCGGGCTCCAGCTCCGGAACGCCCCGAGCGACACCGAGACCTTCGGCAGCGAGACCACCGCCCGCCTCGCCTTCGCGCCGGTCTCGCTCTTCCTCGGCTACGTCTTTACCGATGCGCACCGCGTGCAGGGCGCCGGGCACGCCCCGGTGCCGCTCACGGCGCGGCACCGCACGTACACCGTGCTCGTGTGGGAAGCGCATGGGCGCTTCCGCGTGGGCGCCGAAGCCTACTACACGGGCCCACAGCGGCTCCCCGAGGGCCGCACGGCGCCGGGCTTTCTCGTGGCCGGGCTCATGGGCGAGCGGCGCTTTGGTGCTGCCCGGCTGTTCGTGAACCTCGAAAACCTGCTCGACGCCCGGCAGAGCCGCACGTCCCCGCTCGTCTCCGGCCCGCGCGCCGCACCGGTGTTCCCCGACCTCTGGGGCCCCACCGACGGATTCATCGCCAATGCCGGCCTCCGGCTCGCGTTGTAGGGCTACTCGCTGCGCACCTGGTTGTAAATCCCGCCCTCGCGCAGGAGCGACACGCCCTGCGAGGTCCCGGCAAAGCGGCGGGCGCGGACGTAGCGGCCCTGCTCGTACGGCTCGTAGTTGGACGCCGCCGGGTCCATCGAGGAGATCCGCACGCGCCCCGACTCGTGGATAAACTCCCGACCGCCGATCCACATGCCGACGTGGACGATGTCTTCCTCCTGCCCCGGGGCGGCCTTGCGCCCGAAGAAGAGCAGGTCGCCCGGCTGGAGGTTGGCGAAATCAGCCCCCGCATCGACGGGCACCCCGGCCTCCGCCTGCTGGTCGGCGTCGCGGGGGAGGATGAGGCCGTGGAGGAGGTAGACCGTTTTGGTGAACCCCGAGCAGTCCATGCCCTTCGTGGACGTGCCGCCCCAGAGGTACGGCGTGCCCATGAGAGACCGGGCGGTGGCCACGAGCGAGGCCGGATCGCTGCGGAGGGCGGCGAGCCACCGGGCGTAGGGCGCGGCGTCGGCCTTGAGGACGAAGCCCGTGCGGCCGTCCGGCGTGCGCACCGTGAAGGCGTCGGCGGTCTCGCCGGTCGTTTCGAGCAGATCGCCCGCGACGAGGTCGGTCAGCTTGGGCGCCGCCTTCGGTGCGGGCGAGAGGTGAAGGCGTTCGTGACGATCACCTTGGGGGCCGTGGCGAGGCGCTGCACCTCGGCCTCGCGCACGCGCTCGATGCCGCCGCCGTCTACCCACGCGATGTAGCGCTCGGGCGTTTGCACGAGGTACCAGCCGCGCTGCGCCTTGAGCACGCGCAGGGGCGTGCCGAGCAGCGACTGCGTGGTGAGTTCGCCGCTGTGCGTCGGGGGTCGTGCGCAGGTTCGCCACGGACACGCTCACGAGCGCCCACCGCAGATCGCCGAGGGCAGCGGCATCGGGCAGCACGCGCACGCTGTCCTCGAAGGCCACGCCGAGCGTGGACAGGCGCGTGCGGAGAACGTCGAGGGCCGCGGGCTGGTCGGTTTCGCCGCGCAGCACGAGGCGGCCCGGGCGCGCGGCGGCCTCCACGTCGAAGCGGGCGGTGCGGCGGTCGGGCGCGGCCATGCGCCGGGCGGTGGCCACCGCCTCGGCCACCGGCGCCGGCACGACGAGCGCGACGGGTACGGTGCAGATGCGGGCGCAGGCGCGGGCGCGGAGGCGCGGGGCGCGGTGGCCGTGCAGCCGGCGAGGAGGGGCAGCAGCCCGAGGGCGAGCAGAGAACGGCGCAGCATGGGCACAGGGTCGGTCAGGTCTACCGCTAATGTAGGGGCCCGAACCGCGCCAGAGAACCGGCCTCTGCCGATGAGGGCGCGCACGTCCGGCATCCAGCCCGGCACGAGCAGGGCGGCCGCTAGGGTCCCAAGCGCGGCGGCATAGCAAGCGGTGCCGAGCGCCGTGTCGAAGGTGAGCAGGCCGGCGGCGCTGAGGAGCGTGTGCCAGTCGTGCAGGACGCCGTCGCCGCCGAGGAGGGGCAGCCTCTGCGCGCGGGCGTCGGCCACATAGACGCTCAGGTTGACGAAGCTCTGCCCGAGCCAGACGAGCATGAACTGGGCGCCGGGCCGGTAGCGGTGCCGCACGAACGACGCGGCGAGCACGGCGGGCAGCAGCAGTTGCAGCACCGAGCCCCCGGCCAGGCCCATCCAGAAGCCCAGGGGCCGAAAGAAGACGTGCCCCGCCTCGTGGACGAGGAGGTCGGCGTAATCGAGCAGGGTCCAGACGCCCCGGTGCGTGGCGAAGTAGGCGGCCACGGGGAGCAGCAGCAGGCTCAGGATCCACGGACGCACCCGCGCGCCCCACGACGGCTTCGGCGGCGCGGCGCGCAGGGCGTGGAGAAAGGGCGGCAGCGCACGCATCGGAAGATCCTTTCGGCTGGGTATCGGCGCGGCGCGGGCAGCGCACAAGGCCACAGGGCGCTGCCGGATCGAGACCTTCGGCGCCTCAGCGAGGGCTCAGGGGCCGCTCACGCATTCCTGAGGCCGCGCATCGAGCGCAGGGCGGCGGGCGGGCGATCTTGCGGCACACCCCTCCGCTTGCACCTATGTCGTCTGATCTCTCGCTCGCCGAACGCGGGGCCTCCTGGGCCCGCCGCTCCGTCACCCTGAAGCTGTTCACCATTGGCGGGCTCGTGCTCGTGCTGCTCGTGCCCCTGCTCATGCTGCGCGGGCTCGTCAACGAGCGGCAGAACATGCGCGCGCAGGCCGTGCGCAGCGTGAGCGCCTCGTGGGGCGGCGCGCAGACCGTGGGCGGCCCCGTGCTCACCCTCCCGATCCTGCGCGGCGACTCGGCGCGCACCGGGGCGGTCCACCTGCTGCCTGAGCGCCTGGAGGTGACCGGCACCGTCGTGCCGCAGGTGCGGCGCCGGGGGCTGTTCCGCGTGCGCCTGTACACGGCCACGCTCCACCTCCGCGCCACCTTTGCCCGGCCCGACGTGGCAGGGCCTCGCCCTGGGCGCGCGCCGCGCTCCGCCCGGACCTCGCCACGCTCTCGCTCGGCCTCTCGGACGTGCGCGGCGTGCAGCAGGCGATCCGCGTGGCCTGGACGCCCACCGGCGCGCGCCGCGCAAACGCTCGACGCCCGCCCCGGCCTGCCCGAGGCGGCGCCCTACGGCTCCGGCGTCTACCTGCCCGTGCCGCTCACCGACCGACGCCGCCGGCTACACGTTCGAGACGACCCTCGTGGTGGGCGGGGCCGAATCGCTCGGCGTTCCTGCCGGTGGGCAAGGAAACGCTCGTCCACCTGAGCGGCGCGCACGGGCCGGTCGGCTTCACCGGGCGCCGCGCTCCCGCGCACCTCCACCACCACCGACACCCGCTTCGACGCCCACTGGTCCGTGCTGGCCTACAACCGGGGCTTCGAGCAGCGCCTGCTCGCGCCCACCACGCTCGCCCTCGGCACGCCCAGCGGCGACGCGATGCCCTACGCAGTCGAGGCCACGCGCGAGCGACTCCGGCGCCCTGCTCGGCGGCGGCGACAGCTTCGGCGTGACGCTCCGCGAGGCGGTCGATGCGTACCAGCAGGCGATGCGGACGGCGGAGTACGGGCTCCTGTTCGTCCTCCTCACCTTCGCGACGTTCTTCTTCGTCGAGACGCTCGGCGGGCGGCGTGTGCATCCGGTGCAGTACCTGCTCGTCGGCTTCGCGGTGTGCCTGTTCTACCTCATGCTGCTGGCGTTCTCCGAGTACCTCTCCTTCAACCTCGCCTACGCCCTCGCCGCCGTCGCCATCCTGACGCTCGTGCTCGCCTACAGCAAGGCCGTGCTCGGCTCGTGGCGCCTCGCGGGCACGGTGACGGGCGTGCTGCTGCTCTTCTACGTCTACTTCTTCGTGCTCCTGCAGCTGGAAGAGTTCGCCCTGCTCGCGGGCAGCCTCGGCCTCTTCGTGATCCTCGCCGCGGTGATGTACCTCTCGCGCCGGGTGGACTGGTACGGCCTCGGCGGCCAGCCCGACGCGGCGGAGGCGTGACACCCGATCCGGTTGAATCGTGAGGGTTCACCGGGTTGATCACGGATCATCGATCATGGTCAGAGACGCCCAGAGTTGACTCTCTGGCCATGATCCATGATCAGTGATCCATTCCCGCCCCCTCCGGCCGGCTTTGGTGTGACCTAGCCGAGCCCGAAGACCCGCCGCGCGGTGGCGCTCGTCGTCTCGGCCACGAGGTCGAACGGCACGCCCCGCGCGGCGGCGAGGTGCTCGGCGACGAGCCGCACGTACGCGGGCTCGTTGCGCTGGCCCCGGTGCGGGGTCGGCGGGAGGTAGGGCGCGTCCGTTTCGAGCACGAGCCGTTCGAGCGGCAGCGCGGCGGTGGCCTCGGCCACGGTGGACTTTTTGTAGGTAAGCGTGCCCCCGAGGCCCGCATAGAAGCCGAGCGCCGCAACCGCCGCCGCCGTCTCGGCGGTGCCGCCGAAGCAGTGGAACACGCCCGTGAGGCGCGCGGGGTCGGCGAGGCGGGCGCGCTCGTCGTGCAGCACGGCGAGCGTGGCCGCGTCGGCGGCGCGGGTGTGGAGGCTGAGCGGCTTGCCCGACGCGGCGGCAAAGCCGATCTGGGCGCGCAGAAAGTGCTCCTGGAGGGCGTCGTGCGCCCGGCTCCAGTGGTGGTCGAGGCCGGTCTCGCCGACCGCCACCACGCGCGGGTCCTGCACGAGCGCTTCGACGGCGTAGAGGTCGGCGTCGGTGTGGTCCTGCACGTAGGTGGGATGGATGCCCGCCATCACGAACACCTCGGGCGCCCGCGCCGCCAGATCGAGCGCGGCGTCGATGGAGGCGCGGTCGGTGGCGCGGGACGATGATCGGCGGCGACGCCGGCGGCGCGCGCGCGGTCGAGCACGGCGTCGAGGTCGTCCTGAAACTGGGCGTCGGTGAGGTGGCAGTGGGTATCGACGAGCACGGGCGGAGGCGGTAGCGGGGCGGCTCGAACCCCGGAAGCGGCCGTTCGGATCGCCGCGCCGCCGGATGCGCCGCTCAGGGTGGCGCCGGCGTCGCCGATTGCCGCATCTTGGGGCGTCAATCCTTGCCCTGTTGCCGGTCTTGCTGCCCTCCTGGCGCCTGCGCGCGGCGGTCCTCATCGGACTCGTCGCCCCCCTCGTGGCGCTCGTGCCGCTCGGGCGCATCTGGGCCGAGTGGTGGCAGGTGCGCCAGACCACGCCCGAGGCCGCCGAGCGCATCACCGCCCGCAGCGCCGACTGGGTGCGCTGGACCGACGCCGACGGGCAGATCGTGGCCCAGTACGTGTTTCCGCGCGGCCCGGCGGCGATGGCGGGGCTGGAGCCGGGCGATCACTTCTACGCGCTCCAGGGGCAGATCCTCTTCGGCGCCGCCGACCTCGAACGCACCGTCGCCAGCGCCGGACCCGGCGTGACGCTCGACTACGAGATCCTGCGCGACGGGCAGCCGCACACGCTCCACGTCACCCTCACGCGCCACCCGACGTTTCTGTACCCGTTTTCGGCGAGCCTGTGGGCGTTTGCGCTCTGGGGCTTTGTCGTGGGCGCGTTTCTGCACCTCGTCGGGCTCGTCGTGGCCTACCCGCTCGCGCGGCAGAGCAGCCGGGCGCGGTTTGCCCTGCTGCTCATCGGCGTGTCGGGCCTGTGGATCTTCGCCAACCTTGCGCGCCTGCTGCTCGTCGAACTCTTCGGCCCGCCCGGCAGCCCCGGCGGCGCCTCCGACACGGTGTTTCAGACGCTCACCGTGACCGGCCTGGCGGGCTGGATCCTCTTTCCGGCCGCTCCTCTTCTCCAACGCGCAGGCGCTCGTGCTCGACGGACGGGCGCGGCGCCTGCGCCCGCTCGTGTTCCTGCCCGCTGTGGGCCTCGGCGCGCTCGCCATCCTCGCCGCCGCGCTCGGTTCCGTGGGGCCGCTCACGCTCGACGGGTTCGTGGCGCCCGCTCCTGTTCTACAGTGGCGTGTACGTGGCCGCCGCCGCCGCGCTCCCCCTGCTCGGCAGCGGGCACGACGGCGTGCTCGCCGGGCGGCTTCAGCCGGCGCGGCACGCTCGTCACCCTCGGCGTGGCCGACGCTCGCCGCGCTCGGCGTCATCGGCATCGTGCCGCCTCGCGCAGCAGATCGAGACGCTGGGCGTGGGCTGGCTCGTCGTGATGGTGCAGCTGCTCTCGGTCGTGCCCGTCGTGCTCGTGGCGCAGGCCACGCTGCGCTACGGCAAGCTCGACGACGTGCTCACGCGCGGCCTCACCCTGCTGATGGTGGTGGGCCTGTACTTTTTCGTCTTCGTGGGCACGCTCTCGCTGCTGCGGCCGGCCCTGCGCTCCGGGCGCGCGTCCTCGACCGTCGTGGCGGGCCTGCTCGGCGTGGCGTTCTTCCTCGCCTTCGAGCGCCTGCTCCGGCGCCTGCGGCAGCGCCCGCCCCGCTGGCTCGCCACCGAGCGGCAGCGCGTGCGCGAGCGCGTGGCGGCGTTCCAGGAAAGGATGCAGGGCCTGCTCGACCCCGGCAGCCTCGCCGCGGCCACCGTGCGCACGGCGAGCGAGGCCGTCGGGCGCCCGAAGCGCGGCGCTCTACTACCGCTTTGCCGGCGACGACGCCTGGCGCACGGCGCGCTTCAACCCCGAGCCGCCCTTTCTCACGCACGACCTCGTGGCCGCCCTCTGGCCCGCACATCTCCGCCGATGGCCGCATCTGGGCGCGCCGCGCCGAACTGCGCGAGCACTCGGTCCCGCTCGACGTGGCGCAGCGCTTCGAAGGGCCTCGGCGCGCAGGTGGCCGTGCCGGTGATGGGCGAGGGCGGGCCGATGGGGATGCTCGTGCTCGCCGCCCGCCGCCCGGCGCGGGCCGTCTACACGCTCGACGACCTCGACCTGCTGCGCTCGCTCGCGGCCTCGTTCGGCCTCGCCCTCGAACGCCTCGCGCTCATCGAACGCGAGAAGGAGCTCGCGCGGCAGCAGGCCGAGGCCCGCCTCGAAGCGCTCCGCGCGCAGATCAACCCGCACTTTCTCTTCAACGCGCTCAACACGATTGCCGCCTACATCGGCGAGCAGCCCGCGCGCGCCGAGGCGGCCGTCGAGCACCTCTCCAGCATCTTCCGCCACACGCTCCGCACGGCGAGCGCGCCCACGGTGCCGCTCGCCGAAGAACTCGACCTCGTGCAGCACTACCTCGCCATCGAGCAGCTCCGCTTCGGCGAGCGCCTGCGCGTGCGACCGCACGTGAACCCGGCGCTCGACGCGCTGGCCGTGCCCGCCTTCGCGCTCCAGACGCTCGTCGAGAACGCCGTCAAGCACGGGCTGGAGAGCAAGCGCGGGCCCGGCGCGCTCACCATCCGCGCCGGGCACGCGACGAGCGCGCGCTCGTGCTCACCGTCGCACGACGACGGCGTGGGCATCCCCGCCCTGTTCGCGCCCCGAGCGGCCGACGCCCGGGTTCTACGGCATCGGGCTGGCCAACGTGAGCGACCGCCTCGCCCGCCTCTACCCCGGCACGGCGCACCTGCGCCTCACGAGCACGCCCGACGTCGGCACGACCGCCGAACTGCGCCTGCCCGCCACAGCGCCCGGAAATGCCCAACGGTCGCATTGTCAATGGTCAATGGTCAATGACTTCAGAACCCCGTTGACCGTTGACCATTGGCTGTTGACCATTGACCATTGCTCTATGCTCACCTGCCTCATCGCCGACGACGAAGCGCCCGCCCGCGCCCGCCTCCGCCGGATGCTTCAGCCGTTCGAAGACGCCGGGCGCCTCCGCGTGGCCGGGGAAGCCGGCCGACGGCGTCGAAGCGCTCGAGGCTGCTCGAACAGCAGCCCATCGACCTCGCCTTCCTCGACGTCAAGATGCCCGGCCTCGACGGCTTCGGCGTGCTGGAGCGCGTGCCGCCGGCCCACCGCCCGGACGTGGTGTTCACCACCGCCTACCACGACTTCGCCCTCCGCGCCTTCGAGGAGAACGCCGTCGACTACCTGCTCAAGCCCGTCGCCAAAGACCGCCTGGAGCAGAGCATCGCCCGCGCCGAGGCCCGCGCCGCCCGCCGCCCCGACGCCGGAAACCCCGGCGCCCCGCCCCACGACGACGAGGACGACGAGCCCACCGCCCGCCCGTCCGACGCGCGCCTGGCCCGCCTGCTCGACTGGCTCGATGCGAAGGCGCCCACCGAGACGCCCGCACGCCCGGCCGAGCGGCTCCGGCAGCTCTCCGTGCCCCACCGCGACCGCCTCGTGATCCTACCTGTGGAGGCCGTCGTGAGCATCGAGGTGCAGGACTCGATCACGCGCATCCACGCCCTGGGCGACGAACGCGACGTGAAGGCCCCGCTCCGGCAGTACCTCGTCCCCCACACGCTCGAACACCTGGAGGCCCACCTCGACCCGGAGGACTTTCTGCGCGTGCACCGCTCGGCGCTCGTGCAGCTGCGCCACATCCGCGAGATGGTGCCGTGGTTCTCGGGGCGCTACAAGCTCGTCCTCTCGGGCGGCCACGAGGTCATCGCCTCGCGCGAGCGCTCCCGCGTGCTCCGCGAACGGCTGATGCTCTGATCCCCGTTCGGAGGCCCGCGGCGTTTTTCCGGGGGTCTGGCTGACGGGCCCCTCCCTGGCATCGGGGGCCGCCAGGGCACGGCGAGCCGTGCCCCTACCCGGGCATCCCCATGCGACGCTTCGACGGGGCGCCGGCGGGGGTGTCCGGCGCCTGATGTGGGCTTCGGGTCCCCACTGCCGTTCGGAGACGGCAAAAATCCTCCGGTGTTCTCGGGCAGAAGGCACTGTATTTGCGGGGGTTACCGGTGCCGGCAGCCACACGCGACCTCTTCTGTCTCCTTCTGCGCGTCCGGGTAGCCTGCACAGACACAGGATTATTGCGGCGGTTTCTACGGCCCTCGGTTCGCGGCGGAAAAATTTTCCAGTTTTGGACTTTTTTTCCGCCAACCATTGCGCTGCGCTTCCTGCCCTCCTATCATTGCCGTGCCTACCCCGGGTATCCTTCCTAAGGGCAGTCTCTCCCCAGTACTGCCTGTCACTGCGCCCCTCGCAGCACCACTCTGACGCATTAACCCGACAGACTCGCCTCCGATAGAGCGCCTCAGCGGCGCTCGGCGCGTTGGCCATAGCATCAGGATGCCCTTCCCCCCGGAACGCATGACCCGCAGCAATGTCGGCACTAGGCCGCTCGTCTGCGTGTCGTCTGAGGACCGCCAGCGCGGCATATCCCGGCAGCACGACGCCGCGTAGCCCCTCCCCGCTTAGAGCGGTTGAGGAGTTGCCATCCCAGCGTCTCCATGCGATCCGTTGCTCCGCCTCTGGCGGGGGTATCGGGCCGGGATTGAGCCAACGCGCCGCCTTGTCTGTACCTAGGGTGCAGAAGAGCGCTTCGGAGCAGGACCTGACGGTCACTGCCTTCTGTGACGCCGCTACGCGCAGCCCGAGCCCCCTCGCTCATCTCAGGCACCATCCTCATGCCTTACCCAACTGTCTCCTCCCAGCTTCACTCACATGCCATCGGTCTAGTGAGCAGGCAGCGCGACGACCTTATAGAGAGGAAGGCTCAGATCTCAAGGGGCGATGCGCAGCACCCCAACCGCATGGGTCGCCCTCACGAGCAGAAGATGCGGACCCTGTTGGCTGTAGTTCTCGCCTTGGTCGCATTTCTGGCGCCAGGCCCCCATGCTGGCTCAGGCGCCGACAGGTTCGCAGGCACAGGGTACGATCCGAGGTGGTACACAGATCGGACAGCCCCTACCCCTCTCCACGCCGGGGCAGGCGATCGGGGCCGATGCTTCGCCCCTGCGCACGGTTGGGTCTGGGATGGCAGGGCCCGCCGTCGCCCTCTTGAGTGCTCTTACGACCCCGCCTGGACGACAGAAGTAAAGAACAGGCTTCTGGCCAGCGGTAAGTTCAGCGCAGTCGGCACGTTCGCGGTGGCTTCAATGACGCCGACGCTAGCCCAGCTCTCTGCCTACGATGCCGTCTTCGTTTATAGTGACTACCCCTTCTTTAGCCGAGTCGGGCTCGGCGATGTGCTGGCCGACTACTTGGACACGGGGCGCGGCGTGGTGCTGGCAACGTTTTCGTTCAGCTCAGATTATGGTAGCCTGCAAGGACGGTTTGCCACAGGTGGATATTATGCTGTAACCCCTGTCATTGGTCAGACCACAGGCCAGGCGACGCTGGGTTCGGTGCTGGTCCCCAGTCATCCTGTGATGGCAGGGGTTGCCACGTTTGACGGAGGAAGTGCGTCCTATCGTCATGTGCTTACGTCGGTACAGCCGGGTGCTGTCCGGGTCGCAAACTGGTCAGATGGCTCGATCCTGGTTGCCACGAAGGAAATTGGCCTGGCGCGCCGGGTAGACCTGAACTTTTATCCGCCCTCCTCCACGTCACGCGCTGATTTCTGGCAGGCCACGAGCGACGGCGCCGAGCTCTACACGAATGCCCTCGTCTGGGCCGCGGAGGGAGCAACCCCTCCCCCCGCCGCACCCACGCTGACGGCCCCGGCGAATGCTGCCACTGATGTTTCCCTCGCGCCCACGCTCGACTGGGACGCTCCCACCACCGGCAGCGCTCCGACGACTTATTCGGTAGAGGTACGCGTCGGCAATTCGACTGGGGCCCCCATTTTGGGGAGTCCGTTCACGGTTAACGCTCCCACGACGGAAAAGGGGCTTGCAGGCCTGACGCCCCTCACGACGTACTACTGGAGCGTAAAATCGGTCAACTCCAGCGGGTCGAGCAGCGCCGTGAGCCGCACCTTCACCACGGTGCCTGCGCCTCCAACGGTGGCGACCGCCGCCGCGACGAGTGTCACCGGCACGAGCGCCACCCTCAACGGCACCGTCAATCCAAACAGTGGCGCGACGACGTATGTGTTCCGCTACGGCACGACGCCAGGCCTCTCGGGCACGACCACGACGGTGCCTGTCAATCCGGGCGTTGCGGGCGCAGGCAGCAGTGCAACCCCGGTGACGTTCCCGCTGACGGGCCTTGCCATCTCATCGACGTACTACTACCGTGTCGAAGCCACCAACGCGGGCGGCACAACCTCTGGCAACATCGTCGCCTTTACGACCCACACCCCGCCCTCGGTCGCCACAGCGGCCCCAGGGGTGTTCACAGCCACGACGGCGACGGTCACAGGGACGGTAAACCCCAACGGATACGCCGCGACGTGCGCCTTCAAGTACGGAACCGACGCGTCAAATCTCACCCACGTCGCGCCCTGTGTGTATCCCAGCGGCAGCGACACTGGGAATGGCACCTCGAATGTGAGTGTGACCGCTAACCTGACGGGGCTGACGCAGACGACCCTGTACTACGTTCGCCTCGACGCCACCAACACCGGGGGTTCGGTAGAAAGCAGCGTGGTCAGCTTCACGACCCTGACCCTGCCTGTAGCAGCGCTTGCTACGCCCGGCGCGTCGGCGATCACGAACGCAACAGCAACACTTTCTGGCACGGTCAACCCGAAGGGCCTGGCCACGACGTGCCTGTTCAAGTACGGCACCACAGCCGCCAGCCTCACCGGGACCGCCGCGTGCGCGTACCCTTCGGGCGCTGCTAATGCAGGCAACGGCACCGCAGACGTAACCGTCACGGCGGCACTGAGCGGCCTCATCGCAGGTACGGCGTACTACTATGAGCTCGTCGCGTCGAGCGCGGCCGGTGAGGGTGCCTCCGCCACGGCTTCCTTCACGAGCGCCGTACCGCCCGTGGTCACGACAAGCGCCGTGGACGCAGCCTCGATCACGGCCAGTGGCGCCACGCTCGCCGGCACAGTTAACCCAGGCGGATGGGTGGCCACGTGCAGCTTCAGCTACGGCACCGACGCGAGCAGCCTTACTGGCACCGCGCCGTGCGTGTACCCGGCCGGCGCCTCGAACACCGGCGGTGGCACCGATCCAGTCGCCGTCACGGCCTCTGTGACCGGTCTCGCCTCGGGCACGGCCTACTTCTTCAAGCTCTCGGCCACGAGCGTCGGCGGCACCACCGAGTCGGCCACGCCGCACCGGGGCTTCTCGACGCGCATCATCGCGCCCACGCCCGCCCCCTTCGCCGGGCGCGTCTCACTTGAGCCGACACTCTCGTGGAGCAGCGTTGTTGGCGCCGCCTCGTACACGGTCGAAGTCGACGACGACGCCGATGTGGCCGATGCACCGCTGAAGGTGTTCTCCGGCCTCACCGGTGCGCAACTCGTCGTCGAATATGACGCGCTGAGCCTTAGCCTAGGCACGAAGTATTTCTGGCGCGTCATCGCCACCGACGCACTCAGCCGCACGGTCGCCTCCAGCGTGGCCTCGTTCGAAACCGTCGTGGCGACCATACAGCCGGTGCTCAACTACCCTAGCGCCGGCGCGAAGGTGCCCACCACCGGCGTCTCGTTCTCCTTCTCGCCCATGACGCGCGATGCGGCCTACCGCTACCGCGTGCAGGTGGATGTTGTGCCCTCCGGCGGGGCGCCCGACTGGAAGAACCTCATCATCGACGCCGACGGTCTTACGGTGAGTCCCTACGCCTCGCCTGTGCTGGCAGAAGGCACCACCTACGCCTGGCGGGTGATCACCTACGAGCCGGGCCTGCTCGTGGCCAATCCGCTCGCTGGCAAGACGATCCACGTCACCACGCCCATCACGTTCGTCACCAATGGGGGTACGACCGTCTCGGCCATTCCGTCGAATCCCACCGGCGGCTTGACGGTCTACACGCTCACACCCACGCTTGCGTGGTACCTCTCGGCGCCCGCGAGCAGCATCACGTTTGACGTGCGCTACCGCTTGAAAGACGGCGGCAGCTACCCCGCCACGCCGCAGGCGAGCGGCCTCTCGGCGCTCACCTTTACCACACCGCAGCTTGAGGGGGGCAAAGCCTACGCCTGGCAAGTGCGTGTGTGCGGCAGCGGTCCTGCTGTGTGCACGAGCGCGTGGTCGGCCGAGGCCAACTTCGCCGTCACGGCCACGCTCACGACGCCCGTGACGCCGGTGCTCTCGTACCCAACGGGTGGGGTGACAGTCTATGGCACGACAGCCCGGATGTCGTGGTATGCGCCGGGCACGCCGCAGGGGACGCAGTACAAGGTCTACGTAAAGGCCTGCACCACGGCCTCATGCACAGCGGAACTGATGGGCGTGGTGCCGGCCGATAACGCAGGGTACACGATGTTTAATGCGGGGTCGAGCGCCTCTTTCACCTACACGCCTGCCACGCCGGCACCCGGGTTCGTATGGTATGTGCGCTCGGAGCTTGGCGGTCTCATCTCGCCGGCTTCCACCCGCGCCACGTTCCAGTTCTTTGCCCCTGCGGCAACGACACAGGCAGCAGTGGTGCAGGAGTGGCCGAAGAACGGGCAGGAGGTGACGGAGCTTACCCCGTCGCTGGGGTGGTGGCCGGGGGTCTCGGGCACATTCACATACAGCGTATGCGTGGGCACGCCGGCCACCCCCGCTGCGACCCCCTCATGCAATAGTCCAGCGACCACGACGGCGCAGCAATACGCCGTCCCCAGTGGGACGCTCGCCTGGGGAACGGTCTACTACTGGCACGTGCGCATCGGCACGGGCGCGTGGTCGACGACGTCGTTCCGCACGGGGAACGCTTCCGGCACGCTCGCTCCGGCGCCCTCGTGGCCGGTCAACAATGCGCTGATTTACGGTACCGAGCACAACACTCTCGTGGTATCTCAACGGCGGCGAGGCAGCCGTAACCGGGTACACGGTCGAACTCTACCGCGGCAGCACGCTCGTGCAGACGTACACCATCACGGGAGCGTCGGTGCGGCAGCAAGCAGTGCCGGCGCTGGTGCCGGGGAGCAGCTACACATGGCGTGTGGCCGCGCAGAGCAACACGGGGCCTTCGCCATGGTCAAACGTCGGCTCGTTCCGCGTGGTAGGCACCAGCAGCAGCGTCGTGCCCATCGCTGAGAGCCCATCGGCGGGCGTGGTGATCGCCGGCGGCAGCGCGGCCCCGGTGCTCTCGTGGTCGCTGCCGGTCGAGACCAACGCCGCGCTCACGTTCGACGTCGAGGTGGCCTCGAACGAAGCGATGAGTGGCGCCGAGGTGTTCGCGGGCGTTACATCGGCACAGGTCGTGCTGGCGCGCCTCTCGGCGGGCCCGCATTTCTGGCGGGTGCGCTCGAAGACCGCCACGGGCGAGGTGTCGGAGTTCTCGGACGTGGAACGCTTCACGACCGTTTCGGCGACGGCCACCGAGGAAATCGCGGCGGTGCCGACGTCGCTGGTACTAGAGACGCTGTATCCGAACCCCGTGCGCGAGCGGGCCACGGTGCGCTTCGGTCTGCCGGAGGCCACGCGGGTGCGCATGGTGCTCTACGACGCGCTGGGCCGAGAAGCGGCGGTGCTGGTGGACGGCGAGCGTCCGGCAGGGATGCAGCACGCGGAGATTGACGCGGCCACGCTGGCGCCGGGGGTTTACGTCGTGCACCTGCGCACCGACCGGGCGAGCCAGACCCGCACGCTCATCATCCAGCACTGAGACGCCTCCAAGGGCAGGTAAGGGCGGACGGCTTCGGCTTGAGATACGTCTCGGGCCGAAGCCGTTCTGCGTTATGGCGGGACGGAAAGGCTGGGGCAAGGTCAAAGATCGGCCGCCCCTCGTGATACGTGAGCGGTTGATTTTGCAGGCTTTAGGCTCGCGCTGGGCCTCGGATGAATCACCCGGTGAGAGGGCAACGCTAAACCTGGGCTCTGTCCTGGCCGATCTAGAGGCTACCCTCCCCTTCAAGCCCCTTCCCCTCCCCGCCCCAGAGTTTCGCCTGCCCCGCTGCTCTCTATCTGTGCCCTCTCGCCTTTCTGTACGTGCTACGGCCCCCCGCCGTGCACCCCGCCTTTCGGGCCTGCTTGCGCTCCTCGCGCTGCTCGTTCCGGTCGCCCACGCGGCGGACTCCCCGTCCGTCCTTCGTGTCCGCCTCTTTGAGGACACCTCCACCCCGCGCCTGACGCTCCGGGCCGAAACGCCCCTGCGCCTGACCGGCGTGGAGGTGCTCACCCGGCTCGACGCGGGCGACGAATACACGCTCACGCTCGACGGCACCTCGGTGCTCATCGGCGGGCGTGGCCGCTCCGAGCGCGTGACGAGCCTCGACCTCGAAGGCACGTTCACGCTCACCATCCCCGGCGGCGGCCGCCTCGCACGCCGCAAGTACGAAGGCACCCTGCACATCGACGCCGATCCGGGCCGCACGAGCACCCTCCGCCTCGTACACGGCGTAGCCCTCGAAACGTACGTCGCCGGCGTGGTGCAGCGCGAGTACGGCATGGACGACCTCGAAGGCTCCAAGGCGATGGCCGTGGCCGCCCGCACCTACGCCCTCCGCACAAAGGGCCGCTGGGGCTCCGCCTACGACCTCGTGGACAACATCTCCGCGCAGGTGTTCTTCGGCCTCGACGGCCTGCGCAACGTGGCCCGCGACGCCGCCGCGACCACGCAGGGCGAGGTGCTCCTCTACAACGACCGCCTCATCGAGGCCGTCTACTCCGCTTCCTCGGGCGGCTACACCGCCGACAACGACGACGTGTGGGGCACCGACGCGCTCCCCTACCTCCGCGCCCGCCCGGACCCGTACGACGCTGCCGTGAGCCCACACGCCCGGTGGCGCACCGCCGTCCCGCGCGCGGCCCTCCTGACGGCCCTCACGCGCGCCGTGAGCGTGCCCGTGGAAGGCTTCACCCTCATCGACACGCCCTCGGATGGCCGCCTCGTCGGGGTGCGCGTGGACCTCGCCGGGGGGCGCACGCAGACGCTCGCGCCGTCGCGCTTCCGCAGCATCGTCAACGGCACGTTCGGGCCGATGAGCCTGCGCAGCACCCGCTTCACGCACCGCATGGAAAGCGGCCAGAGCGTGTTCGAGGGCAGCGGCTTCGGCCACGGCGTCGGCCTGAGCCAGTGGGGCGCCCGCGGGCAGGCGCTCGCCGGACGCTCCTACCGCGACATCCTCGGCTTCT
This sequence comes from Rhodothermales bacterium, assembly GCA_963740755.1. Classification (GTDB taxonomy): domain Bacteria; phylum Bacteroidota; class Rhodothermia; order Rhodothermales; family BA12; genus CAVSDF01. The sequence goes on from CAVUFJ010000005.1 coordinate 271,502, forward strand.
ACTATCCCGGCACCACGCTCGCCGTCCTCGGCGACCGCGACCTGCGCCTCCGCCTGCCCTCGACCACCGATCCCATCGGCAACCCGGTCCTCCGCCGCCGAACCGGTCGTGGAAGATCCGGGCTTCACGTCGGGCGTCGTCGTGGCTGATGCCGCCGGGGCCAACGCCGCCGTAGACGCCGCCCTCGACCGGATGCGCGGCAGCACGCAGCCCGTTTCGAGCCGCACGCCCACCCCGCGCGCCGACCCGCCCGCCCGCACCGAGGCCACCCGCGCCGACGTGAACGCCAACCCGGTCGTAGGTGCCACCGGCACGCGCGCTGAACCTGTGTCGGCCACCCGCGCGCCGGGCTGGCACACACCCGCCCCGCCCACGGCGACCCCGACGCGCCCGCGCGGCGCCTGGTAATCCGCTAGACGTCCCACCACGGAGACGTGCCCTCGGCCCAGCCGCCCCGCGCCATGCGGGCCGTGGTGTAGCCGAAGGCGCCGCCGCCATCGGGCGCCATAAGCAACACGCCGGCGGCCGCGCCCAGCCCATCGGCCGTATGGATGGCCGTGGCGAGGTCGGTGAGGCGGGCGCGCACGACGGCCTCGGGCGCGCCGCCCATGCCGAGCGCATCGACGGCCCGCACGGCGAGCACGCGCGCGGCGACGGCCTCGCCCCAGCCCGTGCAGCAGGCCGCGCCCTGCGCGTCCGCGTAGAAGCCGGCGCCCACGAGCGGCGTGTCGCCGACGCGGCCGGCGGGCTTGAAGGGCGTGCCGCCGGTGGAGGTGCAGACGGCGAGGCGCCCCGCGCGGTCGCGCGCGAGGCAGCCCACGGTGCCCCGCGGCACGAGCGCGTCGGAAGGGCGGAAGTCGCCCACCGCCAGGCGCCCCGCATGGGCCTCCGCTTCGCGCGGGTGGACAAGCGCGGAGGGCGCTTCGCGGGCGAGCCCGGCGGCTTCCAGAAACGCCTCGGCCCCCGCGCCCGCGAGGATGCGCGCCTCCCCGGGCGCGTGCTGGAGCACGTAGTGGGCGAGCCGGGCCGGATGCGCCGTGTGCCGGATGCCGAGCACGGCCCCGAAGGCGAGCGTAGCGCCATCCATCGCGCCCGCGTCGAGTTCGGCCACGCCGTCGCGGTTGAGCACGGCCCCGCGCCCGGCATCGAACGCGCCGTGCGCCTCCATCACGGCCACGGTTTCGACGGCCGCGTCGAGGGCAGCGGCGCCCGCTTCGAGGAGCGCCCGGCCCCGCGCGAGCGCCTGCTGGAGGCCGTCGCGGTGGTCTTCGAGCGCGTCGTCGGGGATCGTCCAGGCGCCGCCGTGGACGAGCAGGGCCGCACCGCCGGGGGCGGGCGCGGGGACGGAATGGGCGTGGAGCAGCATGGGGGACGGGACGCGGCGAAAATCAGGCGCGCGTACCCCGCCGCGCCGGCCCGGCTCCCGAAGCGCCGCGCCCGAACCTCCACGCCCGCCATGCGATCAAGCCCCGCATGACGACGCGCCTGACCGACGACCCGCTCGACGCCGCCCGCGTGCTCCGCGCCGGCGGGCTCGTCGCCTTTCCCACCGAAACGGTCTACGGCCTCGGCGCCGACGTCTTCAACACCGACGCCCTCGCGCGCATCTTCGTGGCCAAGGGCCGCCCGGCGGACAATCCGCTCATCGTCCACGTCCCCACGCCCGAAGATGCCCTCCGCGTCGCCACGCACCTGCCGCCGGCGGCCGAGGCGCTCGCGGCGGCGTTCTGGCCCGGCCCGCTCACGCTCGTGCTGGCGCGCCGCGCGGACGTGCCCGCCGCTGTCTCCGCCGGGCTCGATACTGTGGGCGTGCGCGTGCCCGCGTTGCCCCTCGCGCGGACGTTCCTCGCGGCCTGCGGCACGCCCGTCGCCGCGCCGAGCGCCAACCGCTCCGGCCGGCCCTCGCCCACCTCGTGGGAGGCCGTCCGCGAAGACCTCGACGGGCGCATCGACGTGCTCCTGACCGGGCCGGACGCCGAGGCCGGCCTCGAATCGACCGTGGTGGACGCCACCGGGGCCGTGCCGGTCCTGCTGCGCCCCGGCGCCGTCTCGCTCGAAGCGCTGCGCGCCGTCGTGCCCGGCCTCGCCCTGCCCCACGGCGCGAGCGAGTTGCTCCGCCGCAGCCCAGGCACGCGCCATCGCCACTATGCCCCCCGCGCCCGCGTCGTGCTCGTGGACGCGCCCGAGCACGCCCCGGCAGGCCCCGGCGTCGCCTGGATCGGCCTCGACGCCGCGCCCGATGGTGCCGCACCTGCCTTCGTGGCGCCCGACGTGGCGGCGTATGCGCACGCGCTCTTCCGCTTCTTCCGCACCTGCGACGCGGCGGGCGTGGCCATGATCGCCTGCCAGCGGGTGCCCGAGACCGGGCTGGGCCGCGCCCTGAACGACCGGCTCACCCGCGCGGCGGCGGGCTAGCGGCGATTGTAATCGTTCGGTGCGGGGGTGCGGCGGCGGGCCGCATGTGGTTGATTCGGCGCGGCGCACCGGTCCGCATTCGGCGGATGCGGGCGCCCTCCACCTCACCCCTGTTCGGCTATGGACCTGCTTACCTGGCTCATCGTGGGCCTCATCGCGGGCGTGCTGGCCTCGCTCGTGATGGGCGGCACCGGCTACGGCCTCATCGGCGACATCGTGATCGGCATCGTCGGCGCCTTCGTCGGCGGCTGGCTGCTGCGCTCCCTCGGCGTCGACTCCCCGCTCTCGGGCCTGCCCGGCACGATCCTCGTCGCCTTCATCGGCGCCGTGTTCCTGCTCTTCATCCTCCGCCTCATCCGCCGATCCACCAATCGAGGGCGCGTGTAGCGCAGCGCCGCCAAGCCCGCAGGGGCGCAGCCGGTGTGGCTGCGCCCCTGCTTCGTTTCAGGCGGTCACGGTGGGATCGAGCCGGGCAGGATGGCCGGCCGTCGTCCGGTGGAGCCACTGGCCGCGGCCTTCCTGGCCGACGACCTTGTAGTCGTCCACGATGACCTCGCCGCGTGAGAGCGTCGTGCGGGCGAAGCCGGCGAGTTCGCGGCCCTCGAAGGGGTTCCAGTCGGCGTTGGTCTCCATCGTGGCGGGGTCCACGGTAAAGCGCTTCGTCGGGTGGAGGATGGCGAGGTCGGCGTCGGCGCCGATCTGGATGCTGCCCTTGCGCGGGGCCAGGCCCATGATCTGCGCGGGGTTGGTGGAGAGCTTGCGGGCGAGTTCCTCTAGGGTGATTCGGCCTTCGAGCACGCCGTAAGTATAGACGAACGGGTAGCAGCGTTTCAAGCCCCGGCAGGCCCATCGGGATCTTGGTCCAGTCGCCGTTCCACATGGCCTTCTGCTCGCGCGTGAACGTGCACGTATCGGTGGAGACGACGGAGACCTCGCCGGTCTTGAGGCCTTCCCAGAGGCGCGCCACATCCTTCGGCTTTTTGAGCTGTGGGCAGCACGCGAACAGGTGTCCATCCGGCCCCTCGAAACACGAATCGTCGAGCACGAGGTACTGCGCGCACGTCTCGGCGAACACGTTCACGCCGCGCTGCTGCGCCGCCCGCACGAGGTCTGCCCCCTCGGCGGTGCTCATGTGGACGATGTAGAGCGCCCCGCCCGTCACCTCGCACCACATGATCGCCCGCTGAATCGCCTCGGCCTCCACGAAGTTGGGGCGCGTGATGGCGTGCAGCGTCGCGCCGTGCTCGGCCATCAGTTCCGGCGTGTGGTGGCGCGCGATGAGTTCGTCGAGCACGCGGGCGGACTCGGCGTGCACGAGCAGCATCGCCCCGAGGTCGCGCATCTTTTCGAGCGTGTCGAACATGGCCCGGTCGTCGCTCTGCCAGCCTTCCGACTCGTAGATCATGAACTCCTTGAACGTCGGGAAGCCCTGCGCCACCATGCCCGCGATCTGGTCCTTGTGCTCGGCCCAGCGCGTCACGCAGATGTGGAACGTGTAGTCGATGAGCGCCTTGCCCTCGGCCTTCTTCCGCCAGTTGTCGGCCGCATCCTGCAGGCTCTCGCCCGCGTACGGAATGGCGAAGTCGATGACGGTGGTGACGCCGCCGCGCGCCCCGGCCCGCGTGCCAGTTCGGTAGTCGTCGGCGGAGACGGCGCCCATGAAGGGCAGTTCCAGGTGGACGTGCACGTCGAGCACGCCGGGGAGCACAATGTGGCCGGCGGCGTCAATTGTCTGCCCGGCCTCGGCGCTGCTGAGGTCTTCGGCAATGGCGGCGATCTTCTCGCCCCGGATGCCAATGTCGGCGCGGACCACGCCGCCGGGCGTCACGACGTCCCCGCCGCGGATGATGGTGTCGAAGTGCATGGTCGTGTTCAGAGGTTCAGGCGGTGGGGGAGGCCGCACCTGCCGGAAAGCGAGATCGAGGTGGTAGGGGCGAAGCCCCCGGTGTGGGGCCACGAGCGGTGCCGTTGCGATGGTCCGTGGCAACGCTGCGGGCGGTGCCCTCACACCGGGGGCTTCGCCCGTACAGTCGCAGCGGTTCAGGCGGCTTCATCCCTTTCAGGCGCAGAGGTTCAGGCGGGGTCGCCCACACAGGCGCAGGGGTCAGGGGGCTTCGTCCGTACAGACGCAGGTGTTCCGGCATCTTCGCCCGTACAGGCGCAGCGGTTCAGGCGATGCTGCCGAGGGCATGGTCGAGCGCGTCGAGGGCGTAGATCACGTCGGCCTTGGTGATGCACATGGGCGGCTTGATGCGGAGCACGTTGCCGTCGAGCCCGCCCTTGCCGATGAGCACATGCTGCTCGCGCATCGCTTCGAGCACGGCGGCGGTTTCCTCCTTCGCCGGCGTCTTGCTCGCGCGGTCACGCACGAGTTCGACCCCGAGGAGCAGGCCCTTGCCGCGCACGTCGCCGATGAGCGGGTGGCGGGCCATGAGGCCTTCGAGGCCCGCCTTGAAGTGGCCCCCCACCACGCGGCAGTTCTCCTGCAGGCCGTCCTCGTCGATGGCCTCCAGCACCGCGAGGCCCGCCGCCATGCTCACCGGGTTGCCGCCGTAGGTGTTGAAGTGGATCCGCTGCGCGAGCGTCTCCGCGATCTCGCGGCGCGTGGTCACGGCGGCGAGCGGGGCGCCGTTGCCGATGCCCTTGGCCATCGTCACGATGTCCGGCATCACGTCGAAGTTCTGGAAGCCCCAGTAGTGGTCGCCGGTGCGCCCGAAGCCCGTCTGCACCTCGTCGGCAATGCAGAGGCCGCCGTGCTCGCGCGTGATGGCGTAGGCGCGCTGCAGGTAGTCGGCGCGCCCGTGGGTGACGCCGCCGACGCCCTGCATCGGCTCGGCGATGAAGGCGGCCACCTTGCCCGGCGTCGAGTAGCGGATCAGGCCCCGGATGTCCTCGGCGCTCTTGGCCGCGATCTCCTCCGGCGTGCCGTCGAACGGACTCCGGTAGGGGTCCGGGTTGATCGCGTGGTGGATGCCCGCGCCCTGCTGGGTGGGGAATTTCCAGGTGTGGTGGCTCGTGAGCCCCATCGCACTCGGGCTGCCGCCGTGGTAGGCGTTGCGCAGCGCGATCACGTCGGAGTGGCCCGTGTACAGGCGCGCCATCGTGATGGCGAGGTCGTTGGCCTCCGAGCCGGAGTTGACGAAGTACGTCACATCGAGGCCCTCCGGCATCCGCTGCGCGAGCGCCTCGGCCATCTTCGGCATGTTGGGGTGCAGGTAGATCGTCGTGCTGTGCTGGAGCGTTTCGAGCTGCTGCTGCATCGCCGCCGTGATCTTCGGGTGGCAGTGGCCGCAGGAGACCGTCACGATGCCCCCGAAGAGGTCCAGGTAGCGGCGTCCGGTCTCGTCGTAGAGGTACTGCATGGACCCTTCGACGAGCAGGATCGGGTCCTTGTAGAGCGTGAAGAGGGCCGGGTTGGCGTAGCGCTTGCGCAGGGCCAGCACCTCCTCGCGCGAGGGCCCGTCGTAGGGGCGCGGCGTGTGGTCAAACGGCGGGAGCGTGGCGGCTTCGGTGACGAGTTCCATAGGGTCAGGCGTCGCAGAGGTTGCGAGAGAAAGCGGGACGTTGCGAAATGGGTGAGAGGCGCCCCCCTCCGTCCCTACGGGACACCTCCCCCGAGTTCGGGGGAGGACCGCTGCGGAGCGCGTTCAGCGCGGAGCAGCAGGTGGGGGGCAGGCCGGAGCCGTCAGGAGGGAACGTGCAGCGCGGGATCAGGCACGGGCAGCGGGTCGGCCTCCACGGCGGGCACGCGGCGCGAGAGGACCACGTACACGGCCCCGGCAATGAACAGGCTCGCAAACCACCCGTAGGCGTAGAGGCCGTCGAAGAACGCGGGCACGTCCACGCGGCCGTTGGAGGCCTGGGCGATGAAGCCGGGCACGCACGGCAGGATGCCCGCCGCGAGCGCGAGCAGCGCCACGGGGTTGTAGCCGCGTCCGCCGAAGCTGTAGGCGCCGTCCTCGCGGTAGAGGTCGTCGAGGCTGAGGCGGCGGCGGCGGACGAGGTAGTAGTCGGCCAGCATCACGCCCGCAATCGCGCCCAGGAGCGTGCTGTAGCCGATCATCCACGTAAAGATGTACGCCGAGAGGTCGTTGTAGAGCCGCCACGGCATGATCACGAGGCCGATGCCGGCCGTGATGAGTCCCCCGAGCTTGAACGAGATGTGCCGGGGCGCGAGGTTCGAAAAGTCGTTGGCGGGCGAGACGACGTTGGCCGCGATGTTCGTCGAGAGCGTGGCGAGCACGAGCGCGACGAGCGAGAGCGCCACGAGCAGCGGATTCGAGAACTTGCCGAGCAGCACGACTGGGTCCCAGATCGCCTCGCCAAACACGAGCACGGTGGCGCTCGTCACCGCAATGCCGATAAACGCGTAGAGCGCCATCGTCGTGGGCAGCCCGAGCGCCTGCCCCGCGATCTGGTCGCGCTGGCTTTTGGCAAAGCGCGTAAAGTCCGGAATGTTGAGCGAGAGCGTCGCCCAGAAGCCCACCATCGCGGTGAGGTTGGGCCAGAACAGCCGCCAGAAATCGAAGGGTGGGGCCTCCGCCGGGCGCATCTTGGCGATCACGGCATCATCGAGGATCCGGTTGAAGCCGCCGCCCGCCTGCACGCCCCACCAGAGCAGGCCGAGGCCTACGAGGATGAGAAACGGCGCCGAGAGGGTCTCCAGCCACTTGATGGACTCGATCCCCGCCAGGATGAGGGCCACGTTGATCGCCCAGAACAGCAGAAAGCACGCAAACTGCCCCGCCGAGATGCCCAGCAGCGGGAGCGCGTCCGCCGCCGTGGCGGGGGTGAAGCCGAAGAGCGCGGCGAGCATCATGTAGATGGCGAAGCCGCCGATCCACGTCTGGATGCCGAACCACCCACACGCCACGAGCGCCCGCATGAGCGCCGGCACGTTGGCCCCGCGCGTCCCGAACGAGGCGCGCGAGCAGTACGGGAAACGGAATGCCGTACTTGGTGCCCGCGTGCGCGTTGAGCGCCATCGGGATGAGCACGATCACGTTGGCGAGGATGATCGTGAAGAGCGCGAGCTTCCACGGAAACCCCTGCGCGATCATTCCGGCGGCGAGCGTGTAGGTCGGGAATGCACACCGCCATGCCCACCCACAGGGCTGCGATGTGCCACTGATTCCACGTCCGCCCGCTCATGGGGACCGGCGCGAGGTCCTCGTTGTAGAGCGGCGAGTGTTCGAGGCCGGCGTTGGACATGAGAACCAGAATGGTCAATGGTCAATGGTCAACAGCCAATGGTCAACGGGTGAACCAGATGGCGCAGGGGCTTGCTGTCGCCTCCCATTGGCCATTGACCAGTTGACCATTCCTTACGGCCGCACCGTCGCGGTGTACGTTTCGGGGCGGCGGTCGCGGTAGAACTGCCACACGTTGCGCACCTCGCGGATGAGGCCGAAGTCGAGGTCGGCCGTCACAATCGCGTCGGCGCTGCGCGGCGCTTCGGCGAGGATCTGCCCGCGCGGGTTGGCGAAGTAGCTCTGCCCGTAGAACTCGCCGATGTTCCAGGGTGCCTCCATGCCGGGCCGGTTGATCGCGCCGACGAAGTAGAGGTTGTTGGCCGCCGCCGCCGGCTGCTCCAGCTTCCACAGGTACTCGCTGAGGCCCGCCACAGTGGCGGAGGGGTTGAACACGATCTCGGCGCCGTTGAGCCCGAGTTCGCGCCAGCCCTCGGGGAAGTGGCGGTCGTAGCAGATGTAGACGCCCACCTTGCCGACGGCCGTGTCGAACACCGGGTAGCCGAGGTTGCCGGGGCGGAAGTAGAACTTCTCCCAGAAGCCCGGATGGCAGTGCGGGATGTGGATCTTGCGGAACTTGCCCACGAACGACCCATCGGCGTCGATCACGGCGGCGGTGTTGTAGTAGACGCCCGTGAGGTCTTCTTCGTACATCGGCACGACGAGCACCATCTTGTGCTTGCGCGCGAGGCCCTGCATGAGCTTGACCGTCGGCCCGTCGGGCACGCGCTCGGTGAGGCCGTACCACTTCTCCTCCTGCTCGGCGCAGAAGTAGGGGCCGTAGAACAGCTCCTGCATGCAGAGCACCTCGGCGCCCTGCCCCGCCGCCTCTTCGATGAGGGCGACGTGCTTGTCGATCATGCCCTGCTTGATCTTCTCCACCGGGTCGCTCGGGTCGCCCACAAGGGTGGCCTGGATGAGCGCGGCCCGGACCGTCCGGTCGTTCGATGCTGCCATGGTTCAAAAGAGAAAGCGAAAAGACCCTCCGGCGACTCCTACTCCCGCGCTGTCATTGCGAGAAGCAAAGCGACGAAGCAATCTCCCATCGAGCGCACAGATGGTCAATTACGTTCGTCAGCCCAGATCCTCCGAGAGGTCACGCCATTGCGGATTGTAGAGATTGATGAGGTCGAGCTTCTGTTGCCGCGAGCCTCCTTTGAGTTGTTTCTCCCGGGCGATTGCGTCCTGCACAGACAGGTAGGCCTCGACATGCACCAGCCTGGTCGTGTTGTAGCGCTGCGTGAAGCCGGAGACTGTTTTCTGCCGGTGTGCTTCGAGGCGACGGACGAGGTCGCCGGTGACCCCGGTATAGAGAACGGTATGGTGGGGGTTTGTGAGGATGTAGACGTGGTACTCACGCGCAGTAGCCATCGTGGGGAGATTGCTTCGTCGCTCTGCTCCTCGCAATGACAGGCGTAAAGGTTGTGACTTACGCCGACACGGGCGCGTTGCCGCCGTCGCCCATCACCGAAGGCATCGGCGCCGGGTTGGCGTAGCCCTCGCCGCCCTCGTGGCCGCCGAAGTACGACGCCTCATCGGCGCGGCGGATGCGCGAGTTGGCCACGACGCGGTCGCGGCGGGCGCCCCGGAAATCCTCCACGCGCGTCCAGCCCCGGTCGGCGTGGCGGTCGAGAAAGTCCGCGAGGCCGTCGTTGAGGCGCTTGATGACGCCCGGCCCGACGGCCTTGTCGAGCATCGCGGCGGTGCATACCTGCACGGTGCCGCATCCGAGCAGGAAGTAGTTGAGCGCGTGGGCAAACTCGGTGACCCCGCCGATGCCGGAGAAGCTGCGGTCCGGGAACGCCTGCGTCATCTGCGCCATCTTGGCGAGCGAGATGGGCAGGATGGACGGCCCGCCGAGCCCCCCGCTCGACACGTAGCCGTCCACGTTCATCTCGAACTCCAGGGTCTCCGGGTCGATCGGCGGCAGCGACGGAAACGTGTTGCTCGACACGACCGCGTCGGCCCCGCCGCGAAACACGGCCCCGGCCTCCACCGCGATGTCGCCGGTGGCGGGGGTGAGCTTGGACCAGACCGGGATCGTCGCCACCTCCTTCACCACCTGCGTGACGATCGAGCACAGCCCGGCGTCCTTGCCGATGTTGGAGCCCATGTCGGCGCGGTCCATGTGCGGGCACGAGAGGTTCAGTTCGAGCCCGTCGGCGCCGGCCTCCTGGCAGCCGCGCGCGAGGTCCTGCCAGTGCTGCAGCTCCTTGTCGGAGCCGGAGCCGGCCATGATGGAGGCGATGAGCATCTTGGTCGGGATGCTCGTTCTTGATGCGCGTGATCTGCGGGATCCACCAGTCGAGGGGCTTGGTCGAGATCAGCTCCCAGTTCCACGACGAGTGGAGCACGGCGCCCGGGCGCTTCTTGAACGAGATCTCGTGCGTCTCCGGGCTCGTGCGGAGGAACTTGGTCTTGGGCCCGTACACGTTCACCACCGGGTGTACCCCGATGGTCTTCGTCACGACCCCGCCCCAGCCGGCGTCGAAGGCGCGGAGGATGTTGGTCTCGGATTCCGTCGGCGGCGCCGAGGAGAGCAGGTACGGGTTCTCGAAGTGGAGCCCGGTGAACTCGACAGACAGGTCGGCCATGGAAAGGATGGGGTTGGTTGTTCGTCGTTCGTCGTTCGTGGTCAGAGCATCTGAGCGTCATGCTGGTTCTTCTGACTACGAACGACGAACAACAGCGCGTAGCAGCGCGCGGACAACGAACACGCTGCGCGCAGCGTCACGACATCCAGTTGGTGCCGGCTTCGCGATTCCACTTGGTGGTGATCTTCTTCGACTGCGTCCAGAACTCGATCGAGCCGCGCCCGGTGATGTCGCCGACGCCGTACTTGGAGTCGTTCCAGCCGCCGAACGAGAACGGCTCGCGCGGCACCGGCACGCCCACGTTGATGCCGATCATGCCCGCGCTCGCGCGCTCGGCCACCAGGCGCGCCATGCCGCCGCTCTCGGTGTATACCGCCGCCGCGTTGCCGTAGGGCGAGGCGTTCTCGACGGCCAGCGCGCCCTCGATGTCCTTCGTGCGCACGATGGCGAGCACCGGCCCGAACACCTCCTCCTGCGCGATCCGCATCTCCGGCGTCACGTGGTCGATGATCGTCGGGCCGACCCAGAAGCCGCCCTCCTGCCCTTCGACCGCGTATCCCCGCCCGTCGAGCAGCACCGTGGCGCCCGCCGCCTCGGCGTCGCTGATGTAGCCTTCGATGCGCGCCTTCGCCTCTGCCGAGATCACGGGCCCGAGGTTCTGGCCCGGCACCACGTTCTTCGCCACCTCGACCATGCGCGCGATAATGGGGTCGGTGGCGCCGACGGCCACCATCACCGAGGCCGCCATGCAGCGCTGCCCCGCGCAGCCCGACATCGAGGCCACGATGTTGCTCGCCGCCATCTCGCGGTCGGCGTCGGGGAGGACGATCAGGTGGTTTTTGGCGCCGCCCATGCAGAGGGCCCGCTTGAGGTTGCCCGTCGCGCGGCGGTAGACGATGCCGGCCACTTTGGTCGAGCCCACAAAGCTCACCGCCGCAATGTCCGGGTGGTCGCAGAGCGCCTCCACCACCTCGCGCGTGCCGTGGACGAGGTTGAACACGCCCTCCGGCAGGCCCGCCTCGCGCAGCAGTTCCTGGAGTCGGATCGCCGAGAGCGGCACCAGCTCCGACGGCTTCATCACCATCGTGTTGCCGAGCACGAGCGCGTTCGGGATGGTCCAGTTGGGGACCATGTTCGGGAAGTTGAACGGCGCAATCGACGCCACGACGCCCACCGGATGCCGCTCCACGCGGCACTCGACGCCCCGGCTCACCTCCAGCACCTCGCCGGAGGTGATCTGCGGCATCGAGACGGCGAACTCGCACAGCTCGATGCTCTTGAGCACCTCCGCGCGCGCCTCCTCGTGCACCTTGCCGTTCTCGCGCGTCACGAGCGCCGCGAGGTCGTCGATGTGCTGCTCCAGAAGGTGCCGGTAGCGGAAGATCACCTGCACGCGCTCCTTGATGGGCAGCGCCGACCAGCCCGGCAGGGCCTTTTTGGCCGCCGCCACGGCCACGTCCACATCGGCGCGGGAGGCCACGGGCACCTGCCCGATCACCTGCCCGCTGGCGGGGCTGTAGACGTCGAGCGAGAGCGTGGCGGCGTTGGAATGGCCGTCGCCGGTCGAGGGGCGGGAAGGCGAGGTCAGGGTTTCATCCATCAGAATCGGGCAGCGCAGAATAATGAAGGCGGAGTGGAGAGGAAACGGTAAGGTAATGTGGCCTGTGAACTTGTGCAACGATGCGCGCGCGTGGAAGGCGCCGGGCACGCGGCCAGAGCGTACGTTTCAGGCCACGGAAACGTACGCTCTGGTCTATGCGGGTACTGCTTGTTGAAGACGATACCCGGCTCGCCTCGTTTGTGGCCCAGGGGCTGCATGAGGCCGGCTACGCCGTGACGCGCGCCGCCGATGGCGCCTCCGGCCTCCACGCCGCCCTCGGCGAGCCCTTCGACGCCGCCGTCATTGACGTGATGCTGCCGGGCTTCGACGGCCTCACGCTCGTCGAGCGCCTGCGCGCCCAAGGCAACCGGCTACCGGTGGTCGTGCTCAGCGCCCGGCATACCGTGGACGACCGCGTGCGGGGCCTCCATGCGGGCGGCGACGACTACCTCACCAAGCCGTTCGCCATGGCCGAACTCGCCGCGCGCCTCCACGCGCTGCTGCGGCGCGCGCACCGGCGAGGGGCCGGTCGAGCGGCGCCTCGTGTGCGGCCCGCTCGCCGTGGACCTGCTCGCCCGCACCGCCACGCGCGCCGGGGAGGAGATCGCCCTCCACCCGCTCGAATTCCGGCTGCTTGAACTGCTCATCCGCAGCGCCGGGCGCGTGGTGACCAAGACGATGATCCTCGAAACCGTGTGGAAGGTGGACTTCCACCCCCAGACGAACGTCGTGGACGTGCTGGTCCACCGGCTGCGCAAGAAGGTGGACGGGCCGTTCGAGCCCAAACTCCTCCATACCGTGCGCGGCGTCGGCTACACGCTGCGCCTGCCCTGACGCCATGCGCCGCTCGTTCCGCCCTGCGTTCCGCCCGGGCCGGGCCTCGCTCGGCTTCCGGCTCGCCCTCGGGCACGCGGCCGTGTTCGCGCTCGGCGCGCTCGTGCTCGTGGCCGTCACGGACGTGCTGCTCGGGCGGGCGCTCGCCGCGCGCGACCGGGCGGACGTGCGCGAGCGCGCCGGGCTCGTGGCCGCTGCCTACGCCGAAGGGGGCGTGGCCGGCGCCCGCGAGGAGATGGCGGAGCAGGACGACGGGCGGACCGGCTTGCCCGTCTACGTTCGCCTGCTCGACGGCGGCAGCGGACGCGTGCTCGCCGAGAGCCGTTCACCCCGCTGGGCGCGCTACCGACTTGGCACGCTCGACCGGCCCGCCGCGCGGGCCGACGGCGCCTGGACGCACATCGCGGACGTGGGCCCCGACGAAGGCGGGCTCGACGCGCTCACGCTCGCGCTCGGCGACGGGCGCGTGGTGCAGGTCGGGCGCCCGGCGAGCGCCCGCGTGGAGGTGCGCGAGGCGTACCGCGCCGCCGCGCTGCTCGTGGTCGGACCCACGCTCCTTGCCGTCTTGATCGGCGGCCTGTTCTTCACCCGCCGGGCACTCCGGCCCCTCCGCCGCCTCGCCGCCACCGCCGAGGCCGTCGCACGGACGGCCGACCCGGCCCACCGCGTGCCCGTCACCGGACGCGGCGACGAGCTCGACGCGCTCGCGGCGCTCGTCAACGCGATGCTCGACCGGCTCGACCGCCTGCTCCGCGCCACGCGCGAAACGCTCGACGCCGCCGCGCACGACCTCCGCACGCCCCTCGCACGCCTGCGGGCGCAGGCCGAGGCCGCCCTCGCGCTTCCGCCCGATCACGCCCACGAGGCCCTCGGAAGTGTGATCGAAGAGGCCGACGCCCTCGCGGACCTTTTGCGCACGCTCCTGAGCGTGGCCGAAGCCGATGCCGGCGCCCTCCGCCTCGACCGCCGCCCGTTGAAGGTGGCCGAAGCCGCCGGCCGCGTCGTCCGCCTCTACAGCCTCGAAGCGGAGGCGCGCGGGGTCCACCTCACCGCCGACGTGCCGCCCGCGCTCACCGCCGACGCGGACCCGACGTGGCTTGGGCAGGCGCTCGCCAACCTCGTGGACAACGCGCTCGCCCATACGCCCCCCGGCGGCCACGTCACGCTCACAGCGCGTCCGGACGGGCACGACATCGCCATCGCGGTGCACGACACGGGCGCGGGGATTGCCGAGGCTGACCTGCCCCGGATCTGGGACCGTCACTTCCGGGGCGACACCGCCCGCACGACGCCGGGGCTCGGGCTCGGGCTCACGCTCGTGCGGGCCATCGCCGCCGCGCACGGCGGGCGTGCCGAGGCCGAAAGCCGGCCCGGCGAGGGCAGCACGTTCACGCTCCGGCTGCCCCAGCGGGGCCACATGACATCGGTGTAATGGGGGAGACAGGTGGCGGTAAGGTCCGCTTGGTAGGATTCGGCCGCTCCGTCCTCCCCAGAGCCCTTTTCTCCGCTGATCCGTTCGCGCTTCTCCGAGACGGCTCGCCCCGAGCGGGTGCCGCGAAACCGGCCCGGCACGCGGGGCCGCTACGTCTTTCACCTCCCGGTTTGATGTCCTCCTCCCTGCGTGGCCGCCTCGCCCTGGCGTCGCTCGCCGCCGTGCTCTGCTTCGCTTCGCCCGTCCACGCCCAGAACACACCGCCTGCGCGGACAGGGCCGCCCCAGACGACCGTGGAGGTCCGCGTGGCGGACCTGGCCCGGCGGCTCGCGCTCTCCGAAGCCCAGCAGACGCAGCTCCGCACGCTCCTCGCCGCCCAGCCCGCCGCAGCGCGTCCGGTGCCCGGCGCGGGGGCCGGCGAACATGGAGGCCTTCCGGCAGCGCCGTCAGCAGGAGCAGGCCGCGCTCGATGCTGCCATCAAGGCCATCCTGACGCCCGCGCAGGCGGCGACTTACCAGGCCTACCGGACCGAGCAGCGGAGCCGCGTCGCGCAGAACCGGGGAGGCGCAGCGACTGCCCTGCCCCGCGATTCGAGCGGAGCAGCGTTGCCGGCGGCAGCACGGCGACCGGGACAGGCGGGACCGGGCGGCGCGCTGCTCGGCACCATCGTAGACGGCCAGACGGGCGAGTTGCTGCCCTACGCCTCCGTCACCGTGCGCCGCCCGGTGGGCGATTCGACCGTGTTCGTGACCGGCGGCCTCACCGGCGACGACGGCGCGTTCCGCCTCGAAGGCATCGCGGCGGGCACTTACACGGTCCTGGCCTCCTACGTCAGCTACACCACGCGCACGGTCTCGGGCGTCCGCGTGGCGAACGGCGCGGTGAACCTCGGCACGCTCCGGCTCGTGCCCGACGGCGGCGCGCTCTCCGAAGTCGAGGTGGTCACGCAGCGTCGGCGCGCGTCGGTGGAGATTGACCGGACGGTGTACGACGTGGCGAACGACCCCGTCGTGCAGGGCGGCACGGCCACCGATGCGCTCGAACAGATCCCGTCGGTCGAGGTGGACTTCGACGGCAACGTGTCGCTTCGGGGCACCGGCAACGTCGCCATCTACATCAACGGACGCCCGGCGCCCGTGTCGGCAGCCTTTCTCGCCGCCTACCTGCGCAGCCTTCCGGCGGGCATCATTGACCGGATCGAGGTGATGCCGAACCCCTCGGCGGCCTTCGAGCCGGACGCGATGGGCGGCGTGCTCAACATCGTGCTCAAGCGCAACGTCGAACTCGGCCTCTCGACCACCGTCGTGACCGGCGTGGACACGAAGGGCGGCTACAACGCCACCGCCACGCTCGCCGCCGGGCACGGGCCGATCAACCTGTCGGGGGCCTACGGGCTGCGCCGCGAAGTGCGCGACGGGCAATCCGACCGCTACAGCATCAACCGCTCCCTGAGCCCCAACACGTTTCTGAACCAGAACGGCACCACCAACCGTGCGGGGTTCTCGCACCTGCTCAGTCTGTCGGCGGAATACCAGGCCGGGTCCCGGACGGTGCTCGACGGCAGCGTGGACGGGGGCCTGGAGAACAACGACGGCAAGGACCGGACGCGCTACCAGACGCGCGACGCCAGCCAGGCGCCCCTGTTCACCTACGACCGCAGCGGCACCACGACGAGCGACGAGAAGAGCCTCGAAATGCGCCTCGGCCTCCGCCACCGCTTCGACGTCGCCCGCCAGCGCGGCGGCGGCGGAGACCACGGCGGCGACGAGGGGGATGACGACGAGGACGGCCATTCGCTTTCGGCCGAGTTCAGCCTCGACGCCTCCCGGGAGGGCAACGGCGACCGGTTCGCCGAGGCGCTCGTCGCGGGCACGGGCACCCTGCGGCCAGCCGAGAACACCGACACGCAGCAGGACCAGCAGGAGACCGACCTTCGCGTGGACTACAAGCGTCCGCTCGCGGGCATCGAGGACGGCACCTTTGAGCTCGGCTACCGGGGCCTGCTTCAGCGCGTGAACTCGGACGTGGCGGGTGGAGACGTTCTCCACCGCCGCGAACGCCTTTGTGCGCGACGCCCTGCGCTCCAGCATCTACGACCTCTCCCAGGGCTCCAACGCTGCCTACACGCAGGCCGGGGCCACGTTCGGCGGCCTCGGCGTGCAGGTGGGCCTGCGGGCGGAGCTGGCGCGGCAGCGCTTCACGCCCCAGAACGCCACGTTCGCGTTCGACCGGACGGACTTCGGCCTCTTCCCGAGCGCGTTCCTGACCTACAAGATCGGCCTCCAGAACGTCCTGCGCGCCAACTACGGGCGCCGCGTGACCCGTCCGCGCACCCGGTTCCTCGACCCGACGCCCTCCTACTCGGACCCGCTCAACCTCCAGATGGGCAACCCGGACCTCAAGCCCGAATACACCGACGCCTTCGAGGCCGGCTACACGCGCTACGCCGCCTGGGGCTCGCTCGCGGGCACCGCGTACGCGCGCCGGACGACCGACGTGATCCGCCGCTACCAGCAGATCCGCGCCGACGGCGTGACGGTGTCCACGTTCGCCAACCTCGCCTCGCGGTCGAGCTACGGCGTCGAGCTAACGAGCGACTTCAAGGGGCGGGGCGCGCTCAAGGCCCTTCGCGGCTCGGGGAGCGTGGAGGGCTACCGGCAGCTCACCGACGGCACCACGAGCACGCAGACGCTCCAGAGCGATGCGTTCAGCTGGGGCGGGCGCGCCAACCTGACCTACACCGTCCGCGCGGGCACCGATGCGCAGGGCACCATCCGGTACCGCGCGCCCATCGCCACCGAGCAGGGCCGGCAGGGGGCGATGACGTTCTTCGACCTCGCGCTCCGTCAGCAGCTGTTCGGCGGCCGGGGCAGCCTCGCCGTCCGCGCCCGCGACCCACTCGGCCTCGCCACGTCGCGCGGGACGATTGACCAGGCGCTGCTCTACCAGCGCTACAGCAGCACCCGCGGCGGCCCGCAGGTAGGCGTGACGCTCACCTACACGTTCGGCAAGACCGAGGAGCGCCGCCCCGAGCGCGACCCGCCGCAGGGCGACCCGTCCGGCGACCTTGGTGGCAACTGAGCCTGCTGCCGGCCCCTCCGCGCCATAGCTTGGACCTGCAATTCGTCTTCAGTGTATTGCGCGGTACGTTCCCGTTCCGGGGCATGAGGGGGCTCCATGACACCGATGTAATCCGGCGGACAGGCCCGTGTAAGGGCGTTGTCGTAGCCTCCACGTCTCTCCATCAACCCCGTCTACGACCATGAAGCCCCTACGCCTCGGGATCGCCCTGTTCTCCGCCGTGCTGCTGCTGCCGGGCTGCACCGAGCGCGCTGAGCCTGCCGAACTCCACGCCGAGAACGTCGCCGACACCGGCCCGGCCTCGGCCCTCGGCATCAGCGCCGGCCCCATTACCGAGGCACAGGCCCGCGCCATCGCCGCCCGCGCGGCCGGCGGCACCGTCACGGCGGTCCGCGAAGGCGACGAGGACGGCACCGACGCGTTCGAGGTGGACGTGGCGACGGCAGCGGGCACGCGCTCGGTCATCGTCCGCGTCAGCGATGGCGCCGTCCTCGAAACCGAGGCGCCCAAAGCCGAGGGCACGGCTTCCGGGCCGCGCGCGGAGGCCGCCGAGGAGAACGACGAGGGCAGCGAGGCGGCAGAGGGCGCCGAGGCGGTCCAGACGCCCCTGCCGGCCGCGATCAGCGCGGCGTTCCGCCAGGCCTATCCGCGCGCCCGCATCCTCGGCTCCTCGCGTGAGACGAAGGACGGCCAGGTCGTCTACGAGGTCGAAAGCATGGACGGCACCCAGCGCCGCGACCTCATCTACCGCCCCGACGGCACGGTGGTAGAATACGAAGAGGTCATCGCCACGTCGGCCCTACCGGCCGCCGTGGCCGCCGCCTTCCGGGCGCAGCGGGCCGGCAGGGCGGTTTCCGCCGAGCGCCTCGTCCGGGGCGCGGAGACGCGCTACGAACTGATCGTGGGCCGGGGCCGGGCGCAGCGCGAGTACGTCTTCGCCGCCGATGGACGGGTGATCGAGACGCCCGCGAGCGCCCGCGCAGAAGCCGACGAGGAGGGCGAGGACGGGGAAGGCGACGAGGGGCGTGAAGCCCCCGAGGGGTCGGAAATCCGGTCGGCGACGCTGCCCGCTGCGATCTCGGCGGCCTTCCGCCGCGCCTATCCCCACGCCCGCATCCTCGGCTCCTCGCAGGAGCAGAAGGACGGCCAGCCGGCATACGAGGTCGAAAGCCAGGACGGGGCGCAGCGCCGCGACCTCATCTACCGCCCCGACGGCACGGTGGTGGAATACGAAGAGGTCATCGCCACGTCGGCCCTGCCGGCTGCGGTTTCACGTGCCGTCGCCGCGCAGCACGCCGGGGCCGCCACGCGCGCCGAACGGCTCGTGCAGGGCTCCGAGATCCGCTATGAGGTGGTCACCGGGCGGGGCCGGGCGCAGCACACGTTCGTCTTCGCCGCTGACGGGCGCGTAATCGAAAGCCCCTCGACCCCGAAGGACTGACGCCTGCACGGTGTCCATGCAAGCAGTGGCACGGGTCGCTGCCTGCGGATTGTCTATGCGAGTTCTACTGCTGCTCCTGCTCACCGCCGGCCTCGGCGGGTGCGCCTCCACGGTGCCCCGCCGAGCGCCCATAGACGCCTCGGACGTCGCGGCAGCCCTCCGCGCGCCCGATCCGGACGCCGTGCGCGCGGCCGTGACGGCGCTGCACCATCCGTACCTGCGCCCCGCCGACATTGATCTGCGCGATGGGGTCTCGCCCGACGAGGCGGCGCTTGTGGCCGTGGTGGCGAGCCCCGCGCTCCGGGCGACACGGGCGCAGCGCGGGGTCGCGCAGGCGGAGGTTATCGCCGCAGGGGTGCTGCCCAACCCGCAGCTATCGGTAGGCGCAGACCTCCCGCTGCCGGGGCAGCCGGGCGAGAGCGTCGGCTTTGCCTTCGGCCTCGACTTCGACCTGAGCGCCCTCTTCACCCGCCCGTCCGAAGTGCGCCGCGCCGAAGCCGCCCGCGCCGCGCTCGACCTCGACATTGCGTGGGCAGAGTGGGAGACGGCCGCCGCCGCGCGCCTGCTCGCGTTTCGCGGCGCCTTTCTCGCCCGTGAGGCCGAGTACGTTGCGCAGCAGGAGGCAGACCTCACCGAAAACCTCCGCGTGCTCACCGGCGCTGTCGCGCGCCACCTCGCCCTCGAAACGGACCGCGCGGCGGCCGAAGACGCCCTCTTCTCGGCCCACACCGCCCGCCTTGACCTCGAACTCCAGCGCGACACGACACGCCTGGCCCTCCTGCGCACGATGGGCTTCCCGCCCGGCGCGACGCTCACCTTCCAGCGCACCGGCGTGCCCTTCCTCCCCGGCGCCCTCGATACGCTCGGGGGGGATCCGCCCTTGAAAGACGGCGTCCTTGCGCCTGATCCCTACGCCCCTGCCATCTGTTCCACCGCTTGATAGCCTGACGGCGCGCGTCGAGCGGCAGCGGCTCGACCTGGCCGCGCTCCGGCTCGGCTACGCGAGCGGCGAGCAGGCGCTTCGTGCCGCCGTGCTGCGCCGGTTCCCGCGCCTTTCCGCCGGCCTCAGCCGCGCCACCGACACCGGCGGCATCCGCACCATCGGCCCCTCTGCCACGATTGACGTGCCCCTCTTCGACCGCAATCAGGGCGCAATCGCGGCCGCGACGGCCACCCAGGAGCAGCTCCGGGCCGAGTATCAGGCGCGCGTCTTCGCCACCCGCGCCGACCTCGCCACCCTGCTTGCCCTCTATACCCGGACACAGGCTGAACTCGCCAACGCCGAGGCGGCGCTGCGGGCGCGGCAGGCGCTCGTGTCCGTTTACGGCACCGCCCTGCGCCTGCATCAAGGCGACGTGCTCGCCTACTACACCGCCCGCGTCGAACTGCTTGACCGTGCGCTCGACGTGCTGCGGCTACGCGGTGAACTGGCCGAACTCGCGGTCGGGCTCGAGGTGGCAACCGGGGGCCTTCTCGCCTCGCCTTCCCTGCTGCCGTAATGCGCCTGCTGCCACGCCTGTTCTTGCTCCCGCGACTCCTCACCGCCGCGGCGCTCGCCGGGTGTGGCGGGGCCGCCGAGGCCGAAACGGACATTGAGCCCGTGGCGACGGTCGAGGTGGCGGTGGCGCGCCGGGGCGTGATCGCCGAAACCGTGGAGGCGTTCGGGACGGTCGTGGCAGCACCGGGAGCGGGGCGGGCGCTCAGCGTCGCGTACGAATCCACCGTCGAGGCCGTCTACGCGAGCGTGGGGCAGACGGTGGCGGCCGGCGCCCCGCTCGTGCGCCTGCGCCCGAGCCCCTCGGCCGTGGCCGACCTCGCCACCGCGCGCACGGCGCTCCTGTCGGCCCGCGCCGCGCTCCAGGCCGTCCGGGAACGCTACGACCTCCACCTCGCCACGCAGGACGAACTCGTCGCGCAGCAGGGCGCCGTCGCCGCCGCCGAGGCAGACGTGGCGCGGTTTTCGGCCAACCGGGGCGCCCTGCTCACGGCGCCCGCCGCCGGCGTGGTGACGTCCGTGGACGTTTCGCAGGGCGGCATCGCCGCGCCGGGCGCGCCGCTCGTGTCGCTCTCATCGACCGGGCACGTCGAGGTGCGGCTGGGCGTGGATCCGGCAGAAGCCTCGCGGCTGCGCGCCGGTCAGCGCGTCACGCTCGACGTGGACGGGGCGCCCGTCGCCGGGGTCGTCCGCACCGTCGCCCGCGTGGTGAGCGCCGACACGCGCCTCGTAGACGTGTTCGTACGCCCTACGCAGGGCAGCGCCCTCCTGCTGCTCGGGCGCCTACGTCCGGGGCACCCTCGCCGTGGGCGGCACGGAAGGCATCGCCCTGCCCCGCCCCGCGCTCGTGCCCGAAGGCGACGGGTTCGTCGTCTACACCGTCCGGAAAGGCCTCGCCGCTCGGCACCCGGTGCGCACGGGCGTGGAGACCGACAGCCTCGTCGAGGTGCTCGGCGGCATCGCGCCGGGCGACAGCGTCGTCGTGCTCGGCGGCTACGAACTCTCGGACGGGATGCACGTCGCACGCGGGCGCGCCGCCGTGCGGGCGGGCGGGGACGGAGGGGAACCGTGAACACCCTGCCCCGTCCGCCCTCGCTGCTCGCCCTCTGGACGGCCCGCCACCGGCGCTCGGTGGTGTTCATCGCGCTCGCGCTTGTCGTGGGGGGCGTGCTCACCGGGCTCCGGCTGCCGGTGGCCCTCTTCCCCAACGTCGCCTTTCCGCGCGTCGTCGTGAGCCTCGAAGCCGGCGACCGGCCCGCCGACGAGACCGTCGCGCTCGTCACGCTGCCCGTCGAGGAGGTGCTGCGCGCCGTGCCGGGCGTCGAGAACCTCCGCTCGACGACGAGCCGGGGCAGCGCCGAGGTTTCCGTCACGCTCGGCTGGGGCGACGACATGGTCGCGGCGACACTCCAGATCCAGGCGGCGGTGGCCGGTGTGCTTCCCGCCCTGCCCGACGGCACCGCCTTCGAGGTCAGGCGCATGGACCCGACGGTCTTCCCGGTGCTCGCCTACAGCCTCATCTCGCCGCGCCGCTCGGATGCGGAGCTGTACAGCCTCGCCGCCTTCACGCTCCGCCCGCGCCTCTCGACCGTGCCGGGCGTGGCGCGCGTGGACGTGGTGGGCGGCGCACCGGAGGAACTGCACGTCGTGGTGGACCCGGACGCGCTCGCCCGCTACGACCTCACCCTCAGCGACGTGGCCGAGGCGCTCTCGGCGGCGAGTGTGGTGCGGGCGGCGGGCATCGCCGAGGACACGTACAAGCAGTATCTCGTCCTCACCGATACGCGCGCGACGACCCCGGAGGCCATCGGGCGGACGGTGCTGCACACCGGGCGAGCACGGCCTCGTCCGCCTCTCCAGCATCGCCACCGTCCGCCGCGCCGCCGTGCCGCAGCGCACCGTCGTGACCGCCGACGGGCGCCGCGCGGTGCTCTTCCAGGTGTACCAGCAGCCCGGCGGCAACACCGTCCAGATCGCCGCCGGCATCAAGGCGGCGCTCGCCGACTGGCCGACCGCGCCCTGCCGCCCGGACGTGCGCGTCGCCAACTGGTACGACCAGAGCGAACTCATCACCGCCTCGGTGACGAGCGTGCGCGACGCCGTGTTCATCGGCGTCGTGCTGGCGATGCTCGTGCTGCTGCTGTTCCTGCGCGACCTGCGGATCACGCTGATCGCGGCGCTCGTGGTGCCGGCGGTGCTCGCCGCCACCGCGCTGGTGCTGGGCCTGCTCGGGCAGAGCTTCAACATCATGACGCTCGGCGGCATGGCCGCGGCGGTCGGGCTCATCATCGACGACGCGATCGTGATGGCCGAGCACGTCGTGCGCCGCCTGCGAAGCGCCGCCCGGCGACCGCCCGCGGCGTGCTCGCGGCGGCGGCCGAGTTCACGCGCCCGCTCGTCGGCTCGTCGCTGGCGACGATCGTCGTGTTCGCGCCGCTGGCGTTTCTCGTCCGGCGTCACCGGCGCGTTCTTCCGGGCGCTCTCGCTCACGATGGCGGCCGCCTCGTGGTGTCGTTCTTCGTCGCGTGGCTGGTCGTGCCGCTCCTCGCCGAGCGCCTGCTGCGCGCCGCCGGAACGGCCGAGGCCCGCCGGCCCGCGCTCGAGCGCGCGTCCGGCATCGGCTACGCGCGCGGGATGCGGCGCCTGCTCGCCCGCCCGGCCCTCGTGCTGCTCGGGCTCGTGGTGCCGCTCGTCGCCGTCGGCTGTGATCGGCTACCTGCGCACCGGCTCCGGCTTCATGCCCGCCGATCGACGAAGGCGGCTTCATCCTCGACTACTCGGCCCCCGGGCACGTCGCTCGCCGAGACCGACCGGCGTGCTCCGCCAGGTCGAGGCGCTCCTCGCGGCCACGCCCGAGGTGCAGACCTACTCGCGCCGCACGGGCCTGCAGCTCGGCGGCGGCCTCACGGAAGCCAACGAGGGCGACTTCTTCGTCCGCCTCAGGCCCCCGCCCCGCCGCGACATCGAGGCCGTCATGGACGAGGTGCGCGGCGCGCATCGAGGCCACGGTGCCCGGCCTGGAGATCGAGCTGGTCCAGCTCATGGAAGACCTGATCGGCGACCTGACGGCCGTGCCGCAGCCCATCGAGATCAAGCTCTCCTCGACGACCCGGCGCCATCGGCAGCGAGGCGGACGCGACCGCGCAGCTCGACCGGGTGGCCGGGCGCGTGCGAGGTCATCGGGCGCATCCCCGGCGTGGTGGACGTCTTCGACGGCGTCGTGCCGGCCGGGGACGCGCTCGTCGTCCGCGTGGACCGCGAGCGGGCGGCCTTCGAGGGCATCGACCCGGACGCCGTGGCGACCGCCCTCGAAGCCGCGTGGCGGGCACCGTCGCCACGAACGTGGTCGAAGGGCCGCGCGTGGTGGGCGTGCGCGTATGGACGCCGGCGCAACGTGCGCTCGCGGGCGCGCGACCTCGAACGGTTCCTGCTGCGCGCCCCCGACGGCCACCGGGTTGCGCTCGGGCGCGTGGCGCGCGTCGAGCGGGTGGTGGGGCAGCCCCAGCTCTCTCGCGACGACCTGCTGCCCATCGTGGCCGTCACCGGCCGCCTCGCCGGGCGCGACATGGGCTCGGCCGTGCGCGACGTGCGGGCGGCGCTGGCCGGCCCGGCGTGCTGCCCCGCCGGCGTCTACGTACTCGCTCGGCGGGCTGTACGCGCAGCAGCAGGAGGCCTTCCGGGGGCTGATGGCCGTGTTCGCGGCCGCGCTCGGGCTCGTGTTCTTCGTGCTGCTCGTGCTCTACGAACGCGTCGCCGTGGCCCTCGCCGTGCTCCTCACGACCGGGCTCGCCTTCGCCGCCGTGTTATGCGGGCCTGTGGCTGACGGGGACCGAGCTCAACATCGCCTCGATGATGGGGCTCGACGATGATCGTCGGCATCGTGACCGAGGTGTCCATCTTCTACGTCTCCGAAGTGGAAGCATTGAGCCTGGAACACCCCGGCACACCGGGCCCGTTCGGCTCGTGCATGCCGGACTCGGGCGGATGCGGCCCATCGCCATGACAACACTTGCCGCGATTCTGGCGCTGCTGCCGCTCGCGCTCGGCATCGGCGAGGGCTCCGGGCTGCTTCAGCCGCTCGCCATTGCCATCGAGGCGGGGCTCCTCGCCCAGTTCCCCCTCGTCCTGCTCGTGCTGCCGGTGCTGCTGCTGCTCTTCCGGGGGCTCCCTGCGGCTCCCCCTGCCGTCACGTAAGCGTCTGCACCGGGGGCACGGCGTGCTTCAGATGCGCCTCTACGCCGGCCGGTACACGTGGGCCTATCGTACCGTGACCGGCGAGGTGCTCGAACGGGGCGCCGGCACCTGCCACTGATCCCGCTCTTTTCCTGATCAATATGTCCTTCGACACCGCCGTCCGCCACCTCGCCCGCCTCGCGTGGACGCACCGGTGGCGACTCGTGCTCCTCTTCGCCGGGGTGCTCGTGCCGCTGCTCGCCTTCGGAGAATTGGCCGAACACATCGTGCGCAAGGAGGCCTTTTTCTTCGACGAGCCGCTCCTGCGCGCCGCCCACCGGCTGGCGTCGCAGCACCGCGACACGTTCATGCTCCTCATCACGAAGATCGGCTACGCGTACGGGGTGATACCGGTCTCCATCGCCCTGCCGATCTTCTTCGCGTTCCGCCACCGGATGCGCGACGCCCTCTTCGCCGCCTGTACGATGGGCGGCACGACGCTGCTCAACGTCGGCGCGAAGCTGTTCTTCGGGCGCGAGCGGCCCAAGCTGTGGACCTCCATCGCGCCGGAGCAGACGTTCAGCTTTCCGAGCGGCCATGCGATGGGTTCGATGGCGCTCGTGGCCACGCTCGCCGTCCTCGCCTGGCCCACGCGGGCGCGGTGGTTCGTGGTCGCCGGCGGACTCGTCTTTGCCGTACTCGTGGGCGCCTCGCGCGTCTACCTCGGCGTCCACTACCCCTCCGACATCGCCGCCGGATGGTGCGGGGCGCTCGCGTGGGTGATCGGGCTGGCGTGTGATCTTCTTCCGCACCACGCCGCCGGGAGCGCCGGCCCCGGCGGTGCCGGGCGGCCCGGCCGCTACGCCGCCCCAAACGTAAACCGTGCCCGCAGCACAGGGCCACGGGCACGGTTTGAGCAACTCTCGGGGCCTTTATGGCCTGGTGCTAGCAAGCCAGGAAAAGGGTTCCCGTCGTGCAATGAGACATATGGATCACCTCCGTGGACAGGGCTATTCACAGACGCGAGGCGGACGGCCCAGAGCGAACGCGACGCAGCGTGGCGGGGGCACGGAGGCCGCCGCAAGGCCCGGAGGCCTCGGCGTTGTGAATGAAAATGTTACGGCCCTGGTTCCACGCCGCCTTCCTCCCACCACGCGCCGCCGTCGGGCAGCGCCGCCGCGTTAGCGTGGCCGGGCGGGCGAGCCGCGCGGACGGGCAGCGCAGGCGGCGACGGGCCCAGGTGGAGCAGAAAGCGCCCATACGCCTCGGCGCCGTAGAGCGGAAGTCCTCCTGGCGCTCCGTAGGGCGCCGGGCCTCGCACCGATGCGGGGTTCAGGGGGCGTCGCAGCGCAGGTGGGTGGCGGAGAGCCAGCACCAGCGGTCGGCGCGCCAGGCGGCGCCTACGAGCGGCGCGCGCGTGTCGGGCACGGCGAGGGTCTGGCCGGAGGCGAGCAGCCGCACGCCCGTCGGCAGCACCGCGGCGACCGTCTCGCCCGTCACCGCGAGCGCCACCGCCTCGACGGGCACCGGAACACGTTCGAGTTCGGTCCCGAAGCGGTCGTAGCGGCCGAGCGCGCCGTAGCCGAGCACGGCGTAGGCGGTGCCCACGCGCACGAGCGCCCGCGCCTGTCGGGGCAACTGCTCGGGCGGCACGAGCACGGCAAACTGCCGCGTGGCGTCCCAGCGCACGAGCCCCCACGCGGCGTCGAGGGCGAACACGTTGCCCAGCGCATCGCGCGCCACGCCGACCGGCGCAAACGGCCGGCCGGGCGCCATGCGGCTCGCCTGGGCCGGCGGGGCAAGGCGGTCGCGCACCACCCCGTTGCGGTCGATCCGCACGACCTGCCCGGCGCGGTCGGCCACGAGCACCGTGAGGGCGTCGGAGGCGTCCAGGGCCACAGGGTCGACGAGCCGGGCGTCATCGGCGCCCGCCGTGCAGGCCCACGCCACGCCCACGGCGCGGCACAGGCCCCGGTCGCCGTCGAGCACATAGGCGGTCCCGCCAGGGTCGAAGGCCACCGCGCGCGCATCGCGCAAAAAGGGCCCGGGCGCCGCCGCCGGGACGACGTCCCCGCGCACGCCGCGAGCCCCCAGCCCAGCAGCAGCACGAGCCCGTAGGGGCACGGCGTGCCGTGCCCGCATCTGTGCCGGTGCCTGCGCCGCATCCGACGCGCGCCCGACGCAGCAGTGCGCGGCCCAGCGAAACGGCCAGAAAGGGGGCCAGCGGCACGTGTCAGCGCGACCTGAGGGCCCGGTGGCCGATGTCGCGCCGGAGCTGCTGCCCGTCGAACGCGATCCGGTCGGCGGCGGCGTAGGCGGTGGCGATGGCCGTGGGCAGCGCGGTCCCCACGCCCGTCACCGTCAGCACGCGCCCGCCGGCGGTGCGGACACGCGCCGCCGGGGCCCCGGCGCGTGCCGGCGTGAAAGACGTGCGCGCCCGGAACGCGGCCGCCGCGTCGAGCCCGTGATACACGCGCCGGCGCGGGGCGCATCCGGGTAGCCGGCGCGGCGAGCACGACGGTAGCTGCCGTGGCATCGGCGGCCATCAGGCGCACGCGGTGCGAGGCCGGCGGTGGGCGAGGGCTTCGACAGACTCCACAAGGTCGGTGGCGAGCAGCGGCAGCACGGCCTGCGTCTCCGGGTCGCCGAGTCGGGCGTTGAACTCGACCACCTTCGGCCCTTCTTCGGTGAGCATGAGCCCGACGTAGAGGACCCCCCGGAGCGGATTCCCCTCGGCCATCATCGCGCCGAGCGTGGGCTCGACGATGGTGCGGCAGGGCTTTGGTGCAGCAGGCGCGGCGTGAGCACGGGCGCAGGGGCGTAGGCCCCCATGCCGCCCGTGTTGGGGCCGGAGTCGCCGTCGCAGGAGGCGCTTGTGGTCCTGCGCGGGGGGCAGCAGGGCGTACGACTCGCCGTCGCAGAGACGAACAGACTGGCCTCCTCGCCCGCCATGAACGTCCTCCACGACCACCTCATCGCCCGCCGCCCCGAAGCGCCCGGCATCGATCGGCGCCCTGCCCGAACGCCTCGCCGAGCGCGCGCGCAGGGCCTCCGCCGCGTCGGCGCACACCACGACGCCCTTGCCCGGCCGCGAGCCCGCTCGCCTTGACGACGAGGCGCGTCGGCGCGCGCTCGGCATAGGCCCGCGCCGCCGCCGCCTCGTGGCGCGCGAACGTCGGAACGCCGCCGTGGGGATGCTGTGGCGCCGCATGAACGCCTTTGCGAACGCCTTCGACCCTTCGAGGCGTGCCGCCGCCGCCGTGGGCCCCACGATGGGCAGGCCCTCGGCCTCGAACCGGTCCACGATCCCCAGCCACGAGCGGCCCCTCGGGCCCCACCATGGTGAGGTCGACGCCTTCGGCGCGGGCAGAGCGCGGCGAGCGCGTCACGTGGTCAGGCCGACATCGGCACGTTCGGTGCCGAGCGCGGCCGTGCCGGCGTTGCCGGGGGCAAAGAGCAGGCGGGGACGGGCAGCGCTGCGGGCGAGGGCCCAGCCGAGGGCATGCTCGCGTCCGCCACCGCCCACAACGAGGATCGTCACAGGGCGTCGGAAGGGGTGGGCGCGGCGCAAGCACCGCACGCATCGCGAAACGACCCTGGTTCTTCGAGGTCCGGGCCGGGCGGGCCGGCGCGGCGGGAAACCGCAGGGCTCGCGCGAGACGTAGCACGGCTCCCCCTTGCCGTCTCCCGACGTGCGCCTTCGCACCCTGGCCTGCTCGCGTTGCCGTGCACGGCCCTCTCCCTCGGCCCTGCGGCGCGGGCGCAGAACGATCCGGCCATCCCCGCCTCCCGGCCGTCGAGCCCCGGCAGAGCACGCCCGCCGACACCGACCTCGGCAAACCCGGCATCAAGGTTTCGCCGAAGGTCTACACGCCCATCATCTGGTCGCCCAGCACCGGCTTCGGCCTCGGGGTGGGGGCGGACATCAAGAACCTCGGCCTCGCCGGCTCCGACGCTCATCCTGCAGGTGGCGCCCGCGCATGAACCGGGGCCAGTACGGCGCCTGGTACCTCACGAAGTCCGCCTACGGGCCGGGCCTGTCGGCGATGGCGGGCGTGTTCTACGAGGCCAATCTGCACTTTCCCTACTACGGCGTCGGCCCGACGTCGAGCGAGGACAACAAGCTGCACCTGCACCGGCAGCTCACCGAGACCGAGGGGCGCCTGAGCTACGGCTTCGGGCAGCTGGGCTCGTTTCGGGTGGCCACGTTTGCGCGCTACCAGCGCCACAAGGGGTTTGAGACCGAGGACGCCAAGAGCGGCGCCCTGGCCGGGCTCGATGCCCGCTCGCGCGCGTCCCTCCAGGCGTCGCAGGACGACCCCACGGCCGTGGCGGTCGGGACGGAGGCGTACTACGACACCCGCCCGAACCTCTACAACCCCGCCAGTGGGATGCTCGTGCAGGTGGGCACGATGCGCACGATGAGCGCCGCCGGCGCCCCGTTCACCGACTACTGGGAGCGCTACGCGACGGTCAACTACTACCTCCCGCTCTCCTTCGAGTCCAAGCTGATGCTGCGCGGCATCCTGGTGGATTCGGACGCGCAGGACGGCACGCCGAACGTGCTGCTGCCCGTGCTCGATTCCGGCATCGGCGCGGGCATGGACCGCCACCGCTTCGTCACCAACGATTTCCTCTACCTCTCCGCCGAGTACAGCCGGACGCTGTTCGACCTCTTCGGGGCCGTGGGCGTCGACGGCACGCTCAGCGCCCACCTCATCGGCACCTACGACCGCCTCTCGCAGGTCCGCCCGTCCATCACGTTCGGGCGCCTCGATGACCCTGGCGCCGACGGGTATCCGTTTCGCCCGGCGGTCGGCGCGGGGCTGCGCTTCTACTCGCACCTGCTCAAGAGCACGCTCCTCAACGCAACGCTCGGCTTCAGCCGCGAAAAGCTCGGCCTCCAGTTCTTCAACGTCGTCGCCGACCTGCGCTCCCCCCGCCCGTTCCTGCGGGGCCGCTAAACAATGGTCAATGGTCAATAGGTCAATGGTCAAGGTGAGAACGGGTGATCCTTGACCCTGGCGGTTGCCCCCTGACCCCTCCCTCCTTTTCTCCCTGCATGAAGGCCCTTTCCGACCTCGACTCGCACGGCCAGCGCGTGCTCGTGCGCGTCGATTTCAACGTGCCGCATGGAGGGCGACCGCCGATCACCGACGACACGCGCATCCGCGCGGCGCTCGCCGACGATCCGCGCCATCACCGAGGCCGGCGGCAAGGCGATCCTGATGAGCCACCTCGGGCGCCCCAAGGGCGGGCCGGACCCGAAGTACAGCCTCCGCCCTGTGGCCAAGCACCTCGGCGAGCTGCTCGGCACCGACGTCGCGTTCTCGGAGGCCACGACCGGCCCCGACGCACAGGCCGCCGTGGACGCGCTGCCGGACGGCGGCGTGCTCGTGCTCGAAAACACGCGCTTCCTGCCGGGCGAGGAAAAGAACGACGAGGCCCTCAGCCGCGCTCTGGCCGCGCTCGCGGACGTGTACGTGAACGACGCCTTCGGCTCCGCCCACCGCGCCCACGCCTCCACCGAGGGCGTGGCGCGTTTTGCACAAGCAGGTAGCCGTGGGGCACCTGATGCAGAAGGAAGTGGACTACCTCGGACGCCTGCTCGAAGCACCCGCGCGCCCGTTCGTGGCGGTGCTCGGCGGCGCGAAGGTGTCGGACAAGATCGCCGTCATCGACAACCTGCTCGGGCGCTGCGACCGGCTCCTCGTGGGCGGCGCGATGGCCTACACGCTCCTCAAGGCGCGCGGCGAATCCGTCGGCGCCTCGCGCGTGGAAGACGACCGGCTCGACCTCGCGCGCGACCTGCTCGCCCGCGCGGGCAGACAAGCTACTGCTCCCCACCGACCACGTCGTCGCCGACCGCTTTGCCGAGGACGCCGCCACGCAGACCGTGACCGGCGCCATCCCGGACGGATGGATGGGCCTCGACATCGGCCCGGAGACCGCCGCGCGCTTTCGCGAGCGAGATCCTCGGCGCGAAAACGGTGGTCTGGAACGGCCCGATGGGCGTCTTCGAGATGCCGCCTTTTGCGCGCGGCACGCTCGCCGTCGCCCAGGCGCTCGCCGAGGCCACCGACGCAGGCGCGCTCACCGTCGTGGGCGGCGGGGATTCGGTGGCGGCAGTCAACGAAACGGGGCTCGAGGACCGCCTGAGCCACGTCTCCACCGGCGGCGGGGCGATGCTCGAATTCCTCGAAGGCCAGACCCTCCCCGGCGTCGCCGCGCTCGACCAACCTTAGCGACGGGACCTTACCGACCGCTTGCACGCCAGCGAATCGGAATCTGGATTCGCGCCTCGTGGGGCTGCCCCTCGCATGTAGCCGGGGCAAACCGCCAGTGGATGAGCGCCGCCATTGCGGCTTCCGCAAACGCCCGGTTGGTGGACGAAATCACTTCGACTTCCGTCACCCGCCCTTCCGTATTGATGCGCACCCACGACAGCACCTCGCCCGGCTGTCCTTCCGCACGCGCCTGCGGTGGGTAGTCAGGCGGTTGCTGCGACCGAAATCCAACCGCGCTCACCGTTCGGCATCCGAGGGAGTCGACTAGTTGGGTGGCCGGTGTACGACCGCGTACGATCTCGAACGTGAGGGGACCCCTGAGCGACGCGGGCAGCGGCGAGGCCACCGGTGCCTCCGGCAGGCGGAAGCGCACCGGGAACGTGAACCACGCGGCCACGGGCTGGCCCGCCTTCTCTGCCGGGCGAAAGCGCCACTGCCGCACGGCCCGCACGGCGCTCGAATCGAGCAGCGGATGCACACCCCGCACCACGGTCACGCGCGCGGCGAGGCTGTCGAGGCCCACAAAGGCCCGCAGGTAGACGCGCCCTTCGATGCCGGCCTGCGCGGCACTGTCCGGGTAGACCGGGGCCACGCGCGTCACGGCCTCGGGCGGACGGTCGTAGGCGAGCGTGTCGGGCGTCTGCGCGACGCACGGCGGGCGCGGGAGCACGAAGAACAGGAGGGCGAGACGAGGCATCCGCACAGCAAAAGAGGCCGCCCGGCACCATCGCCGGGCGGCCTCAATAAACGCACGCTTGCAGGATTACCCAAGCGGCGCGCTCACACCCGTTCGAGCGCCACCGCCGTGCCGCCGCCGGTGCCGTGGCAGATGGCGGCGAGGCCCGCTCTGCCGGTCGTGCGTGCGGAGCGCGTTCAGGAGCGTCACGAGGATGCGCGCGCCGCAGGCGCCGATGGGGTGGCCGAGCGCGACGGCGCCGCCGTGGACGTTGAGCGCGTCGAGCGGACGCCGAGCATCCGGGAGAACAGCAGGTTGTTGAGCGCGAAGGCCTCGTTGTTCTCGAACAGGTCGAACGAGTCGATGCTCGCGGCCGAGCTTGTCCATGAGCTTTTTGGCCGCCGGGATGGGCGCCTCGGGAAAGCGCCACGGCTCGCCCGCGCTCCACGCGCCGCCGAGCACGCGGGCGATCGGCGTGAGGCCGTACTTGTCGACGGCGGCCTGCGAGGCGAGCAGGAGCGCGGCGGCGCCGTCGGAGATCTGCGAGGCGTTGCCGGCGGTGAGCACGCCCTCCTTGCCGAAGGCCGGGCGCAGGCCCGCGAGGCTCTCGGCGGTGGTGTCGCGCGCGGATGCCCTCGTCCATCAGGAGCGTCTTGGTCTCCTTGCGGTCGCGGTATTCGACGCCCACGATCTCGTCCTGGAAGTGGCCGATGTCGTGCGCGTGCGCGGCGCGGCGGTGGCTCTCGGCGGCCACCGCGTCGATGTCCGCGCGGGCGACGCCGTGCTCGGCGGCGGTGCGGTCGGCCTGGTCGCCCATCGCCTCGCCGGTGAAGGGGTCCGAGAGGCCGTCGCGCTGCATCAGGTCGAGTGAGCGGCTCCTGGCCCGCCGTGGCGAGGTACTTGTAGCCCCACCGCGCGCCGGCGGACAGGTAGAAGCCGGTGTTGGACATGCTACTCCGTCCCGCCCGCGAGCACGAGGTCGGCCTCGCCCGCCTTGATCATCGCGGCGGCGTTCATCACGGCCATCATGCCGGACGAGCACACCATGTCGAGCTGCGAGCCGTCGATCTCCTTCGGGATGCCGGCCTTGAACGGCGGCCTGTCGGGGAACGAGCTGCCCCTGCCCGGCGCGCAGCACGTTGCCGAACACGTAGAAGTCGAGCGCGCGCGCCGTCCACGCCGCGCGCGTTCGAGCGCGGCTTTCATGGCGACGGCGGCGAGGTCGGCGGCGGTGAGGTCTTTGAACGCGCCGCCGAAGCGGCCGATGGGCGTGCGGACGGCGGAGACGAGGAAAACGTCGGACATGGGTCGGATCTGGGATTAGACGCCCTCCAACGCCCCGCCGGCGCGCGCGTGCCCCGTTCACCGAAACCGAAAGCGCTTCCGTGGGGCACGGGCGGTAGGGGCGCCATGCATGGCGCCCCTACGATGGTCCGGGCGTGAGCAGCGCCCGGAGCGCGGCCACATCGGCGACGGGCGCCTCGCAGCGGAAGTCATGGCACACGTAGGCCAACGCGCCCCGCTCGGAGCACGCGAACGCGGCCAGCGGGGGGAAATGCGCCTCCAGGGCCGGCATCAGGTCCGGGGTGAGCAGGAGCACCAGGTCGCCGGGCGAGGTGGCCGCGCGGGCCGCCTCGTACAGGCGGCGGCCGTCCGGGTGCGACGCCTCGGGCGCTACGACCACCACCTGCCGCTCCCCGGCCAGGCGCTCGTCGAGGGCGCGCAGCCAGGCCGCGTGGCCGGTCGGGTGGGCGGCGACGGCCGGGGCGGCCGAGGCCCACAGGCGGTCGAGGAGGGCGTTGTAGCGCGGATCTCCCGTCAGGGCGTGGAGGCGTTGCAGCGCGGTCACGGCCACGGCGTTGGCGCTCGGGCTGGCGCCGTCGTACACCTCGGCAGGGGCGGCGATCAGCGCATCGTCGCCGTGCGCGGCGATCAGAAAGAGGCCGCGCGCCTCGTCCCAGTGGTCGGCGATCAGCCGGTCGAGGAGCGTCCGGGCCACCAGCAGCGGCGCCAGCGGATCGTCCGGATCGGGCAGGCTCAGAAGACGCGAGCGCGAGGTGGGCATAGTCGGCGGCGGTGCTGAACGCCGCTACGCTGCGCCCAGAGCGGCTGTGGGCCACGCGCCCTCCGTCCTGCTCCGCACGGGCGAGCAGGCCCATGAGGACGGCGTCGGCAGCCTGCTCCAGCTCTGCTGCCTCAGCCTCCGCCGGCACAAACGCCTGGGCGGCCCTCCGGCTGCGTCCACAGGCGGACGGTGTGCAGGAGGGCGGCCGCGAACTGCCCGTTCCAGTCGGCGAGCACCTTTTCGTCGCGGAGCGGGCGCGGACGCGCTGCGCGGTGCGCTTCGAGCCGGTCGCGCAGGGCGCGCGACGCGGGCGGCGAAGGCGCTCGGGGGCCACGCCGGCCGGGGCGAGGTCGCGCAGCGGGGCGGCGAGGTGCAGGATCGTCTCGCCGGTGCGGTCGCGCGTGCTCTCGTCCTCGAAGTTGCCCGCGCGGCTCGAAGCCGTAGAGCGCGCGCGACCAGGGCGCGCGTCGGCCTCGCCGAGCACCTCGGTGAGTTCCTCCGGCGTCCAGACGTAGAACGCGCCTTCGTGCATCGTGCCGTCTGGGCGGGCGCTGTCGGCGTCTTCGGCGCAGAAGAGCAGGCCGCCGTCGGGGCTGGTCAGGTCGCGCGGCGACGTACGCAGACAGATGCCCTCGCGCGGCCCGGCGAAGTCCTCGCGGCCCGGTGAGCGCGGCAGCCCTCGGCGAAGACGCCGAGCAGGCCCGCCTGGTCGTAGAGCATCTTCTCGAAGTGCGGCAGCTGCCACGTCGCGGTCGGTGCTGTAGCGGTGGAAGCCGCCGCCCACGTGGTCGTGGAGGCCGCCCTGCTGCATCATGGCTTCCAGCGTCGTCTCGACCATCGCGAGCAGATCCGCCTGCGCCGGTGCGGCGGTAGCGGCTGCATCAGGTAGGCGAGCACGTGCGGCGTGGGAAACTTGGGCGCGTGCCCGAAGCCGCCGTGCTCGGGGTCGAAGGCCCGGCGGAAGGCGTCGTCCGCCGCCGCCAGCGTGTGGGCGCCGAGGGCGTCGGCCTCGCCGGCCGGCGCAGGGGCGAACTGCTGCTGCGCGAGGCCCGTCAGGTCGTCGGCGGCGCGCTCGACGTCGCGCGCGGCGGCGCGTCCAGGCGCCGGTGAGGGCGACGGCGAGTTCGACCACGCCGCCCGGCCCGTGGCGCGTGCGCGGCGGCAGGTAGGTGCCGACGAAGAACGGGCGGCGGTCGGGCGTGAGCAGCGACCGTGAGCGGCCAGCCGCCGTGGCCCGAGCACCACGCTGGCAGACGGCCATGTAGAGCGCGTCCACGTCCGGGCGCTCCTCGCGGTCCACCTTCACGCACACGAAGGCGTCGTTGAGCGCCGCCGCCACGTCCGGCGTCCTCGAACGACTCGTGGGCCATCACGTGGCACCAGTGGCACGTCGCGTAGCCGATGGAGAGGAATACCGGCACATCGCGCCGGCGCGGCCTCGGCGAAGGCCTCGTCGGACCACGGCCACCAGTCGACCGGGTTGTCGGCGTGCTGGCGCAGGTACGGGCTGGGGGCGTCGGCGAGGCGGTTCATAACCGGGTAGAATAGCGGAGGCGAGATGTCTTCGAGGCATGTTGCGGGTGCGTAACCCGGGTGTTACCTTCCCGCGTTCGTTGAGCCGGCCGATCGTACAATAGTCGGGCCTCAAGTTCTGAATCAGATCCGTCTTTTCGACTTCCTTCTTCACGGCAACTATGCGTCCCTCCCATAAGCGTCCCTGGCTCCTGTTCACTTTATTCACCGTGCTAGCCTCGCTCGCCGGAGCCAGTCTGTGGATGTGGAAAGACGCGCCGCGCGAGCTTAAACGCGACGATGTCGCTGGGCGCGAGGCGTGGGAGTTTGCGCGCCTGCGCGATCCACGCACGAACCGGATTCCGGAGAACATCCGCGCGCGTGAGTTGGCCTTCGCTACCTCGCTGCCTTCGGCAGAGGATCTGCGCGGGCTCGGCAAGGGGGGCGCGGCGATGGTGCAGACCTGGGCGCCCCGCGGCCCCAACAACCAGGGCGGACGCACCCGCGCCCTCGCCTTCGACGTTTCGGACAACACCGACAACACCATCTTTGCCGGGGGCGCCTCGGGCGGGCTGTGGCGCACGACCAACGGCGGCACCTCCTGGACGCGCGTCACAAGCGTGGACGACCATCCATCGGTGACGAGCATCGCCCAGGATACCCGCGCGGGCCAGACCAGCACCTGGTACTACAGCACCGGTGAGATCAACTCCTCGGCCGGCGGCGGTGGCGGCGCCTCCTACCTCGGGCGCGGCCTCTTCAAGTCCACCAACGGCGGCACAAGTTGGACCCTACTCAGCAGCACCGCCAACCACGCCTTCGCGTCGTTCTCAAGCGGGTGGCAGAACATCTTCACCGTCGATACCGACCCCTCCAACGCCACCGAAGCAGAGGTGTATGCCGCCAACTCCGACGGCATCTTCCGCAGCACCGATGGCGGCGCAACGTGGACCAATGTGCTCGGCACGACCGGCAACCAGGGCTTTTCCGACGTGAAGGTGCTCGCCAGCGGCGTCGTCTATGCGACCCTCGGGAGCGGCTTCAACACCGCCGCTGAAAATGCAGGGGTGAGCCCCGTGAGCGCCCCGGGCATCTGGCGCTCCCCCGACGGGATCGTCTGGACGCGCATCTCCAACTTGTCGGGATTTCCCGAAGCCAACGCTGAGCGCATCGAACTCGACGTGCAGATCAACGGGGCGATCGAGAACGCTTTCTTCCTCGCCAGCGCCCCCGGCGCCGCTGGGAACGTCAAGGGAGGGCGTGCTCTGGCGCCTTGCCTACAACACCGGCACGAGCGTCCCCACCTGGACGAACCGCACGGCCAGCATCCCGAACCCGGCCGACCCCAATACGAGCAACTTTCAGTTTGACCCGCAGGGCAACTACAACATCGTCGTGGCGATGAAGCCCGGCGATCCCAACTTCGTCATCATCGGCGGCACCAACCTGTACCGCTCCACCGACGGCTTTGCCACTGCCGCGACGACCGATCCGCAGATCACGCAGATGCATATCAGCGGCTACGCGCCCCTGACCGGCTTTTCCGACTACCCGAACGGTCACCCCGACCACCACGCGGTCGTCTTCTACCCGAACAACACCAGCAAGGTGCTCGTGGGCGACGATGGCGGCGTGCGAAGCACGAGCAACATCAACACGGCCGCCCTCACGCAGGTGACGGTCAACGGGACGACGCGCGACCTGACGGTGCTCTGGACGCCGCTCAACTCAGGGTACACGACCACGCAGTTCTACGCCGTCGCCATCGACCCGGCGCCGACGGTTGGATCGAACACGGCTAACGTCATCATCGGCGGGCTTCAGGACAATGGGACGCTCGGCACGTACTCCAGCGACGCCTCCGTGAACTGGCGCGAGACGGTGGGGGGAGACGGCACCTTCAGCGGCATCGGGGCGGCAGGGACCTACTACCTCTCGGGCAACCAGAACGGGGGGATTACGCGCCACGACCTGACGATGAGCCAGTCGGGCACCTTTGCGCCTAACCCAACGGATATCAAGCCCGACAATGCGCTCGCAGGGGGCTCCTCGTTCATGTTCGTCTCGCCCTACACGGTGGACCCGGCCAACACGAACCGCCTGTACCTCGCCGCTGGCAGCCGTCTGTGGCGCAACGACAACGTGCCGACGGCGACTACGTCCGTAGGCTGGACGAACCTGGGCCCCGCCGAGGTCGCCGGCACCCGCATCAGCGCCATCGGCGTCTCGGCCTCCTCGGACCGGCTCTACTACGGCACCGAAGGCGGGCACCTGTACCGCCTCGACGGCGCCAGTGCCTCGCCCACGCGTACGGACGTGGGGACCGGCAAGGGCTTCAATGCGGGTGCCTATGTGTCGTCCATCGCCGTCCATCCCACCAACGCCAACCATGCCGCCGTCGTGTTCTCCAATTACGGGGTCCGCAGCGTATACGTGACCGATGGACGCGGGGGCCACCTGGACGGACGTCTCCGGCAACCTCGAACAGAACCTCGACGGCACAGGCAATGGCGCTTCGGTGCGGTGGATCTCGATGCTGCCCGTGGGCGGGGGTGTCCTGTACTTTGTGGGCACGAGCATCGGGCTGTATTCGACCAACAGCCTCAGCGGCACCTCTACCACTGGGCCAAGGAAGGGACCGGCACCATCGGCAACACGCCGGTGAACATGATCGCCGCGCGCCCCTCGGACGGGCTTGTAGCCATCGCCACGCATGGCAACGGGATGTATTCGTCCAACGTCACCGCGCTGCCCGTTGAGCTGATGGCGGTCTCGGCCACGGCGGTCGGACGCACGGCCCGCCTGTCGTGGACGACGGCGAGCGAGACCAACAACGCCGGCTTCAACGTCGAGCAGCAGACCGGGGCGCGCTGGCGCGACGTCGGCTTCGTGGCGGGGCGCGGCACGACGACCGAGCAGGCCACCTATGCCTACGCCGTCGAGGGCCTCGATGCGGGCCTCCACCGTTTCCGCTTGCGGCAGGTGGACTTCGATGGCAGCACGCACTACAGTTCCACTGTAGAGGTGAACATCGGGCTCGAGGCGGCCCTGACGGTCGCGGTGCGTGGGCGGACGGTCGGCTTGCGCTGTGCGCGAGACGCAGGCGATCCGCGCAGAGGTCTTCGATGTCGCCGGGCGACGCCTGGCCACCCTGTACGACGGGGAGGCCGCCGGTGGGGAGACGTTCTCCCTATCGCTGCCCACGGACCTGGCCGCAGGCCTCTACTTGGTGCGCATCACCGGGCAGGACGTTGCGAAGACTGCTTCCGTGGTAGTACGATAGGCCGTGGGGCTACGCCCCAGGGATAGCCGTATCCTGCGCAAGCGGTCACGGCCATCCCTGGGGGCCCACCGAACGGCCGACGAGGACGTGCCCCCTGCCTTCTCGGCTTCGTGATCCATGATCCGGGCGCACCGTTCGGGAAGGCCCGCCGGGGCTCGCCGGTGCACTCTACGTGGTGCGCCTCTCCGGGCCGTCGCTGCTGCAGAGCGCCCCCGTGCTGGTGCGCCACTGACGAGTTGGTCGTTCGTGGTTCGTCGCCAGAGAGGCAGAGCCCTTCTGCTGGGTTCGTCTGACGATGAACCACGAACGACCAACACCCCCGCACGACGAGATTGCCAGCGGCCTCGGTAGGACGGGTCAGTAGGCGTCGCTGAGCATGACGGCGTTCATGAAGAGGGCGCTCGTGCCGAGCCAGAAGCCCCGGAAGGCCGGGTTGTCGGGCAGCAGCACCACGCGGCCCCGGCCCTGCCGGAGCGCGGCGGCGGCGAGGGCCCCGCGCACCTGCGCGCGGCGCGTGGCCGGGAGGTAGCCCGCCGCGAGCGGGTCGTTCGTGAAGCGCGCCACCGTCGTGCCCAGTTCGGCAGGCGGCGCATAGAACGTGCTGCCCTCGTGGAAGAACGTCATCCGCTCGGGCAGGCCGTAGCCGAGCGGGTGCGTGGTGTCGATGCGGGCGTCGAAGAGGGCGCCGGCGAGCTGGCCGGAGCCGCGCGCGTCGGCGAGGTCGGCGTAGGGGAGCGTGCGCAGGAGCGAGTCGCGCGAGGCGGCGGCTCTTGGCGGTGAGCGTGGCGAGGCCGTTGCCTGGCCGCCCAGCCGACCGCGTCGCCGGTGGCGATGAGCGTGCCGCCGTTCTGGACAAACGTTTTCACGGCATCGGCGGCGCCGGCATAGGTCCCGCCCGTCATGAGGAGCGTCGTGTAGTGGCTCAGGTCGAGGCTGGCGAGGCGGCGCGCGTCGAGCAGGGCCACGGGCATCTGCATCCGCTCGGAGAGCAGGTGCCACACCTCGCCCGCATTGCCGGCATCGGTGCCCTCGCCCACCACGAGCGCCACGCGCGGCGCCACGAGCGTGGTGGCATTCGGCGTGCCGAGGTCCGCGCCGGCGGCGGCCAGGCCCGTCGAGAGCGCGACCGCCTCCACGCCATCCTCGCGCGTCATGCGCGCCACGAGCGCGCGGATCGTGTCGGCCGGCACGTCCTGCCCGCCGAGCGCCACGAAGAGCGTCCCGCGCCCGAGGGCCACGCGCTGCCCGTCCACGACGGCCTCGCTCGGCTGCCGAAACACGCGCACGCGCACGCCCTTCTGGAGCAGGCGGTAGAGCCCGCGCGGCGCAAAGAAGGAGCCCCAGCGGATCGCGTAGGCGTACGAGGCCGCGCCGCCGAGGAGCCGCCCGGGCAGGGTCTCGCCCGGCCCCACGGTGGGCGAGACCGCCGCACCGGCCAGCCCGGAAACGCTCTTGAGGTCCGCCAGGCGCTGCCCGTAGGCGAGCGGGACGGTCCACGCCGAGATGTCGTAGAAGAGCGAATCCTGAAACCGCCGGGGCCGCTCGAACAGGCCGCGCACGAGGCGCGCCTGCGGCTGGTCGAGCGGCACGACGTACGACGTGCCGGGCTGAAAGCGCGTCCCTTCGGCCTCCACGGTCCGCGCGAGGCTGTGGACCTCGATCCGGTGGCGCCGCAGCAGGTCTACGAGCAGCGCCGCGCGCACGGGGTCGCCGCCTTCGCCGAACACGTAGCCCTCGGCCCCTGCGAGCGCTTCAGCATCGGCAGGCGCGGTGCGGTAGAAGTCGCGCTGAAAGCGGAGCAGTGTCTCGCGCATCGCCACGGCGCCTTCGACGGTGGAGAGCGACGTGGCAAGCTGGTTGCGCACGGTGAAGCCGTAGGTGAGCCGCCCGCTCGTGCGCGTGTCCACGACGAGCGCCCGCGAGGAGGCCTGCTCGAAAAGGATGCCGACGGCGCCGTTCACGTCAGGATAGGTGGACGCCTTGCCGTAGTAGAAGTCGTCGTAGTTCTCCTTCGTGAAGTAGAGCGACCCGATGCGGTCGAGCGCGCGGGCGTGGTAGGCGGCCAGCTGCCCGGCGAGCGCCTGGTTGAGCGCGGGCGTGTTGGGGTTCGTGCGCGCGGGCACGCCGGGCTGGAAGAAATACGTCGCCTCGCCGCCCTGCTCGTGGTGGTCGGTGAGCAGCTGGGGGCGCCACGCGTGGAAACGGGTGAGGCGCCCGGCGCTCTCGGGGTGGAGGGCGGGCAGCCAGTCGCGGTTGAGGTCGAACCAGTAGTGGTTGGTGCGCCCATTCGGCCACGGCTCGGCGTGTTCGAGGTCCTGCGGGTCGGCCACCGGCACGCCCCCGCGCATCCGCTCCACCCAGTTCGTGAAGCGCGCCCGCCCGTCCGGGTTGAGCACCGGGTCGACGAGCACGACGGCGTGCTGGAGCACGTCCTCGATGGGCGCGCCCTCGGCGGCGGCGAGGTAGTAGAGGAATGCGATCGCCGCATCCGAGCCCGAGGCCTCGTTGCCGTGGACGCTGAAGCCCATCCAGACCACCACCGGCATCGCGCGCAGGTCGGCGTCGGAGACCGATGCCGGGGCGTCGCTCAGGCGCCGGTTGGCGGCCTGAATCGCCCCGAGGCGCGCGTGGTTGTCGGGCGCGGTCACGACGGCCTGCACGAGTGGGCGGCCCTCGTAGGTGCGGGCGTATTCCTCCACCTTGATCCGCCCGCGCGAGGCGGCGGCGACGGCGTACGTGTAGGCGACGACCTCGTCCGGGCGCGCGTGGCGCTGCCCGACCTTGAAGCCGAGCACGGCCTCGGGCGTGGGCACGTCGGCGCGGAACGTGACGCCGGGGGCATCGAACACCGGGGCGTCCATGAGGCGCTGGGCCGGCGCGGGCGCGGCGAGCAGGGAGACGAGCGCGGCGAGCAGGCCCAGAGCACGCAGTCGAGGCATCGGAAAAGCAGGGGTCGGTGG
Source organism: Rhodothermales bacterium (assembly GCA_963740755.1). Lineage (GTDB taxonomy): Bacteria > Bacteroidota > Rhodothermia > Rhodothermales > BA12 > CAVSDF01. The sequence continues at coordinate 312,600 of CAVUFJ010000005.1, forward strand.
AGGGTTCGATGATACGGACCGCCGGTGCGGGCACGAACCCCGCTGCGGCGTACGTTTGCGCGCCATCGCCCGCCCGGCGACGCCGTCCCCGTTCCTCGCCGTTCCCCACCCGCGTGCGCCGCCTGCTCTTCGTCCTTGCGCTCCTCGCCGGCGTGCTTCCGCGCGCGCACGCGCAGACCGCCGCCGCGCGCGACACGCTCGCGCTCGACCTCACCGAGATGCTCGACGGCGCCACGCTCGACGACGTGCTCGACGAAGACGCCCCGCGCGACGCCGACGGCCTCGCCTTCCACCTCTACCGGATCACCGCCGCCGTGGGCGACAGCTACCACGTCGAACTCGACGGCGCGCACGCGCTCGGGCTCGAATTCGGCGTCTTCGACGGCAGCACGTTCCGGCCCGTCGCCACCGCCGAGGCGTCGGACAGCCTGCTCCTGCTCGACGTGCTCGCGCGCGCACCCGGCGCGGTCTACTTCCGCGTGACGACCGATGCCGACGACGCACAGCCCTACGCGCTCTACTTTGCGGGCGAGCACGGCCCGGCCGAAGACGCCGCCTACGCGCCCTGCCCCGCGCTCGCCCCCGGCGCCGCGCACAACGGCACGCTCGCGTTGGACGCCACCGGCACGGCCCTCAACCCGGCGCTCTGCGCGCTCAACTGTGCCTGCCGGGACGGCCTTCACGCTCGCGCTCCGCTCGGCCGACTTCGACGCGCTCGTGGCCGTGGGCACGCTCGTGGACGGCTACTTCGTCGCCCTCGACCTCAACGACGACGACGAGGCCGCCGCCGACTCCGACACCCCTACGGACGCGCGCCTCGCCTTCACCGCCCCCCCGCGCACGCGCCTCTACGCGCTCGTCTCCGGCACCGGCGACGGCGGCGCCTACCGCCTCGACGTGGCGCGCGGCGGCAGCCTGCCATAACAAGGGCCGGCGCCTCCTGTGGAAGCGCCGGCCCTGCGTACCGAGGACGGGGATCGAACCCGTACGGAAGTTACCTTCCAGCGGATTTTCGTACCGCTACGGCTTTCGCCGCCGTGCCGGAGCACGTTTGGGGTCTGGACTTTGCCTTCGCCGTTTTGCACGGGGTGCAAGGCAGGCGGGTGCCGTCAAGTCTCTACACTTTCCTTTCCATGCGGACGCGGACGTACGACGAGGACCGATTAACGGAGGCCGTTGCGCAGTCGTCGTCGTTGCGACAGGTGATGCAGGCGCTGGGGCTCGCCCCCGCAGGCGGCAATTACGCCACCCTGCGACGGCATATCGAGCGCCTGCGCTTATCGACCACCCACTTCAGACATCCGCCCCCACCGCCGCGCGTCAGCGCGAAGCCAACCGCAGCACTCCTCCAGGACGGCACGAACGTGCAGAGCTACAAGCTCAAAGCACGGCTGCTGAAGGAAGGCTTGCTCGTCGCCAGGTGCCATGCGTGTGGAAATACGCACTGGCTCGGGCAGCCCATCCCGCTCGAATTGCATCACCAGGACGGCAACCGGCGCAACAACTTGCTCAGCAACCTGACGCTGTTGTGCCCCAACTGCCATGCCCTGACCGACACCTATCGCGGGCGTAACATCGGAAAGGCTTAGCTCGGCGTTGCCATCAGCCACGACGCAGGGCCGTGCTGGAAGGGTTCACCGAATTTGACACCTTCTACAGCGCGGGTTTCCCCGCGCGCACTCAAAGAACAAGTCCGCTGCGTCTACCGATTTCGCCACCTCGGCGGAGGACCGCAAGTTAATCGCCCGCGTGGGGCGTTGGGCGGGAAGGACCGGCAAATCGTGGCGCACGCTACCTTTGGCGCATGGACGCCTCGCCTGCCCCCGGTCGTGCCCGCCAGCGCGCGCTCTTCGTGCGCGGTCTTGGCGGGGTGCGTCCGGCGGTGCCCGTCGGCCCGGAGGCGCTCGAAGCCGCCGCCCGGCAGCGCCTGCCGCCCGAGGCGTTCGCCTACCTCGCCGGGGGCGCCGGGATGGAGCGGACGATGGCCGCCAACCGCGCCGCCTTCGACCGCTGGCGCCTCGTGCCCCGCATCCTGCGCGGCGGCGCCACGCGCGACCTCTCCGTCGACACTGTTCGGGCACCGCCTGCCCGCCCCGCTCCTGCTCGCCCCCGTGGGCGTGCTCGACCTCGCCCACCCGCAGGCCGACCTCGCCGTAGCGCAGGCCGCCGCCGCGCGGGCCGTGCCGTTCGTGTTCTCGTCGCAGGCGAGCGTACCCATGGAAACGTGCGCCGCCGCGATGGGCGCCGCGCCGCGCCTCTTCCAGCTCTACTGGAACACCGACGATGCCGTGACCGAGAGCTTCGTGCGCCGCGCCGAAGCCTGCGGCTGCGCCGCGATCGTGCTCACGGTAGACACCACGCTCCTCGGCTGGCGCCCGCGCGACCTCGACGCCGCCTACCTGCCCTTTCTCCACGGGCGCGGCCTTGCGCAGTACCTCTCCGATCCGGTGTTCATGGCGAAGCTGGAGGAGGCCGCTCCCGGAGGCGCCCGCCGAAGCGCCGCGCCTGTCCCCGGCCCTCGTGCGCGCGCTCGCGGAACTGCGCCGCCGCGTGCCGGGCGGCCTCGGGCGGGCCCGCAAGGCGGTGGCGCGCTTTGTGGCCACCTACTCACGCCCGGCCCTCTCGTGGGACGACCTCGAACGCCTCGTGCGCATGACGCGGCTTCCCGTGGTCGTCAAAGGGGTGCTGCACGCGGACGATGCCCGCGAGGCGCTTCGGCGCGGCGCGCGGGGCCTCGTGGTGAGCAACCACGGCGGGCGACAGATCGACGGCAGCGTCGGCGCGCTCGACGCGCTCCCCGGCATCGTAGAAGGCCGCAGCGGGCGCCGCGCCCGTCCTCTTCGACTCCGGCGTCCGCACCGGCGCCGACATCGCCAAGGCCCTCGCCCTCGGCGCGACCGCCGTGCTCATCGGCCGCCCGTACGCCTACGGCCTCGCGCTCGCGGGCGCAGCGGGCGTCGGCGAGGTGCTCGACAACCTGATCGCCGAACTCGACCTCACGCTCGGCCTGCTCGGCGCCCGCACCCTCGCCGATCTCCGCGACCACATCATATCGGCGCCATAGACGCCGCGCCCACGCCCTGACGCCGCAGGCTCACCCCGATGCGAGGGCGGCCTGCTCCAGCAGCGCATCGTAGCGGGCCACCTGGGTGCCCCAGTCGAGGTGCGCCACCACCTCGCGCAGGGTGCCTTCGGGAAGCGGGCGGTCGTCGCCGCGCAGCAGGCGGTAGGCGATGCCGAAGAGCGCGTCGTCGTCGTCGTAGAGCACGGGGGCGTGCAGGAGGGGCGCGTGGAGCGCCTCGGGGATGAGTTCGGGGTACGAGAGCCGGTTGGGCAGGAGGGGGTGGGCGCCGCAGTAGAGCGCCTCCATCATCGCGATGCCGAAAAACTCGTGGCGCGACGTGCTCACCACCACATCGGACTCGTGGAGCAGGCGGCTGTAGGCGTCGAAGTCCTCGGCGTAGCCGTAGTGGAGGATGCGCCCGGCATAGCGCGTGAGGGCGGCTTCCAGGCCTTCGGGCTTGCGCTCGAAGTGCTGCCCGGCGAGGATGAGCCGGAACGGCACGCCCACATCGTCGAGGCGGCCCAGGAGGCGGAAAAAGGCGTCCGGGTTTTTGTCGTACTCCCAGCGGTGGTTCCACAGCAGCACCGGCGGCGCCATGCCCGGTCCCCACGCGCGCGGCTGCCGGGCGGCGCGGTGCCGGTCGAGCGCGGCGAGGGGCAGGCCCGGATGCAGCACGCTCGTGCGCGCCCGGATCGTGTCCACGGTGTCGAAGTGCGTGAAGTCCGGAAACGCCTGCAGGAGGACGGGGAGCGCGCCGAGAAACTCCTCCGCGTGAAAGTGCGAGTTGAAGACGACGCGGTCGGCGGCAAGGGCCGAGAGGTAGTTGATGTAGCCGTAGGTCGCGTCGCGCGGCGTCTCGGGCGGGCAGCGGGTACGTGAGCTGGTTTTCGTGGAAGTAGACCACCACCGGCACGCGCGGGAGCACGTCGCGCACGAGCGCGAGATACGCCGGCACGTTGACCATGCTGGAGGCGAGCACCACATCGGGCCGCAACCCGCCCGCCACGAGGGCCGCCGTCTTGCGGGCGAGGGTGACGGCGGCGCCGTGCATCCGCCACTTCCAGAAGCGCGCCGCGAGCGTGACCGGCTCGATGCGGTGCCGCGAGTGCGCCGTCAGCCCGTCGAGGAAGCTCCGGTGCGAGCCGCCGTACCAGGGTTCAAGCGCGAGCACCTGCATCATGGCCAGCGGTCAAGGGTCAATGGAAGCACGCCACAGGCGCCTGCAGAGCGTCTGCATCCCGTTGACGATGGCCATCGGCGGTTGGCCGTTGCCCATGCTATCCGTTGCCCAGTTCGGCGGTGAGGGTGTCTTCCTCTTCCTGCGTCGTCGGGCGGACGATGACGACGGTGCGCACCTGCAGGTGTTCGCGCATGCTCGCATCGCGCACCTCATCGGGCGTGACGGCGAGTTCGTCGCCGGGGTCGAGGCGCAGCGTGCGCGTGCCCAGCACCAGTTCGACCGGGCGCTCGTTCGTATTCTTGATCCACATCCCGCGGCGCTGCCGGCCCATAATGCTGAGGCGCTAATCGTGCCTGCCGATGATACGGCACCCTGCCCGAGCCGCCCGTCCGGCGCGCCCTTTTCACGTTCCCCGCGCTGTGCCCGTCGCCCCTGCCCCGCCCCTCGCCGCCCGGATCGGCCTCGTCCTGGGCCGCGCCGTGCGTGCGCTCACGGCGTTTGCCTTCCCGAGTGCCTGCGTGGCGTGCAGCGCCGTGGTGGCCGAGGGCGCCCTGCCGCTGTGCCCGGCGTGCGTGGCCGCGCTCGACCCCGCCGACCCGGCCGCGCTCGCCGCACACGTCGCCCCCGCCCGCCTCGACGGCGTGGCCTCGGCGTGGCGCTACGACGCCGACGGGCCGCTCGGGGCGCTCGTGCAGAGCATCAAGTACGGCCACCGGCCCACCTACGCGCGCCGCCTCGGCACGGCCCTCGCCCTCCGCCTCGACCGGCCCGACGCCGACGCGCTCGTGCCCATCCCGCTCACGCGGGCGCGGTACCTGGAGCGCGGCTACAACCAGGCCACCGAACTCGCGCTGGGCCTCGGCAGCGGGTGGGCGATGCCCGTACGGGAGGACCTGCTGCGCCGGGGCCGGTTCGCCGGCTCCCAGACCAGGCTGGGCCGCGCCGCCCGGCAGGCCAACGTGGCCCACGTGTTCGAGTCCAGCCCCGATGCCGCCGGCCAGCGCCTCGTGCTCATAGACGACGTGGTGACGACGGGCGCCACCGCCGGAGCCGCCGCCGAAGCCCTGCGCGACGCCGGGGCTACTTCGGTGGCCCTCGTCACCGCCGCGTGGACGCGATGAATGGTTCGTGGTTCGGGGTTCGTCGTTGGTGGTCAGAGGCGCGGAGGCCTTCTGAGGCTTCTGCCCATGCACCCCGCGGGGAGCGCTCTGGAGGCCCGTGCAGGGGCGGTGGCGTGGAGGGCATCCCCCGAAATGCTCGCTGCACGCACGCATTCCCGCCCCCTTCGCCCATGCGAAGGGGGCAGACGCGCCCGCGTCGGGGGATGCCCGGCGTGACACGTCCGGTGGAGGATCATGCAGGGGCAGAGCGCTCCTCCGGCCCTCCGCCCTGCATCGTCTTCGGCGATCCATCCTCCGTGGCGCCCCGTGGCGGCCCCTACCTTGCCCCATCTCCCTGCCCTGATGCCCGACGCCGACGCCTCCTGGTGGGCCATCGCCCTCGACCCCGCCGCCCGCGCCACCGAGCCCCCGCCGACGCCGTGCCCGGCACGCGCCCCGCTCGACTACGGCGGCTACCTCCACCTCGACACACTCCTGAGCGCGCAGCACCCGCGCACGCCGGTGCCGGACGAGCGCATCTTTCTCGTCGTCCACCAGCTGTTCGAACTCGTCTTCCGGCAGATGACGTTCGACCTCGGCGTGGTCGCCCAGACGTGCGCCGCCCTGCTCGCCCTCGACGACGCCGCGCTCGACGCCCTCGCCTTCGAGCCGCTGCCAGACGAGCGCGGCCCGTCGGCCTTCTGGCGCCCGGCGCTCACCGCCGCCGCCCGGCTGCGCCACGCCGGGCGCCATGTGCTGCCCCCGCTCATGCAGTACCTCGGCCGCTCCGACGACGGCGACGTGCTCTTCTCGACGCTCGAATTCGGCCTCTTTCGCGCCCACCTCACCCCGTCGAGTGGCTTTCAGACGGCGCAGCTGCGGCTCATCCAGCAGGCGCTCGGCAAGGGGCCGCTCCTGCACGTCCCGTTCTTCCCCACCGCTGCGTTCGAGGCGCACTACCCCGGCTGCCCCGCCGGGCCCCTCGCGCTCGGCGATCCGCTCTTTCTCCAGGGCGGACACGCCCGCGCCTTTCCGGACCATGACGCCCCCGATGCGCTCGTGGCGGCGCTCGACGCCCACGCGCACGCCGTTCTGGCCCGCCTCGCGCCCCCGCCGGGCGCGACGCCCGCCGTGCCGCCCGTGCGCCGCCTCCACCGCGACGACCTGACCCGCACCGTGGCCCGCCTCCGCGCCACCCTCGGCGACGCCCCCGACGCCGACGCCCGCGCCGAAGCCTTCGCCACCGACTTCCAGGCCACTCTCGACGCCGAAAACGCCCGCCGCGACGCGCTCGGCGCGGCCCGGCTGGGCGCCGCACGCCTGAACCGCGAAGGCACCCGGTCGTGCCTCGCCTTCGTGCTCGACCGCCTCGTGGACCTCGACCACGCCCTCCACGACCCCCACGCCGACTCCTTCCTCACCGTCCACCGCAAGACTGTCCGTCGCCACGTGGCCGACGGCTCCGGCACCGGCGGCGGCGGGATGCCGTACCTCGTCACGAGCCAGCGCTTTCTGCTGCCGCTCTTTCCCGCCCTCGTCGCCTACCTCGACCTCGACGAGCCGGAGGGCCTGCCGGTAGACGAGGAGCGGTGGTAAGGGGCGCCATCCCCCGAAATGCTTGCTGAACGCACGCATTTCCGCCCCCTTCGCCCATGCGAAGGGGGCAGACGCGTCAGCGTCGGGGGATGGTTTCGAGGGATGCCCGCCTACCGGTACAGAATCTCGATGGCCTGCGTGGCCGGCTGCGTGGCGATGCGGAGGTCGAGTTCGCGCATGGCGGCGCGGGCGACGCTGCGGAACGCCTCGGCAGAGGCGCTCTCGGGCTCGGCGATGACGACCGGCACGCCGTCGTCGCCGCCCTCGCGGACGGTCTGCTCGATGGGGATCTCGCCGAGGAGCGGGGCGCCGAGCTTTTCGGCGAGCCGCACCACGCCGCCGCGCCCGAAGAGGTAGTACTTGCGGTCCGGCAGGTCGGGGGGCGTGAAGTAGGCCATGTTCTCGACGAAGCCGAGCACGGGCACGCTCACCTGCTCGAACATCGTGACCGCCTTGCGCGCATCGGCGAGGGCGACCTCCTGCGGCGTCGAGACGATCACGGCGCCGGTCACCGGCACGGTCTGCACGATGGTGAGATGCACGTCGCCGGTGCCGGGGGGGAGGTCGAGCACGAGCACATCGAGGGTGCCCCAGTCGGCCTCGCCGAGAAACTGGCGGACGGCGGATGAGGCCATCGGGCCGCGCCAGACGACCGCCCGGGCGTCGTCGACGAGCATCCCCATCGAGAGGAGCTTGACGCCGTGCGCCTCTAGGGGCTGGATCTTGCGCTGCTCGTTGACCGTGGGCCGCTGCCCGCGCACCCCGAACATCGTCGGCACGGAGGGGCCGTAGATGTCCATGTCGGCCAGGCCGACGCGGTAGCCGTCGCGCGCCAGCGCCACGGCGAGGTTGGCCGCCACGGTGCTCTTGCCCACGCCGCCCTTGCCCGAGGCCACCGCGAGCACGGAGCGCACGCCTTCGGGGAGGGCGGTCTGCTTTTTCGCGTTCCCGCCGATCACCGCTTCGCCGAGCCCGATGGGCGCGCTGTCCTCCTCGATGTCTACCCGCACGCCCTCGCCGTAGTGCGCACGCAGCGCCACGCGGGTCGCTGGCGATGGCCGCGCCGAGATCGGCGCCGGGGCGCGGGGCGAGCAGCGTGAAGGCCACGCGCCCCGGTTCGGCCACGAGCCCGCGCACGAGCCCGGCGCGGACGAGGTCGCCGCCCTCAGGGGCCGGCACGGTGCGGAGCACGTCGAGAACGGAGGAGGGGGTGGGTTGTGGGTCGGGATTCATCGTCAGAGACACGGGGGCAGCGGGGGCTTCTGACCATGAACGGCGAACGACGATCCATGAACATTCGTCACTGCACCGGCACGCGCACCGAATCGGTGGAGACGGCGGCGAAGAGGCCGCGCCCGTTCTGGACGTTGGAGGCGGGCTCGCGGCGGTCCGGCGTGCCGCGCGTGGCGATAAAGCGGGCGTAGGCAGTGCCGCCGCGCACGAGCGCCACGCGCAGCGCGTGCGCGGGCAGCGGATCGGTCTCCGTCGCCACGCGCACGGCGTAGACGCCCACGAACATCCGCGCGGTGCCCGTACCGGCCGCGTCCGGCTCGCGGAAGAGCGCCTCGGGCGGAAAGAAGAAGCGCACGCCACTCTCGGCGCTCGGGCGCAGGTTCACGCGCACCCAGAGGGCCGTGTCGAGCGCGGCGGCGTGCCAGTAGGCCTGCACGCGCACGGGGTAGACATAGCCTTCCTGCGGGATGCTCGCCGGGTCGAAGCCGAACGCTTCGAGCAGGATCGCCCGCACCGGCGCGTCCGCAGGCGTGACGCGCACACTGTCGAGCGTCATGACAGGCGGCACGACGGACGAGGCCCGCACCGTCTGCCCCTGCCACGCCGCCTCGAAGGCGAGCACAGTGCCGGGCACGAGCAGGGGCGTCGAGACCGGGCGGTACCGCCCCGCCCCGATGGCAGGTAAACGGGACCGTCTGCCCGGCGAAGGCGAGGGCCGGCGCCGCATCCCCCACCGCGTCGTCCATGACCGCGGCATCGGCGGGGAGGGTGCGGCGGAGCGTGAGCACGCCCAGGGGCTGCCCCGCTTCCAGAAACGCCTCCACGACGAGTTCGGGCGTGTACACCGGCCCCGACGCGTCGCAGCCGGCCATCAGCGCCAGCAGGAAACCTCCCAGCGCGGGCCGCACGCGGCTAGCGGGTTTCGCGGAGGCCACCATCGTCGAAGAGCAGGAGCACGCGCGGGTCGAGCGCGACGCGGGCGGGGCGCGTGGGGGCGGCGAGGCGGAAGGTCTCGCTGAGCTGCGTCACCGGCACCGTGTGGACGGCCTCGCCCACGGCCACGTCGAGCGGAAAGACGAAGGCGGGCGCTTCGGGGGGCGTCTGGCGGAGGGTGAGCACCACCTCGTGCGCGGCGGCGTCGTAGCGCCACGTGCCTTCGAGGCGCGGCTGCCCGGCGCGGCGCGTCCACTGCGCGAAGAAGGCCCCGAGGCGCTGCCGCGAGGCCGCCTCGAAGGCGTGCTGCAGGTCCGCCGTGGTGGCGTTGCGCCCGCCGTAGCGGAGGAGGTAGCCGCGCACGCCCTCGAAGAACGCCGCGTCGCCGAGCTTCACGCGGAGCATGTGCAGCACCCACGCGCCGCGCTGGTAGACGTTCGGCGTGAGCAGTTCGTTGGGCTCGGCGTAGACCGTGTCCACGAGCGGCGCCGGGCGCCTGCCGCCAGAGGTTGAGCACGGTCTGCCGCTGCTCGGCGAGGTCGCGGGCGAGGCGCGCGGGGCCTTCCTTGTGCGCGAACCACACGTCCGTGAGGTAGGTGGCGAAGCCTTCCGAGAGCCACAGGTGCGGCCAGTCGGCCTCGGTCGCCCAGTCGCCGAACCACTGGTGGGCGATCTCGTGGGCGAGGAGGCCCTCCTGGGAGCCGTTGCCGGGCGTCGAGTTCTCGTGGTAGAAGATGGCGCCCGCGTTCTCCATGCCCCCGTAGCGCGTCTTGGACTGCACGTTGGCGAGCTTCTCGTACGGGAACGGCGCGAGCAGCGAGTCGAAAAACGCCACGATGGGCACCGCCGCCGCGTACTCGCGGAAGCCGTTCGCGCGGTCCTCCTCGTACACCCACGACTCGATGGGCACGCCCGCCGCCGTGCCCGCCTGCGTGACGGCAAACGGCGCGGCGCCGAAGACGATCACCTTCGTGGGCAGCGGCACGTCCGAGCGGTAGTCGGCGTGGCAGGCCGCCGACGTCGCACCACGACGCCATGCGGCGCCCGTTGGCGATGATGCCGTAGCCGAGCGGCGCGGTGACGTGCCACGAGACGGTCGCCTTGTCGCCGGGGTGGTCTACCGTGGGCAGCCAGTGGCGGGCGCGGTCGGGCCAGTTGTCCCCGAAGAAGGTGCGCCGCCCGTGCTTGTTGTTGCGCGATGATGAGCCCATCGGCGGGGATGCCGTGGTAGTAGATAGCGGATCCGGCACACTCCCTCCTCGGGGCAGCCCGACACGAGCAGGTCAATCCTGGAGCCGCTCATCCGCGTCGAACGTTGAGGCGCGTTACCGGGTGGGACCCTGAACCCGCTTGAAGGCCGCAATACAGAGTCCACCACCATGCCCTTGCCAGTTCCCGGCTCGGATCACGAAGTCAGAGCGACGAGTGCCGGAGGTACGGTCCAGCACGCGTTCAGAGCGGATCTGTCAAGCGAAGGCGGCACGTTTGCGTCCATTTTGAACTCCATCTCTGCCACGCCTTGGATCTCGTCGCTCGTGGGCGAGAGCGTGATCGTGAAGTCGTAGTCGAGTACGTCGATAGTGCGATACAGCGAATGCGGCGCTTGCGCCTGAAGCGAGGCGACGAGCAGCAACAGGGGCAGCAGGGCAAACAGGCGCGGCATTCGTGGAGCGTTCCTCATGCGGGCAGGCACCATGCGGCGGGGCCTTCGTTCCCGGCCCGCTCTCCCGCTCCGATGGACCTCACGCCCGCCTCGCCCGTCCGCCCCCGCTGGTCCCGCCGCCGCCTCGCGGTGGTGGCCTTCGCCGTCGTCGTGCTCTTCTTCGTCATGCGCCGCGTGCTCAACCCGTTTGGCGCGGGCGAATACCTGGCCGTCTCGCACGGCAACCATTCGCACTACGTGCCCCACAACCGCGACCCGGAGGCGTCCATCTCCAACTTCCCCACGAGCCTGCCCGGCCCCGGCCAGTGCATCACCCGCACCGGACCGCTCGGCGTCCGGCGCGGCGACCAGTGCGCAGCGCAATAGCACGGCAGGGCGCCGGAATGGGAAATCGCGGAAGAAGCCGCCCGCCCTGCCCATCTGCGCGCGCCGACGCCTGATCCCCGGCGTCTGCCCCCTTATCTTCCGCCTGATTCTCACCCCCGCCCTATGCCCGGCCAGTACACCACGACGCGCCAAGACGACGAGCGCACGCTGCACTTCTGGGAGCGGACGTTCATGCCGCAGGTCTTCGGCGGCCTCGGCTACACGTTCCGCCGGATGGTCAAGGACCCCGTCTACACGTTCGAGTACCCCGAGGAGCAGTGGTATCCGCCGGACGTGTTCCGTGGGCGCCCCGTGCTCGTTGAGGAGGCCGGGCGGCCCCGCTGCGTCTCGTGCAACCTGTGCGCGCGCGCCTGCCCGCCGCTCGCCATCTCGATGCAGAGCCACGAGGTGGACAACGTCAAGGAGCGCGAGCCCGCGTGGTTCGAGATCAACATGCTCCGCTGCATCTACTGCGGCTTCTGCGAGGAGGTGTGCCCCGAAGAGGCCATCGTGATGTCGAAGGAGTACGACCTCACCTTCCAGAACCGCCAGGAGGCCATCTTCGGCCTCGACCGCCTGCTCGTGCCCGCCGAGCGCCTGCAGGACCGCTTCGACTTTCTCGCGCAGTACAAGGACCCGCAGGGCAGCACGAACCGCGCGCCGTGGGACTACCGCGAGGACAACAACCTGCACTCGGTCAAGGACCAGCACTTTGTGCAGTGGCTCGTCGACGAGGGCATGGAGGAACTCGAGCGCACCCACCTGCGCGACGAGCCGCACGTGGCCACCCGGCGCACCTGGGGCGGACGTCCGCACGGGCGAGCAGAACGTGATCCCCTACACCACGCCCGGCGCCGATGCCTGAGCGGGCGCCCGCGCCGCTCGCCCGCGCCGCCCTCCGCGACGCCCTCGCCTACCTCCTCGACGAGGTGGCGATGCTGCGCGTCCCCCTCGCGCGCCTGCCCGAGCGCCTGCAATCCGAGGCGCCCGCGCCCGGCGTGCCGTCGCTGCGCGCCACCTACGCCGCCCTCGCCGCGCGCGACGCCGCCCGCACCGCCGCCCTCTTCGGCGCTGCGCCGTGGCCGGACGCCGACGCGCCCGACGAGGACGCCGACAGCGCGGCCCTGTCCATAGACGCGCTGCTCGACCGCGTAACGGACGCCCGGACGGCCCTGCTCGCCGCCTTCGACGCGCTCTCGGAGCCCGCCTTCGAGGCCGCCGCGCCGCCGCTGCACGCCGCCGTCCTCGCCGACGCCGCGCACCTGCGCACGCTCGCCGAGCACCTCCACGACGCCCGCGGCCTCGCCGGCGCGTGACCAGCGGCAGGCCTGGCGCCGTGCCCCGAGTGCCCCGGCGCTGCCCCGGCGCGCCATTCTGCACGCCCGCCTCACGAAACTGGGTAGGTAGCGCGTTTTCATTTGCATCGCCGGGTGTGCCACACCGTTGTCACCCTCGGGGCACATCTTGGGATGTTCTGTTCGGCGCCGCTCACCCCGCTCCTTGCCCATGGCCCTGACGTTCGACAACCTGGAGACGGCGTTCCGGGCCCGGAATTTCAAGCCGCTCTACTTCTTCTATGGCGAGGAGCAGTTTCTCGTCGATCAGGCGCAGCGGCTCGCCATCGAGCACGGCGTGCAGGCGCACGAACGCGATTTCAACCTCGACATCGTCTACGGCGCCGAGACCGAGGCCACGCAGGTGCTCGCGCTCTGCAACGCCTACCCGATGATGGCCGAGCGGCGCGTGGTCGTCGTGCGGGACTTCGAGAAGCTGCGCGGGGCGGCCCTCTTTCAGGGCTACGCCGAGCGGCCCAACCCGAGCGCCGTCGTCGTGCTCGCGTGCCGCAACCGTCCCAACCTCACGCAGCAGCCCTACCGCGCGCTCAAGGCCAAGGCCGAGGCGGTCGAGTTCAAGCCGCTCAAGCCGCGCGAGGTGACGGGCTTCGTGACGCGCCTGCTCAAGAGCAAGGGCGTGAAGCTGGAGGCCGACGCGGCTGCCATGCTGGCGGACCTTATCGGGACAGATTTGCAGGCTGCCGCCTCCGAAGCTGACAAGCTGGTAGCGGTTGCCGCCCCCCGCACCACCATCACGCGCGACGATGTGCTGCGGGCGACCGGTCAGAGCCGAGAGTTCAACGTATTTGAGTTGCAGAAGGCCGTCGGAGAGGGGAAATTCCCGGAAGCGCTCACCATCACGGAGCGATTGTTGCAACAGGCATCTAATGCCACCGGTGAGGCCCTCCGCCTTGTCGCGCTCCTGAGTACGTTCTTTGCCAAGCTTGCCCGGCTCGCCGCCCTCGGCCCCGGCCGCCATCCCGACGAGAAGGTGGCCGCCGAGATCGGCGTGCCGCCCTTTTTTGCCAAGGAGTACCTCGCCGCCCTCCACCGCCTCGGCCCTGCCCGCCTGCCCGACTGCTTCGCCGCGCTCCTCGCGGCCGACTACGAGCTCAAGGGCGGCTCCGCCCGCGACGCCCGCCTCGTGCTCCTGCTCCTGCTCCGGCGCCTCGTCTCCGCCGCCTGAGCCCCGCGCCCGCCCCGGCGCCCCGACTAGATCAACCCCGCTCCTATGAATACCACCACGCTGCGCCGACCGCTCACCGCCGCCGAACGCCGCCAGCGCCTCCTCACCGTCATGGACGACGAGGACCTCATGGCCCAGTTCCAGGCCGGGTCGGTGGAAGCGTTCGACCTGCTCGTCGCCCGCTACAAGGACCCGCTGGCAAGCTACCTCTACCGCTTTCTCGGCGATGCCCGCGAGAGCGAGGACCTGCTGCAGGAGACGTTCATGCGCGTCTTCCGCAACCGCCACTCGTACCGCCGCATCGCCCGCTTCTCGACGTGGCTCTACACGATCGCGGGCAACCTCGCGCGCTCGGAGTACCGCAAGCGCCGCCGCCGCCGCGTGACCAGTCTCCAGGGCATCAACAAGGACGAGGAGGAGTACGAGGTCGAGATCCCCGACAACACCTTCCGCCCGGACACGCACGCCAACGGGGTGCTCCAGGACGCCGCCATCCAGGAGGCGCTCCGCCAGATCCCCGAGGAGTTCCGCGAGGTCGTCGTGCTGCGCGACGTGCAGCAGCTCGCCTACGAGGAGATCGCCGAGATCACCGGCCTGCCGATGGGCACCGTCAAGAGCCGCATCAACCGGGGCCGCACAAAGCTCCAGCAGCTGCTCAAGGACGTCTACACGCCCGAGGAAGACGAGGGCGTCTCCGACGACTGGGGCGGCTGATCGAACCGGGCATCGGGGGTCGGCAAAGGCGGCGCAGTAGGGCATCCGCCCTGCTGCTGCGCGGCCCTCTTCCCGATCCCCGATTTCCCTGCCCCTGGAACCCTTCGGCGCCCGCGTCCTTTCCTTCGGCCTACCGCACGCCGGCCTTCATGCGTGATTGCGACGATCAGTACCCGTGGCTCGGGGAGTTCTTGACGGAATACGTCGACGGGACGATGAGTCCGGCGGCGCGCGCGGCGTTCGAGGAATGCCTGCGCGGCAATCCGGACCTCACCGGGTTCGTCGAGCGGCTGCGGCACACGCGGCAGATGCTCTGCGGCTACGGCTGCGACGTCCACGCCCCGTGCAACCTCCGCGAGCAGCTCCACGCCCGCCTGCTCCGTGAGGGCCTGCTGCCCGAGGATGTCCCCCAGGCCCCAGCGCCCACTGCGCACGCATCGCTGCCCGGGTCGCCTGCGCTGCGCGCCACGATTATCGTCTTGGCGTGCGCGATGGGTGCTGCGGTCTTCACGGCCCGCGCCTCGCTCGACACGCCTGCGGCTTCCGCCGAGATGGACCGCATGGTGACAAGCCCCGCGGCGCCCTTGACCGCAGCGTCCTCGGTGGCCCTGCCGATTTCGGCGCGCGTCCTCTACGGCGAGCCCCGCGTGGCCACCCGCGCCGACTCGGTGCGCCGCGCCCGCCGCCTCGCCGAGTGGACGGCCCGCGCGCTTCCGTGACGCGGCGGCAATTTGCGTGATTCCTTCGCATTTGCCTGCCTGCGTGGCTGCCGTATCTTGAGCCCCCCAACGGGCCTGTAGCTCAGCGGTTTAGAGCGCTCGCTTCACACGCGAGAGGTCGCAGGTTCGATCCCTGCCAGGCCCACCCCCAAAAACGCCGATACTGCCGTTCCAGCGCAGAATCGGCGTTTTTGCTTGTACTCAAAAAGTCGGAAGAAGTCGGTTATTGCGAGGGAAAGGAGGGTTTCCCCGGTGGGGGCGCGAAAATCGAGGGAAAGGTTTCAGGCCGTTTTTTGGACTGCCGATGGCACAAGGCCCGCCCGGTAAAGCGTCGAGCGGGAGCCCCCAGCAGGTTTGCTCCCTCCCCCACCGTGGTATCTGCCGACCCGAGCACACGCCTCGCCGTCGCCTGCTGCACGCTCGTGAGTTTGGGTTTGCGCTCTCCCTTTCGAGCCGCATCATGGGCAACGTGAACGCAAACGCCATCCCCATCGCCGTGTGGGAATATTCAAGGCGCCGCGCCACCTCGGCCTACGTGAAGCCAAGAGCAGCAACACGGGCTTTGAGCGCATCGCACTCTGCAGGCGGCATTCGGTCGCCTTGACGCGGAGGGACTTGATAGGGGGCCGGGTTTTCCATATCGTCTTCGAGCGGTGACCGGCTTGTCGTCAAGCCTCTGCCATAGGGCACCAAAAGCATCACCACGGATGCGATCTAGTTCTTTCGGATGGAGGAAGCGCTACACGTAAAGCAGCTCAAAAGCAAGCCGGGCCGGAAGCTCGTCGCCCCGCCCCGGAACCGTTAATACACCCCGTTTGACATCAAACGCACCGACGATTTCGAGATCTACGGGCGCGTCTGGGGCAAGTGGAAAGGCTTCTGATTCGCTTTGAAACAACCCGACGAGAAGTCAGGCTCATTTACAACAAGACCACGAGCTCCATGTCTTTCTACTTAGCAAACAATGAGGTAGACGCCCGGCCCACAAAAATGTTGTTCATAGAAATGCTAGTAAGGGATATAGATATAACGGGTGCAGTAGCAGAGCTGATTGACAATGCGGTTGATGGTGCCAAGAAACTACGAGGTTCCAAAGGGGACTATACTGGTCTTGTTATAGATGTTAAGCTCGATACGAAAGCCTTTCTATATCCGATAATTGCGGAGGCATTGAGCTTGAGGTTGCAAAGAAGCAGGTGTTTAGGTTTGGTAGGCCAGAAAATTCATCTTCAGTAAAAGGATCTGTTGGGAGATTTGGGATTGGAATGAAACGATCCATATTCAAGCTTGGAAGATACTTCGATATCGAAACAACATCAGACAAAGACAGTTTCGGCATATCTGTTGACTTAGTTGAATGGGCCAAGAATGATGACATGGATTCGTGGAAATTCGACTTAAGGTCTGCGGTCAAGAATCATCCATCGGGGACTTTCCCGGTCGAAGACAGGGGTACTCAGGTCACCGTAACTGCACTCCGCAGTGAGGTTGCGATGCAGTTCAAGCATAGTTGGTTTATAACGGGCCTTCGAAATGCAATTCGTGGTAAGCAGTCGGACGCTCTGGCCCGTGGTCTTGAGATAATCCTTAATGGCGAGCGTCTTACAACCGAAGTGTACAAGCTGGTTGACATTCCTGAGGCGAAACCTGCCTGGACAAAACACATCTTTAATGGGGTGGCCTCTCCGCTCCATTTTCGATGCATTGCAGGTATCTCGAAGCCCCCAAATCCAACCGAGGCTTCTGGCTGGTACATCATCTGCAATGGCCGAACTGTTCTGCGCGCTGAACGCCGCGAATTAGTAGGATGGGGGGAAAAAGACTTTGGTATTCCAGCGTACCACGCAGAGTATGCGTCTTTAAAGGTTACGCGTTCTTGGGATACCGACAACCCAGCCCGTCTACCTTGGAACACGTCAAAGACAGATCTCGATACCGATTCGAAGGCCTTCATTGATGCACGTCAACTCATGCTGAAGGCTATGGAGCCTGTTGTGAGTTTCATTCGGAAAGCCTACGAGGCACAAAGTCAGGGGGCTGAAGCCTTGTCTGAAAGGCTAAAAACGACCCTGGAAGTACCCATTGACTCAATCTCGGCAGTAGGAGAATTTACAGGAGTCGTTCCAAAAGTT
Source organism: Rhodothermales bacterium (assembly GCA_963740755.1). Lineage (GTDB taxonomy): Bacteria > Bacteroidota > Rhodothermia > Rhodothermales > BA12 > CAVSDF01. Next base: position 329,820 of record CAVUFJ010000005.1, read on the forward strand.
GTGACCCCGAAAGAGCCTATGTCAACTATCGCCTCCTTCCAGAAGCCCAAAGCGGCTGTTGATCAGGTTAAATCCCATCTTAAAACCAAATATCTGAAAGATCTCGGAGGGAAGCCTGTTGACTATTACTACGAATACGAGATTAAGTCTTGAAAAAGTTGTATAGATCAAATAAATACAATGGCGAAACACAATTATAAGCTCCGACCTGCCAAGGCGGTTGAGCGTCAAATGATTGCGGAATCGCTTCGAATGCTACACCCATTCGAAGCGGTCCGTGGCTATAGGTATATTGGATTTGGTGCTCTCGAATTTGTGGATTTCAAGCTGTTTCACAAACACCTTGGCATACACGATATGATCAGCATCGAGCGCGACTACATTGATATAGCCAGATATAGATTTAACAAGCCTTATGCATGTGTTGAGGTCGTGGACAAACCTTCAGCCTTTGCGCTTGGAAAATTATCTTGGAAAACCCGGTCTATACTGTGGCTAGACTACGTGTCTACTATGTCGCCCGACGTGATCGCAGATATGCGAATTTTTGCACAGAATGCCCCTATTGGTAGCAGCCTGATAATCACTCTAAACGCCGGACCCGAGTCTAAACTTCTTGAAGTTGATGCTGGAAACGGGACAACAAAACATGTCAAACTGTCGGCTTCAGAACACGTCGAAGCGGAGAGGCAGCAGATTGCAAGATGCGATAGGGGTAGATCAAGTACCCAGATAAACTGGAGCCAGACAACTTTCGGGCTTCCGGGGTAAGGCAGACCTCTACCGTGACATCTTACAGGCTCAGTTAGAACGCCTTATCACGGCTCACCGGAAAGGGCCAAAGCCGAAGCTTTATCAGTACCTCAACTTTCAATATCAAGAGCAAGAAAAGGCCCAAATGATGACCATTGCTTGGCTTTTGGGTGATAACGGTTCCGCAACCCGGCAGACAATGGCAGGCTTTCGCTCTCTCTCTTTTTTTTATCGAGGTGCGAAGAAGGCTTTCCCTATTCGAGTACCTCTACTGACCGAGAAGGAGCGCTTTGAACTCGAAGTTAGGATGCCTAAAAAGGGGAAGAGAAGGCCAGCATGGTTGAACGAGAAGGACTTTGCGGACTACCACAGAAGCATCTACCGCTACTACCCTGCTTTCGTCCGGGCAGAGCTTTAGCGTTTGATTAAACGCTCACAGATGTAGGCCAGCACGGCTCGGCTCACGAAGGGCGAGACGCTGTTGCCGATCATCCGAAAGCTGTGCCACTTGGTCGGGTGGAACTGGTACCAGTCCCGGAAAGCCCTGCAAGCGTGCCGCCTCGCGCACCGTGATCACGCGCGGCTCCTCCGGGTGGATGTGGCGCGTGGACATCCCACGCCCCTTGTCGGGGCCGGTGCCCGCGCGGATCGTCGGGGCGGCTTCGGTAAGCCGTAGCCGCCGGGCCCTCGACGTTGGATCTTTCGAGCCCGCCTCCTGAGCTTCCATTCGCTCGACAAGCGATGCTTTGTGGAAGGTGATCTTGACGCCCGACACCTCAGAGGCACACTTGGCGCGCACCTGCTCCGAAGCGAAGCCGTTCACAGGGGCCTGGCGGAGTTCTTGGGCGTAGGCGTTGAGGGCTCCTGACGAAACGTCGTCCGGATACGGAGCCCAGCCGTAATCCTCGTCGGGGCTCCCTACCGGGCCGGGCAATCCTTCGAATGCCATAGCGACCGTGGCCGGTGCCGCCTTCACAGACAGCAGCTCCTTCGGGTCAATGGATGCGACCCGCGCCGGATCGTACCCGGTCACGAAGGTAGGTCTCCGCGTCGTTGCAGCCCCGAAATTCTTCGCATCGAGGATGAAAGGGGGGACAAGCGTGTAGCTCTCCGGCACAATCGCAAGTGCCCCTTTCACGATGTCGGTGTACATCGGAGCGAGGATATTCGGGACGTTCTCCGCGATAAAGAAGGCCGGCTTGGCGAGCGCTACGAACTCAAAAAACCGCTTAAACAGGTCGTTTCGCGGGTCTGTCGAGAGCCGCGCCCCCATGATGCTGAACCCCTGACAGGGGGGGCCACCGATCAATCCATCGAGTTCTCCCACCCCAATTCCAGCTAGCACCAATAGTTCAGACGGCGTAAACGTGGTCAGGTCCGCGTGCTCAAGAGGCACCTCGGGGTAGTTGACATTGAACGAGTGCGTGAGGTCTTTGTCCTTGTCAACGGCCAATGCGACATCAATCCTGCCTGGTGGGCCCCAAGGCTAAATCCCCCACGCCGCAGAAAAGGTCAATGACGCGGGGCTTATTCGACGGCGTCGCTTCCACAGATTTCAAGTATACGAGCGAGGTGGCGGAGGCGATTCTACAGCTAAACCGGTCCTGATTTGTGGCATTTTCAGACTATAAGGGGAGGAGCGTAAGCGAACTCTGCTCGCCGCAGACTCTCCACCCAGGCTGCGCGCTCACGCCAGTAAGCCTCAAACACCGCAACAACCTCGGATATGGTCGTGACAGGTACAAGGTGATCGAAGTCCACGCTTTCCCCCTGATACCATCCCCACACCCCTACATCGCACCCATCCGTCGTCAACACAGCCCCTGTGGCAACGTAGAGGATGTCGTCTCCGGCCTCGTAGAGATCCACAGCACGACGTGATAGTTGCCCCCGCCGCTGTGGAGCACATACGCGCCAAGCCCGGCCGAGCCGAGGGCTTCAACAAGCGCCTCACGGTGCCGGGCGTCGTTATTGCTGAGGGGGATATCTAAGCTCATCGCACGCTCAAGGTTGGGATCGAAGTGCGTCGGCAATACCCTTGGCCTTGTCCCCCAGCGATTCAAGAGCGTCGGCAAATGTGCCCACCTGCTCAGGCGTCAGGTGCTGCGCGCGGTTGACGGCGGTATTCCACGCCGGACGCGACAGGCCCACTCTGGGGCCAGAGCAATTCCGGTGATACCATCAGGTAGCCTGTCCCGTAGCTCCTTCGCGGTCACGATTGTAGGGGTTGGGAGGTAACGTAAGCCAAATGATTGCATAAAACAAGCCCCTTCTAAAGAAATGTTTGGCTGTGTGAAAGGCCCCATGCCGCCCTCTCTGGCACATTTGGGTTGGGGGATCGTTGGCCGCTTACCCTTACTCTCTTCGTTCATGCCCACACGCAAGAACCCCATCTCCCCAGCGCCGCGGCGCCTCTCGCCGCCTCGGAGCAAACAGGCGCCCCGCAAGCTCGATCTCTACGACGACGCGGAAACGGGCCTGCTCGTCTACACTCCGGGCCGGTGCCTGAGCACGCCCGTACCGGCTCCGTCGAGGAGTATATGCGGCAGACCTACGAGGGCCGGTGAGCTTCCTTCTGGATAGCTCCGTGCTCGTGCGCGTCGTAGTGAAGGCGCACCGCGACCACGACGCGGCCAGGGCATGGTACAAGGCTCGGGTGGAGCGAGTCGAGATGATGGCGACCACGCACGCGCTCGCTGAGGTGTTCAACGTTACATCGGGGTTCTTCCAGATGCCGCATGAGGAGTGCCGCCGGATCATCGCGCGATTGCGCCGTGAGATCGCCCTTGTCTCGCTCAGTCAGGCCGATTACATGGCCGCTATCGAGATGACGATGCAAAAAAGGGCGTAGCGGGCCGACGGTCTATGACGCTCTCCATGTGGCGGGCTTCAACAAATCCGGGGCCACCCGCCTTATCTACTGCGATGAGCGGTCGTTTCCGTTTCTACTTTCGCCCTCGAAGCTACTCAACCCGCTTCGTCCTGAAGCCCCATGCCCTCGCTCCGGCTAGAGTTGCCCCGTTTCGGTGGCTCTTCCGCATTTTGTGTGATGCCCCATGGCGCAAGGCAGCGTAAAACCGGATGGTTTCGTTGACAGAAGGGCCTTCTCGGGTGAATCAGGGCTTCGAGCGCTCCCGATTCGGCAGGAGCACACTCTGACGGAGTCGCTGGACGCCAACTGCGCGGAAATTCGTCGTCAGAGCGGCCCTGGAGCGGATGCGAGCGGTTTCGAGCTCCGACAGGCTCCCACCCCGATCACACGAAAGTGCAGGAAGACCCAGACCCACCAAAACGGGGCAATTCCAGCCGAAGGCGGCGCACTTACCTAGCGGCCTTCCTTCATCGCGCGCCGCCATGCCGGCGGTGACGCGTATGCTCAAGCGCTCGACCTCCCGAAGAGATTGCGAGGGATCGGAACACAGGGGCGGCTGCGGCTCTAGTCCGAGGCGAGGAGTGCGGGCGGCCGAGACGCGGCCGCGCCAACACTCCCCCCTCACCGCAGGGCCCGACCAGACCGTCGCCGTCATCCCGCCGGGTTGCTCCGAAAGCAGCGACCCGGCGGGGTGCAGCGGCCAGGCGGCACGAACGGCCCGACGTACCTAACGGAGAGCATGGAATCGAGCAAGGGCGCCCGCGCCATCGTACACTTTCTCGGCGGCGAAACGCTGCCCATCCCGGTCAACGTCGTCGATCAGATCATAGGCGGGGTCGCCGAACGGCGGATGACGCGCCTCATCGTCGGCACCCGCGTGACGTGGATCAACCCGGGCGCGGTCGCCTACATCCAGATGCCCTCCGAGGGGCCCCGGATGCACGTGGGCTGAGACGCTGGGGCGCGGGCCGCAGGCGAAGCGGCCACCACGCCTACAGGAGCGGGGGCGTTTTTCCTGGCGGCGGCGCGTGACCCGCAAGGGTTTGGAGCGGGAGCCGAGCGCCTACTTTAGGGGCTGTTCCATCGCCGCCGCGAGCGGCCCCCTGCGCCATGCCCCCGTCTCTCTCCGTCCGCCTGCGCGTGCTCGCGGGCCTGCTGCTGCTCTCCGCCGCCCCACTTGCCGCCCAGCCCGGCGCCGTGCTCACCGCCGCCGACTACGACCGCGCGGCCCGCTTTCTCGGCCAGAACCTCGGCGGGCTCGTCGCGGGCGGCACCGTGCTGCCCAACTGGCTCCCCGATGGGCGCTTCTGGTACGCGAGCACGACCAGCGCCGGCACCGAATACTGGCTCGTCGATCCGGCGCGGCGCACGCGTACGGCCGTGTTCGATCCGGGTCGCTTTGCCACCGCCCTCGGCACCGCCGCCGGCGCCACCTACGAGGCGGCCCGCCTGCCCTTCCGCACGATCGACCTCAATGACACCGGGACGCTCGTGACGGTGGGCGTGGAGCGCAAACGCTTCACCTGCGACCTGCGCACCTACCGCTGCACCGAGGCCGCGCCGGCCGCCGCGAACGGCCCCTTCACGCAGGTGGCCTCGCCGGACGGCAAGCGGGCCGTGTTCACGCGGAGCAACAACCTGTGGCTGCGCGACCTCGCGAGCGGCCAGGAAACGCCGCTCACCACCGACGGGCAGCCCGAGTACGGCTACGCGACCGACAACGCGGGCTGGACGAAGAGCGACCGGCCGGTCGTCGTCTGGTCGCCCGATTCGCGGCGCATCGCCACGTTCCAGCACGACGCGCGCGGCACGGGCTCGATGTACCTCGTGAGCACCGCCGTGGGACATCCCACGCTGGAGTCGTGGAAGTACCCGATGCCAGGCGACAGCCTCATCTTCCGCATCGAGCGCGTCGTGATCGACCTCGGCGACGGGCCCGCGCCCGCCCCGCGCGTGCTGCGCCTGCAGATGCCCCCCGATGCCCACCGCTCGACGCTGTGCGACCACGTCGTCTGCGGCGGCACCTGGGCGGACGTGCAGTGGAGCGCGGACAGCCGGCGCCTGTTCTTCGCCTCCTCCTCGCGCGACCACAAGCAGGCCCACCTCCGCGAGGCCAACCTCACGACCGGCGCCGTGCGCGAGATCCTGAGCGAGACGTCGCCGACGTACTACGAGTCCGGCGCAGGCAAGGTGAACTGGCAGGTGCTGCCCGCCTCGAACGAGGTGCTCTGGTTCTCCGAGCGCGACAACTGGGGCAACCTCTACCTCTACGACCTCACCACGGGCGCGCTCAAAGGGCAGATCACGCGCGGACCCGGCGCGGTGCTCCAGGTAGTGAAGGTGGACGAGGCCTCCCGGACGATCTTCTTCACCGGCGGCGGGCGCGAAGCCGGGCGCGACCCGTACTTCCGCCACCTCTACCGCGTGGGCTTCGACGGGCGCGGCCTCGCGCTGCTCACGCCCGAGGACGCCGACCACACCGTCCGCCTCGCCCCCGATGGCCGCTCGTTCGTGGACACGTACGCCCGCCCCGAAGTGCCGCCGGTATCGGTCGTGCGCGACATGACGGGGCGCCTGCTGCTCCCGCTGGAGCGCGCCGACGCCGCGCGGCTCATGGCGACGGGCTGGACGCCGCCGGTCCCGTTCTCCGTCAAGGCCCGCGACGGGGTGACGGACCTCTACGGGCTCATGTTCAGGCCGACGTAGCTTCGACTCGACGCGCCGCTACCCGATCATCAACAGCATCTACCCCGGCCCGCAGACCGGCAGCGTGGGCGGGCGCGGCTTCTCCCCCGCCCGGGGCGACACGCGGGCGCTCGCCGAACTCGGCTTCATCGTCATCCAGATCGACGCGATGGGCACGCCGGGCCGCTCGAAGAGCTTCCACGACGGCTACTACGGCAACCTGGGCGACAATGGCCTGCCGGATCAGGTGGCGGGGATGCAGCAGCTCGCCGCGCGCTATCCGTGGATCGACCTCGACCGCGCGGGCATCTACGGCCACTCCGGCGGTGGCTACGCTGCGGCCGCCGCCATCCTCCAGTATCCGGACTTTTTCAAGGTGGCCGTGAGCCAGGCCGGCAACCACGACAACCGCACCTACGAAGACGACTGGGGCGAGAAGTGGCAGGGCCTGCTCGCCAGCGGCGAGGCCGGCGGCACGAGCTACGACAACCAGGCCAACCAGCTTCGCGTGGACGCGCTCAAGGGGCACCTGCTCATCGCCCACGGGACGATGGACAACAACGTGCCGCCCAACAACACGCTCATGGTGGTCAACGAGCTGATCCGCGCCAACAAGGACTTCGACCTGATTCTCTTCCCCAACCGCCGCCACGGCTTCGGCGGCGAGCCCTACATGACGCGCCGCCGGTGGGACTATTTCGTGCAGCACCTCATGGGCGCCACGCCCCCGAAGGAATACACGTTCGCGCCCTCACCCACGCCCGGCGGTCGCCCCCCGCCGCCTCCAGGACGGGGCGGCCCCGAGGGTGCCGACGTGGACGACTGACCACCCTACCCCCCTGGCACGGGGCGCTCTTCTGCGCGAAGGGCGCCCCGCGTTGTTCTGAAACGCGGACGCGCGTATGCTCGGCAGGCCGTTGCCCGCCGCCTCGATGCCTGCTTCCCTTCCCACGCCCGCCCTGCCCGCCCGCCCGGCGCGCATCGGCCCGCTCGACACGTTTCGCTGCCTGACGGTCACGCTGGCCCTCCTCTCGCACGCGATCCTGGAGTTTCACGTCGATACCGTAACGCCCGAAGGGGTCTGGCTGACGATGCGCTCGGTCACGCGGGCGTCTACGCCGGGGCTGCTGCTGCTCTTTGGCGTGATGGCGGAGGTGGTCCACTACCGGCGCTACGCCACGCAGGGGGCGGCGGTGTGGCCGCGCCTGCGCCGCCGGATGGTGCAGTGCTACGCCGCCTTTGTCGGTCTCGCCGCGCTCGTCACGCGTCTGCCGCCCCGAGCCGTTCGGCTACCTGCTCCGCAGCGTCGGGCTGCTCACGCTCGAAGGGTACAACGTCATCTTCGCCCTGTACCTGCTGCTGCTCGGCGCGCTCCTGCTCCTGCTGCCGGTGCGCCACCGCTGGGGCTTCGGGGGCCTCGGCGCCGTCCTCGCGGCCGTGTGGCTGCTCGACGCGCTCGTCGTCCAGCGCCTGCCCGCCCCCCTCGACGCCCTCCGCGTGCTCGGCGACCTCACCCTCGGCACGACCCAGACGTGGGGGCCGAGCGCGTTCCACTCCATCTCCCTCGTGATCGCGGGGATGGCCTTCGGGCACGTCCTCTACACGCCGGCCCCGCGCCGGGATGGGCGCGCGCTCGCCGCGCTCGTGGTGGCCGTGTCGGTGGCGCTCGTGGGAGCGGAGATGGCGCGCGTGGGCGTGGGCGGCTTCTTCCGGGGGATCGTGTCGCTCGGGGCGTACCGCGCCCACAATGCGCCCGTGTACTACGCCTACGGCGTGCTCGGCGCGTGCGCGCTGCTCCCGCTGGCCATGCTCGCCGACCGGCTCGCCCCGGGCCCGCTGCGGCGCACGATGCACGCGCTCGGCAGCCGCACGTTCAGCTACTTCGCGCTCGGCAACGTGCTGCTCATCCTGATCCCGGACTACACGGTGCCCTCGGCGGGGATGGCGGTGGCCCTCGTGGCGCTCTTCCTCGCCACGGCGGCGGGGCTCACGCTCGGATGGGCAGCGCTGGCGGCCCGGCGCGCAGCGCGCGTGCCCCTGGACGCGGGCGCGGAACCGGCGCGCGTGCCCGGCTGAATCCCCCTTCCTCCTGCCCGCCCGCATGACGCTCCCTGAAGGCGCCCTTCTGTTCGCGGTGGCCGGCCTCGCGGGCGCGCAGAACGCCGTGGCCGGTGGCGGCAGCTTCCTGACGTTCCCGACGCTGCTCTTTCTCGGCGTGCCGCCCGTGGCCGCCAATGCCACCAACACGGTCGCCCTCTGGCCGGGCTCGCTGGCTTCGGCGGCCGCCTACCGCCGCGAACTCCAGGGCCAGCCCCGGCGGCTCGTGGCCCTGAGCCTCGTGAGCGGGCTCGGCGGCTACCTCGGCGCCCGCCTGCTGCTCCACACGCCCGATGCGTCGTTCGCGCGGCTCATCCCGTGGCTGCTGCTCACGGCCACGCTCGTCTTCGCCTTCGGCCCGGTGCTCGCCGCGCGCCTGCGCACCGCCGGCACCGCGGCGGCCCCCGGTGCGCCTGCGACCGAGCGCCTCAGCCCGGCGGGGATGCTCGCGCAGCTCGTCATCAGCGTGTACGGCGGCTTCTTCGGCGGGGGCATCGGCATCCTCATGATGGCCGCGCTCACAATGGCCGGCCTCACCGATGTCCACCGCATGAACGCGCTCAAAACGTGGCTCGCGGCGTGCATCAACGGGGTGGCCGTGGTCACGTTCGTCGTCGCGGGGGCCGTGCGCGGGCCTGAGGCGGCGGTGATGGCCGCCGGAGCCATCGGCGGGGGCTACTTCGGCGCCGCGCTCGCCCGGCGGCTCGACGCGCGCTACGTGCGCCGCTTCGTGATCGTGGTCGGGGCGGCGCTGACGGTGTACTTCTTCGTGCAAGGCTGAGCGCGCTGTCAAGCCTATTGTTCGTGGTTCGTCGTTCGTGGTTCGTCGTCAGAAGCCCCCAGGGAGACCGTGCAGCGAGCTAAACGGCCCCTGGCCCCTGAACTCTGACGACGAACAACGAACGACCAGCGAAAGCACAATCCCGCTCCGCCTGACAGCACGCTGAGGCGGTTACGCGGCGCCTGCGAGCGGCACGAACACCGGCATATGGCGGCCGTCGTGCATGGCGCGGCCGAGGCGGTCGGCGAGCACGCGCACGACGAGCGCAGGGCTCACGTTGCGGTCGATGAGGCCGGCGGCTTCCTCGACGAGTGTCGCCATCGCGTCGAGGTCGGCGCGGGGGACGTTGCGCACGAAGGCGGCCACCGTGGCCGCCTGGTCGGCGTTGACGAGGCGGGCCGTTTCGGTCTGCGCGCGGTAGCGCCCGAGGTCCTGGATCCAGCGGAGGAGCATCTCGAAGACGCCCTTGAGCGGCTCGCGCCCGAGCCCGGCCACGTCTTCGATCAAGCCGGCGCTGCTGCTGCGGGGGGCGTAGGCGAAGCGCAGCAGCTGGAGGGCGAGGTCGCGGCGCCCGGCGAGGTCGTCCTGCGCGGCGAGCGTGAGCGCGCGGCTGAGGCTGCCACTGGCCATGCGCGCCAGGCCATCGGCCTCGGGGCCCGACGCCACGCCCCGCGCCGCGAGCGCCCCGGCGACGGCTTCGTCGGGCAGCGGGTCGAAGCGGACGTGCTGGCAGCGGGACGTGATCGTGGGCAGCAGGCGGTCGGCGCGCTCGGTGGTGAGCACAAAGACGGTGCGCTCGGCCGGCTCTTCGAGCAGCTTGAGGAACGCATTGGCGGCCTCCACGCGGAGGGCGTCGGCGTCGGTGAGCAGCGCGATGCGGTAGCGGCCCTCGACCGGGTGGTAGCTCATGGGCCGCCGCAGATCCTCGTGGATGCGCTCGACCGAGTAGAGCACGGCCTTGCTGCTGGCCTTCGCGGCGTCGGAGAGCGACGGGCGGCGGCGAAAATCGATGGCCTCGTACGGATCGGCGGCGAGGCGGTCGAGGCGGGCGCGCACCTCGTCGTCGTCGTCAAAGTCGGTGCCGGGAAACGGCAGCAGGACGTGGACGTCCGGGTGGATCAGGCGGGCCACCTTGGTGCAGGGCGTGCAGAGGCCGCAGCCGCCCTGCCCCGGCTCGGTCCCGCCGCGTTCGCACTGGAGCGCCTGCGCAAACGCGAGCGCGGCGGCCCGCTTGCCGGTGCCCTCGGGCCCGTGGAAAAGGTAGGCATGGGCCACGCGCTCGCTCTGGAGCGCGCGCAGCAGCGCCTCAGTGACGCGGGGCTGGGCAACGACGGACGAAAACGACACAGGGGGCAAGGGGCAGGCCCGCCCAACGCCCGCGCCCGCCCGCCCGATCCGCCGGTCAGCCTTCGGGTGCCGATGGCAGCGCCGCCGCCTCGTCGGCGACCGCTGCGGTGCGCTCCGGGAAGGCCGCCGCGAGCAGCATCTCGCGCGTGAACGGCTTCGGGAGGCACGCGTGGAAGCCAGCATCGAGCAGATACGCCACGTCGGCGTCGGTGGACACGATGCCCGTCATGGCGACAAAGCGCGCGGCGGCGCCCCAGGGCATCCGCGCGAGCATCCCGATCAGTTCGACGCCCGTGAGGCGCTCGCCGAGGTCGAGGTCGAGCAGGACGACGTCGTAGGCGCTCTTGGCCCCGGCCACGAGCGCCTCCACGGGCGTGCCCACGCCCTGCACGCGCGCCTGGCCGCGCAGCAGGCCGTCGACGAGGCGGCGCATGGCCTCCTGGTCCTCCACCACGAGCACGCGCGGGAGCGCCTCCGGGGCCGCGTCGTAGACCGGCAGGTGGGGCCCGAGCGGCAGGTGAACGTCGATCTCGGTGCCGCGCCCGGGCACCGAGCGGGCGGTGATGGTGCCGCCCATGAGGTTCACGAACAGCTTCGCCACCGCCAATCCGAGCCCGTTGCCCTCATAGGCGCGGTCGAGGCCATCGGACGCCTGCCGGAATTCCTCGAACAGGTGCGGCATGAACGCCGGGTCGATGCCGCGCCCGGTGTCGCGCACGCGCACAACAAAGCGCCCCCGCTCGGCCCGCACGATCACGGCGACGCCGCCCGTGTCGCTGAACTTGAGGGCGTTGCCGACGAGGTTCGAGAGCACGCGCACGAGCGCCGAGCGGTCGAGCTGGACGATGAGCCGGGGCGGCACGTCGGCGGCGAGCAGCAGGCCCTTCGCATCGGCGGCGGGGCGGTGCTGGCGCAGCACGTCGGCGACCACGTCGGCGATGGAGACCACGCCCGGGTTCAGCGTCACGGCGTTGGCGCGCAGCTGGGCCAGTTCGAGCAGGGCCGTCAGCGTCTCCATCAGGCGCTTGCCCCCCGTCTCGATGGGCTCGATGAAGCTCCGCATGGACTCGGGCGCTTCCATGCGCAGGATGTCGGTGAAGCCGAGGATGGCCGTGAGGGGCGTGCGGATTTCGTGGCTCATCGAGGCCAGAAAGGCGTCCTTGAGCCGTCCCGACTCCTCGGCGCGCACGCGCGCGGCCACGAGCGCATCGGCGTTCTCCTTCTGGGCCGTCACGTCCTGCGCGGCCACATGGAGGCGGGCCACGCGCCCGCCCGCATCGGCCACGGCGTAGGCGAGCAGGCGCAGCCAGCGGAAGGCCCCATCAATCGTCCGCACGCGCACCTCGACGGTCTGCTCGCCCCCGGCATGGGCGGTGGTGAGCGCCTCGGACCAGACAGGCAGGTCGTCGGGGTGGACGAGCGCGTCGGGCGTGGTGGCGAGAAACTGGCCGGGCTCGAAGCCGAGCACGGCATCGACGGTGTCGGTCACCCAGTCAAGGGCGGCGTTGCCGAAGTTTTCGACGCGGTACTCGAAGGCGAAGGCGCCGATGAGGCGGGTGAGCGCGTGGTGGCGGTCGCCGGAGGCCTGCAGGGCGTGTCCGGCGGCCTTCCAGTCGCTCACGTCGCGGATGAGGCCCACGTAGGCGCGCTTGCCGCCGGCCTCGTAGGCCGTCAGGAGCAGTTCGCACGGCACGCGTGTGCCGTCGCTGCGGAGGCCGACGGCCTCGAAGACGCTGCGGGGCGCCGCGCCGGTGGCGTCGCCGATGTGCCCGGCGGTGGGCGAGCCCAGGGGCCCGTCGAAGAGCACCTGCAGGCGCTGCCCGCGCAGGTCGGCGTCGCGGTAGCCAAAGAGGCGCTCGGTGGCCTGGTTGACGCGCTCGATCTCGCCGGCCTCGTTGCCGATCAGGAGCGCGTCGGGCACGGCGTCGAGGACGGCGCGGAGGTGGGCGTCGTGGTCGCGCAGGCGCCCTTCGACGGCCTGCACGGCGCTGCGGTCGCGGGCGACGACGAGGGCGGTGCGCCGGGCGAGGCCGCTGCCCTGGGGCACGACGCGCCCCTCGTAGGCCACCCCGTCCACCGTGGCGGTGAAGGCGCCGGGGGTGTCTTTGTCGAGCGCGGCGGTGAGGGCGGCGCCCCCGGCCTTGAGCAGCACCGCGAGGCCGCCGCTGAGCGCGCCCACGGAGCGCCCGTCGAGCGCGCCGCCGAGTTCGAGGCGCACGGCGGCGCGGCTGGCCGAGCGGATCTGACGGTCCCGCCCGATCTGCACCACGACGTCGTCGAAGGCATCGGCAAGGATCGAGAAGGTAGAACCAGCAGACACGGCAGCACGTGGATCGGCGACGCAGGGCGGTGCAGGCGGCGCTCCAGGGGCTCGGCCCGGCGCGTTGCCTGCATGGATCACGCCTGGGGGCTGACGCGCCCCTACGATACGCCACCACGCCGCCCATCTCAACCACCCCGCGTGCCGTGCGCACGCCGCGTGCTCGGCCGATCTCGCCTCGTCCCGCCGATCCCACGGGCGGTGGGCGCGTTCGTACGGCCCCCTCGCCGCCACCCGCTGCCGCCATGTCGCTCTCCCGCACCCGCCGCCCGCCGCGCGAGCCGCGCACGCCCACGCCCGGCACCGTCACGCGCCTGGTGGCGCAGCAGCACGACCCCGACCGCGTGTCGGTCTTCCTCGACGGCGTGTTCGCCTACGGCGTCCACCGCGATGTCGTGCTCAGCTTCGGCCTCCGCAAGGGCCTCGCGCTCACCGCCGCCGACACGGCCCGCCTGCTCGCCGACGACGACCGCCTGCAGGCGCGCAGCCTCGCCCTCGGCGCCCTCGCCACGCGCGCCCGCACGCGCCACGAGATCGCCACCCGCCTCCGCGACGACGGCCACGAAGGCGCCCTCGTGGAGGACACCCTCGACTGGCTCGCCGAGCGCGGCCTGCTCGACGATGCCGCCTACGCCCGGCAGTATGCCGAGAGCCGCCGCGCCGCCCAGGGCTACGGCCCCGAGCGCATCCGGCAGGAGCTTCGCCGCCGGGGCATCGACGCCGAGACCGCGCAGGCGGCCCTGGCGGCGAGCGAGGACGTAGACGCTACGCTGGCCCTTGCCCTCGCGCAGGCCGAACGCCGGTGGACGAGCCTGGCCCGCGAGCCCGACGCGCGCAAGCGCCGCAAAAAGCTGTTCGACTTTCTCGTCCGCCGCGGCTTCGGCTTCGACACCGCCCGGCAGGCCGTCGAGCAGATGGCCGAGCCGGCGCCCGAGGACGACGACGAGGCGCCCTGAGCGAAGGGTTCGTCGTTCGTCGTTCTTGGTTCGTAGTCAGAGGCGCGGCAGCCCCCACGTTCGTCTGACGACGAACAACCATCCACGAACGACGAACGCCCCGATGTGCGGGGATCGCGCGAAGGGGCGCAACGAACGCCGGGGGGGCCCGTATCTTGCCCGTCCCTGCTTCCTCCCTGATGCACGACCGAGCGGCTGCCCTGCGCACCGTCGCCCTCTGGCTGGCGATTGGCGTGCTCGGCGGCGCCTTTTTCCTCTGGCGGATGCGCACCGTGGACCCCGACCGGTCGGTCCACTGGCGCGCCGAATCCGACGTGGCGGTCCAGGCCCGCGCGCTGCTGCGCACCCGTGGCTTCACCGCGCCCGCCGAGTCGGCGCGCGTCGAACTCGTCCGCGAGACGGCGCTGCTCGACTCGTTGCAGCAGCGCATGGGGCGGCCCGGGCTGCTCGACACGCTTCGGAGCTCTGAGCGCGCCCGCTTTCCCGTCTACGTCTGGCACGTCACCTGGGACTCGGGCAACCGGCGCCTCGACGAGGGCGTGCTCAACTCGGTCACCCACGCCGTCGAACTCGACGACGAGGGGCACCTGCTCGGCCTGCGCGTGGCCACGATCCGCCCCGAAGACCTTGCCCCCGACCCCGGCGCCCGCGCGCTGCTGCACCTAGACGCGCCCGCGCAGGCCCAGGAGCGGGGTCCCGAGGCGGCCCCCGAAGCCCTCCTCCCGCGCCCGCCCCCGAACCGCCCCGCCCTCGACTCAGCGCGCCTGCGCCTGTTCGCCCAGCCGCCCCTGCACGAGGCCGACGCCCGCGCGCTCGCCGGCTACCACCTCAAGCAGACGCCCTACGCCGCCCTCAGCTTCGTCGTCGATTCGGTGGCGGCGGCGCAGCGGCCCGGCCTCGAAGCGGCCCGGGTAACGCTTCACAGCACCGCGACCGACCAGCCGCGCCGCTTTGCGACTGTGGAAGTGGCCTCGACGGGGGCCCTGCTCGGCCTGTCGGTGCGCGACGACCCGCCCCGGGCGTCGGGCCCGTCGCGGATGTACGACACGGCGCTCCAGTCGGCGCGGGCGGCGCTCCTCTTCTGTGTGCTCATCGCCATCGCCATCGGGTTTGTGCGGCGCCTCGCGCGGCGGCAGGTGGACGTGCAGGGCTCGCTGCGCGACGCGCTCGGGACGGCGGTGCTCGGGAGCCTGTTCTGGCTGATCGCCAGCGCCCCGTCCATCCAGCGCCAGGTGCCTTCGTTCGGGCTTGCGCTTTTTGTGATCGCCGTCAACTGCATCCTCGTGGGGGCGGGCGTCGGCTTTGCCGGCATGGCGGCCTCCGGCGTGGCGACCTCGATGGCGCAGCCGCGCTGGCCGGAAAAGCTCTACGCGCTCATGCTGCTGCGGCGCGGCGCCCTCCACGATGGGCGCGTCGGGCAGGCGTTCCTGCGGGGCACGTGCGCGGCGCTCGCCGCCCTCGGCTTTCTCGCGATTGCCCTGGAGGCGTTTCCCACCATCGCGCTCCACGTCACGACCGACGACGCCTCCTTCATGCATGCCTTCGTGCTCAGCCCCATCGGGTTCGGGGTGACGTGGCCGCTGCTCGTGGGATACCTCGCCGTGACCGGCGTGCTCGTGCCCGCGCTTGCCCTCGGCGAGCGGACGCTCGGGCGGCGCATCCTCTTCTATGGCGGCGCGGTGCTGCTGCTCGGCCTGTTCGGCGGCTTCTTCAACAGCCTGCCCCTGGTGCCGCGCCTGGTCGTCGCCACCGGCATCGCCGGGCTCGCCTTCGCGATGCTGCGCCGCTACGACGTGCTGACGGCACTCACCGTCTACTTTGTCGTCGGGCTGCTGTGGACCACGCGCGAGGGGTGGCTCACGCTGGCCAGCCCGGCCTATACCGACAGCCTGATCGCGTTTGCGGTCGTGGGCGTGCTGCTGCTCATCGGGGCGGCGGGCAGCGTGGCGAGCATCGAGACGGCGACGGAGCAGGGCCTGGTGCCGGCCTACCTCGTCGAGCACGCCAAAGAGGCGCGCGTGCGCAAGGAGCTCGAAATTGCGCACACCGTGCAGCGGAGCTTTCTGCCGGCCACGATGCCGGCGATGCCCGGCGTGGAGATCGCGGCGACGTGCGTGCCCGCCTCCGAGGTGGGCGGCGACCTCTACGACTTCGTCGTGCTCAGCCCCACGCGCGTGGCCGTCGCTATTGGCGACGTGTCCGGCAAGGGCATCCAGGCGGCGTTCGTGATGACGCTCGTCAAGGGCTTTCTGCAGACGCTCGCGCGCGACACGTCGCTCGCGCCGTGCGACGTGCTGAGCCGCCTCAACGGCCTGTTTCGCGCCAACGTGCCGCGCGGGGCGTTCATCACCATGATCTACGGCGTGCTCGACATGGAAACGCGCACCTTCACCTATGCCCGCGCGGGCCACTGCCCGCTGGTGCGCCTGCGCAAGGGGAGCGAGCCGCAGATGCTGCGGCCGGCCGGCGCCGCGATCGGGCTGGCGCGCGACGACCTCTTCCATGCGAGCATCCACGAGCAGACCCTGCGCCTCGCCGACGGCGACACGCTCGTGCTCTTTACCGACGGCTTCTCTGAGGCGATGGACCCGCACCACGAGCTCTACGGCGACGAACGCCTGCTCGAAGCAGCGGGCCGGACGCGCCCGCCCTCCTCGTCCGCCCTCATCGACGCCCTCGTGGCCGACGTGCAGAGCTTCGCCAACGGCGCCGAGCAGCACGACGACATGACCATGGTCGTCGTCCGCATCCCCTAACGTAGCCGCAAAAAGGAGCATTTCTGCGAACGTCGCCTATTGACGGGATGGCCTGCTCAGCGTAACCTTGAGGCGTTCACCACGCTCCAATGGAACTCGACGCTACTCTCGCAGGAATTGCCGCTCGTGCGCAAAGTGTTCTTGCGCACATTCAGACCGAAGAGGCCACCAAGAACGCGCTGATCCTTCCCTTCATCAACGCGCTCGGATACAACGTATTCGACCCTACGGAGGTCATTCCGGAATACACGTGCGACATCGGAACGAAGAAGGGCGAGAAGGTGGACTACGCCATCATGCGACAGGGCAAACCGATCATGCTCTTCGAGTGCAAGCATGTCGGGGGCGATCTTTCGCTCAACCATGCCGGCCAGCTTCTGCGGTACTTCCACGTCACTGAAGCACGGATCGGGGTCCTCACCAATGGGGTTCACTATCGTTTTTATACCGACCTGGAGAAGCCGAACGTGATGGACGAGCGGCCCTTTCTGGAGTTTGATCTCTTCCATCCGGATACCGCGACCATCGGGGAGATCTCGCGGCTCACCAAGGGAGGCTTTGACCTCGACCAGATGCTTGCGGCGGCGCATGACCTGAAGTATCTGCGTGCCATCAAAGGCTTCCTCAACGGCGAGTTCACCTCTCCCTCCGAAGAGTTCGTCACCTTCGTTGCCAGGCACGTTTATGAAGGCAAACTGACGACCAAGCTGCGGGAGGCCTTCGCTGGCCTTGTGCATCGGGCCTGCCAGCAGTTTGTGAGCGAACGTGTAGCGGCCCGCTTGAAGTCGGCCATTGTGCAGGAGACAGCCGCATCTGAATCGGCCGTCTTGCCTGAAGCCATGGACGCCCCGCCCAGTGACCAGGGACGCCTGGTTGAGACCACCGCAGAAGAAATTGAAGGCTACCAGATCGTGCGGGCCATCCTGCGCCAGGTGGTGCCGGTGCAGCGCATCGTGATGCGAGATGTGCAGAGCTACTGCGGCATATTGCTCGACGACAACAACCGCAAGCCCATCGTCCGGATGCATCTTAACAGTGGGAAGAAGTATCTCACCATCTTCGACAAGGAGGGCGGAGAGCGCGTGGACATCAACGGCGTCGATGACCTCTTCAACGTCGCTGAACGCCTGCGTACCACCGCGCTCCAATACGACGCCCGCTAGCAGCGATACGCCCGCCTCTACGCCGCTCGTTGAGGGGAGCGCCGGGGGGATTGCTTGCGCAGCAGGGCGCGGAGGACGCCCGGATGCGTGCGGGCCACTTCCAACAGCCGCGCGCTCGCCCCCGAGGGCTGACGCCGTCCCTGCTCCCACTGCTGAAGCGTCCGCACGCTGATGCCCAGTGCGTCGGCGAAGACGTACTGCGAGACCCCGAGCCCATGGCGGAGCGCCGCCACATCGGGAATGGCTTCGGGGGAACGCGTAAGGAAGGCCGTGTCCACGCGGCGCGAGGCGTGCTCGATTTCGATCTCCGCGATGCGGTTGTGCGCGTCGTAGTGCAGCACAACGTCGGGGTCCGTGGTCTCAACCGCGCCCGATGCCGTGTAGGGCGGCGCGGTCAGGAGCAGCGAGAGCATGTCGGTGGTAGGGTCGTAGGACACGATCATGGCGGAGGATGGGCTTTGGAGAAGTCGCGGTCTGGAAAGGCGTTGAGGATCGTCTCGCCGTCTTCGAGGAGCACCACGCGCAGGTATTGCCCGAGCGAGGCGACCCAGCCGAACACGCGGGTCCGGCCATCGGGCTGCACGGTGCGGGCGACCTCGTGCGCGAGCGCCTCCGCCACGTGCGCCAGCGTCAGGCTCCGCTGCGCCAGCCGTTGATGCAAGTACAGGACTGTTTTCATCCGGGAGGACCAGCGCACAGCCCTACGCCGCTGGCGTACAGGGCGTTCCAGCATAGGCCTTCCGAGCAGGGGCGTAGCGAATCCTCCGGGCCTGCTCAGCGGTGACACCTCCCGCCTGCCCGATATTGGCGCCTCGCTGCGCCCTGCCATGCCCGACCTCGCCGACGCCCTCGCCTACGTTCGCACGATCACCGACGCGGTGCCCGAGGTGGCGCTCGTGCTCGGCTCCGGCCTCGGCTCCCTCGCCGACGCCGCCGAGGCGCCTGTCCGAATCCCCACCGCCGAGATCCCCGGATATCCGCGCTCGACGGTCGCCGGGCACGTGGGCGAGCTCGTCTTCGGCAGCCTCGAAGGCCGCTCGGTGCTCTTCGTCAACGGGCGCGTCCATTTCTATGAGGGGCACGACGCGCGGGCGATCACCTTTCCGGTGCGGCTTGCCCACGCGCTCGGCGCCCGGCGCCTGCTGCTCACCAACGCCGCCGGGGGCCTCCACCGCAGCCTGCACGCGGGGTCGCTCATGCTCATCGAAGACCACCTGAACCTGACGTTCGCCTCGCCCCTCGCCGGACCGGTGGACGCAGGCGCGCCCCGCTTCCCGGACATGAGCGCGCCCTACAGCCCCGCGTGGCAGCAGCACACCCTCGACGCGGCCCTCCGCCTCGGCATCCCGCTCCAGCGCGGCACCTACGTGTGGACGACCGGCCCGAGCTACGAGACGCCTGCCGAGATCCGCATGTTCGCGCACTTCGGCGCCGATGCGGTGGGCATGAGCACCGTGCCGGAGGCGATTCAAGCGGCCGCGCTCGGCCTGGAGGTGCTGGGCATCTCCGCGATCACGAACAAGGCCGCCGGGATGGGCGACGCTGTGCTGGCGCACGAGGACGTGCTGGAAGTGGGCCGCCGCCTGCGGGGCGACCTCGAACGCCTCGTGCGCGCGGCGATCTCCAGCTGAGCGCTATCGCCAACTGAAAGGATAGCGTTGGGGATTGGTTCGTGGTTCGTCGTCAGAAAGGCAGCGGCCTTCTGCCGGGTTCGTCTGACCACGAACAACAAACCACGAACAACGAACGACCCACAGCGCGCGGGATCTGCGGGCCGGGGTATGGGAGTGGAAGCGCCTCCAGGCCCCACCGCCACGCCCTGCGTGCTGCCCCCGCGTTCTGTATGACCGATCCAGCATCCCCGCGCGTCGCGGCCATCGACGTGGGCACGAACACGGCCAAGCTCGTCGTCGCCGAGCGGGACCCGAGCACGGGCGGCCTCCACGTGCTCGACGATGCGCGGACGTTTATCCGGCTCGGTGAGGGCGTCGATGCCGCGCGAACGATCCAGCCCGCCGCCCTCGAACGCCTGCGCGAGGCCCTCGTGGACCTGCGCGACCGCGCGAGCGCGCACGGTGCCGGACGGATCTTCGTGGGCGGCACGAGCGCCTCGCGCGACGCGCGCAACCGAGACGCGCTCATCGCCTTTGTGCGTGAAACGACGGGCCTCACCTACACCATCGTGGCGGGCGAAGACGAGGCGGCCCTCGCGTTCGCGGGCGCCCTGTCGGCCTTCCCCGACCTCACCGGTCCGGCAGCGGTGGTGGACATCGGCGGGGGCTCTACCGAGGTGGTGGGCGGCACGCCGGACGGCGGCCCGTTTGCGTTTCGCGCAAGCCTGGACGTGGGCTCGGTGCGCCTCACCGAGCGCTGCTTTGCCGTGCAGCCTCCTCCGGAGGAGGCCGTTGGCGCCGCCGCTGCGCTGGTGCAGCACGCCCTCACGGCGGCGCGCATTCCCCGCGCGGACGGCTACACGCTCGTCGGGGCGGCCGGCACGACGGGGGCGCTCGCGCGGCTGCACTTCGGCTTTGCACGGTGGGATGAGGTCGGCGCGGCGCCGCTCACCCTCGACCGCGCCGACGTGCGCGCGTGGCGCGACCGCCTCGCCGGGCTCTCGTTCGCCGAAACACTCGCCCTTGACCCCGAGGTGATGCACGGCCGCGCCGACATCTTCCTCGCCGGCCTTGTGATCCTCGCTGAGGTGATGGACCACCTCGGCGTGCCAGCCCTCCGCATCTCTCCGCGCGGGCTTCGCCACGGCTATGCGCTCCGGATGCTCGACGGCCTCCTCTGACCCCTGCCCCATGCGCCTCGAACACGTCGGCATCGCCTCCTCCAACGTCGCCGCCGCCCTCGCCACGCTCGAAACGGTGCTCGGCGTGACGCCCTACAAGACCGAGACCGTGGCGCGCGAAGGCGTGCGGACCACCTTTCTCGACACCGGCGCCAAGCTCGAACTCCTCGAAGCGCTCGGGCCCGACTCGCCCGTCGCCAAGTTTCTCGACAAGCGTGGCGAGGGCCTCCACCACCTCGCCTTTCAGGTGGACGATGTGGACGCGGCCCTCGTGCGGCTCCGCGAGGCGGGCCTGCCGCTGCTCGCCGAGCAGCCCAAAACCGGCGCCGACGGCAAGCGCATCTTCTTCGTCCACCCCAGGGCCACGCACGGCGTGCTCGTCGAACTCTGCGGCGACGACCCGGACGCGCTGCCCGCGCCCGAGCAGCTCGACGTGCCCGGCGGCGCCGTCGCCGCCTACCGCTTCGGCGACGCCCACCGCCCTGCGGTCGTCGTGCTCCACGGCGCCGCAGGCTCGACGCGCCTCGAAACGCTTCCGCTGTGCCGGCTGCTCGAACCCGCGTTCCATGTGGTCGCCCTCGACCTGCCCGGCCACGGAGGCTCACCGCGCGATGCGCCGATCTCGTTTGAGGCGACGCAGGCGGCGCTCCTCGCCGCGCTCGACGCGCTCGGCCTCGACCGGCCGCATCTGTGGGGCTACTCGTTCGGCGGGGCGATGGCCCTCCTGCTCGCCGCCCACCACCCCGACCGCGTGGACCGCGTGGCCGTACACGCTACGAGCCTCGTGTGGAACGACGCCACGCTCAAGGCCATGCTGCGCCGCCTCCAGCCGGAGGTGGTGCAGCGCCGCGCGCCCGCCGAGTGGGCCCGCTTCGAGGCCGCCCATGGCCCCCACGCCGAGGCCGTGTTTGCCCGCGTGGCCGCGTTTTCGGCGCACCTGCCCGCGTTCGCAGCGCACGCCCCCGCCGTGCTCGCCGCCGTGCAGGCCCCGGCCTTTGTGAGCGCGGGCGACGGCGACGAACTCTTCCCGCTCGGTCAGACGCTCGCCCACCGCGACGCCCTCCGCGCCCTGCTGTGCATCCTGCCCGGTGTCCGCCACGCCTTTACGCCCGAAACCGCCCGCGCCCTCGCCCCGCACCTGATCACGTTCCTGCGCGAGTAGCGGCATCTTCCCCCGACAGCTTCCCCCGACGCTGGCGCGTCTGCCCCCTTCGCACGGCGAAGGGGGCGGAAATCCGAGCCGTGCAGGCAAGGATTTCGGGGGAGGAGTTACTCGCCGCGCGGGAGCGTCTGCGGCAGGTCGGCCACGACGTAGGCCATCACGGCCATCGCGGCGGCGCAGCGGGCGAGTTCGACGGGGTCGATCTTGTCCATCGTGTCGGCCTCGGTGTGGTGGTAGTGGAAGTACTTCGTGCCGTCCACCGAGAGCGCCATCTGGGGCACGCCGAAGGGGCGCATCGGCGCGATGTCGGCGCCGCCGCCGCCGCGCGTGATGCTGCCGGCGCCGATGCTGGCCAGGAGCGGCCCGACCTGGCGGACGATGGCGTAGGCGTCGTGCTGGCCGGTGAAGCCGAAGCCGGTGGGCTGGAACGTGCCGCCGTCGGACTCGATGGCGAGGATGTGCTTGTCGAGCTCGCCCTGGTGAGCGTCGCGGTAGCCGGTGCCGCCGCGCGTGCCGTTCTCCTCGTTCGTCCAGAACACCACGCGGATCGTGCGGCGCGGGCGCAGGCCGAGGGTTTTGAGGATGCGGAGCGCCTCCCACGCCGCCACGCAGCCGCCGCCGTCGTCCATCGCGCCCTGCCCCACGTCCCACGAGTCGATGTGGCCGCCCATCACGACGATCTCGTCGGGCCGCTCGGAGCCGCGCAGTTCGGCGACCACGTTGCGCGAGGGCGCGTCGGGTAGGGTCTGCGCCGACATCATCAGGTGCAGGCGCACGGTCATGCCGGAGGCCGTCATGCGGTGGATGCGCGCGGCGTCCTCCCAGGTGAGCGCGGCGGCGGGAATGCGGCGCACCGAGTCGGCGTAGGCCATGCCGCCGGTGTGGGGCGTCGCCATCGTGCCGGAGGCTACGCTCCGGATGAGGCTCGCCACGGCCCCGCAGCGCGCGGCGCGGATGGCGCCCTGCCCGCGGTACTGCACGGTCTGCCCGTAGTTGGTGAACGGCACGTCGAAGAGCACCATCTTGCCCGGCGCCTCGGTGCAGCGCCGGTCGAGTTCGGCGAAGCTGCTGACCGCCATCACCTCGGCCTCAAGGCCTTCGGGCGGGGTGGCGATGGAGCCGCCGAGGCCGAGCATGGGCAGGCGGTCGCGGAAGGGCGCGGTGAGCGTGGCCGACTCGTTGCCGCGCACCCAGTGGGGCACCATGACGGGCTCGCCGCGCACGTTTTCCAGCCCGTCTTCGCGCATCTTCTGGAGCACCCAGTCGATGGCGCGCTCCAGGTTCTCGGAGCCGGAGAGGCGCGGGCCGGAGTAGTCGGTGAGGGCGGCCAGGCGCTTCCAGGCCGCGCTGTCGGCGGTGGCGGCGGCGATGATGCGCTGCGCGATGGCGGCATAGCGCGACACGGCGGCGGTGTCGGGGGTGGTCTGGGCGCGGGCCGTAGACGTGACGAGAACGAGAAACGCGAGGAGGAGCAGGCGGCGCATCGGTGGGGAGCGTGGGGTGGCGGGCAAGATAGCATCCACCATCGCGCGCGGCGGCTCACCTGGCCGAACGGCGCAGCCAGACGACGAGCCCCACGAGCACCCCGGCCCATCCGAGCCACACCACGCGCGACATCCTCCGGGAGAGGAGCGGATCGACGAGAAACAGGCCTGCTGTGCCGTAGGGAAACGCGGCGAACGCATGGAGCGCCGGGTAGCAGGTGTGCGCGGCGCGGCAGCCGAAGGGATCGCGCACCGAGATGCGCGCCGCCAGGGACGCCACGAGCAGCAGCACGCCGAGCGCCACCCGCACGCGTGGCCCGTAGCGCGCCACGCCGCGCATAAACGCGTCGAGGGGCCTCATTGCGCCGTGTAGCCACCGTCTACTGTGTAGGCGGCGCCGGTCACGAACGAGGCCGCCTCCGAGCACAGCCAGGCGACGAGCGCGGCGACCTCTTCGGCGGTGCCGAGGCGCCCGAGCGGGTGCTGCGCGGCGAGGGCGGCGGTGGCCTCGGCGTCGGCGAGCACGCCCGCGCGTTCAAGGAGCGGCGTGGCGATGAAGCCCGGGCACACGGCATTCACGCGGATTCCGGCGGCGGCGTAGTCGAGCGCGGCGGACTGGGTGAGGCCCACCACCCCGTGCTTGGCCGCCACGTAGGCGGGCGCCGCCTCCATCCCCACGAGCCCCATCACGGAGGCGATGTTGACAATGGCACCGCCCCCGCCCTGCGCCTCCATTGCCGCCAGTTCGTGCTTCAGGCAGCGCCAGACGCCTGTCAGGTTGACGGCGAGCACGCGCGCCCACTCGTCCTCTTCCATCTCGGCCACGCGCGCCCGGCGTCCCCCCACGCCCGCATTGTTCACGGCCACGTCGAGCTGCCCGAAACGCGCCACGGTGGCCTCCACCAGGCGCGCCACATCGTCCGGCACGCGCACATCACAGGGAAGGGCGAAGGCCTCGGCCCCCTCGGCCGCGACGAGCCGCACCGTTTCGGCGAGCCCTTCGGCGGATCGTTCGAGGTCGGACACGGCCACGCGGCAGCCGTCGCGCGCGAGGGCCACCGCGCAGGCCCGCCCGATCCCCGAGGCGGCGCCGGTGACGAGGGCCGTGCGGACCGGGCGCGGCGTCACGCCTCGATGGGCTTGAGGCCGGCGAGGATCTCGGCGCGGCGGGGCTCCAGAAACGGCGGCAGCACGACGGATTCGCCGAGCGTCGCCGGGTCCTCGTCCACGGCGAAGCCGGGCCCATCGGTGGCGATCTCGAAGAGGATGCCGCCGGGCTCGCGGAAGTAGAGGCTGCGGAAGTAGTAGCGGTCTACCTCGCCCGAGTTGGGGACGCCGAGCGTGCTCAGCCGGTCGGCCCAGGCGTGGTATTCGTCCACGGTGGGCGTGCGGAAGGCGACGTGGTGGACGCCGCCCGCGCCCTGCCGCGCGGCCGCGAGGTCGGGCTGCACAGCCACGTGGAGTTCGGCGTGCGGGCCCCCCTGCCCCATCTCATAGACGTGGACGGTGTCGGACGGGCGCTCGGGGTGGGCGTAGGTGCGCACGGGGCGCAGCAGCATCACCCCCTGAAGCACGGCGTCGGTGCGGCGGAGGTCCTGCACGCTCATCGTGATCGGGCCGAGGCCGCGCAGCTGCATCGCGGCGGGCACGGGGCTGCGCTCCCAGGGCGTGTGCGGGTCGCCGGCGCCGCCATCGTCTACGAGCGCGAGGCGCTGCCCTTCCGGGTCGTCGAAAAGGAGCGTGGCGCGGCCGTCGAGTCTCCTCGACCTCGCCGTGGGCGATGCCGTGCGCGGTGAGCCGGTCGGCCCAGTACGCGAGCGCCTCGGCGCCGTGGACGCGCAGGGCCGTCCGCGTGAGGCTGCGGCTGCCGCGCACCTCCGGCATCACGTCCCAGTCGAAAAACGTCAGGTCGTGGCCGGGCGTGCCGACGGCGTCCGAGTAGAACAGGTGGTAGGCCCGCACATCGTCCTGGTTGACACTGCGCTTGACAAGCCGCATCCCCATCACCTGAGTGTAGAAGCGGTAGTTGTCCGAGATGCGCGCCGAAACGGCGGTGAGGTGGTGGATGCCGGTGAGGTCCATGCCGCGCGAAAAGATGATTCCGGGCCTATACGCCGCGCGCGTCGGCGCGGTGCCTGATCCCAACGCCGGTCGCATGGTGAGGGATCACCGGGTTGATCACCGATCACCGATCATGGTCAGAGACGCCCAGATTTGCACGCTGGCCATCGTCCATCGTCCATGATGCCGCAGGCATTCCCGCACCATCCGGTCAGATTGGGGATCAGAGGCGTGTGAGCCGGTGCGAGGCCGGATCGTACTGCGCCACGCGCGTCCACCCCCGCGCGCCGCTGAGCGTACGGATGGCCCAGAAGTCGAACACGCCATAGCGGCGGTCGCCGGCGTCGTTGAGGGCGGTCCAGCCGGTGGCGCCGAAGTAGGAGTTGGCGGCCTGCGCAAAGTGGACGCGCAGGCGGGCCACGTCGTCGGAGCCCTGCGCGTCTATGTACGCCAGCACCGCCACGCGCACGGCGTCGTAGACGGCGAGGGCGAAGGCGTCGGGCTCGATGCCGGTGCGCTGGAGCAGCCGGGCGCGCAGCGGCGTGGCGAGGGGGGCCGCCGCTGGGTCGAGGCCGAAGACGGGGTTCGGGTAGCCGCTCTTTTCGGCAAAGGCCGCCGCCTGCGCATCGGCGGTGACGGCGGTGCTCTGCGCCACCCCATCGCTGCCGTACCAGCGCACGGCGGAGAGCACCGGATCGGCCTGCACGAGCCGGAACAGGTCTACGGCTTCGTCGAACGCGGCGAGGTATACGGCCACGTTGGCGGTACCGGCGGTGGCCTGCGCGGCCTGCACGGCGGTCTTGAGCGCGGCCACGGTAGCGGCAAAGCTCGTCGTCGCGGCGGCGTACTTGACGCCTGTGGCGACCGTCCCGCCGAGGGCGGTGAACGACGTGCGCGTGGCCGCTTCGAGGCCGCCGTTGCCCGCATCGTCGCGCCAGACGGGCACGACCGCCCGCACGCCGTCGCTGTACATATACGCGGCGATGGCCTCGCCCTCGGGCCCGTCGCTCGGGGTGAAGCGGAACACGTTGTCGCCCGCAATGGCGAGGCTGCCCGCCGTGCTCGACGGGCTCACGACGAGCACGTTGGCCGATGCCGCCGCGTCCTTGAGCGCGGCCACCTCGGCGCTCGACTGCGGCCCCACCACGATGCGTGCATCCTTGCCGACGAGCCGGTTGAAGCCCGCGAGCGCGGTCTGCGGGTCGAGGCGCGTGTCTTCGACGGCGGACGTCACGCGCAGCGATGATCCGCTCTCGGCGAGGGCGACGTTGGCATCAGCCACGGCGAGTTCGAGCGCGGCCTGCCCGTTTTTGCCGAGCGTCGACCAGTTGCCCGAGAGCGAGAAGAGCCCGCCGATCACGAGCTGGTCGGACGTCTCGTTTACGGTGTCACAGGAGGCGAGGCCGGCCATGAGGGCCAGCGTCCCCAGCAGCATTACCGCCGCCGATCCGGGCCCGCGCGAGGTCATTCGCATACATATTGAAGGAGAACGTGGGCCCACGTTACGGTGCGACGGGTTGTTTTCAACCGGCGCGGCGCGGCCCGGTCCGGCGTATTCTTCCGCGCCACCTGCTCCCATGCGCCTCGTTCCCCTTCGCACCGACGCTGACGCCGCGACCGCGCAGGCGCTCGTGCGCGAGTACGTGGCTTCGCTGGAACGTCCCGAGGAGTATGAGGGACTGGAGGAGGAGTTGGCGGTGCTGACCGAGCACTATGGGCCGCCCGGCGGCACGTTCCTGCTCGTCTACGACGGCGCCGTGCTGGCGGGCTGCGGCGCCCTCCGCCGCTTCGACGCCGCCACAGGCGAGGTGCGCCGGCTCTACGTGCGCCCCACCTTTCGCGGGCGCGGCGTGGGGCGGGCGCTCATGGAGGCCTTGGTGCAGACGGCGCGCGGGCTCGGCTACCGGCACCTCCTGCTCGACACGCTCCCGGAGCTTCGATCCGCGCAAGCGCTCTACCGTTCGCTCGGCTTTCAGGAGATCGCCCCCTACTACCCCTGCCCCGCGCCTGACGCGCTCTACTTTGCCCTCGACCTCGCGCCGCCCGCCCCGTAGCTGGCCAGGATGCTGTTTTCCGCCCCCGCTCCGTTTTCCCTGAGCGTCGTCGTGCCGGCGCTCAACGAGGCCGCCCGCATCGGCGCCTGCCTCGGCGCGCTCCAGGCCGGACGCACAGACGCCGTGCGCGAGGTGATCGTGGTGGACGGCGGCAGCACCGATGCCACCGCCGACCGGGCCGAAGCTGCCGGGGCCACCGTGCTGCGGTCCTCGGTCGCGAGCCGGGCGGTGCAGATGAACCTCGGCGCCCGACGACGCGACGGGCAGCGTGCTCTACTTCGTCCACGCCGATGCGCGCGTGCCCGCCGGCTATGCCGCGCACGTCCAGGCCGCCGTGGCGGCGGGCTACGGCTTCGGCGGCTACCGCTTCCGCTTCGACGCCGCGCGGCCCCGCCTGCTGCGCGTGAACGAGTACTTCACCCGCTTTCCGTGGCTCTTCTGCCGGGGGGGCGACGAAACCCTGTTCATCACCCGCGCGCTCTTCGACCGGCTCGGGGGCTACGACGAGCGGTTCGTGATCATGGAGGAGTACGACCTCATGCGCCGCGCGCGGGCCGCCGGGGCGCGCCTGGGCGTGCTGCCGGGCGAGGTGGTCGTGTCGGCGCGCAAGTACGGGCCCAATTCGTGGCTGCGCGTGCAGCTGGCCAACGCCGCCGCCGTGCGGGCCTTCCGGCGCGGCGTGCCGTCGTCCGAGATCAGAGAGCGCTACGCCGCCGCCCTGCGCCCGTACCTCGACTGAGGGCGACGCCGATGGCGTGGAGAGGGCGGAGGATGTCGCACCGCGCGCCGATTTTGGGCGGATCGGCACGCTACCTTCGTTGCGTGCTCACCCCTGCTCCCGTGCAACCTCCGGCCCCCTCGAACCGCCGTTCCATCCTGGCATGGGCGTTTTACGACGTCGCCAACTCGTCGTTTACCACGCTCATCGTCACCTTCATCTACTCGACGTACTTCACGGGGTATATGGCCGGCGATGGCCGCGACCTGACGCCGGTGTGGACGATGGGCGTCTCGCTCACGGCGGTCCTTGTGGCGCTGCTCTCGCCCATCCTCGGCGCCATTGCCGACCGGGGCGGCTACCGCAAGCGGTTTCTGCTCACCTTCTCGGCGATCTGCGTCGTGGCCACCGCGGCGCTCGCGTTCATGCAGCCCGGCATGGTGCTGCCCGCCATGATCCTGTTCGTGATCGCCAACGTGGCTTTCGAGATGGGCGGCGTCTTCTACGACAGCTTCCTCCCCAAACTCGCCCCACCGGACAAGATCGGGCGCGTGTCGGGCCTCGGCTGGGGGCTCGGCTACGTCGGCGGCATCGCGGCGATGCTGCTCGCGCTCTACGGCTTCGTGAAAGACACGGGCCTGAGCCACGCCATCGCGTCCACGCTCGGCACGCTCCCCGGGCCGGGCGGTAGCGTGCGGGCGACGAATCTGCTCGTGGCGGTGTGGTTCGCCATCTTCACGCTCCCCTTCATCCTCTACGTCCGCGAGCCCGGCCACCGCACGTCCGTGCGCGGCGAGAATGCCATCGCCGCCGGCTTTCGGCAGCTCGCCGTGACGTTCCGCGAACTGCGGCGCTACCGGCAGATCATCCGCCTGATCGTGGCCCGGCTCGTCTACAACGATGGCCTCGTGGTCATCTTCTCGCTCGGGGCCATCTTCGCGCAGCAGGTGTACAGCTTCACGACCGAGCAAACCATCGTCTTCGGGATCGTGCTCAACATCGCCGCCGGCATCGGCGCGCTCGTGTTCGGGATGCTCGACGACCGCATCGGCGGGCGCAACACGATCCTGATCTCGCTCGTCGGGCTCGTCGCGACGGCCCTGCTCGCCGTGATCGGCACGAGCCAGGCGCTGTTCTGGACGGCGGCGATTGGCGTGGGGCTGCTCGTGGGGCCGAACCAGGCGGCGAGCCGCTCGCTGCTCGGGCGCTTCGTGCCGAAGGACAAGGAGACCGAGTTCTTCGGCTTCTTCGCTTTCTCCGGCAAGGCCACCGCGTTCTTCGGACCGTTCTTCTACGGCGCGCTCACGTCCGCCTTCGGCACGCACCGCGCAGGCATGAGCGTCGTGCTCGTGATGTTCGTCGTCGGCGGGCTGCTCCTGCTGCGCGTGAACGAGGCCGAGGGCGTCCAACTCGCCCGCGAGTCCAGCGCCGCCGACAACCCGGCCGTCTGAACACGCATTGCTCGGCAAACACGTCCGCGGAGCCATCACGCCCTTGCGCCTCGGCGGGCCCGGAGCCGCCATGCCCGTGCGATGCCCGCGCCCGCGCTGACGGTCAGCCGGGCACGATGGCGTCCGCCTCGATCTCGACGAGCATCGCCGGATCGATGAGCGCCGTCGTGCCCACCATCGTGGCGGCCGGGCGGATCGCACCGAAGACCGCCCCGTGCGCCCGCCCCACCGCGTCCGCATCGCGCGCGAGGTGGACGACGTACATCCGCGTGCGCACCACGTCTTCAAGGGACGCCCCGGCCTGCTGGAGCGCCGTTTCGATGTTGCGGAGCGCCTGCATCGCCTGCGCGTACGCATCACCGGGCGCCACGACCTGCCCGTGCGCGTCGGTGGCGGTGGTGCCGGCCACGCTCACGAACGGCCCCACCCGCACCGCGCGGCTGTAGCCGTAGCGCGGCTCCCAGGGGGTGCCGGAGGCGATCAGGGTGCGGTTCATGGGGGGTGTTCGTCGTTCGTTGTTCGTCGTCAGAGACGCTGAGCGGAATGGTTCTTCTGACCACGAACAACGAACGGCCCACAACGAACCCTTTTCACAGCCCAAACGACTCGCCGCAGGCGCACGTGCGGACGGCGTTGGGGTTGAGAAAGTGGAAGCCCTGCCCTTCAAGCCCGTCGGAGAAGTCGAGTTCGGTGCCTTCTACGTAGGCGAGGCTGCGCGGGTCGAGCACGATGCGGAGGCCGTGCGCCTCGATGTGCTCGTCGGTGGGCTGCGCGGCGGTGTCCCAGCCGAGGTCGTACGTCATGCCCGAGCAGCCGCCGGGGACCACGGCCACGCGCAGAAACGTCGCCGCCACGTCGATGCCCTCGCGGGCGGCCACGCTGCGTAGCTGCTCGGCGGCGCGGTCGGTGAGCTGGATCGGAGCGTCGGTGGCGGTCATGGGCACGGCGGTTTCCGGCCCAACGCCAGGGGGGCGAGGGCGGTTGCGGAGGGGCGTGGAGGAGCGCGGCGCGGCGTTTCAAGGTTCGCCAAAGGCGTTCCAACAGGGGAACGGGGGGCCGAGGCTCCCGTTTGCCCAAAGCCGTAGGGGATTCCCCCACACGGCTGCCGATCTGATGCCCTATGAGCTACACCGAGGCCGACTATCTCCAGGAAGTCGCGGACTCCGAATACAAGTACGGCTTCGTCACCGACATCGACGCCGACACCGCGCCCAAGGGGCTCTCTGAGGAGACCGTACGCTTCATCTCCGCCAAGAAGAACGAGCCCGCAGTGGATGCTCGAGTGGCGCCTGAAAGCGTTTCGCCACTTCCAGAAACTCCTCGCCGATGGTACGCAGGCCTACCCGCAGTGGGCCCACCTAGAGTACGTGCTGCCGGACTTCCAGGACATCTCCTACTACTCGGCGCCCAAGCAGCAGGCCAAGCTCGACAGCCTCGACGAGGTCGACCCGAAGCTCCTCGACACGTTCGAGCGCCTCGGCATCCCGCTCACCGAGCAGAAGCGCCTCGCCGGCGTCGCCTTCGACGTGGTGATGGACTCGGTCTCCGTGGCGAGCACGTTCCGCGAGGAGCTCTCCCGCGTGGGCGTCATCTTCTGCTCGTTTGGCGAGGCCGTGCAGGAGCACCCCGAGCTCGTCCGGAAGTACCTCGGCAGCGTCGTCCCCTACACCGACAACTTCTACGCGGCCCTCAA
The DNA here is from genome assembly GCA_963740755.1 of Rhodothermales bacterium. Lineage (GTDB taxonomy): Bacteria > Bacteroidota > Rhodothermia > Rhodothermales > BA12 > CAVSDF01. Next base: position 360,967 of record CAVUFJ010000005.1, read on the forward strand.
CGCGGCCGTGTTCTCGGACGGCTCGTTTGCCTACATCCCGGCGGGCGTGCGCTGCCCGATGGAGCTCTCCACCTACTTCCGCATCAACGAGGCGGGCACGGGGCAGTTCGAGCGCACGCTCATCATCGCCGAGAAGGGCAGCTTACGTGAGCTACATGGAAGGCTGCACGGCCCCGTCGCGCGAGGAGAACCAGCTGCACGCGGCCACCGTCGAGATCTACGCGCACGAGGACGCCGAGGTCAAGTACGCGACCGTGCAGAACTGGTACCCCGGCGACGAAGAGGGGCGCGGCGGCGTCTACAACTTCGTCACCAAGCGGGCCCTTGCCGCCGGCAACCGCGCCCGCGTGTCGTGGACGCAGCTCGAAACGGGCTCCGCGATCACGTGGAAGTACCCGAGCGTCATCCTCAAGGGCGACGACACGGTGGGCGAGTTCTACAGCGTCGCCTTCACGAAGGGCCGGCAGCAGGCCGACACGGGCACCAAGATGATCCACCTGGGCAAGCGGCAGCTCCAGCACGATCATCTCGAAGGGCATCTCGGCGGGCCGCAGCCAGAACGCCTACCGGGGCCTCGTGCGCATCGGCAAGAACGCCGTGGGCGCGCGCAACTTCTCCCAGTGCGACTCGCTGCTGCTCGGCGATCAGTGCGGCGCCCACACGTTCCCCTACATCGAGATCCAGCACCCGACCGGGCAGGTCGAGCACGAGGCGACGACGTCCAAGATCGGCGAGGACCAGCTGTTCTACTGCGCCCAGCGCGGCATCCCCGAGGGCGAGGCCGTCAAGCTGATCGTGAACGGCTTCACGAAGGAAGTGATGGCCCGCCTGCCGATGGAGTTCGCCGTCGAGGCGCAGAAGCTGCTCGCCATCGAACTCGAAGGAAGCGTCGGGTAACGTGCGAAATGCGATATACGACGTGCGATGCAAGCCGCGCGTCGTCTGTCGCACGTCGCACTCTGTATATCGAACATCGAAGAATGCCACTGCTAGAAATCAACAACCTCCACGCCAACATTGACGGGCGGGAGATCCTGAAAGGGCTGAGCCTGACCGTGAACGCGGGCGAGGTCCACGCCATCATGGGGCCCAACGGCTCGGGCAAGTCCACGCTCGCGAGCGTGCTCGCGGGCCGCGAGGAGTACGAGGTGACCGAGGGCGAAGTGCGCTACCACGGGCAGGACCTGCTCGCGATGGAGGCCGACGAACGCGCCCGCGCGGGCGTCTTCCTCGCCTTTCAGTATCCGGTCGAGCTGCCCGGCGTCTCGATGGTCAACTTCCTGCGCCAGAGCCTGAGCGCCGTGCGCGCCCACCGGGGCGAGCCCGAACTGACGGCCGGGCAGTTTCTCAAGCTGATGCGCGAGAAGGCCGCGCTGGTCGAGCTCAAGGACGACCTGACAAAGCGGCGCCGTGAACGAGGGCTTCTCGGGCGGCGAGAAAAAGCGCAACGAGATCTTTCAGATGGCGCTCCTGGAGCCGCGCCTCGGCGTGCTCGACGAGACCGACTCCGGCCTCGACATCGACGCGCTGCGCATCGTCTCCGAGGGCGTGAACAAGCTTCGCAGCCCCGAACGCGCGTTTGTCGTGATCACGCACTACCAGCGCCTGCTCAACTACATCGTGCCCGACGTGGTGCACGTGCTCGTGGACGGGCGGATCGTGCGGACGGGCGGACGTGAGCTTGCGCTCGACCTCGAAGACGCGCGGCTACGACTGGATCCGCGAACCCGCTGAGGCGGCCTGATGGGGCACGGCGAGCCGTGCCCCTACCGCTTCTGAACCCTCCGTACGGGCGCCCTGCATGCCTCGCGCCCCGACCGATGAACCTCGTACGGGGCCCACGGCTGGCGCCCCGACCGTATATGATGGCTGATCCCCTCTCGTTCACCGACCGGCTCGTGCGGGCCGCCGAGGCCATCCCGCAGAACGGCGGCGGGCCGCTCGCCGCGCTCCGCCTCACCGGCCTCGACCGCGCGAAAGCGATCGGGCTGCCCACGCGCCGCTCCGAGGCGTGGAAGTACACCCCCATCGAGCGCCTCCTCGCGCGCGACTGGCGCCTCCGCGCCCTCCCCGACGCGCTCGGCGACGGGCGACGTGCAGGGCAAGCTCGTGCCCGGCCTCGACGCCCACCGCGTCGTGCTCGACGCCGGGCGCTACCGCGCCGACCTCGTCCAACTCGGCGCGTTGCCGGACGGCGTGTACGTCGGTTCGGCTCTACGACGCGCCGCGGGCCGTCGTGGAGGCGCACCTCGGCCAGTATGCCCGGCACGACACCGAGGTGTTCTCCGCCGTCAACGCGGCGCTGCTCACCGATGGCGTGCTCGTCTACGTGCCGCGCGGCGTGCGCGTGGAGCGGCCGATCCTCGTGGTCTCGCTCGTGCGCGCCGGGCGCATCGCCGCTCGTGGCGCCGCGCGTGCTCGTGGTGGCCGAGCGACGGCGCCGAGGTGACCCTGATTGAGCAGAACGCCGCCGTGGGCGCGGGCGAAGCGTTCTTCGCGCCGCTCACCGAGGTGTCCGTAGGCGCCAACGCGCGCGTGACGCACTACCGGCTGCAGGACGCGGGCGCCGAAGCGGTGGAAGTGTCCAACACCGAAGTGCATCTCGGACGGGACAGCGTGTTCTCGGGCTTCACGCTCACGCTCTCGGGCGCGACGGTGCGCAACAACGTCCGCCTCGTCATCGGGGGCGAGGGGGCCGAGGGCCACCTGCGCGGGCTGTTCCTGGCCGAGGGCAGCGCCCACGTGGACAACGCCACCGAGATCGACCACGCGGTGCCCCACGGCACGTCGAACGAACTCTACAAGGGCGTACTCGACGGCAAGGCCAAGGGCGTCTTCAACGGACGCGTGCTCGTGCGGCCCCACGCGCAGAAGACGAACGCCTACCAGTCCAGCCGCGCGATCGTGCTCTCGGAGGGTGCCGAGATGAACTCGAAGCCCGAACTGGAGATCTACGCCGACGACGTCAAGTGCTCGCACGGCGCGGCCACCGGGCGGCTCGACGAGGCGGCGCTCTTCTACCTCCGCCAGCGCGGCCTGAACCCGGCCCAAGCGCGGGCGCTGCTGCTGCTCGCCTTCGCCCGCGAGGTCACCGACACCGTCGCGATCCCGGCCCTCCACGACTGGCTCGACGCGCGCCTGCAAGATCGCTTCCACACGCGCTGACGGCCTGCGGGCGCAAGGCGCGCCCTGCCCCTACAATCGTGCGGCCGGGGGCTCCGATGGGCGTTTCGTGCGTTGATACACGCGTTGTCCGGGCCTGCTATGCTTGCTGAACTTCCTCTGCTCGACCTTGCACAGGTGCGCACCGATTTTCCGGCGCTGCACCAGCGTCGTTCACGGGCGCCCACTCGTCTACCTCGACAACGCGGCCACCACGCAGAAGCCGCGCGCGGTGATCGACCGGATCGTGCGGTACTACGAGCGCGAGAACGCCAACGTCCACCGGGGCGTCCACCACCTCTCGCAGGTCGCCACCGATGCGATGGAGGCCGCCCGCACCACGGTAGCCCGCTTTTTCGGCGCCACCGACGCCGAGCTCATCTTCACGCGCGGCACGACCGAGGGCCTCAACCTGATCGCCCACGCGTGGGGCCAGCAGCACGTCCGCGCGGGCGACGAAGTGCTCGTGACCGACGCCGAGCACCACTCCAACTTCGTCCCCTGGCAACGCCTCTGCGCGGCCACCGGCGCCACGCTCCGCGTCGTGCCCGTCGAGGAAGACGGCACCCTGTCCTTGGAGCGCTTTGCGGCGATGCTCTCCGAGCGGACGCGCCTCGTGGCGTTTGCCCACATCACGGGCGCCTTCGGGGTCGTCAACCCGGTGGCCGAACTGGCGCGCCTCGCCCACGATGTGGGCGCGCTCGTCGTCGTGGACGGCGCGCAGGGCGCCCCGCACGCCACCGCTCGACATGGCCGCGCTCGGCGCCGACGTGTACGCCGTCTCCGCCCACAAGGTGTACGGCCCCACCGGCATCGGCGCCCTCTACGTCCGCGCCGATGTGCTGGCTGAGCCTCGATCCGTACCAGACGGGCGGCGGCATGATCGACACGGTGACGCACGCGGGCGCGACGTGGACGCACGGCCCGCACCGCTTCGAGGCGGGCACGCCGCATGTAGAGGGCGCCCTCGGCATGGCCGCCGGGCTCGACTACCTCACCGGGCTCGGCCTTGAGGCCGTTCACGCCCACGAGGCCGAGGTCCTCGCTTACTGCCACCGAACGCCTCGCCGCGATCTCCGGCGTGCGCATGTTCGCCGCCGAGGCGCCGCGCGCGGGCGTGCTCTCGTTCCTGGTCGAAGACGCCCACCCGTACGACGTCGGCACGCTCCTCGACCGGCTCGGCATCGCGGTCCGCACGGGCCAGCACTGCGCGCAGCCGCTCATGGACCACTTCGGCATCCCGGGCACCGTGCGCGCCTCGTTCGCCGTCTACAACACGCGCGAAGACGTGGATGCGCTCGCCGAGGGCGTCGAACGTGTGCAGCGCATGGTCGCCGCCTGATATGACGACGCCTGCAGCCACCCTCGCCGCCCGCGAAGCCGAGATCGTGGACACGTTCACGTTTCTCGGCGACCCGATGGAGCGCTACGAGCACCTCATCGAGATCGGCCGCGCGCTGCCCCCGCTCCCGGAGGAGTTCAAGACCGACACGTTTCGCGTGCGCGGCTGCCAGAGTCAGGTGTGGCTCGTGCCCGAACTCAAGGGCGGCCACCTCCACCTCCGCGGCGACTCCGACGCGCTCATCACGCGCGGGCTCGTCGCCCTCCTCATCGAAGCGCTCGACCGACCTGCCCCCCGCCGTCGTGGCCGACGCCGACCTCGGCTTCCTCAAGACCATCGGCCTCGACGAGCACCTCTCGCCCACGCGCCGCAACGGCCTCGCCGCCATGGTGACGCGCCTGAAGGCCTACGCCCAGACCCTCTCCTGACGACCATGGAAGCGCCGCAGAAGCCCCTCTACCTGCTCGAATCGGACGTGATCGAGGCGCTCAAGACGGTCTACGACCCCGAACTGCCCGTCAACATCTACGACCTAGGCCTCATCTACGGCATCGACGTGCAGGACGGCGGCAAGGTGGACGTGCGCATGACGCTCACCGCCCCCGGCTGTCCCGCCGCGCAGTTCCTCCCCGGACAGGTGGAGGACGCCGTGCGCACGGTGGAGGGCGTGAGCGAGGCGCACGTCGAACTCGTCTGGGAGCCGCCCTACCACAAGGGCCTCATGAGCGAGGAAGCCCGCCTGGATCTGGGGCTGTTCTGACGTGCGACGGGCGATTTGCGACGGGCGACGGACCAGACCCTGTTGCACCGTCGTCATTGCGAGGAGCGCAGCGACGAAGCAATCCCCTGCTACGGCTCGAAAACGCGGAGATTGCTTCGTCTGAAGACCTCCTCGCAATGACAACCCCAACCCCTCCACCGGCGTTGGGATGACGTGCAACGGATGACATACGACGGGAGGCGGAGGAACGACGTGGTTCTCATGTCGCACACCATCCGTCGCCTGTCGCACGTCGCTACACCTGCATCCGGTACTCGTCGGCGCCCTTGACGAAGTAGAACGACTCGGTGTGCTCGGACGGGAAGACACATCACCTTGAGCAGGTTGCGCTGGTCGTCGTAGAGGTCGAAGAGGAGGCGGTTGGTCAGGATCAGGCTGCGCACCGCCGTGGGCGCGGCGTATTCGACCGTGTAGGCCCACATCAGGTCGTCCGGCTCGCTGCCGACCACGCGCCCTACGAGCACGCGTCCGCCCGCGTTGACGAGCAGGTGGCGGTTGAGGTAGCGCGCGCCGAGGGCGTTCATCTCGTCCGTGCCGGCGAGCGTGACGGGGTGCCCGGCGAGGTTCGAGAGCGCAGTGGCGAGGTCGTCTTTGTAGAGGCGCACCTGGACGATCACCTCGGTGCCTTCGACGGCCATGCGCGCGTTGCTCACGTGTACGTTGTGGCGCGCGGCGGGCGCAAAGGCGCTCGCGAGCGGCAGCAGGAGCAGAAGTGGAAGCAGGGAAACGCGGCGGAGCATAGACCGGGAAAAAAGCGGGGCGCCCTCCGCATGGAAGGCGCCCCGGATGAACGTGCGAGCGGCGGGCCTTGTTACGGCCCGGCACTCCCAGGTTGGACGGTCAGGGGTTCGGCGCGCCGCCCACGCGGCGGGCGTTGAACGTGCTGCGCGCCCGTGGCCTGCATCGCCTCGACCTGCCCCTGCGCGTTCGCGTTGAACGTGAAGGAGAGGCCGATGTCGGCGGCGCGAAGCTGGGTGGGCGAGATCACGTCGAGCATGAACTTGCCGCCGCCGGGGGCGGTGAGCACCGGGCGCCCGTTCTCGAACGTCACCACGAGGCGGGTGCCGTTTTCCTGGATCTCGTAGGTCCCCGTGAGGCGCTGCGCCTGCTCGGCCGTGAGCACGACAGGGCGCTGCACGCCCGCCGCCGTGATCTGCGCGTCGGTGGCGTCGGGCGCCGTCCACACGTTGTCGGTGCGGTTGACGTCCGTGTAGGCCTCCGCCGGGTCGAGCACGATGGCGACGACGGGCTGAGCGGCGAAGAAGCCGGTCGTGAAGGCGCGTCTCGTTGCGGCGCCACACGTCGGCGTTGAGCTTCGTGCGCTGCTTCGAGCCGTCGGCGTAGACGACGTCGTACTCGATCGGCATGACGAGCTGCCCTTGTTCTCCACGCGGAGCCGGTAGTAGGTGCCGCCCACGTCGGTCCGCGTCGTCGACCGAGTCGCGCGGGCGACGTGGTGACGCTCGCAAGCGCCTGGTCGTTGTTGTGCGTGGTGAAGAACCAGCCGCGCCAGAACCACGACAGGTTCTCGCCCGCCCCGTTGTCCATCGCGCGGAAGAAGTCGGCGGGCTGCGGGTGCTTGAACATCCACGCCTGCCTGTAATACTGGAAGCTCTGGTCGAAGGCCTCGGGGCCGAGCACGTGCTCGCGCAGCATGACGAGGCCGGCGGCGGGCTTCGAGTAGCCGTTGTTGCCGAACTGCCGGTGGATGAGGTCGCTCTCGGTCATGAGCGGCACCTGGTCGAGGTCGCGCATGTAGCCGACGAGGTTCTTGGCCGGGCCGCGCTGGAACTGGTCGGGCCAGTTGCCATCGGGCGTCTGCGTCCACGCGGAGCCGTTGTAGAAGCGCGCGTAGCCGTCTTCGCCGTAGAACTGGAGGAACGAGTTCATGCCCTCGTCCATCCACGTCCACTTACGCTCGTCGCTCGCCACGATCATCGGAAACCAGTTGTGGCCCACTTCATGGACGGTCACGCCGATGAGCGAGCGCTCGAGCGCGGGCGTGTACGAGCCATCGGGGGCCGGGCGGGCGCCGCAGAAGGCGATCATCGGGTACTCCATGCCGAACACCGGCCCATGCACGTTGACGGCCTTGGGGTACGGATAGCGGAACGCCATCGCGCCGTAGGTGCGCATCGTCTGGCGCGATGGCCCGCGTGGAGACCTTGTCCCACAGCGGCATCGCCTCGCGCGGGTAGAGCGAGTGGAGCTTGACGAGGCGGTTCGGCTCCTGCGGGTAGCGGAAGCCCGCCGCGTCCATCACGTACGTCTTGGACGACACCCACGCGAAGTCGCGCACGTTCTCGGCCTTGAAGCGCCAGGTGATCGTGCCGTTCGTCTTCGGGCCGCGAGGCGGCCGTGCCCACTTCGTCGGCGCGGATGATGAACGTGGGGGTCTCGCCGCTGTAGGCCTGCGTGAGGCGCTGGCGCTGCGTGGCCGTGTAGGTGTCGGTCGGGTTCTGGAGGTCGCCGGTGGCGTCCACGATGTGGTTCCACGGCACGGTGAGGCTCACGTCGTAGTTGCCGAACTCGAGGTAGAACTCGCCCTGCCCGTAGAACTGGTCGGTCTGCCAGCCGCTCACGTCGTCGTAGACGCTCATGCGGGGAAACCACTGGGCCACTTCGTAGAGCATGCCGTCTTTCACCTGCTCGCGCACGCCGCGCCCGTTGTTGACGGGCACGTTGTTGGGCGGCAGCTCAAACGCCCACTCGACCTCGAACTGGACCGTCCGGCCCGACGCCACCGGCGTGGGCAGGTCCACCCGCATCACGGTGCCGTTGACGCGGTGCGGCGCGTCCACGAGGCGGGCGGCGGCCCCACTGCCCTGCACCACCTGCACGCGGCGAATGTTGTAGCCGCCGTTGAACGGCTCGTTGGCAATGAACGCGCGCGCACGCGCCGAGACGTTCTCGGGCAGCGCGGCCGTGGCCGGGTTCGTGCGCGAGTGCTCCCGCGAGTCGGCGTTCTGGTCGAGCTGAAGCCAGAGGAAGGGCAGCGCGGTGGGCGAGTTGTTATGGTACGTGATGCGCTCGGTGCCCGAGATGCGGTGCGTCGTCGTGTCGAGGCTGGCGCGGATCACGTAGTCCGCCTGCTGCTGCCAGTAGCCGGGGCCGGGCACGCCGGAGGCGGTGCGGTACTGGTTGGGCGTGGGCAGATCAGGGTCGAGGCCGCGGAACATGGAGCGGTTCGTCCGGGCGTCCGCGTCGGGGTTGAGCCACTGCTGGGCGCGTACCGAGGGCACGAGCACGATCAGGGCGAGCACCGGAAGAAATCGTCGGAGCATGGGTGGGGTTGGGAATAGGCGCAGCAAGGCCGCGCGCAGGGAGTAAGGCACAGACAAGCTACGATCACGGGCCCGCCCCGCCCGTCGGCGCGGTACGAGCCGCCCGCCCGGGGTTGCAGGTCGCGCGGTGGCGTTGCGGAATCCCCCCGCCTGCCCCTCGGGCCTCCCCGCCTTTCCCCAAGGGGTCTCGGTGGCCAAGCGCTGGAAGGACCCCGAGCCAACAGGAGAACGCACCGTGCGGGAGACTTTACGCCATTGCCCCGCCCTGCTCGATGCGGTACACGCCGTGGATGCCCTCGACGCGCATGAGGCGCTCCATCACGCGGTGCAGGTGCCCGATGTCGGTCACGTAGAGCGACATGTAGCCCTCGAAGGCGCCATCCTTCGAGTCCACCGTGATCGAACGGATGTTGGTCTTCATATTCCTCGAGATCACGGTCGTCAGGTCGCTCAGGATGCCCACCCGGTCGCCGCCGACGATGCGCAGCGTCGTCGAGAAGCTGGCGTCCTTGTGGCGGCTCCACGCCACCGGCACCGTGCGCTCGGGGTGGCTGGAGAGCAGGTCGAGTGCGTTCGGACACGAGGCCCGGTGCACCTTGATGATGCCGCCCGTGACGTAGCCGAAGATGTCGTCGCCGGGGATGGGGCTACAGCAGGGGGCGTACTGCGTCGTGATGCCCACGCCGGCCTCGCCGTCCACGAGCAGCGACCCCGCATCCAGGCCCTCCTCGCCCGCGCCGACGAGCCCCGAGAACTGCTGCTGAAGAGTCTGGGTCGCCTCTGGCTTGTCGTCCTGCCGGCGCAAGAGTGCGAGCAGGTCGTCGGCGTCGTGAAGGCCCGCGCCGATCTCGTAATACAGGTCGAGCGGCGAGCGGAACTTGAGGCGCTGCGCGATCCGGTTCATCTCCAGCTCGTCCACCTCGACGCCCGCCTTTTTGGCGCGCTTCTCCCACAGCTCGCGCCCGAGGTCGACCGCCTGCCGCCGCCGCTCGCTCACGTGCTGGCGGATCTTGGTCTTGGCCTTGTGGGTGACGACGAACTTGATCCAATCCGGGTTCGGCGTCTGCTTTTTCGACGTGATCACCTCCACCTGGTCGCCGCTGTGCAGCGTATAGGAGAGCGGCACGATGCGCCCGTTCACCTTCGCGCCCAGGCAGTGCATCCCCACCTCGGTGTGGACCATGAAGGCAAAGTCCACCGGCGTGGACCCCGTCGGCAGCGTGATGAGGCGACCTTTGGGCGTGAAGACGTAGATCTCGGCGTCGTAGAGCTGGAGCCGGAAGTCGCGCACGAACTCGCTCGCGCCCTCGTCGCGCGCGTCGAGCAGGTCGCGCACCCATTCGAGGTACTGGTCGAGCTGGGCGGACGAGCGGGCGACGTTCTCCTTGTACTTCCAGTGGGCCGCCACCCCACGCTCGGCTACCTCGTGCATCCGCTGCGTGCGGATCTGCACCTCCACGCGCCGCCCATCCGGCCCGATCACCGTCGTGTGGAGGCTCTGGTAGCCGTTCGACTTGGGGACCGAGATGTAGTCGTGCAGGCGGTCCGGGAGCGGCTTGTAGAGGCTCGTCACAACCGAGTAGGCGCGCCAGCACTCCTCCGCCTCGCGGCTCTCGATGAGTTGCTCGGCCCGCTTGGCCTCCGTCCCCTCGGGAATCACCACCTCCGGCTCTTCGAGCACGACGCGCACCGCGAGCAGGTCATAGATCTCATCGAGCGTCTTGTCCTGCCCCTTCATCTTCCGGTAGATCGAGTACGTCGACTTCGGACGCCCGGAGATCGCGAACCGGAAGCTGCTCTCGACCAGCCGCTCCTTGAGGGGCGCGATAAAGCGCGCGATGGAGGCCGCGCGCTCGTCCTCAGTAGCCCTCAGGCTCGCCTCGATCTCGCCGTAGAGGCCAGGATCGAGCACGGCCAGGCTGAGCGCTTCGAACTCCGACTTGACGCGCGCCAGGCCGAAGCGGTGGGCGAGCGGGGCGTAGAGTTCGAGCGTTTCGGCGGCGATCTTGCGCTGCTTGGGCTCCTTGAGCGCGCCAATGGTGCGCATGTTGTGGAGCCGGTCGGCAAACTTGACGAGGATGACGCGGATGTCCTGCGCCATCGAGAGCATGAGCTTGCGGACGTTCTCGGCCTGCCCGCCCTCGCGCCCCGTCTTCACCGTCCCGATCTTCGTAAGCCCCTCCACGAGGTCGGCAAGTGTCTGCCCGAACGAGTCGCGCAAGAACGTCGTCGTGACCTCGGTGTCCTCCACGACGTCGTGCAGCAGCGCCGCCGCCACCGACACGTCGTCCATCGCCATCTCCTCGGCGTAGATGCGCGCCACCTCGATCGGGTGCGTCACGTAGGGCTCGCCGGAGGCGCGCTTCATGTCGCGGTGCGCCCACACGGCCACGCGGAAGGCCTGGCGGAGCATCGCCTCGTCTACCACCGGCAGGGTGCGGCGGCAGGTGGCGAGCAGTTCCTCGAAGCGCGCCTCGATCTCGGGCGCAACGTGCACCTCGGCAGGAAGAACGGACGACTGGATCATGCGCCTGCGAACGCGCTGATCTGGATCCGGTTACGCCGGGCGCAGCACGTACGGCACCGTCACGAATGGATGCCGGGCCGGATCGAAGTCTTTCGTGTTACGCGTAGCCAGCGGGATGCCGTGATGCTGCGCGAGGGCCGCTTGAAACGCGTCAGGCAGCTTCCACCGGTGCGTGCGGCGCAGTTGCGCGGCGAGGGTGGCTACGTCCCGGTTGATGCTGAGCAGGCTAAACGCGTCCAAGAAGGTGCGGGTGTATGCTGTGCCTTCGGCAGGAATACCGACCAACACCTCCGCGTACGTTACCAGCGACACCGCCCATTCGGCAGGCGGGGCGGCGTTCAAAAAGGCCTTCGCCCCCCGCTCTCCATTCAGGTAGTCGATCACAATGACCGAATCCAAGAGCGCCTGCAGCGTCATGGCCGGTCGTCCCATTCGGAGCGAATCCGAAGCTGGAATTCCAAGCCATCACCTCCCTGCCAGTAGGGACGCGCCGACGCTGCCAGTTCTTCCAGAGAAGGCACTCCTGTCTCCAGCAATCCATTCTCCTTGAGCACCGGTTCCATCCGCTGCCAGTCGGCGTAGTCTACCTGCACGGCCACAGGCGTGCCTGTGCTGTCGGTAACGGTGCGAATGCGTACGGGCGTGGCAGCAATGCGTACGGGCGTAGCGGCGGGGTCCATGGCGCAGGCGGGCTATGGGGCGCCCAACGCGGCGCGAAGGCGTTGGTTTGGCGAACGCAGAAGGGCGCTCCTCCGCGTGGGAAGAGCGCCCTTCATCTAGGACATGGGAGGCTCAGCGCATGAGCTGCGCCGGGCCTTCGCCGCCCACACCGGACTCCGGATTGGCCGCCGCGCCGCCCGAGGTGGGCTCCGGCGCGTCGAGCGGGGTGCCCGGCGCCTGCGCGTTCACGTCGGAAGCCGCATCAGGCGAGGTGCTGTCCTCGACCGGGGTGGCGGGGTGGTCTTGGGCACCTTGGTGGCCTTTTCAGGCTTTTCGGCCTTCTCCAGCTGCGGGGCATCCGTGTCGGCGGCCTTGGCCTTCGGCGCCGAGCGGCGCGTACGGCGGCGGGTGGCCTTCTTCGCGGTCTGCTCGCCGGTCGTGTTGAAGTCCACAAGCTCGATCACCGCCATTTCGGTGCCGTCGCCGGGGCGCTGGCCGAGCTTGACGATGCGCGTGTAGCCACCCGGACGGTCGCCGATGGCCACTGCGATGGGCCCAAAGAGCTCCTTGATCGCCTCCTTGTCCTGCAGGTGGCGGAAGACCTGGCGGCGGTTGGCCGTCGTGTCCTCCTTGGCCCGCGTCAGGATGGGCTCGACGTACATGCGGAGGGCCTTGGCCTTCGGCAGCGTCGTCGTGATCTTGTGGTGCTGGATGAGCGCCGTCGAGAGGGCCGAGAGGGTGGCCTTGCGGTGGGCGTGGGTACGCCCGATCTTTTTGATCGAGTTCTGGTGTCGCATGATGCGAAGGGGTTAACGATGATCGGCCGTCAGCAGCGGCACGCAGGGCGCCCAGAAGGCCGGGTACCGATCACCGGAAGGAGAATTGAGAATCGGGGACCGAGAGCCGTGCTGCGCGGGCGTTTCGAGACGCCCCCGGGCAAAACTTCCGGTCCCCCCTTCCTCAGTTTTCGTGGATGTACTTGTCCACGTCCATCCCGAAGTAGAGCCCGCGCTCTTCGAGGACCTCGATGAGTTCCTGAAGGCTCTTGCGCCCAAAGTTGCGGAACTTGAGCATCTCCGACTCGTCACGCCGGACAAGGTCGCCGATGTTCTTGATGTTCGCCGCCTTGAGGCAGTTGTGGGCCCGCACCGAGAGGTCGAGCTCGTCCACGGTCTGCGAGAGCAGTTCGCGGATGCGCTGCACTTCGGCGTCCACTTCCTTCCGCTCCTCCGAGGGCGCCGGCGTGGCGTCCATGTGGATGAACATCGAAACGTGGTCGCGGAGGATCTGCGCCGCCTGCGCGAGCGCGTCTTCCGGCTTCACCGAGCCGTCGGAGTGGACTTCCATCTCCAAACGCTCAAAGTCCACCCGCTGGCCCACGCGCGTCGGCGTGATGGTGTAGCGGACGTTCGTGATGGGCGTAAAGATGGAGTCGATCGCGATGACGCCGATCGGGTCGTCCGCGCGCTTGTTGTCGTCGGACGGCACGTAGCCCCGGCCCTTGCCCATGCGCAGCTCAATGACGAGTTCGGCCTCGTCGGAGAGCGTCGCGATGTGGTGGTTCGGGTTGAGGACCTCGTAGTCGTTCGTGACGTCCTGAATGTTCTGGGCCGTCCACGTCCCCGGGCCGCGAAGCACGAGGTTCGTGATGTCCCCATCGCCGAGGTCGCGGCTCTTGAAGCGCACGCCCTTGAGGTTGAGGATGATGTCGGCCACGTCCTCGGTCACGCCGGGGATCGTCGAGAACTCGTGCTGCACGCCGTCCACCCGGAGGGCGGTGATGGCGTGGCCCTGAAGCGACGAGAGGAGCACGCGGCGAAGCGCGTTGCCGATCGTCACCCCGTAACCGCGTTCGAGCGGCTGGATCACAAAACGGCCCCGCGTGTCGGTCTGCTGCTCGACCGTCACGCCGTCGGGCATCTGAATCGAAGTATTCGTCATAGTAGAGGTACGCCTGCCGGTTGCGAAGGAAGCGTGCGCTGGGCACGCCGGAGAACTACAGAAGGGCTCCGCAGAGGGAGCCGCCGCTTACTTCGAGTAGAGCTCGACGATGAGCTGCTCGCGGAAGTTCTCGGGGATGTCCTCACGCGCGGGCAGGTCGAGAAACTTGCCACGGAGCTGCCCGCGGTCCACTTCGAGCCAGGGCAGCGTGCGCCGGGCACGCGAGAGGGCTTCGCGGATGGGCTCGATGCTGCGGCTCGCCGGACGGATCGCGATGATGTCGCCGGGCTTGAGCTGCGCGCTCGGGATGTCGAGCAGGTGGTCGTTCACGAGCACGTGGCCGTGGGTGACGAGCTGCCGCGCCTGGCGGCGCGTGCGCGCGAAGCCGAGGCGGTAGACCGTGTTGTCGAGGCGGGCTTCGAGGAACTTGAGCAGGTTCTCGCCCGTCACGCCCTTGCGGCGCGACGCCTTGTCGAACAGGTTGGCAAACTGCTTTTCGAGCAGGCCGTAGGTGTACTTGACCTTCTGCTTCTCCTTGAGCTGGACCGAGTACTCGCTCTCCTTGGAGCGGCGGCCACGGCCATGCTGGCCGGGGGCGTAGGGCTTGCGCTCGAGCGCCTTGGAAGGACCGAAGATCGGCTCGCCAAAGCGGCGCGCGATCTTCTGCTTTGGACCGCGGTAACGGGCCATCGTAGGTAGGGGGTTGAGGTTTGAAACAGGTCAGGCGGAGACCCCCTGAGGGTCCCCGCCACCGGGCTTAGCGCCCGCGCACCGCGTGGATTAGACGCGGCGGCGCTTGGGCGGCCGGCAACCGTTGTGAGGAACCGGGGTGATGTCCCGGATCGTGGCGACGTCGATACCGACGCCGGTGAGCGCCCGGATGGCCTGTTCGCGGCCGGACCCGGGGCCCTTGATGAACACGTCCACCCGGCGCAGGCCGAGATCGAACGCCTCCTTGGCGGCGGCGCCGGCCGCCACACCGGCGGCGTAGGGCGTGTTCTTGCGGCTTCCCTTGAAGCCCATCTTGCCCGACGAGGCCCACGAGATCGTGTTGCCGTAGGCGTCGGTGATCGTCACGAGCACGTTGTTGAACGTGGCGCGGATGTGCGCCTGTCCATTCGCCTCGACGACGACATTCTTTTTGCGGACGGACCGCTGGCCCCCACGCTGGGGACGCTGCTGCTTGGCCATGGGTAGGTGATCGTTGTTCGTAGAGGGTGGATCGTCGCCAGAAAGAAGCGGTCGTTCTGACCACGATCAACGATCCACGAACACCTGTACGGTTACTTGCGGGGTGCCTTCTTCTTGCCGGCAACCGTCTTGCGACGGCCCTTGCGCGTGCGGGCATTCGTCTTGGTGCGCTGGCCGCGGACCGGCAGGCCCTTACGGTGGCGCAGGCCGCGGTAGCAGCCAATGTCCATCAGGCGCTTGATGGCGAGCTGCGTCTCGGTGCGCAGCGGCCCCTCGACGACAAACTCCTCCTCAATGATGCGGCGGATGGCGCGCGTCTGCTCGTCCGACCAGTTTTCCGGATGCTCGCTGCGGTCGACACCGACCTTTTCGAGGATCTGCTGGGCGCGGGAGCGGCCGATCCCAAAGATCGACGTGAGCGCGATCTCGCTCCGCTTGTGGTTGGGGAGGTCAACCCCGGCAATACGAGGCATAAGGCAAGCTCGGGTCTCAGGTGATCAACCAGAGGCAAGGCGGCGACAGGATCAACCCTGACGCTGCTTGTGCTTCGGGTTCTTCTTGTTGATGATGTAGATGCGTCCGTGGCGGCGTACGACTTTGTCGTCGACGCTCCGCTTTTTGACGCTGGCTCGGACTTTCATCGGAGGCGAATGGCGAGAGAGTGCAATCGTCGGGTAGAGCCAGGCAAAATAGCCTGTCTCAGGCCCTCAGGGAAACGGGGGAAGGGGCCGTAAGACCCGGTTCCGCCAAAACTTCGCCGGGGCAATCCCAGCGGGGAGGCGAGGCCGGAAGGCGCCCCGAACCGGCACAACGGGCAGAGCAGAGCTCGTTCCGGCGGAGAGCGTTGTGCCAGGACAGGCAGACCGGCGCATCAGGCGGCCACCATCGTCTGGTAGGGCGGCGTGGTCACCGCCTCTACGTGGGCGAAGGTCGTGAGCACCTCCGGTTTGCCGCGCCGCACGACCACCATGTGCTCGTAGTGCGCGGCGGGTTTGCCGTCGGCGGTCAGCACCGTCCACTTGTCGTCGCCGTGGGTGACCTCGTAGGTCCCGGCGGCAATCATCGGCTCGATGCAGATCACCGTGTTCTCGGTCAGCTTGGCCCCGTGGCCGCGCCGCCCGTAGTTCTGGATGCTCGGCTTCTCGTGGAGCTTGCGCCCGATGCCGTGCCCGACCAGTTCGCGCACCACCCCGAAGCCGGCACCGCTCGCAGTGCTCCTGCACCGCGTGGCCGATGTCGCCGAGGCGCTTGCCCACGACTGCCTGCGCGGCGCCGAGGGTGAGCGATTCGTAGGTGGCCCGCAGGAGGTCGCGCTTCTCGTCGTCCACCTCGCCGATGGCGAAGGTGTAGGCGGTGTCGCCGTAGAAGCCGTCGTACTGGCAGCCTACGTCCACCGTCACGATGTCGCCCTCGACGAGCGGCGTGTCGTTCGGGATGCCGTGGACCACGGCGTCGTTGACGGAGATGCAGCACACGGCCGGGAACGCGCCCCCGCCCCAGCCCGGATCGTAGCCCTTGAAGGCCGGGCGGGCGCCGTGGTCTTTGAAGAACGTCTCCGCAATCGCGTCGAGTTGGCGCGTCGTCACGCCGGGCGCCACCGCCTTTGCGACCTCGCCCAGGCACCGGCTCACGAGGTCGGCGCTCCGGCGGAGGCGCGCGATCTCAGAATCGGTTTTGCTGGTCGAGAACATCGGAGGCTGTCGAATCGGCATCAGACGCGGCGCCCGCGGACGCGGCCGCTCTTCATGAACCCGTCGTAGTGCCGCATGAGCAGGTGGCTCTCGATCTGCTGAAGCGTGTCGAGCGTGACGCCGACGAGGATCAGCAGGCTCGTACCGCCGAAGAAAGCTGCGAAGCCGCTCGAGATGCCGGCCCGCATGGCGAACGTGGGCAAGATGGCCACAAGGCCCAGGAACACCGCCGACGGCAGCGTGATGCGCGTCAGGATGTTGTCCATGAAGTCGCTCGTCTGCTTGCCCGGCTTGATCCCCGGAATGAAGCCGCCCTGCCGCTTCAGCGTGTCGGCCATGTCGCGCGGGTTGACCGCGATGGCCGTGTAGAAGTAGGTAAAGAAGAGGACGATCAGGAAGAACACGAGCGCGTGCGTCAGGCTCGAGATGTCCGTAAACCAGCCACCGACCCGCTGCGCGAACGCATTGTCCGGCGCGAACGAGGCAAACGTGGCCGGGATGAACATGATCGACTGCGCGAAGATGATCGGCATCACGCCCGCCGCGTTGACGCGCAGGGGGAGGTACTGCGTCGTCCCGCCATAGACCTTGCGGCCTACCACGCGCTTGGCGTACTGCACCGGCACGCGCCGTGTGCCCTGGGTCATCAGCACCACCCCCGCCGTAATGAGTGCGAGGAAGGCGATCTCGATGATGAAGATGAACGCGTTGGCCTTCAGGTCAAACTCGTTGTAGATGGAGGCCGGAAAGCGTGCGAGGATGCCCACCAGGATGATGAGCGAGATCCCGTTGCCGATGCCGTCTTCGGTGATACGCTCGCCCAGCCACATCACGAACATCGTCCCGGCCGTGAGCACGACCACGGTCGAGATCATAAAGGCCCACTGCGGAATCACGATGGCATCGCCCACGGTGTAGCGCAGGTTCACGACGTAGCCCACCGACTGGAGGAGGGTGATGATCACCGTGAGGTAGCGCGAGAGCTGCGTGAGCTTGCGCTGCCCGTCCTGCCCTTCCCGCTGCATCTTCTGAAACGTCGGCACGACCGCGCCGAGGAGCTGGATGATGATGCTCGCCGTGATGTACGGCATGATGCCGAGCGCGAAGATGCCCGCCCGGGAAAAGGCGCCGCCGACGAAGAGGTCGAGGAAGCCAAAGAGGTTGTTCTGGTTCGCGTTCTGGGAGACCGCCGCCGCGAGGCGGCCCGGATCGACGCCGGGCAGCGTCACATACGCCCCGACGCGGTACACCGCGAGCAGGATGAACGTGTAGACGATGCGCTGGCGCAGTTCGTCGATCTTCCAGATGTTGCGGACGCTTTCAGCAAAACCGGCCATGGGAGGCGTAAGTCTGGGAGCCTGGGGCTGATGAAACATGGCAGTGGGGCCCGGCGGCGTCTGCCGCCCGGCCCCACCCAGCCCTTGCTTAGAGCACGGTAACCGATCCGCCCGCCGCTTCGATGCGGGTGCGGGCACTCTCCGAGAACGCGTGGGCGTGCACCTGAAGGGCCCGCGTCACGTCGCCGCCGCCGAGCACCTTGACGCGCTCGTTCTTGCGGACCACCGAGGCCTGTATGAGCGTTTCGGGCGTGATGGCCTGCGACGCGTCGAGCACGCCGTCGGCGACGAGCTGCTCCAGGCGGTCGAGGTTGACGCCGCGGTACTCGACGCGGTTGCGGTTCTTGAAGCCGAACTTGGGCAGGCGCCGCTGGAGTGGCATCTGGCCGCCTTCGAACCACACGGGGATGTTGCCGTGGGCCTTCTGGCCTTTGTTGCCGCGCGTGGAAGAGTGGCCACCGAGGCCCGAGCCGACACCGCGCCCGAGGCGGCGCTTGACGTTCGTCGACCCGATGGCCGGCGTGAGATTGCTGAGGTTCATCTGAGGTGGGCTATAACGCCCGCTCCCGGCGATGATCGGGGGCGGACTCGCATGAGTGCCGAGCCCTCCCGGTGGGATCACCGGGAGGGCTGGCGGAAGGTTCAGGCTTCGTCGACCTGGATGAGATGCTGCACCTTGGCAATCATCCCCCGCACGGTCGGCGTGTCGTCGTGCTCGACGGTCTGGTGCATCCGGCGCAGGCCGAGGGCCTGCATGACGCGCTTCTGCGGCTCCGGACGCCGAATCGTCGAGCGGACCTGCGTGACTTTGAGTTTCATCTGGATAGGAGGATCATGGACCATGGAACACGGCGGGAGGGCAAGCCAACCCCGCACTTCTGACCATGATCAATCATCAAGGATCAGACGCGCGCGCCGTTGAACACGGTGTTGAGCGTCTTGCCACGACGGCGCGCCACTTCCGAAGCGTCTTCGAGGCTGGAAAGGGCGTCCATCGTCGCCGCCACCTGGTTGTGGGGGTTCGACGAGCCGAGCGACTTGGAGAGGATGTCGGTGATGCCGGCGCATTCGAGCACCGCGCGCACGCCGCCACCCGCGATGACGCCCGTACCGGCGCTCGCCGGCTTGAGCAGCACCTGGCCCGCGTCCTGGCGCCCGATCACCGTGTGGGGGATCGTGGCCGAGTGCTCGCGCTTCTTGAGCGGCACCATGATCATGTTCTTGCGCGCGTCCTCGGTCGCCTTCGAGATGGCGTCCGACACCTCGTTGGCCTTGCCGAGCCCGGCACCGACCTTGCCGGCGCCATCGCCGACGACGACGACCGCGTTGAACGAGAAGCGGCGACCGCCCTTGACCACTTTGGCCACGCGGTTGACCATCACCGTCTTCTCGATGAACTCCGAGGCGTTAATCTCGGCCTGCTGGTCGCGCCCACGGCGCGCCTGGCGTTCCTTTGCCATAGGGGTAGTATTGCTTAAAACGCGAGGCCGCCCTCGCGGGCCCCTTCGGCGAGCGCTTTGACGCGCCCGTGGTACTTGTAGCCGTTGCGGTCGAAGACCGCCGTTTCGATTCCAGCAGCCTTGGCGCGCTCAGCGAGGCGCTGGCCCACCGCCTTGCTCTCCTCTACCGGAGCCCCGCCGCCGATGCCTTCCTCCCGCGACGAGACGGCGGCCAGCGTGCGGCCGGTCGTGTCGTCGATGAGCTGGGCGTAGACGTAGCGGTTGGAGCGGAAGACGGAGATGCGGGGCCGCTCGGCCGTGCCGGAGAGCTTGCCCCGGATGGCGCGGCGGACGCGCTGCCGACGTTCGTTCTTGGTCTTGGGCATCGTCAGAAGGCGCAGCGGCGAGGATGTGGCCCGGCCGCCCGTGCGCAGTTAAAGGTTCAGAATCAGCGACCGGCGGTCTTGCCCGCCTTGCGACGCACGTACTCGTCGCTGTAGCGGATGCCCTTGCCCTTGTAGGGCTCCGGCGGACGGAGGGAGCGCAGCTTGGCGGCCACCTGGCCCACGAGCTGCTTGTCGGCGCCCGTTACCGTCACGAGCACCTGCTTGCCCTTGCCGGGCGTGGCGAACGTAACGCCCTGCGGAGGGGCGAAGTAGACCGGGTGCGAAAAGCCGAGGCCCATCGAAAGCATATCCCCGATCATCTCGGCGCGGTAGCCGACGCCGATGAGTTCGAGCTGCTTCGTGTAACCCTCGCTCACGCCCTTGACCAGGTTGGCCAGCAGGGAGCGGTAGAGGCCGTGCTTGGCACGGTGCGGCTTGGCTTCGCTCGGGCGCGCCACCGTAAGGGTGCCGTCCTCGACCGAAACCGTGATGTCGGGGTCCACAGCGAGGCCAAGCGTGCCCAGCGGGCCCTTGACCGTCACGTCGTTCTTCTCCGACACCGTGACGCTCACCCCCTGGGGGAGCTCAATCGGAAGCTTGCCAATACGAGACATAGCGGGTAAAATTTAGGCGCCAGGCACGCAGCCCGGCGGCACGCTCAGTAGACGAAGGCGAGCAGTTCGCCACCGATGTGCAGGCGGCGGGCTTCCTTGTCGGTCATCACGCCCTGCGACGTAGACACGATGGCGATGCCGAGACCGTCGAGCACGCGGGGCATCTTCTCGGCCGCCACGTAGCGGCGCAGGCCCGGGCGCGACACGCGCTTGAGGCTCTTGATGATGCCCTTGCCGCCCCGCTGGTACTTGAGGTAGATGCGCAGCAGGCCCTGCCCGCCGTCGTCCACGTTCAGGTAGCGGTCGATGTAGCCCTTGTCCTGGAGAATCTGCGTGATGGCCCGCTTGAGCTTCGACGCGGGCACGTCGAGGTGGCGGTGGCGGGCCTGCTGCGCGTTACGAATACGCGTGAGGTAATCCGCGACCGGATCGGTGATGGCGCTCATTGCTGAGGAGGCTTAGCTAGTTCGCCAGCAGAAATGCTGCAGCGCTTGGCTAATGAAAGGAAAACGGCGAGGCGGCCCGAGGCCCGACCTCACCAGCTCGACTTGCGGATCCCGGGGATACGACCCGAGAGGGCCATGTCGCGGAAGATGATACGCGCAATGCCGAAGCGGCGGATAAAGCCGCGCGAGCGGCCCGAGAGGGGGCAGCGGTTCTTGATGCGCACCGGAGAGGCGTTGCGGGGCAGCCGTTGCAGCCCTTCGTAGTCGCCCGCCGCCTTGAGGGCCTTGCGGCGCTCGGCGTACTTGGCCACCGTAGCCCGCTTCTTCTTGTCGCGCGCGAACCAGCTTGTCTTCGCCATGAGGAGAAACGTATAGTCTGTGATTAACCCTGCGCCTCGGCCGACTCGCGGCGCACAAACGGCATCCCGAAGGCCTTGAGCAGCGCCTGCGCCTCTTCGTCCGTCTTCGCGGTCGTCACGAAGGAGATGTCGAGGCCCGAGATGCGGTCCACCTTGTCGATGTCGATCTCGGGGAAGATGATCTGCTCCTTGAGGCCGAGCGTGTAGTTGCCGCGCCCGTCGAAGCTGCGGTCGGAGATGCCCTTGAAGTCGCGCACGCGCGGCAGCGCCAGCGTCACGAGACGGTCGAGGAACTCCCACATCCGGCTCGCCGCGCAGCGTGACGTGGACGCCGATCGGCATCCCCTCACGCAGCTTGAAGTTCGACACGCTCTTGCGCGCCTTGGCCAGCGTCGGGTGCTGCCCCGTGATCGTCCGGACTTCGGTGACGGCGTCGTCGAGAACCTTCTTGTTCTGCGACGCCTCCCCGACGCCTTTGTTGACGGAGATCTTGACCAGGCGCGGGACCTGCATCACGTTGGCGTACCCGAACTGCTCCATGAGCTTCGGGACGATCTCGCTCTGGTAGCGAGACTTGAATCGAGGGACGTACGCTTCCATCTAAAGAGCGCCCTACGGTTTTGCGCAGGGCAGACGAATGGAATGAGATGGTTACGGACACGGTTTCGCCTCAACAGACGATTCACCGCGCCGCAGGAAATGAGAGGACCGGCGCCACAGCGGCATCGGCCCATCGGCAGGCTCAGACGAGGTCGTCGCCGGTCGTTTTGGCCACGCGGACCCAGGCGCCGACCGTCTCGTCGTAGCGGCGCCCGATGCGGGTCGGGTTGCCGGCGCCGTCGAGCGGCTGGACGTTGGAGGCGTGGATCGGCATCTCGCGCTCGACGCGCGCGCCCTGGGGGTGCTGCTGGTTGGGCTTCGTGTGGCGGATGCGCACATTGACGCCCTCCACCACCACGCGCTCGCGGGCCGGGAATACGCGCAGCACGCGGCCTTCCTGGCCCTTCGCGTTGCCCGCGATCACCCGCACGCGGTCGCCCTTCTTGACGTGCAGCTTCTTCTGCTGGTTCGTGGTACGAGGCATTTTTCTACGGTCGATAAACGACGTACGAGATGCGATGTAGATCGAACGTGGTGCCCATGCCGCACGTCGAAGGTCGCACGTCACACGTTCAGATGACTTCGGGGGCGAGGCTGACGATGCGCATATACTGGCGCTCGCGCAGTTCGCGGGCGACGGGCCCGAAGATGCGCGTGCCGCGCGGTTCGTCCTGCGCGTTGAGCAGCACGGCGGCGTTCTCGTCGAAGCGGATGTAGGTACCGTCCTTGCGGCGGTATTCCTTCTTGGTGCGCACGACGACGGCCCTCGACACGTCGCCCTTCTTGACGTTGCCGCCGGGGATGGCGCTCTTAACGGTCACGACAATCTTGTCGCCGAGCGAGGCGTAGCGGCGGCGCGTGCCCCCGAGCACGCGAATGACGAGCACTTCTTTGGCGCCGGAGTTGTCGGCCACCGAGAGGCGAGATTCCTGCTGAACCATGGCAATGTGCGATGTGCGACGGG
This sequence comes from Rhodothermales bacterium, assembly GCA_963740755.1. Taxonomy (GTDB): domain Bacteria; phylum Bacteroidota; class Rhodothermia; order Rhodothermales; family BA12; genus CAVSDF01. The sequence continues at coordinate 383,691 of CAVUFJ010000005.1, forward strand.
CGACCTTCGCCGGGCGACAGGGAAGCTGAAAGGCCGCCTTTTATGTCGGTCCGCCGTCTGTCGAACGTCGAATGTTATTTGGCGCGTTCGACGATCTCGGAGAGGCGCCAGCGCTTGTTCTTCGAGAGCGGGCGCGTTTCCATCACGCGCACGACGTCGCCCTCGCGGGCGCTGTTCTCCTCGTCGTGCACCATCAGCTTGCTCGTCCGCTTAATGAACTTGCCGTAGATCGGGTGCTTGACCTGCCGCTCGATGGCGATCGTGATCGTCTTCTGCATCTTGGCCGAGACGACCTTGCCGACGCGCTCTTTGCGCGCGTTGCGGGCTTCTTGCGTGTTCTCTGCTTCCATGGTTGGGGTGGGCTTGGTGAGCCGTAAATCCGTCTCCTCACCAACTACCCGGTTGGGCGTGAATCGAAGGGTAGGCTCAGGCCTGCTCCTTCTCTTTGAGCAGCGTGGTGAGCCGGGCGATCATGCGGCGCTTGTCGCCCAGCACGGCGGGCTTTTCGAGCCGCGTGATGGCGTGCTTGAAGCGCAGTTCGCTGAGCTCACGCTGCGTGTCGGCGAGGGTCTGGCGGAGGTCCGCCGCGCTCATCTCGCGGAGTTCTTTGGTCTTCATGGCAGTGGGTGCGGGGATCCGTGCGCTCAGAAGCGGACGGGGCCCTCGGGCGCCACGTAGTCGGGGCGCACGAGGAACTTGGTCTTGACGGGCAACTTGGCCATCGCGAGCGCCATCGCCTCACGGGCGAGGTCTTCGGGCACGCCACCGCCGATTTCGAAGAGCACGCGGCCCGGCTGGATGAGCGCCACCCAGTACTCAGGCGACCCCTTGCCACCACCCATTCGGGTTTCGGCCGGCTTCTTGGTCACCGAGCGGTCCGGGAAGATGCGAATCCACACCTTGCCAACGCGCTTCATGCGGCGCGTCATCGTGATACGGGCCGCCTCGATCTGGCGGCTCGTCAGGCGGCCGTGCTCGAGCGTCTTGATGGCGAAGTCGCCGAAGGCGATCGTCGTGCCGCGCGTGGCGAGCCCGTCGTTGCGGCCTTTCTGAATGCGGCGGAACTTGGTCCGCTTGGGCATCAACATGGCTTTCCCTTTCTAAAAGTCTGTCTGGATGTCTCGAAATCGGCTCAGCGGCGTCCGCCACGGCCACCGGCACCGCCGGGACCACCGCCGCGTCCCCCACGTCCGCCCGGCCCGCCCGGACCGCCACGGCCCGGACCGCCACGGTCGCCTGCGCCGCGTTCGCCACGGCGCTCGCGCCCGCCTTCGTCGCCCCCTTCGCGGCGGCGACGCTCCTGCATCGGGGCCTGCATCTGGTGGCGCTGGGCCTGCACGTTCGGGTTGAGGTCGGGCTTGCCGATGATCTCCCCGCGCGAGATCCACACCTTCACGCCGGACGTACCGTAGATCGTGTAGGCGGTGGCCGTCGCGTAGTCGATGTCGGCGCGGAGTGTGTGCAGCGGCACGCGGCCTTCGAGGTACTGCTCCGTGCGGCTCATTTCGGCGCCGCCAAGGCGACCCGAGAGGCGGATGCGGATGCCCTCGGCGCCCATGCGGGTGGCGCTCTGGATCGCCATCTTCATGGCACGGCGGAAGCTCACGCGGCCTTCGAGCTGCTGCGCGACGTTCTGCGCCACCAGGCTCGCATCCAGCTCAGGACGCTTGATCTCCGAGATGTTGATCTGGATGTCCTTGTTGGTGAGCTTGCGCAGCTCCTCGCGAAGCTTCTCGACCTCCTGCCCACCCCGCCCGATCACAACGCCCGGACGGGACGTGTGGAGCGTGAGGATGATGCGCTTGGGCGTGCGCTCGATCACGACGCGGGCGAGGCCCGCGCGCTTGAGACGCGTGGTGAGGTAGCGGCGGAGCTGATCGTCCTCGATGAGCTTCTCCGGCAGGTCCTTCTCGGCATACCACGAGGAGTCCCAGCCGCGAATAACGCCAAGCCGGAAGCCGACGGGGTTGGTTTTCTGTCCCATTACGGTATCTCAGGTTCAGGCTTCGTCGTCCGCTTCGGCGACGACGACGGTGATGTGGCTCGTGCGCTTGAGGATGGGCGCCGCTCGTCCGCGCGGCGCGGCCTGAAAGCGCTTGAACATCGGGCCTTCATCGATGCGAATCTCGCGGATGAAGAGCGCGCCGTCGTCGGGCCGGGCATCGCCGGCCTGGTCGAGCAGGTTGTGGTACGCCGACGAGATCGTGAGCGCGATGGGGCCGGTGGCGGCGTGCGGCAGGAAGCGCAGCAGGTCGAGCGCCTCGGCGACGCGCTTGCCGCGGACCACGTTGGCCACGGTGCGCATTTTGATCGCCGAGCCGCGCACGTGCTTGCGAATGGCTTTTGCTTGCATGGTCGTGGGTGGCTTAGCGCTTGCCGCGCTTGTCCTTCTTGTCGCCACTGTGGCCGCGGAAGGTCCGGGTGGGCGAGAACTCGCCGAGCTTGTGCCCGACCATGTTCTCTGTGACGTAGACGGGGATGAACTGCTTGCCGTTGTGGACGGCGAAGGTGTGGCCAACGAACTCGGGCAGGATCATGGAGGCGCGGCTCCACGTCTTGAGGACTTTCTTCTTGTTTTCCCGGTTCATGTCGTCCACTTTGCGCTGAAGCTTGAAGTGGACGAAGGGGCCTTTCTTGAGCGAACGAGGCATGGCTTCTTAGGTGCGAGCGGGCGAACCGCTCACTTCTTGTTGCGACGGCGGACGATGAACTGGTTCGACGCCTTGTTCTTCTTGCGCGTCTTGAAGCCCTTGGCCATCTGGCCCCACGGGCTCCTCGGATGACCGCCGGAGGCCTTGCCTTCGCCACCACCCATCGGGTGATCGACCGGGTTCATGGCCACACCGCGCACCTTGGGCCGGATGCCGCGCCAGCGGTTGCGGCCGGCCTTGCCCTGCTCGATGTTCATGTGGTCCGCGTTGGACGTCGTGCCAATCGTGGCCATGCACTTGGCCGACACCAGGCGCACCTCTTTCGAGGGCAGCTGAAGCGTCGCCATGCCGGCCTCCTTGGCCACGAGCTGCGCGTACGTGCCAGCCGAGCGCGCCATCTGGGCGCCCTTGCCCGGCTTCATCTCGATCGCGTGGACGACCGAGCCGAGCGGCACGCGCGCGAGCGGCAGGCAGTTGCCCGGCTCCGGCGGCGCGTCAGGACCCGAGACCACCTTCATGCCCACCTTGACTTCCATCGGGGCAATGATGTAGCGCTTCTCGCCGTCCGCGTAGTGCAGCAGCGCAATGCGCGAGGTGCGGTTCGGATCGTACTCGATGGCGGCAACCGTCGCGGGGATCCCGAACTTGTTGCGCTTGAAGTCGATGATGCGGTAGCGGCGCTTGTGGCCGCCGCCCTGGTGACGCGTCGTGATGCGCCCCCGGTTGTTGCGCCCGCCGTGCCGCTTGACCGGGGCCAAGAGACTCTTTTCGGGCGTCGTCTTCGTGATCTCGTCGAACGACGCCACGGAGCGCGCGCGCTGCCCGGGGGTGTTCGGCTTGAGCTGGCGAAGTGCCATGGGTGGAGAGGGATGTGGGCTTAGCTGCGGGCCTCACGGCCGGCTTTGCGCCCGGATTGCTCGGGTGAGCGGTTAAACTTCTTCGTAGAAGTTGATGGGCTCCGAGTCGGCCGTGAGCGTCACGATGGCCTTCTTGAAGCCCGCGCGGCGGCCGGCAACGGCGCCCCGCTTCGTCATCTGGCGGCGCGTCTTGCCGCGCACGACCTGCGTGCGGACATCGGCCACCTTCACCTGCGGGTAGAACGCCTCGATCGCCTTGCGAATCTCGATCTTGTTGGCGCTCGTCGCCACCACGAAGCCGTAGTGGCGGCCCGACTCGATCAGGTCGGTCATCTTCTCCGTCACGTAAGGACGAATGAGGATCTGCTTGGTCATGGTCGTGCGGAGGTTCAGGCCTGCTCGGAAGCCTTCTTGGAGGACGCGAGCGCCTGCGTGAGCGCCGTGAGGGCCGCTTCCGGCATCACGAGCACCTGCGCCTGCATGATGTCGAGCGTAGAGGCCTGCGTGGCGGGCATCACGGAGACCCCTTTCAGGTTGCGGGCGCTCATGTAGACGTGGGGGGCCAGCGCTTCGGTGAGCACGAGCACCCGGCGCCCCGAGACGCCGTGCTTGCCGAGGCTCTGCACGAAGGTCTTCGTGCTCGGCGCGTCGAACGAGAACGTGTCCACGATGCGGATCGCCCCGTCGTCCTGGGCCTTGTAGGCCAGGGCCGAACGGCGCGCCACGAGCTTCGTCTTCTTGTTGACGTCCTGCGTGTAGAGGTGCGGGCGCGGGCCGAAGGCCGTGCCACCGCCCCGGCGCATGTGGCTCTTCGCGTCGCCGGCGCGGGCGCCGCCCGTGCCCTTCTGGCGGTAGAGCTTGCGCGTGGAGTGGGAGTTCTCCGAGCGTTCCTTCGTCTTGTGCGTGCCCTGGCGCATGTTGGCCTGGATGGCCTTCACGTCGAGCCAGATCGCGTGGTCGTTGGGGACAACACCGAACACGGTGTCGTCGAGCGTGACGGTACGGCTCGTCTCAGCCCCGTCGAACGTATAGACTTTGAGTTCCATCTGAGGATGCAGCTACGGGGTGAGCGGTCAGGCGACGGCCTTCTTGAGCAGTTCCACGAACGACCCCTTGGCCCCCGGCACGGCACCGCGCACGAGGATCAGGTTGGAGTCGGCGAGGATGCGGACAACACGGAGGTTCTTGACCTTCACGCGGTCGCCGCCGGTGCGGCCGCCCATGCGCGTGCCCTTGAAGACGCGCGAGGGGTCCGAGGAGGCGCCAATCGAGCCCGGGGCGCGCTGCCGGTTGTGCTGGCCGTGCGTCTGCCCGCCGACACCGCTGAAGCCGTGCCGCTTGACGACGCCCTGCCAGCCCTTGCCCTTCGAGACGCCCACACAGTCGATGGTCTCGCCTTCGGCGAACATCGCGTCCACCGCCACGCTTGCGCCCTGCTCAACGTCGAGCCGGAAATCCCGGAACTCGCGGATCTTGCGCTTGGGCGTGGTCGAGGCCGACTTGTAGTGGCCCATCATCGCCTTGGAGGTGCGCTTCTCGCGCCCCTCAAACGCGCCGAGCTGGACGGCGTTGTAGCCGTCCGAGCCATCGGTCGTCTTGACCTGCGTCACCACGTTGGGTTCGGCGAGGATCACGGTGCACACGATGTTGCGCCCGCTCTCGTCGAAGACGCTCGTCATGCCGAGCTTCTTGCCAATCATGCCGCTCATTGTAATCCAGTGATAAGGCGGCAGCGGTTCCAGTTCGGACCGCTACAGCCGGATTAAGTTAAGCGTCCCCTCTATGTAGAGAACGTTAGTTCTGCCACAGGAATCCGCGCGTTGGGGACGATACGCGGGGGCAGAACAGCCAGCGGGCGCACGAGGCGCCCGGCAGCTTACTTGATTTCGACGTCCACGCCCGAGGGAAGCTCGAGCTTGAGGAGCGCGTCGATGGTCTTGGAGGAGGTCGAGAGGATGTCGATCAGGCGCTTGTGGGCGCGCGTCTCGAACTGCTCGCGGCTCTTCTTGTCTACGTGCGGCCCGCGGAGGACCGTCACGATGTGCTTGTTGGTCGGCAGCGGGATCGGCCCGCTCACCACGGCGCCCGTCGAGCGAACCGTCTTGATGATCTTCTCCGCACTCTTGTCGATCAAGCTGTGATCGAAAGACTTGAGCTTGATGCGGATGCGCTGGTTGGTAGCCATGGGTGTGTGTCAGAAGACGCGAGTCGCGAGGGATCCCGGAGGGTGTTCCGGGGCCACCGTGGGCCCGAAAAGAACAGTTCTGTTGCAGTCAAGCTCTCACGCTGGCAGCTCGAACCGGGATTCCCTGTTTGGGGGGATTCGACGAGCCTTCGTGTGGCGAAACCGTGGAGCCAGGGTCAGCGGCCCCAAAGGGCAAAAAAGTAGGGGCGCAGCACGCTGCGCCCCTACGCTGTCCCTGAGGGGATCAGTCGAGGATTTTGGCGACGACACCGGCGCCCACCGTCCGACCACCCTCGCGGATGGCGAAACGCAACCCTCCTCCATCGCCACCGGCTGAATCAGCTGCACCTTGAAGCGCGTGTTCTCACCCGGCATCACCATCTGCACGTCCTCGCCCAGCTCGATGTCCCCCGTCACGTCCGTCGTGCGAAAGTAGAACTGCGGACGGTACCCCTTCACAAACGGCGTGTGACGGCCACCCTCGTCCTTCGACAGGATGTACACCTCCGCCTCAAAAGCCTTGTGCGGCTTGATCGAACCCGGCTTGCAGAGCACCATCCCACGCTCCACCGCTTCCTTGTCGATGCCGCGAAGCAAAAGACCCACGTTGTCGCCCGCCTGGCCCTGGTCGAGCAGCTTCCTGAACATCTCCACGCCGGTCACCGTGCTCGTCTGCTTCTCCTCGGCGATGCCGACGATCTCCACCGACTCCTGCACCTTGATGATCCCGCGCTCGATGCGACCCGTCACCACCGTGCCACGGCCCGTGATCGAGAACACATCTTCCACCGGCATCAGGAACGGCTTGTCCATCGCACGCTCAGGCGTCGGGATGTACGAGTCGACCTGGTTCATCAGCTCCTCCACCGTCGCCACCCACTGCTCCTCGCCGTTGAGCGCGCCAAGGGCCGAGCCGCGGATCACCGGCAGGTCGTCGCCGGGGAACTCGTACTTCGAGAGCACCTCGCGCACTTCCATCTCGACGAGCTCGAGCAGCTCCTCGTCGTCGACGAGGTCCACCTTGTTCATGAACACGACGATGTAGGGCACGCCCACCTGCCGGGCGAGCAGCACGTGCTCGCGCGTCTGCGGCATCGGGCCGTCGGTGGCGGCGACGACGAGGATCGCGCCGTCCATCTGCGCGGCGCCGGTGACCATGTTCTTGACGTAGTCGGCGTGGCCGGGGCAGTCGACGTGGGCGTAGTGGCGCGCCTCGGTCTCGTACTCGACGTGGGCCGTGGCGATGGTGATGCCGCGCTCGCGCTCTTCGGGCGCGTTGTCGATCGAGTCGAACGAGCGGACGGCGCCGCCGAACTTCTTGGCCAGCACCGTCGTGATGGCCGCCGTGAGCGTCGTCTTGCCGTGGTCGACGTGGCCGATCGTGCCCACGTTCACGTGCGGCTTGTTACGATTGAAGGTCTCCTTTGCCATGGTCTTCGGTAAGGGGATAAGGTCGGTTGGAGTAGGGGGGCAAGTAACTGCGCCCCTACGGCGCGTTGAATGGAGAAAAGGGGGAAGCCCGTTCGGTTACTTGCCGGACTCCTTGATGATGCTCTCGGAGACCGACTTGGGCACCTCTTCGTAGTGGTCGAACTGCATCGAGTAGACCGCGCGGCCCTGCGTGATCGAGCGCATATCGGTCGAGTAGCCGAACATCTCGGAGAGCGGCACCTGGGCGTTGATCACCTGCACGTCGTTGCGCTGACCCATCTGCTGGATCTTGCCACGACGCGAGTTGAGGTCGCCGATGACGTCGCCCATGTACTCGTCCGGCGTCACGACCTCGACGGCCATGATCGGCTCCATGATGATCGGCTGCGCGCGGCGCGACGCCTCGCGGAAGGCCATGCGGCCCGCGATCTCGAACGAGAGCTGGTCGGAGTCGACGTTGTGGAACTTGCCGTCGTAGAGGCGCGCCTTGATGCCCTCGATGGGGTAGCCGGCGAGCGGTCCCTGCGAGAGGGCGCTCTCGACGCCCTTCTGGACCGCCGGGATGAACTCGCGCGGGATGGAGCCGCCGACGATGCCGTTCACGAACTCGAAGCCGACGCCCGTTTCGTTGGGCCCGATCTCGATGTAGATCTCGGCAAACTGGCCGCGACCGCCGGACTGCTTCTTGTGCGTGTAGTGCTCGTCCACCATCGTGCGGATCGCCTCGCGGTAGGCCACCTGCGGCTTGCCCACGTTGGCTTCCACCTTGAACTCGCGCTTGAGGCGGTCCACGATGATTTCGAGGTGCAGTTCGCCCATGCCGGCGATGATCGTCTGCCCCGTCTCGTCGTCGGTGTTGACCTTGAACGTCGGGTCCTCTTCGGCGAGCTTCTGCAGGCCGATGCCGAGCTTGTCGAGGTCGGCCTTCGTCTTGGGCTCGATGGCGATCCGGATCACGGGATCCGGGAAGTCCATCTTCTCCAGCACGATCGGGATGGTCGGGGTCGCAGATCGTGTCGCCGGTCTTGACGTCCTTCAGCCCGACCGCGGCCGCGATGTCGCCCGCGCGCACCGCTCCACGTCTTCACGGTGGTTGGCGTGCATCATGAGGATGCGGCCGACGCGCTCCTTCTTCTCGTTGGTGGCGTTGAGCACCTGCGAGCCCTTGTCGAGCGTGCCCGAGTAGACGCGGAAGAAGGTGAGCTTGCCGACGTACGGGTCGGTCATGATCTTGAACGCGACCGCCGCGAAGGGGGCCTTCACGTCCGGGGCGCGCGTCTCCTCGATATCCTGACGCGGCAGGAAGCCCGCCACGGGCGCCACGTCGGTCGGCGCGGGCAGGTAGTCCACGACGGCGTCGAGCAGGCGCTGCACGCCCTTGTTCTTGAACGCCGAGCCGAGCAGCACGGGCGTGATGGACATCGAGAGGACGGCCTTGCGGATCGTCGCCTTCATCTCCTCCGCCGTGATCTCCTCGCCTTCGAGGTACTTCATGAGGAGCTCGTCGTTGAACTCCGCAATCGCCTCGAGGAGGTTGATGCGCCAGTGGCGCGCCTCGGCTTCGAGATCATGGGGGATGTCAATCTCGTCCCACGTCATGCCCTGCGTCTCTTCGTGCCAGACGATGGCCTTGTTGAGCACGAGGTCGATGACGCCCTTGAACATCGCGCCCTGCCCGATGGGCACGTGGAGCGGCACGGCGTTGGCCTTGAGCCGGTCCTTCATCATCTGCACGGCCGCGAAGAAGTCCGCGCCGGTGCGGTCCATCTTGTTGACGAATGCGATGCGGGGCACGCTGTACTTGTCCATCTGCCGCCACACCGTCTCCGACTGCGGCTCGACGCCGCCGACCGAGCAGAACAGCGCCACCGCACCGTCGAGCACGCGGAGGCTGCGCTCCACCTCGACGGTGAAGTCGACGTGGCCCGGCGTGTCGATGATGTTGATGCGGTGGTCGTTCCAGAAGGCGGTCGTCGCGGCCGACGTGATCGTGATGCCGCGCTCCTTCTCCTGCTCCATCCAGTCCATCGTGGCGCCGCCTTCATGGACTTCGCCCATGCGGTGCAAGCGGCCCGTATAGTAGAGGATGCGCTCGGTGGTCGTCGTCTTGCCCGCGTCGATGTGGGCCGAGATGCCGATGTTGCGCGTCTTTTCGAGAGAGACTTGGTCAGCCATAACGGTTGGTTGTTCGTCGTTCGTCGTTCGTGGTCAGAGGTGCGGTGTTGCCCTGCGCGCTCTGGCCACGAACGACGAACAACCCACGACGAACGAATTCAGAAGCGGAAATGCGAGAAGGCCTTGTTCGCTTCCGCCATGCGGTGCGTGTCGTCCTTCTTCTTGACGGCGGCGCCTTCGCCGCGCGAGGCGGCGAGGAGCTCGGCCGAGAGGCGCTGCGCCATCGACTTGTCGTTGCGCTGCTTCGAGTACTGGAGCAGCCAGCGGAAGGCGAGCGCGATGCGGCGGTCCTGGCGGACGTCGATCGGCACCTGGTACGTGGCGCCGCCGACGCGGCGGCTGCGCACTTCGGCGAGCGGGGCGACGTTGTTGACGGCCTTCTTGAAGATCTCGATGCCTTCTTCCCCGCCGCGCTCCTGCGCGCTCTGAAGGGCATCGTAGACGATCTGCTGGGCGGTGGACTTCTTGCCGTGCTTCATCACCGAGTTGACGAAGCGGGACACGAGCACGTCGCCGTACACCGGGTCGGGTGTGGGGAGGCGGCGTTCTGCTTTCTTGCGACGCATGATGTTGGATATGCGATGTTCGACGTACGACGGGCGATGTCAGAAATGCAGACCGCGCTTACATCGCACGTCGCACGTCGGACATGGCACGTCAAATCACTTCTTCTTGCCGCCCTTGCTGGGCGCGGCGGCGGCCTGGCCGGGCTTGGGCCGCTTGGCACCGTACTTGGAGCGCGACTTGCGGCGGCCGTTGACGCCGGCCGAGTCGAGCGCGCCGCGCACGATGTGGTACTTCACGCCCGGAAGGTCCTTGACGCGGCCACCACGCACGAGCACGATCGAGTGCTCCTGCAGGTTGTGGCCTTCGCCGGGGATGTAGGCGATCACCTCAATCGAGTTGGTCAGGCGCACCTTGGCCACCTTGCGGAGGGCCGAGTTCGGCTTCTTCGGCGTCGTCGTGTAGACGCGCGTGCAGACGCCGCGGCGCTGCGGATTCTCCTGGAGCGCGCGGCTCTTGGAGGTGTAGGTCTTGGGGCTGCGGCCCTTACGGACCAACTGCTGAATCGTGGGCACGATGAACGGGTGGGTCAGGTGGCACAAGAGGTGCGGCCGTCGAAGCCTCGCAGCGAGGGCGCGGCGCACGTTGGCGTAGCCCCACAAGTTAACGGCTCTGCCTCGCGCTTTCCCTCCAAGAAACCGTGAGTTGTCCGCGCATCTACCGGGGTAAGGGGCCCTCCAGACCCCAATCTTTGCGGATCCGCTACGATTGCGCCCCTGCGGGCACCGATCCGCGCCCGCGTCCGTTTCTTGCCGACGCTCCGCTTCACCGCCCGATCTGCCTTGCCTCTCGCGCTCCCTCCCGATCTGCAATCCGGCGCGGTGCCGTTTCGCTGGCACAACGGCAGCATCGACGTGCTGCTCATCACCTCGCGCAACAAGCGGCGCTGGGTGCTGCCCAAGGGCAACATCCCGGACGGCTTCACGCCCCGGGCGAGCGCGGTGAAAGAGGCGTTCGAGGAAACGGGCGTGCGCGGTTACCTCTTTCCGCGCCCGCTGGGTACCTATCCCCACCGCTCGAAAGAGGGGACGCGCCCCGTCGTGCTCTTTCCGATGGAGGTGCTGCGTATTGAGGCGAAGTGGCCCGAAAAGGGCGACCGCCGCCGCAAGTGGTTTCCCCTGGAGGACGCCATCGCGAAGGTGAAGCCGGCCGAACTCCAAGCGATGCTGCGCGGTCTGCCGGCCTACCTGGCGGGCGAAAAAGACCCCTACACGACCACCGCGCTGCTGGCAGGGGCGCCCCGGTAGCGCTTCGGGCGCAACGGGTCCGTTTCGGCGCCCCGCGCGTGGTGGCGAACCGGCCGGGCGTGACGATCTTGCGGGGCCGGCTCACCCTGCCCCGCCATGCGCCTCCGCTCGACCAACGTTTACCTCGGCCCCAACCTCTACGCCCTCTTTCCGGTCATCCGGCACGTCGTAGACCTCGGGCCGCTCGAACAGTGGCCCACGGGGCGCCTCGGTGCAGGCTTTGTGGATGCCCTGCTGGCGGCGGTGCCCACACTGCACAACCACGGCTGCTCCTACCGCAAACCCGGCGGGCTCGTCCGCCGGATGCGCGAAGGCGAGGGCACGTGGCTCGGGCACGTCTACGAGCACGTCGCGCTCGAACTGCAGAACATCGCCGGGGCAGACGTGACGTTCGGCAAGACGCGCGAGCTCAAGGACGAGCCGGGCGTCTACAACGTCGTCTTCGAATACGAGCAGAAAGACGTGGGCCTCGAAGCGGGCGCGCTCGCCCGGACGCTGCTGCTGAGCCTGCTCCCCGCTGAGGCGATGGCGGAAGTGGGCGCGGCGGGCGTGCCGGACCTGCCGGAGCCCGGCTTCGACTTTCCGCGCGCCCTCGAACGCTTTATCCGCTTTGCGCAGCGCCTGGAGTTCGGCCCCTCCACCCGCTCGCTCGTGCAGGCTGCCCGCCGCCGCGACATCCCGTGGATCCGCCTCAACGACCAGAGCCTCGTGCAATTCGGGCACGGCAAGTACCAGAAGCGCATCCAGGCCACCATCACGAGCGAGACGCGCCACATCGCCGTCGAGATAGCGAGCGACAAGGAGGCCACGCACAACCTGCTCAAGGACCTCGGCCTGCCCGTGCCCAAGCAGGCGCTCGTGTACAGCCCCGAGGAGGCCATCCGCGCGGCCGGGCGCCTCGGCGGGACCGTCGTGGTCAAGCCGCTCGATGCCAACCACGGACGCGGCGTGAGCATCAACCTGACCGAGGCGGACCAGATCGAGACGGCGTTTGCGAAGGCGCGCGAGGAAGGCCGCAGCCGGGGCGTGCTCGTGGAGCAGTTCGTGACCGGCTTCGACCACCGCCTGCTCGTGGTGAACGGGCGCCTCGTGGCCGCCGCCAAGCGCGAGCCCGGCCACGTCGTGGGCGACGGCACGCACACCGTTGCCGAACTCGTCGAGATCGTCAACCAGGACCCGCGGCGCGGCGTGGGCCACGAGAAGTCGCTCACGCGCCTCGAACTCGACCACCAGGCCGAGCGCCTGCTCGAAAAGGCCGGCCTCACCGCCGCCCACGTCCTCCCGGCGGGCGAGACGTTCTACCTCCGCTCCACCGCCAACCTCTCCACCGGCGGCACCTCCCTCGACGTCACCGACGTCATCCACCCGGACAACCGCGAGATGGCCGAGCGCGCCGTCAAGGCCATCGGGCTCGACGTCGGCGGCGTGGACTTTCTCTCGCCCGACATCACGCGCTCTTATAAAGAGGTGGGCGGCGCCATGGTGGAAGTCAATGCCGCGCCGGGCTTCCGGATGCACGTCGCCCCGAGCGAGGGCACCCCGCGCGACGTCGCCACGCCGGTCATGGACATGCTCTTTCCGCCCGGCACGCCCACGCGCATCCCGATTGCCGCCATCACCGGCACCAACGGCAAGACGACGACGACCCGCATGGTGGCCCACATCCTCAAGGGCGCCGGCCATGTGGTGGGCATGACGACCACCGACGGCGTCTACATCGACGGCAAGCTCTCCGTCAAGGGCGACATGACGGGCTCGATCTCGGCGCAGATGGTGCTCCGCGACCCGAGCGTGGACATTGCGGTGCTGGAGACGGCGCGCGGCGGCCTCCTGCGCGCGGGCATGGGCTTCCGCAAGGCCAACGTCGGCGCCGTGCTCAACGTGCAGGCCGACCACCTCGGCCTCAAGGGCATCGACACGCTCGACGAACTCGCGCTCGTCAAGCGGATCGTGGTCGAGGTGGCGCAGGATGTGGCCGTGCTCAACGCCGACGACGAGCGCTGCCTCAGGATGGCCGAGCACACGCCCGCGCAGCACCTCTGCTACGTCACCCTCGACCCCGAGCACGAACTTGTGCGCGCCCACATTGAGGCCGGCGGCATGGCGATGGTGCTGGAGAAGGGCGCAGGGGGCGAAATGATCACGCTCTACGAGCGCGGCGCGCACATCCCGGTGATGTGGGCCCACGCGATCCCGGCCACGCTGGAGGGCAAGGCGCGCTTCAACGTGCAGAACGCGATGTTCGCCGCCGCCATCGCCTACGCGCTCGGCAAGCGCCTCGACGACGTGCGCGTGGGCCTGAGCACGTTCTCGGCCTCCAACTACCTCACGCCCGGGCGCTTCAACGTCTACGACGATCTGCCCTTCCGCGTCATCCTCGACTACGCGCACAACCCCGCCGCCGTGGACGCGATGGCCCGCACCGTGCAGCGCCTCAACGTGCGCGGGCAGAAAACGGGCGTCATTGCCGCCCCCGGCGACCGGCGCGACGAGGACATCCGCGAGGTGGCCCGCCTCGCCGCCACCGCCTTCGACCACTTCATCGTCAAGACCGACGACAACCCGCGCGGACGCACGCGCGGGGCCATCATTGGCCTGCTCAGGGAAGGCCTCGCCGCTTCCGGCGTGGACGACGCGCGCATCGAGGTGGTGGAAGACGAGCAGACCGCCGTGGCACAGGCGCTCGCCACCGCCGCCGCAGGCGACCTGGTGGTGATCTTCGGAGACAACGTGGACCGCTGCTGGGGGCAGATCACCGACTTCCGCGCCACGCTCGACCCGGCGCCGACCGCCGCGGCCACCGCCGAGGACACCCCGCCGTTCACGCTCCCCTCGGGCCGCCGCCTCGTGCGCGACGCGCGGGGCGTGCGCCTCGCCTGAGCTTCTGGCCCGCGTGTCCCTGCCCGCCCCGCCCCCCAACGCCGTCCGCGACAGCCGGCGCGTGCCCGGCCCGTCGCTCTGGAACGACGGGCCCGCTGTCCTCCTGGACCTTGCCTGCTCCGACCCCGCGCGCGCCGTCCATGCCTGGCACACCGCCCTCGACGCGCTCCTGGACGCCTGCCCCGTGCCGGGCCTCGGCGCCCGGTGCGTGCGCCGCTACACGCACGGCGCCACGGTGGGCTTCGAGGCACCTGGCAGCGTCCTCTACGACGCGGTGGACCTCAACGACCTCGCCGCCGAAGTCGCCCTGCGCCTGCGACCCCTGGACGACGCCCTGGCCCGCGCCCGGCGCATCGCCCCCAAACTGGCCGCGCGCTACGACGCCCCGCGCGAAGCGCTCGTCGTGGCCGCGCAGGCGCACGCCTGCAACAGCCTCATCGGCGAGCACCTCGTGACGCTCGGCAGCGGGGCCGCCGCCCGGTCGTTTGCGGAGGACGCGCTGCCCACGGCGGAGGCCGTAGACTGGGCCGCCCTCGCCGACGTGCCCCTTGGCCTCGTGACCGGCACCAACGGCAAGACGACGACGGTGCGCCTCGTGGCGCGGATGCTGCAAACCGCAGGCCTGCGCGCCGGCTTCACGTCGACCGAGAGCGTGGTGGTAGACGGCGAGGTGCTCCTCGACGGCGACTTTGCCGGGCCTGAGGGCGCCCGCCGCCTGCTCCGCGATCCCCGCACCGACGTGGCGGTGCTCGAAACGTCGCGCGGAGGGCTGTTGCGGCGCGGGCTCGCCGTGCGTGGGGCGGCGGTGGCGCTCGTCACGAACGTCGGCGCCGACCACTTTGGCGACTACGGCATCCTGACCGTCGAGGACGTGGCGTTTGCCAAGCTGGCCCTTCGGAAAGGCCTCGCCCCCGGCGCCCCGCTCGTGCTCAACGCCGACGACCCGGTGCTCGCCGCCACCGCCGACGCGCTCGGCCTCACGCCCGTCTGGTTCAGCCTCGACGCCCAGCACCCGCGCCTCGGCACGTTTGCCGCCTTTGTGCGCGACGGCGTCTGGACGCTCCGCGTGGACGGCGCCGAGCACGCCATCCTGCCCGTCGCGGATTCCCCGTTCACCTTTGGGGGCACGGCCGCCTACAACGTGAGCAACGGGCTCGGCGCGCTCCTCGTGGCCCACGCGCTCGGCGCCACGCCCGAGGCCATGCGCGCCACGCTGGCCACCTTCGGCGCCACGCCCACCGACAACCCCGGCCGCCTCGGCGTCCACCTGCTGCTCCAACGGCGCCCGCGTGGTCGTCGACTACGCGCACAACGACGATGGGGTGACGGCGGTCACGCCGGCGCTGCTGACGCTCCCCGCGCGGCGGCGCATCGTGCTCATCTCCCAGGCCGGCGACCGCTCCGACGCCGACAACGACCGGCTCGCGGCGGCGCTGCTCAAGCTCGACCCGGAGATCGTCGTCATCACCGAGTTGCCCGGCTACGAACGCGGCCGGGCGCCCGGCGAAACGTCCGAAAGTCTCGCGCGCGGCTTCGAAGCACACGGCCTGCCCCGCACGCAGATGCGCTTTGCCGCCTATCCCGGCGCGGGCGCGCAGCACCTGCTGCCCGACCTCGCGAGCGGCGACCTTGCGCTGCTCTTCTTGCACGCCGACCGCGACGAGGTCGAGGCGCTGCTCTTGGCGTAACGCTCTGCGCTCTTGTGCCAACCTTCATTCAAGGGAGCAAAGAGGCCGGCCGATACCTGCTCTGCCACGTCTGTCTGTTCTGCTGTGTATGGGGCGAAGTTTTTTTTGAAGCCCGCCCACAAAAACGGAAGCGTCGCCCGTACCCTCACTACAGATAGTCACTCTGCCCGCTTTCGACGCGCCATTCCTCCTCAATGGAACCCGTCAACGACGCCCTCCTCGCCGGTTTTCTCGCCGGTACGCTGACACCTGATCAGCGCACGCACGTGGTACGTTACCTCG
This sequence comes from Rhodothermales bacterium, assembly GCA_963740755.1. Classification (GTDB taxonomy): domain Bacteria; phylum Bacteroidota; class Rhodothermia; order Rhodothermales; family BA12; genus CAVSDF01. Next base: position 399,651 of record CAVUFJ010000005.1, read on the forward strand.
CCGAGAACACCGAAGCCCGGGAAGTCCTGCGCCTGGCCTACCAGGCCCTCCACGCTTCCGACCAACCGGCGGTGCTCCGGGCCCCGGCCCGTCCGCCGGTGCGCCATGCCCGCCCCCGGGTCCCCGCCATCGCCCGCTACGCCCTGCTGCTCGCGGTCGTCTTCAGCGGCGGCGCCATCGTCCGCGCCACGCTTGCGCCCGGCACCGACGAACTGCGTAGCACCACCGGCACTACCGCCGATGGGGCGCTGCGCCCGGTGCTGCGCGGCGACGCGATCCAGTGGGCGCCGGTCGGCGAAGCTGTCGCGTACGAACTCGTCCTCTGGGATCCACAGGAGGCCCGTGTAATCGCCCGCGTCAAGACGACGCAGCCCCGCACGGATGCCGCCTTCGCCAAGGTGCTCCGCGATCTGCCCTCAGGCCGCTCGGTCGCCATGCGGGTGGACGCCTTCGACATCGAGAACCGCCTGCTCGCCTCGTCAGACCTGACGATGCTGGAGCGCTGAGGCGCCTCGTCTGAACACACGCGCCCCGCAAGCCTGAGGCCTGCGGGGCGCGTTCCGTTGGAGCCTGCTGGATCAGTCGGCGCCGCTGCGGTAGAGGGCCGGCAGCTGGCGACGCAGGCGGTCGAGCTTGGGCGCGTCGTGGTAGACGATGTACGGCTGGTCCGGGTGGTGCACCATGTAGTCCTGGTGGTAGTCCTCGGCGCGGTAGAACGCCTGCAGCGACGTGATCTCGGTCACGATGGGCTGCGCGAACGTGCGCGCACTGCGCAGCGATGCCACAAAGGCTTCGGCGGCGCGGCGCTGCTCGTCGTCGGCGTAGAAGATGGCAGAGCGATACTGCGTGCCCGTATCCGGGCCCTGGCGGTTGCGCTGCGTCGGGTCGTGCGCGACGAGAAAGAAGACGCGCAGCAGGTCGTCGTACGACACCTGCGCCGGGTCGTAGGTCACGCGCACGGCCTCGGCGTGGCCCGTCGTCCCGGTGCTCACCTGCCGGTAGCTCGGGTTGGCTCCGCGCCCGCCCGCATAGCCCGACGTGGCCGAGCGGACGCCTTTGACGTGCTCGAACACGGCCTCGATGCCCCAGAAGCAGCCCCCTGCGAACACCGCCGTCTTCTCGGCTGAGGGCGCTGCGTGCAGCGGAGGGGCCGCAAGGCCAGATAGCGCGAGCGCGGCGAGCAGCAGGGTCTTTCGCATAAGGTGTTGATGTTGTTCAGGATGTGATACGGGCATCGACCTCCTCTGATCCAGAATGTGCGGGGGTCGGGCGCGCATGACGCAGGGCTGTCACGATGTGTGGCGGTTCATGTGCCTGCACCTACGCAACGTCGCCATGCCGCCCCTTCTGATGATCCGCGAACCGCTCGTGGTCACATTTCACGTCCCCGAGGGCCTCGCTGCCACCGAAACGTCCCGCCTCATCGACGCCTGGTACGACGCCATCGGCGGCTACGACTTCGTCTACCTTGGCGGCACGAGCTTCGCCCTCAATCCCCCCTGCCCTGACGCGAGCGCGCTGGAGGCCCACTGCACCACGCACGTCGGCGGCGCGGTGACGGTGGAGCCGCTGAGTGCCGTGCTTTATGCCGCTGCCGAAGCCCCCCTGCTCGCAGCGTAGTGCAGACCGGAATCCCGCATCTACAGGCGGCGATACGTCGTGTCGAAGTTGTATGCCTGCTGGGGGACTCCTGCCGCATCGTAAAGGTCGCTGCGTGGGGTTTCCTCGAAGAGAAGCTGCCGGTGCTACGTTCCGGATGTCTCAGCAGTGGTGAGGGGAGCCCGCTATCCCAGCGTCACCACAAAGCAGGTACCCTGCCCGCTGCGGGCGTCTTCGATGCGGATCTCGCCTTGGTGCAGCCGCACGAGTTCGGCGGCGATGCTCAGCCCGAGCCCGGTGGAGGGCTCGCCCCCGGTGGGCTGGTTGGCGATGCGCGCAAACGGTTTGAACGCCCGGTCGCGCTCGGCGGGCGTAAAGCCGGGCCCCTCGTCCTCCACCGTGAAGCCGTGCGGCACCTCCGTCACGCGGACGCGCACGACGGCGCCGTGGGGCGAATACTTGAGCGCGTTCGAGATCAGGTTGTCGAGCACCTGGCGGAGGCGGCGGGCGTCGCCGGTGGAGGGCAGCGCCTCGGGCCCCTGCGCGGTGAGGCGCTGCGCCTTGCGGTGCGCCTGGGCCTGGTAGTCGCGCACGGCGGTGCGGACGAGCGCGGCCAGGTCGTACGGGGCGGGGTCGAGTTGGAGCGAGCCGCCTTCGAGCACAGCGGTTTCGAGCAGCTCCTGCATGAGCGCGGAGGCGCGGAAGCCCACTTCCTCGATGGCGCTGGCAAACTCGGCCTCCTCGGCCCTGGCCGGAAGCGTCTCGCGCAGGATGCCCGCATAGCCGATCATGGCGCTGAGGGCGCCCCGCAGGTCGTGGGAGGCCATGCTCACGATGTGCTGCAGGCGCGCGGCGGCCTCGGTGAGCGCCGACGAGGTCTGGCGGGCGGAGAGTTCGTCGGAGGCGAGCGAGGCGAGGTCGGCAGCACTTGCCGCTGCTCTTCGGTGAAGTGGCGCGGTTCGTACGAGATCGCGCAGAGCGCCCCAACGGCGTGCCCGTCGGGCGTGCGCAGCGGCGCGCCGGCGTAAAAGCGGATCCCGCCGGTGCGGGCCACGAGCGGGTTGTCGGCAAACCGGTCGTCGCCGGTGGCATCCTCCACCACGAGCATCTCGCCGCTGCCCACGACGTGCGCGCAGAACGCCTGCTCGCGCGGCGCGTCCTGGCCGGACCCGACGAGCGCGTACACTTCCTGATGCGACGCATCGACGAGGGTGACGAGGGCGTTGGGCACGCCGAGGAGCGCGCTCGTGAGGCGGGCCAGGCGGGCCAGGCGCGGGTCGTCGCGCTGCAGAATCCGGCGCAGCGTCTCGACCGCCTCCAGGCGACCAGCTTCGTCGGCAGGAAACGGAACGGCGACGGGGGGAGGCGCCACGGGTGGGGGAAATAGTGGACGTAGTATACACCGGCGCACGCCCACGGAACGGGCGTTGCCTTCGCTTACATCCTCTTACGTCTCAGCACGTTACTCTGAGCGGAGGCCCGGAGGCGCGTGCGGCGGGCCGCCGGGCCGCGCCTGCAGTGGGGGCGGGGCGCCGTATGTTGGGCCTCCGGTCCTGTTTTCCTTTTCTGCCGCGCTCCGATGGCCCTTTCTCTGCGTCGCGTCTCGTCCACCACCTGGATCTTCGTCGGCATGGCGGTCGGCGTGCTGCTGGGGGTGTTCTTCCCCGGCAACGGCCCCAAGACGCCCGGCTTCGACGCGGCGGACCTCAAGATCCTCTCGGACCTGTTCATCCGGGGGATCAAGATGATCATCGCCCCGATCCTGGTCTCGACGCTCATCATCGGCATCGCGGGCCACGGGGATGACCTCAAGAAGGTGGGGCGGCTCGCGTTCCGGAGCATCCTCTACTTCGAGATCGTCACCACGATCGCGCTCGCCGTAGGCCTGACCGCCGTCAACCTGGTGCGGCCGGGCGACGATGCCCGCCTGCGCTCGGCGCTCGCCGTGGCCGAGGCCAACCACAGCGGCCCGCAGCTCGCCGAGCCGAAGCCGATCCTCGACCACATCCGCGAGATCGTGCCGACGAGCTTTGTGGACGCGCTCGCGCAAACAACGTCCTCCAGATCGTCTTCTTCTCCATCCTCTTCGCCATCGCGCTCTCGCAGGTGAAGGGGCGGCCCAAGGAAGTCGTGGTGGGCTTTTTCGAGGGGCTGGCCGAGGCCATGTTCAAGCTCGTCGGCATCGTGATGAAGTTCGTGCCCTTCGGCGTGGGCGCGGCGCTCGCGGTGACGGTGGCGCACAGCGGCATCGCCGTGCTGCTGCCGCTCATCAAGCTCGTGCTCACGCTCTACGGAGCCCTGATCGTCTTCGCCCTCATTGCCCTGCTGCCGGTGGCGCTCATCGCGAAGATCCCCATTGGCCGCTTTCTCCGGCAGGTGCGCGAGCCCGCGCTCATCGCCTTCACGACCACCTCGTCCGATGCCGCGCTGCCGCTCGCGATGCAGCGCATGGAGGCCTTCGGCGTGCCGCGCCGGATCGTGAGCTTCGTCATGCCGACCGGCTACAGCTTCAACCTCGACGGCTCGACGCTCTACCTCGCCCTCGCCTCGGTCTTCGTGGCGCAGGCGGCGGGCATCGAACTGTCGCTCGGCACGCAGATCGCGATGATGCTCACGCTCATGCTCACGAGCAAGGGCGTGGCGGCGGTGCCGCGCGCGAGCCTCGTGATCCTCTCGGGCACGCTCGCGGCCTTCAACCTCCCGCTCGCGGGCATCGCCATCATCCTGTCCGTGGACGAGTTCATGGACATGGCCCGCACGACGGTGAACCTCGTGGGCAACTGCCTCGCCACCGCCGTGATGGCGCGCTGGGAAGGCGAGCTCAACATCCCCCCGGAAGGCCTCCCCGGCGGCACGTTCGACAGCTTCGTCGCCACCACGCCGACCGAGGAGATCGCCCGCCTCGAAACGGTGGAAGCGGTGGCCGAAGCCCGGCAGGCCTCCGAGGCAGGCACGCCCGAGGTGCCGCCGCGGGTGTAAGCAAAACGCGTAGGGGCAAAGCAACCGGTGTGAGGCCCCTGCCCGCCCGCTCCTATCCGCCTCGCGCAACGGCGCTGGGCGTGGTCCCGCACGTTGCTTCGCCCGGCCGTGCCCCAGAGGGCGAAGCAACGCGCCGCACGCCGTAGGGCGCCGTTGCGAAGGTCCGGGGCCACGCAACGGCCCGTGGCCTCACAGCGGTTGCTTAGCCCCTACGGGTGCATTACGTGCGGGTGAATCACGTACGGGCGCCTAAGCCACCCGGGTGAACCACGGCGCCGGGGGTGCGGGACTACTGCTGCTCTGGCGCATCCACGCCGAGGACGGGGCGGGCGCCGGCGTGGCGGAGGGCGTCGAGCACATGCACGACCACGCCGTGCGGCGCCGCCGTGTCCGCGCGCACGACGACCACGTTGCCGCGCGTCGAATCGGCCAGCAGAGGTGCCAGCCGGCTTCGAGCGAATCGGCGAGCACCTCTCGCTCTTCGAGGTACACCCGCCGCTCGGCGTCGATGGAGACGGTGGCGGTGGGCGGCGGGGCCTCTTCGGCGGTTCCGGCCTCGGGCACGGCCACCGGAAGGGATTGCGACACGAGCGCCGGCGTGGCGACCATGAAAATGAGCAGCAGCACCAGCACCACGTCCGTGAGGGGCGTGATGTTGATCTCGCTGAACTCCGGGTCGTTTACGCGGGTGCGGCGCATGGGGCGTAGAGCGTGAAGCGGGAAGCGTAGGGCGAGGAGCGTCCGTACTGACAACGCTTTACGCTCCACCGCCAGCCGCTCGGCGCGTTAGTACGGCAGAGGCGAAGGTGCGTGGGCCGTAGAGGCGGGCTGCGAACGGCCTTCGAGTTCGGAGAGCAGCACGGCGAGGCCCTGTTCTCCGAGGGCCTGCTGCCGCCTGAGCGAGCGCACGAAGATGTTGTAGAAGATCACCGCCGGCACGGCCACGAACAGGCCCGCCGCCGTGCTCACGAGCGCCTCGGCAATGCCCGCCATGACCGGCTGCAAGCCGCCCGCGCTGCCCACATCGGCCCCGGCGCCGAGGGCGGAAAAGGCCCGGATAACGCCGAGGACGGTCCCGAAGAGTCCGATGAAGGGCGCGACGCTGCCGAGGGTGGAGAGAAAGCCGAGGCCCTTCTCCAGCTTGAGCGTCTCGCGGTCGAGGCGGGCGTAGGCCGCCTCGCGAAGGCCCGCGCCGGGCTCGGTCGTGCTTTCGAGCATGCTGCCGTACACATCGGCCAGGGGCACGCGGCGGCGCATGCCGAGAAACGCGGCCTCGGCGTGGCGGCAGGCTTCGCGCGCGCCCCGGAAGTCGCCCTCTTCGGCGTTGCGCACCACGCGGTCGGTGAGCACCTCGGGGGCCCGGCCCCGGACGCCCGCAAAGCCGATGAACTTGGAGAGCGCGACGGCGAGCGAGGCGAGCGAGAGCAGCAGCAGCAGGAGCGTGGTGTCCCCCCGGCCTGGAGCAGGGCGAGCAGGTTGTCGGTAGGTAGCACAGGCGCGCGGGTTTCCGGAAGATCGCAACAGAGGGCGTAACGGCGCCTCCCCCGGTTCATTCTGGCCCCGCTGCGATGCGCGGCAGATGAACGGGCAGGCACGCCGAGGCAACGCCAGGAATTCCAGGCGCTTGGGATTAATTCGCCAGCGCGGCTGCGGGCGTGCCGTTGGGCTTCGGGGCGGGCTCCTCGTTGCCGAGCATCGTAAAGGCCTGGATGCCCGTGATCTCGCGGCCCAGGATGAGCCGGTGGATGTCGTAGGTGCCCTCGTAGGTGTTCACGCTCTCCAGGTTCACCATGTGGCGGATCACCCGGTACTCGCCCGTGATGCCGTTGCCGCCGAGGATGTCGCGCGCGACGCGGGCCATCGCCAGCGCCTTGCCGACGTTGTTGCTGCTTGGCGAGCGAGACCATGCTCGGGTGCGCCTGCCCGCTGTCCTTGAGGTTGCCGAGGCGCCACGCGAGCAGCTGCATCTGCGCGATGTCGGTGAGCATATCGGCCAGCTTGGCCTGGATCAGCTGCGTCGCCCCGATGGGGAGGCCGAACTGCTTGCGCTCCAGCGCATAGTGGCGGGCGCGGTCGTAGCAGTCTTCCGCCGCGCCGACGGCGCCCCAGGCGATGCCGTAGCGGGCGTGGTTAAGGCACGAGAACGGCCCCTTGAGGCCCTTGACGTCCGGGAAGACGTTGGCGTCGGGCACGAAGCACTCGTCGAGCACGATCTCGCCGGTGATGCTCGCGCGCAGGCTCATCTTGTCGTGCGATCTTGGGCGCCGTGAAGCCCTCCATGCCCTTCTCGACGAGGAAGCCGCGGATCACGCCGGGTCGCCCTGCGCTCTTTCGCCTTTGCCCACACCACCGCCACGTCGGCGACGGGCGAGTTGGTGATCCACATCTTGGCGCCGTTGAGCATCCAGCCGCCGTCCGCCTTGCGGGCGGACGTCGTCATCGAGCCGGGGTCGGAGCCGTGGTCGGGCTCGGTGAGGCCGAAGCAGCCGATGAGTTCCGCCGGTGGCGAGGCGCGGCAGGAAGCGCTCGCTTCTGCTCCTCGGTGCCGAAGTCGTAGATCGGGTACATCACGAGCGAGCACTGCACGGACGCAAACGAGCGGTAGGCCGAGTCTACGCACTCCAGTTCTCGCGCCACGAGTCCATAGGCGGTGTAGGAGGCACCGGCGCCGCCATACTGCTCGGGGATCGTCACGCCGAGCAGGCCCATCTCGCCCATCTCGCGCGGAATCGCCGGGTCGAAGACCTCGTCCTGGTTGCCCTCCAACGCGCGCGGCTCCAGCTTCGATTGCGCGTAGTCGCGGGCGGACTCCATGACGAGGCGCTCCTCCTCGCCGAGCAGCGATTCGAAAAGCAGCGGGTCTTCGATGTTGAACGTCGGCTTGGGCATCGGGTGCAGGGTGTTAGCTGCCCAAAGTTACGGCACCCCACCCGGCGCGCACCGGCCCGCATGCCCGGTTGCTCTGCGCATTTCGACGCTGCCGCCGCAACGGCCCCGCCCCTGCCGCTCTCCACGGAGCCGGCGTTGCATGAAAAGAGAAGGGCCGGTGGCCTGTACTACGAGGCCACCAGCCCTTCTCGCTCCCTCACCCTCACCGGGTGTTCAGTTGAGGCTCGTCGCCGTCACCTCGCGCGACCAGGCGCGCTGTGAGGTTTCGACCGCCTCGGCAATACGGGACGTGTTGACGCCCAGGTCGGGGTGCTCGCGGGCGAGGTCCTCGATGGTCGTCTGCGGAATCAGCTTGGAGAGGTCCACGAGCAGCGGCGTCAGGTCGCGCAGGTGGCGCTCGGCCAGCGACGAGAGCGGCGTCTCGGAGATGCCCACGCCGAAGGCGTGCATCGCGGTGTAGCCCATGGCGGTGAGGCTCAGGGCCGTGTAGTCGTCGCGCAGGTCTCGCGTGAGCTCGCTCTCGCGAAGCTGGTCGTAGAGGCCCGCCGCTACGCCGAGGGCAGCCGTGGCGAGCTTCTTGAGCGCCGACTCGCCATCGCCGCCGTACTGCTGGGCGAGCGTGTCGAGGGCGGCGATATGCTGGTTGAGCACGCGCTCGACCTCGATGACGACGCGGTTGGCGTCTACGTTCGTGCGAACTGCTTCACTGGCGCGCTGCCGTTCGACGGCTTCGAGGATGTGCTTCTCGAGGGCCACCGCATCGGCGATGTGCTTGGTAATCAGGTCCTGGCGGTTCGTCATGGGGGCGGTACTTCGGGGTTTCTGAAGCCGTCTACCCGAGGCTCTCCATTAGGAGCCGACGCAAACGTGAAGGGCCCGTGACGCCTCCCCGCGACCCGGTTACGGAGCTGCAACCGTTGCCGCAGTGAACGTCCCGGCCCGCACGAGGTGCAGCGCGCCGGGGTCGAGGTGGCGTCGGAGGGCCTCGTTCACCGTGTCGAGCGGGAGCGAGGCCACCAAGTCCGGGAACGCGTCCAGGTATTCGACGCCGAGCCCCTGCTCCACCGCGTGCAGCAGGGCCGACGCCGTGCCGCCGGAGGTCGAGAGGCCCACTTTGTGCGTTCCGGCCAGCGTCGCCTTGACGTCGTCGAGTTCGGCGGCGCGTACGCCTTCGAGCAGGGTTTCGGCCACCACCGCGCGCGTGACCTCCACCCCGCGGTCGAGGTTCTCCGGGCTCAGGGTGGCGTGGATGCCCACATGGCCGTCGTGCAGCCGGTCGATCCCGGAGAGGCCTGAGCCGATGCCGTAGGTGAGGCCGTGGACGTCGCGCACGGTCTGCATGAGGCGCGAGGAGAAGTTGCCTCCGAGCGCAAACAGCGCCGCGCGGAGCGGCAGGAAGTCGGCATCGGTGCGGCGTAGGGCGATGCCGTGGCCGAGGCGCACGTCGAAGCTGGACTTGCCGGGCAGGGGCACATCCGTGACGCCGGCGGACCGCTGGGACGCGGAGGTCTCCGCCAGAGGCGGGGCGTCGCCGGTGGCGAACAGGGCCAGGAGCGCGTCCGGGTCGAGCGCGCGCACGTCGCCGCCGAGGGCGAGCGTGAGGCTGGGGCGGGCAAAGGCGGCCCCGTGGGCGGCGACCACGTCCGCCCGCGTGAGGGCGGCCAGGCGTTCGCGCGCCGACGGGAAGGGCTCCTCGTAGTTCGGGTGATCGGGCGGGTAGAGCGCGCGTGCGAGGGCGGCATCGGCCTGCGCGCCGCTGTCCTCCTCGGCCGCGCGGAAGGCGGCATCGAGCCACTGCTTTGCCTTGTCCACCTCGGCCGGGTCGAAGGCGGGCGCGGCGAGCTGCTCGGCAGCGAGGGTGAGCACGCCCGCGAGGTCGTCGGTGAGCGCGCGGCCGGAGAAGCCGGCGCGGAGGCCGTCCGCGTAGAAGCTCAGCGAGGCGCCCCGGCGTTCGAGCCAGTCGGCGATGGCAAAGCGGTCCTGCCGCTGCGTGCCCTTGTCGAGCAGGCGCACGACGAGGCCCTGCAGCAGGTCGTCCGGCCCCTCCAGCGTGCGCGTGGGCCACGAGGCGCGAAACGAGACGACGCCCGGCGAAGGGGTAGAGCGAGAGACAGCTTGCGACATGCGGGGTGCGACGGGCGGCGTAGAAAGGAAGGCGGAGTCAGAGAACGGCGACGGTCTCGGCAGCGTCTGCCTCCCGCCGTCCGTCGTCCGGCGTACGCCGTACCTCCGGCAGGTGCCAGCCCACGGTGAGCGCGTCGTCGTGGAGGTAGGTGGCCGCCACGCGCTGCACGTCGGCGGGGCGGACGCGCGCGGCGCGGTCGAGGGCGGTGGCGAAAAGGCGCCAGTCGCCGGCCGCGATGGCCTCGTTGAGCTGCGCGGCGGCGGAAAAGGCGCCGTCGCGGGCAAAGGCTTCCTGCGCGCGGAGCAGGCCCTGGAGGCGGTCGAGTTCATCGTCCGTGACGCCCTCGGCGATCAGCGCGGCCACGGCGGCCTGCATGGCGGCTTCCACCTCGGCGTGGTCGTGGCCGGGGGCGGGCTGCGCGTAGAGCACGAACAGGCCCGGGTCGTGGAGGCGCGGCACGCTCGCGCCGGCGAACGTGGCGAGGCCCGTGTCGACGAGGGCGCGGTAGAGGCGGCTCGACTTGCCCGTGCCGAGGCAGAGCGAGAGGAGCGCGAGCGCGTCGGCGTCGGCGTGGAGGCCGTTCGGGGCTTTCCAGGCGAGCACGACGGTGCCGAGCTGCGCTTCCTGCCGGAGCATCACGCGGCGCTCACCGGCCTGCGCGGGCTCGCGCGTCGTGGGGGCCTCTGGCGGGGCGGGCGCGCGGGGAATCGCGCCGAAGTGGCGGTCCACAAGGCCGAGCGCTACGTGCGTGGAGACGCCGCCGATGACCGTCGCGGTGGCGTTGTCGGGCCAGTAGAAGCGGTCGTAAAAGCTGCGCAGGCCCTCCGGCGTCACGGTCTCGACGTCGCCGCGCCAGCCGATGGTCGGGTGGCCGTAGGCGTGGGCGAGGAAGGCGGCGCTCCAGACGAGGTGGTAGAGGCGGCGGAACGGGTCGTTCTCGCCCCGGTCGAGTTCGTTCAGGATCACCGTGCGCTCGCTCTCCAGGCTCGGGGCGTCAAGGCGGGCGCCGCGCATCCGGTCGGCCTCGATCTCGACGGCGGTTTCGAGGTGGTCGGACGGGAGGAGGGCGTAGTAGTTCGTCCGGTCGAGCCACGTGGTGGCGTTGACCTGCGCGCCGAGCTTCTGCAGGCGCTGGAAGACGGACGTACCGGCGTCTTTGTTGAAGCGCTCCGTGCCCTTGAACATGAGGTGTTCGAGGAAGTGGGTCGCGCCCGTGAGGCCCGCACCTTCGTGGCGGCTGCCCACGCGGTACGTCACCATGAAGGTGGCGACGGGGCTCTCGGGCTGCTCCAGCACGAGCACGTGCAGGCCGTTGGCGCGGTGGCGGTACGCGGCGATGCCGCCGAGCGTCTCCTCGTAGTCGAAAGCAGGATGTTCGGTCATGCCCGCGTCAAGGCGCACCACCTCCCGACGTTCCATAGCTCAGAAAGAACTATTTCCTGAAGAAACCTTCGTAATGAAAGTTTGAAAGATATCCCCTCTGCGAGCGTACACTCGTACACGACTGATATACTCCCCCTCCTTCATGGGTACTGTTGCTTCTAGGGAAGCGCCCATAAACGCGAGAGCTGTGCGAAAACGAGAGATTTGTGCGAGACGAGTCAGACCCCCAACCACCATAAAGTTCCCAGAATACCCGAGCTCCTAAACTATCCTGGCCAGGTAAAAACACCAGGCGAAGTTTGACTCGTTGACCCGGCTTGAGCAGACCTTGCGGCTCTTGCTCTACACGAACAGTATAGCTTGGCTCATATTCATCAGGCAAGCCGTATTCAGGCAAACAGCCTACAATAGGCAAGCAAATCAAAATTAATGGTGCAAATCGCATATAAATACGCTTTGATTCCAAACGAATGATGCGTCGCAAAGACTCTGAACATCATTACAGTTCCCCGGCCAGAAAGCGCTCGACCTGCTCGACCATCGCCTTGGAGCCGATGTAGACGGGCGTGCGCTGGTGGAGGGCGCGGGGCTGCTTCTCCATGATGCGATGGCGCCCGTCGCTCGCGGCGCCGCCGGCCTGCTCCACGATGAAGGCCATCGGGTTGGCCTCGTACATGAGGCGCAGCTTGCCCTCGGGGCTGCGCGCGGACGCCGGGTAGATGTAGATGCCGCCCTTGACGAGGTTGCGGTGGAAGTCCGACACGAACGAGCCGATGTAGCGCGTCGTGTAGGGGCGCCGCGTGGCGCGGTCCTCCTCCTGGCACCACTTGATGTAGCGCTTGAGCCCGGGCTCGAACGACTGGTAGTTGCCCTCGTTGATCGAATACATCGTGCCCGTCTCGGGCGTGCGGATGTCCGGGTGCGAGAGGATGAACTCGCCGATCGACGGGTCGAGCGTGAAGCCGTTGACGCCGTGGCCGGTCGTGTAGACGAGGATCGTGGACGAGCCGTAGACCACGTAGCCCGCCGCGCACTGCTCGGCGCCCGGCAACAGCGCCGCCTCCAGCGTCGCCTCCGCGCCCTCGGGCAGGCGGTAGACCGAGAAGATCGTCCCCACCGACACGTTCACGTCGATGTTCGAGGAGCCGTCGAGCGGGTCGAGGAGGACGATGTAGCGGCCGTCCTCGCCGGGGCGGTCGCCTTCGAGGGGGATCGCCTCGGCGTGCTCTTCGGAGCCGATCAGGCAGCACTCGCCCCCGCGCCGGAGCGCGCGCACGAACTCGGTGTGGGCGAGCGCGTCCATCTTCTGCTGCACCTCGCCCTGCACGTTCACCTCGCCGGTGACGCCGAGCACGTCGAGCAGGCCCGCGCGCCGCATGTCGCGGTTGACGACCTTGGCGGCCACCGAGAGGTCGCGCAGCAGGCGCGAGAAGGCCCCGGTAGACTGTGGCAGGCTCTCCTGCTGCTCAATGATAAACTGTTCGAGCGTCTTGAAGTCAGGCGAACTCAGCGTCGGCTCGGAGGGCGGTTGCATAGCGTGCGGGCAAGTCCGGCAAGATAGGGGACGCGTGTAGAGCGCGCCGCGCCGGGCGTAAACCGGGGGCGCCCGTGGAACGGGATCCGCAGGCGGAGGTGGAGGGGCGCGGTAGTACGTCGCGCTCCGGCCATCGCTGTACGCGGTACGCTTCACGCCCGACGCCCGTCACCTCTCCCCATGCCTGTCGCCCTCGCGCACCGCGCCCGCCTCGCCACGCTCGACGCCATGCACCGCAGCCCGGTGCTCTCCGGCCAGTACGTGCTCAAGGGCGGGCTCGTGCTGCACCACGTCTACGGCAGCCCGCGCCCGAGCGAGGACCTGGACTTCAACGCCGTCGGCCACTTCGAGAACGAGGTGACGGAGGGCAAGGAGCACCGCCTCGTCCGCGTCGCCGCCGCCCTCGACGCCGAACTGGAGGCCAGCGCCGCCCGCTTCAGCCTCGCCCATGTGGCCGTGCAGAACAAGCGCTTCTCGGACGTGCTCCCCACGCTCATGGCCGACATCGGCTACACGCAGAATGAAGCGTCGCGCCCGCCGTTCACGCGGACCGTCGAGATGCAGGTGACGCTCTCCGAGATCGTCTGCGAGACGCGCGGCGCCGAGATCGACGGCGTGCCGGTGCTCGTGCCCACCCTCGACGATATCGCGGCCGACAAGCTCAAGACGCTCCTCCAGAACAGCACGCGCGCCGTCCTCCGCAAAAGCGACGCCTGGGACCTCTGGTGGATGCTCACCCACGCCGCGCCGTCCCCCGAGCCTGCCCGCGTGGCGCGCTTTCTCCACGAGAAGTGCCACGTCTGGGGCCGCATCGCCTGCCCGTCGGGCGCCGACTTCCGGGTGCCGCGCGTGCGCCGCAAGGCCGGCGCAGGCTATCAAGAACTCGTTGCCGCCGGTACCGTGACGCCCCTGCCGGACTTCAAGGAGGTCTGGCGCACGATCCTGCGGTTTATCGACGCGCTTGGCCTTCCCCCTGCCGCTACAGCGTAGCGAGCGCCGCGCGGAGCGCGCGCACCTCGCCGGCATCCACAGCGTCGGAGCCGGGCAGGCGGGCGGCGCTGTGGACCTCGCGGGCGCCGGTGCCCGCCACGAGGGCCGCCACGTTGCCCGCGCGAACGCCGCCGCCGGGCAGGATCGTGATCCGGTCCCGCGCCGCGCCGACGAGCGCCGTGAGGCGGGCAAACCCCTGCGGCGCGGTGGCCGCGCCGCCCGACGTGAGCACCCGCGCGATGCCGCACCGCAGGAGCGCGTCGAGGGCGTCCCACGGCTCGCGCGCGGCGTCGAAGGCGCGGTGGAACGTGACCGGGCGCCCGTCGGCCTCGGCGACGAGCGCGCCGACCGCCGCTTCATCCACCGTACCATCCGCGCGCAGCGCCCCGGTGACGAGCCCGTGCGCGCCCGCCCGGATGAGGTGCGCGGCGTCGCGGCGCATGGCGGCGTGCTCCTCGGGGGTGTAGACGAAGCCGCCGCCGCGCGGGCGCACCATGCAGAAGATGGGCACGGCGGTGGCCGCGAGCAGCGTGTCGAGCGCGCCGAGCGAGGGCGTGGTGCCCCCTTCGCCGGCGCCGCTGCACAGTTCGATCCGGTCGGCGCCCGCCTGCGCCGCCGATGAGCGCCGAGGCGACGTCGAAGGCCGCGATTTCGAGGAGCACCGTCATCCCAGATACGAGCGGGCTTCGATGAGGGTCATCCGGGGGCCCTGCTGGAGCGAGTAGTTGTAGCCGCTGCGGATGGCGTAGCCGCCCACGGCGCCATCGCGGCGGAGGGCGAGAAAGCCCACCTGCACGTCGGTGAGGTTGGCGGGCGTGCGGCGCACGATGCGCACGACGGCCTCGCGGCAGGCGTCCTCGGGGCCGTAGCCCTGGCGCATGAGTTCGACGACGAGGTGGCTGCCCGCCACGCGGATCACCTCCTCGCCCACGCCGGTGGCCGTCGCCGCGCCGATGGCATCGTCCACGAACAGCCCCGCGCCGATGATCGGCGAATCGCCCACGCGCCCGTGCATCTTGTAGGCCATGCCGCTCGTCGTGCAGGCGCCCGAAAGGTGCCCGTCGGCGCCGAGGGCGAGGATGCCGATGGTGTCGTGCCGCTCGATGTTGGCGATGGGCCGGTAGCGGCTCGTCGACGAGCCACGCCCGCCACGCCCGGCGCGACGCCTCGGTGAGCAGGGGCGTGCGCGGAAAGCCCTGCGCGCGGGCAAACTGGTACGCCCCCTCGCCCACCAGCATCACGTGGGGCGTCCGCTCCATCACGCGCCGCGCCACCGACACCGGGTGGAGGATGTTTTCGAGCGCCGCCACCGCGCCGCAGCGGCCCATCTCGTCCATGATGCACGCGTCCACCGTCACGCGCCCGTCGCGGTCGGGCAGGCCGCCGAGGCCGACGCTCGTTGTTGTCGGCATCCGCCTCCGGCACCTTTGCGCCCGCCTCCACGGCGTCGAGCGCGCGGCCGCCCGGCCCGAGCACGGCCCAGGAGGCGGCCACGGCGGCCGGGTTGTTCCAGGTGGCCACCACGAGCGGCTGCCCCTCGCGGCGGGCGGCGGCGTGGGCGCGCCGGACGCGCCGAGCGACACGCCCACGGGGGCGAGCACGGCGGCGGCGGCGCTGCGGCGGAGAAAGCTGCGGCGGGAGAGGGCGAGCGGGCGGGGGTCGGTCATGCAGGTAGGGAGGATCAGGCGGCGCGCTGCCAGGCGAGCGAGGCGGCCCCGAGGAGCGCGGCATCGTCGCCGGGCAGGCCGGAGGCGTCCACGCGCACGGTGCCGCGGTAAACGGTGAGCAGGTTCTGGTCGAGGTGGCGGCGGACGGGCCCGAAGAGCGTTTCGCCCGCCGCCGTGACGCCGCCGAAGAGGAAGATCGCCTCCGGGCTCGTGTAGGCGACGCTGTTGGCGAGCGCCCGGCCGAGCGTCTCGCCCATCGCCTCGAAGGCGGCCCGCGCGGCGTCCTCGCCGGCCTCGGCACGCGTGAACACGCCGTGCGCGTCGATGGCGGCGGGCGCGGCGGGGTTGAGTTCGCGGTAGGTGCGCGCAAGGCCGGTGGCGGAGCAGTACTGCTCCAGGCAGCCGCGCCGCCCACATCCGCAGGGCCGCCCGCCAGGCTCGACGATCACGTGCCCGAGTTCGCCGGCAAAGCCGGAGTGCCCGCGCACGAGCGCCCCGTCCACGACGATGCCCGAGCCGAGCCCGGTGCCGAGCGTGACGAACAGAAAGTCCGACAGGCCCCGCGCCGCGCCGAAGCGGGCCTCGCCGAGCGCGGCCGCGTTGGCGTCGTTGTCGAGCACGGCGGGCACGCCGGTGGCCTCGGCGAGCAGGTCGGCAAAGGGGGTGATGCCGGGCCACGGCAGGTTCGGCGGGTGCTCGACGGTGCCGCGCCGGTGGTTGCCATTGGGCGCGCCCACGCCGAGCGGCGAGCACGGCGGCGCCCGCATGGTCGGCCAGGCCCTGCACGGCCTCCGCAATGGCGGCCACGAGGGCGCGCGGCTCCGGCGTCGCGTCGGTGCTCAGGCGCGTCCGGGCGAGGATGGCGCCCCCGGCCCCGACGAGCCCGACGCGCGTGTTGGTGCCGCCGAGGTCTACGGCGGCGACTGCGGGAGTGGAAGACATGGAAGAACCAGAATGGTCAATGGTCAATGGGGAATAGTCAATTGCTAATGGGATGCGATAGGAATGCACCGACTTCTGGCTGCATCCCATTGAACATTGACCATTGGCTGTTGACCATTGACTATTGACGATCAGCTTTTCTCGAACGCCACGCCCTGGCGGCGGAGCGTGCGGGCCACGAGCACGCCGTAGAGGGCGAGGTAGAGGAAGCCGACGAGCGGCACGAGGTAGGAAAGGTGGATGTTCGAGGCGTCGGCAACGGCCCCCTGCAGGGGCGGGATGACCGCGCCGCCGAGGATCATCATGACGAGCAGCGCCGCGCCCTGGCTCGTGTAGCGCCCCAGCCCCGCCACCGAGAGCGAGAAGATGTTGGGCCACATCACCGAGCAGAACAGGCCCCCCGCCACGAGGCAGTAGAGCGCCACCTTGCCGCTCGCCACGAGCCCGATGGCCATCATGAGCGCGCCGAGGCCGCCGAAGAGCAGCATGAGCCGCGCCGGACGCTCCTGCGCAAAGTAGAACGCCACCGCGAGCAGCAGCACGAAGGGCGCATAGGCGAACAGTTCGTTCATCGGGCTGCCCTTGATCGCGTTCACGAGCAGCACCACCCCGTAGGCCACGAACGGCGCCACGAGCGTGGCGGCCTTGCGCGCCCCCCCCGAGAGGTTGAAGAACGCCACCCCGGCCGTCCACCGCCCGATCATCAGGCTGCCCCAGTAGAGGGAGATCAGGTGGGCGATGCGCGGGCTGACCTCGGCGGCGGGCACGTGGAAGGCTTCTTCGTACCAGCGCGGCAGGTTGCTCTGGATGCTCACCTCGGTGCCCACGTACACGAAGATGGCAACCATCCCGAGCACGAGTTGCGGATACTTGAGCGCGCCGAGGCCCCGCTCCAGGTGCTCGTCGTTGGTTACCGGCGGCAGCTTCGAAAAGGCGAGCAGCACGGCGAAGGCCACAAAGGCGAGCGCGAGGATCACGTAGGGCGTCTTGACGGCGGCGAGGGGCGCGCTCGCGTTGCCCTCCACGTTGCCAAAGAGCGCGTAGGCGAGCACGAGGGGCCCGAGCGTCGTGCCGAGCGAGTTGATGCCCTGGGCGAAGTTGGAGCGCGTGGCGGCCGTCTCGCTGGGCCCGAGCACGATCACGTACGGGTTGGCCACGATCTGCTGGAGCGCGAAGCCAAGCGCGATCACGAAGAGCGAGCCGAGCATGAGCCCGAACGAGCCCGCATTCGCCGCCGGCACCATGCCGAGCGCGCCGATGGCCGAGAGGGCGAGCCCGGCCACGAGCCCCTTCTTGTACCCGAAGCGGTTGAGCGGGTCGCCTGCGGTGAGCGTGACGAAGAAGTAGAGCAGCGAGCCGAAGAAGTACGCCGCGTAAAAGGCCGAATCCACAAGCTGACTCTGCCACTGCTGGAGCGCAAAATGCGCCTTGAAGAGCGGAATGAGGATCGTGTTGGAGGCCGCCACGAACCCCCAGAAGAAGAAGACCGAGATGAGCGCGTACAGCGCCGGACGCGCGGCCTCGACCGGGGCACCAGCAGACACGGGGGCCGTGGAGACGGGAGCAGGCATGGGGACGGGGGAAGAGGCGGCCAAGCTACGCCACCAACTCCGCCCCGCACGCCCACGCGCTCTGCAGGGCCTTCTCAGATCGTAACACATACCCATGCACCTGTATTCGATGCCCGGGTAACAGGCCCCCTCACCACCCTACGGAGGGCCGTATGCCGCAGGGAGACAAGGGCGCCTACACCGACAAGCAGCAGCGCCAGGCCGAACACATCGAGGAGGGCTACGAAGCGCGCGGCGTCTCGCACGACGAGGCCGAAAGCCGCGCCTGGGCCACCGTCAACAAGACGCACGGCGGCGGCAACAAGAGCGGCTCGGGGCGCGGCAAGGCCGAAAACAAGGGCCCGGCCAAGAAGGGCGGCGCAAAGGGCGGGCGCGCCTCGGCGTCCCGCTCGGCCGAAGAACGCTCGGCCGCCGCCAAGAAGGGCTGGGAGACGCGCAAGCGCAATTCCGCTTCCTGAGCGGCCCCTTCTCGCAGGGGATACCCGCTTCTGCATCCAACCGCCCCGGACGTGTGCTGCGTGCGGGGCGGCTCAGTTTTATAGCGGGGTCACGAGGCCGGGCGAAGCGGGCGCATGACGACTTCGGAGATCAGGTAGTCGTCCGGCGCCTTCAGCACATGGACGAGCGTCGCGGCGAGGTCTTCGGCTCCATGCCGCCCTTGAGGTCCTTGCCCGCGGCGGTCTCGCAAAGTCCGTCGCGATGCTGCCCGGGAAAGAGGCACGTCACCTTGATGCCGTCGGCGCGGAGTTCTTTCATCCACGCCTCCGAGAGGCCCCGCACGGCGAACTTGGTGGCGTTGTAAACCGACAGGTTCGGGTTGCCGATGAGCCCGGCGATGCTCGCCACGTTGACGAGGTGGCCGCCGAAGCCGCCCTCGGCGTTTTGCTGCTTCATCGCCGGAATCGCCTGCTGCGTACACAGGATGAGCCCGCGCACGTTCGTGTCGAGCTGCTGGTCGATGCGGGCGGTCTCGAGGTCCTCCACCTTGCCGAAGCCCCCGAGCCCGGCGTTGTTGACGAGCACGTCGAGGCGCCCGGCCTGCTCCGCGCACGGCCTCGAAGGCGCGCTGCACCGACGCGTCGTCCTGCACGTCGCACACGACGCCGGTGAAGCGCTCGCCGAGATCGCCGCGCACGGCATCGAGCGTGTCCTGATGCCGGGCGAGGCCAAACACGCGCGCGCCTTCGGCGACGAGCGCTTCGGCAAACGCGCGCCCGAGCCCCGCCGAGGCCCCGGTGACGACGGCAACTTTGTTCTGGAGGTCCATGACAGGACGGAGGATGAGGCCCGTCCAACGGCGCGCGCCTGCCCCGGGGTCGCGGGTGCAGGGCAACGATGCCGCGACGCCCGCCGGCACGCACGCGCCCGCCCGGCGTTGGAGAAGACCTCGCCCTGCCCTGCATGACCGACCTGCTTGCCCGCTTTGCCCGCCACGTCGCCTGGACGAGCGACGCGCCCCTCGGCCTCGCCATCGAGCGCGCCGAGGGGCCGTTCCTCTTTCTCGCAGACGGGCGCCGCCTCACCGACCTCATCTCCGGCATCGCCGTCTCCAGCCTCGGCCACCGGCATCCGCGCGTCGTCGCGGCGATCCACGCCCAGGTGGACCGCTACCTCCACGTGATGGTCTACGGCGAGTTCGTGCAGGCGCCCCAGGCCGACCTCGCCGCGCGCCTCGCGGGCCGTGCTCCCGGACCCGCTCTCGGTCGTCTACTTCACGAGCACCGGCACCGAGGCCAACGAGGGCGCGCTCAAGCTCGCCCGCAAGCACACCGGCCGCCGCCGCCTCATCGCCTTCGACCGCTCCTACCACGGCGACACGATGGGCAGCCTCTCGCGTGACCGGCCGCGCCGTCTACCGCGACCCGTTCGGGCCGCTCGTGCCGGAGGTCACGTTTCTGCCCTTTGGCGACGAGGCCGCGCTCGACGCCATCGACGGCACCGTGGCCGGCGTCATCACCGAGGTGATCCAGGGCGAGGGCGGCATCCGTGTAGCCCCCGAACCGTGGCTGCGCGCGCTCCGGCAGCGCTGCACGGACGCGGGCGCCCTACTCATCTTCGACGAGATCCAGAGCGGCATGGGCCGCACGGGCACCCTGTTCGCCTTCGAGGGCTACGGCGTGGCGCCGGACGTGCTGACGCTCGCCAAGGCCTTCGGCGGGGGGATGCCCCTCGGGGCGTTCGTGTCGTCGCCCGAGGTGTTCGGCACGCTCCGCCACAGCCCACCGCTCTCGCACGTCACCACCTTCGGCGGGCATCCGGTGTGCTGCGCCGCCGGCCTGGCCGCGCTCGACGTGCTGATCGAGGAAGACCTTCCCGCGCGCGCCCGGCAGGATCGAGCCGCGCGTGCGGGCCGCGCTGGAGGGCCACCCGCTCGTGCGCGAGGTGCGCGGGCGCGGGGCGATGCTCGGCCTCGAACTCGAGATGGCCCGACGACCGCGCGCGTGGTGGGCCGCTGCCTCGACGCCGGCGTGCTGCTCGGCTGGACGCTCCACTCAGACGCGCTCGTGCGCATCGCCCCGCCGCTCACGATCCCCTGGAGCGTGCTCGACGACGCGCTCGGCGTGATCCGCGCCGCCCTCGACGCCGAGGCGTAGCGGCCGCAGGTGGGGCCGGCGTGAATCCCGTTCCCGCCCTGCCGGCGCGGGATCCCCTCCCGGAGCCTCCGGTAACCTCTCGGAGCCTCTTGCCGCCATGCGTCGCCCCGCGCCCCTGTTTCTCTCTGGTGCTCCTGCTCGGGGCCACCGCCTGCGGTCCGCCCGGCGCGCGCCCCGGCCTGCAGCTCCATGCGAGCGCGCCCCGGACCTACTACATCGAGACGGCGCGGGGGCGGACGATGTTCTTCGAAACCGGCCTCACCAACGCCACCGACAGCGCGCGGACGTTCTACCTGTTCGCCTACGCGAGCGACAACACGGCCAAGCCGCCTGCGCGCACTGTCTACCCGCCCCGCGCCCTCGCCTCGATGCCCGCCGACCGGCGCTTCGCCGTGGCCGACCCGCGGGTGGGCCTGCGCTTCGAGGTGGCGCCGGGCGATTCGGCCCTGTTCCGGGGCGCGCTCCCGCTGCCGACCGAGACGATGGACGGCCGGCCGATCCGCTCCGCCGCCTTCCACGACTTCCAGTTGTTCGTCTTCGACGCGCACGGGCGCAACGTCTACACCGAAGCGTGGCCGCTGGTGCGCGTCAAAGGCGAAGAGCGGCAGTAGTAAACAGACGTAGCGAAGCGCCTCCCGTCGCCCGTCCCGGTCTTCCCCAGCGTCTCACAATGAGGACTCGGGGCAATTTCGGGGTGCGTGGCCAGGTGCGGCACGACGTTTGAGCAAGCCCCTTTTGTGCCGACTCCCCTACGGCCTTCTTTGCTCCCCATCCGATGGAACTCACCACCTTCGCTCCCGCAGCGGCGCACCCGCTGCACGAGGCGCCCGTGACCTACTCTCCGCTGCTGCCCACCGGCGTCGACGTCGTCGACCGCGTCTGGGGCGGCCTCTACCGCGGCGGCTCCTACCTGCTCTACGGACGCGGGGCGAGCGGGCGCGACCTGCTCACGCTGCGCTTTACGCAGACCGGCGCCGAACTCGGCGAAAGCTGCCTGTTCATCTCAACGGCCCGGCCCAAGGACCTCATGATCCAGGCCGCCTCTATTGGCTTCGACCTGCGCGAGGCCTATGAGCAGGAGAAGGTGAAGCTCCTCCGCGTGCCCCCGACGCTGGCCCACCAGGGCGGCGAAGACGTGGGCGTGCTCCGCGCCATGCGCGACCTTGTGGCGCTCATCCGCGAGCACCGCCCGCAGCGGCTCGTCGTGAACGACTTCATGCCGTTCGTGATGTTTCGCTCCTACGACCGCCTCCGGGCCTCCATCGTAGACCTGCTCGAGCAGACCGACGTGCTCGACATGACGATGATCCTGATGATGAGCGAGCCCGGCAACGAGCAGAGCCGCCGCGTCGTGGACTTCGTCGCCAGCCAGATGACGGGCGCCGTCCACCTCGAAATGGTCTCCGAGGACCAGGAGTCCACGCTGCGCCGCCTCACGTTCCAGCCCAACATCGGGCACGTGCGGGGCCGCCGGACCGAGCCGTGGGACCTCGCCGATATGCTCAAGCCCGTCACGGTGCCGGTGCAGGCAGCGCGGCGGATGCTGCCGGCGCCGCCGCAGATGCCGGAGCCGCCGCGCTCGCGGGGCATCCGCCTCGGCAGCGCCGAAGCCGCCCCGGCGCCCACGCCGAGCGTGGTCTTCAAGCCCCTTCCGGCGCCCGATCCCTACGTCGCTCCCAGGCCCTCCCCTTCCTACGCTGCGCCGGAGCCCTACGTCGCCCCCGCGCCTTACGCGGCACCGGAGGCGCCCCGCGCGCCCGAGCCGTACGTCGCGCCGGAGATGTACCGCACGCCCGAGCCCTACTACGCGCCGGAGCCCTACGCGGCCCCCTACAGCGCCCCCGCTACGGCCGCCCCGGCGTTCGAGGCGCCCATGTTCGACACGCCGACACCGGCCGCAGCGCCCGCCTTCGTGTGGACGCCCGAGCCACCGGCACCTGCGCCCACCGCGGCGCCCATCGCCGAGGAGCCCGGGCCGGTGGCAGGCCGCGCCTCCCTGCGCCCCGGCGCCACGTCGCTGCGGAGCGGCCCGCCGCGCCAGGCCGAGATGCACCGCGAGGTGCCCACGTTCGGCACACTGTCGCCCGAGCCTGTGGCGGCCTGGCCCGTGGTGGAGCTGCCCGTAATGCCGGCCCCGCAGCCGCTGCCGAGCGCGCCGGCTCCGGTGATGCCGCCTCAGGGGATGGCGCCGGGCTCGCCCTACGGCACCCCTGCGCCTTCGTATGCGCCCTACGCGGCCGCGCCGGAGACGCCGGCGGCGATGCCGGTCAACCCGTACGCCTCGCCGGCCTACGAGACCACCCAGCCGCCGGTGATGCCCGCCCCGCAGGCCCCGCCGATGCCGCAGGGGTCCTACACGCCGCCGCCGGCCCCGGTGCCGCACTACCACCAGGCGCCCCCGGCCGCGCCACAGGCGCCGTATGCGCAGCCGCCCACCCCGGCGCCCGCGCCCATGGGCGCGATGCCGATGGGGAGCGGGTACGACCGGGCCTCGTTCGGGCAGCTCCTCGACGAGCAGTTCCGGCTGCGCAATCTCCAGAACACGCCGTTCCTGCTCGTCGCCCTTCGCCTCGAAGCAGGCAGCACCAGCCCGTTCGGCTTCGATTTCGTGCGCGAACTGCTCAGCCGCTCGCTCCGCGCGCAGGACGCCCTGCTCGCCGACGCGCGCGGCGAACGCCTCGTGGTCCTGCTGCCCGGCGCGCAGCCCGAAGAGGCCGGCGCCCTGTTCACGCGCTTCAAGGGCCGCCTCCGCGACGAGGCGCCGTACCACGCCGAAGCGCTTCTCAACGCCGTGTCGGCCATTGTGCTGCGCAACGGCGAAGCCACCACCGGCGAGGCCTTCCGCGACGCCAACGCGGTGCTCGCCTACGTGCTCGACAACGGCTGAATGGTCAGCAGCCAATGGTCAATGGCCAATGGGACGCAGAAGGTCGCCGCACCCACTGGTTCCATCATTGACGATTGACCATTGGCCTCCTGCCGATTGACCATTCCCTCCCCTCGCCCCCCATGCCTCGCCTCCGCCTCCTCGCCGGGCTGCTGCTGCTGTGCGCCGCCATGCCGGCCCAGGCCCAACCGCAGGCCCAGCAGCAAGCGCAAGCCGCCCTCGCAGGCGCGCCGCTACGCCGACGCGATCCAGCTGCTCACCCCGGTCATCCGCCAGAACCCGCGCAACGTGCAGGCCCTGCTGCTCCGCGCGCAGGCGTATGAGGGCAACAGCCAGTGGCCCCAGGCCGCCGCCGACTACCAGGCGGTGCTCCGCGTGCAGGCCAGCAACGCCCAGGCCACCGCCGGCCTCGCCCGCGCCCGGCAGCGCCTCTCCGGCGCCCCCACCCCGGCGGGCCCCGGCGCGCTCACGCCCCCGCGCACCAACGACCCCGGCAGCCGCCTCCGCTACGCCGAACAGCTCATGCGCGCCCGACGCTGGCGCGACGCCGCCAACGAGTACCGCGACTACCTCGCTGCCAGCCCCGGCAACCCGGGCGTCGTGCAGCGCTACCTCGTCGCCCTCTCCAATGCGGGCGATGCCGCCGAGGGCGAGGCCGCCGCGGCCCGCTTTCTGCGCAACTACCCGACCAACGCCGACCTCTACATGCGGCTCGGCTACTTCCAGATGTGGCAGGGCAAGCGCGATGCGAGCATCGCGAGCTTCCAGCAGGCCCTCCGCCTCGACCCGAACAGCCGCGAGGCCCGGCAGGGCCTCCAGCAGGCCCAGGCGCCGCAGCGCGTCACGCCCGGCGCCCCGGCGCAGGAATACCCCATCGACCGGCTCGCGCGCGAAGTGCGCCAGAACCCCGGCGACGACGCCACGCGCTACGAACTCATCGACCTGCTGCTCACCAACGGGCGCTACTTCGAGGCCAAGCAGAACCTCGACGCGATGGCCAGCCGCAACCGCAACTCCGCCGAGTGGCAGCGCCGCAACGAAACCGCCTCGCGCAACCTCGCCCGCTTTGTCCGCCCCGGACGTGGCGGCCCGGGCGCCGAGTTCCCCATCGACCGGCTCTACCGCGAGCTGCGCGCCAACCCGACCCAGGACGACAAACGCTTCCAGCTCGTCGGCGAGCTCATCAAGTACCGCCGCTTTGGCGAGGCCGTAGACCAGCTCACGAGCCTCCGCACGCGCCACCTGAGCGAGAACCGCTTCCGCACGCTCTTCCTCCAGGCCGACGAAGGCCTGCGCCGCTCCGGCGGACAGGTATTCCCCATCGACCGGCTCAGCGTCCGCCTCTCGCTCAACCCCGAAGACACCGCCACGCGCCAGCAGCTCGCCGACGAGCTCATCCGCGCCCAGCGCTACGAGGAAGCCTACGACGTGCTCACCGACGGGCGCTTCGCCGCGCTCGACAACCCGGAAAACCGCGCCCGGCTTGCCCAGGTGGAAGGCTTCCGCACCCAGCGCCGCGCCGCCCGCCTGGCCGAAGTGCAACGCCTCATCGGGACCGGCTCCAACGACCCGGCGCTCTACCGCGAACTCGCCTCGCTCTACCTCGCCGACGCCAAGCCCGACGAATCCCTCGCAGACGTACGAGCGCCTCATCCAGCTCGACACGTCCGACTCCACCCGCCTCGGCTACGGCCAGACCCTGCAAATTGCCGGGCGCTACGACGACGCGCGCGATGTGGCGGCGGCCCTGATTGGCCGCGGCCCGGGCGGGCTCAAGGGCGACGGCGAGTCGCTCGTCACCGAGGCCAAGCTGCTCTACGTGCAGGCCACGCTCGCCGGCAACGCCGTCGACGCGCAGACGGAGGCCTACCTCCAGGAGCTCATCCAGCGCGACCCGGACAACGCCGAGTTGATCCTCAACCTGGCCACGATCCGCTTCCAGCAGGGCAACCTCGACGAAGCCGAATCGCTCAACCTGCGCGCCTCCGGCTTTGGCGACGTATCTGTGGCCCCGCGCATCGAGATCCTGCGCCGCCTCATCGAGCGCGAGCGCGTCCGGCAGCGCGACGCCTCCGACATCGCCGTCATCAACGAGGCCCGCGTGCTCTCGCGCGAGCGCCGCTTTGAAGAAAGCCTGCGCAAGTACGAAGAGTACTTCGCCCTCCGCGGACGCCGCACGCGCGACGAGGTGAAGGAGTACGCCGGCATCTACTAGCGCCGCCGGCGACTTCGTGACCGCCATCTCGATCTGGCGCTCGCTCCTCGTGCAGCGCTACGAGTACGACGTCGAGAAGGAGATCGCCGAAAAACCTCTACTACCTCGGCGACTACGCGGGCACGCTCGCCACCGCCGAACGCCTCGTGCGCGACAACCCGCGCGACTTCCGAGCTAAGCGCCTGCTCCTTGCCGACGCGTACCGCGAAACGGGCCGCTTCGCCGAGGCCGAGCGGATGCTGCGCGAGGCCGAACGCCTGGGCCCAGAACTCCGAACTCATCGCGAGCCGCCAGAACCTCATCGAGGCCGCCACCGTCGTGACGGCGCCCCGGGCGGGACCGACTTCGGGCCGGTCGTGGCGCCGCTCGTCGAGGTCGCCTATGCGGGCGGGTCGGGCGGACGCTCTACTTCCGCCACGCCTACGGCCTCTTCACGCAGATCACGATGCCGGGCCGCTTTGTGGTCTCGGCGGGCCTGACGAGCCACTACCAGCGCGGCAACCGCTTTCTCCAGGTCTACCCGACCCAGACCGACCGCGTGGGCTACCAGCGCCTCAACCAGGTGTATGCCGGCGTCTTCCGCGACCTCACCCGCGTGGAAACCGCCCCCGAACGGCCTCGACTTCTCGACGCGCCTCCAGGTCCGCGCCGGCCTCATCGACACCGAGGGCGACCGCACGGTGCCGTTTGTCGAGGCGCGCTTTGCCGCCCAGAACCCGACGCGCTGGCGGGCGAGCGTGGGCTTCCAGAACACGGAAGGCTCCTACACGCTCTGGAGCGCGGCCGGCGGCGAGTACGACCTCCGCCTGACGCAGTTCGACGGGCGCTTCGAGGCGGCTCCGGCCGATTCGATCCTCCGCTTCAAGGCCGGCGCCAACGTCAACGTCGTCACCGACGACCTGCCGGGCGGCGCGAACACGGGCCTCGGCGGCTTCGCCGAAGGGAGCGTGCGCTTTCTGCCCTACACCTACCTCGGCATCGCCACCAACACGCTCAACTACCGCTACACGACCGACCTCTACTTCTCGCCCACGAGCTACACGACGCTCGACGGCTTCATCGAGTACGAGAAGGGCTGGCCGACGTGGGACTACTACCTCCGCCTTCGCGCCGAGCGTGGGCGGCCCGCTCGGCTCGGGCGGCTTCGTCTCCCGCCGCGTGGACGGTGAGCTCATCAAGCGCTTCAACCGGCACGTCTCTGTCGTGATGGGCGGCGGGCTCGGGCAGAGCACGCGCCCGCTCACGAACGCGGCCAACAACAGCCCGTATACCATCTTCACGTTCCAGGGCGCGCTCTACCTCACGCTGTAGTGGGATCAGGGGTGATCCAAACGTCGGCGCGGGCCTCCTTCGGGCGGTCCGCGCCGTTGTGCGTTGGGGAGTGCCGGGGGTGGTGGGGGCCGTAGGGGCCAAGCACCCGCTGCGGCCACCGCACGCCGCCCGCCCCCCACCCACAACAACGGCACCGCCCGCCGCCCTGCCCCGGTGCTTCGCCCCCGTCCGGGCCGGCATCCCACGACGGGCGAAGCCCCGAACGGCGTTGCGGCCCGCGCCGTTGCGCAGGTTCCGGGCGCACGACGGCCGGGGGCCCCACAGCGGGGGCTTCGCCCCTACACGTCCTGCGCACCCGTCGGACCCCGCATCCGTCGCGCCCGTGAGGATTTGCACCGCGGGATACCGTGGCCGGGGCGCGACGTACACGGCGCCGTTTCTCCCGTACGCGGTGTCCCCCTCTGCTCCCATCGGCGTCTTCGACAGCGGCATCGGCGGCCTCACCGTGGCCCGCGCGCTCACGGCCCGGCTGCCCCACGAGCGGCTCGTCTACTTCGGCGACACCGCCCACCTGCCCTACGGCGACAAGAGCCGGCCGCCATCCAGGCCTACGCCGTCAAGATCTGCGACGTGCTCCTCCAGCACGGCTGCAAGCTGGTGCTCATCGCCTGCAACTCGGCCTCCGCCGCCGCCTACCCGACTCGTGCAGGCCTACCTCGGCACGCGCGCCCACGCCCTCAACGTGATCGACCCGACCGTCGCGCACGTCGCGAGCGCCTACGCGGGCCACACGGTGGGGCTGATCGGGACAAAGCAGACGGTGGGATCGGGCGTCTACGCCGAAAAGCTCGCCGCGCGCACCGATGCCGTCGCCCTCAAGAGCTTCGCCACGCCCCTGCTCGCGCCGATGATCGAGGAAGGCTTCTACGCCGACACCGTGGCCGACACCGTCGTGCGCACCTACCTCGACGACCCGGCGCTCACCGGCATCGAGGCGCTCGTGCTCGCCTGCACGCACTACCCGCTCATCCGCCCGCAGATCGAGCAGCACTACGCGGCCACCGGCAAACCGATCGACGTGCTCGACCCGTCCGCCCTCGTCGCGCAGCACGTCGAGGCCTTCCTCACCCACGCCGGCCTGTGCGCCCCCGCCTCGGCCACGCCGCCCGCGCACCAGTTCTACGTCTCCGACTACACCGACGCCTTCGCCGCCACCACGCGCCTGTTCTTCGGCACCGCCGTGACGCTGGAGCCCTACGCCCTGTGGGAGTGACCCCCGCCTGCACGCGCGCCCCCACCTGCTGCTACGGCCTGAACGGCCTCCGCAGCGGTCCTCCCCCGAATCCGGGGGAGGTGTCGCGCAGCGACGGAGGGGGCCGCCCCGATTCGCTATGACGATCTTCCCCGACGCCGCCCCCGCGCTTCTCGGCTTCGA
Organism: Rhodothermales bacterium; assembly: GCA_963740755.1. Lineage (GTDB taxonomy): Bacteria > Bacteroidota > Rhodothermia > Rhodothermales > BA12 > CAVSDF01. The sequence goes on from CAVUFJ010000005.1 coordinate 427,733, forward strand.
CGCCGTGCGGGCGCGCCTCGTGCAGCACGCCACCGGCCCTGAAGCCGCCCAGCGCCTCGCGCACCTCGGCCCGCTCGGCTCTGCCGACGCGGCCCGCGCGGAGGCCGCCCGCACCGCCGACCTCGCCGACGCCCTCCGCTTCGACGATCCGCTTCCCTTTGCCTACGCCGACGACCTCCGGCCGGTGCTGCGCCGCATCGCCCCGGAGGGCGGGCGCGCCTCCGGCGAGGACCTGCTAGCCCTCCGCCGCGCCCTCGAAACCACGCGCCTGCTCGGCGCCTACCTCGGCGCGCGGCGCACCAAGTACGCCGCCCTGGCCAGCATGGGCGCGGCCCTCGTGCCCCTGTCCGCACCTCGAAGCGCGCCTGAGCGCCACGGTAGACGATGAGGGCCGCGTGCGCGACGACGCCTCGCCCGAACTCGTCGCGCCTGCGCCGCACGCTCGCCCGCGCCCGGCAGAGCCTGCGCGACGCCGTGCTCGGCGCCCTCAAGAGCGCCCAGGCCGCCGGCATCGCCGCCGCCGACGAGCCCACCGTGCGCGCGGGCCGCCTCGTGATCGCGCTCAAAGCCGAGGCGCGGCGCAAGGTGCCGGGCTTTGTCCACGATGTGAGTGCGACCGGGCAGACCGTCTTTCTGGAGCCCGCGAGCGCCCTTGACCTCGGCAACGACGTCCGCGAACTCGAACTCGCCGAGGTCCGCGAGGTGGAGCGGGTGCTGCTGGCCGCCTCCGAGGCCGCCCGCGCCGAACTCCCTGCGCTCCAGAACGCCCACCGCGCGCTCGTCGCCTTCGACGGGCTGCGCGCGCGGGCCCGCCTCGCCCTCGAACTCGACGCCGTGCCCGTGGAGATGGGGACAGGCGGCGTGCTCGACCTGCGCGCGGCCCGCCACGCCGCGCTCGTGCTGCGCTTTCAGGGCGAAGGGGCCGGGCGGAGCGTCGTCCCGCTCACGCTCAAGCTCGACGGCGAGGCACGCACGCTCGTCATCACCGGGCCGAACGCCGGCGGTAAGTCGGTGGCGCTCAAGACGGCCGGGCTGTGCGCGCTTATGGCCGCCTGCGGGCTGCTCGTGCCCGCCGCCCCCGGCACGCGCATCGACTATTTCGACGCCCTCCTCGTGGACATCGGCGACGCGCAGAGCCTCGACGACGACCTCTCGACGTTCTCCTCGCACGTCGCCCGCCTGCGCCGCATCCTCCAGGACGCCGGGCCCGGCGCGCTCGTGCTGCTCGACGAAGCAGGCACCGGCACCGATCCCGCTGAGGGCGGCGCGCTGGCCCAGGCGGCCCTCGAAAGGCTCACCGCCGCCGGGGCGCGCACCCTCGTGACCACCCACATCGGCGCGCTCAAGGCCTTCGCCCACGATCACCCGCACGCGCGCAACGGGGCCATGCGCTTCGACCGCGCCACGCTCGCGCCCACCTACCGCTTCGACCCGGACGTGCCCGGCTCCTCCTTCGCCTTCGAAGTGGCGGCGCGCGGGGGCCTCGACCCGGCCGTCATCGAACGCGCCCGCGCGCTCACCGGCGGGCAGGCCACGGCGCTCGAAGACCTCATCCTGACGTTCCAGGACCGCACGCGCGAACTCGACGCCGCCCGCCGCGACGCGGACGCCGCGCGTAAGGAGGCGGAGTCGGCCAGGGCCGAGTTCACCGAGCGGCGCGACACCATCCGGCGGCAGCGCGACGTGCTCCGCGCCGAAGCGCTCGCCGAGGCCGAGAAGATCGTCCGCGACGCCAACGCCGCCGTCGAGCGCACCATCCGCGAGATCCGCGAGGGCGCCGCCGCGCCGGAGGTGACGAAGGCGGCGCGCGCCGAACTGGCCACGGTGCGCGAGGCGGTGGAGCAGCGCCGCGAGAAGACCGAGCGCCGCACGCGCCCCAAGCCCGCCCCCTCGGCCCCGCGCGAGCGGATCGCGGTGGGCGATCAGGTGACGCTCGACGGGGGCACCTCTGTGCTCGAAGTGCTGGCCATTGAGGGCAAGGAGGCGCTTCTGGCCGCCGGGCCCATGCGGATGCGGGTGGCGTTTCCGCGCCTCCAGAAGGTGGGCGGCCCGAAGGCGCAGCGCTTCGAGGTGCGGCAGATCAGCGCCGCGCCCCAGGGCCTCTCCGCCCTCAGCGCCAGCACGCGCCTCGACGTGCGCGGCCTGCGCCCGCCCGAAGCGCTCGGCGAGTTGCCCCGCTTTATCGACGCGGCGGTAGCCGCGGGCATGAGCCAGGTGGAAGTGCTCCACGGCAAAGGCACCGGCGCCCTCCGCGCCACCATCCGCGACTGGCTCGACGCGCAGCCCGAGGTGCTCGGCGCCGAAGACGCCGTCCCCGAGCAGGGCGGCGCGGGCGTGACCATCGTGCACCTGCGCTGATCGCCCGGCCCTCCGGGCGCTTCGCCGGCAAACCCGCGTAGCAGATCCAGCGCCGAAGGGTGAATGCCCTTCGGATCATGGATCACTGATCATGGCCAGAAGGCACATCTGGGCGCCTCTGACCATGATCCGTGATCTACCCGGTGATCCTTGACCTGTCTATCGGAGATGGTATGACCGGTCCGGCCCCGAGGTAGACGAGCGGCCGGAGGCGACCCGTCCTCCCTGGGGCGGCGGTATTGCAGCGCCGCTGCCCGGCGCCGGTGGACGCCGGGGCGGCACTGGTCATTCTCCGAGCAGCGTCACCCTGCCGGTACGTACCACTCCGTTGGCTGACAGGCGGTAAACGTACAGGCCACGGGGCGCCGCGCCCGCCTCCCAGATCAACGCGTGGGCTCCTGCCGGCAGGGGTGCGGAGGCGATCTCCGCCACTGCGCGGCCCAGCAGGTCGTACACCTCCAGGCGAACCATCGCCGGCTCGGACAGACTGAAGCCGATGTGGGTGGCGCCGCTGAACGGGTTCGGGTAGCTCCCGGAGAGGCGGAGCGTTTCCGAGCGCGGCGCCTCTACGGCGTCATTGCCCGTACTCGGCCCCGCCGGGGCGGTGACGGTATTCATGTCCAGCGTCACCGCCGTTTGCGCAAGGGCCCGGCCATTCAGGGAGGCGCCGTTGAGCAGGTGGATCGCCGTCTTTGCCAGGATAATGCCTTCAAAATGCGCGTTCGTCCCGATAGAGACGGCGCCCGATACCTGCCAGAAGATGTTGCGGGCCTGCGCGCCGCCGCTGAGCGTGACGTTGACGTTGGAACTCAGCGAAAGGTCGCCCGCGATCTGGAAGATCCAGATGTCGTTCGGGCCGCCCGCGATGGAGAAGCTCGTCGGGGCGGTGACGGTGCCCGACCACTTGTAGAGGCCCGGCGTGAGCACCTTCCCGCCGAGGTTGCCTACATACAACTCGACGAAGTTCGGCCCCGGGCGTCCGGCGGCGTCGGTGAAGGCCGTTTCCATGTTGCTGACGGCCGTGGTCAGGTTCGCCGGCGTGGGCGAGGCCATGTCGGCTGCATACACCCTCCCTGTCACCTGCGGGGACGTGGCATAGCCTGTGGCGTGGGTGAGGCTGAAGCCGGTGATGAAGGTGGCCGCCGCCGGGCTGATGCCCACATTTCCGGTGATCACCGAGGCAGGGACCGTAGAGACCGCCGTCTTCGCCAGGACGGCGTAGCTGCCTGCGGCCCCGAGGCTCACCGGTGCTGGGCCCAGCGCTTGTGCCCCGGCGGGGGGCGCGAGCGCGAGGAAGGCGATGATCGAGAACAGAGTCGTCGTAGACGTACGCATGTGTAAGCTTTTTAAAATAGAAGCTTAGGCAAAGTAGTCGGTCCCCGGCGGATCGTGACGGCCCCCGTGTAACGATGCCCTACAGGCCCCTCTTCGCGCCGCGCAGGATCCCGTGCCGCAGGATTGCGGAATTGCCGGGAATGCCCCCGTGATGGGTTCGGGTGCCGGAAATTGAAGGGGTTCTCCTCAGCCTGCGTGCCCTTCCGCTTCTCGCCTCTGCTTGCCGCTGCGCTCTTCCTCACGCTCTCGGGCTGCCTGCCCACGTGCGTGCGCGAGGAAGACCGCTCGCTCACCCCCGCCGATTCGTCCGCCCGGCGCCTTGCCCGGGCAATGGCGCAGGACACGCTCACGCCCCTCTGGGGCCGTACGCCCGGCACCCTGACGGGCCTCGCCTACCCGCGCACCGTCCGCTTCGACAGCGCCGGGACGCTCTGGATGACGGACGCCAAGGCGAACACGCTCACCGCCTTTGCGGCCTCCGGCGCCGTCACGCAGCACAGCGCGCCCGGCCTGAGCGTGCCCTACCTCGCGGGCTTCCGGGGCGACACCGTCGTCGTCTTCAGCGCGGGCGCCAACCGCTTCGACCTCGTCCTGCGGGGCCGGCGCGCGCGCAGCATCCCCGTGACGATGCTGCCGAGCGACAAAACGCTCGTGCGCTACGGCTCGGTCTGGGGCGACAGCCTCGTCGTGAAGGTGGGCAGCGCCGAAACCTCGCCCCGTCTGCTCGTGCTGGGGCCAGACGGACGCCTCGGGCGCACGATCCCGCTCGCCGGGCCGCACTGGCGCCATGCCGGACCGCTCCGCACGCAGGGCGACACCCTGCTGAGCATCTGCGGCTTCCGCCCCCTCTACGACCGCATCGCCCCCGACGGCACACGCGATTCGGTCACCCTCGTCGGCTTCGACTCGCCGATGCTCTCCCGCTCGGGGCGTTTTGTGGCGGGCACCGAGCACATCGCCCCCCTCCTGCTGCCGGCCCTTGCGCGCGTGCCCGATGGACGGGTGTTCGCGCTCAACCTCCGCCTGGGCTGGGTGCAGATCGACGTGTATGGCCCCGATGCGCGGCTGTCGCGCACGCTCATCCAGCCGCACCCGGGCCCGGACCGCAAGTTCATGCCCGAGGACCTCGACGCCTGGGTCGAGCCGTCCGGCGCCGTCCGCCTCGCCGTCACGTCCGCGCAGCCGCGCGCCGAGGTGCGCCTCTACCGCTGGATACCGCCTCGGTGATCTTGTCGTTCGTCGTTGGTTGTTCGTGGTTCGTGGTCAGAGGCGCGCGGGCCTGCTGGTTCTTCTGACAACGAACGACGAACCACGAACGATCAACAACCCAGCGCAGCGGGGCTGTACCGCTTCACGCTTGCCCGAAGAACCAAGTCCTGCGCTAGGCTTTACGCCCCGCGCTTCCCGCTTCACGCCGCCCATGCCCGTCTCGCCGCCCCCCTTCCCTGTGTCCGGCACGCGCCCGATGGGGCGCCGGACGTCGCGTAGGTTCGTCGTGGTGCTGCTGCTGCTGATGGCCGTGTTTGCCTTCGGCGGCGCCTACTACGTCACGCGGATGGCGACGAGCCCGGAGAACCGCGAGCGCATCGACCAGACCGGGCCCGGCAACAGCAACGCGGTGCGCGGCTTCGGGGTGACCGACGGCGGCAAGTGAGGGGGCGCGCCGGACGTCGCCTCTGCGCCTTCGTGCTCGCCGCCGTGCTCGTGCGCGCCGCGCCTGCCCAGGCGCCCCCGCCGCCCCTCCCCGAGGTGGCCGCGCTGATGGGCCACTTCGGCAGCGGCCTGCGCGAACTCGTCGTCCACGAGGACGATGCCGGGCGCCTCGCGCTGCGCGCCGACGGGCAGGCCGTCGCGCTCGTGCGCGCGGGCGCGCGGACGTTCCGGACGATGGGCGGCCCTGCGTGGGTGCCCGCCGAGCTCCGCTTTCTGCCGGACTCCGGGCAGGCCCACCTGATTGCCACCGACAGCCGGATGTTCGTGCGCCGCCAGACCGGCCCCGACGAGGGCGACGTGTTCCGCATCGCGCCGCTCCGCCCCGTCGCCGACGTGCTCCGCGACGCCCAGCGGGCCCTCCCGCCCCCCGGCGGCGGCACGCGCCGCGCCGACCTCGTGGACCTCACGGAGGCCATCCCGAACGTGGTGCTCAGCATCCACTACGCCACACCGGACAACTTCATGGGCGCGCCGATGTACGCCCGCGCCGCCGCGTTCCTCCAGCGCCCGGCCGCCGACGCGCTCGCCGCCGTGCAGCGCGCGCTCGCCGCCGAAGGCCTCGGCATCGTCGTCTACGACGCCTACCGGCCCTGGTATGTCACGCGCGCGTTCTGGGACGCCACGCCGCCCGCGCAGCGCGGCTTTGTGGCGCCGCCGTCGCAGGGGTCGCGCCACAACCGGGGCTGCGCCATCGACCTGGGCCTCGTGAGCCTGCAAACCGGGCAGATCGTCGAGATGCCGTCGTCGTACGACGAGTTCACCGGGCGGGCGGCGGCGCGCTACCCCGGGGGCAGCCGCCGGGCGCGCTACTTCCGCGAGGTGCTCCACGACGCGATGGTCCGCCACGGCTTCAGCGTCAACCCGACCGAGTGGTGGCACTTCGACTACCGCGACTGGCCGCAGTACGGCGTGCTCAACCTGCCCTTCGAGGCCCTCGCCGGGCGCCGCTGAGCCCGTCGTTCGGCGTACGCCGCACGACGGAGGGTGCCGCTGCGCACCGACGTGACGCCCGTCCCTGGTGCGTCCGAGAGGCACGCCGGCGAGAGCGACCGGCGCGTTAACGCCGCCCGAACGTGAGGCGCGGCGTGGGCACGTCGCGGTTGAGTTCGGCATCGGTGCGCTCGCCGTTGTCGCGCCGCGTGCCGGCGTAGCGGACGACCCGCACGAGGCCCACGCTGTCGCGCACGGCCACGTCAGGGACGCGCGTAAAGTGCCACGTCTCGCCCGGCCCGAGGCTCAGCGTGTCGAGCGCGATGGCGGCGAGGCTGTCTTCGTACTGCGAGAGGAGGGTCAGGCGCACGGCGAGGCTGTCGTAGACGCTCGCCGTGCGGTTTTCGATGCGCCCCTCCACCACCCCGGTCTTGTGGTTGTACGAGATGCCGGTGAGCGCGAGCGTCGAGTCGCGCGCGGGCGCCACGCGCGGCGTAGCGGGCGTGCGCTGGCAGGCGGCCAGGGCCACGAGGAGCAGGAGGGGGAGCAGGCGGGGCATAGGAGCGAGGTGAGAGAAGGGGGCTGAGTGCTGTGGCCAGCTGGAAAGACAGGGTTGGTTGTTCGTCGTTCGTGTTCGTGGTTCGTCGTCAGAGTGGCGGCGGCCTTCTGCCGGGTTCGTCTGACCACGAACCACGAACGACGAACACCCCCACACGATACCCTTGTCCGAACACCGAGACGCTGGCCGTCGTCCATCGTCCGTCGTCAGACATCCTGCAGCACGCGCACCTGCGAGCGGGGGCCGCCGTCGCGCGTGGCCGCGTAGTCTACGAGGCGCACGCGGCGCACGCCGGGCGTGGGCACGACGATGCGAAACGCCCAGTCCGTGCCTGCCGCCACTTCGGCGGACGAGTCGCGGATCGTGCCGACGACGGTGCGGGCGGCGTCGAGCAGTTCGAACGTCACGCGCACGTTGCGGTAGGCCGCCTCGGTGCGGTTGTGGACGGTGCCCGTGATGACGCGCGTGGCCGGGTCGTAGTGCAGGCCCGTGAGCGCGAGCGTGGCCGGGCGGTTCGAAGGGCGCTCGGCGTGGCGCCTCGTGTCCAGCACCTGGTAGAGCGTCACCGCGCCGGCGAGCAGCCCGAAGGCCACGAGCACCAGCAGCACGGCCCGGCCCGGCGAAAGCGCGGGGTCAGACGGGCGGCGGCGGCGCATCGAGGGCGGCAGGTCCGAGTCGTCGTCCGGCGGCACGCGCGGGGGGGCAGCTTCCATCAGAACAGCGGTTTGACGAACGTACCTCCACGCGGGCGGGCAGGTTGCCGAGGCCCTGCGCTCACCCCTGCCCGTCGCCGCCCACGGCCTCACGGGCGAGGCGTTCGAGCGCAGCCCGCGCGGCCAGTTGTTCGGCCTGCTTTTTCGACGGCGCCTGTCCCGAGCCGTACGCCTGCCCGCGCACCTGTACCTCGACGGTGAACGTGCGCGCGTGCGAGGCGCCCGTCTCCTCGACCACCTGGTAGGCCGGCTGCGCCCAGCCGGCCGCCTGTGCGCGTTCGAGCAGGACCGACTTGTAGTTGTCGTGCGCGGCGGCGAGGGCGGCGAGGTCGCGGTCGGCGAGCAGGGCGCGGTGGATGAACGCCGTCGCCGCTTCGAGCCCGAAGTCCAGGTAGAGCGCGCCGATGATCGCCTCGAAGGCGTCGGCGAGGAGCGTGGCGTGGCGTTCGCCGCCGGTCTGCCGCATCTCGGGGCTCATCTGGAGCACCGGCCCGATGCCGACCTCCTCGGCGCGCTCGGCAAGGGCGGCGCCGGAGACGAGCTTGGCGCGCAGGCGCGAGAGAAAGCCCTCGTCGGTGTCCGGGAACGACGTGTAGAGGTGGGCGCCGACGACGAGGCCGAGCACGGCGTCGCCGAGAAATTCGAGGCGCTCGTTGGAGTAGAGGTGCGAGTCGCCGCGCCCGCGCAGGGCCGAGCGGTGGCAGAGCGCCTGCCGGTAGAGGTCGAGCGTGGCCACGGGCCGCCCGATGAGGCCTTCGACGGCCGCGCGGTCGCGCATATCGCGGGCGGCGGCCTCGGCCGCGTCCGCCGCTTCCCGCGCCACGCGCGCGCGCGCTTCGAGGCGATCGGCAGAACCGTCGCTGCGCCACCAGGCGCGGACCCGCGTCCAGACCCCGTCTCTCATGCGATGGTAGTAGCGAGCAGCGCTAGGCTTAAGCGGTAATAGGGAGGCCACGTTAGGCGCGCAAGGTAGGGCGTTTCCTCGCGGCTTCGTTTCAGGCGCCCCCGGCGGACGCACGAAGGTTCGGCTGATCTTACAGGCCCTGTTACCCCGGCCCCATGCTCCATACCTCGCAACCCTGCCACGGGCGAGGCGCGCGCCTCGTACGCCTACCACACGCCGGAGGAGGTGGAGGCCCTGCTGGCCCGCGCCGCCCGTGCCGCCGCCGCGCTCGCCGACCGGCCCGTCGAGCGCCCGCTGCGCCGCGCTCGTGCGTCTGGCCGATGTGCTCGACGCCCAGAACGAGGCCCTCGCCCGCCTCGCCGTGGCCGAGATGGGCAAGCCGCTGAAGCAGGCGCGCGCCGAAGTGCAGAAGTGCGCCCGGCGCGTGCCGCTACTACGCGGCGCACGGCCCGGCGATGCTCGGCCCGGAGCCGGCCGACGTGGAGGGCGCGCGGGCGTACGTGGTGTACGAGCCGCTGGGCGTCGTGCTGGCCGTGATGCCGTGGAATTTCCCGTTCTGGCAGGCGGTCCGCTTTCTCGCCCCGGCGCTCGTGGCCGGCAACGTGGGCCTGCTCAAGCACGCCGAGAACGTCGACAGGCTGCGCGCACGCGCTGGCCGAATGCGTGCAGGAGGCCGGGCTCGACGCGGGCGTGCTCGGCGTGCTCCACGTCGACCCACGACGCGATCGCCGGCCTCATCGCCGACGACCGGGTCGCCGCCGCCACCGTCACCGGCTCCGACCGGGCCGGGCGCGCCGTCGGCGCCGCCGCCGGGCACGCGCTCAAGCCGTCCGTGCTCGAACTCGGCGGCTCCGATGCCTTCCTCGTCCTCGCCGACGCCGACCTCGACCGGGCCGCCGAGGCCGCCGTCGAGGCGCGCACGCAGAACAACGGACAGAGCTGCATCGCGGCCAAGCGCTTCATCGTCGAGGCGCCCGTCTACGACGCCTTCGCCGGCGCGCTTCACCGACCGCATGGCCGCCCTCCGCGTGGGCGACCCGATGGACGAGGCCACCGACGTCGGCCCCCTCGCCCGCGCCGACCTGCGCGAGACGCTCCACGACCAGGTGGAACGCGCGGTGGCGGCCGGCGCCCGCCTGCTCACGGGCGGCCACGAACGCCCACGGCTCCGGCTTCTACTACGCCCCCACCGTCCTCGCCGACGTGCGCCCCGGCAGCCCCGCCTTCGACGAAGAGGTGTTCGGCCCCGTCGCGGCGCTCGTGCGCGCCGAGGACGAGGCCGACGCCGTCCGCCTCGCCAACGCGACGCGCTTCGGGCTCGGCGGGGCCGTGTTCACGCTGGACGTGGCGCGCGGCGAACGCGTGGCCCGCGCGCTCCAGTGCGGCGGCGCCTTCGTCAACGCCCTCGTCCGCTCCGACCCGGCGGTGCCCTTCGGCGGCATCAAAACGAGCGGCTACGGGCGCGAACTGAGCCACCACGGCCTGCGCGCGTTCTGCAATGCCAAGACCGTGTGGGTGGCGGAGTAGGAGATCCGGCCTGCGCGCGTCTGCCCGGAGCGCCCGTTTCAGCGTACCCCCGGGCTTTGGGGCGCCTCTGAAATGATCTCTCCGGTCAGAATGCGATGCAGGGCGAGGTTGATGTAGTAGTTGGAGCGGCCTACCCGGCGTTTGCGCACGAAGCCGCCCTTGGCAAGCGCGTCGAGGTACTTGGTCGCCGTCAGGCGCGACACCCCGAGGTCCTGCTCCACAAACTGGATCTTCGTGTAGGGGTGCGTGAACAGGTTGTTGATGAGGTCCTGGCTGTAGAAGCGGTACCCGGCGCGGATGCGGTGCTTGTAGTCGAAGAGCGCCGTGCGGATCGCCGAGATCGTGCCGATGGCCTCGCGCGCCGTCTCCTCTACGGCTTCCAGCAGGTAGTAGACCCACTCCTCCCACGCCCCGCGCTCGCGGACGGCCTGGAGCAGGCGGTAGTAGTCCGGCTTGGTCTGCACGATGTGGCGGCTCAGGTAGAGCACCGGCGCCTCCAGCAGCCCTTCCTTGACGAGGTAGAGCACGTTGAGGATGCGGCCGGTGCGCCCGTTGCCGTCGTAGAACGGGTGGATGCTCTCGAACTGGTGGTGGATGAGCGCCATCTTGACGAGCGGGTCTGCCTCGAAGGCCACGTCGCCGTTGACGAAGCGCTCCAGCGCCTGCATGAGCCCCGGCACCTCGCCCGGCTCCGGTGGCGCGTAGACGATGCGCCCCGCGCCGTCCTGAAGCGTCGTCCCGGGCAGGCGGCGAAAGCCGGCGTCGTTGCGCTCCAGCGCCGCCTGAATCTGAAGGAGGTGGTTGTTGGTGAGCAGGCCCGACGCCTGCACGGCCCGGTAGCCGACCCACAGGGCCTCGCGGTAGCGCAGCACCTCTTTGGCCGCCGCGCTCCCCCTCTCCTCCGGCGAAGCCTCGTCGCGGAACAGCTCGTCGTGCGTGGTGACGATGTTCTCGATGGCCGAGCTGTCTTTGGCCTCCTGAATGCCGAGCGTATTGATGAGGATGCCCTGATGGGGGATCGAGGCGGCGACGCCTTTGAGTTCGGCCAGCTGACGGCTCGCCCCCGCCAGGCGCTTCAGGATCGCGGGGGTCTCGAATCGAACCGGATCGAGCGCGTGCAAGGGGGGCAGCATGGCAGAAACGTTTACCTCCGAAAGGCCAAATGTATACAAATGGCCCACAATCTATGCACGTCCCCGTTCACCTGCATAGGTCCTGGCGGTTTTCTTTGCATCAGGGCCTATGCAAGAGCCCCTCTGGTGAAGGACGAAGCCCTTCTGGCGGAGGCCCCGGTGCTTGAAACCCCTTGCGCGGCCCCCGAGGCGGGCGGGAAAGCGCGCCGTGGAAGTTGACGCCTGCCGTCCCTGCCATGCTTGCCGTCTCGGCCTTTGGATTCCAGCCAGGGCAGATCGGCCCCTGTGCAGCCTCAACAGACCCTCTCGAAGGCTTTCGCTACCTGCCTGGCAAACGAGTGCTCGGACAGATGGGCAGACGTAGGAGACGCCGTTGGAGCGTTTGAACAGAGAGGACATCGACTTCGGGGATTCGATGCCATCGCGGGTCTTGCTGTCAACAGTCGAGTGCTTCCACGGGCCCTTTTACCAAACCCCTCGTAGAGGGGAGTGCAACAGAAAAGGGCCTCAGAATCGCTCCTGAGGCCCTTTTCCGGCGGTGGCGTGGGAGGGGATCGAACCCTCGACCTTACGATTATGAGTCGTACGCTCTAACCATCTGAGCTACCACGCCGCACGGCGCCAAAGTACGACGCGGCCCGGAGCGCCCGCAATGCCGCGCCGCTGCTCCCCGGAATCCTCGCACACGCGCGCCCTCCATGCCCGCGCGGGTCCCGGCGGAGGCGTCCAGGCGGCCCACGCGGATACGCATGACGCGCCGCCGTTACGCGGGGCCGAACATCGCGTGCCCTCCGGGCCGTACCGATGCCGTTTCAGGTGCGGCGAAACCCGGCCTGCCCTGCGCCTTTCGTTGCAGGCGGCCCTGGCCGGCCTGCTGCCATGTTCTCCACCTCTCCCGATTCCCTGCTCGCCGCGCACGCCCTGGCCGACACCCTCAGCGCGGCCCGCGCGGCCTACCCCCTGCCCCACCGGCTCCGCAGCCTGTCGGGCCGGGTGGCGACGTGCACGCTCGAAGTGCTCTTCCCCCAGTTCAGCGAAACGTGCTGTGCCGACGCGCCGGCCGTGGCCTCGGAGTTGGCGGCCCTCGGTGCGCTCCTCCGCACCACGCTGGGGCCGCTCGTGCCCGACGCGGCGGCGGTCACGGAGGCCTACGTCGCGGCGCTGCCCGGCGTGCGCGCCGCACTCCTCGAAGACGCGTCCGCCACGTTCGCAGGCGATCCGGCGGCGACGAGCGTGGACGAGGTGATCCTGGCCTACCCGGGCTTTCTGGCCACCGCCTACTACCGCCTGGCGCGCGTGCTCTACCGCGAGGGCGTGCCGCTCGTGCCCCGGCTCATCGCCGAGCACGGCCACCGGCTCACCGGCATCGACCTGCATCCGGGCGCGACTCATCGGCCCCGCCTTCGGCATCGACCACGGCACGGGCGTGGTCATCGGCGAAACGGCCGTCATCGGGGACGCGCGTGCGGATCTACCAGGGCGTCACGCTGGGGGCGCTCGCGGTCGAGAAGGCGCTGGCGCAGCAGAAGCGCCACCCCACGCTCGGGGACGACGTGGTCGTCTACGCCAACGCCACCATCCTGGGCGGCGACGACGGTGGTCGGCGCGCGGCAGCATCATCGGCGGCAACGTCTGGCTCACCCAGAGCGTCCCCCCGACTCCATCGTCACGCACGCCGCGCAGGTGCGGCGGGCCGGGCAGGCCCCCGAACCCCTCCTCGACTACTACCTCTAACGCCTTGATCGCCTCCAGCATCCTCGACACCATCGGCGACACGCCCCACGTGCGCATCAACCGGCTCTTCGACCCGCGCGTGCAGGTGTGGATGAAGCTGGAGCGCGCCAACCCCGGCGGCTCCATCAAGGACCGCATCGCGCTGGCCATGATCGAGGACGCCGAGGCGCGCGGCGTGCTGGCGCCCGGCGGCACGATCATCGAGCCCACGTCGGGCAACACCGGCATCGGGCTCGCGCTCGTGGCGGCGGTGAAGGGCTACCGCGTGGTGCTCGTGATGCCCGAGTCGATGTCCATCGAGCGGCGGCGCCTCATGGCCGCCTACGGCGCCGAACTTCGTGCTCACGCCCCGCGAGGGCGGGATGCAGCGGGGCGATCGAGCGGGCGCAGGCGCTCGTGGACGAGACGCCCGGCGGGTGGATGCCGCAGCAGTTCGAGAACCCGGCCAACATCGGCCGTCCACGAGCAGACGACCACGCGCGGAGATCCTGGCCGACTTCCCGGACGGGCTCGACGTGCTCATCACGGGCGTGGGCACGGGCGGCCACATCACCGGCTGCGCGCATGTGCTCAAGGCGGCCTGGCCGTCCCTGAAGGTGTATCGCGGTCGAACCCGCAGAAGTCGCCCGTGATCTCGGGCGGCGCGCCGGGCCCGCACAACCTCCAGGGCATCGGCGCGGGCTTCGTGCCGGCCAACCTCGACCGGGCGGTGCTCGACGGGGTGGTGCAGGTCAGCGAGGAGGAGGCGTTCGAGTACGCCGCCCGCGCCGCGCGGGAGGAGGGCATCTTCGTCGGCATCTCGTCCGGGGCCTCCCTGGCAGCGGTCGCGCAGACGCTCCCCGATCTCCCGGACGGCGCCCGCGTGCTCACCTTCTGCTACGACACGGGCGAGCGCTACCTGTCCATCGAAGGCCTCTTCTGAACGCGGCCCGCACGCCCCGGAGGCCGCCTGCCCTACGGCGGACGGCCTCTGGGGCGGCGCTCACTCTATGCCCACCGGCGTCACGGCGGCCTCGTCGACCTCGCCGGTGCGGATGCGCACGACGCGCTCCACCGGGAGCACGAAGATCTTGCCGTCGCCTACCTCGCCCGTGCGCGCGGCCCGGCGGATCGCGTCGATGCACCGCCCCACGTAGGGCTCGGAGACGCCGACCTCCACCATCACCTTTTCCTGCAGGCCCACCTTCACCGTCGTGCCCCGGTACGTTTCCACGAGTTCGGTTTCGCCGCCGTGGCCCTCGCAGCGCGTCACGGTGAGGCCGTGGATGTCGGCGCGGTAGAGCGCCTGGAGCACGTCCCCGAGGCATTCGGGGCGGAGAATGGCTTTGATGAGCTTCATGGGTCAGTGGAGGGCGGCGGTGAGGACGGGGGCGGGCTGCCAGCGCCGGCGCCTCGTCGGGCAGGAGCAGAGATCGCGCCTTCGCCATGCGTGTAGGCCTCCTCGCCGTGTTCGGACACATCGAGCCCCACGCCCTCGGCGCGCACACTCGGGCGAAGCGCGGTGACGAGCGCGAGCCCCTTCAATAGGCCGAACGTCGCGGCGCCGCTGTAGAGCGCGACGGCAACCACCGAGAGCGCCTGCACGCCCACGCGCGACGCGTCGCCGGTGAACAGCCCCGCCTGCCCGCCCCAGGCCGGATCGGCGAGCACGCCCGTCAGCAGCGCGCCCACGATGCCGCCCACGCCGTGCGCGGCCACCACGTCGAGCGCATCGTCGAGGCGGGTGCGGGCGCGCCAGAGGATGGCCGCGTAGGAGGGAAACGCGGCCACGACGCCGAGGCCGAGCGCGGCCATCGGGGAGACGAAGCCCGCCGCCGGGGTCACCGCCACGAGGCCCACCACGAGGCCCGTCGCGGCGCCCACGGCGGTCACCTTGCCCGTGCGGCGCAGGTCGAGCAGCATCCACGCGAGCAGCGTGCCGCAGGGGGCGAGGAACGTGTTGACGCTCGCGAGCACGGCCGCCCCGCCCGCGCTGAGGGCACTCCCGCCGTTGAAGCCGAACCACCCGAACCACAGCAGCCCGGCGCCGAGGAGGGTGAACGGAACGTGGTGCGGCAGCATCGCCCGGCGCCCATGGTCCTTGCGCGCGCCCACCACGAGCGCGGCCACGAGCGCCGCCGCCGCCGCGTTGACGTGGACGACCGCCCCGCCGGCAAAGTCGAGCGCGCCGAGCGTGCCGAGCCAGCCGCCGCCCCACACCCAGTGCGCCACGGGCGCATAGACGACGACGCTCCACAGCGCGATGAACAGCAGGTACGCCCCGAAGCGCATCCGTTCGGCCACGGCCCCCGAGATGAGCGCCGCCGTGATGACCGCAAACGTGCCCTGGTAGCCCATGAAGAGCAGGTGCGGGATCGTGCCCTTGGCCTCCAGGCCCACGTGCCGCAGCAGGGCGAACGAGAGGTCGCCCACGACCGCGTTGCCCGCCCCGAAGGCGATGCTGTAGCCGACGAGCACCCACGCGACGAGCACAGCAGCGAAGGCCCCGAACGACATCATCATCGTGTTGAGGGCGTTCTTGGCGCGCACGAGGCCGCCGTAGAAGAACGCGAGCGCGGGCGTCATGACGAGCACGAGCGCGAGCGAGACGAGCACCCAGACGGTGTCTGCCGGAACGACCGTGGCCGCCGCCTCCTGGGCATGGACGCGGCGCGGCCATCAGAGTGGCGGCGAGAAAGCAGGCGAGCTTGCGCATCGTGAGGCGTTAGGATTCGGTTGCCTCACAATCTTAGGCATATTTCTTTCCATAGCGCAACTACCGCGCACACAAAAGCGCTTCCGCCTCAGATTCTACGCAGACCCTCCCCTTGCATCGGCCTTCCGGAGGCGTCGGCACGCCCTCCTGAGCGGCGGAGGTGCAGCGCGGAGTGCATCGTCCGAGCGGCCTGTCCTCTCCCTGGCCTCCTCCTACAGACTCACGGCGAGGGTACGCCCTCGAATTTCGGGGTACGGGCACGGCTTGCCGTGCTCTGCTGCTGCCGAGGCACGTTCGCGTGGCCCCTGCGTGCCCTGCCTGCGCAGGAGGCCACGGCCCGGGCTCCCAGACAGTCGCCCGACTCGATCCCGGCCGACTGCTTGCGCGACGCCTTGCGCTTTGGGCACGATGCATCGTGCCCCTACAGGAGGGGATCAACCCGGAGGGGGTCCTCACCGGGCCGATGCGGGGTCCGGCGCCGGGGGCGCAAACGCACGCGGGGGCACGCCCGTGGTGGAGCGCGCCCCCGCAGATGGATCGTGGATCATGGCCAGCAGGCGCATCCGGGCGTCTCTGACCATGATCGATGATCCATGATCCACCCGATCATCCCTCCGTCTTCACCATGGCAAACGCGGGCTCGGTGTCCGGCGCGTGCGCGGGGGTCGCTGAGCGGCGGCGCTTGATGGCGCCGACGAAGCCCTCGCGGCCCTTGTCGATGAGTTCCCACACGGTCGGGATGACGAGGAGCGTCAGGAACGTGGACGTGATCGTGCCGCCGATGACGGCCACCCCGAGGGGCGCGCGGAAGCCCGCGCCTTCGCCGTGCCCGATGGCGATGGGCACCATGCCGGCCACGAGCGCGAAGGTCGTCATCAGGATCGGGCGCAGGCGGATGCCGCCGGCCTCGATGAGCGCGTCCCGGGTGGACATCCCGCTCGCCTTGGCCTCCTTGGCGAAGTCGATGAGCAGGATCGCGTTCTTGGCCACGATGCCCATGAGCAGGATCACCCCGATCATCGCCATCAGGTTGATGGACGAGCCGGCCACGAACAGGCCCAGCATCACGCCGATGAGCGAGAGCGGGAGCGAGACGAGGATCGCAATCGGGTCGACGAACGAGCCAAACTGGAGCACCAGGATCAGGTACATCAGCATGATGCCCGAGAGGAGCGCGAACAGCATGCTCGTGAACACCTCGGCCTGGTCCTTCGCCTCGCCGCCCTGCGAGAGCGCCACCCCGGGCGGGAACGGGTGCGCGGCCATGTGGTCCTGGATCACCTTGAGCACGTCGGAGAGCGCATAGTCGCTCTGCACGTTGGCCTCGACCGTGATGACCGGGTCGCCGTCGAGGTGCTGGATGACCGCCGGGCCGAGGCCCTCGCGCACCGTCGCCACCTCGTTGAGCGTCACCGTCTGCACGCCCATCGGACCCGCCACGCGTAGGGGCAGCCAGCCGAGGCTGCCCGACGTGGCACGGTACTCGGGCGCATAGCGCACGTACACATCGCGCGTCTCGCCGTCCGGGTCCACCCAGTCGCCCGCGTCGATGCCGGCGAAGGCCGGGCGGAGCGACTGCGCGATCTGCCCCACCGACAGGCCCCGCTGGAGCGCGGCGTCGCGGTCGAGGTTGACGGCCACCTCGGGGCGGCGCCCGCGCGTGGACAGCCCGGCATCGACGGCGCCGGGCACGGTGTGGAGGAAGGCGAGCAGCGTGTCGGCGGTGCGCTGGAGGAGGGCGCGGTCCTGCCCGCGCAGCTGCAGCTGGATCTGCTTTTTGGCGTCGAAGCCCGTCTGCACGGATGCATCGACGCCCGGAATCTGGGCGATGGCCGCGCGCACGCGGTCCACGATCTCGCTCTGGTGGACGCTGCGCTCGGCAATCGGGATCAGGCGCACGTAGATGCCGCCCTCGTCCACCGCGCCCGACTGCCCGGAGACCGTCGCGTAGGTGTACTTCACCTCCGGGTAGGAGCGCGCGGCGCGGGAAATCTGCTCCAGCTTGGCGCGCGTGGATTCGAGGCTCGACCCCGGCGGCATCTTGACGTTGAGCTGGAACTCGCTCCGGTCGTCCTGCGGGAAGAACGCCGAGCCCACGCCCGCCGTCTTGGGCACCAGGCCCATCGATACGCCCATCAGCACGAGGCTCGCCACGATGGCCGGGAACGTCACGAACCAGCGGTGCGGGAGCAGCTTGAGCACAAACGTGGCCAGCACCGCCACCGCGAGCACGGCCAGCGCGCCCGACCAGCCCGGTCCCGGCAGCGCAAAGGCCATCATCAGGCTCGCGAGCGCCCACAGGATGATGATGGACGGATGGTCGAGGCCCCACGCCACCACGCGGCGGTAGTCGCCCGCGCGGCGGTCGAACCAGCGGTTGAAGCGGTCGAGGCCGCGCGTGATAAAGCTCTTCTGGTCCTCCGGCACGTGCGGGTCGGGCCAGTAGGCCGACAGCATCGGGTCGAGCGAGAACGAGACGAAGAGCGACACGAGCACCGAGGCGGCAATGGTGAGCGCGAACGGCTTGAACCACTGCCCGGCGAGGCCTTCGATAAAGCCAATCGGCACGAACACCGCCACAATCGAGAAGGTGGTCGCCGCGACGGCCAGGCCGATCTCGTCGGTGCCTTCGAGCGAGGCGCGGAGGTGTTCTTTGCCCATCTCGACGTGCCGCACGATGTTCTCGCGCACCACGATGGCGTCGTCGATGATGATGCCGATGGCGAGCGTGAGCCCCAGCAGCGACATCGTGTTGAGCGTGAAGCCCGCCGCGTACACCGCCGTGAACGACGCGAGCATCGAGACGGGCAGCGCGAGGCCGGTGATGACCGTGCTGCGCCACGAGTTCAGGAAGACGAACACCACGAGCACGGTGAGCAGCAAGCCTTCGAGCAGCGTCTGCACCACGTTCACCACCGACTGCGTCACGCGCACGCCCGAGTCCGACACCTCGTCGATCTTGGTGCCCGGCGGAAGCGTCGTGAGCAGCTCGCCCACCTTGGCCTTGAGGTCCTTCGTGACGGTCGTCGTGGAGGCGTCGGTCGCCTTCACGATGTCGATGCCGACCGATTCGCGGCCGTTGTAGAGGGCGAGCGAGCGGGCTTCCTCGGCGCCGTCCACCACGTCGGCCACTTCGGCGAGGTAGACCGTGCGGCCCCCGTTGCCCTGCCCGACCGGGATCGTGAGAAAGCTCTCGGGCGTGGCGAGGCGCCCTTCGAGGCGGATCGACTGCTCGGCGCCGGTCGTGTTGAGGCGGCCCACGGGGGCCGAGAGGTTCTGCGCCTGGAGCGCCTGCACCACCTGCGCGGGCGCAATGCCAAGCGCCGCGAGCGCGTCCGGCCGCAGGTTGACGGACAGTTCGCGGTTGCGCTGCCCGGCGATGTCCACCCGCGCCACGCCCTGCACGGTCCGGAACTCGCGGGCGATGGTGTTGTCGGCGAGCGTGGTGAGCTGCGCGGTGGAGAGGTGGTCGGAGGAGAGCGCGAGGCGGTAGACGGGGAAGTCGTTGGGCGAGAAGCGCCGGATGAGGGGCTCCTCCATCTCGGTGGGCAGGTCCTGCCGCACCGCCGAGATGGCGTCGCGCACCTGCTGCGACGCCTCCATCATGTCCTTGCCGAACTCGAACTGCACAAAGATCTGCCCGTACGAATCGAGCGCCGTGCCCTGCATCGTCTCGACCCCGGAGATGCCCTGGATGGCCTCCTCGACGGGGCTGAGCACCTCGCGCTCGACGCCATCGGGCGCCGCGCCGGGATAGAGCACCCCGATCACGAGAAACGGCGGCGAGACGACCGGGAACTCGTCGGTCTCAAGACGCGAGAGCGAGATCAGGCCAAAGACGACAAGCACGACCATGGCCAGAATGGTGACCATGGGCCGCTTGATCGAAAAGTCAGAGATCAGCATGGGCGGCGGGGGTGATCCTCAGCCCGCAACGGGGCCCCTGCGCCCCGGTTGCACCGGGCGCCGATGAAGTTTCGCCTCACCCGTCAGAAAGTGACCCGCCGGTCATGTTTGGATCAACCTTCGTCGAAACGGTGGACGAACAGGCCGCTCCGGAGCTTGGGCTCGAACCAGGTGGACTTGGGCGGCATCAGTTCGCCGGCGTCGGAAACGGCGAGCAGCTCCGCCATCGTCGTGCCGGGGAGCGCGAGCGCGAGGTCGGCTTCGCCCGTATCCACGAGCGCTTGCAGGTAGGGAGTGCCGCGAATGCCGCCCACAAAGCGCACGTTGGGGTCGGTGCGCACGTCGGTGATGCCGAGCAGGGGGGCGAGCAGGTGTTCACCGAGGCGGGCTACGCCGAGGCGGTCGGCCACGGCGGCGTGCTGGGTCTCCGGCAGCGCGAAGCCGAGCCAGGCACCGCCGAGGTAGGCGGCGGCCTCGCCGGGGGCGAGCGCGTCCGGATCGGCGCCGTCGCGCACGTCGAAGCGGGCGCGCAGCGCGGCCTCGAAGGCGTCCTTGCCGCCCGGCACGCGCGCTACGACGCGGTGGTAGGGCAGGATCTGCATCTGCCCGATGGGAAAGAGGACGGCGGGGAAGAACGCGGCTTCGCTCGTCGGCGTGGCCTGCCCTTCCGCTTCGAGCACGTGGTAGGCGCGCGAGGCGGCCTTGCAGCGGTGGTGCCCGTCGGCCACGTAGAGGTGCGGCACGGCGGCGAAGGCGCGGGCGAGTGCGTCCGGGTCGGGCACGCCCCAGAGCGTGTGCTCGACGCCGTCGGGCGCGGTGAAGTGGTAGAGCGGCGCGGCGGCGGTGGCCGCGTCCACGAGCGCCTGCACGGCCGCGTCGTCGCGGAAGGCGAGCATGACGGGCTCGGCGTGCGCACTCTGTTCGAGCAGGTGGCGCGTGCGGTCGTCTTCCTTGTCCGGGCGCGTGTTCTCGTGGCGCACAATCGTCCCCGCGTCGTACTCCGCCACCGACACGCCGCCCACGACGCCCGTCTGCGCGCGGCCGTTCATGGTGATGCGGTAGACGTAGAGCGCGGGCGCCGCCTCGGGCACGAGCGTGCCGTCGGCGGCAAAGCGCCGCAGCGTGGCCGCGCCCGCCGCGTAGACCGCATCATCGTGCTCGTCGGTGCCCTCCGGCAGGTCGATCTCGGGGCGGATGACGTGCAGGAACGAGTGCGGGCGCCCTTCGGCGAGGTGCCGGGCTTCACTGGTCGAGACGACGTCGTAGGGGACGCACGCCACCTCTTCGGCAAGGTCAGGGCGGGGGCGCAGGGCGCGAAACGGGTGCAGCGTGGCCATACGGGGCAGAGCAAACGGGCCCGCAGTATACCGCCGGGCCCGCTTGATCGCCGCGCCGGTCAGTGGACCTCGCCGTGCTCGGAAGCGCAGACGGTGCCATAGACCGTCGTGCCCACGCCGACGCGCAGGCGCGCTGCCGCGAGGGTGACGGCCTCGGAGGGCGTGCCGATCACGCAGCCGCGCCCGATGAGCGCATCGCCGCCCGTCTGCACGGCCCCGCGCACGCGCACGCCATCGGCGAGGTAGACGCTGCGCTCCGAGGTCACCGCCCCGCGCACGAACGCGCCGCGCTCGACATGGACGCCGCGCACGCCCTTGAAGCGGCCCAGCACGCGGCTGCCGGCCCCGAGCCGGGCGTGCCCGGTGGCGAGCACGGAGGCGCGGACGACCACGCCAGGCGGCACGTCGAGGTTGTCGCGCACGAGGAGCGTGTGCTCGTCAAGGGCCACGGCGCGCGGGGGCGTCCACTCGGGTGCGTCGGTGGGCGTCGGGTTGACGGCGGCCGCGCCGCCCGCCGCCGAACTGCAGCAGGGGCGCCTGCAGGCGGGTGAAGGTGGTGGCTACGTCCACAATGATCGTTTCGAGGCCCTGCACCGGCCCGCGCAGCGTGCAGCCGATGCCGATCACGACGTGCGTGCCCGAAAGCCAGCGCTGCACGAGCGTGCCGTCGCCCACGGTCACGTCGCCTTCGGCATAGACGCCGTAGAGGGCGGCGTAGGGCGGGATGACGAGCGCCCCGGCGGCGTAGAGGGGCCGGTCGAAGCGGGTGCCGAGGCCGTCGAGCGTGGCCTCCGGGGCCACGAGCACCGCGTGGGCGCGGTGGAGGTGCGGCGGCAGGTGCGCGCCGTCGCCCTGCGAGGGGTACACGACCGCGAGCGCGTCGTGGGCCCCGGCAGCGTGCTGGCGCAAGACCCAGGTTCGGAACGCTTCCGGGGCAAACGTGATCACGTCGGTGGTGGGGCTGGGCGTGGAACGAAGGCTGAGGGCGGGGGCCGACTCTGTGGGACGCGGCGACCAGGCGAGGGTGAAGGGAAGGGGCATGGGGAGGGAGGGGGTTGGGGGGGTGGGAGAGGCCTATCCGCAGGGCCAGCAGGGGCGCCGGCGCAGCGAGCACAGATCAGAGGGGCGCCCTTGCGGGGCGCGCAGGCCAGTGAGGGGCCGCCCGGGCGCCGCACCGCGATCTACCCGGCCTGACGGCGAGGATCGCAAGGCACAAACGCACCGCACCGGGCGCAGAGGCGCCCATACCACGGGGGCAGGCAAGGCTAGGAGTGCAGCAGCAGAGACCCCGAGAAACGTCCGGGGCGCATCCACTGCCGAAACCCAGCACCGATCAGGGGCAGAACGGAGCATGGGGAGAGGGGGCTAGCCTCGGTATCGGAAGCTGCACGAAAACCTAAATGAGAAGGGCATCATTTTTGTGGGTACCCTTTTCAGCGGCCGCCTCGCGCAACGATTCCGGCCAATCCGCACGGCCGAGGCGCCCGGGCACCCGTAGGAGCCCCATCTTGGCGCCTCACCCCTGCCTGCCCGCCCGTGTCCGCGCTCGACGACCGCCTCCTCGACTTTCTCCGCAACCACGGCACCGAGCGCTTTCGCGCCAAAGAACTCGCCCGCCGCCTCGGCCTTCGCGAGCGCGAGGACTACACCGCCTTTCGCGAACTCCTCGACCGCCTCGTGAAGGAGGGCCGCCTCCGCCAGAACGGGCAGTTCTACGCCTTTCAGCGCCTCCGCACGCACGCCGCTACCGGAGGCGCGCTCGTGGGACGCCTCACCGTCCACCCGCAGGGCTTCGGCTTCGTGAACGTCGAAGGCGAATCGGAAGACTACTTCGTCCGCGCCAGCGGCCTCGCCAACGCCCTCGACGGCGACGTGGTGGAGATCGCCGTGCGCGGCACCGACGCCCCCGCGCGCGCCCGCGCCTCCAGTGGCCGCGCCTCGGGCGGACGCCTCACGGCGCCGCGCGAGCCCGCCGGGCGGCGCGAGGCGATCGTCACGCGCGTGGCCGAGCGCGACCGCGCCAGCCTCGTGGGCACGTTTACCCGGCGCGGTGCCGGCGCGGCCGTCCAGCCCGACGACGCCCGCCTCACCCGGCTCGCGTGGGTGCGCGAGGGTGACTTCGGCGGCGCCACCGACGGCGACAAGGTGGTCGTCGGCATCCAGGACTACGGCGAAACCGCCGAGGACGCGCTGCGGGGCGTGGTGACGCGCGTGCTCGGGCGCGCCGACGACCCGCAGGTGCGCGTGCTCGCGCTCGCCCTCGCCCAGGGCATCCGCGCCGACTTTCCCGAGGCCGTCGAGCGCGACGCCGCCGCGATTCCGGACACCATCCCCGCTGCCGAGATCGCCCGGCGCGTGGACCTGCGCGCCCGGCCCATCTTCACGATTGACCCGGTGGACGCCAAGGACTTCGACGACGCCATCCACACGGTAGACCTCGGCGATGGCACGTTCGAGATCGGGGTTCATATTGCCGACGTGAGCCACTACGTGCCCGTGGGCTCCGCGCTCGATGCCGAGGCCTTCCTCCGCGCCACCAGCGTGTACCTCGTCGACCGCGTCATCCCGATGCTCCCCGAGCACCTCTCCAACCGCGTCTGCTCGCTCGTGCCGCGCGAAGACCGGCTCACGTTCTCGTGCACGATGCGCGTCTCCGCCGACGGCGAGCTGCTGTCGTGGACGCTCGCCGAGACCGTCATCCACTCGCACGAGCGCTTTTCCTACGAGGCCGCCCAGGCCATCCTCGACGGGCAGGCCGACCACCCGATGGCCGAGGACCTCTTCCGCGCCCACCGGATCGCCCAGACGCTCACCGCGCGCCGCATGGCCGAGGGGTCGGTGGACTTCGAGCAGCCGGAGGTCAAGATCCAGCTCGACACGAACGGGCACGCGGTCGGCGTGCTGCGCAAGGAGCGGATGCCCACGAACCGGCTCATCGAGGAGTTCATGCTGCTCGCCAACCGCGCCGTCGCCCTCCAGCACCGGAGCCGCCCCTTCGTCTACCGCGTCCACGAGCCGCCGGACGCCAAGCGCATCGGGGCGCTCGCCGAGTACGTGAAGGCCTTCGGCTACAGCCTGCCCCACACCGAGGGCGCGGTGTCCTCGCGCGACCTCTCTTCGCTCCTCCAGCGCGTCCACGGCACCGACGAGGGGCTCGTGATCACGCAGGCGGCCCTGCGGGCGATGTCGAAGGCGCGGTATTCGGCGCGCAACGCCGGGCACTTCGGGCTCGCGTTCTCGCACTACGCCCACTTCACGTCGCCCATTCGGCGCTATCCGGACCTCATCGTCCACCGCCTCGCCAAGCGGTACGCGGCCGGGCAGCCGCCGCCCGAGGTAGAGGCGCTGGAGGAACAGGCGGCCCACTGCTCGCTCCGGGAGCGCGAGGCCGAGCAGGCCGAGCGCGAGTCGGTCAAGCTCAAGCAGGTGGAGTACCTGCAGGACCGCGTGGGCGAGGCCTTCGACGGCGTGGTGACCGGCGCGGCCAAGTTCGGGGCGTTCGTCGAGCTCTCCGAAGTGCTCGCCGAGGGCCTGCTCCATGTGCGCGAACTCCGCGACGACCACTACGACTACGACGAGCGCCGCCTGTCGCTCGTGGGCCGCCACAGCGGGCAGCGCTACCGCCCTGGCACCCGCGTGCGCGTGGTCGTGCTCCGCGCCAACGTAGACACCCGCGAGATCGACCTCGGCCTCGCCGACGGCAAGAACGGATAAGGCGCTGCCGCAGGCGCACAGGACCCGCGTGGCGGCCGGCGATCAACTCAAGTAGCCTGGTCAGGGATCACCGGGTTGATCACGGATCATCGATCATGGCCAGAAACGCCCGGAGGTGCCTTCTGGCCATGATCCATGATCTCTCATCCATGATCCGGCGAGCATTCCCGTACCCTTCGGCGGGATTTGGCGTTACATCGTGGCGAAGAACACCAGGAAGAGGGCCACGAAGAGCCCGAACAGCAGCACGAGCGCCCCATCGGGGAGCAGGCGGGCGGGCTTGCCCGGCTCGTCGTCGAAGTGCAGTTCCATGGGGGGAGGGAGTTGACCGGAGGCCTGGCAAGCACCACGCCAGCCTTTTCGCAGCGCGCCGGTTGTCACGGTTCCGTCGCAACCATACGCGATTCTGCCCCCGGATCGGGCCAGCGGGCGGTGCGGACGTAGCTTCGGCGGTGTCTCACCCTGCGACTGCCCGCCCCCGGGCCGGCTCCACTTTCCGCCTATGCCTGCCGACGCCCCGCCCCCTCGCCTGCTCGTCGTTGAGGACGACGCCGACCTGCGCACGCTCGTCGCCGAGCGCCTTCGGAGCGAAGGCTACACCGTCGATACCGCCGAGACGGGTCCCGAGGCCGTCGAGCGCGCCGACGCCGCGCCGCCGGACCTCGTCGTGCTCGACGTGATGCTGCCCGGCTTCGATGGCCTGGAGGTGTGCCGCCGCCTGCGCGCCAAGCTGCCGCGCCTCTACGTGGTCATGCTCACCGCGCGGGCGAGCGAGGTGGACCGCGTGGTGGGCCTCGAAGTGGGCGCCGACGACTACGTGACGAAGCCCTTCAGCGTGGCCGAGCTCGTGGCCCGCGTGCGTGCCGGGCTGCGCCGCCTGCGCGTGGAGTCGACGCCGGCCGAGGACGACGCCGAGGCCCCGCTCACCTTTGGCGACCTCCGCATCGACCCGGTGCGGCGCGAGGTGCGGCGCGGCGCGCAGGAGGTGCACCTGACGGTGAAGGAGTTCGAGTTGCTCCTCTACCTCGCCCGCCACCCGGAGCGGCCGTTCACGCGGCTTCAACTGCTCGAACACGTCTGGCAGATCCGCTACGAGGGCTACGACCGCACGGTGGATTCGCACGTCCAGCGGCTCCGCGCCAAGATCGAAGACGACCCGGGCAACCCGCGCTTTATCCGCACCGTCTGGGGCGTGGGCTACAAGTTCGCCCCGTAGGCGCCCGGAGCGCCGATCAGGGCCCGCGCCCCGGCCGCTTCCGACCATGACCCCGCCGCACGACCTCGCCCCCGCCCGCATGGACGCTACGCCGCCGGACCCCGGCTCGCCGGCCTCTGGCTCGCGGTCTCCCGGCTCGCTGTCCGGCATGGTGGCGCGCTCGGTAGCGCCCCGCGTGGCCGCCGTGATCGTCGCCGCGCTCGTGGTGACGGCGGTGGGAGCGGTCGGCCTGTCGGCGCGTCTGGCCGACGGACGCATCCGCGCGCTCGCGGCCACGAGCTTGCGCCTGCGCGTGGAGAGCGTGGCCGAGGAGATCCAGCAGCGCGCCGACCCGGGCACCTCCCTCCACACCCTGCCCGACCGCCTCCGCCGCGACCTCGCCTACCGCTTTCCGGACCCCGTCGCCCTCGTCGCGCCCGACGGTAGCGTGATCGAGCGCTTCGGCCCGCCCACCGACGCGCCCCTGCCCGTCGTGCTCGCGGCCCAGCTTGCCGCGCAGACGACGGTCGTCGAGACCGATCCGGCGGCCCCGGCGGGCACGTGGGCCGTGACCCCGCTCTACGACGACGCCGGGCTGCTCGCGGGCGGCCTGCTCGTGCAACCGCTCGAGGCGAGCCTCGCCGCCGAGCTCGCGCCCACGCGCGCCGCCTACCGCCGCGCCCTGCTGCTGGCGGGCCTGGCGAGCCTCGTGCTGGCGCTCGGGCTCGGCGTGGGCCTCGCGCGGTGGCTCGTGCGCCCGCTCCGCCGCATCACCGAGGGCGTCGAGCGCCTCGGGCAGGGCGAGTTCGGCGCGCGGCTCTCCGAAGACGAACCCGGCGAAATCGGACGCCTGGCGCAGCGCGTCAACGCGATGGCCGCCGAGGTGCAGACGAGCGTCGAGACGCTGCGCCGGGCAGACCGGATGCGCCGCGAGCTCGTGGCCAACGTGGGGCACGACCTGCGCACGCCCCTCGCCGCGCTCCGCGGCTATGTCGACGAAGCCCGCCGCCACGCCGCCGAATCGGACGGCCCCGCCGCGCAGGCCGACCTCGACGTGGCCGCGCGCCAGGGCCGCCACCTCTCGCGCCTCGTGGACGACCTCTTCGAGCTCTCCGTGCTCGAATCCTCGCCCGAAGCGCTCCATACGGAGCCCGTGCCCCTCGGCGAGCTGCTCCACGACGCCGCCGCCACGCACCGCCCGCGCCTCGAAGCGGCCGGCCTCACCTTCACGCTCGCCCTCGCCGACGGGCTGCCGCTCGTCGAGGCCGACGGCTCGCGCCTGCTGCGCCTGCTCGACAACCTGCTCGGCAACGCGCGCACGCACACGCCGGCCGGCGGCACCGTCACCCTGCGCGCCCACGCCGAGCCCGGCGCGGCCGTGATCGCGGTGCAGGACACCGGGCGCGGCATCGACGCGGAGGCCCTGCCCCACCTGTTCGACCGCTACTGGCGCGGCCACGACGCCCGCACGCGCCGCCCGGACGGCTCCGGCACCGGCCTCGGCCTCGCCATCGCGGCCCAGATCGCCCGCCTCCACGGCGGCACCCTCACCGCCGAAAGCGCGCCCGGCGCCGGCAGCACGTTCACGCTACGCCTGCCGGTGCCCCCCGTCGAAATGCCGGCCGCCGCGAACGCCCCGCCCGCCAACGGGTAACGACGGCCTCGCCCTGCCTTTTCCCGATGTTCTCCTGGCTTCCTGCCCGCCGCCGCACGCCCCAAGGGCGCTGGGCGGGCCAGGGCGTGGGGATGCGGTCGTGGTGGCGACAGTTATCGGCGTCGCAGCTGTTTGCGGGCTCGTTCCTGGCGCTCATTGCCGCCGGCACGCTCGGCTTCAAGGTCCTGCCGGGCCTGTACGCGCCCGGGCAGGCGCCCCTGTCGTGGCTCGACGCGCTCTTCACCGCCACGAGCGCCGTGTGCGTGACCGGCCTCGTCGTGGTGGACACCGCGCGCGTGTTTACGGTCTGGGGACAGGCGTGGATCCTGCTGCTCATCCAGCTGGGCGGCCTCGGCGTGGTTGCCTTCACGAGCCTCATCATCGCGTCGGTCGGGCGGCGCCTTTCGCTCCGGCAGGAAACGTTCACGAGCGTCATGACCGACGTGGCACCGCACCTCAACGACCGCCGCCTCGTGCGCCATGTGGTGCTTTTTACGTTGGTCATCGAGGCGGTGGGGGCGCTCCTGCTGCTCGTGGCCTTCACCCCCCGGCTTGGCTCTACCGGCGCGCTCTGGCCCGCCGTCTTCCACGCCGTGTCGGCCTTCTGCAATGCCGGCTTCTCGACGTTCTCGGCGAGCCTGGTCCCGTTTCGCGAGAACGGCGGGGTGATGCTCATCCTCTCGGGGCTCATCATCGTGGGTGGGCTCGGCTTTCTGACGCTGGAAGAACTCTACCTGTGGCGGCGCGCGCGCGTGACCGGGCGGCGCTTTCGCGTGTCGCTCCACACCAAGCTCGTGCTCGTCACCACCGGCGTGCTGCTCGTGCTCGGCACCGCGCTCGCGCTCCTGTTCGAGGGGAACGGCCTGCTCGGCGCGCATGTCGCCCGACACGCGCCTGCTCAACGCCTTCTTTGTGAGCGTGACGGCGCGCACGGCGGGCTTCAACGCGATTGCCTACCCCCGCGCGAGCGACGCGACGAACTTCCTCACCATCCTGCTGATGGTCGTGGGCGGCAGCCCCGGCTCCACGGCGGGGGGGGCCAAGACCACCACCCTGGCCTTGCTCGTACTCGTGGCCTACGCCCGGGTACGAGGGCGGCAGAGCGTGGACGCGTTCGGGCGGAGCGTCCCGGCGGGCACCGTCGCGCGGGCGCTCAGCGTGGCCCTGCTCGCGTTGTTCCTGATCGTGGGCGCCACGCTCGCGCTCGTGGCCACCGAGGCCGGGCGCGGGCCGTCGTTTCTCGACCTGCTCTTCGAGACGGTGAGCGCCTTCGCCACGGTGGGCCTCTCGCTCGGCACCACCGCCACGCTCAGCGCCCCGGGGCGCGCTATCATCATCGTGCTCATGTTTCTGGGGCGCGTGGGGCCACTCACCGTAGCGGCCGCGTTCTCGCGCCGCAAGAGGGCTGCCGAACCCCGGTTCGCCTACGAAGACGTAATGGTGGGCTGATCGCTACCTTGCTCGCATGAAACGATTTGTGATCGTCGGCCTCGGCAACTTCGGGCGCAGCGTTGCGGAGGTGTTGTATGCACAAGGCCACGAGGTCGTCGGCGTAGACCTCGACCCTGGATCGGTGGACGCCGTCGCCCGTACGGTGACGCGCGCCGTCGTGGGCGATGGGCGGCAGCGCCACGTGCTTGACCGGCTCGGCGTAGCCGGCGCCGACGCCGCCGTCGTCTCGACCGGCGCGGACATTGCCGCGAGCGTGCTGACCACGCTCGCCCTGCGCGACCTCGGCGTGCCGCGCGTCTACTGCAAGGTCGTCTCCGACGATCATCGGCGCGTGATGGCCCGCGTGGGTGCCGACGAGGCCATCTTCCCCGAGCGGCAGAGCGGGCAGGCGCTCGCGCATCGGTTGCTCTCAGGCGATGTGTTCAACTACTTCAGCCTCGGCGAGGGCTACTCGGTGCAGGAACTCCGCGTGCCGCCCGGGTGGCAAGGCCGCACCCTGCGCGAGATCGGCGTGCGCCCCAACTACTCGCTCGTCGCCGTGGCCCTGCACGACGTGGTGAACGACCGGCTGTCGGTGCCGCCGGACCCGGAGGAGCGCCTCGACGGCTCGTACACGCTCCTGCTGGCCGGGCGCAACGAAGACCTGGCAGGCGTGGGCGCCCTGTCGTCGGAGCGGTAGCCAGGCGCTATCGCTAGTCCACCTGGAACACGCTCAGGCGGCGCGGAAAGGCCGAGAGCGCGTTGAGGTTGAACTGCGCCGGGCCGTACTGGTCATCGAGGGCGAGCGCGGTGCGGTAGAAGCGCTGCGCCTCATGCACGTCCAGCCGCAGCTGGGCCACGATGCCGAGCACGTTGAACGGTTCCGGGCGCGCGGCGTCGAGCGCGAGCGCGCGCCGGGCATGGGCGGCGGCGGCCTCAAGGCGGCGGCTGTGGAGGGCCGTGTGGGCGTTGTGGATGCGGCGGGCCACACGGGCGTTGCGGTCGCGCGTGCGCTCGTCGGTGTCGAGCACGGCGCGCAGGCGCTCGGCCACGCGGTCCATCGAGAAGGGCGCGGCGAGCACATGGGCGGCCCCCGCCAGGATCACCTCGGCGGCCTCCTCAGGCCCTTGCGCCTCGATGAGGCCAACGATCGGCACCTCGGGGTGGAACCGGAAGAGCCGCCGCACCACCTCGACGGCGTCTTCGCCCGGCAGGCGCAGGTCCACGATGGCGAGGCCGCAGGGCTGCCGGTCGAGCACGCCAAAGGCCTCCTCGCCGGTTTCCACCTCGATGCTCGCGAGCCCGAGCCGGTGCCGGAGGACGTCGGAAAAGTAGTGCCGCAGTTCCGGGTCGTCGTCCACGACGAGCACCGGCAGCGGGGGCGTTAGCGGCGGTCGGTGGGCCATACGAGTTCGCGGGCGGCGATCTGGCGTTCCCAGCGGAGCGCGCCGTCGGTGCCGTAGATGCGGAGGGTGGCGACGCGGTCGGTGCGCGGGCCGGCGAGCGCGATGGTGCCGAAGTTGCGCGCCTGCACGAGCGTACCCTCGACGCGGAGGTCATTGCGCACCTCGGCCGGATCGGCGCGGGCGTCTGGGCCGGCGGTGATGGGCGAGACGGTGAACTCGTAGAGCGGCGGCGCCCCGCCCTCGCGCGGCATCCGGAGCAGCTCGGTGCGGTGGATGTCGCCCGAGAGGATCACGACGCCCGAGATGCGGCGCCGGGCGAGTTCGGCGAGGAAGTAGCGGTAGGACTTCGGGTACGAGGCCACGTTCTCGTTGCGCGCCTCGGCGGTGAGCACCTGCCCCCCGTTGACGATGAACTTGAAGGGCGCCGTGCTCGTCTGCAGCGCCTCAAAGAACCACGCGAGCTGCGGCGATCCCCAGTAGTCCTTGCTGTCGGCGGGGCTGTTGTTGGAAGAGCGGTAGTAGCGGTCGTCGAGCAGGAAGAAGTCGGCGTCGTTGTAGCTGAACTGGCCGAAGACGCCGGGGAGTTCGGGGAGGCCGTAGGACGGGTTGGCCCAGAAGCGCCTGAACACGCGCAGGCTGGTGCCCTTGAGCACCCACGAGCCGTCGGCGTCGTTGGGGCCGTAGTCGTGGTCGTCCCAGGTGGCGTAGTTGGGCGTGCTGGCGAGCAGCGGCTGCATCTCCGGGAGCGCGCGCGTGTGGGTGTAGCGGTGGTGCATCCCGGCCTCGCTCCACCAGTCCACCTCGCGCGTGTACGTGTTGTCGCCCATCCAGAGCATCATGCTCGGGTGCAGGGCGGCCATGTGGCCGAAGATCTCATACCCGGCGCCGTAGGGCGTGCCGGGCCGGTCGTACGGGCTCCTCGTTGACGTAGGTACACGAGCCGAGCGCGAACGTGAAGGCCGGCGGATCGGTGCGCCACTGCCAGAGCGATTGGGTGGCGAAGCGCGTCGGGTAGGGGCGTGGCACCACGCGGCCGTTGATCAGAAGGCTGTAGCCGTAGTGCTGGCCCGGCTCCAGGCCCGCAATGGTGACATGGGCCGTGAAGGCGTCTGCGGCGGTGGTGGCAACGGCGGGGGTCGTCCAGCGCTGCGCGGGCGCGGCCTCGTTCCAGTAGCGCACCTGCACGCGCGCGGGCGCGGTCGTCTGCGCCCACACCACCACCTCGCGGTGGAGCGCGTAGCCGAGCATGGGGCCCGACTGGAGCAGCGCGGCCGGGGCGGGAGCGCGGGCAGCGGTGCGGGGAAGGGCGCGGCGCTGCGCGCCGGCAACCGGGGCGAGCAGCAGGGCGAGGCAGAGGGCGAGCAGGCGCATCGGGGCGGCGGGGGTCGTCCCCTAAGGTACCGCCCCCCCTGCGCTGCGCCCGACCGAGGCACGCAAAACGCCTCCTCCGCGCAGGGCCGGAGGGGAGGCGGTCTGTAGGTACGGGGCACCGCGTCGTGGGGACTCGGGTGGGGGACGAAGGTGGTCCTCAACTCGGGTCAAAACGTCACTTCGACGTGCGGCCCGGCTGCATCCTGTGGACCTCAGGCGTCAACTGGGCGAAGTCGTCGTTCAGGCGGGCAGAAACGCCGCCGCACCCGACCGGCGTCCAGCTGGGCTTCTGAGCATTGACAATGCTCACAGGTTCGTCTCCAGGCGATGACGCGCACGCCACGTCTGGTATTCAGACGGGCGTAGATCGTAGCGGGCTACGGCGCCCTCATGGAGGTTTACGAGCAGGCTGAGCGCCGTCTCGGCAAACTGGTCCAGGTCCACAGCCGGCACGCTGTGCGCCGCTGCCCACTGCCGCAGTTCCCTCTTCCTCGGAGGCGCGAGCGCCCGCACCGTCTCCCGGACGGCTTCTGATAGCGCGTTCCGGTAGCGGAGGCGAAAGGGGTCCGGGCCTCCGATGGCCTCGCGCACCACGCGGTACTGCTCGCACGAGCGCTCGTACGCCCACGCGAACACGTCCCGTAGCAGTTCTACCCGATTCAACTCGTACACGCCGAGCGTGCCCTCCACATAGGCCCGCTCCGGAACGTCGACGAACGAGAGTGGGACGAGGTTGGCCTTGATGAGCGGGATGTTGGCCGCGAGGCGTGACACCCGCTTGTTGACGTCCGCGAAGGGCTGGAGGTACGGCAGGTGTACCATCACGAAGAACGCCTGCTCGAACGGGTCCGCGATGGCGCCCGCCTTCGCCAGCAGGAGCCGGAAGTAGTCCTCGACCCGCTGCGGCACGCCCAGGCGGCTGGTACGTCGTTCCGGTGATGTGGACGAGCCGCGTGCGGAGGCGGCCCTCGTCGGCAGGGTCGCCGAGCAGGTTCTCGGAGAGTGCTGCGTGGAGGTTGAGGAAGGTGTACGCATCGAACCCCGTGCGCTCGGCCCCACTCACCAGCAGCTCGATGGCCCGTTTGTGGTTGAGGATCATCTGCGCCTCGGTCACGTCCTTTCCCTCGGCCCGCTGCCCGAACTCGAGCAGGTTCTGGGTGTCGAGCCGGGAGTACGTATTGCCTTCGAGCCGGCTCGACGCCCACGCCAGATCGACCAGGAGCCGGTCGAAGACCTCGCGCGCGAACGTCCCCGCCGGCCGCTCCGGGTCCGGCGTGCGGCCGCGCGCGTGAAGCCGCTGGCGGAGCGCCTCGGGCAGGTACCACGTCTTGCCCGGCTCGTAGCGCTCCAGGAAACCGCCGTTGTATCCAACCGGCGTTCGCGCGGAGAGCGGCCGGCGTACGAGCGCGCGCACCTGCGCCCCCTCCCGTGAGAGTGTTACATAGCCCTCCTCCGCAGCCGGCGCCGCGATCATGAGCGCGGGGCCCGGGAGGTACACCTTGCTCGGGCCTGCCCCCTCGGCCCGCACGCGCCCCTCGCCTGCCAGCATGTCGAGGCGCCGCAGGAGTGTGCGGTAATTGATCGGCCGGCCGGTGGAGAAGGCGTACGCCCGCTCCAGCTCCAGCCGCCCCGCGCCCCCGGGCCGCTCGGAGACGAGCCGCTCGATCACGTCGAGGTCTTCAGGAGCGGAAGCGCGGGCCAAGGGGCAAGGGTTCTGGACAGGTCCGTACGTGTCCGGACAAATCTGGAGCACATCTGGACACAAGGAAATGTACTCACAGCCATATTGTCAAGAACCGACTGTCTTTTCCATAGACTTGGCTCCGTTGTAGGCTTCCCCCGGCACTGCGCCCGACGGAGGTCGGGGTCGGCAGGCCTTTTCGCCTCAGCACATTCTGGTAGAGCGTACGCAGCAAGGCCCAGAATGCTGAACGCCTCCCCCGCGCATGGCCGGAGAGGCGTTCTTGTGTGGCTGGGGAGGGACTTGAACCCCCGACACATGGATTTTCAGTCCATTGCTCTACCAACTGAGCTACCCAGCCGAACAGGCGCGCAAGATACACCGCCGCTCGCTCCGGACCGCGCGAAACGCCGGTGAAGGGCGCTCATCCGCGCGTCCACCCCTCGCGGGCGGCGTCGCAGCCCACCCCGCTCGCCCGCAGGCCTGCCCGCGCCTCCGCCTGGAGCGCGTCGAGGGCGTCGTCGGTGCGGTCGGGGTCGTGGTGGAAGAGGAGCAGGTGGCCCACGCGCGCCGCCTCGGCGAGGGCGCAGGCCTCGTCCACGCGGCTGTGGCCCCAGCCACGCTTGAGCGGCATATCGGCGGGGATGTACTGGGCGTCGTGGATGAGCACGTCGGCGCCGTGGCAGAAGGCGGCCAGTTCGGCGGGCGAGATGAGCGGCGCGGGCGGGTCGATCTCGCTGTCGGGCGCGTAGACGAGGCTGGTGCCGCCCTGCGTGATCCGGTAGGCGTAGGCCCCGCCGGGGTGGTTGACGGGCTGCACGGCGAGGTCGAAGCCGGCGGCGCGGAGCACCGCCGCCGTGTCGGCGGGGGTGACGACGTGCAGGCGCGCCCGGAGCGACGCGGGGCGCGTGGGCACGTAGCGCCCGTCGAAGAGGCTCAGCGGCGTCCACTCGGCCTCGCCGAGGAGGAGGTTGAAAAACGTCACGTCGCGCCCTTCCTCATAGAGCGGCGTGAAGAACGGCAGCCCGAAGACGTGGTCGAGGTGGGCGTGCGTGAGCAGCACGTAGAGCGGGCGCGCGTCGCCGGTGCGCATCAGGTGATCGCCGAGCCCGATGATGCCGGTGCCCCCGTCGAGCACGAGCACGGCCTCGGGGGTTTCCACGGCCACGCAGCTCGTCGAGCCGCCGTAGCGGAGCGTGTGGGGCCCGGGGGCCGGATAGGAGCCGCGCACCCCCCAGAGCGTGATCTTCATGCCGCAGGTGAACCAGTCGCGCAAGATAGGCCCCCCACCCGGGCCGCATCGCCCGGCGGGGCGATGTTTGCGCCCCCGGCGCTGCCCGGCGCGCGCAGGGGCGGATCACAGATCAGGGATCACCGGCCCGCGTGCGCTGCCCATCTCCG
The DNA here is from genome assembly GCA_963740755.1 of Rhodothermales bacterium. Taxonomy (GTDB): domain Bacteria; phylum Bacteroidota; class Rhodothermia; order Rhodothermales; family BA12; genus CAVSDF01. Next base: position 462,430 of record CAVUFJ010000005.1, read on the forward strand.
GGCCATGATCCAGGAGGCACGATCCACAATCCGGGCATCGCTCGCCGTCTTCGCACGCGGCCCCCTTCACCCCGTGCCTCGTTCTGCCGATACCCGAGGGGACCGTTCTGCCGACCCCAACTCCCCCCATGGACGTCAACGCTGCCCTGCAGGAACTCATCGCCCGCCGCCATGCCCAGCCGGGCAGCGGTGCGCCGGCCCCGTCGCCCGCCGCGCCCCCGATGCCGTCCGTTCCGCCGACGGCCGCCGCGCCGTCGGCACCGTCCATGCCCCCACCGCCCGTAGCGTCGGCCGCGCCGGTGGGCGTGCCGTCGTCGCTGCCGCCGCGTCTGCGCGCCCAGACGCTGTCGTCGCAGTCGCTCCCCAGCGGCCCGGCCTCGGGAGGCCCGCCGGCCCCTGCGCCGCCCGCGCCCGCCCGGCCGCCTATGCCGGCCCTCGCAGAGGCGCCGTCCGGCGATGGCGCCCACGACACCACGTTCGTGTTCTCGGCCTCCGGCGTCGAAGAAGGTGTGCCCGCGTTTGTGCACGACATCATCGAGCGCGTGCCGACCTACTACTCGGGCACCGACCGGCTGATCGCCTTTACCGACCACCTCGACCGCCTCGGGCAGACCGAACGCACCCAGCTGCGCGACGTGTTCGAGTCGTTCGTCACGCGCATGATCGACCTGAACGCGTCCGACCTCGACGCGGGCGGGCCCGCCGCCAACGGCTACATCTGGTACCGCACCGGGGGCGACAAAAAGCCCCGCCCCGAACTCGGCACCTTCTCGATGGACGAGACGAACGTGCTCTTTCTGAGCGCGCTCAACGACAAGCAGCGCGGGGTGCTCTGGGCCGAGAACTCGGTCGACTTCTCCTACGAACTCGACTTTCTCGGCACCGACGGGCGCGCCCGCCGCTTTCGCGCCACCTGCTACTACGACTACGACCACCTGGCGCTCAACATGCGCTCGATCACCGACGAGGTGCGGCCGCTCAAGGGGCTCGAATTCCACCCGCTCATCGAGCGGGGGCTCATGTTCCGCCACGAGCGCGACGGCCTGACGCTCATCACCGGTGTGACGGGCTCCGGCAAGTCGTCCACGCTCGACGCCATCATCGACGCCAACAACGAGGACGTCCACGCCCACATCGTGATCGTCGGCAAGCCGATCGAGTACATGCACCGCTCGAAGAAGTGCATCATCCGCCACCGCGAGGTGGGCAAGGACGTGCCGAAGTTCAAGGACGGCATCGTGCAGGCGCTGCGCCAGGACCCCGACATCGTGGTCATCGGCGAGATGCGCGACCCGGAGACGATCTCGTCGGGCCTCGAAATCACCGACTCGGGCCACAAGGTCTTCTCAACGCTCCACACCTCGTCCGCCGTCGAGTCCATCGACCGCATCATCGGGGAGTATTCGCCGGAGGAGCAGGAGCGCATCCGCAACCGCCTCGCCGACGTGCTGCGCTGCATCGTGTCGCAGAAGCTGGCCCCGCGCCTCGGCGGCGGGCGCGTGCTGTGCAAGGAGGTGCTCTGGATGACCTCGGCGGCACGCGCGGCGATCAAGAACAAGAACGCGGGCGAGATTTACCAGATGATGTGGGAGGGCGGCGCCCTGGGCATGATCACGATGGAGCAGGACCTTGCCCGCCTCGTGCGGCAGCGCCTGGTCTCACCGGAGACGGCCTACTCGTACGCCAACAACAAGAAGCGCCTCCAGCAGCTGCTCGGCTGAGCGGCGCGGTGGGCCATGCGCGCGGCGTTACCGGAAGGGTACACGCCGCGTGGCGGAGCGCATCCTCAGATTCTTCGAGGGGTTATGCCACGCGATTTCGCGCGCAGCCCTTCAGGAGGCTTCAGGCCCCGCCGATATCGGAAGCACGTCTTTCGTGTCCCCGATGCGCCGCAAAATTTCCTCCGCTGCCGCCGAAGCCCTCGTGCTCGGCATCGCCGTTTCGAGCCGCACCATCCACGGTGTACTCGTCGAAAGTACCCCGGAGGGGCCGCGCCTGCTGCGCCGCCTCACCCGGACGCGCGGCGAGGCGCTCATGCCCTCGGCCGTGACCGCCACCTCGAGCGCCTTCGTGCTCGCCGACGGCGCCGACGACGCCCCGGGCACGCTGCACATTGGCGACACCGCCGGCGGCGGCGAGCTGTTTCTGACGAGCGAGTTCAGCTCGCTCACGAACGCCGTAGGCGGCCGCAAGCCCTCCCCGGCGCACGTGACGCAGCACGAGCTGATCACGAACGAGATCCTCGACATGGTGGCCGAGGTGCGTGAGGCGCTCGGGCAGGAGCCCGCCCTCGCCTTCGTCGGCGCCGCCGAGGACATGACGTACACGCAGGTCCACGTCGCGCCGCAGGCCAAGGAGAAGGCCGACCGCCGCCGCGCCCGCCTGCTCGCCGTGCTCGCCGAGCAGGTCCACGACGTCGACAAGGACCGCACGGTGTTCCTGCCCGTCGCCCCCAACGCCGACGAGCAGGTCCACGCGCTCGCGCTCGTGCCCCGCGCCACCGACCCGGTCACGCAGTCGCTCGCCGCCGCCATCGCGCGCCGCCGCACCCTGCGCCCGCTCCTGCTCGACGCCGAGCTGCCGCTGCTGATCGGCCTCGCCCGGCAGGCGCCGGCCCCGGCGTCCACCTACGACGACTTCTACGGCGCCGGCAGCGCCTCCGGCGATGGCCACGGCCACGACGACACGCTGCCCACGCTGGCCTCCGAGACGCCCGAGCCGCGCCGGTCGTGGTCGACGGCACCACGCTCGTGCTCCGCGCCGGCATCGACGACACGCTCGCGGTGTTCCTCAAAGACGGCCAGGTGGTCTACTTCGAGCGGATGCGCTCGGTGACCGCCTTCGACGCGCCCGAGACGATCTGCTCGCGCGTGCTGCTCATCCAGGACGAGCACAACGTCGGCGAACTCGGGCGCGTGCTGCTGCTCGGCGAGCAGGGCGAGGCCGACCTCACGGACGCCTTCTCGCTCTTCTTCCCCGAGGCCCACGTCGGATCGCTCCGCATGGCGCTCCCGGACGCCTTCGCGCTCGACGCGCTGACGCAGACCGAGGTCGGGCCGGTGCTCGCGCTCGCCGTCTCGCTCCGCCTCACCGCCACCGGCGAGCTTGCCGCCGCCTTCCCGCAGGTCAACTTCCTGCCGGCCTCGTTCACGCGGCGCCGCTTTGTGGTGCCCTATACGTGGCACGTCTACCTGCTGCTCGGCCTCATCTTCTCCACGGTGCTCTTCTTCGTGGCCCGCTACTCGACGACTGCGGACGAGATCGCGGCGCAGCGCACCGTCGTCCGCGCCATCGACCCGGCCTCCGCCGAGGCCAACGTGCAGCAGCTCCAGGTGCGCCTCGACTCGCTCCAGGGCGCCCAGCAGCGCTACGCGCACGCCCTCACCGTGCTCGACTCGCTCCTGATCGGCTCCGACAAGTGGAGCCGCGCGCTCGACCTCGTCTCCCGTGAAGCCTCGTCCGTGCGCGGCGTCTGGGTGGAGAACTGGGAGCAGAACGGCAACGAGATCACGCTCAACGGCAACGCCATCCGCCGCGAAGCGGTCGTCGCCTTCGCCGAGCGCACCGGCGGCAACCTTCAGTCGGTGACCTTCGAGGAGATCCGCGACTTCCCGACCTACTCGTTCAAGCTCACGATCCCGCTCGCGAACGATCTGCCGGAGGCCGTCCGCTACCTCCGCGACCTCGCCGCGCAGCAGGCCGGCCTGACGCCCGACGCCGCCGCTACGGCCGCGCCGCAGGCGATGCCCACGACGGGCCAGTAATCCACGCCCCTTTCCGATCCGGCGCCCCGGCGCCCCCTGCCTGTCCGCCCCCATGAACGGCAACAAGACCAACGTCGTCATCCTGTCCCTGCTCTGGGCGCTCATCGTGGCCGCCGGTGGGTACTTCACGTTCGTGCAGCAGCCGCGCACGCTCGAAAACCTCCAGGAGGCCGAGCGCGTGGCCAAGCTCAAGGTCGAGGAAGCCAACGCGCTCTCGATGCAGCAGTCCGGCGCTGAGGGCGCCGCGCGCGAGGCCTACCTCCGCTGGTCGAGCCGCTACAAGGTGTTCCCCGAGAGCCTCGCCACGCACGAGGTGGTGTCCTACTTCAACAGCCTCACCCAGAGCGGCTTCAAGAACGTCGACGTGACGGTCAAGGAGTCGCAGCAGGGGGCCGACTACGCGACCCACGTGCTCGAAGTGAAGGGCCGCGCGACCTACGGCGCCCTCCACCGCTTTGTGTGGGACCTCGAAAACAACCGCCTCTTCTACCGCGTCCGCTCGCTCCAGCTTTCCGAGGTGGACCTCCAGGAGGAGGATTCGCAGGGGCGCCCGCGCCTCGAAGTGATGGTGTCGTTCACGATGGAGGTCGAGGCGCTCTACGGCGGCACCGATGGGCTCAGCGCCCCCCCGGCCGGCGTCGTGACGCCCGCTTCGGAAGTGATGCCCGGCACGCCCACCACGCCGCCGGTCATCCCGGCCAACCTGCTGCCCAACCGCACGCCGCCCAAGAACCCGTTCTTCCCGGCCATCCTGTCGCAGCTGCCGCCCAACACGTACGGCCTGATGGACGTGACCGAGGCCACGCTCATCGCCATCGCCGACGGGCGCGCCATCTTCCGCGACGACGAAGGCTTTCACACGCTCGGCATCGGCGCGCCGGTTTACCTCGGCTACATCACGGGCATCGACGCCGCGAAGGGCCGCGTGGTGGCCCGCCTCAACAAGGGCGGCATCCTCGACGAGGTCGTCCGCCGGATGGATGGCAAGGACAACTACCGCCCGCTCACCACCGATGGCGAACGGGCCGCGCAAGCCACCCCGTCTGCCTCCCACTGACCTTCCCCGCCGGCCCCCGCGCCGCCACCCCGCACCCACCATGCCTCGCATCCTTGCCGCCCTCGCCGCGCTCGCCCTCGTGGCCGGGCTTGCGACGCCCGCGCACGCCCAGGTCACCGCCCCGCGCGTCACCCGGACCTACGTGCCCGCCGACCAGCTCGTCGCCTTTCAGCCCGACGTGCCGTTCGACCAGTTTCTCGCCACGATCGACCCCATCTTCCGCCGGGTGACGGGCAAGAGCGTCGTAGACCCTGAGGCGCGCACCACGCCGATTGGCGTGCGCGTGCAGGGGATGCACTTTTTCGACGCGCTCGTCTACGTGCTCGCCTACAACAAGATCACGTACCGCGAGAACGAGCGCTACTTCGTGATCGTCGACGAGACGCCCACGACGGTCGCCCGCGCCGGCATCGAAGCGGCGCAGGCGCAGGCTGCCCCGGCGCCGAGCACGCCGAACGGCTACCTTGAAACGCCGGGCACGCCCCGCGAAGGCGAGGACGCGGCGGTGAGCCTGGCCACGCGCGAGGTCAAGATCAACGCCATCGTGTTCGAGATGAACGTGACCAAGACCCGCACGCTCGGGGTAGACTGGTCGTCGTTCTTCGGCACCGGCACGAGCAGCGCCAGTGGCTCGGGCAGCGGCACGGGCACGGGTACCGGCACAGGGACCACGGCCGGTACGGGCACGACGTCCGGCTTTAGCGGCAACTCCGTGCGCGTCAACACGGGCAGCTTTTTCGACCTCTTCGGCGGGCGCATCTCCGGCCCCTCGGTGCTGTCGTTCACAGACCTCGCCCGGTTCTTCAACTTCCTCGAAGAGCGCGGCGCCGGGCGCACGGTCGCCAGCCCCAACATCGTCGTGCGCAGCGGCAAGGAAGGGCGCATCCAGTCGGGCTCCGACGTGTCGATCCAGACGCGCGACTTCCAGGGCAACACGCAGAACCAGCTCATCTCCACCGGCATCATCACCAAGGTGGTGCCCACGGTGGTCTCCGCCGCCCTCGACTCGAGCGACGGCGCGCCGGTGGTCGACTTTGTCCACCTCGACGTGCAGGTCGAGAAGTCTACGCCCGGGGTGTTCAACGGCGCCATCTCGATTGCGCGCAACTCGGCCAACACCAACGTAATCCTCCTCGACGGGGAGCAGACGATCATCGGCGGCCTCTATTCGGTAGACCATACCACGACGCGCCGGGGCATTGCCTTCCTGAAAGACCTGCCGCTGCTGGGCCGCCTCTTCGGCACCGACCAGACCGTGGACACGCAGCGGGAGCTGCTCGTGGTGCTCCAGGCCGAGGTCGTGCGGAGCGTGCCCGAGCGCTACCGCAACCCCGACAACTCGCGCGACCTCATCGAGCGCCGCCGCCAGGAAATCCGCCGCGCCCTCGAACGCGTGAGCCCGACGCTCCGCGAGGATGGCCCGCCGTCGTCACGCTGAACCGGCCTGCTCCGTGCGGCGCGGCCCGTCTTGCTCCGGCAGGGCGGGCCGCGCTGCTTGGAACACCTACGTCTCGGCCTCAATGGCCTACGTCTCGGCTTCGATGAGCAGCCGGTGCTTCCACGCCCACGCCACCGCCGCGCGCGCGTGCGGCACCTCGATCTTCTGGTAGATCACGGTGAGCGTGTTGCGCACGGTGGATTCGGAGATGCCGAGCACCCTGCCCATCTCCTCGTTGCTCAGGCCCTGCCCGAGCAGGACGAGCAGTTCGCGCTCGCGCTCGGTGAGGCGGTACAGCGGCGAGGTGAGCGGCTGCCGCACGAGCCACACGGGCTCGCCCTGGGCCGCCTCCCGGATGGCGTTCACGATGATGTGCGGCGGGCGCGACTTGGTCACGTAGCCCGTCGCGCCAAACCGCGCGAACCGCTCCACATAGGCGGCGTCGTCGAAGGCGGAGAGCCCGAGCACGCGCACGTTTTCGCCCGGCCCCGCGCAGCTGCCGCACTACCTCGGGCCCGCTCATGCCCGGCATCTGCACGTCGAGCACGACGAGGTCGGGATGGTGCTTGCGGACCAGGCCGAGCACAGCGTCGCCGTGTTCGGCCTCCGCGACGACGTCGAAGTCGGCGGCGTCGGTGAGGAGGCCCTTGAGGCCTTCGCGGAAGACGGCGTGGTCGTCGGCGAGCAGGATGCGGTAGCGCGGCAGGGCTTCCATCAGCGGAGGGGGGCTGGGCGGAAGGTAGGCACCTGCACCGTGAGCAGGGTGCCCGCGCCGGGCGCCGCTTGCAGGGACAGGCGCCCGCCGATGGCGCGGGCGTACAGGCGGGCGCGCGTCAGGCCGTAGCGCCCTTCGGCCTGCCACCGCCGGTAGGTGGCGCCGCCGGCAAACCCGCACCCGGCGTCCTCCACCTGAAGCGTGAGTGCCTCGCCCTGCTGCGTGAGCCTCACCGTCGCCTCGCGGACGCCGGCGTGGCGCGCCACGTTGGCGAGGGCCTCCTGCACGATCCGGAACAGGCTCAGGTCGGCCGGATGGGGCCGCTCCGCCACCCCCTGCACCGACAGGTGGAGGCAGAGCTTCTCCTCGGCCTGCCGCTGCGAACGCAGCGCTTCGACGAGCCCGTAGGCCCCTAGGCCGGGCGGGGCGAGTTCGCGCACGAGCGCCTGCACGTCTACCGCGATCCGGCTCAGCTGCGCCCGCAGGGCGTCGCCCCGCATCTCCGCCGACGCCAGTTGGAGGCTGTACAGGTTCTGCAGGACGTGGTCGTGGAGCCGGGCGGCGTGGGCCACCTGCTGCGCTTGCTGCAACCGGGCCAGCAGGGCGATGGCCGGGCGCGGCCCCTGCGCGCGCCCACTGCGGCAGGTACGTGGGCTCATGGGAGCCCGCAGGCAAGGCGACATGGGTGTCGTTCCAAAGGAGGTGGACGTCGATGCGCCCACGGTAGCGCCCCGCGCCCCGCCGTCCGCTAGAGCTTTCTCCAGAAAGGGCGGGGAAAAATGACGCTTCACCGGGACCGGACCCCGATACTTGCGCCGTCTCTCCGCTTGCCCTGCCGACCGCGATGGCCCGCGCCCTGCTTTGCCTTCTGCTTGCCGTTGCCTGTAGCCCGGTGCGGGCGCAGCCCCCCGCCGCCGCCCGCCCCAAGGGCACGGTCTTCCACCGAACGGTCTACACCTCGGTCGGGCGCCTGATGGGGCGCCTGGACGTGGATCCCGATACCGTAGAGGTGGCCACCGAGGGGCAGCGCGTTCGGCTTTCCACGAAGACGTTTCAGCATCTCGCTCAGCGAGTACCTGGCGGCGACGAACGCACGGCCGCGGACCACCTTCGAGATCGGCCAGGTCGAGAACGACGTCGTCTTCTCGTTGCGTCAGCCGCGCCGGCTCGCCCTGATAGGGGGCCTGCTCGTGCTGGGCTTCTGGGGGGCCGTCTATGCGGTGGTGCGCGCCCGCCGCCGCCTCCGGCTCTTGCACGAAGCGCATGCGCAGGCGCTCGCCCGGCGCCGCATCGTCGAGGCCGGGCAGGAAGAAGAGCGGCAGCGCCTGGCGCGGGAGTTGCACGACGGCCCCCTGCAAACCCTCTACGCCCTCCGGATGCAGATGGCGCGGCGGGGCACCGATCCCCGGCAGCACGACGCCATGGTGGCCGACATCTCCGACCACCTGCGCGCGGTGCTCGAAACCCTGCGCGCCCCGCTGCTGGCCCCCTACGGGCTGGCCGATGCCCTCCAGAACCTCGCCCGCGCCTACCCCACCTGCGCCTTCACCTTCGACCTTTCGGCGGCAGCAGAGCAGGCCCTGCCCCTCCAGGCGCGCAACGCGGTGTTTCGGATCCTGCAGGAGGCCCTCTCCAATGCGGTCCGGCACGGGCAGGCCTCCCACATCGAGGTCTCGCTGCGCCAGCAGAGCGGCCACGTCGCGCTCACCATTGCCGACGATGGCGGCGGCTTCGATGCCACCATCCCTCCCCAGTCCCGGGCCCGCACGGGCCACTACGGGTTGATCGGCATGCGGGAACGCGTCGATGTACTGGGCGGCACCCTCGTGGTGACAAGCTCCGCCGCCGGGACCCGGCTCGACATTGTGCTGCCGCGCGAAGCCCTCGCCGAGGTGGAAATGGAGGAAGCTCCCGCGCTGCTCCGCAAGCTTCCTGAAGAAGCAGGAGGAACCTAACTAGGGGAAGCGCGGCCGTTCTGGCACCTTGGGGGCACCCTACCCCTTCAAGGTCATGCCCCGCCTCGCGCCCCTCGTCTCAGCCCTCGCGCTCTTCCTCCTCACGGCCGCCGTCCCGCCCCGCCCGGCGCCCCCCGCCCTCCGCGCGGGGCTCCAGGCCAACGCACTGCCCGGCGTGGAGGCGTGCCGCCTGGTGTGCGCCGATGGCACGTGCGTCTGGATCTGCGATTGACCGTGGCGGACCCGGGGCGGCATTGGACTGCAACCTCTGCCCGCCCCCTGCGTCTGAACCCCCTGCCGAGGGCTTCGCCCCCCTCTACGGCCAGGGATGCAGCCCCCCCTTCAGCGCTGCGCTTCTGCTTTCCTCCTCACCCTGCCTGCGGCCCTACCGGCGCCCGGGCACAACCCGCCCCCACCGACCGACCTCTTTCGCGCCCGCCCCAGCGTCACTTGCGCATGGCTCGCCTCCATATTTTGCGGCACCCTGATGCCGCCGTGCTCTACATCCGCTTTGCGGGTGACGTCACCGGAGCCGACTTCGTGTCCGCCCTCAAGGGCGCCTATGCGAGCGCGTTGCGCCATGAGGGAGATGCGTCGATCTGGGACCTGACGGACGCCGACTCGGTGGTGGCAGACCTGGAGGACCTCTACCTGCTCAACGAGCAGGGCGCGCGGCTGGCGGGACAGGTCCCCCGGGCCCCATCTTCATCGTGGCGCCGCAGGCCGATACCTACACGCTCGCGCGCCTCTACCGCCACCACGCCGCGCGCACGGGGCGCAAGATCGAAGCCCTCCGCAACCTTACCGAGGCGTGGCAACACCTCGGCGTCACGGCGCCCGACTTCCAGGCGCTCCGCCCGCTGCTGAGCTCGGCGCCGCGCTACGACGCCGGCAGCGCCTCCGCCCGGCGGGCGTAGTAGGCGTAGACGGGCAGCCCGAGCGCGATGAGCCCGAGGCCTGCCAGCGCGCGGCCCGGCGTGGTGAGCAGCGTGTTGATGAGCAGGAATCCCGCCACGCACAGAAAGAGGATCGGCACGACCGGGTAGCCCCACGCGCGGTACGGACGCGGCGCATCGGGGGCCTTGCGGCGCAGCACGAACACGGCGGCGGTGGCGAGGGCGTAGAAGATCCACGAGCCGAAGATCACGTAGTCGGTGAGCAGGTCGAACGAGCCGGAGAGGGCCAGCACGCTCGCCCACACGCCCTGCACGCCGATGCTCCACGCGGGCACGCGCGTGCCCGGCGTCAGGCGCGCGAGCGGGCGTGGCAAGAGGCCATCGGACGCCATCGCGTAGGGCACGCGGGCGCCGGTGAGGATGGACGAGTGGAGCGTGCCGAACGACGAGGCCATGAGCGCGACGGCCATGAACGACACGCCGGCACTGCCCACCACCTGCCGCACCACCTCGGTGGCCACGCGGGCGTTTGCCGGCAGCCCGGCCACCGCCTCGGGCGAGAGGACGAAGAAGTAGGCGGCGTTCACGAACACGTAGAGCAGCATCACCGTCGCGGTGCCGATGAACAGGCCGCGCGGCACGTTGCGCTGCGGGTTCTGCACCTCGCCTGCCACGAGCGCCAGGTTATTCCAGCCGTCGTAGCCCCAGAGCGCCGCCAGCATCGCCGCGCCGAAGCCGGCCAGGCCGCCCATCGCGCCCGCACTCACGCCCTCGCACGATCCGCCCGTGCCGCTCTGCCCGTAGTGCCCGAACGTGCCGCCCACAAACGAGAACGCGAGCACGCCCACGCCCAGCACGAGCGCCACCTTGACGACGGTGAGCACGGTGGCGATGCGCCCGCTCGACTTGACGGAGGCGAGGTTGAGTAGGGTCACGCCGATGATGAGGGCGATGGCGACAAGCTGCGTGAGCCGGAGCGTCCAGCCCCCAACTGTCACGAGCGGGCTCGTCAGGGCGCCGCCGACGAGGTCGGAGAGGCTTTCGGCGAAGAAGACGGCGATGGCGGCCTGCGAGCCCGTCTTGCCGACGAGCAGCTGCATCCAGCCGTAGAGAAAGCCCCACCGGCGCCCGTAGGCGGCGTTGAGGTAGTTCACCTCGCCGCCGGCGCGGGGCATCATCGCCCCGAGTTCGCCGTAGGTGAGCGCGCCGGCGAGCGAGAGCAGCCCCGCGAACACCCACACGAACACCACCATGCCCGGCGTGCCCACGTGGCACGTCATCACGCGCGCCTTGGCAAACACGCCCGTGCCGATCACATTGGCAATGATGACGGCGACGGCGGCCGTGAGCGTGAGCCCGCGCACGAGGCCAGACGAGGAGGGGGCGGCAGGTTGCATAGCGCAGAAAAGCGGCGAGCGGTGCGGGAGGTTACGAACGGCGACGCGCCGCCGGACCGCTGCGGCGTTCCAGAGCCGCGCGCGCCCGTTCGCGGCCTCATCGCAGCAGCGTGAGCGCGTCTTCCACGAGCGCCTGAAAGCGCTGCTCGGGGGCGTCGCCGTGGGCGTAGTCGGTTGTGTTGAAGACGCCCACGACGGCGCTGTGCGTGGCAGGGTTCAGGTAGAAGAACGACCGGTAGCCTGCCTGCTCGCCGGTGTGCCCGATGAACGTATCGCCGCCGCGCGGGCAGAGGAAGAAGCCGAGCCCCATCGATTCGCCGGGCAGGACCGCGCCGTCGCCTCCGGCGGTGGGCACGCGCGGCCGCCACATCTGCAGCAGCGTTTCGCGGCGCAGCACGTGCGGGTACGCGGCGCGCTCGGCCTCGCTCTGGGGCGTGTCGAGAAGAAAGCGGGCGTAGGCGGCGAGGTCTTCGAGGGGGGCGTTCCAGCCGCCGTTGGGAATCGTCACGCCGGGGTCGAAGTCGCGCCCGTAGGCGTGGCGCACGGGCGGCGCCGTTCTCGCCTTCGATCCACGCGTAGCCGTTCGAGCGGTCGGCGGCGAGCGCGTAGGGCGTGGCGCCGACGTACGAGCGGGTCATGCCGAGGGGCGTCCACAGGTTTTTCTGGACGTACACGCCCCACGGATCGCCGGACACCTGCTCGATGATGCGGGCGAGGTAGAGGTAGGCGGGGTTCGAGTAGCCGAAGCGCGTGCCGGGCGCGAAGTGCAGCCGCTGGTAGGGCAGCATCGCCACGAGCTGTTCGTAGCGCGTCGGCTCGAAGGGCTCCCAGGCGGCGCCGGAGCCGTAGGGCCAGGTGGGGTTCTGGAGACCCGAGGCATGTGCGAGCAGCATCCACACCCGGACCGAATCCATCGACGCCCCCGCGCCCGCATGGACCTGCCGCAGTTCGGGCAGAAAGTCCGTCACGCGCGCCTCCAGGTCGAGCCGGCCGCGCTCGACGAGTTGCATCGCGGCGAGGGCGGTGAGCGTCTTGGTGATGGACGCCCAGTGGAAGATCGTCCGCGTCGTCTACGCGCTGCCCGGTGGCGGCATCGGCGAGGCCTGTGTGGTGGCGGGCCACTACCTGCCCCTCCCGCAGCAGGAGCGTGCTGCCGCCCACGAAGCGCCCGTCTTCGGCCACCCGGTCGAAGTGGCGGGCGTAGGCGCGCCCAACCGTCCGGCACGCGCGGCTGCGCGGCAGCAGAGGCGGCAAGCAGGGGCATCAGCAAAAGCAGGCAGCGGCGCATGGGCAGCGGGGGCTGCCCGGCAAGATAGCCGCCCGGCGTGCTCAGGCGGCAGCCGCGGCCGGCGCGCCCTTCGGGAGCGTCACCACGAAGCGGCTGCCCTCGCCGGGCGTGCTCTCGGCGGTGATCGTGCCGCCGTGGCGCTCGACGATGCGGCGCACGATGGCCAGGCCCATGCCGGTGCCCTCGTATTCGGTCCGCCCGTGGAGGCGCTGGAAGGGCGCAAAGATGCGGTCGGCGTATTTCTGCTCGAAGCCGACGCCGTTGTCCTGCACCGTCAGGCGCACCTGCGCGCCGAGGTCCTCGGCGATCACCTCCACGTACGGCGGCACGCCGGGGCGGACAAACTTGAGCGCGTTGCCCACCAGGTTCAGCAGGAGCTGGTGCATCTGCAGCGGGTCGGCCTTGATCGTCGGCAGCGCGCCCTCTACTTCCACGCGCCCGCGCGTGTCGGCGAGGCGGAGTTCGAGGTCGGACATGACGAGGTCGAGCGTCTGCCCGAGGTCCACCGGCTGGAAGTCCTGGCCGCGCGTGGCGATGCGGGAGAGCGCGAGCAGGTCGCGCACGAGGCGGCTCATGCGGCTGGCCGCGTCGTCGATGCGCTGGAGGAAGAAGCGGCCTTCGTCGCCGAGGGTCGCCGAGTGGTCGCTCGCGAGCAGCCCGGCAAACGACTGGATCTTGCGCAGCGGCTCCTGGAGGTCGTGCGAGGCGACGTAGGCAAACTCCTGCAGTTCGCGGTTGCGCGCTTCGAGTTCGCGGTTGGCCTCGCCGAGGGCGGCGGTGCGCTCGTCCACGCGGGCTTCGAGCGTGCGGTTGACGTCGCGGAGGGCGTCTTCGGCGGCCACCTGCGCCGTCACGTCCTGCACGACGCCGGGGAAGTAGCGCGCCTGCCCCGCCTCGTCGGCCTCGACGCGCCCGGTCGTCTGCACCCAGCGCAGGCCGTCGACGCCGGTCACCCGGTAGCGCGCGTCGTAGAAGCCCCCGCGCGCCACGGCTTCCCCAATCGTGGCGCCCACGCGGGCCACATCGTCGGGGTGCACGGCCCGGAGGTAGGCGGCGATGGGCCCTCCGTTGGCTTCTTCCGGGGTGATGCCGAACAGGCGCGCGAGCACGGCATTGCCGTAGACGCGGTCTTGCACCACGTCCCACTCCCAAGTGCCCAGGCCCGCGCTTTCGGTGGCCAGGCGCAGGTGTTCTTCGCTGCGGTGGAGGGCCCGCTCCATCGTCCGCTGATTGGTCACATCCAGAAACGCGATCACCGCGCCGAGTATGGGGCCCGCCTCACCGCGGAATCGCCTCGCCGCAGATCGGCGCGCCCGAGTTGAGGATGGAGCCGCGCGTGCCGTCGAAGCGGACGATGTCGATGGCCTCACTCGTGATCACCTCGCCGTGTTCGAGCGCCCGCGCGAGCGTCCACTCGTGGGCCTGCACGCGGTCGCCGGTGGTGGGCCAGTAGCCTTCCCATTCCCCGTAGGCGTCCACAGATTCCGACGCCCGGGCGCCGCCGAAGATGCGGTGCGCGGCCTTGTTGATGTGGGTGAGTTGCCCGGCCGCGTCGCAGAGGATGACGCCGGCCGGCAGCGCGTCGAGCACCGCCGCGAGGCGCCGCTCCTCGGCCATCCGGGCCCTTTCGGCCGCGTCGCGCGCTTCGAGGGCAGCGGCGCGGGCGTCGAGGGCCGCCTGGCGCTCGGCGTCGCGCTGCGCCTGGAGCGTGCGTTCGAGCTCCTCGGAGGCCAGCACGCTCAGGTCGAGGAGGGCGGCGCGGTCGTCGTCGCTGAAGGCGTGCGGGGCCACGTCGATGACGCACAGCGCCCCCACGGGCAGGCCGTCCGGGCTGCGCACGGGCACGCCGGCATAGGCGCGCAGGCCCAGAGTACCGGTCACGAGCGGGTTCTCGGCATAGCGCGGGTCCGCGCGCAGGTCCGTCACCAGGTTGGGCGCGTCGTTGAGCACGGTGAAGTTGCAGAGCGCGCGCGAGCGCTCGGTGCCGGCCAGGTCGGTGCCGAAGGTGCCCAGAAAGCTCTGGTAGTCGGCGTTCATGACGGTGACGAGGCCGATCGGCGTGCCCAGGATCCGGGCAGCGAGGCGGGCGATGCGCGAGAACCGCTCCTCCGGACCGCCCCCGTCGAGGCCATAGCGGGCAAGCGCGGCAAGGCGCGCGGCCTCGTTCTCGGGCACCTGGAACGGGACCTCCTCGGGAGGAGAGGCCGCAGCCAACGCATCAACGGAGGGAACTGTCACCGGAGGGGGCGCACGGAAAGAACCGGGGGCATCCCTAAAGCTACCGCGCAGGAGCGCGCGCCGGGGGTGGCCCCGCGTTACAATGTCATGCTAAAGGGGTCTGGCGAGCCTACGCCTGCTCGTCGTGAAGGGCCTACGCCTCCTCGTCGTGGAGCGTGCCGGCATCGGCCACCACCTTGTCCTGCACGGTGCGCGGCATGGTGTCGTAGTGGTCGAAGTTGCGAGTGGTGGAGGCCGCGTCCCTGCGTGAGCGAGCGGAGGGCGGTGGAGTAGCGGTAGAGCTCGACCTCCGGCACCTGCGCCACGATCTTCTGGAAGAAGCCGTCGGCCTCGATGCCCTGGATGCGCCCGCGCCGCGTGTTGAGGTCGCCCATCACGTCGCCCGTGTGGGTGTCCGGCACGGTGATCTCGACGTGGTGGACGGGTTCGAGCAGCACCGGATGGGCCTTGCGGAACGCCTCGCGGAAGCGCCATGCGGGCGGCGGTCTTGAAGGCGTTCTCGTTGGAGTCCACCGCGTGCATCCCGCCGTCGAAGACCACCACGCGCACGTCGCCCACCGGGTAGCCCGGCCACCGGGCCGCGCTGCATCGCGTCGAGGCACGCCCTTGCTGGATGGCGCCGAAGAAGCGCCGCATGTCGATCACGCCGCCCACGATGCCGTCGATGAACTCGACCTTCGCGCCCCACGGGAGCGTCACCTCCTGCGTGCCGCGCACGGACATGTTCGCCGGCGGCTTGAACGGCCCGCTCCCCGAGCGGCTCGACGAGGAGCGCTCAGGTCGGCGAACTGCCCCGCCCCGCCCGTCTGCTTCTTGTGGCGGTAGCGGGTGCGCGCCGGCGCCTGCAACGGTCTCGCGGTACGACACCTTGGGCTGCTCGAACGTCGACGTCGACGTGGAAGCGGTCGCGGAGGCGCTGCCGGGCGAGTTCGAGGTGCAGTTCGCCCTGCCCGCCGAGGAGCGTCTGCCCGAGGTGCGGGTCCATCGTGACGGTGAGGCTCGGGTCTTCCTCGTGGAGCGCGTGCAGGCCCTGCGCGAGCCGGTCTTCCTCGCCCTGACTTCGCTCGCCTGCACGGCCACGACGTGCCGCGGCGCGGGAAAGTGGATCTCCTCGGCGACCGCGCCGGCACGCCCGCGCGCGGAGCGTGTTGTTCGTGTGCGTGTTCTTGAGCTTGACGGCCGCGCCGAGGTCGCCCGCGAGGAGCGCTTCCACCGGCTCGCGGTCCTTGCCGTTCATCGAGTAGAGCTGCCCGAGGCGCTCGCTCGCGCCCGTCTGCGCGTTTTCGAGGTCCTGGCCGGGCGTTGAGGGTGCCCGAGAGCACGCGCAGGTACGAGAACTCGCCCACGTGCGGCTCGGCCATCGTGCGGAAGACGAGCGCGGCCGTCGGCCCCTGCGGCGTCGCAGGCGAGCGTGCCGCCGCCCTGGAGGCGCGCGGGCGGCATCTTCTCGGGCGAGGGAAAGACGTTGACGATAAAGTCCATGAGGCGGCACACGCCGATGTTCTTCTCCGCGCTCGTCACGAAGATGGGGAACAGCTGCCGCTCGACGAGCTGCGTGGGCGAGGCCCTTGCGCATCTCGTCTTCGGTGAGTTCGCCCTTGTCGAAGTAGAGGGCCATGAGCCCTTCGTCGTTCTCGGCAATCGCCTCGACGAGCGCGTTGTGGAGCGCGTCGGCCTCCTCGCGGAACGCGGCGTCGATCTCCTTCGCCTCGAACGTGCCGCCGCCGTTTTCGGGAAAGTAGAGCTGCTTCATCAGCAGCACGTCGATGATGGAGCGCGTGCCCTGCCCGCCCGCGATCTGCACGACGGCGGCGCCGCGCCCGAAGCGGTCCTGGATCTGCGCCACGAGGTGCGGTAGGACCGACTCCTCGCGGTCGAGGTGGTTGATGACGAACATCGCCGGCGTTTCGGTCTGCTCGGCGTAGCCCCAGGCGAGTTCGGTGCCCACCTGCACGCCCTCGGCGCGCGTTCATCACGAAGAGCGCGGCGTCGGCGGCGCGGAGCGAGGTGAGCACCTCGCCCGCAAAGTCCGGGTAGCCCGGCGTGTCGAGCACGTTGAGCTTATGGTCGCCGTGGGGCACGTGCAGCAGGCTCGTGAAGACCGACATCTTGCGGTCGATCTCCTCGGGGTGGTAGTCCGAGAGGGTCGAGCCCTCGGCGACGGTGCCGCGGCGCGGGCGGACGCCCCCACAGGCGAGCATCGCCTCGGCCAGAGTAGTCTTGCCGCTGCCCTGGTGCCCCACGAGGGCGACGTTACGCAGGTGATCGGTCGTATAGCGCATGGACGTTGGATCGAATGAGCAGGACGAGGCCCCCCTGTGCAGCCACCGGGCGCAGGGAATTCCCTGCGTGCGGCAACCGTGCGGCGGTTGGGCGTTGAAGGTAGCGATAGACGGCCCCGGATCAAGAGCCTGTGAAGACGAAGCCCGGCATTCCGCCGCCCTCCCGCCCCCGCCTGCTGCTCGCGCTCGAGACCGCCACCGACGTCTGCGCGGTGGCCCTCCTCGACCTGGACACCGGGCGCGTGCTCGGCGAGCACGCCCTCCGCGTGGCGCAGCAGCACGGCGCCCGGCTCGTGCCGCTCATCGACATCGCGCTCGCGCTGCTCGACGCCACCGTGCAGGACCTGCGCGCCGTGGCGGTGAGCGGCGGGCCGGGCTCCTACACGGGCCTGCGCATCGGCGCGAGCACGGCGAAGGGCTACTGCGCGGCCCTGGGCCTGCCCCTCGTGCCCGTGCCCACGCTCGACGCGATTGCGCTCGGCACGCTCGCGGCGGTGGCCGAGGGCGAGGAACTGCTCGTGTCGCTGCCCTCGCGGCGCGGCGAGGTCTACGCCGCCCTCTACACGCGCGACGGCGACGCGCTCGTGGTGGAGCGCACGGCCACACCGCTCGCCGTGGAAGACGTGGCCGGCTGGGCGTGGACGCGCAACCTGCTGGTGCTCGCCGGCCCCGGGACCGACCGGCTCGCCCCGTTCTTCCCGCACGCCCCGCGCCTCTCGGAAGCCGCCGCAGGCGTGAGCGCGGCCCCGGTGGCCCGCCTCGCCGCCGACCTCCTCGCCGAAGGCCTCACCGCCGACCTCGACGCGTGGGCGCCGGAGTACCTGAAGCCCTTCGTGCCGGGGGGCGGGTGAGCGGGCGGGAGGGCAGCAGGGCCAAAGCACCTGGAACGCCTTCTCCACCGCCCTCTCCGATGCCCGATTCCCGGCCTCCTCGTCCTACTTTCCACGCCTCCATCCTCCCACCCATGGCCGCCTGGTTTCGTCGTACCCAAGCCGGGATCCTCACCGACGCGTCGGAGCAAAACGACGTCCCGGACAACCTGTGGACCAAGGACCCCGCCAACGGCGAGATCGTCAACCGGCGCGAACTGGAGGAGAACCACAACGTCTCCCCCAAGAGCGGCTACCATTTCCCGCTCAACGCCGAGGGCTACTTCCACCTCCTCTTCGACGAGGGCGACTACACCCTCCACGACACCGACCTTCTCCCCGCCGACCCGCTCGGCTTCAAGGACACGAAGGCCTACGCCGACCGCCTCCGCGCCACGCAGCGCAAGACCGGCCTGCGCGACGCGGCGCAGGCGGCCACCGGCACCGTGGGGGGCCACCGGCTCAGCGTGGCCGCGATGGACTTCACGTTCATCGGCGGCTCGATGGGCTCGGTCGTGGGCGAGATCATCGCGCGGGCGCTCCGGCGGGCCTATGACGAGCGCATCCCCGCCCTCGTGATCGCGCAGAGCGGCGGCGCGCGCATGATGGAGGGCGCCCTCTCGCTCATGCAGATGGCCAAGACGAGCGCCCACATCGCCCGGCTGCGCGAGGTGGGCGTGCCGTACCTGAGCCTGATGACGAACCCCACGACGGGCGGCGTGACGGCGAGCTTTGCCATGCTGGGCGACGTGAACCTGGCCGAGCCGGGCGCGCTCATCGGCTTTGCCGGCCCGCGCGTGATCCGCGAGACGATTGGCGCCGACCTGCCGGAGGGCTTTCAGCGCGCCGAGTTTCTCCAGGAGAAGGGGTTTGTGGACCTCGTGGTAGACCGCCGCCAGCTCCGGCCTACGCTCATCCGCCTGCTCGGCCTCTTTGCCGGATGACCGCCCCGCTGCCCCATCCGGGCGTGCGCTTTCCGCCGCCCCTGCTGTTCGTCGCCGGCTTCGCGGCGGGGGCTCTGCTGCATCGGTACCGGCCGCTCGGCCTGCCGGAGGCCCTCGCGGGGAGGCCGGCGCTCGCATGGACGCTCGTCGCGCTGGGGCTCGGGCTGGTGCTGTGGGCGATGGCAACGTTTCAGCGGGCGCATACCGCCATCATTCCGAACCGGCCGGCCTCCGAGGTCGTGGCGCGGGGGCCCTACCGCTTCAGCCGCAACCCGATGTACGTGGGCATGAGCGTGGCCTACGCCGGGCTCGCGCTGTGGCTCGGCTCGCTCTGGCCGCTGCTGCTGCTGCCGGTCGTGCTGGGGGTGCTCTACCGGACGGTCATCCGGCGCGAAGAGCGCTACCTCACGGCCGCTTTCGGCGCGCCCTACGCCGCCTACACCCGCCGCGTCCGCCGCTGGCTCTGAGCGGCGGGCATCCCCCGAAATCCTTGCCTGACCGGCTCGGATTTCCGCCCCCTTCGCCCGGCGAAGGGGGCGGACGCGCGAGCGTCGGGGGATGAGACTGCGTTACGCAGGCCGCGCCACGAGCCAGATGACGAGCCCGAACGGCCACGCGAACAGCGCCACGAGGAGGGCGATGAGCAGGCCCCTGCGCCCGCGCGCTTCGGCGTCGCGGTACACCCACACGAGGCGCCACCCGTAGAGCGCGACGAGGGGCAGCAGGATCAGCCCTTCGGTGGCGCCGAGATTGCCCACGGCCGCAGGCGGGAAGGAGGATGGGGCTACCTTCAACGTACGAACCTGTCCAGCCCGCTGCAAGCCCGTGTCCACACAGACCGTTAAGACGACCCCCGAGGCGGTG
This sequence comes from Rhodothermales bacterium, assembly GCA_963740755.1. GTDB lineage: Bacteria > Bacteroidota > Rhodothermia > Rhodothermales > BA12 > CAVSDF01. Next base: position 482,137 of record CAVUFJ010000005.1, read on the forward strand.
CGCCGCGTCACCACGCAGACGCTCCAGGAGCTCAAGGCGGCCGGCACGCCGATTGCCATGCTCACCGCCTACGACTACACGCTCGCCCGCCTGCTCGACAGCGCCGGCGTAGACGTGCTGCTCATCGGCGACTCGGCGAGCAACGTCATGGCCGGCCACGAAACGACGCTGCCCGATCACGCTCGACCAGATGATCTACCACGCGCAGGGCGTGGTGCGGGCGGCGCAGCGGGCGCTCATCGTAGTGGACCTGCCGTTTGGCTCCTACCAGGGCAACTCGCGCGTCGCCCTCGAATCGGCGATCCGGGTGATGAAGGAGTCCGGCGCGCACGCGGTCAAGCTCGAAGGCGGCGCGGCGGTGCTCGACACGGTGGAGCGCATCGTGGCGGCGGGCATCCCCGTGATGGGCCACCTCGGGCTCACCCCGCAGAGCATCTACAAGTTCGGCACCTACAAGGTGCGCGCGCGCGAGGGCGACGAGGCCGACACGCTCCGCGCCGACGCGCTCCGGCTCCAGGACGCGGGCTGCTTTGCGCTCGTGCTGGAGAAAATCCCCGCCGACCTCGGCCGCCAGGTGTCCGAGAGCCTCGTCATCCCCACCATCGGCATCGGCGCGGGCCACGGGTGCGATGGGCAGGTGCTCGTCACCCACGACGCGCTCGGCCTCACCACCGATTTCCACCCGCGCTTCGTACGCCGCTACGCCAGCCTCGACACGACGATCACGGACGCCGTGCGCCAGTACGTAGACGACGTGCGCGCCCGCAGCTTCCCGAGCGCGGACGAGAGCTACTGAGTGGTAGCGCCGGGCGCGGGGGTGCCGGGCGCGGGCACGATGACCGTGAGCGCGTCCGGGTCGAAGCGGTACTGGAGGGGGCCGTCGTAGCGGCTGATCTCGCCGTCGTGTGAGGCGCGGAGGTGGCCCCGGTGGGGGGCGATGCGGAACTGCGTGACGATGTAGCTCTCCAGTTCGTCCTCGCCCGCCCACGGGCGAACCCCGTTGCGAAGGGTGCGCCAGGCCATGCGGAGCAGGCCCCACCGCGTCGTCGCGCGCACGATGAGCACATGAAGGCCGCGCCGCCCGCCGTCCTTGCGGTCGCCGAGCTTCGGGGCCCGCAGTTCGCGCTCGCCCACGCCCACGAACACGAGCGGCGTGACGCACCGGCGCGCCTCGCCCTCCACCTCGATCTCGACCTGCACCTTCGGCAGGCGCACGAACGTGTCGATGGCGGCGGCGGCGCTGGCCAGGTGGTAGCCCACGAAGCGCTCGAAGCGCTCGCGCGTGCGCACGAACACGACGTAGGCCCCCACCGCGCTCGTGTTGAGGAACACACTGTCGTTGAGCACGCCCACGTCCACCGTCGTGCGCGGGCCATCCGCCAGGGCAGCGAGGGCCTCGGCGGGCACGGTGGGGACGCCGAGGGCGCGGGCAAAGTGGTTGAGCGTGCCGCCGGGTAGGGGTACGAGCGCCGTCTCGGTGTGGATGAGCGCGCCGGCGGCGAGCGAGAGCGTCCCATCGCCCCCGGCGACGGCGACGCACGCGGTCTGCGCGTCCGCGAGTTCTTTGAGGCGCGCGGGGAGGTCCTCGGGCGTGGCCTCGCGCAGCTCGAACCGGGGGTCCGCGTCCAGGGCGTCGCGGAAGGCTTGCCCGTGGCCGGACGAGGCGCTGGCGAAGGCCGGGATGCAGGGCATGGGCGCAGCAAGACCGCTGCTACGGGGAGCGAATGCCGGAGAGTACGGCAGCAGCGAGGGCCTTCCTATTCCTCGGGGCCGCCCAGCCCTCCCCGGCGGGCAAAGCGTTCGGCCTGCCGCGCCGCCTGCCAGTCGCAAATGACCTCCAGGTCGGCCACGGGCGTGTTCGCAAAGGGCAGCGTGGGCATATAGTAGGGCGGGCCGAATTCGGGCGTGAGCGTGCTCCGGGCAAAGCCCTGCGCCTGCTGCGCGTCCCAGATCGCGTCCCACCAGGCTTCGTGGGCGGCCACATGGCGGGCGTACTCGGGGGCGCGGGGGTCGGGCACCTGCGCGCCGCCCTCGTAGCCGACGCGGGCGTGCAGGTGGATCGCGCGCGTGGCGCACAGCGCGAGCACCTCGGCCTGGTCCTCCAGCAACCGCTCGCACACGACCACCCAGTGGCTGAAGTCGCAGCAGAGGCGGAGCGTGGGAAAGCGGGCGAGCAGGCGTGCGGCGGCCCACGGGGCGTAGAGTTGCCGGCCCCGGTGCGTTTCGTGCGCCACGGGCACGGCGAGGTTCTGCTCGTGCGCGAGGACCGCCTCGAAGTAGGCGTCGGCCTGCGCGTCCGTCCACGCGTCGCGCCCGCTGTGGGCGGTGATGAGGAAGGCCCCGAGGGCCACCGCCTCGGCCGTCTGCGCCCGGAACGACGCCACGTGCGCCGCTACCCCCTCGCCTTCGGTGAACACCATCGCCACGTAGGCGAGGCCATGCGCGTCGAGGAGCGCGCGGAAGCGGGCGCGGTCCTCCGGCGGCGGCAAGGGCGCTTCGATGGCGCCGTAGCCCCGCGCCACAAACTGCGGAAAGGCGTCTTCCCAGGGGTCTTCGACGCCCCAGAGGGCGCGGACGAGCAGCAGGTCCATGATCTCAGGCGGATTCGTAGGCGGCGAGCCAGTCGGGCAACGCGCGCAGGTGGTCGAGGCGGTGGACCGGGCGCCCGCCGAGCGCCTCGTCGGAGACGTGCTCGTGCGCCCACGTGATCGCGTAGGGGATATGTACGGCGACGGCGCCCGCTTCGAGCACCGGCAGCACGTCCGAGCGGAGCGAGTTGCCGACCATCAGAAAGTGCTCGGGCGCCACGCCCTGCCGCTGCATGAGCGCCGCGTACGTGCGCGCGTCCTTCTCGGAGACGATCTCGACGGCGCGGAAGTGGTCGCCGAGGCCGGAGCGGGCGAGCTTGCTCTCCTGGTCGAACAGATCGCCCTTGGTGACGAGCACGAGCCGGTGCGTTTCGGCGAGCACGGCGACGGTCTCGGCCACCCCGTCGAGCAGTTCCACCGGATGGGCGAGCATCGCCCGGCCCAGATCCAGAATCTGCTGCACCTGCGCGCCCGTAATGCGGCCCTCGGTGAGTTCGACGGCCGTCTCGATCATCGACAGCGTAAAGCCCTTGATGCCGTAGCCGTAGTGCTGGAGGTTGCGCGTCTCGGCGTCGTAGAGGCGCGCGTCGATCCATTCGGGCGCGTGGAACTCGGCGAGCAGGGTGCGAAACTCGGCCTGCGTGGCGTGAAACACCGGCTCGTTGTGCCAGAGCGTATCGTCGGCGTCGAGGCCGATGAGCGTAAACGGATGGGGCATAGACTCCAGGCAGCAAGGGCAAAGGCAGCAGTGAACGACCAGAGCGCCCCGGAGATGCGCCGCCCTTCCGATGGCGCGCCCGGCGTGCGCCAGGTTACGCGCCGCGTGGATCCCAGGCCGGACGCCCGCGCTTAACGGCCAAGCCTTTTTGTCCGGTATGGAGCCCATCGACGAACTACGCGCCGCCGTGGAAGCCTACGACTTCCGCGAGGTCCACCCCAACCTGCGCCTCGGCACCGCGAGCGACCGCTACGCCGCGTGGCTGAACCAGATCTACCCGCTCGACGTCTGGGGCGACCGCATCGACACGCGCGTGCGCAAAACGTCGAAAGGCAACTTCGAGGAGCGCACGCTCCCGGTGGCCTCCGTGGAGGACTACTTCCAGCACTTCAACGTGCTCGAACTGGACTTCACCTACTACCGCCCCCTCGCCGACGCCGACGGGAAGCCGGAATCGAATCACTTCACGCTCGACCAGTACGCCGAGCACGCGCCGCCGGACGCGCTCTTTCTGCTCAAGGCGCCGCAGCAGTTCTTTTCGCGCGTGCTCCGCCGCAGCCAGGGCGGACAGGTGCGCTACGAGCCCAACCCGCAGTACCTCGACGCCGACGCCTACGTCCGGCAGTTTCACGAGCCCGCGCTCGCGCTCCTCGGCGACCGGCTCGCGGGCGTGCTCTTCGAGCAGGAATACGGCCGCGTGTCCGACAGCCCCGCCCCGGAGGACTTCGTCGCCGACCTCGCCGCCTTCTTCGACGCCATCCCCACCGACGTGCAGCCGCACCTCGAAGTGCGCTCGCCCCACCTGCTCACCGACGCGTACTTCCGCTTTCTCGACGAGCGCGGCCTCGGCTTCGTGTTCGCGCAGTGGCAGTACCTGCCCCCCATCCGCGAGCAGTGGCAAAAGTGCGGCCAGCGCTTCACCGCCGCCGACGGCAACGCGGTGTGCCGGCTGCTCTCGCCGCGCGGCCTGTCGTTCGAGGACGCCTTCGCCAAAGCGTATCCCTTCGAAGGGCCCGTGCCCGAGTGGGAGAACGCCCCCGAGACGCAGCGCATGATCCTCGACGCCGTCGCGCTGCTCTACCGCGCCGAGACGGTGGACGCCACGCTCAACCTGATCGTCAACAACCGCGTCTACGGCAACGCCCCTGCCCTCGCCCAGCGCATCGCCTCGCGCGTGCTCGACGAGGAGGACAAGCGCATGGGCTGAGCGTCAGGCGCGCCCGGTGCAGGAGCGCGGCCACGCCGAGCACGAGTCCGGCAAAGAGCGGCACCACCACCACGAGCATGGCGAGGTAGATGCCCCACGCCATCCCCGAATCGACGTGCCACGGCCCGCGCGTGGCCTCCCACGCGAAGGTGCCCACGGTCACCAGGAGGAGCCCGAGCACGGGCCAGCCCCAGGCGCCCACGCGGTGCCGCACGCCCGTCTGCCGCGCCACCTGCGCTTCCCACGCGCCGGCGAGCACGCCCACGAGCACGAGCGGTCCGAAGCCGAGCAGGGGCAGGTGGGTGAGCCGCGCCACCGGCGGGCCGAGCCAGAACGCCGCCGCCCCGAGCCCGGCCAGGAGCAGCGGCCCGTAGGGGAGGCGGCGCGCCCGCGGCATCAGACGCGCCCGAAGTCGTCTTCGAGGCGCACGATGTCGGCCTCGATGCACAGGCCCATCTGCGTCTCGATGATGACGAGGTACTGGTCCTCCGTGTCGTTCTCGATGCGGTGGACGCCGCCGAGGGGGATGTAGAGCGCGTCGCCGGGGCGGACCCGCTTGTCCGTGCCGTCGAGCGTGAAGACCCCCTCGCCCTGCACGATCACCCAGTGCTCTTTGCGGTGGGCGTGCTTCTGGAGCGAGAGGCGCTTGCCCGGAAACACGACGATCCGCTTGACGCGGTAGCCGGGCTCGTTGAGGTACTCTTCCCAGCGCCCCCAGGGGCGGTTGTCGGCGTCGAGGTACATGGGTGAGGGGGATGAAGAATGGAAATACGGACTCCGCGCCAACGGCCGGGCGCGGGGGGCGATCCCAGCGGCCCTCGTTCCAGTTTCCGCCGCTCACACCAGAAGCGGTTGGACCGGAAGGGTTGATCACGGATCATGGATCATGGTCAGAGACGTGGGGAGGCGCCCTCTGGCGATGATCAATCATCCATGCTCCATGGTGGGCATTCACGCACAGTGCGCCCGGATCGGGGATCACACGTAGCCCACGCCGAGGAGGTCCACGGCCTCTTCGGCCACGCGCGTGCGGAGGAGGGCAAAGCGGGTGAGGCCAAGGGCGGCGCTGCCGGCCTTTTTGAGCGCGCTGCCGCGCCCGAGCCGCCGTCCCCAGCGGTAGAAGGGCGTCGCTTTGGCCAGGCGCACCCATCCCGGCAGGGGCGGGTAGCCCACGCCGAGCACCTCGAAGCGGGCGAAGTGCCGGGCCATGAGCGCCGCGAACTCGGCGTGCGTCATCTCGGAGACGTGGAACGGGTTTACCTCGCCTCCGGGCGCCCGGCGCTTCAGGTTGGGCGTCGTGATGAGCACATGCCCGCCGGGACGCACGGCGGCCTTGAGCATCGCCGTGAAGGCGTCGACGTCCGGCACATGCTCGATGACCTGGTAGGAGAGCGCGAGGTCGAACGCCCCGGCCTCGGCCACGTCCTCGGCCCGCGCCACGCGGAAGTGCAGGTTCGGCCGGGCGTAGTGCGCCTCGGCATAGGCGATGGCGTCGGCGCTGTAGTCGAGTGCGACGACCTCGGCGGCGGTCTCGGCGAGCAGCGCGGCGCCGTAGCCGGTGCCGCAGCCCACGTCGAGCACGCGCCCGCTTGTGGCGTAGCCCGCCGCGAAGCCATACGCAAAGCGGTGGCGCTGCCACACCACGCTCACCTCGCCGCCGGCGGGCGGGATCATGCGCTCGCCCGTGTCATCGAGGCGCGGCTCAGGCATCGGCAGCGGGGGCGCGGTCGTCTGGGGGGCGCTCATCGGGGCGGGGCGGGCGGGCCTCGGGGCGCGGGGCGCGGCGCGGCACCACGAGGGGCGCGGCTTCGGCGAGCGGCAGGTCGAGCCATTCCCGCGAGTCGAGTTCGATCCACACGCGGTCGCGGAAGATGTCGAGCTTGGCCACGCGGCCCGGCCCCTGCGGCGTGTGCACGGGCGTGTCGAGGCGGGGAAAGTGCTTGAGCGCGGCGCTGTAGGTTTCGAGTTCGTAGTTGAGGCAGCACTTGAGGCGCCCGCACTGCCCCGCCAGGCGCGTCGGGTTGAGCGGCAGGTGCTGCGTGCGCGCCGCGCCGGTGGTGACGGGCTTGAACTCGCGCAGCCACGTCGAGCAGCACAGTTCGCGCCCGCACGCGCCGAGGCCGCCGAGGCGCGCCGTCTCGTCGCGCGAGCCGATCTGCCGCAGGTCCACGCGCGTGCGGAAGGCCGTGGCGAGGTCGCGCACAAGCTCGCGGAAGTCCACGCGGACCTCGGCGGTGAAGAAGAACGTCACCTTGCGCCCGTCGAACTGCCACTCGGTATCGACGGGCTTCATCTCCAGCCCGAGCGCGCCGACGCGCTCGCGGAAGACGGCGAACGCCTCGGCGTCCTTCTCCCGCTGCGCATCGAGCCGGTCGGCCTCGTCGGAGCGTGGCGAGGCGGATGAGCGCCGGCAGCTTCGTCTGCCTCCGGGAGCGTGGAGGCCTTCGCGCGCAGGCGGGCCATCTCGCCGGTGAGCCGCACGCGCCCGGCATCGGTGCCCCGGTCGCACTCGACGATCACGGCGTCGCCCGGCACGAGCGGCAGGTGGCCGGTGTTGCGAAAAAAGGCCGTCCGCGTGCCCTTGAAGCCAACCTCGACGAGCGGGAACGTCTGCGCCGGGGGCGTCAGGTGCGCGAGCCAGTCGCCCACCTGCCGGACGCCGCAGCCGCCGCTGCTACACCCGCCCGAGCTACAGGCGCCGCTGCTGCACCCCCCACCGGAGGCGCACGACCCTCGGGAAGCGCAGGAACCACAGGCCATCGAACCACAGAGCGTGAGGCCGGAGAATACGAACGCCGCTCTCCCGCCTTGCCGGTCACCGCTACTCGAATCGCAGGACGACCTCGCTGACGCCCGAGGCGAGCGTCGTCGTATAGCGAAACGTGGCGACCTGGCCCTCTTCCGAACGCGCGAGCCGGGTCCGACCCGCAAAGGCCCTCCGGAGCCCCGGCGGCCCGGCGACGACGAGGCGGACCACCTGCCCTGCTTCCCCGCGCAGCCGGATGCGGAGGGCGCGGCGCGCATACACCACCGACGTCACCGTGGCCGTGGCGTGCGCGAGGTAGGGCACCGCCGGGATGCCGCGCACGGCCTCGATGCGGTGGGCCGGGCCGGTCAGCACGGCGGTCGCCACCGGGCGCCCATCCACCCGGATCGACCGGAACGCGCGGCCCTGCCCGCTGATGGTGACATCGGCGTCTGTGCCCTGCACAAAGACCCGGTAGCGCACCGGGTCGAAATCCGCCGGCAGCTCCGGGCGAGAGGTACAGGTTCCACTCGTCCTCGCGCAGGCCGGCGAGGCGGTAGAGCGCCTGGAGAAACCAGCCGCCCGTCCACAGAAACGTCGGTTTGTCGATGGCGCCGTAGCGCGGGCTCTCGGGGTCGGTGGCGCGGTACTCGAAAAAGGCCGGCTGCCCGTGCGGGCTGGCGGCGATGCCGTCGAGGGTCAGGTAGCGGCGGAGGGCCTGCCGGGCATCGTCGGGGCGGCCGGCGCCGAGCAGGGCGAGCACGTGCCAGGCGACGTTGTGGGGCCACACGGCCCCGTTGAAGTAGAGGTACGGGGCGCCGACCTCGTCGCCGTTGAACCGGTACGCGGCGCGGAGCCCGAGAAAGTCGGGCGGCCACGCGTTGCGCATCCCGATCTCGGGGTCGAGCAGCTCGCGTTCGGCGGTCTGCACAGGCGCTGCGCCTGGGGCGGCGGGAGGTAGCCGAAGGCCGTCGCCAGCAGCGAGCCGGCGTAGAGGTGCGGGTCGGGCGTGGTCTCGTCGAGGCCGCTCATGAGGTAGCCCCGCGCCTCGTCCCAGAGCCCGGGCAGATGCGGCCTCCATCTCGTCGGCCATGCGGACCGAGGCGGCGGCCTCGTCCGGCGCCCGCCCGAGCGCCCGCGCGAGCCCGCATACTCCGCGCAGCGCCCGGATGGTCAGGATCGTCAGGTAGGCCCGGGGCGCGCTGTACGTCGCCAATGTCCCACCAGTCCGGGACGCGTGCCGTGCATGAGCCCGTCGGCGGCCGCGCTGCGTGAGCACGAGCGCGCGGCTCTTCTGGAGGATCGGGAAGAGCCGCGCCAGCGTAGCAGGTCGTCCGTGTGCCGGAGGTACGATCCGCCGAGCACGAGGAGCCAGAGGTGGTTCCAGTTGTCCGGGGCGGCCCGCTCGGTCTTGTAGCCGTCGTCGCGCCAGTAGTAGGCGTGGGCGAGCACCGAATCCGGCCCCGTGCGCAGGCGGAGGTAGTCGAGGTCGCGCCGCACGCGCGCGGTATCGAAGTGAACGGCGCCGAGGTCGGTCAGGAGGGCGTCGTGGGTGAAGAAGAAGTTGTACTCGGCGGGCGCCGGCATCGGCACGCGGTGGCCGTCGAGCCAGGTGCTGATCTGCCTGGAGCACCATGCCCGACCACGCCGCCGTTCGCGCCAGGGCCGCATCCGGCACGCGCACCGGGACGTCCGCGCCGGCCGCCACGCGCGCCTCGTAGGCCGCCACATCGGCGCCCACGTCCGGCGGGCCTCCGCGCGCACCGCGTCGACGCCGCCGCGACGCGGTGGCGCCGATGAGCAGCCGGACGACGAGGGAATCCCCCGGCCGGACCGCCTGCGCGTGCCGCACGTGCAGCAGGCTGTCGGCCGAGAACTGGCCGGGCGCGGGCGAGACATCGGCGACGAACACCGCCGCGGGGTCCGTGTCCGCCGCGTCGAACCGGGCCACGAGTCCGGGGCCTCCGGCGCCACGCCGATTGCGGCGGGCCGGCGCCAGGCATACGTCTGGCACGTGCGGAGCGTCGGCACCAGGTCTATGTCCGACGGCAAGCGGGCGCGGCGTCGGGCCGGTGTTTCGGAACGTGAAGTTCGACGACGAAGAACGGCTGCCGCTCCCCGAACCGGTAGCGAACGGTGGCGAACCATCCGCCGTCGGGCGCGGCGAAGGTGACCGAGGCGGGCGTCCACGTGTACGGCATCGGCCGCAGGCCGAACGGGCGCGCCTGCCCCGCCTCCACGAGCGTGACCCGCAGGGGCAACGGCGCCGCGTCGCGCGTCCAGTAGTCGGTGCTCAGGTCCAGGCTGTTGGCCACGGGCGTGTAGAACGAGACGCGCGAGGGCAGCGGCCGGCTGTGGTGGAAGCCGAGCCCGACGCTCGGCCCGCCCACCTCGACCTGCCCGTAGCCGCCGGCAAACGAGACGGCCTGCGGTGCCAGCGGTCTCCCTTGCCCGTACACCTGGGGCCCTCCCATCAGAAGGACCGACACGAAGGCTAATTTGAAGCGCATGGGAGGACCGTTCATGCAGCGGAGCGCCTGTTCGCCGGGCGCCCCCGAGGTCGCTGGTACTGCCGCATCACCGCGCATCGCCGCCGGCCCTTTCAACGTACGCTGCCTGCCCCGGCGTGCCACGCCCCGCCCACAAAAGCCCTCCCCTCGCGGCCAGACCGCGCCCTGCGGCCCATTTAGCCCGGGGTTGCCGATTGCTCAGGGAGGCCTCAGCCGTTGCTCATGCGGCGCACAGGGGGTGCGGGCTACGTTTCGGCCACACCCAAACACGGAGGTACTTCGATGGACACGACGCTCACAGGAAGCCCGGACAACGACAGCGGACGCCGCATGAGCCCCTGGCGGATCGCGGCCTGGATCACGGCCGCGCTCTTGCTGCTACTACCGCTGGTCGCCATGCAGTTCACGGAGGAGGTGAACTGGACCCCCATGGATTTCCTCTTCGCCGCCGTTCTCCTCTTCGGCTCCCTCGGCGCCTACGAGGTGGCGGTCCGAAAGACCGGCAACACGGCGTACCGTGCCGGAGTCGGGGTGGCCATCGCCGCGGCCTTCCTACTCACCTGGGTCAACGCGGCCGTCGCCCTCACCGACAGCGACGCCGACGGCGTGTATTTCCTGGTGCTCGCCCTCGGGGTGGCCGGCGCGTTCGGCGTGCGCTTCCGCGCGGCGGGCATGGCGCGTGTGCTGCTGGCCACCGCCCTCGCCGTCGCCGCGGTCGGCGTCATCGCGCTCGTGGCGGGGATCGTGCCCGCGTACAACTCCGCCGCCGAGGTGCTGGGCCTCAGCGGGTTCTTCGCCGCGCTGTTCGGCGGGGCCGCCCTGCTGTTCCGGGCCGCCGCGCACGCAGAGTCCGTTCGGAGCACGCCATAACCCGGCCCTGGGGCCTTGGAAGCCCTTCCCCTTCGCCGAGGAGGGGCGCCCCCAAGGGAATGCCCCTGGCGCCAACAAGAAACCCTCTCTGTAAATGCCCTTTTTGAAGAGGCTTACAGAGAGGGCTTGTGGCCAGCAGCCAGTACGGGAATCGAACCCGTCTTACCGCAGTGAAAGTGCGGCGTCCTAACCGATAGACGAACTGGCCGGAGGGAGGCTAGTGGGGATCGAACCCACGATCTCCAGAGCCACAACCTGGCGCTTTGACCTGCTAAGCTATAGCCTCCATCGGAGGGCGCAAAAGATACACGCCCTCGGGTGCCGAGCCGGGTGAAGATTGAGGAAGTCCCCGTGGATCCGCCCCAGATCCCCTTCTCCGGCTCAGCCTTTCTTCTTGGCCTTCGCCTTCTTGGCGTCGCTCTTGCTCGTCCTGGCCTCCGCGTGGGCCGCCTGCGGCAGCGCGGTCTCGTAGGCCTTCCAGTCGGCGAGGAAGCGGTCGAGGCCGCTGTCGGTGAGGGGGTGCTTGAGAAGCTGCTCGATCACCTTGAAGGGCATCGTGGCCACGTCGGCGCCGGCGAGCGCGCACGCGACGACGTGCATCGGGTGGCGCAGGCTCGCGGCGAGCACCTCGGTTTCGAAGCCGTAGGTCTGGTAGATCTGGACGATCTGCCGGATGAGCTCCATGCCGTCCGTCGAGATGTCGTCGAGGCGGCCTACGAAGGGGGAGATGTAGGTGGCGCCCGCTTTGGCGGCCACGAGCGCCTGCGTGGGCGAGAAGCAGAGCGTGCAGTTCGTCCGGATGCCCTCGTCGGAGAACGCCTTGATGGCCTTGATGCCCTCTTTGATGAGCGGCACCTTGACGACGACGTTGGGATGGAGCGCGGCAAGCACATGCCCCTCGCGCAGGATGCCCTCGAAGTCTACCGCCGTCACTTCCGCCGACACGTCGCCGTCGACGATCTCGCAGATCTGGACGATGAGGTCGTGGAACGACGACGCCCCGCTCGTCTTGACGAGCGACGGATTCGTGGTCACACCGTCGAGCACGCCCATCGCGGCGGCTTCGCGGATCTCGCCGAGGTCGGCGGTGTCGATGAAAAATTTCATGGCGGGGGTGGAGGTGCGTGCCTGCTCAACCCGGCGCCCGCCGCGAAGGTTGCGCCCGTCGCCACGCGGCAGCCACGCCGGGATCCCTGGTCTCCCCGGCCTCAGCCGCGCGCCCGGAGCAGGTCGATGGTCTCGACCGCGTGGCGCAGGTGCGGGATCACGATGCTGCCGCCCACGATGAGGCCCACGTTGAGCGCGTCCATGAGTTGGTCGTCGGTGAAGCCTGCGGCGACACACTGCGTGAGGTGGTAGTCCACGCAGTCGTTGCAGCGGAGCACGAGCGAGGCGGTGAGGCCGAGCAGTTCTTTGGTGCGGCGGTCGAGGGCGCCGTCGCGGTAGGCGGCGCTGTCGAGCGCGAAAAAGCGCTTGACGCCCACGTGGTCGTTCTCGTCGAGGATGCGCGCGTTCATGCGGGCGCGGTAGGCGTCGAAGCGGTCGAGGCGTGAATCGGCCGGCGGTAGATCGGACATGGCGCTGAAAGGATCGGGGCGTAGAAAGGCGGCGCGTGGGCAGGGGCGGGAGACGGAGGGGCGGACCGGCGTTCAGGGCCTGCCCGCGCGCCATGAACGCCCCATCCAAAGATTCCCTCCGCCGCCACGCGCGCGCCCTCCGCGCGGCCCTCTCGCCGGAGGCCCACGCGGCGGCCTCGGCGGCGCTCGTCGCCCGCCTCGACGCGCTCCCGGAGCTGCGCGCCGCCCGCACGGTGCACAGCTTCTGGCCCGCGCCCGACCGGGGCGAGCCGGACCTGCGGGCGCTGCTCCAGCGCCTCCACGCGCGCGGCGTAACCGTCGTGCTGCCGCGCGTCGTGCCGGGCGCGGCGCACGCGCTGGCGCACCACGTCTGGGACGGCCACGCGCCCGCGCCGGGCGCCTTCGGCCTGCCCGAGCCCGCTGCGGACGCCCCCACGGCGCCCCTACAGGCGCTCGACGTGGTCCTCGTGCCGGCCCTCGCCGCCGACCGCCACGGCCACCGCCTCGGCTACGGCAAGGGCTACTACGACCGCTTTCTGCCGGCCACGCGCGCCGTCACCATCCTCCCGCTCTTCGACGCAGCGCTCGTAGACGCCCTCGCCCCCGAACCCCACGACGTGCCGGTCGATCTCGTCGTGACGGACGTGCAGACGCTCCGAATCTCCGCGCGCGCCCGGGCGGCGGCGTAACCGTTTCGTCCTCCTGCGTACGCACGCCTTCTCTTAGCGACGCCATGGCGACCCGTACCGCGACCCGCTCGGCCGACGCCGGCCTCGACCTCGACCAGTATTCCAACGAAGAGCTCGACGCGCTCCTCTTCACCGAAGCGCCGCGCCAGTCCAACACGGACAAGGCCAACATCCCCCTGCTCATGGGGATCGCCACGTTCGCCGTCACGCTCTTCTACATCCTCGGCGAGATCGGCGGGGGGCTGCTGGGCCTCGTCGGCCTCGGCAACTTCGCCCCGGACGTGACGGGCCTCGTGCCGGTGACGCTGCTCGCGGCGACGGTGCTCATCCTCATCAACGGCCTCGGCGGGCCGCGCGCGGCGCGCAAAAAGCGGCGCGAGAAGGTGAACCTGCGCAAGCAGACCGACGGCCGCCGCGTCACCCCGACCGAGGGCCGCAAGCTCGTCAAGTCGCGCGACAAGAAGATCGCGGGCGTGGCTGGGGGCATCGCCGAGTACTTCGGCTGGGATCCCAAGATCGTCCGCGCGGCCTTTGCCGTCGGGGCTTTCGTCACGCAGGGCGCCGCCGTGGTGCTCTACCTCATCCTGGCCGCCGTGCTGCCCAAGTCGGAGCCGATCTCGCTCGAAGAGCGCCTCCGCATCATCCGCGACTCGTAGGGGCACGATGAATCGTGCCCACCCTCGTTGGGCATCCAGCGGCCCCGACGCACCACGAACAGGAGCACGAGGCACCGCGCTCCTACAGCTGCACGCGTTCGCCGAGTTCGATGACGCGTCCGGGGGGCAGGCCGAAGTAGTCGGCAGTGTCGGCGGAGGCGTGCTGGACGAAGGCGAAGAGCTGCTTGCGGAGCTTGCCGAGCGGGCCCTTCTTGGGCGTGATCACGAGCCGCTCGCGCCGGATGAAGTAGGACGTCTCCATCGGGCGGAGCTTCTTGCCGTCGATCTTCATCTTCATCAGGTCGTCGGAGACGCAGGGCTGCTCGAAGAAGCCGTACGCCAGTTCGACCGCGTAAAAGCCGTGGCCGAGGTTTTCCACCTTCAGGCGGTCGGTGTCTCGTACGCGCGGGCGGGACACCGTCTGCACGCGCAGAAAGATGTTCTGCTCGTGCACGACGTGGTTGTGCTTGAGGTTGTGCAGCAGCGGCCGACGGCGTGGCAAAGCGCGGCGCCACGAACACCGCCACGCCCGGCACCCGCTCCACCTTGCGGCGGACCACGTCCTCGATCAGGATCTCGACGGGCAGTTGCGTCTCCGCCTGCACGTCGTTGACGAACGTGCGGCCCTGCTTCCAGGTGAGCATCACCAGGAACAGGAACGACGCCAGCACGAGCGGCACCCAGCCGCCATCGGCCACCTTGACGAGGTTGGCCCCCAGGAAAGCGAGGTCGATGGTGAGGAAGACGGCCAGAAAGGCCAGGCTCTTCCAGAGGGCCCACCGCCAGCGGCGCTGCGTGAAGAAGAAGAACAGGATGGACGTGAGCGTCATCGTGCTCGTCACCGCGATGCCGTAGGCCGCCGCCAGGTTCGCCGAACTCCGGAACGCCAGCACGAAGATGACTGTGACGACGAACAGAAAGGCGTTGACGGCGGGAAGGTAGATCTGCCCGCGGTGGTGCTCGCTCGTGTGCCGGATCGTCAGCCGCGGCAGGTAGCCGAACTGGATGAGGTGGAGCGTGAGCGAGAAGGCGCCGGAGATCACCGCCTGCGAGGCGATCACCGTCGCCATCGTCGGCCAGGATCACCACGAAGGGCAGCGCCCACGCCGGCGCCATCTCGAAGAACGGGTGCTCGACGCCCGGCGTGGTGAGCAGCATCGCCCCCTGCCCGAAGTAGTTGAGCAGCAGCGCCGGCAGCACGATGATGAACCACGCGCGCCGGATCGGGCCGCGCCCGAAGTGCCCGAGGTCCACGTAGAGCGACTCGCCGCCCGTGATCACGAGCACGACGCTGCCGAGCACCAGAAAGCCGAGCATGCCGTTGTGCGCGAAAAACGTGACGGCGTGGAGCGGGTTGACGGCGGCGAGCACCTCCGGCGCCTGCGACGATCCACCGGATGCCGAGCGCGGCGAGCACCACGAACCAGACGAGGGTGATCGGGCCGAAGATCTTGCCCACCCGCTCGGTGCCCTTGCGCTGGAACGAGAACAGGCCCGCCAGAATGACGAGCGTGATCGGGATGACGAAGGGAGTGGTCGACGGGCGCGAGCACTTCGAGGCCTTCGACGGCCGAGAGCACCGAGATGGCCGGCGTGATCGTGCCGTCGCCGTAGAGCAGCGCGACGCCGAAGAGGCCCATCGGCACGACGAGCCACCGGCGCCCCCGCAGCCGCCCGCGCAGGCGCACGATGAGGCCGGCGAGCGTCAGGATGCCGCCCTCGCCCTCGTTGTCGGCGCGGAGCACGAACGTGCAGTACTTGAGCGAGATGACGAGGATGAGCGCCCAGAAGATGAGCGACAGGATGCCGAGCACGTTCTCGGGGCTGCAACGGCAGGTGGTGCCCGTGGAAGCTCTCGCGCAGCGCGTAGAGCGGGCTCGTGCCGATGTCGCCGTAGACGACCCCGAGCGCGCCGAGCGTGAGCGCCAGTTGCAGCCCCTTGGCGCCGGACCCGTGCGCGTCGTGCTGCGAGGGCCCCGGAATGTTGGCGCCCGTCACCACCGGCGCCGGTTTCGGCACCGGCGGCGCAGTGGGGTCGGGCGCCGGGCGGGCGGGCGTGGAAGGGGCTTCTTCGGGCATAGGAAGAACAGTCAACGCCGGAAGCCGAGAGGCTCCTCCAACGCAGCAGGATGCCTCGAAAGTAAGCCCCACGCCGGCCCGATCCCGCGTCCGCGCGTGCCGATGTCGCCACGGCGGCGGGTTGGGGGGCAGGCGCCGCTAGAGTTGCACGCGTTCGCCGAGCTCGATCACGCGCCCGGCGGGCAGGCCGTAGTAGTCGGCCACATCGGCTGAGGCGTGCTTGATGAGGGCGAAGAGCTGCTTGCGGGCCCGCCCGAGCGTGCTCTTCTTGGCCGTCAGTTCGAGGCGTTCGCGGCGCACGAAGTAGGAGGTGCGCATGGGCTGGAGCCGCTGCCCGTCGATCTCTACCTGCATCAGGTCGTCGGCCACGCAGGGCTGCTCGAAGAAGCCATAGTCGAGCTCGACCGCGTAGAAGCCGCCCCCGAGCGCCTCGACGCGCACGCGCTGGTCCGCCGGCACGTGCGGACGCGACTTGGTGGTCACCCGCAGGAGGATGTTGCGGTCGTGCAGCACCTGGTTGTGCTTGAGGTTGTGCAGTAGGGCCGACGGCGTGTAGAGGCGCGGCGCGCCCACGAACACCGCCGTCCCCCGCACGCGGTCCACCTGCCGCCCCTCCAGGTCCTGGAGCAAGAGTTCGAGGGGCAGGCGGCCCTCGGCCTGCGCGCGGGCGACCGCCGCACGGCCCTGCTTCCACGTGAGCATCACCAGGAAGATGCCGCTGCCCAGCACGAGCGGCACCCAGCCGCCATCGGCCACCTTGACGAGGTTGGCCCCGAAGAACGCCAGGTCGATGGGCAGGAAGAACAGCAGGAACGCGAGCGCCTTCCACAGCGCCCAGTGCAAACGGCGGCGGAGGTAGAGGAAGAACAGGATGGACGTGAGCGCCATCGTGCTCGTCACCGCGATGCCGTAGGCCGCCGCCAGGTTCGCCGAGCTTCGGAAGGCCAGCACGAAGCCCACCGTCACCACGAAGAGCATCAGGTTGATGGCCGGGAGGTAGATCTGGCCGCGGTGGTGCTCGCTCGTGTGCCGGATCGTCAGCCGCGGCAGGTACCCGAACTGGATGAGCTGCATGGTGAGCGAGAAGGCGCCGGAGATGACGGCCTGCGAGGCGATCACGGTGGCCATCGTCGCCAGGATCACCACGAAGGGCAATGCCCACGCGGGCGCCATCTCGAAGAACGGGTGCTCGACGCCCGGCGTGGTGAGCAGCATCGCCCCCTGCCCGAAGTAGTTGAGCAGCAGCGCCGGCAGCACCACGAACAGCCACGCGTTGCGAATCGGCAGGAGCCCGAAGTGACCTAGGTCGGCGTAGAGGGCCTCGCCGCCCGTCACCACCAGAAACACGCTGCCGAGCACCAGAAAGCCGACGTGCCCGTTGGCCGCAAAGAAATGCACCGCGTATGCCGGGTTGACGGCGGCCAGCACCTCGGGCGCCTGCACCAGCCAGCGGACCCCGAGCGCGGCAATCGTGGCAAACCAGACGAGGGTGATCGGGCCGAAGATCTTGCCCACCCGCTCGGTGCCCTTGCCGCTGAAAGGCGAAGATGCCCAGCAGGATGGCCAGCGTGATCGGGATAACGAAGGGCTTGGTGGCCGGCGCGAGCACTTCGAGGCCTTCGACGGCCGAAAGCACCGAGATGGCCGGCGTAATCGCCCCGTCGCCGTAGAGCAGCGCCGAGCCGAAGAGGCCCATCGGCACGATCAGCCAGCGGCGCCCACGCAGCTGGCTCGCGCAGCGGCACCAGTAGGGACGCCAGCGTCAGGATGCCGCCCTCCCCGTCGCTGTCGGCCCGGAGCACGAACACGACGTACTTGACGGTGATGACGAGCAGGAGCGCCCAGAAGATGAGCGACAGGATCCCGAGCACGTTCGCGGGCGTCGCGGCCAGGTGATGCCCGTGGAAGCTCTCGCGCAGCGAGTAGATCGGACTCGTGCCGATGTCGCCGTAGACGATGCCGAGCGCGCCGAGGGTGAGGCCCAGTTGCAGCCCCTTTTTGGCCGACCCGTGGAGGTCGTGCTGGGAGGGTACCGGAGCGTTGGCCCCGGTGGTCGCCCCGGCATCGGACGAGCCGGAATCGGTCGGGTCAGCGTCTGCTTGCATAAAAGGGGCGCACGTTGCCTTCGGTGAACGTTAAAGGGGAGGCTCAGGCGAGGCCGACGCGCGGCGGCTGCGAAGGTACTGGACGGCGACGGGCAGGATCGACACAAGCACGATGGCGATGGCGACAAGCCCGAAATTTTCCTTGACGAACGGCAGGTTGCCGAAGAAATAGCCCCCGTAGACGAACAGTACCACCCAGAGCGACGCCGCCGGCGAGGGAGTAGCTGATAAAGCGCGGGAAGGGCATCTCGGCGGTCCCGGCCACAAAGGGGGCAAACGTGCGCACGATGGGCACAAAGCGCGCGAGCACGAGAAAGCGCCCGCCGTGCCGGTCGTAAAAGGCCTGCGTGCGGGCCAGGTACTGCGGCTTCACAAAGCGCGAGCGCGCCACGCGCCCGCCAATCTGCCGCCCGACCGTGTAGTTGACCGTGTCGCCGAGCAGGGCCGCGCAGAAGATGATGACCGCGAGCAGGTGGACGTTGAACGCGCCTGAGGCCGCGAGCGCCCCCGCAGCAAACAGGAGCGAGTCGCCCGGCAGAAAGGGCATCACCACGAGGCCGGTCTCGCAAAAGACGATCAGCGCGAGGATGCCGTAGAGCCACGGGCCGTACTGGCCCGCGAGCTGGCTCAGGTGCACGTCAATGTGGAGGATGAAATCGACGAGCGCGCGGAGGGCGTCCATGGGCAACGGCAGCAGAAGAGCTCCCAAGCTAACCCCGGCCACGCGCCCCTGTGGCAACCGCCCTGTGAGCTTCTGGTGGGCGCCGCTGCGCGGCGTGCCCGCTGTACCGACCTCGTTTCGCCGCCGCCGGAACCGCGCGCCGGCCCGGCGAGAATCCGCATGATCCCGCCCGCTACTGTCATGCCCCCTCACACCGCCTCGGAGCCCGCCGACGCGCTCCCCGACGCCCACGAGTTGCCGCTTTCGTCCAGCAAGCGGCACGCGTTCGAACGGTTCTTGCCCCGCGCCCTCGACGTGCTCGCCGACCGCCACCGGGCGCTCCGCACGGCGCGACTCGCCTACAAACGCCTCAGCAAAGAACAGGACGGGATGAAGCGCGTCGCGGGCGACTTCCGCGTGCTCATCCGGCTGCTCTCGCGCTCGCTGCGCGGCGAGTACAAGCTCCCCTGGAAGAGCACCGTCTTCGCAATGGGCGCGCTCCTCTACTTTCTGAGTCCGCTCGACCTCATCCCGGACTTTCTGATCGGCATCGGCTACGTGGATGACGTGGCGGTGGTCTTCGGTGTGCTCAGCGCGCTCCGCGAAGACCTCAACCGCTTCGTGGCCTGGGAGGCGAGTGCCCACCCGGCGCCTGTGCGGCCACCTCGTCGCAAGCGTGCCAAAGCGGTATCGTGAACCTGTACCCGGTTTGTATTGCCGTTCTGTTACGTCTGAGGTTGCACGATTTCAGCCCTCCCGCTTAGCATACCGACGTCTTCGCGCTGCGAAGCATCACGCACCTTCACTCCCCCTATTCCACGACCTCCATGCTCTGGACTATCGTCGCCATCCTACTGGTTCTCTGGCTGCTCGGCTTCACCATCGGTGGGGTGGGCAACATCATCCACATCCTGCTCGTCATCGCCATCATCGTGGTGATCGTGCGCGTCATCCAGGGCCGTCGCCCCGTCTAATCTCAAGCTCCGACCCTATGCGCCGACTCTTACTCATCGCCCTGCTCCCGGTGGCCCTCACGGCCTGCACGGACAAGCAGCAGCAAAACGCCGATGCCGCGGGCGAGCAGGTGGCCGGAAAACTCGACGCGGCCTCTGAGCAGTTCCGCACCGAGGCCAACCAGGCTGCCAGCGACCTCGACCGCCGCATCGCCGAACTGGAGACGGCGGCCCAGAACACCACCGGGGAGGCCCGCGAGCAGTACAACGAGACGCTCAACGACCTCCGCGAGAAACGCACCGCCCTCCAGGCTGACCTCGACCGGTTTGCCACCACCACGCAGGACGACTTCGACGACCTGCGCGACGACGTGGCCGACAAGCAGGCCAACCTCGAAGCGGACCTTGACGAGGCGTCTCTCAAGCTCGCCCAGACCAAGGAAGCGTTTCAGACCGCCGCCCAGCGCCGCATGACGGCCCTCGACCGCGACATCGACCGCCTCCAGAACGATGCGTCGAACGCAACCGGGGACGCCAAGGTGAACGCCGACAAGGCGCTCAACGACCTGCGCGAAAAGCGGCAACGCCTCGGCGATAAGCTGGACCGCGTCGGTGCCGCAAGTGAGGATCAGTTCGCCGACATGCGCGGCGACCTCGCTGAAGGCTTTGCCGGCCTCCGCCGCGACATTGCCGGAGCGCTCGATGCGCTCGCCACAGCGGTGACGCCCAACCCCTGATCCGTCGGCTGTTCGTACCATCGGGGAAGGCTGCGCAGGCAGCCTTCCCCTTTTTGCTGCTCCGATGCGCCTGTTGCTACCCCTCTCCCTCGAAGAACCCCGCGCCCTCACCGACGCCGCGCGCGACCTCGCCAACCGGCTCGGCGCCGAACTGCTCGTGCTGCACGTCATCCCGCCGATGGTCGCCTCTCCGCTGCTGCCCGAAACCGGGCTCGGCTTCGAGACCCCGACCTACGTTCCCTTCGACCCGGAGACGCGCCACGCGATCGAGCGGGCGGATGCGCTGGCCCTCGAACGGTTTGTGCAGGAACGCTTTGCCCGTCCGGTGCGCACCCTGCTGCGCGAGGGCGACCCGGTGGAGATGATCATCGAGGATGCGCGCACGCAGGATGTTGACATGATCGTGCTCGGGCATCACCGCCACGGGCTGCTCGAACGGCTGCTCTCGGGCAGCGTCGCGCGGAGCGTGCTGGAGCGCGCGCCCTGCCCCGTCGTCGTCATCCCGCTCGAACACGGGTGACCTGGCGCGACGCCAAGGCCGGCACGGCGCGGTCGAGGAAGGCGCCGAAGCGCGCGGCGGAGAGGGTGCCGCTCTCCACCGCGACGAGCCCGGCGCCGTCGGGCGCGAGGATGGCGTAGGTGGGCAGGGCCACGGTGCCGGTGAGCTGGAGCTGGTAGCGCTGGAGCGCCTCGCCCTCCGCCGCATCGTCGGTGTAGACGCGCACCCGGACGAACCTTTCGGCCAGCGCCCGGGCGATGGCGGGGGCGGTGAACACGTTGGCCTCCATGTAGCGGCAGTTGGTGCAGGTGTAGCCGCTGAAGTCCACGAACACGGGCTGCCCGGTGCGCGCGGCCTCGGCCCGGGCGGCCTCAAGCCCCGCAAGCCCGACGTGCCAGCCGTCATCGGCCGTCGGCGTGGCGGCGTTTGTCACGCTGAAATCGGTGGCGGTGCGGGGCGGCAGATAGGCATCGAACACGCCGAGCGGCGCCCCCCAGAGGCCGGGCACGAGGTAGAGCCCAGCCCCGAGAAAGCCCACCGCCGTGAGCAGGCGCAGCGGCCCCACCGGCTGCCCTTCGGCCCCCGGCAGGCGCACGAGCCCGAGCAGGTACAGGCCGGTGACGGCGAGCAGCACCGCAGTGAGGGCCACGGCTACGGGCCGCGTGAGCACGCCGAGGCCCCACACGAGGTCTGCCTGGGCGAAGAACTTGAGCGCCGCCGCAAGCTCGACGAGCCCGAGCGTCACGCCCAGCATCTCCAGCCACGCGCCCGACTTGGGCAGGCGCCCGAGCGCGCGCGGAAACAGGGCGAAGGCAAAGAACGGCAGCGCGAACGTGGCGCTGAAGACCAGCATCCCCACGAGCGGACGCACCCACGCGCCCTGCGCCGCAGCCGCGAGGAGCACCCCCACGAACGGCACCGTGCACGAGAACGACACGAGCGTGAGTGCGAGCCCCATGAACACGACCCCGAGCGCCCCCGTGCGCGTGCGCCCCGCCGCATCGACGCGGTTCACGAGCGCCGCCGGGAGCCGTAGCTCGAACAGCCCGAGCAGGGAGAGCCCGAAGGCGACGAACACCGCGCCGATGAACAGATTGACGCCCGGATTGGCGGCCACACGCGCCGCCCCCGACGCCCCCACGAAGAGCGCGAGCAGCAACCCGAGCCCCGTGAAGGTGCCCACGATGGTAAGCGCGTAGAGCCCGGCCATGCGGATCGCCTCGCCCCGGCTGCCCGTGTGGCGGAGGAAATACGAGACCGTGAGCGGCAGCATCGGGAAGACGCACGGCGTGAGCAGCGCCGCCAGCCCCGCGCCGATGGCGAGCAGCACAAAGCCCCAGCCCAGCCCGGGCGCGGCGGCACCGGCCGCCATGGGCGCCACCAGCGAGCGGGGACGCTGCAACGGGCGGCGGCGCTAAAGCCGTATCGGGCACGGAGGGAGCGGCGGGTGCGTGTCGGGGAGGGCGGCCTGGGGCGCAGGTGCGGGAGCAGGTGTCGAGCGGGGGGGCCGAGGAGGGCGCAGCGCGATCCCGATCTGCACGGCCGCCGTGAGGGGCAGGCGCTTGGGCGGCAGGCAGATGCGGGCGTTGCAGACCGTGAAGGTCACCTCAACCGGCAGCGTCAGCGCGCCCGGCGCCTGAGCGGCGGCCACGGTGAGCGGCACCACCACGCCCACGCGCTCGTGGAAGACGTGGGTCGTCGCCTCCAGCACCGAGTCGTAGACCACCTCCGGCGCCGCTTCGTGCACGGGCAGCCCGGCCACGATCCCGTCCACCGCGCCCACCGTCACCCGGAGCGGCGGGGTCGGCGGGGGGGAGTCAAGGGCGTACATCTTCCAGCCCGGCGCAATCGTGGCGCGGAGGTGCAGCGTCGGTGCGGCGCGCCGGGGCGGGCGTCCACGCGGGCCACGGTCCAGCGCACCACTTCGTCGGCCCGCTGCGCCTGAACGCAGGGGGCGGCGAGAAGGCCGAGGAGCAGCAGGGCAGCGTAGCGCACGGGGGCAAGCAAAAAGGCGCGTCCGCTCAGCTGAACGGACGCGCCTCTGGAGAGGTTCACGGCGGGAAGTCCGGCCGTGCAGGGCTCAGCTCGCGGCGTCCGGGACGACCTCGAACTTGAAGCGGCCCGTAACTTCCGGGTGTAGCTTCACCGAGCCCCCGTAGACACCGGTAGCGCGCACGTCCTCGTCGAGCGAGATGCGGCGGCGGTCTACGTTGAAGCCCTGCTGGTTGAGCAGGTCGGCAAGCTGGGTCGTCGTGATCGAGCCGAAGAGGCGGCCGTCTTCGCCGGAGCGCGCGGGTACCCGGAGGGTAACGGCTTCGAGCTGCGTGGCCACCGCGCGGGCCTGGTCGGCCAGCGCAGAGCGCTTGCGCGACTGCTGGCGCTGCTCTTCCTCGACGGCGCGGAGCACGCCCGGCGTCGCCTGGCGGGCGAGCGTGCGGGGGATGAGGTAGTTGCGCGCGAACCCGTTCTTGACGGTCACGACCTCTCCCTGGGCCCCGAGGTTCTCGACGTCCTGAAGCAGAATGACGTTCATCGGGAGGTGCGGGTCTTAGCGGACCGTGTCGGCCGCGTACGGAAGGAGCGCGAGGTGGCGTGCGCGCTTGATGGCGCGCGTGAGCTGGCGCTGGATGCTGCCGGGCACGCCGGAAACGCGGCGCGGCATCATCATGCCTTGCTCGTTGAGAAAGCGCTTGAGGAGGTCGACGTCTTTGTAGTCGACGTAGGTCGACGTCGCGAGACGTCAACGCGGGCCTCCGGCGGGAGCAGTTGTTCCTGCTGGGGGAGGTTTCTGCGGGGAGGTGCCATTAGTCGTCGCGCCCGGCGGGCAGTTCGGCGTCGCCGCGCACCTTGGTGGCAGCGTCGCGGTTTTTCTCGAAGTGCGTGAGCATCTTCGAGTCAAGACGGAGGGTGAGGTAGCGCAGCACGTCGTCTTCGATCTCGAGGGCGCGCTCAAGGCGCCCGATGAGGCGGCCCGGGGCCTGGAAGAAAACGTTGAAGTAGAAGGCGTTGCGCTTCTTCGAGATCGGGTAGGCGAGCCGTCGGCTGCCCCAGAACTCGGACTGGAGGATCTTGCCGCCGTTTTCCTCGATGTAGCCGGTGTACCGGTCAGCGAGTTGGCGGGCCTGATCCTCACTCAGCACGGCGTTGACGAGATACGTCAACTCGTACGTGTTGAAGATGTCGGGCATGAGTCCCTGTGGAGGTTGGCAAAAACGCCCCCGGTCGGCACAGCGCCGGGAGCAGGGAGCCTGAAAGATACCCTGCCCTGAGCAGCCCAATGGTGAATCGAGGATGTAATGACCCCGGCGGAAGGGTCAATGGTCAACAGCCAATGGGGAATGGTCAATGGGATGCACGCAGTTGGCGACTGGCATCCCCCGACGCGGGCGCGTCTGCCCCCTTCGCACAGGCGAAGGGGGCGGAAGATGCGTGCCTCCAGCGAGCATTTCGGGGGATGCGCACGGCACGAAAAAGCTCCTGAGCGGCCCGTCGGAAAGGCCAAGGCCCAACTGCGGTGAAGACGCTATAGTCGGTGCCGCACACGCTGCTCGCACGCCTGACCTGGGTGCGCACCTACCACGAAACACGCAATGCCGGCCTCACCTGCCGCCGTTGTGGCATCTCTCGCCCGACGCTGCGCAAGTGGCTACGACGCTTCGATGCCGACGGCCTGCCAGGCCTTCAATCGCGCGACCGCACCCCCCACCGCCTCGCCCCGACCAAGCTGACGCCCGAGCTTGTCGAGCGTGTGCTCACGCTGCGCCGCACGCGCAACCTCGGCTCGAAGCGCCTGCAGGCGGAGCTCTTGCGCGAAGGCGGGATACGGCTCTCGACCTCTACGCTGCACAAGGCCCTCTCGCGCGCGGCGGTGCCTCCGCTGCGCCGTCCCAAGCGGGAGCGCCGCTTCAAACGCTACAACCGCCCCCACGCGGGAGACCGTGTGCAAATCGACTCAATGAAGGTCGCCAGTGGACTCTACCAGTTCACTGCCATCGATGATTGTACGCGATTGCGGGTGCTGGGCCTCTATCCCAACCGCAAGGCGGCCTCAGCGGCGCATTTCTTCGAAACACAGGTGTTGCCAGAGATGCCTTTCCCCGTCGAGCGCATCCAGTCGGACCGGGGCAGCGACTTCATCGCCGAGCAGTTCGATGAACCATCGATGGTTCATCGAGACGCTGCGTCGTCACCGGGTGAAGCTGCGGCACAACAAGGCCAGCTCACCGCACCTCAACGGCAAGGTTGAGCGGTCCCAGCAGACCGATCTGGTGGAGTTCTATGCCCTTGAGATAGAGGGCAAGGGGAAAGCGCGTGTGGCCAGAGAGCGGGAGGAGTTGGAGCAGCGGCTCAAGGCGTGGCAGCGCTTCTACAACGAGCTCCGTTCGCACGGGGGCATCGGCAGCGAGACGCGGCAGCGGCGCTGGGAGGAGGTGGAGCCGCTCACGCCGACGCGGGTGGTGCTCGATGAGGCGCTACGATGGCTCGAAGGAGCCGAGGTGGATCAAGCAGGGCAAGCGGGTCTGGCGTCCAGAAGAAGCCGCAGAGCCACGTCAAAGTGAAACGATCCTCACTACGGTTAGGATTGGGTGAGGAGGCCGGGCATTGCTCGGCGTTCCCCGCATCCCATTAGCCATCGACCATCGGCCATCGACCATTGAAATGCTGCTCGCCGTAGACCTCGGCCTCTCCACCGGCCTCGCCGACGTTCCGGCGCGACGGGCAGCTGCGCTGCGTGCCGCTCGCACCACTACGCCACCCGCGACGCCCTCCGCCGCGCCGCCCGCGGCCTCCTCGCCACGCTCCCCGACGTGGAAGCCCTGGCCCTCGAAGGCGGCGGTCCCATCGCCACGCCCTGGCGGCGCGAGGCCGAACGGCGCGGGCTGCACGCTGCAGCTCCGTGCAGGCCCACGAGTGGCGCGCCGCGCTCCTGCCGTCCCTCCGCCCCGGCGCCGACCTCAAGGCCGCCTCTATTGCCGCCGCCCGCGCCGTCATCGCCCGGAGCCCGGTCGCGCAGCCCAAAACCCTCCGCCACGACACCGCCGAGGCCATTCTCGTGGGCGTGTGGGCGCTGCAGAAGCTCGGATTCGGCCTGCCCGGTCCAAACGCAAAACGCCGTCCCCGAAGGCAACGGCGTCTCGATCTGTCAGACGGAACGCTCAGCGCGAGATGACGACCTGGCGCGTGATCACGCTCGCGCTCGCTCTGCACGCGGTAGAGGTACAGGCCGGGCGGCAGGTTGTCCGCGTTGATGACGAGGGTACGGCTCTGCCCGGCGTCGAGGCGGTCATCGAGGAGCGTCTGGACGCGCTGGCCGAGGACGTTGCACAGTTCTACGCGCACCTGAGTGCGCCCGGCGCACCGCCACGTTGAAGCGGGAGGTGGCCTGCGCCGGGTTGGGCGTGGCGGTCGAAACCACCACGTTCACGTCGTCCGAAGCCGCACGCGTAGCCGTCTGGGCCTGCGCTGCCGGGGTGGCAAGCGCGAGCAGCAGGGCCGCGAAGGCAGAAGCGAGCGTGAGGTGTAGCGAGTGGCGCATGGACGGGCGGGAGACGTGGCCTCCTAACGGCGCAATATACAGCCGCCGGAAGGCCGGTGTTTCGTTTCCCTGCTTTCGTAGCAAGCTGCGTGCCGTCTAACGTTCTGGTATGGCGGCAGATAGCGAAATCGGTCCGGGGAAACCGCAGGGGGGTACGCGTGCTGAGATTTCCGCCCCTTGGTCCTCCGGCCCTGCCGCGCCCTACCCTTCGATCTGGGTCACGAGTGCGATCTCGCGCAGCACGCCCTGCACGCGCGAAGCATTCGTCGAACTCGCCCTCGAAGGCGACGGCCTTGCCCTGCGTATGCACGGTCCACGCGACCCCCTCGGCCCGTGCTCGAACGAGCATCCGGTCGCCTTGACAAGTTGCGCGATGACATCCTCGAAGGTGTGGATGTCGTCGTTGAACAGGAGCACGCGCCACGGCAACCCGATCGCGCTCTCGGCCTGACGTCGGGCGCGTCGAGCACGCGGCTTCGTCCGTGACGGGGCCAGGCGGCGTGCAGCGTCATCCGGCGACCCAGGTTCGGGCGTGCCACGGCCTCGACCTGACGTAGAAGTCTTCCATCACCGGGTTGGCGAGCAGGGCCGGGCCGACGCCTACGGGCGAGCGCGTCGGCCTCGCGGCGTTCGGGGCGTCGATGCAGCATGTCGGCCACCTTGCCCATGCGGACGCTCGCGACCTCCGGAAAGCCGAGCGTGCCGAGGGCGTGGTGGATGGCCTTGCCCTGCGGGTCGAGGATGGAAGGCCGGAGCGTGATGCGGATAGGGCGCGGTACGATGCACGCGGTCGGGAGGAGGCGCGCGGAGGCTCGGCGGGGGCGGCGGGCGGGCTGGTGCGCACGACGCGCACAAAGCGCCACAGGGCGATGCCCATGCCCGCGCTGAGGTAGGACGCGAGCGCGATGAGCAGGCCTTTCTCTTGCAGCACGACCACGAGGAGCAGGCAGACGGCGTAGAAAAGCGCCCACCACGGATGGGCGCGGACGTAGGACGGCCGTCGGGCGCGGGCCCGAATCGAACGGGATCGTGGACACCATCAGCAGCGCCAACACGACGACGACCGGAATCAGCAGGTTGAGGCCGCCCGGGCTGTAGAACTGGAAGTCGTGGCGCTCGACGTTGAGCACGAGCGCCACGACCGTGGCCGCCTGCATCGGGATGGGGAGGCCGGTGAAGCTCGTCTTCTTCTCGCCGTCGAAGAGGACGTTGAAGCGGGCCAGGCGCACGGCCCCGCAGAGCGCGAGCAGCGAGGAGACGACGATGCCGAGCAGGCCCGCCTCGGAGAGGCCGAAGACGTAGACGAGGTACGACGGCACGAGCCCGAACGAGACGGCGTCTGCGAGCGAGTCGAGTTCGACGCCAAAGGCCGACTGCGAGCCCGTCAGGCGCGCCATCATGCCGTCGAAAAGGTCGAACACGCCGGCGAGCACGACGAGCCAGCACGCGCTCACGAACCGCCCCTCGTGAATCTGCACCACGGCCAGAAAGCCGGAGAACAGGTTCATGAGCGTGAAGAACGACGGCACCGCCGCCGGGGGGATGCGGCGGCGGCGGCGGCCCGTCTCGGGACGGGCGCGGCGGCGCAGGATCGGGGCCATCAGAGGGCGGGCTCGGTTGCGGCGGGGTGGTGCGTGGCGCCGGTGGCCACGCCGTCGCCGCCGGCGGGGAAGCGGCCCATGATCGTCTCGCCCGCCCACCGTGATGTCGCCAATGGCCACCCGCAGCTCGACCGACGGCGGCACGAGGATGTCCATGCGCGAGCCGAAGCGGACGATGCCGTAGCGCTGCCCCGGCCTTCACCGCATCGCCCACGCGGGCGTGGTAGACGATGCGCCGGGCAATGGCGCCCGCGATCTGCTTGAACAGCACGCGGTGGCCGCTCGGGTGGACGAGGCCGAGTTGGGACCGCTCGTTCTTCTCGCTCGCCTTCTCGTGCCACGCCACGAGGTACTCGCCCGGCACGTACTGGTCGAACTCGATCACCCCGTCGGCGGGGATGCGGTTGACGTGGACGTTGAGCGGCGAGAGGAAGATGGACACCTGCTTGGCCGGCCCGTGGAGGTAGAGCGGCTCGTGCGCCACGTCCTGGATCAGGATCACGCGCCCGTCCGCCGGGGCGATCAGGAGGCACATCGGCGCCCGGGGGCGTGGTGCGCGGCGGGTCGCGGAAAAAGTAGAGCGTGAACAGGAGCGAGGCCACGCCGAGCGCTACGAGCAGCCAGCCGATGAATGCCGCCCAGGGCAAGCCGCCGAGGCCCAGCAGGAGCGCGAGCACGGCGGCGGCAAAGATGAGCGGGCGGCCTTCGGGAGCGAGCACAGGGCGGCGGGGGCGAGCGTGCGGCCAAACTACATCATGCGCCCGCCCCGCGATTGTGAAGCCCCTGCCCCACGCCGCCTACCCGGCGCCCTACCCCTCGGCGCGCGTGATGATCGTCCAACTCCGGCTGTCCTGCTGCATCTGCATCTGCATGGACGGCATCCCGGGCGTCGCCTCGACGGGCGTGCCGCCGCCCTGCGATGTGGGCGCGCATGGAGGCATGGAGGTGCCATCGCGCAGGTTGAGGTGCCAGGTGCCCGTGCCGGTGCCGTCCATCTGCATCCGGAAGGCCATCGGCCCGACGCCCATCGGCGGCGCATCGGGGGCCAGGCGAAACATGAAGGCAAACCCGATCTGCGCGGCGTCGCCGGCGAGCGCGTCGAGCGTGTAGTGCTGCTCGACTTCGAGCGGCACGGGGCCCGTTCCTGGCACCGTCTGCGTCCACATGCTGCCCACAGGGGTGGCGGCAGGCGGCAGGGTGTAGCCTAGCGACACGAGGCCGTCGAGCAGGCTAGCGACCGCCGGGCGCAGCGCTTCGCGTGCCTCGGGTGGGCCGGGCAGGGCGCCAGCACCACGGCCAGCAGCGAGTCGCGTCCGAGCAGTTCGAGCACGCGCCCGTCGCGCGCGATCCGGAGGTGGACGGGCCGCCCGATCAGCGCCACCGCCAGGGGGCCGACGGGGCTCGCCGCCACCGAGGCCGCGCTGTCGGTGTCCACCGATTCGACCCCGCCCGCACCGTCCGACCAGGTGCGCCGCCGCCGCTCGACGCGGGTCATGCGCCATTCGTCGCCACGCGCTTCGACCGTAAAGTCCGCCACGCTCAGCGTCGCCATGCGCATCGGCGCAAGCGACGGCATCGCCTGCCCGTCGAACGTCATGCCGAGGTGCATGTCCATCGAGTCCACCTGCGTGAGCGTGTAGCGCACGCCCGGCACGTAGGCGAGTTGGAGCGGCGCCTCCTGCGCGCGCCCGGCCAGCGGGGCGAACAGGACCGACAGAAACAGCAGGCGGCGGAGCATAGGCAGGCATGGAACAGGCCCGATGATACACCGCGCGCCTGCGCCCACGCCCAACGGCGGGCCTGAGGGCCGTGTCCGGGGGCGCGGGATGTTGCGAGCCGGCCCGGTCGTTACGGGATTGACCGATCTGTGCCGAAGACGCCCCACGCGCGGGCGGTACCTTGTTTCGATCCTTTCCGTCGCCTCCACCCCACCTCTACCGTCATGCCTACGCGCATCTCTGCCTTCCTGCTCGCGGCGCTCCTCGTGCTGCCCGCCGCGCAGGCCCAGAACCGTCCGCCGCGCCAGCGGACCCCTCCGCCGGCGGCCCAGCCGGTGCCGGCGGCGCCGGTTACGCCCGCCGCGCGCCCCGCGCCGATCATGAACCCGTCGTCGGCGCTGCTCGGGCAGATGATGCTGCCCACGCCCAACGCGTACCGCAACGCCGACGGGCGGCCCGGCCCGCAACTACTGGCAGAGAAGTGCCGACTACCGCATTCCGCGCGCCTCGACCCGAACCAGCACAGGTGACCGGCACGCGTGGCGATGCGCTACACCAACAACGCGCCCGACTCGCCTCGACCTGTGGATGGCGATGGAGCAGAACATCTTCGCCCCCGGCTCGCGCGGCGCCAACGTCCAGCCCGCCGACAGCCGCTGGCGCGGCTCGTTCCCGGAGGCGGCGACACCTCTCCAAAGTCGAGATCGTCGCAGGGCGGGCGGCGCTACGGCGTCACGCCTACAGCGTGGACGACACGCGGATGCGCCTCGACCTGCCCAGCCGCTCGCCAAGAAGGCGGCACGCGTCGACGTGACGGTCGAGTATTCGTTCATCGTCCCGGAATACGGCGCCGACCGCCTCGGGCGCTTCACGCCACCAAGGGCGTCGTCTACGAGGTCGCCCAGTGGTACCCGCGCATGTACGTCTACGACGACGTGAACGGCTGGAACCCGCTCCCCTACTACGGCCAGGGCGAGTTCTACCTCTCCTACGGCGACTACGACGTGGACTGACCGCGCCGCGCGACATGCGTCGTGGCGGGCTCGGGCGAGCTGCTCAGAACCCGCAGCGAGGTGTACACGCCGGCGAGCAGGTGCCCGGTTGGAGCCGGCCCGCACGTCCGGCGAGACCGTGACCGTCGTGGGCCGCGACGAGCTGGGCACGCCCGCCCGGCGCCCGCGCACCAAGACGTGGATGCTCGCCTGGAATTCCGCCTCCAGAACAGCCGCGACTTTGCGTGGGCCGCCTCCAGCGCTTCGTCATCGGCGACGCCGCGAAGGCCGGCACGGCACGCTCGTGCAGAGCTCTACCCCGTGGAAGGCATCGGCACGCCGGGCCAGAGGCACCGAGGGCTGGGAGAAGTCGACGCAGATTCTCCGCCACACCATCGAGTACTACTCGCGGAGTGGTTCCGCTACCCCTACCCCGCCGCGTCCAACATGGCGGGCATCGTGGGCGGCATGGAGTATCCGGGCATCGTGTTCTGCGGCGGCGCGCTCGCGCGGGCAGGGCCTCATCGGCGTCACCGACCATGAGTTCGGCCACAACTGGTTTCCCATGATCGTCGGCTCCGACGAGCGCCGCTACCCGTGGATGGACGAGGGCTTCAACACGTACATCAACCGCTACTCCAACTCGACTACTACAGCAAGAGTCGCAGCGCGCCGGCGCACCGGCGCCGACGGCATCGCGCGCGGCATGAAGTGCGAGCTGGCGAGCAGCCGATCATGACCTACCCGGACATATCCGCGCCAACGGCCTCGGCTTGCTCGGCTACTCGAAGCCCGGCGCGGGCCTCGTGCTCCTGCGCGAGTACATGCTCGGCCCCGAGCGCTTCGACGCCGCCTTCCGCGAGTACATGCCGCCGCTGGGCCTTCAGACACCCCCAGCCCTCCGACTTCTTCCGCACCATCGAAGACGTCTCCGGGCGAGGACCTCGACTACTTCTGGCGCGGATGGTTCTACGAGACCGGCCGCTTCGACCAGGCCGTCACCGCCATCGCCAACGCCGACGCCGGCTCGGGCGTGACGCGTCGAGAACCGCGGCGGCCTCGTCCTGCCAACGCTCGTCGAGGTGACGTATGAGGACGGCACAACGGACCGCCGGATGATTCCCGCGCTCGCCTACAGCCCCGCCCGACGTTCACAATGCCGTTCGCGCGCCGCGTCCGCAGCGCCCGGATCGACCCGGACGGCTGGCTCCCCGACACCGACCGTACGAACGACACGTGGCCGGCGTCAGCAGCGCCCGCCCGCCCGGCAGGGTCAGTAGTCACCCTTAACCCTGCTTGCGCATCGTGCCGTTGCCATCTGACAGGAGCAGGACCGCACCTTGAACCTCATCGCGCCCGCCTTCCACGATGGAAGGCGGGCGCGATGATTTGAGGGACCTCTGGGTGCGGAGCGCTACGACCCCAGCCGCGTCTGCTTGACCTGTTCGAGGAAGGAGACGCCGTTGGGGCTCACCCACGTTTCGGGGGCGCGGTAGATCGGGTCGCGGTAGGCCTCGTCGAGCGAGACGAAGCGGTAGCCCTGCGCCTTGAGTTCGGCGAGCAGCTGCCCGAGGTAATCGCGGTTGATGCGGTTGGCGTGCAGCAGCAGCACGTGCGCGATGGGGCGCCCGCCCGTGAGTTCGAGGGCGGTGCGGTCCCAGTAAGCAATCGTTTCGCGGAGGTTCTGGAGGTACTCCTGGCCCACCTCGTAGCGCGCCGCCCAGTCTTCCTGCAGTTCGAGGGCCATGTAGCGGTTGTCGTAGTCCCAGTCGAGCGTCGAGATCGTCACGCGCGCGTTCGTGAGGCCCGCGCGGCGGAGCACGTCGGCGTAGGTGGCCTTCTGCGCAGCCGTGCGGCCCTCGGCAAGGAGCGGAAAGCGGAAGTAGCGCACCGCCTTGCCGTAGCGTGCCGCGATGGGCGCAAGGAGCGCCTGCGTGTCGAGGATCTCGCGCGTGCCTGCGGCGGCGTCGAGCGCGCCGAAGTCCGGGTGCGTCATCGAGTGGTTGCCCAGTTCGACGCCGCGCCGCATCCACTCGTCGAGGAGCGGGCCACCGACCGAGTCCTGCAACTGGCTGCCGATGGCGAAGACCGTGAGCGGCGCCCCGAAGCGCCGCGCCGCACGCGCGAGCGAGTCGATGACGAGCGTGCGCTCCCACTGGCTCCGATAGGAGAGCGGCTTGGCCACCGGCCCATCATCGAGCGTAATGGCGATGCGCCGGTCGGAAAAGGGAGACGGCGCCACCACCGGGGCCGGGGCGCGCTCGGCGGGGGCGCAGCCCGAAAACGAGCAGAGCGCGAGGGCGAACGAGGCAAACAGCGAAAGCATGGGCGGGAAAAACAGCCGAGGCATGGGAAAAGGGAGGCTCCACCGAATCGTCACGGTTCAACGCAACAACAGGCTTGACCCGCACAAGCTCTGTGCCGTATACTCGTACTCAAGATCGCGGGGTAGAGCAGAGGTAGCTCGTCGGGCTCATAACCCGAAGGTCGGAGGTTCGAATCCTCCCCCCGCTACTCAAAAGGCCGGACGTATACCACGTCCGGCCTTTTTCTGTGAAGGCGCCGGCCCGCGCGGGCCGGTCCCTGCCTGAGACGCCTGCTGCCCCTTTTCGAGGACACGCTGCGCCGTGTCCCGCCGCCTGCCCATGTCCGCCCCTGTTCCGCCGTTCCGGATGCCTGCCGAGTGGGCGCCCCACCGCGCCACCTGGTTCTCGTGGCCGCACAGCGCGGAGACGTGGCCGGACGAGCTGCCCGCCGTCGAGGCCGCGCTCGCCTTTGCCGTGCGCGCGCTCGCGCAGCACGAGGCCGTCCATGTCGGCACGCTCGGCGGCGCGCACCGGCAGCACCTGGCCGAGCTGTTCGACGCCCATGGCGTGCGCGGCGCGGTCACCCTCCACGACGTGCCCACCGACGACGCCTGGGCGCGCGACCACGGGGCGATCTTCGTGAAAGACGCTGCCGGGGCGCTTGTGGCTACGCGCTGGGGCTTCAACTCGTGGGGCGGCAAGTACCCGTACGACCAGGACGCCCAGGTGGCACATGCGATGGCGCGCCTGTTCGAAACGCCCGTCGTGGAAGGCGGGATGATCCTGGAGGGCGGCTCCATCGAGGTCAACGGGGCCGGTACCGTCCTCACCACCGAGGCCTGCCTGCTCAACCCCAACCGCAACCCCGGCCTCACGCGCGCCGACATCGAAGCGCGTCTGTCGGATTTCCTCGGCGCTCAGCATGTGATCTGGCTCGGCGACGGCGTCGCGGGCGACGACACGGACGGCCACATCGACGACCTGACGCGCTTTGTGGACGCGGAAACGGTGGTGACGGTCCTCGAAGAAGACCCGCGCGACGCCAACTTCGACCCGCTCCGCGAGAACCTCGAACGCCTCCGCGCAGCGCGCCTGCCCGGCGGGCGCCCGCTCCGCATCGAGACGCTGCCCATGCCCGCGCCCGTCGTGTCGAAGGGCGAGCGGCTGCCGGCGTCCTACGCCAACTTCTACGTCGCCAACGGCGTGGTGCTGCTGCCCGTCTTCGGCGACCCGAACGACCGCGTGGCCGTGGAGACGATGCAGCGCCTCTTCCCGGCGCGCGAGATCGTGCCCGTGCCCTGCCGCGACGTGGTCTGGGGCCTCGGCGCCCTCCACTGCCTCACGCAGCAGATCCCGGCGTGATCGTTCGTTGTTGGTCGTTCGTGGTTCGTGGTCAGAAGCGCGGAAGCATTCTGATCTATCTGACAACAGAACCACGATCTACGAACCCCTCAGCCCGCGCGTCTCGCTGTGTACGTGACAGAGGCGTGCGCAACCGTGCCGCCGACGGGTGGGTCGGGCTTGCGGACGGTGACCTCGGCAGAGGCGGCGTGCGGGAACGTGTCGAGCGCTTCGTGGGCGATGAGGTAGGCGAGGCGCTCGATGAGGTAGAAGCGGTTCTCCGTCACGGCGCGCTGCGCGATGCGGTAGACGCGCTCGTAATCCACCGTCTGCGTGAGGTCGTCGGCCTGCGCGGCCGCCGCGATCTCCACCTCCAGGGCCACGTCCACTTCGAAGCGGCGCCCGACGCGGTGCTCCTCGGGCATCACGCCGTGGTGGGCATAAAACACGGCGTTGACGAGGCGGACGATGGCCATGAGCGGGCGCAGTTGAACGTGCGCGCAAGGTAGGGCGCCACCCGGTGCGGACGTCCGGGGAGGGGGTGACACATGGTCCGCGCGCTGAGGCTTCGAATCGGCCTAAACAGGCGTATTTCCAACGCCATAAGGGTGTCACTCACGGGGGCGATCTTGGACCAGTTTAACCCCCGAGGCCATGACGCCGTCCCTCTTTCCCCTTCCCCTCGGCGCCGATGGGCTCGCCGGCCCCTCGAATGCCGCCATCGCCGACGCGCTCGACCACGCCGCTGCGCTGCTCGCCGAGCGCGAGGCCAACGAGCACCGCGTGGCCGCCTACCAGCGCGCCGCCGAGACCGTCCGCACGAGCGAAGCGCGCCTCTCCGAGATGGTGCTCGCGGGGGGGCCCGACGCCCTCGAAGCGCTCCCCGGCATCGGCGAGCGACTCGCGCAGCGCATCGCCGCGTTCGTGCACACGGGCGAACTCGCGCTCGTGCGCGAGTTGCAGGAGGCCGTGCCGCCGGTACGCCTGCTCGCCCGCATCACCGGCATCGGACGCACCTCCGCGCGCCTCATCCACGACGCGCTCGGCGTCGAGACGCTCGAAGGGCTCGAACTGGCGGCCTACGACGGGCGCCTCGCCGCCCTGCCCGGCTTTGGCGACCGGCGCGTGCGCGCCATCAAGGCCCAGCTCGACGCCATCCTCGCCCGCCGCACGCGCCGCGACGCCCGGCAGGCGCGCCCCCTCCGCCCCGCCCGCCTCGACGACCCGACCGTGGCCGACCTGCTCAGCGTGGACGACGAGTACCGCGACCACGCCCGGCGCGGCACCCTCCCGACCATTGCCCCGCGCCGCTTCAACCCGACCGGCGAGGCGTGGCTGCCGGTGCTGGAGACGCGGCGGGGCCCGTGGCGCTTTACGGCGCTCTACTCCAACACCCCCCGCGCCCACGAACTCGGCAAGCACACCGACTGGGTGGTGCTCTACTACACCACCCCCGAGGGCCCCGAGCGCACCTGCACGGTCGTCACCGAGACGCGGGGCGCGCTGCGGGGCGAGCGCGTCGTGCGCGGACGCGAGGCGGAGTGCCAGCTCTACTACGAAGCCCCCTCACGGATGGCCGCGTGAGCGCCGCATCTGCAGCGGAACGCCCCTCTTCCAGACCGGAGGAGGGGCGTTCCTGCAGAGACGATGTGATGCTTACCAGCCGCGCGGGGCGTCGACGCTGACCGGCGTCGGCACCGCGGCAACGGCCGGGCGGCGCGACGCCTGCGGCGCCGGCTCGCCTGCCGGGCGGTTCCGCTCGGGCGTTGTACGCGACGAGACCGGCACGCGCGTCACGGTGACGGCGGGGCGGTGCTCGGCGTCACGGCGCGGCGCCGAACGGGCGGGCTCCTCCGCACGCGGCGAGGCGTCGGGGTCCGAGGCCTGCGGCGTGCGCGTGACCGTCACCGCCGGACGGGGCGGCGCCGATTCCGGCACGGCGGGCGGCGCGTCGCGGCGCGGGGGGAGTTCGCCCCGGGCGAGGAGCGGGTACGGGTTCACCGGCGTGCCGGTGCGGTAGCCGCTCGGGCTGGCGTACCAGACGGCAAAGTGGAGGTGCGGCCCCGTCGCATCGCCCGTCATGCCGACGTAGCCGAGCAGGTCGCCTGCGTCCACGCGCTGGCCTTCGCGGAGGCCTTCGGCGTAGCGGCTCAGGTGGGCGTAGTAATAGAGCAGGAGCCCGTCGAGGCTCTTCACCGTGAGGGCGGTGCCGCCGAGCCCCCCGCTCGACTTGCGGAGCACGATGCCGGGCGCGGCCGAGAAGATGCGCGTGCCCATCGGCGCGACCAAGTCGATGGCTTCATGCGTGCGCCCCCCCGAGCGGGCATCGCCGTAGGTGTTGCGCAGGCGGGCGAGGCTGTAGCCGTCCACCGGCATCACGAGCGGCTGCGCAGGCGCGGCTTCATAGGCCGGCGCCGGGGCGGCCGGGCGGGACGGGCGACTCGTAGACCACCTCGCGCGTGGACGGGCGCGGGGCGGGCTTCGCGGCTGGGCGCGCCGCAGGAGGCTTGGGGCGGGGCGAGGTCACGACCGACTGCGAGGCGCAGCCAGTGAGCACGAGGGCAGCGAAGATCGCCGGGAAGGTGTAGCGGAGGATCATGACGTCCGGGTAACACACGCGTTACATCAAGCTGCGTGCCAGGGTCGTTACATCATCGGCACGACGGGCGCAGACTTGAGGAGCGCGTACGGGTTCTGGTTGGCGCCGTCCCAGAAGTGGAGGCTGTCGGCGGCCGTCCAGATGGCAAAATGGAGGTGCGGGCTGCCCGGCACCACGTTGCCTGTCTCGCCCACAAACCCGACCGGATCGCCCACGCGGAGCGCCTGCCCGGCGGCGAGGCCGGGCGCGTAGCCGTCGAGGTGCGCGTAGTAGTGGACAGTGTGTCCATCCGGGAGGAGCACGTAGACGGTGAGGCCGCCCTTCTCGCTCGTGAACAGCCGCTTCACGCGCCCCGCCGCCGCCGCCACGACGGGCGTGCCCTTCGGCGCCATGATGTCGATGGCGTTGTGCACGCGCCCTTCGGAGCGGCTCTGCGTGAACGTGTCTGAGAGCTGGCTCCCGCGAATGCCCACGACCGGGATCACAAGATCGGCGGCGGGCACCGGGCCCGTCTGCACCGCCACAGGAGGATGCTGCGCGGGCAGCACTTCCGGGAGCGTCGGTAGCGGCACCTGTTCCTCCATGCCGAGGCTGTCCGGCAGCGGCGCGGGCGTCACGAGGGCGGTGGTATCTGCGGCGGCCGGCGCGGCGCGGCGCCCGCACGTCCAACCCGCCTCAGGAGGCCCCGAGGCGAGCAGGACGACGCCGACGAGCGGCAGCGCGCGGCGGACACGCCTCACGGCTTGTCCTTGATCACGACCGCGTCGAGGTTGAGGCCGCGCACGGCGTCGTTGAACGCGGCGACCTCGGTGGTGAGGAGGGTATTCAAGCGGGCAAGCTGGACGTCGATGAGCGCCGTCACCTCCGCGCGGACGGCTTCCTGCTGATCGGTGGGCCGGGCGTCGCCCTGGGAGGCGGACGAGGCGACGCCCGCGAGGCGGTTGTTGAGGCGGATCGGGAAGTTGAGCGGGTCCTGCCCGGCGCGGTTCTTCGTCTGGTACAGTTCTTCCTCGACGCGCGTGAGCGCCCGCGTGAGGCGGCGCCCCTGCGCCTTGACGCTGTCGGAGGCGGCCCCGGCGGGCAACCGCCCGATGACGCCGCTGATCTGGTCGCGCGTGTCGCGGATGCGCTTGATGGCCTTGTGCGTCTCGGTGAGCTTGTCGCGCACCTGCGTCAGGAAAGCGAACTGCGCGGCGTAGTCCTCGGGCGCCGTCTGCACGCGTGGGTCCTGCACGAGGTCGAAGGGCGCCTCGGTGGAGTCCTTGCCCACGACGAGGCGGGCGGTGTAGCGTCCGGGCACCGCGCGGGGCCCCTGCGTGCCACCGCCCCAGAGGATGATCCCGGGGAAGGTCTCAGACGGCGCATAGCGCGTGTTCCAGACGAGCGTGTTGCCGCCCTTTTTGAGCGGCAGGCGGCTCTGCTGGTCCTTCGGCGTGAACGTGGCGATGGGGGTGCCGGTGGCGTCGAGGATGCGGAGCTTGACGGCGGACGAATCCGGGGCCTCGCGGAGCCAGTAGCGCAGCACGACCCCGCCGGGGGCGTTCTGCCCTTCGCGGCGGCTCGGCCCGCCCTGCCCGCCACCCGCACGCACGGTCTCCGACGGCGGCACGAGCGCGAAGGCCGCGCGCGGCTGCTCGGCGCGGTAGCGGCGCAGGGGCGTCAGGTCGTCCATCACCCAGAACGCGCGGCCCTGCGTGGCCACGATCAGGTCGCCGTTCTTGATCGCGAGGTCCGTGACGGGCACGATGGGCAGGTTCTGCTGGAACGGCTGCCACAGCGCCCCATCGTCGAAGGAGACATAGAGGCCGCTTTCGGTCCCGGCGAAGAGCAGGCCCCGCTGCGCCGGGTCGGCCCGGATCACGCGCGTAAAGTGCTCGTCGGCGATGCCGCGCGTGATGGTGCGCCAGGTGCGGCCGTAGTCGGTGGTGTGGTAGAGGTAGGGGCGGTAGTCGCCCTTCTTGTAGCGCGTGGCGGCCACGTAGAGGCCGCCTGCGTTGAAAGGATCGGCCTCAATGCTGTTCACCTGCGCCCACTCGGGCAGTTCGCGCGGGGTCACGTTGGCCCACGTCCGCCCGTCGTCGCGCGTGACGTGGAGGAGGCCGTCGTCGGAGCCGGTCCAGATGGTGCCGGCGTCGCGGCCCTCGGCGATGGCGAAGACCGTCCCGTAGTACTCGACGCCCGTGTTGTCCTTCGTGATCGGCCCGCCGCTCGCCTTGAGGGTCGCCGAGTCGCCCCGGGTGAGGTCGCCCGAGAGGCGGGTCCACGTTTGCCCCTCGTTGGTGCTCATCCAGACGTGCTGGCTGGTGGCGTAGAGGCGCTTGGGGTCGTGGCGCGAGAACACGATGGGGAAGTTCCACTGGAAGCGTTCCTTGAGGTCGATGGCGCCGTGGCCCATCGGGTTGTCGGGCCACACGTTCACGTCGCGCTGCTGCCCGGTGCGATGGTCGAGGCGGGCGAGGTAGCCGCCGTAGTTGCCGCCGTAGACGACCTCCGGGTCTTTCGGGTCGGGGGCGATCCAGCCGGACTCGGCGCCCGCCGTCTCCTCCCAGTCGCGCTCGCCAATTGAGCCGCCGTCGGTGTTGCGGCTCTTGATGCGGACGGTCGAGTTGTCCTGCTGCGCGCCGTAGATGCGGTACGGAAACACGTTGTCGGTCGTCACGCGGTAGAACTGCGCGGTGGGCTGGTTCATGATCGTGGACCAGTTCTCGCCCCGGTCGAACGACACTTCGGCGCCGCCGTCGTCGCCCAGGATCATCCGGCTGGCGTCGTTCGGGTCGATCCAGAGGTCGTGCGTGTCGCCGTGGCCGATGCTGCCAATGTTCTGGAACGTGCGCCCGCCATCCTTCGAGCGCCACAGGTTGACGTTCATCCCGTAGACCACGTCCTCATCGGACGGGTCGGCGGTGAGGCGGGAGTAGTACCACGCGCGCTGGCGGAGATTGCGGTCCTCGTTGACCTTCGTCCACGTCGCGCCCGCATTGTCGGAGCGAAACAGGCCCCCATCAGCGGCTTCGACTTGCGCCCAGATGCGGTCCGGGTTGGCCGGCGAGACGGCCACGCCGATCACGCCGAGCGTGCCCTTGGGCAGGCCCGTGTTGCGGGAAATATTGGCCCACGTGTCGCCCCCGTCCGTGGACTTCCACAGCCCCGAGCCCTCGCCGCCCGATTCGAGGCTGTAGGGCGTGCGGCGGATGCGCCAGGTGCTCGCATAGAGCGTGCGCGGGTTCGTGGGGTCCATCACGAGTTCGAAGGCGCCCGCGTCTTCGTTGGCAAAGAGGAGGCGCTTCCACGTGGCCCCGCCGTCGAGCGAGCGGTAGACCCCGCGCTCGGGCGTGCCCTTGAACAGGTCGCCGAGGACGGCGGCGTACACCACGTTCGGATCGCGCGGGTGGATGCGCACGCGGGGCACGATGCGGCTGCCCGCGAGACCGATGCTGCGCCAGGTGCGGCCGGCGTCCTCGCTCTTCCACATCCCCGAGCCCTGCGACACGTTGCCGCGCACCGTAGACTCGCCGCCGCCCACATAGACGATGTTGGGATCGGAGAGCGCCACGGCGACGGCGCCAATCGAGCCGCCGAAAAAGCCATCTGAGACGTTCGCCCAGGTGCCCCCGCCGTCGGTGGTCTTCCACACGCCCCCACCGGTGGCGCCCATGTAGAACGTGGTCGGGCGCGAGGGCACGCCCGTCACCGCCGCCACGCGCCCGCCGCGAAACGGGCCGATGTTGCGGAAGCGCATCAGGCTGTTGGCATAGGCGGTGTCGAGCTGCTGCGCGGTGCCGGCGGGCACCATCAGGCAGAGCAGCGCAAGGGCAGCGAGACGAGCAGACACGTAGAAGCGACGCATGGCAGGAGGATAAAGGGAGCAACGGTGCCCGGGGAGGCACGCGGGAACGTACACCCGACCGGGGCGCGCGGACAAGCCATAGCCCGACTCGATCGGCGCTTTGGGCCTGCTGACCCCGCAGGAGGGCCGTCCCAGCCCATGGACGCCGGGCCGGATCGACGTGCCGGCGCGCAGCGGGCCGGGCGGGCCGCAGTAGACGCCCGATCCAACCGCAGCCGGGATCACGCCCGCTCACCACGTACGGGCTGCGGTCCTTATCCTCCCCCGCGAGACCACTCCCGTAGGACGATGAGGTGCGCTGGTTGGATCGGCCTGCTCTGGCTGGCGCAGGGCCTCGTGCCCGCTGCCGGGCAGGGAACAGCCGTGCCGGTGCATCCCGACGCGCTGAGCCGCGCGGAGCACGTGCGCCTCGCCGGGGTCGCCTTTCGCCCCCTCGCCTTCGCCGGCAGCCCCTCGCAGGAGGTGTCTGCGATGGTGCAGGACAAAGCGGGCTTCATGTGGTTCGCGACCGCCGACGGGCTCTTCCGCTACGACGGGTACGAGATGCGCGCCGCCCGGCCCATCCCCTTCGACACGACCAGCCTGAGCGACCCCTGGCCCAATGGCCTCGCCCTCGACGGGGCGGGCGGCCTCTGGGTGACGACCGAGAGCGGGGGGCTCAACCGGTACGACGCGGCGACGGAGCGCTTCCGGCGGTATCCATCGGCCGCCCCACGCCGCACAAACGCCGTCGTCCGAGACCGGCGGGGCGTGCTCTGGATCGCGGCAAAGTATGAGGGGCTGTTCCGGTTCGACCCCGCCACCGGGCGCACGGACCGGTTCGCGGCCCGCCCCCGCGATCCAGGCGCCCTGCCCTCCGACCGCATCGAAGCGCTCCTGCTCGAACGCGCCGGGGGCCTGTGGGTCGGGTCCGCAGACGGCACCCTGAGCCGGCTCGACCCCACGACAAACCGGTTCCGCACGTTCCGGTCCGCCCCGGCCGACCCCGCCAGCCTGCCCGGCGGCGCCATCCATGCCCTGCACGAGGACCGCCAGGGTCGCCTCTGGGTCGGCACGGCGAACGGCCTCGCGCGCTACGACCGCGCGAGCGGCCAGTTTGTCCGGTATCCGCGCGTGGATGGGGCGGGGGCTAGCGCGAGCGACATCTGGGCCCTTCTCGAAGACCCCGAAGGGGTGCTCTGGGTGGGCTCTGCGGCGGGCCTGGACCGGCTCGACCCGGCCACCGGCACCTTCACGCCCTACCGTCACGACCCCGCCGACCCTACGAGTTTGAAGCGGGGCGGTGTCTCCTCGCTGTACCTCGACCGCACCGGGGTCTTCTGGGTCGGAACGGCCTCCGGGGTGAGCTTCTTCGAGCGGAAGCGGCCGCCGTTCGAGCACATCGCCCACGACCCCAACGACGCCAACACCCTCGACGCCCCGGACGTCTGGGCGATCCTGGAAGACCGGGCCGGGGCGCTGTGGGTCGGCACAGGCGCCGGGCTCAACCGGGTCGACCGGGCGACGCGGCGGATTACCCACTACTCCCCGGACCCTTCGGACCCGTCGCGGCTGGCCTCGCGCGTCGTGATGGGGATCTACGAGGCGCGCGACGGGACCTTCTGGGTCTCCAGCCGGCCGGGCGGACTGCACCGGTTCGACCGGGCGACGGGCCGGGTCGCCGAGCGGTTCGCTGAGATTCCGGGCGACCCGGCCAGCCTGCGCTCCGAAAACCCGTGGTGGATGCTCGAAGACCGCAAAGGGCGCACGTGGATCACGTCGGGCGGGCCCGGCTGCCTCAACGAGATGCACCGGGCCACGGGCACGTTCACCCGCTACTGCCACGACCCAAACAACCTCAACACCCCCGCCTACGACTTCGCCCGCTACCTCATCGAAGGCCGCGACGGGGCGCTCTGGCTGGGCACCTGGGGCGGCGGGCTCGACCGGTTCGATCCGGCCACCGGCCACTTCACCCACTATCGCCACGACCCGGCCAACCGCAACACCCCCTCCTCCGACTTCATCCTGTTCCTCCGCGCGGACGCCGATGGGATGCTGTGGCTGGGCACGTTCGGGGGCGGATTCAGCCGGTTCGACCCCGCGACCGGGCGCTTCACCCACTACACCACCCTCAACACCGACCTGCCGAGCGACGTCGTCTACGGGATCGAGCCGGACAACGCGGGCCGGCTCTGGCTTTCGACCAACGCCGGGCTCGTCCGGTTCGACCCGGCCACCGGCGCGATGCGGACCTTCGGCGTCGAGGACGGGATCCAGGCCCTCGAGTTCAACTCGGGCGCCTCATTCCGGTCGGCCTCCGGCGAGCTGTTCTTCGGCGGGGCCAACGGGCTCACCGCGTTCTACCCGGACCGCATCGTAGACGACCCCATCGCCCCGACGGTCGTGCTGACGCGGCTTCAGGTCGGCGGCGCGACGGTCCATGCGTACGGCCCCGGTTCGCCGCTCGATGCGGCCCTCCCCTATGCGCGCGAGATCCGCCTCCGCCCCCATCAGCGCGACCTCACGATCACCTTCGCGGCCCTCCACTTCGCGGACCCGGGGCAGAACCAGTACCGGTACCGGCTGGAGGGGTACGACGACGCGTGGCGCACGCCCGGCCCCGAGCGGACCGCGACGTACACGAACCTCGATCCCGGCCGATACAGCTTCCGCGTCAAGGCCGCCAACAGCGACGGCGTGTGGAACGAGGCGGGCACCGCCATCACGCTCGTCGTGTGGCCGCCGTGGTGGAAGACGTGGTGGGCCTATCTCGGGTACGTCGTGCTCCTGGCCGGGGGCCTGACGCTCGTGTACCGGAACCGGCAGAGACCACCTCCGCCTGCAGCTCCGCATGGAGATGGAGCAGCGGGAGGCCGAGCAGCTCCGCGAACTCGACCAGCGCGCGGAGCCGCTTCTTCGCCAACGTCAGCCACGAGTTCAGGACGCCGCTCACGCTCACACTCGGGCCGCTCGACGACCTTCAGGCGGGGCTCCACGGGCCGCTCTCTGCGCCGATGGCCGAGCAGGTGGGCCTTGCCCGGCGCAACGCCGGCCGCGTGCTCGACCTCATCAACCAGATCCTCGACGTGGCCCGCCTCGAAGCCGGCCGCGTGCGCCTCCGCGCCCGCCCGCTCGACCTCGGGGCCTTCGTCAGGGGGCTCGCGCGGGGGTTCGCGCCGCTCGCCGCGCGCAAGTCCATCGCCTTCGACGTCCACCTCGCCCGAGGCGCCCCTTGTCGTCTACGGCGACCCGGAGCAGTTGGAGAAGGTGTTTGCAAACCTCCTCTCGAACGCCCTCAAGTTCACGCCCGGGGGCGGCGCCGTGCGCGTCAGCGTCGAGGCCGATGGGGGACATGCCCGCGTGACCATCCGCGACAGCGGCCCCGGCATCCCGGCGGCGGACCTCCCCCACGTCTTCGACCGCTTCTACCGCGTCAACGAGTCGGCGGTGCGGATGCAGCCCGGCACGGGGATCGGGCTGGCGCTGGCGAAGGAACTCGTGGACCTCCACGGCGGCACGCTCTCC
The DNA here is from genome assembly GCA_963740755.1 of Rhodothermales bacterium. Taxonomy (GTDB): domain Bacteria; phylum Bacteroidota; class Rhodothermia; order Rhodothermales; family BA12; genus CAVSDF01. The sequence continues at coordinate 526,179 of CAVUFJ010000005.1, forward strand.
GCCGCGAGCGAGGAAGGCTTCGGGAGCTGCTTCACCGCATCGCTGCGCCTCGGACGCGCCCACCTCGCCCCCGATCAGATCAGCGACGAGGGGGCCGGCGCCGGTTCGGCAGTACAAGTGCCCCCACCCCTGCTGGTCATCTCCGAACCCGGCGGCGATGGCGAGGCCGACGCGAGGGCGCCCCTGTCCGACGCGGGCGACGACGTGACGACGGTGCTGGTGGTAGAGGACAACGCCGAGGTGCGCGCCTACGTCCGCCGCCACCTCGAACGGGGCACGCCCGCGTACCGCGTCGTCGAGGCGGTGGACGGCACGGAAGGGCTGGCGCAGGCGCGCGCCCGCCTGCCCGACCTCATCGTCTCGGACGTGATGATGCCCGGCCTCGACGGCTTCGGCCTCTGCCGCGCCCTCCGCGCCGACCCGGAGACCGACTTCATCCCGATCCTGCTGCTCACGGCAAAGGCCGAGCAGGAAGACCGGCTCGAAGGGCTCCGCGAGTTCTGCGACGACTACCTCACCAAGCCCTTCGACCCCGCCGAACTGCGGGCGCGCATCGAGAACCTGATCGCGCTGCGCACGCCGGCTGCGCGTGCGCTTCTGCCACGGCGCCCGGGCACGCGCCCGCCGATGCTGGCGCCGTCGCCCGTGGGGCCGCCGTCCGCCGACGCCACGTTGCTGGAAGGGGTGCGGGCGACGGTCGAGGCTCACCTTGGCGACGAGGCGTTCAGCGTGGAGCGGCTGGCCGAGGGCGTCGGCGTGAGCCGGGGCCACCTTCACCGGCGGCTGCGCGAGCTGCGTGGACCAGCGCCCCTCGGACGTGCTCCGCCGGATGCGGATGGAGCGGGCAGCGGACCTGCTCGGCGCGCGGGCGGGCACGGTGAGCGAGGTGGCCTACGCCGTGGGCTTCAAGAGCGTGGCGCACTTCTCGAACGCCTTCACCGCGCACTACGGATGCCGTCCGTCGGCCTATGCCGAGGGCGCCGAGCGATCCGCACCCATCGGCTAACGCACCCCGGAAACGGGGGCGTGGCGGGGCAGGCCAAGGGACAGGGCACCAGGATGCCGGCGGAAGCGATGACCCGCACGTGCGCGCACGTCGCACGGTGTTGCGCGGGCGTCGCATGGGACGTGGAGGCAACACGCGGTGACGCTGCCGCAACGTCGCTCTAGGCATTCGTGGGCATGTTGGGGGTCGAACGCCGCCCCCCTCCGGCCCATGTCCGCCCCCGCCCTGCCCGCCCCCATGCTGCCGCTGCCCCTCGCCTCGCAG
>CAVUFJ010000006.1:0-280702 GCA_963740755.1 Rhodothermales bacterium
CCCACACACCCCCGTCAAGGTGGCGACGTCCACCAACCCCTCCCCGAAGGCCGGGGGAGGTGGCGCGCAGCGCCGGAGGGGGAAGCGTCGTCCTACCTTCCACCCCTCTCCACCCTCACGACCCCGTCTGCCCCTCCAGCTTCGCATACGCCTGCGCCGCCGTGTACACGCCCGCCCCCACCAGCTGGTGAAATACTCCCCGTCGCCCCTGAGCGCCGTCGCGTCCGGCTCCTGCCACTCAGCCGCCACCCACCCGTGCTCCCGCCGCCGTCCATCGCCCTCTCCATCGCAGCGCCGTCGTCCGTCCTCCTCCCCCCCCCCCCCCTCTCCTCTCCCCCCGTCGTCCGTCGTCCCTCGCCCATCGTCCTCCCCCCCCTTACCCCTCCACGATTCGCGCCACCGCCTCCACAAACCCCGCCACGTCCTCCAGCAGGCTCTGCGTCGCCCCACGTCGAACACCGTGAAGGCCTCGTAGTCCGTCCGCAGCCGCACCCCGAAGGCATACGCCAGCGTCCGCGCCACCCCCGGCGCCATCCGGCCCGTGTGCTCGTACCGCGCCCGAAAGCGCGTGAGCACGCCGCGTGCGTCTTCGGATGCTCGCCCTCGACCAGCAGCCCCGCCCGCGCCGCGTAGAAGGCCGCATAGTAGAGCCGGCTCACCGCCGTCTCCGTGTCGTCCACCGCCCCCTAGTCGCGCCGTCCGTCGCCCGCGCGGCCTTGCCAAACAGCGCGCCCCTCCGCCCGTCCGTGCGACCCGGCGTCCTGCGCCGCCCGGCCCGCTCACAGTTCCACCGCGTCGCGGCGCACCCGCTGCAGAAACGGCGTCGCCCCGGCCTCGAAGGCCGCCCCTTCGTAGGGCTGCAGCGACACCGTCACGCCAAAACGGTCGACCAGCTCGCACTCGAGGTCCGTGAGCGCCTTGATCTCGTCGTAGAGCTGCAGCGGTCCCGCCAGCACCGCCAGCACGTCCACGTCCGAACCCTCGTGCGCCTCCCCGCGCGCCTGCGAGCCGTAGAGCGCCACGGGTAGCAGCCGCGCCCCATACCGCCGCGCGAGCGCTCCGCGCGCCACCGCCAGGGCCTCACGCACGTCCGGACGAATAGGGCGGGAAAGAGGCATCGCGTTATCTGGCATCCATAGTCCCGCAAGGCAACACCGCCCACCGCACGTCTACACAAGCAGCACCGCGCCACCGCTCCTCTCCTTACCATTCTGCCCTCCGCGCCCTGCCGACTGTTCGCACATTTCGTTTTTTCTAACTCGATGGTCTGTAACTATTTAGTAATAGAATTGTAACTTCCTCGTCCCTCTCTCATTGTCGTCTAGCTTACATTCGCAGGCCCTCCCCCGGTGCACTGTACTCCTTTACACCGCGCCCCGCTCCAAACCGCCGATCGAGTGATCTTACCAGACTGCTGGCCCTAAGGATTCAGGATAGGCGCGGGCACGCTGGCCAGACGCCATGCGTCCAGCCGTCACAACCATCGCGGTCATTGCTCAAAGGTCAGAACGGGGCTCCCGAGCGCTACCGTACCGGTCGGCGTCGCCTTTCTGAGGATGACGCCCATGATCTGCCTGATGCCCCGGCCTTCTGCGGCCGGCTGTTCTACGCTGGCTTCCCCTGCTGAGCCTATCCCGGCTCGCCACCGCCGGTGGTCCGCATCGGCTTCCGTGCTGACCGCCATGGTCTGCTTGCTTGTGGCCACCGTCGTAGCCTCAGCGGCAACCCCTGCTCGTAGGCGGCTCCCAGGGTGGGACCAGGCGCGCATGGTTCGCTCATTCGAGGCCAGCGCTTATGACCGCGAAACCGGAAGATGGGGGCAGCAAACTGGAGTCGGGAGCGGTCCCTGTTCTCCATCACGAATACGACCGGGATGGTGCGGCGGGCGAGGTGGCGGTGGCGAGCCATACGCGCGCGAGGCGGGCGACCTCAATCCGGTGCTAGAGTGGGTGACGGTGCGCCTTGCCCGAACGGAAGCGGTGCGCATGGCGCTCTACGACGTGCTCGGGCGGGCAGTGGCGGTGCTTGCCGACGATGTGCATACCGTCCCCGTCGAGGCAACTACCTTGCCCTCGGTCGTCTACACGCCTCCGCTTGAGCGTGGGCTGCTTTGCAGCCGCTCGATCCCTCGTCGTAGGCCGATGAAACCTCAATCTAGCTTCGACCCTAACGTGCCTCCCATCTCGCGCCTGCTAACGATGGCGAAAGAGCGCCGTGCGCTGTCTGCAAAGAGCGCTGCCTTCAGGGCAGGGCTCCGCCTTGCCATACTTCTAGCGTTCGTCTTCCTCGCCCCATTGCGTGTTGAGGGACAGGTGCCAGGGAGATCCCCGCGGGGGACTGGGGCTCCCGTCTTAACGGTTGAGCAGCTCATCCGTGCGCATGACCCGTGGGCCAGGATGGAGCTCTCCGAAACTCAGCAAAGCCGGCCGAGCCTTGCCGCTCCGGCCGAAACGGACGCGTCCGTCGCCTTCGACCCCACCTTTGGGGGGAACGGGAAGGTGGAGGTTCACTTCGCGTACACGGACGTCCACGGCAACGAGTTCAAGTCTCAGAGCGGGATGGCGCTGGCGCAGGACGGCGCCGGAAGAACCGTCGTGGCCGGACAGATCGGGTTAGGATCCGGATTGTCATACCCAGCTGTCCTCCGCCTCAACCCGGACGGCGGTCTGGACCCAACCTTCAACGGAGACGGCCGGCTCGTGCTGAGTTCGATCCCGATCAGGTCGTACTTCGCCTCCGTGAGCATCGATGCGAACGGCAGGATCGTTCTTTCCGGGACCGCAGGCTATCCAACGGACGCGAGCTATTCAGGCGTCTACAACAACAACTTCCTCGTTGTCCGCCTCAACCCAGACGGCACGCTAGACCGATCGTTCAGCGGCGACGGCCGGGCCTCCATCGAGATGGGGGGCCAGAGCGATTCCGGGTTGAGGTCCGCCATTGACGGCGAAGGACGAATCACCGTCGTTCGACTCGTGGCAGCGACCCACGCAAGGCCTTCGGCATGACGTCCCGTGCGACATGGGGATCGCCCGGCTAAAGGCAGATGGCACGCTCGACCCCACGTTCAGTGAGGACGGTAAGGTCGTTCTCGATTTTGGTGGCGCAACGTGGGGGACCGGCGTGGCCACGGATGCGAACGGCCGGATCGTCGTGGGTGGCTACGCGTCGGTCTACCGCAACGGCATTTACGACATCGACTTCGCTATCGCGCGACTGAGCTCGGACGGCGCGCTTCGACGCGACCTTCGGCCAGAACGGGATGCGCCTATTCGATTTCGGCGGGGACGAGTCGGCCTCAGACCTCCTGATCGGCTCCGACGGGAAGCTCTGGCCTGGTGGGAACAGCTGGCCCGCATTCGAAGTCGATAGCGACTTCGCCTTGCTGCACCTCAACGGTGACGGCAGCCTCGACACGTCGTTTGGCGGAGACGGCCTCTCCACCGTTGACTTCTTGGGCTACGGCGACTCCGCGATCGGCCTGGGTTATCGACGAGGCGTCCCGCCTCGTCGTCTCGGGAGCGAGCTGGTCCTATACCGCGTTCGATGTGGGCATCGCCCGGCTGATGCCGGACGGGGCGCTCGACCCCTCGTTCGACGGCGATGGGAAAGCCAGGTTCGGGTTCGGGGCGGAGGGCTTCGCCTCTTACGGGATGCTTCTCGACGCCTCCGGCCGCCTGGTGCTGGCGGGGATGCGCTACGAGGCATCGGGCACGCCATCATCGAGGCAGTTCTTCGCCATCGCACGCATCGTCATGACCGCCGAGGCCGCACCGTCGGTGAGCGTTGGCGATCCTAGCAACGTCACGGCCACAAGCGCTCTCTTTAGCGGGCTTGTGATCCGAACGCGTCTGCTACCATGGCTCGGTTCGAGTCACGGCACCTCCCCCGCGTTCGCCGGCGTCCTCACCGCATTCGTGGGAAGCGTCGGGAGTGGCACGGCGCCCACCCCCGTGAACGCCTCGATCACGGGGCTCACCCCCGGCACCACGTACTACTGGCGCCTTGCCGCTACGAACGCTGTGGGCTCCGCGAGCGCAACGGGGACGCCCTTCACAACACTCCTCCCAGCCCCGACTGTAAAGACAGATGCCGCGTCCGAGATCACGGCTTCTCAGGCGCGGCTCAACGGCACCGTAAACCCAAACGGAGCTGCGACGTCGTACCGCTTCCGCTACGGCCGCACGGCTGACCTCGCGTTGGCGCAGGCCACCCCCTCTGAGCATGCGGGGAGCGGCACCGCGTCCCGTCCCGCTGACACTCAGCGTTGAGGGACTCCTCGCCGGCCACAACGTACTACTACCGAGTTGAGGCCACGAACGACGGAGGCACCGCCTACGGCGAAGTAAGAACGTTCGCCACCACAGGGGGTGGACCGCTCCCGACCGGCCCTTCCGGCGTCGTATCCATCGAGCCGACACTGGATTGGAGTGATCTCAACGGGGCGTCATTCTACGAAGTCCAGCTCTCGACGGACGCCACCTTTAGCAGCCCCCTAATCGGCGGCCTCACCCAAAGTCAGTTTCCGGTCCTCTACGACGTCGTGCCCCTGGCCAATGCGACAACGTACTACTGGCGCGTCGTCACCACGCTGAGCCTCGGTGGCGCCGTGACGTCGCAGGTGGCCTCGTTTCGGACCGTTTCGGCGGCAGTGCCGCGGCTGTACTACCCGGCGTCGGGGCAGGCAGTGACGCCCGTTGCCGTCGCCTTCACGTGGGACGTTCCGGCCGCTGGCCCCTTACGTTCCGGGTGCAGGTGGCAGACATGACGGCTGGGTCGCCCAACTGGCGTGCTCCGTCCGTCGGATTCGACAGCATCACGGCGAGCCCCTACCGTGCCGACCTCGAAGGGGGGCGCGCCTACGCCTGGCGCGTGGCGAGCCACGACGAAACGCTCGACGATCTCAACCCGCTCGCCGGCACCACCGTCTCGTTCTCTACCCCCGCAACGTTCTCCACGCGCGGGGGCGCGCAGGAGCCGTCGTAGCCTCCTTCCCCACGAGCGGGGCCACCGTGTGGTCGCTCACGCCCACGCTCCAGTGGTACGTGCAGGGGGGCGCCTCGCCCGGCACCACCTTCGACGTCCGCTACCGCAGCGCCGCCGGGGGCTACCGGGCTACGCCGCAGGCGAGCGGGCTCGCCGCGCTCACCTACGCCACCGGCCGCCGCTCCTGGCCGGGACCGCAGTACGCCTGGCAGGCGCGGGCATGCCTGCCGTCCTCGTGCGGGCCGTGGTCGAGCCGAGCAGACGTTCACCGTCCACGCCAGCCTCGCCCCGCCACCCGCCACCCGGCGGCTCCCACGCTGAACTGCCCCTCCCCGGCGGCGACCGTCTACGGCTCCACCCGTCGCGCTGACCTGGTCGCCTACCGGCTCCAGCGCCGGCCTCATGTACCGCGTCTACGCTCGCACGTGCGCGACGGCGACTGCGCCGCAGAACTGGCGACGGAGGCCGGCTACGCTGAAGCCGGCCCGCAGGCGGCGCTCGGATACGCGCTGCCGGTGACGCCGCTGGCAGTCGGTGGCGTGGTACGTGAAGGCGTGCGCGGCCTCGGGCGCCTGCTCCGCCGCCTCGAGCCGCGGCTACTTCCGCGTGGGACAGACGGCCGGCTCCGTCAGTACCGCCGTCCCCTCGTGGCCCAAAGGGCGACGCCGTCTACACGCTCACGCCGGAGCTCTCGTGGCAGCTCTCCGGCGCCGCTGCCGGGGTGAGCGGGTACGAGCTCCGGTGGGGCACCTCCAGCGATCCGGCCATCCTTCACCGGCTCCGCCTCCGTCACCGGCGCCTCGACACGCGCCTACACGATACCCGCCGCCGGGGTGGGCGCCCTCTCGTGGGGCGATGGCGTACTACTGGCACGTCCGGATCGCGGGCAGCTCGCACGTGGTCGACCGCCTCGTTCAGCACGGCCGGTGCTGCGGGCGCTGCACCCGACGCTCTCCTGGCCCACGAACGGCGCGACGGTGTGGGCGACGACGGTGGCGCTGTCGTGGTACGTGGGCGGCAGCAGCGCCGGCGTGACATGCTACGACGTGGAGCTGACGCGCCTGGGCGCCGGCGGCACGACGACGACCACACCGGTCGCAGCGCCCGCGCAGACGCTGAGCTGTGAGTGGCCTCACCCCCGGCGCCTCCTATTCCTGGCGCGTACGCTCGGCCGGCGGCGGCGCCACGTCCGACTGGTCCGCCCCCGGCACGTTCGTCGTGCAGCCGGCGCCGCCTCGGTCGTGCCGCTGGCCGAGAGCCCCGCCGCCGGCGTGGTGCATCACCGGCAGCGCCGCGCCGGTGCTCTCGTGGTCGCTGCCGGTCGCCTCCGAGAGCGCGCTCACCTACGACGTCGAGATCTCGCGCGCGCGCCGACATGGCCAGCCGCAGCGCCTGAGCGGCCTCGCCTCGCCCTACGTGGCGCTCGCGCTCGCTCGGGGCGGGCACGTGGTACTGGCGCGTGCGCTCGCGCACGGCCTCGGGCGACGTGTCGGCGTTTTCGGACGTGGAGCGCTTCACGACCGAGCAGGCGACGGCGAGCGAGGCGGAGGCCGTCCCGACGGCGTACGCGCTCGGGGCGGTGTACCCCAACCCGGCGCGCGAGCGCGCCACGGTGCGCTTCGCGCTGCCGGAGGCGGCGCACGGTCCGCATGGTGCTCTACGACGCGCTCGGGCGCGCGGTGGCGGTGCTCGTCGACGAGGAACGCTCCGCCGGCGTGCATACGCGTCCCGCGTCGAGGCGACGGCCTTGCCCCCGGGCCTCTACCTCGTCCGCATGAGCGCGGGCCACTTCACCGCCGTGCACCCGTTCGTCGTCACTCACTGAGCCCCGGCGTCCACTCCCCCCGGTCTCCAACACCGCCTGGGTACCAGCAATCAACAGAGCCGGCTCACCGCCGTCTCTGTGTCGTCCACCGTCAGCGCCAGGCGCCCCGCCGCGAGCCCCCGCGCGCCTGCGAGCCGTAGAGCACGACGTGCAGCAGCCGCGCCCCATACCGCCGCGCGAGCGCGCCGCGCGCCGCCGCCAGGGCCGCACGCACGTCCGGGCGAATAGGGCGGGAAAGAGGCATCGCGTTACCGGGAATCCATAGCCCCGCCAAGGTAACACCGCCCACCTCCGCACGCACGTCTACACAAGCAGCACCGCGCCCGCGAGCCCCACGTCGTCCGTCGTCCATCGTCTCGCTCACGCCCCCGTCTGCCCCTCCAGCTTGGCATACGCCTGCTCCGGCGTGTACACGCCCGCCGCCACCAGCTTGGCGAAATACTCCGCGTCGTCCCTGAGCGCCGTCGCGTCCGGCTCCTGCCAGCGCAAACGCCACCCCACCGCCGCCCTCTCGTCCTCCCTCCTCCCCCCGTCGTCTGTCGTCCCTCGTCCGTCGTCCGTCATTCCCCCGCCCACCTCCGCCACCACGCCCGCGAGCGCCGAAGCGAGCATCCGCTGACGCGGCCGGATCACCGCGTCGAGAAACAGCTCCATCTGCCCCTGCACCTCGTTCGTGCTCCCGATCTGCCCCGCGCTCAGGATCCCCACCATGCGCGGCGGCACCCCGTGCGCGGCCACCACCTCGTCCCGCAGCGCCGCACGCCCCGCCACAAAGCCCAGGTCCCGCGCCGTGTCCACCGCCAGCCGCTCCACGCGCACCTTCGCCCCGTCGCGCTCCTGCTGCAAGACCAGCACGCGACCGGCGTTGGCCGCCCCGGTCGCGTTGTCGCGGAAAAAGTCGCGCACCACCTGTAGTCCCGGCTCGTCGAGCGCCCCGCCCTCGACCACCACGGCGGTGGCCGCCATCATCCCGTTGCGGAACAGGCCCAGGTTGTAGCTCACCGCCTGCCGGTCGAGCGCCAGCGCGGCCAGCGCCGCCAGCCACTCGGGCGCGCCGTAGTAGTCGCTCGCCGGGTCGTAGGTCGAGAGCCAGATCAGCTCGCTCCGCCCCGCCGGCCACCCCGGCGCCCGCTTGGCCCCGTAGGGCGCAAACTTGACCACGCGCCGGCCCTCGCCGACGAACTGGTAGAAGCTCCGCCGGTCCTTCGCCCGCCGCAGCGTCCGCGCGGGCACGTGGTAGAGCTCCGTGACCTCGCCCCGGTAACTCCGCACCACCTCGATGCCGGCGTACCCGACGGCCTCCAGGTCGGTCATCGCGCGCACGCACACGTCCACGAGCGTCTCGCCCTCCTCGTTGACGCGCCCGAAGAAGCTGCTCAAACGCGCGTGCCCCACATCGGGCGCGGCCTGCCCGTCGCCGTCGGCCACGCCGAACGATCGTTCGGGCACGAGCTTCCACCCGAGCCCGGCCGTGAGCGTGCTTTTGAGGCCCACGCAGCGCCGGTGCCAGGTGTTCTCGTCGTAGAACGTCAGCAGGTCCGACGCGGCAAAGCGCGGCAGCATCCACGGCCGGCCCGTCTCGCCCCGGTGCGCCTCCTCGACCGGCACCTGCCCCGATGCCTTGGCCACGCCCACCGTGGATCTCCGGACCTCCATGCGCGCCCCCGTCTCCACGTCCATCACGTACGCCGTCACGCCCCCCGGCGCCCTGTCGTCCGTCGTCGGTCGTCCGTTGTCCCCCTTCCCCTCCATCGCGTTCACCTCCACCCCTCAAGAATACGCTATCGCCCACACTCATACCACCCCTTCCGCGCACATATTCAAACCACCCCCCATTCGGTTACATCGTACTCTTTATTCGCCCCCACACATATATATCGGCTTGACATTTCGGTCAGGCGGCCCCATCGTATTACGCGCACGAAGCCGGTACTCCCTGCCGCAGCCCTTCCGCGCCCGACCGCCATGACCGACGCCCGCCCCCTCGCCTCGTCCTACCCCCCGCACGCGCTCCCCCCGCTCCCGCTCTCCCACCTCAACATCCGCACCCTCGCCGACGCCGCCCGGCGCCCCCCGCCCTCCCGCTCCCGGTGCGCGACGTGCGCGTGCGCCTGCGGCTTCCCCTCGCCCGCCGACGACTACGCCGCGCGCACGCTCGACCTCAACGACCTGCTCGTGCAGCGCCCCGAGGCGACGTTCTTCGCCGAGGTCGAAGGCGTCTCCATGCGCGGCGCCGGCATCGACGACGGCGACCTGCTCGTGGTGGACAAGAGCCTGGAGGCGCGCGACGGCGACATCGTCGTGGCCGTCATCGACGGCGCGCCGACGGTCAAGTTCTACCGCCGCTCGCTGCGGCGCGTGTGGCTGGAGGCGGCCCACGAGGACTACCCGCCCATCCACCCCGCGCCCGAGCAGGACTTCCGCATCTGGGGCGTCGTCACGGGCATCGTCAAGCTGCTGCCGCCGCCCCCACAGCCTCCTCGCCCGCGCCCCGCGCCAGCGCCGTCGCGCCCAGCACCAGCGCCTGGCCGCCCCTCCGGCGACGGCCACGCCCGACCGCGGCGACTGCCAGACCGTGCCGCGTGCCGCCTCCCGGTCCGCCGTCGCCGGCACGGCGCCCTCACCGATGATCCGCCGCCTCTGGCGCTTCGCCCCCACCCCCACGCCTCCCCCGTCGCCTGTTCCGCTGCCGCCTGTCGTCCGTCGTCCGTCGTCCGTCGGCCTATCGCCGTCGTCGACTGCACGGCCTTCTACTGCTCGTGCGAGCGCGTCTTCCAGCCGCACCTCGACCGCGTGCCCGTCGCCGTGCTCTCCAACAACGACGGCTGCGTGGTCGCCCGCTCGAAGGAGGTCAAGGCGCTCGGCGTCCGCATGGGCGAGCCCTACTTCCGCGCCCGCGCGCCGCCTCGAGGCCGCCGGCGCGGCCGTGTTCTCGTCCAACTACGCCCTCTACGCCGACATGAGCCGCCGCGTGATGGACGTGCTCCGGCAGTTCACGCCCGACGTGGAGGTCTACTCGATCGACGAGGCCTTCCTCGCGCTCCCGCCCGCGCCGCCTGGCGCGCTGCTCGGACATGGCCGCACGAGATGCGCGAGCGCGTGCTGCGCTGGACCGGCATCCCCGTGCACGTCGGCATGGGCGCCACCAAGACGCTCGCCAAGGTGGCCGACGAACTCGCCCGCCAGGCCGACGGCGGCGTGTTCGCGCTCGCCGGCGCCGAGAACGACGAGGCGCTGCTCGGCGACGTGGCCGCGCGCGACGTGTGGGGCATCGGCCCGGCCTACGCCGCGCTGCTCGGCGCGCCACGGCGTCACGACGGCCCGCGCCCTCCGCGACGTGCCGCGCCCATGGGCGCGCCGCCACCTGACGGTCGTCGGCGAGCGCATCGTGCTGGAACTGCGCGGCATCGCCCTGCCTGCCCCTCGAACTCCGGCCGCCGCAGCGCGGCGCGATCGCGCGCACGCGCACGTTCTCGCAGGCCCCTCTACGACGCTCGACGCAGCTCGAGCGCGCGGTGGCGACCTACGCGAGCCGGGCGGCCGAGAAGGCGCGCGCCCACGGCCTCGTCGCGCGCGGCCTGGAGGTGTTCATCACGACGCGCAGCACCCCGGGCCCGGGCCCGCACCACAGCGACCACCGGCGCGCGCGCCTGCCCGTGCCGACGAACTACACGCCGGAGCTGATCCGCGCGGCGGCGAACTGGTGCGGCGGATGTACCGGCCCGGGCTTCGGCTACCGCAAGGCCGGCGTGATGCTGACCGGCCTGCGCGAGGAGAGCGCCCGAGCAGCTCTCGCTCTTCGCAGCCCCGGATCCCGGTGCCCGGCGCCTCATGGGCGCGCGTGGACGCGATCAACGCACGCATGGGCGCGGGCACGGTGCACGTGGCCGCGGCGGCGCCGGGCATGGCGCAGCAGCACGAGCCGTGGCAGATGCGGCAGGCGCGCCGCAGCCCGGCCTACACGACGAGCTGGCACCACCTCCTGCGCGTTCCTACCCCTCCCCCGAAGGCCGGGGGAGGTGGCGCGCAGCGCCGGAGGGGGTAACCCCGCCCCGCCTCTCCCCTCGCTCTACCCTCACGCCGTCGCCGGCACCCGCTCCTCCCTCGTCCATCCTCAGGGAGCCTGCGCCTTACCGCCGGTGTCCCACTTCGCACGCGCCCGCCTCGATGTTCCTCGTCCAATTCCTGCTCCCGCTCGCCGACAACGAAGGCCGTCCGTTCCCTGCTCAGCGATTCGCCCGCACCGAGGATGAACTCACCGAGGCCTTCGGCGGCGTCACCGCCCACCTTAGCGCCCCCGCACGCGGCACCTGGCGCAGCGGAGATGAGGTGACGGCGGATTCCGTGGTGCTCTTCGAAGTCCTTACCGGCACGCTCGACCGCCCTTGGTGGGCACACTACCGCACCACGCTCGAAGCGCGCTTCCGTCAGGATGAGGTGCTCATCCGTGCCGTCCCCGCCGAACGCCTCTAGCGTCGCCGCCCCGCGCCGCGTCCGTACCGGCCCCCCCCCTCCCCCCGGCGAGGTGCCCCGCAGCACCCCACCCATCAAGGTGTAGGGGCATGGCGTGCCATGCCCGCCTCTCCCCGCCGCACCCCACCTCGGCACCCGCCACCCACGATTCCGGACACCCCAACCCCACAAACCAACGGCACCTGCTCTCCGGCAATCCCGTACAGGATGATAGCGGGGCCGTCCAACCGGCGCCCCCTCATACCAGATCCGGCCGATGAGTACGGGAAGGTCCCCTCGATCATGGATGATGGATCATGGCCAGAGAGCACATCTGGGCGTCTCTGACCATGATCAATGATCCGTGATCAACCCGGTGATCCCTGACCAAGCTACCGGAGTTGGTATCACACCCTCGCCTCGGCGCCAGAGCCCCCGCTGCCCCCGTCACGCGCGCCCATCGACGAGCGTGCGCACCGTCTGCAGGGGCAGATACAGATGCAGCGGATCGTCCTGCAACGCGGCAAACCCGTGCCGCGCGTAGAACGCCCGCGCCCCAGCATCCTTCGCCACCACCTCGACGGCGTGAATCCCCACCGCGTCCGCCCCGCGCAGCGCCCGCTGCAGCGCGTCGAAGAGCAGCGCGCCCCCCAGCCCCGCCCCCTGCGCGGCGCGGTCCACCGCCAGCCGCCCTAGCAGCACCACCGGCACCGGGTAGCGCGGCAGCCGGCGCGCCGCCGCCGGGGGCAGCACCTCCGCCCGCACCGAGCCCGCCGCCAGCGTGTAGTACCCCGCCACGCGCGCCGCGCCGACCGGCACCGCCACAAACGTCCGCCCCAACCCCCGCCGGTCGTTCTGCCCGGCAAAGCGGACGAGGTAGTCGTTGAGCGCAGCCACGCCGCAGTCGAAGGCTTCCAGCCCATGCCCGGCCCCCAGCCGCTCGATCGCGTAGCGCGCCGCGCTCGTGGGCGCCGCCTCGCTCACGGCGCCCCGTCGCCCACGAGCCCCCGGTGCCGCTCGGCCGCCCGCTGCAGCGACGGCGACACGACGGGCGGCGATTCGAGCAGCGCCAGAAAGCGCTGCACGTCGCGCGCGGAGAGCGTCGTCACCTCGTGCCGGGCCACCACCTCGCGCGCCCGCTCGGCCAGCGTGGCCACGGCGAAGGCGGTGGCGCTCTGGCCAGAGAGGGCGGCGGCGTGGTCCACGAGCGCCTTCACCTCAGGGTCTACCCGGAAGGAGAGCCGGTCGGTCTGCACGACGGGTGGCGTTTTGCCACCCAAACAGCCCTACCACCCGGCAGTTCCTCCCTCCCCTCCAGCGCCCCCGGGTTGCCCTCCTCCCACCCCTCCCCCGAATGCCGGGAGGTGGCGCGCAGCGCCGGAGGGGGTAGGCGCCCCCGCCCCCGTCCCTCCCCCCGTCCGTCGCCCGTCGTCCACCCCGCGCTACCTTGACAGGCGGCCCTCTCTCGCCATGCGCCCTGCTCGCCTCCTCGCCTCGTTCGCCCTCGGCCTGCTTGCCACCGCCACCGCGGCGCACGCCCAGGATTCCCTCCTGCTCGTCCGCGCCGCACGCCTCTTCGACGGCCGCTCCGAGCGCCTCCTCGAAAACGCCGCTGTGCTCGTGCGCGGCGCCACCATCGCGGCAGTTGGCACAAACCTGCCCGTGCCCCCCGGCGCCCGCGTCATCGACCTCGGCGATTGCACGCTCCTGCCGGGCCTCATCGACGCGCACACCCACCTCACGCTCCACCGCGGCGACTACGACGCCCAGGTGCTCCGCGAAACGCCCGAGTTCCGCGCCATCTACGCCACCGTCGCCGCGCGCGCCACCCTCGCGGCCGGCATCACCACCGTGCGCGACCTCGGCAACGAAGGCGCCGGCTTTGCCGACGTCGCCCTGCGCGACGCCATCGCCGCAGGGCTCGTGCCCGGCCCGCGCATCCTCACCGCCATCACGCCCATCACGAGCACCGGCGCCTACCGCCTCGTCGGCTACTCCCCTACCTCGCCACGCCTCCCCTGTCGGCCGCTGCCGACGGCCCCGCCGAGGTCCGCCGCGCCGTGCGCGAGCGCATCGCCCACGGCGCCGACGTCATCAAGATCTACCTCGAGTCCTACGAAAAACGCCAGCTCAGCGCCGACTCGCTCACCGGCGCGCTCAACTACGCGCAGGACGAACTCGACGCGCTCGTCGAGGAGGCCCACCGCGCCGGCGCCCGCGTGGCCGCGCACGTCTACTCCGACGCCGGCGCGCAGATGGCCCTGCGCGCCGGCGTCGACTCCATCGAGCATGGCCTCTACCTGCGCCGCGAGACGTTCGAGCAGATGGCCCGGCAGAACGTGGCCTACGTGCCCACGCTCCTCGTCTACGAACTCTGGCGCGACGGCCTGATCTTCGGCACCCCCTCCCCGGAGACGCAGCGCAAGCTCGCCACCACGGCCGCCAAGCACGCCGCCACGTTCCGCCGGGCGCTCCAGACGCACGTGCGCATCGTCTTCGGCTCAGACACGTTCGAGCAGCCCGGCACCAACGCCGACGAGCTGCCCCTACTCGTGCGCGAGGGCATGACCCCGGCGGCGGCGCTCCGGGCGGCCACCGCCGACGCCGCCGAGCTGCTCGGCCTCGGCGACCGGCTCGGCACGCTCACGCCCGGCAAAACGGCCGACCTGATCGCGGTCGAAGGCAACGTGCTCGCCAACATCCACGCCGTGCGCGCCGTGCGCTTCGTGATGAAGGCCGGCACCATCTACGTGGCCCCCTGACCTCACCACGCCCCCGACCCGGCCCCACCACGCCCGGCACCCGCCCCCGGCGTGCCCGTCTCCCCGTCGTCCGTCGTCCATCGTCCATCGTCCCTCGTCAAATCCTCACCGCCCGGACCGTCCGGCTCGGCCCGCCCGCCAGTTCGCTCACCGCCCACACGAGCGCGTCGAGCCGGTTCGGGCTCAGCCCCTTGCCGCCCGGCACCCAGCCCACCAGTTCGTCCTCCAGCGCCCGCAGGTCCACGCCCACCGCGTGATGCACCCGCCCGCGCTCGTACAGCGACGACACCGGCTCTGCCCGCGCCCCCTTGCCCACGGAGGCCGTCACTTCGATGATGCGGCAGTCGAGGCCCGCCCCGCGCAGCAGCTCCCCCACGAGCGCACCGCCCTGGTTCGTCTCCACCACCACCGCGCCCGCGTGCGTGCAGCGCACGCACGCGGCTACGGCCTCCGCCCACACCTTCGGGCTCCCCTTCACCGTCGCATCCGCCAGCACGTCCGCCGCGTCGCGGCCCCGCCTGCATCGACGCCCGCCGCCACGATCCCGCACGCATCGCGCGCCCCCGTCCCGTGCGTGCTCGGGTCCACCCCCACCACACGTCGCACGTGCGCCCCCGGCACCCGCCGAAACCCCGCCGCATCGAACCACGCCCGCCGCCACAGCGCCCCCGGCGCCTCGCTCAGCACCTCGGCGTACAGCTCCTGCCGTCCCAGCGCCGTCCCCTCGTAGCGCTCCCGCACGGTCGCCAGAAACGGCGCCGCCAGATGCGCCGCATTGTCGAACGTCGAGCCGCGCACCCACCACGTCCCCCCACTCCTCCCCCGCTCCCGACACGTCCCCCCTCTCCTCCCCCGCGCCCGGGGGAGGTGCCCCGAAGGGGCGGTGGGGATCTCCCGCGCCAGCAGCGACCGCAGCAACCCCGACGGCTTGGGCGTCGTCGTGACGATCGCGCGCGGATCGCCCCCGAGCCGCAGCCCGAACTGCAGCATGTCCCACGCCGCTTCTGCCCGCGCCCACGCGCACACCTCGTCGCACCAGGCAAGGGCGTGTTGCGGACCCGCGCAGCCGCTCCGGCTCCTCCGCCGAGTACAGGAACGCCTGCGCCCCGCTCGGCCACGTCAGCCGCCGCTTCGACGGCTCGAACACCGGGCGAAACCCCGGCGCCGACACCGCCAGCAGCCCGCTCTCGCCCTCGACCATCACGTCCCGCGCGTCCGCCGCCGTCGGCGCCACCAGCGCCACGCGCCCGATGCCTGCCCGGCTTCGACGCGCGCCCGCACCGCCTCCGCCCCCGTGCGCGTCTTGCCGAAGCCGCGCCCGGCCAGCACCACCCACACGCGCCACGCGCCCGTCGGGCCACAGCTGATTCGGCCGCGCCCAGAACCCCCACGACGCCAGCTCCTCCTCCGTCAACCCGGCCAGCACGCGCGCCCGCGCCCCCTCCGGCATCCCCGCCACCATCTCCGCCACCGACACCCCTCCCCCGACCTCGGGGGAGGTGGCCGCAGGCCGGAGGGGGGACGCCTCCCTCACGGCCCGCCCTCCACCGATCCCGCCAGCAGCATCACCTTCCCCAAGAGCGTATCCCGGCGCGTCACCTCCACCGGACCGCCGCCCGGCCCGCTCACCTCTGTCCGCGCCACCGCCTTCCCGTAGCGCCGGTCCAGCACGTCCCGGATCGCCCACTCCTCCCCCTTCTCCACCGCCGCGCGCAGCCCCTCCACCGCGTGGGGCACCAGCTCGTCCAGCCACGCCCGTGGATCGTCGTAGCGCGCCGCCTGCAGCGCCTCCACCGCCGCACGCACCGCCGGGTCCGCCTCCCACTCGCTCCCCGTCTGACGGCGCGTGATCCCCGCCGCCCGCACTGCGTCGGCCACCGTCGCCCCCCGCGCCCGCTCCAGCGCAAACACGCGCCGCTCGGGCGGCAGCGCCGCCACCGCCGGCAGCAGAACGGGCCCCACGTTCCCCGTAGGCGCCCGGTTCACCGGGCCCTCCTCATCGGCCGTCGTCTCCCTCGTCGGTTGCTCGTCGCTCATCGCGCGTCCCTCCCCCCTCCATCGTCTGTCGCCCTTCGCCCCTCCCCCGTCGCCTGTCGTCCGTCGTCCATCGTCCGTCGCCTCCGTCCGCCCGCGCGCTTCCGGTACACCAGATCCAGCACCCGCTCCGCGCTCATCCCCTGCGCCTCGCCCACCACTACCGCCGACGCCTCGACGGTCAGCCCCCGCGCGCGGCACGCCCCGAAGGCCTCCCGCACCCCCCGGTCCCGGTGCGCCGCCCGCACCGCCCGTACCACGCGCACGTCGTCGAGCACCGCCGCCGCCAGTTCCAGCGTCACCCCGATGGACCGATCTGCGGCATCGTTCATCGCCGTCCCCTCCGCAAGCCGCCCGCGCCTTCCGCCGCGCACCGCCGGATGTACGCGCTCAGCCCGCCCCGCGTGATCCGCCACTCCCCGCCCAGCTTCCACATCGGCAGCACCCCGAGGGCCAGCAGTTCCTGCACCTTCGACCGGCTCAGGTGCAACACCGCGCACACCTCCGCCAGCGTCAGCGTGTCGTCGTCCCGCGCCGCCAGCCGCGCCGACAGTGTGCTCACCGTCGCCTGTAACGCCTCCACCGACGCACAGCGACGACGCCGCAACGCGCAATCTCATGAGATGCCGCCACCTCGTGCGCGACCGTGCCCGCGTCACCGAACGATCGTTCGGTGGGGCGACGGCCACGCACGAGGCGGGCAGCGACGGGGCCGGGCGCTTCCATCTCTCAGCGCCTCACGCGGTGATCTCGTACGCAATCGCCGACGGCTGCGTGAACGTCTTCGCCGTCCTCCGTCAGACTGTTCATCTCGAGCAGTTCCCGGTAGCCGTCGTCCGCCCCGCCGTCGACGAGGTACCCGAACATGTGCGCGCGGGCCTCGTCGGCAATCGCCTGCGTGCCCCCGGTGAACGTGAGTGTGAGCGTGGCCTGTGCCATGCGTTTGGTTCGTCAGCGCCGGGCCCCCCGCGTGCCCAGCTGTAGCATCCAGGCGCGCCGACCCTGTGCCGACGCGCCCGTTGCGGGGCTATCCAGAAGCGCCCTCCGCCCGAGGCGCCAGCCTGATTCGCTCCGGCGTCACGCCGAAACACAGCATCCCCGCGTCCCGCCCCTCCTGGTTCGTCACGCCCGTCCACCGCGTCACGATGCCGAACACCTCCGCATCCAGCTTCCGCACCGGAGCGCACGAGCGCGCCGCAATCCCGGCCTCGTCCAGCTCGTCGAAGAGCAAGCGCGTCACCTCGTCGAGCCGCCCGATGCTCCGCGCCATCCGGTCCCGCGCCGCCGGCTGGTCTGGCCGCCGCGTTACGATGCTTCGCGTAGAGCGGCAAGTCCCGCGTGTCCTCGATGCACGCGAGCACCAAGCCCGAAAGCCTCACGCCGGCAGCGTTCTCCAGGAGCGCGCGGCCGTTCAGGTGGTCACGGCAGCCCTCCCGAATCCAGCCCACGAGCACGCGCAGCGGCCATGCCTCGACCAGCACCAGCGCGCCCGCGCCCGCATCGTAGAGCGCCACGCCCGGACGCGCCACGTCAGGGTCGAGACCAAGCACAAGCGGGTGAGCGTTCATCGCGCCACCTCCGGGACTGAGCCCAGCCCCACTGGACGAGCGTGCGGCGCTAGAGCGTCCGCTTTGATCCGAAACCGCACGCTTCCGTCCGCCTGCCGCACCATGTCGACGTACCGCGTCATCGGGTTGAGCGCCGAGAGCGCCACGCCGCGCCGGGCCAGTTCGGTCAGCACTTCGTCCCGCGTAAAGTCCACCGACGCCGCGTGCGTGACCGCCGCCGTCCGGTCGCCCGCGTAATCGTCGGCGCACGCCCGCACCAGCCACGCCGCCGGAGAGTGCGGGCCCTTCTTCGCCACGCGCAGCCGGACGAGCAGCGCCAGTTGCCGCCACACGTGCGCCGCACCGTGCTTCGCCACGACGCTACGCGCCACTTCTTCGGATACCCCTTCCTCCATCAGAGCAGCAGCAGCATCGAGGCCCGAAGGATCGTTCGAGGTCGTCGTCTCGCCCGAGGCCGTCGCGCGCGCACGCGATGCTTGCTGCTGATGGTTCAGTTGATGGTTCTCTGATGGTTCGGCTGTCCGCACGGTCAGGGGTCCCCTGTCCGCCCCATCAGGGGCACCCCTGTCCGCGCCTTCAGGGGTCCCCCTGTCCCGGCGGTCAGCCATCCTGTCCCCACGGTCAGCCCTGTCCGCACGGTCAGGGGTGAGCCGCAGGTGGTACACGTTCGTGCGCCCGTCGCGCCGGTCCGCGTGTACCGTCACCGCACCCGGCGTGAACGCGTCGCCCGTCGCCCGTGCGAGCACGCGAGCCAGCACATCGCGCGTCCCCCGGTCGGTGGCCAGCCCGCACTTGCGCCGCAACGTCGGCACGCCCGGCCAGCACACCCCCGCGTCATTCGCGTTGTCGGCCAGCGCCAGCAGCATCAGCCGCTCCCGCGCGTCCACCGGCACCGGCGACGCCCACGCGCGCGAGGACCACAGCACACTCACGGCGCCACCTCCGGGCCCTCGCCCATCCGCGCCGGTACGTCCGCATAGGCACCCTCACGCATGGTGCACCTCCGCACGCACCTCCCCCGCATCGATGGCCGCCAGCAGCGCCTCGACGGCGTCGAGCGTCCGCGAGGCCGCGCGCTCCCCATGTAGCGCCTGCAGGAGCGTGTTCGGGTGCCGCCCGATGCACCGGGCCACCCACCGCTTCACCAGCATCCGCCGCTCCACCTCCCCCCGCAGACGTGCCGCGCGGTCGCGCTGCTCGTGCGTCCAGGCGTGGCGCTTGAATCGGTCCTGCCACTCGGAGGACTCGGTAGAGATCTTGGTCTGGTTCGTCGGGGTCATCGGTACGTTCGTACGTTTCGCATGAATCGGGCGGCTCACCACATCTCGTTTGTAAGATGTCGCCGTCATTATAAGACAACTACGACATAACGTGCCCGCCTCCGCCAAAGAATTCGGCCGCGCGATCCTCGACCGCCGCGAAGCGCTCGGCCTCACCCAGATCGAAGCCGCCCAGCGCCTCGGTGTCACCACGCGCACCCTCCAGCGCTACGAATCCGGCGAATCCGCCCCCGAGCGCGACGACCGCCGCGCCCGCTTGCTCGCCCGCCTCGACAACCCCGCCGGGCTGCCCGTCCGCAAACAGGCCCGCCCGGGCCGTCCTCCCACCACCCCCACGCCTCCTGACAAAGACGACATCATGGAGGACGAGGTCGTCAGTATCACCGGCGGGGGCTAAGCGGCCTCCGGACCCGGCCGCACCAACGACGGCGAGCGGGTCGAGCGGGTGATGATTTCGGCCTTCGAGCTCTACCGCGTCACCGGCCTGATCGGCCCGCCGCTCCAGCAGCATCCACTGGTTCATCAACGTCGGCGACTCCAACGAGCCCGAGTTCAAGGCCGGCGAGCGCATCTACTACCTCGAAACCGAGACGCTCACCGACGCGGGCTTCTATGTCGTCGAGCTCGACGGCGAGCGCATCGTCAAGAGCATCCAGCGCCTCGCCGGCGGCGTGCTCGACGTGATCCCGGTCAACCGCGACTACTCGACCGAGCGCCTCTCGCCCCTCCGCGGCGCCGACACGCCCAACACGTACCGCTCCGAACTCACCGGGCTACACCTGCACGCTCCGCGTCATCGGCAAGGTCGTCTTCAACATCCACAGCCGCTGATCCGCCGCGCGCTAACGCCCTCCACGTCACAGAACCGCCGCCGATGACTGTCCGCCGCCCACCCCGGCTTAGGCAAGACAAACGCACGGGGTACTACTACGCCGACTTCTACGAGCCCAGCCGCGCCCCAGCGCGTAAGTGGGTCGCCCTCCACGTCAAGAACCGCCGCGTCGCGGAGAAGCAGCTTGCCCGCGTGGCTGCCGCCTACCTCGAAGGCCGCGAAGACCCCTGGGTGGTGACTCCTCCTGCACCGGCCGCGCCGCTGCTCTCAGCCTCACCGCCGCCGTCGCCCGCTTCCTCGCCGCCCGCGCCGTGGACGGTCCGCGCGGGCGCCCCCTCTCCGACCGCTCGCGTGAGGCCCGCAAGCGCTCCCTGAGCGCCTTCGCCGCCACGCTCCCGCCCGAGGTCAGCCCCGCCGACGTCACCGCCGACGACGTGCGCCGCTTTGCCGAGCGCCCCGCCCTCTCCGAGTGGAGCCGCCGCACCTACTTCGGCCACGTCTCGAGCTTCCTCGAATGGTGCCGCCGCGAAGGACTCGCCCCCGCCAATGCCGCCGCCGACGCGCCCCGACCGCTCGTCACCCGCCGCGCCGTCACCTACCTCGACCCCGAAGGCCTCGCCGCGCTCCTCAAGACCATCGAGGACGAGGCCACGCGCGTGGAGGCCGACACGAAGGCGAGGGGCGGCCGCGCAGGCCGTGTCCGCTGGTATGCCGACGTCGTGCGCTTCGCCGTCTACACGGGCCTGCGCCTGGGCGAACTCTGCGCGCTCCGCTGGAACGCCGTGCGCGGGCCCTACCTCGTCGTCGCTCTCCGACGAGCACCACCGCACCAAGAGCGGCCACGAGCGCACCATCCCGCTCGTGCCGCAGGCCCGCGCCATCCTCGACGCCCGCCGCGCCGCCGCGCCCCACGGCCCCGCCGATCCCATCTTCCGCAACTCCTTCGGCGACGCGCTCTCGGAGGAATCCACCTCCCGCCTCTTCCGCACCTACCGCCGCGCGGCAGAGCTGCCGGACGGCATCACCTTCCACACGCTCCGCAAAACGTGCGGCGTCGTGCTCGCCTCGGCCGGGGTCGACATCCGGACGATCCAGGCGATCCTCGGCCACTCCGACGTGCGGATCACCGGCCAGATCTACACCGACGTGCTCCGCTCGTCGCTCGCCACCGAGATGCACCGCGCCTTCGACGCCAGTACGAGGCCGCCATAAGCGCCCGGAAATGCGCGGCCTTGTAGGGCAATGTGTAGGGCAGGGCCTCACGCCCCGCATCCAGTCCTTTCCCCTAAACCCAACAAAAAACGCCCCTTGCGAGCGTTTCGCAAGGGGCGTTGTCTGCTCCCCGGGTAGGATTCGAACCTACGACAACTCGATTAACAGTCGAGAGCTCTACCGCTGAGCTACCGAGGAATGTCCTGCGCGGCGGGCCGTTCAGGGATTTGAAAATACACCGTCCACCGCAACCGGCGCAAGCACAAGCGTGTGCGTTTGCGGTTCTTTCAAGCAACGGCCGCGTCCGAGGGCCCTGCGAGGAGCGCGTGAATCGACAGGGGACCCCGTTGCAGCAACCTCCCGCACTGCCGTATCCTGCCGGTCCTGAAGCCCGGGTGGCGGAATTGGTAGACGCGCTACATTCAGGTTGTAGTGGCCGCAAGGTCGTGCTGGTTCGATTCCAGTCTCGGGCACCTAGAGGGGCCGTAAGCTGCCGCGATCAGGCACTTACGGCCCCTTTTCGCTGAAGGATGGCACGGTCCATGGGCGGGCCTCCGGGCCTGCAGCTGGCCAAGAAGCAGACCCAGAGGCCCGCGCCGCGCCGGCCGGGAGTTCCTCCCAGAGCGGCCCCATCCCTCTGAAACACGCTTGTGCACCGCACATCATGCACCCCTCGGCCGCGCATTTCTGGTCGGCGTGACATGCTGCGGGCTGCCTTGCCGGCGTGCGGATACGCCCCGCTCCTACAGCAGCCGGAAGCTCGGCCGGTGGTGTGGGGTGACGCCGTGGGTCCGGATCGCGGCGCGGTGCGATGCGGTGGGGTAGCCGGCATTGGCGGCCCAGCCGTATGCCGGGTGCGCGGCGCCGAGGGCGGCCATTAGCCGGTCGCGCGTGACTTTGGCGACGATGCTGGCGGCGGCGATGGCGAGGCTCGTGGCGTCTCCCTTCACCACGCAGACGGCCTCGGCGGGCGGGTGCGGAAAGCAGCGGTTGCCGTCCACGAGCAGCAGGTCGGGGGCCAGAGGCGCACCGGTCCGCGGCTCGGTGAGGGACGCGACGGCGCGGCGCATGGCTTCGAGGGACGCGTGGAGGATGTTGAGCCGGTCGATCTCTTCTACCGAGCACTGCCCGACCCCGATGGCGCGGGCGACCTGCGCGATGGCCCCATACGCCGCGACACGCTGCCGGGCCGAGAGCTGCTTGGAGTCGTTCACCCCGGGCAGCGCCACGCCCTCGGGCAGCACCACGGCGGCGGCCACCACCGGACCGGCCAGGCAGCCCCGCCCGACTTCGTCTACCCCCGCAAGGCAACGAAAGCCCCGGGCAGTGTAGCGGGCGTCGAAGGCGGCGAGGTCGGGCATGGGGTGTGGCACAAGCTGCGGGAAGGTACCGGCTCTGCCGCGCCCGTGCCGCGCCGACATGCAGGGGCGCGGCGTACTATGGCCCGCCTGTCCCCGATGATGCCCATGCTGCCGTTTTCGCCCCTGCTCGAACGCGCCGTCGAACTGGCGTCGGAATGGCACGATGGCACCTACCGCAAGGGCCGCTGGCGCCCCGCCCTGTTCGCGCTTCCCGAAGCGGCGCCCGTGCGCGTGCCCATGATGGCGCACCTCGTCGCGGTGGCGCTCACCGTGATGCGCGCGGGCTACGACGACGAGACGGTGGCCGCCGCCCTCCTGCACGACAGCGTGGAGGATGCCAACCGGGCGGGCGAACGCCTGCGCGCCGAGGTGATCGAGGCCGCGATGGGGCCGCGCGTCGCCGCATACGTGGCGGCGCTCACCGAGCCCAAAGACGACCTCTCCGGCACGCCGATGCCCTGGCAGGCCCGCAAAGACACCTACCTCGCGCAGCTCCTCGCCGCGCCCGCCGAAGTGGCGGCTGTCTCCCTCGCCGACAAGGTGCACAACCTGTGGACGACCAACGAGAGCATGGCCGCCGGGATCGACCCGTTTCTTTCGACGCCCGTGCGCAGGGGCCTCTCGGCCGGGCCCGAGCAGCAGCGCTGGTTCTACAACGCCGTCCACGACGCCACGCTCGGCCACGACGATGGGCGGCTCGTGCCGCTGCGCGCAGCGCTACAGGCCGAACTGGCGCGCTTCGAAGCCCTCGCCGGCCTGGCGGACATCGAGTGAACCATCAGGGATAGCATCAGATCGCTTCCGATCGGCACCCGAGGGGGTCCTGCACGGGCTTTTACGCTGCCCCGGGGCCGGCGGAGTCCATGTGCCGGGCGTGTCGCGAGCGCCCGTGTGGCGAACGGTCCGTGGCCTGTTGCCGGGCGGCGCTGACGGTAGGCCGGGGGGAATTGACGGTTCAGAGGAGAAATACGTCGGAAGGGATTCATATCTGTCACAAATCTGTCAGAACGTTTAATTTCGCGGCCCACAGGCGGCCCTCTCCAAGCCGCGGTCATATTCCATCCCCACCCCATCCTCCATGCGTACCATTCGCACAGCTCTTCTCTGGAGCGTGCTGCTGCTGCTGCCGTCGCTTGCCTTTGCGCAAGCCGGCACGGTGAGCGGTCGCGTAACCGACGCCCGTTCGGGCGAAGGCATTCCGGGCGCCAATGTCGTTCTGCAAGGCACCGCCGCCGGTGCGGCGGCCGACATCGACGGCAACTACCGCTTTAACGCCCCCACAGGCGCCTACACCATCGCCGTGACGGCGGTAGGCTACCGCCGGGCCGAACAGGCCGTCACCATCGCGTCGGGGTCGACGCAGGCAGTCAACTTCCGGCTCGCCGAAGACGCCGCCGGGCTCGACGAGATCGTCGTCACGAGCGGCTACGGCGGCGCGCTCGAGCGCCGCAACCTCTCGACCTCGGTGGTGAGCGTGAACGCCGAACAGCTTCGCTCGCTGCCGCCGACCTCTGCTGACGCCGCCCTCCAGGGCCGCGCGGCGGGCGTGACGGTGCTCCAGAGCTCGGGCACGCCGGGTGGCGGCGTGGCCGTGCGCGTGCGCGGCTCGACGTCGGTGTCGGGCTCGAACCAGCCGCTCTACGTGGTAGACGGCGTGCCGGTCTCGTCGGGCAACTTCTCCAGCCTCGGCGCCGGCAACCAGGGCACGAACGCCCTCGCCACGATCGACCCGTCCGAGATCGCCGACATCCAGATCCTCAAGGACGCCGCCGCGACCGCCATCTACGGCACGCGCGCCTCCAACGGCGTCGTGCTCATCACCACGCGGCGGGGCCAGCAGGGCCGCACGCAGGTGGAGTTCGAAAGCTCGCTCGGCTCGTCGCGCTTCCAGCAGACGCCCAACCTGCTCAGCGGCAACGAGTACGTGATCGTGCAGCGCCAGGCGATCCGCAACCAGACCAACCCCGGTGTGGCGCCGGCCTACCCGACGGCGGCCATCACCTCGACGGCCTACCTGCCCACCGATACGCTCAACAACCAGACGTACGACTACTGGGACGCCGTCACGCAGACGGGCAACCTGCAGACGTACCGCCTCAACGTCTCCGGCGGCACGGCGGCCACGCGCTACCGCGTGGGCGGCTCGTACTCCGACGAGACGGGCGCGGTGATCCGCTCGGGCTTCGAGCGCTACAACGGCTCGGTCAACGTCGACCACCGCTGGAGCCAGAAGGGCACGCTCTACGCCAAGGCGAGCTACAACCGCTCGACGAACGCGCGCGTCGGCAACGACAACTACATCTACGGCGTGCTCACGAACGCGCTGCTCGCCAAGCCTTTCCGCTCGATCTACCAGGACGACGGCATCTCCTATTCGACACTCGGGGCGCCGTTCTCGAACCCGGTGGCCGAGGCGCAGACGACCTTCAACACGATCGACACCAAGTTCCTCGGCAACGTGGACATGGGCTACGAGATCTTCAAGGGCTTCAGCGTGCGCGGCTCGGCCGGCCTCGACCGCTTCGACCTGCGCGAGAACCGCTTTGCGCAGTCGTTTACGAGCCAGGGCTCGCCCAACGGCTCGGGCAGCAACTTCAACACGTTCTTCCAGAACGTCATCCTCGGTGCGACGGCCACCTACCGGCCGACGTTCAAGACCGACGACCACGACCTGCAGCTGCTCGCGGGCGTGTCGCAGGAAGACACGCGCACGGAGACGGCCTCGGCGACGGGCACCAACTACCCGCTCGACGAGACCTTCCAGATCTCCAGCGCCTCCACGACGACCGGCTCCACGACGGCCACGCGCAGCGGCCTGCGCTCGTACTTCACCTCCGGCGACTACTCGTTCCGCAACCGCTACCTCGCCACGGCGAGCCTGCGCGTGGACGGGTCGAGCCGCTTTGGCGCCAACAACCGCTACGGCGTCTTCCCGGCCTTCTCGCTGGGCTGGAACGTCATCGAGGAGTCGTTCATGCAGAGCATCCGGCGCGCCGCCAAGGTGGACCTGCTCAAGATCCGCGGCTCCTACGGCATCACCGGGCAGCAGGAGATCGGCAACTTCACGCGCCTGGGCCTCTTCGGCACCGGCGGCTCCTACAACGGCATCCCGACGCTCTCCCCGACGCAGCTCGCCAACCCGGACCTGCGCTGGGAGTCGACGAAGCAGCTCTCGGCGGCGCTCGACTTCGTGCTCTTCACCGGGCGCGTGGGCGGCACCTTCGAGGCCTACAAGAAGGACACCGACGACCTGCTGCTCGCGGCGCTCGTGCCGCTCACGACGGGCTACGGCAACATCCAGCGCAACGTCGGCTCGATCACCAACGCGGGCGTTGAGTTCCAGCTCAACACGCGCAACATCGACCGGGGCGGCTTCCGCTGGGAGACGGCCTGGAACATCGCCACCAACCGCAACAAGGTCGTCAAGCTCTACGACGGCGACGGCGACGGCATCGGCGACCCGATCGACGCGGGCTTTGCCTCCCGCCTCGAAGAAGGCCACCCGATTGGCGCCTTCTACGGCTACATCGTCGACGGGCTCTACCAGAACGCGGGCGACATCTGCCCCTTCGTGGCCGGCGAAACCGAAGCCGCACGCGGGGCGCGCTGCCTCGCGGCGGGCAAGGCGTTCCAGAACGCCACCGCCGTCAACACGACCACCGGCACGGTCAACCCGAGCGGCACGTACGTGGGCGACCGCAAATTCCGCGACATCGGGCGCTTCAACCCGACGACCGGCAAGCAGGAGATGGTGCCGGACGGCCTCATCAACGCCGC
Organism: Rhodothermales bacterium; assembly: GCA_963740755.1. Lineage (GTDB taxonomy): Bacteria > Bacteroidota > Rhodothermia > Rhodothermales > BA12 > CAVSDF01. The sequence continues at coordinate 26,090 of CAVUFJ010000006.1, forward strand.
CGACCGTACGTTCATCGGCAACCCGAACCCGGACTTCTTCGGCGGCATCACGAACACGTTCACGTTCAAGGGCGTCGAGCTGAGCGGCTTCCTGCAGTACTCGGTCGGCAACGACGTGTACAACAACTCGAAGGCGTTCCTGGAGCAGTCCTACCGCACGTCGGGCACCCTGCTCAACGCCTACACGTCCACCAACACCGATACCGATGTGGCGCGCGTGACGACGAACAACGCCAACACCAACAGCCGCGCCTCCACCTACCTCGTCGAAGATGGCTCGTACATCCGCCTCAAGACGCTCACGGTGGCCTACAGCGTGCCCACGCGGCTCATCCGCGAAGTGCGCGCCCAGGGCCTGCGCCTGTACCTGACGGGGACCAACCTCTGGACCTCCTCCAAGTACAGCGGCCTCGACCCCGAGGTGAGCACGTTCGACCGGAGCAACACCGCCTTCGGCACGGACTTCTTCACCTATCCGCAGGCGACGACCTACACGCTCGGCGCGCGCCTCACCTTCTGATCCTCCTGGCCGGCTCCGGGGCGCATGGCCCCGGAGCGGCCCTTTTTTACGATTCCCCATGAACCGTACGCTTCTTGCCGCCCTCGGCCTCGTCCTCTCCGGAGGCGTGCTGACGGCTGGCTGCGACGTGCTCGACGTCAAGCCCACGGCCTCGGTGGCCAACGAGGAGGCGCTCGACACCCCCCGCAAGGCGGAGATCGTGCTCAGCGGCGTGTATAACGCCCTCCAGAACACGCACGACCTCCACTACATCTTCAACGAGGTCAACTCCGACAATGCGCTGTGGACGGGCTCCTTCCCGACCTGGCAGGAGATCGACCTGTACAACTACCAGGCGACCAACGTTGACATCCAGGGCCGCTGGAGCGGGATGTACAACGTGATCAACATTGCCAACAATGTGATCGACGGGGTGCCCAAGATTGGCACGACGGCGACCTTCACGGCCACCCGCCGCAAGGAGATCGTGGGCGAGGCCAAGACGCTGCGCGCCTACGCCTACCTCGTGCTCGTCAACTACTTCGGCGACGTGCCGCTCGTGACGGCGCCGACAGCGTCGGTGACGCCCGACAACGGCTTCCCGGCCCGCAAGCCGATGTCCGAGGTGTATGCGCAGATCGAAAGCGACCTCCGCGCCGCCGAAGACTCGCTCGGCACCACCAACAAAGCCATCGCCTATGTGGACGGGTGGGCGGCGAAGGCGCTGCTCTCGCGGGTGTCCCTCTACCAGCAGAAGTGGGCGCAGGCCGAGGCCAAGGCCACGGAAGTCATCGCGAGCACGCAGTTCGGCCTCTCGTCGCTCTCGACCCTCTGGGAAGGCGGCGGCGGCAACGAGATCCTCTGGTCGCTCGTCTACGTGGCCGGCACGGACCCCCAGAACATGTCGTTCTACGCCTATCCGTCCAACGCCGGCGGGCGCTACGAGTACGCCCCGACGGCCAACCTCAAGGCGGCCTACGCGGCCACCGACGGGCGGCTGGCCTACACGATCCGCCGGGTGAGCAATGCGGACATCGTGGGCAAGTACTTCCGCACGACCACCGACGACGACCCGGTGTACATCATCCGCCTGGCGGAGGTGTACCTCAACCGGGCCGAGGCGCGCGCGCAGCAGGGCAACGCCACCGGCGCGCTCGCCGACCTCAACGTGGTGCGCGCGCGGGCGGGCCTGGCGGCGCTCTCGGGCCTCACCGGCGCGCCCCTGCTCGACGCGATCTACGCCGAGCGGCGCCTCGAACTGGCCTTCGAAGGCCAGCGCTGGTTCGACCTCAAGCGCACCGGCAAGGCCGTCGCGACGCTGTCGCTGCCCTCGCCCGAGCGCCTGCTCTGGCCGATCCCGCAGCGCGAGCGCAACGTGAACCCGAACCTGGCGCAGAACCCCGGCTACTGAGTTCTGCCGCCGCTGGCTCCGGGCCGCGCTCCTTTCGGGGGGCGCGGCCTTTTTCGTCCTCAGAACGCGACGCCGACGTAGAACAGTCCGCCGAGCGCGTGGAGCGCGGGCGTCGTGGCGCGCAGGTTCTGCAGCCCGGCCGAGAGTTCGGCGCCGACGGCGAGCGTGCCGAAGCGCTCGGTCTCGAAGCGGCCCAGCAGGCCGGCGGTGAGCCCGGCGTCGCGCGTGCGGACGCTGCGGTCGCGCTCGCCCTCGGTGTAGGCGCCGTCGGCGATGGCGTACGACGCGTAGGCAGGCTGCGCAAAGCTCAGGTGCGCCCCGGCGTACACCTCCGGCTGCAGGCGCCCCGTGACGGGCGGCGCGTAGGCGAGGTAGACCGGGACTTCGAGGTACGGGTAGCTCAGGCTGGAGATCCACCGCGCGCTCGGGGTTGGGCTGGGTCTGCCCGAAGAGGTCGCCGACGGTCGAGGTGCCGTGGGCGCCTTTGGAGAGGTACTCGGCGGCGATGCCGAGGGCGAGGCCGCCGCGCAGTTCGCGCTCGAACCACAGGCGCGCGCCGAGCGCCGGGCGCGGCGTGAAGTCCGTGCGGTCGGAGCCGGTGATGGTGAAGGCGGTGGGGCCCACGGCGAGGCCGCTCCTCCACTGCGCAAGGGCCGGCGTGGAGATCAGGGGGAGCGCCCCCAGGCATCCAAGGGCAGCGAGGCGGCGGGCGAGGCAGAACATGGGGCGGGCGTAACTTGGCCGCAAGGTAGCCGCCGCCCTCCCGCCCGACCTATCCCCTTCCCGGTCCCCTGCCCCATGGACGCGCCCGATGCCCCGCCCGGCCCCGATGCCCGCGATGTGCTGCCGCGCACGCTCGGCGCCATGGGCCGCTTCGGGCTCGCCGCCCTCTGGGGCGCCCTCGTGACGGTCCCGATCAGCATTGCGCAGGTGGTCACCCACCGGCGCACGCCCACCACGGCCAACTTCAAGCGCTGGGCCACGCGCTGGGGCGGCGCCATCCTCAAAGGCGCGGGCATCCGCGTACGCCTCGTCGACCACGCGCACCTCGACCCGGCACAGCCGGTCGTGTTCGCGCCCAACCACCAGAGCGGCCTCGACATCCTCGTGCTCGCGGCGGCGCTGCCCTACCCGTTCGGGTTTGCGGCAAAGGCCGAACTCAAGGACGTGCCGTTCCTCGGACACGCCATCGCCGGGTCGCCCTCCCTGTTTGTGGACAAGCGCGATGCCCGGCGGGCGGTGGAGACGATTCGCGAAGCCGCCGAGCGCATCCGGGCGGGCATGAGCGTGCTCATCTTCCCCGAGGGCAAGCGGACGTATAGCGGCGGGCTGGACCGCTTCGAGCGGGGCGCGTTCGTGCTGGCCGTGGAGGCCGGGGTGCCGCTCGTGCCGGTGAGTTTGCACGGCGCCTACCGGCTCGTGGACGAGCGGCGCGGCCTGCTCCGCCGGGGCGAGGTGACGGTCGTCGTGCATCCGCCGATCCCGACGACGGGCCTCACGCGCCGCGACGTGCCCGCGCTCGTCGCGCAGGTCCACGCGCTCCTTGCCGCCGACCTCGCGGCCTACGAAGCCGCCCACCCGCCGGCTTGATGCGCGCACGCGCGCTTTCTGAAGTTCCCGTCCGCGCGAAACGGCCCGGCCTGTTCTGTCGTTTGCGCGCCCCTGTCTATGCGTACCGATGGCCCTACCTGAACCGCTCCAGCACGCCCTCGACCACGGCATCGAGCGCCTCGAACGCACCGCCGACGAGGTGGCCAACGCGCTCACGCACGGCTTGGGGCTCGCCCTGAGCATTGTCGGCGGCGTTTTCCTCGTGCTGCTGGCCCTCGCGCGCGGTTCGGGCGTGCACGTGGGCGCGAGCGTCGTGTTTGCCGCCACGCTCGTGCTGCTCTACGCCGCCTCGACGTGCTACCACGCCGCCTGCCGGGTGCGCCTCAAAAACCGCCTCCGCACGCTCGACCACATCGCCATCCTCTACCTGATTGCCGGCACGTACACGCCGCTGGCGCTCGCCGGCCTCGGCGGCCCGTGGGGGTGGACGATGCTGACCGCCGTCTGGGTGCTCGCGCTCACGGGCACCGTCTACAAGCTCGTCGCGCCGGTCCACTTTGAGCGCGGGAGCCTGTGGCTCTACGTGGCGATGGGCTGGGTGGTCGTGCTCTTTACGCCCCTGCTCGTCAAGGCCGTCTCGTGGACCGTGCTGGCGTGCCTCGCGGCCGGGGGCCTGCTCTACATGGCCGGGGTGTACTTCTACGCGCGCGAGCGCTGGCGCTTCGACCACGCCGCGTGGCACCTGTTCGTGCTCGGCGGCAGCGGCTTCCACTTTGCCGCCGCGGTGCTGCTCGTGCGCTGATGGGGCAGGTCTACACCGTCAAGGAAACGTACTACACGCTCCAGGGAGAAGGCGCACAGGCGGGTCGCGCGGCGGTGTTTCTCCGCTTTGCCGGCTGCAACCTGTGGACGGGCCGCGAGGCCGACCGCGCCGCCGCCGTCTGCACCTTCTGCGACACCGACTTTGTGGGCACCGATGGCCCCGGCGGCGGCAAATTCCGCCACCCGGAGGCCCTCGCCGATCATGTGGCGGCGCTGTGGCCCGGCGGCGGCTGCCCCTACGTGGTCTGTACGGGCGGCGAGCCCCTGCTCCAGCTCGACGCGCCGCTCATCGCAGCCCTGCACGCGCGCGGCTTCGAGGTGGCGGTGGAGACAAACGGCACGCAGCCCGCCCCCGAGGGCCTCGACTGGATCTGCGTGTCACCCAAGGCGGGCGCGCCGGTCGTGCTCACTGCCGGGCACGAACTCAAGCTCGTCTTTCCGCAGGCCGCCGCGCCCCCGGAGCGGTTCGCGGGCCTCGCCTTCGATCACTTCTATCTCCAACCGCTCGACGATCCGGCCCGCGCCAATCACACCGAGGCGGCGGTGCAGTACTGCCTCGCCCACCCGCAGTGGCGCCTGAGCGTGCAGACCCACAAAGTGCTCGGGATTCCGTAGCGGCCCATACGAGCGGCTGGATGGCGGGCGTTCGAACAGGGTCGATCAGGCCCTGCTCACCCCTTGCTCCTGCCATGTACGACGCCCGGCACGCGGTCTACTCGGACCGCCTTCGCTACGAAATCGACCCGGCCAACGAGGCCACCCTCGTCCACCTGCGCGAACTGCGCGACGTGGCCGCCGCTTCCGGCTTCGACCGCTTCACCCTCGCGCTCACCGACGAGCCCGCCGAGAAACCGGGCCGCCTCCAGGCCTTCGCGCGCTTCGGCGACCTCCACTCGAAGCTGATCTGCGTGGCGCTCGCCGGCGTGTACGGCTTCTACGATGTCGTGCAGATGCTCAGCGGCGCCTGAGGCTACGAGCGCGCCTGAGCCTACCGGCGCGCGTGGGCACGGACGAAGGCGAGGATCGCGGGACCCGCCGTGCGGTCGTCCCGGCTGAGCGTCGGCACGATGCGCTCGTGGCTCTGCCCTGGCACCACGGTCACGGAGACGGGCACGGCGGCCTTGCGCAGCGCGCGCACGAGCAGTTCGGCCTGCCGCTGGAGCGCGCGCGTTTCGCCGCCCGCGTAGAGCACGAGGAACGGCGGCGCCCCCCGGCGCACGAGCGGCACCACGGACGCCACGCGCTGCCACTCGGCGGGGGTTTCGGGCATCTTCTTCGTCACCACAAAGCCCGGCGGGGCAAAGCGGGCGGCATAGTAGTCGTAGTCGCCCTGCACCGAGGCGTAGTCGGTGAGGTCGAGCGCGGCGCCGCTTACCGGGATCACCCCACGGAGGGCGGTCCGGGGCACGCCTTCCCGCGCCAGCGCCACGGTGTCGAGCGCGACGTGGGCGGCGAGGTGGCTGCCGGCCGAGTGGCCCATCAGAAAGAGGCCGTCCGGGTCGCCGCCCGTGCGCGCCGACCGTGCGGCGCACGTACGCGACGGCCCCCGCCACGTCTTCGACCTGCGCCCGCCACGCAACGTCCGGGATGAGCCGGTACGACACCACGGCGGCGCCAATGCCGTGGCGCGCGAGGTAGCGCCCGATGTTGCCGTACACGTCCTCCCCGCCCACGCGCAGGCCCCGGTCGCCCGTCGTCCACCCGCCGCCATGCACGAACACGACGACGGGCCACGGGCGCGTCCGCACCGAGTCGGCGAGCGGGAGGAACAGGTCGAGGCGCTGCTTGGGCGTGGCATCGGGGCCGGTGCGGTACGGCAGGTCGCGCTGCACGAGCGCCGCCGGGAGCGGCTGCCGGACGTACACGAACTTGAGGCCGAGCCCGATGAGCGTGGAGCACCCGGCGAGGCCGAGCGCGAGCAGGGGAAGGAGGCGAACAGAACGGATCATCCGCCACGCACGCGCACCGCTCCAGATGGTTCAGGCACGCCTCCTCTGCCGTCCCCCACGGGGGACCCGCGCACCCGCGCCGAGGGGGGTTTGAGGTGTGGGAGGTGCAACGTGCGGTAGCTGCCTGCACGAACCCCCTCCGGCGCTGGCGCGCCACCTCCCCGGTGGGGAGGCGTTACATGCTGTCCGGCGCCGAAATCCCGAGCACGGCGAGGCCGTTGGCGAGGACAGTGCGGGCGGCCTCGGCGAGCGCGAGGCGGGCGCCCGCGAGTTCAGGGGCTTCGCCAATGATGCGGCAGGCGCCGTAGAACTGCGTGAACGCCACCGCCACCTCGCGCAGGTACGTGGCGAGCAGATGCGGCTCCTTCGCGCCAGCAGCTCGCTGGATCTCGTCCGGCAGGTGGAGGAGGGTCTTGACGAGCGCCGTCTCGGCCTCGTGCGTGAGCAGCGCAAAGTCCGGCGCAGCGGGCATCGCGAGACCCGTCTCCACGGCCTTGCGCAGGATGGACGCAATGCGCGCGTGGGCGTACTGGAGGTAGAAGACCGGGTTTTTCTCGGACGCCTCGCGGGCGAGGTCGAGGTCGAACTCCAGGTGCGTACCGGGGGCGCGCATGAGGAAGAAGAAGCGCGTCACGTCGCGGCCCACGTCGTCCATCAGCTCGTCGAGGGTGACGTAGTTGGCCTTGCGCGTGCTCATCTTGACGGGCTCGCCGCCGCGCACGAGCGTCACGAACTGGTAGATCACCACGTCCACCCGCTTCGGGTCGTAGCCGAGCACCTCCAGGGCGCGTAGCACGTCCGGGTACGTGGCGATGTGGTCGGCGCCGAACACGTCCACCACCCGGTCGAAGCCGCGCGCGAACTTGTCTACGTGATAGGCAATGTCCGGGAGGCGGTAGGTGGGCTCGCCGGTCGACTTGACGAGCACCGTGTCCACCGGCTCGCTGTCCTTGCCGAGCTTGCCGAGCTTCGAGGTAAGAAACCACACGGCCCCCTCGCGCTCCTCCACGAAGCCCGCTGCGCGCAGGCGCGCCACGACGTCGGTGATGGCGCCGTTCTCGTAGACCGTCCGCTCGTTGAAGTGGACGTCGTGGTGGACGCCGAGGCGGGCAAGCGTCGCGGTGATGTCCTCGAAGATGGCGCCCTGCGCGGCCATGCGGAAGGGCCGTTCGTCCGGGGCCGCCATCAGCGCGGCGCCGTGCTGCTCGTAGAGCCGCTGCGCGATGTCGCCGATGTAGCCGCCGAGATAGCCATCGGGCGGAAAGCTTGCCGGCACACTGACGGATTCGCCAGGCGCCGTCTCGATCTGGATCGTGGGCGTCTCCGGATCGACGAGCGCCTCATAGCGGGCGCGCACGCTCTGCCCGAGCACGCGCATCTGCCGCCCGCCGTCGTTGAAGTAGTACTCGCGGGTCACGCGGTAGCCCGCCCAGTCGAGCAGGTTCGCCACCGTGTCGCCGAGCACGGCGTTGCGCCCGTGGCCCACCGTGAGCGGCCCGGTCGGGTTGGCCGACACATACTCGACCAGCACCGTCTCGCCCTGCCCGACATTGGTGCGGCCATACGCGGCGCCCTGCTGGAGGATGCCCGCGAGGCCCGCGTGCAGGTAGCCGGTGCCGAAACGGAAGTTGAGGAACCCCGGCCCCGCCACTTCGACGGCGGAGACGAGTGCGGGGTCGAGCCGTTCGCGGAGGCGCGCGGCGAGGTCGTCGGCGATGGCGCGCGGGGCCTTGCGGAGCGGCTTGGCGAGCTTGAGCGCCGCGCTGGTGGCGAGGTCGCCGTGCTCGGGACGCGCCGGGGTCTCGAACTCGGGCGTAAAATCGGCGGGGGCGCCCATCTCGGCGAGGGCGGCGGCGAGGATCGGGGCGAGGGTCTCGGTCACAGCGGTCGGTGGAAGTGCCGGGAAGCTACCCTGCCCCACGGGACGCGGTGGTGAGAAGGGGGCGAAAAGCGCGCCCCTTCCGGTCCTGCCCCCCTCCGGTCCTGCGGACCACCTCCCCCGAGTTCGGGGGAGGACCGGCGCCAGAGCGCGTCCAGCGCGTAGGCGTCAGGAGGGGGCAAGGACAGGGCCTCAGGCGGAGTGGGCCACACGGGCGGCCTTGGCCCGCGCGGTCTGCACCAGGACGAGCGTGCCGAGGAGTGTCGATGCGGCGCCGCACGTCCACACGACGGGTGCGGGGAGCCAGCCGAGCGCGGCGGTGCCCAGGGCGGGCCCCACCATCATCGCCCCGCCGATGCCCAGGCTGTAGGCGCCCATGTACGCCCCGTGGCGGCCTTCGGGCGCGAGCGCCACCAGAAACGGCATCGCCGCGCCCATAAAGCACATCTCCCCGAACGCCCCCACGGCAATGCCCACGGCGATGGCGGGCAGCCGGTCCAGCGCGATGCACAGCAGCGCGAGCGCCACGAGCACGCCCCCGGCGGCGAACAGGCGCGCGTACGACGTGGCCCGCAGGCGTGCGAGCAGCGGCACCTCGCACGTCACGATGAGGAGGGTGTTGAGCGCCACGAGTGCCCCGTAGACGCGCGTCGAGTACCCAAGACCCTCCACGAGATGCACGGACAGGGGCCCAAACTGCTGCACGAACCCGATCCACACGAGCGCAAACCCGATGCAGAAGGCCACGAGCGTGCGGTCCCGCCAGAGCGGCGGCCCGGCCCCGCGCGCCGGGCGCCCGGACGGCCCCCAGCGCCCCGGCTTCAGGCCCCACAGCACGAGTGCGCACGCGAGCAGCGACGTGGCCCCGTCCACGCCGAAGAGGGCGAAAAACGACACGGACGCGAGCACGCCCCCGAGGGGGGGGCCTATGCTCATGCCGAGGTTGAGTGCGAGGCGGAACGCCGCCGTGGCCTGCCGCATCGTCTCGGGGGCGGCAGCGGTCGTGAGCACGGCCATGCTGGACGGCCGCCCGGCCTCGGCCACGAGCGCCCACACGAACGCGCCCGCGAGCACGAGCGGCCACGCGCGCAGCAGCGGAAACAGAAGCATCAGCACGCCCGCCCCGGCGAGCGAGGCGGCAAACACGCGCCGCGCCGAAAAGCGGTCCGAGAGCCAGCCGCCCAGGGGCGCGCTCAGCACCATCCCGGCGCCGTAGACGCCCAGGGCGAGGCCCGCGCGGCCCGGACTCACGTGCAGCACCTGCGTGCAGTAGAGCGCGAGAAACTGCGCCGCCATGGCGCCCATCCGGTTCACGAACGTGGCCCCGCACAGCACCCACACGTCGCGCGGGAGGCCCCGGAGGCTGGCGTACGGGTTCACGGCAGAGAGCGGATCAGAAGTGCAGGCGCCGCAGAATGCGGTCACGCGCCCTCGTTCGCGCGCGCCGGCGCCCGATTCCCCTATTTCCTCTCAAACCAGATCGTCGTCGGCCTCGGGGGGCGCCGCGGCCGGAACCACGCGGTCGGCTAGGGGCCACACGAGCGCGCTCACCACCGCCTGCACGCCGATCCCGAACAGAAACGCGCCCAGGTCGGCGTTCTCCGCCGGCTGCGACACGACCGCGCCCGCAATGCGCGCGGCAACGGCCCCCACGAGCGCGGCGATGAGCGCCACGACCACGGTGCGCTTGAACGGCGAAAGACGGCGGGGGCGTGAGTCGCGCATGGGCAAAAGAGGGGGCACAGCAGGCCTACCTGCGCCGCTGTTCGAAGGGCAGCAGCAAATCTAGCACCGCGCAGGCCCCTCCGCGCGCCGCGCCCGCCCCGCCCGCGATCATCAGGGGACATCCCAGCTCTGGAGGATCAGAGGCCATTTCCCGTAGGGGCACGATGCATCGTGCCCGGCTGCTGCCCGTGCGCCTGAATGCAGGCACCATTTACCGTATCCCCACCCGGCGCCAACACGGGCGCGCGCACCTTTGCACGCGGCGCCCGCCCCATTCACGCCCCCGTTCCAAGCCGCCGCGCCCGGGGCGGGGCGTCCTCACGAGAAGTCGCGGTAGCCGAAGTAGTGGAGTACGTAGCGGGCTTTCATCGCCTTGTCCTTGCCAAAGCCCGGGAGCGCCCGCACGCGCGCGGCGAGCGTGTCGGCGTCCACGCCATCGTCCCACAGGGCGGCTGCGCGGCCGTCGTACTGCGCCACGATCACGGCGGCAAGCTTCTGCGTGGCCTCCGCCATCATGTTGGTGAAGCGGTGGACGGCCGGTAGTTCGGCAAAGCGGGCGCGGAAATCGTCCGGGTCGTGCGCGGCGATCCTCCGCAGGTCGAGGTGGCCGAGGCGCGCGTGGAGGCGCTGCGGCCCGGTGAAGGCGAACTCGGCGCGCACGCGCTGGTCGTAGAGGAGCCCGAGCAGGGCCGCCTCTGGGTGTTGGGCCACGAACGCGTCGGCCTCAGCATCGCCGGTGAGGGTGCCGCTGTCGCGGAAGCGGTCCATCATGCGGGCGAGGCCACCTTCGAGGTCGCCGTAGTCGAGGAGCGCAATGGCCATCAGACCGCTTCGTCGCCGGGGGCAACCGTGCTGTGGTGGAAGGGCTCGGGCACGCGGGCGTCGGCGTTGAGCGTGTAGGTGCCCGTGAGGGTGGCGCCGCCGAGCGTGTGGTGGGCCAGGGCGGCGCGCACGTCCTTGATGGTGAAGTCGGACGGCAGGTTCAGTGAGTCCGTGTTGAGGGCGTAGATGGTGAACACGTAGCGATGCACGCGCGCGTCGTTGAAGGGCGGGCAGGGGCCGTCGTAGCCGGCATAGACGCCCTGCATCTCCTTGTCGCCCCTGAACCACTCGGTGTACGAGTTGCGCCCCCGCACGCCGTGGGGAAACATCCCGAGCGGCTTGCCGCGCGGCGTCACGCCGGTGGAATCCTCGCCCTCGTGCAGTTGCCGCGCCACGCCGGGCACGTCGGCGAGCACCCAGTGGGCAAACTCGGCGCGCGGCCGCTCATACTCGACCATGCGCCCCTCCACGTTGGCGCCGTCGCGCGTGGCGGGCGCGTCTACGTCTACGCACAGGATCACGAACGACTCGGTGCCCTCGGGCACGTTGCTCCATTCGAGGTGCGGGCTGAGGTTGATCGGCCCGTCGTGTCCGGACGTGGGGCAGAAGGCGTTGCGGGCGGGGATCGCGCCGCCGTCGTCGAACGAGTCGCTGTGGAGCTTCATGAGGGGTGGGCCGGGTTGGCGTGCGGCTACGCGTGCTGCCCTGCGTTCGATCCGTTCAGGGCATGAGCCAGAGCACGTAGGCCTGGCCGCTGTCTGAATAGGGGCTCGTGTACGTGTCGAGGCGGGCGGTGCGGCCCTGCAGCCACGTAGCGTCCTGCCCGAGCGGCACGTAGTTCCACGGGAAGAAGCGCCCGGTGGCGGCGTCGCCGAGCGTGTCGGTAGGCCGCACCTCCACGCGCCCGTCGGCCAGGCGCACGCGCATCCCCTCGCCCGGCACCGGGGCCAGGAGCGTGACCGTTTCGGAGGCGATGCGGGCCGTCTGGGGCAACCACGGGTCGCGCGCGGCCACGCGCGTGTTGTGCTGGATCCACCGGTCCGGGTGGTAGCGGCGCTGCCCGTCCTCGCGCCCGCGCAGGTTCTGGAACGAGAAGAGGTAGCGCCGCTGGAGGATCTGCCCGTCGGGCACGAGGCGGCCCGCATCGTAGCGAAAAAAGCGCGCCGTGTAGTAGAGGCCCTCGCCGCGCCGGGGCTCGGCGCCGCTTTCCCACGAGGCCGCCATCAGACGCAACCCTTCCGGACGACGCACGACGAGCCCCGTCGGGCCGTAGTCCTGCGTGGCGAACCGGAGCGGACGCGCGCCGCCGGTTTCGGGCAGGATCCACACGGACCACGTGGCCACGCCGAGGCCGTTGCCGGAGCCCTCGTGCTGCACGATCAGCAGTTCGCGCGTGCCGTCGCCGTCGAGGTCGCCGCGGAGCACGTCGAAGCCTTCTTCCCACGCGCCGTCGTAGTCGCCCGGCAGTTCGGCGACCGTGCGGCCGGCCCGCGTGAGGATGAAGTGGCGGCGGGGCGAGCCCGTCGTGTCGTCCTCCGCCGGGTAAACGATGACGCGGCGCACGGCGAGGTCGCCGAGGCGGAGCGTCACATCGAGGCGGGCCTGCGTGGTGTCGTCGAACGGCAGGCGGTAGCCGACGCGTTCGAAGCCGGTGGCGAGGCGTTCGGCGCGCTGCACGCCCGGCTGGGCATCGGCGCGGGCGGCAAGGACGAGCAGGACGAGCAGCAGGGCAGCAAAGCGCATGGCGGGGGGCGAACGTACCGGATGGGCGCGCAAGATGCCGCCCTTTGCCGCGCCCCCGCATCCCCCGTTGCGGCGATTTTCCCGGCCCACCCCGTAGGGGCCAAGCACCCGCTGTGAGGCCTGTGTCGTAGCCTTGCCCCTGCCCACCGCCCCGGCGCTGCGCGTTACCGAGCCTCGGTGCTTTGCCCGAAGGCTCGGATGTGCCCGCCGGGTGGGCGAAGCACCGGGGCGGGTCGTCGTTGGGTGCCGGTGCAACAGGCGGGGGCGGGGCACCGGGCCTGGGCCTCACAGCGGGTGCTTGGCCCCTACGGGGCTCCGGCGCGGGCGAGGAGGGCGGTCGTGCCCCACATCTTCCTGCCCGCCGAAGAACGCGTCGAGCAGGCGGTGAAACACGGAGCCCGGCGGCGAGGCGGCGGCAAAGAGGGTGGCGGACGAGTGCAGCTTCAGGTCGTCCGGCGTGCCGAGGATCGCGGTGGCCGAGCGGCCGGCGTGGGCGAGGAGGGCTTCGGCGCAGGCGGTCAGGCGCGGCCCGAGGCGCGGGTGCGCGAGGTAGGCGCGGGCCTCGCTGAGGCTGTGGAGCGCGTAGTGGCGGGCGGTCTCGCTGCGCCCGAGGCCGGCGAGCTGCGGGAAGACGAACCACATCCAGTGGGTCCGCTTGCGCCCGGCTTCCAGCTCGGCGAGCGCCTGCTCATACACGCCGCCCGCCTGCGCCTCCACGAAGCGCTGCAGGTGGTACGGATCGGCAGCGGCGGGCATAGGGGCGATCAGTCTACGCGGCGGCGCGGCGCACCTCCTGCCCCTGCGGCGTGTCGCGCACCTCGAAGCCGAGGGCGGTGAGCGCGTCGCGGAGGCGGTCGGATTCGGCGAAGTCCTTTGCGGCACGGGCCGCCACGCGGGCCTCGGCGAGCGCCGCCGCCTCGGGCGGGAGCGCGTCGTCGGCCTGCCGCGGCTACCGCCGGAGCGTCGTACTCGGGCGCGATGACGCCGAGGAGGGCGTTCGTGCGGTCCAGCCACGCCTGCGCCGCGCCGGCAGTGGCGCCGCCGATTGCCGCGCCCATCCCGTGCGATCAGCTTCACGCCGTCGAGCGCTGCCGCAAAGGCGGCGGGCGTGTTGAGGTCGTCGAGGAGGGCGCCGAGCGTGCGGGCGTAGATGGCATCGAGGCGCTCGGCGAGGCGGTCATCGCCGGGGGCGTCAGCGGCGGCGGCGTCTATCGGCGAGGCTCGGCGGCGGCGCGGTAGCGGGCCACCACCTTGGCCGAGTCGCTCAGGTGGCGGCGCGTGAAGTTGAGCGGCTTGCCGTACTGGCCCGAGAGCAGCGCGTAGCGGAGCGCGAGCGGGTCGATGCCCTCGCGCGTCCACGAGGTCGCGCACGGTGAAGAAGTTGCCCTTGCGCTTGGACATCTTCTCGCCCTCGACCATCAGAAAGCGCGTGTGGATCCACAGGCGCGAGAACGGCTGCCCGGTGAGCGCCTCGCTCTGCGCGATCTCGCACTCGTGGTGCGGGAAGATGAGGTCCTCGCCGCCCGCGTGCAGGTCGAGCGTGTCGCCGAGGTACTTGCGCGCCATCACCGAGCACTCGATGTGCCAGCCGGGAAAGCCGCGCCCGAACGGCGCGTACCACTGCATGAGGTGCTTGCTGTCGCGCTTCCAGAGGGCGAAGTCGCGCGGGTCGCGCTTCTCGGGGTCGAGCACGAGCGTCTCGCGCACGGCGTCCTGCGTGCCCGCCTCCAGGGTGTTGCCGGACAGGCGCCCGTACGACGGAAACGACGCGACGGAGAAGTACACCGCGTTCGACGTCTCGTAGGCGTGCCCGGAGGCCACGAGGCGCTCCACGGCCTCGATCTGCTCGGTGACGTGCTCGGTGGCGCGCGGGCGGATCGCCGGGGCGCGCAGGTTGAGGCGCTGCCAGTCCTGCTCGAAGGCCGCCGTGTAGTGCCGCGCGAGGTCCCAGACGGTCTCGAAGGCCTCGCCCTCCTTCGAGTGGAGCGCCTTCGCCATCTTGTCCTCGCCCGAGGCATCCGCCACGTCGTCCTCGGTGAGGTGCCCCACGTCGGTGACGTTGGAGACGTAGCGGACGTGCCAGCCGAGGGCCGTCGCCACGCGCACGACGAGGTCGGCCGTCAGGAACGTGCGGAAGTTGCCGATGTGGGCGTACGAGTAGACCGTCGGGCCGCACGAGTAGAAGCGCAGCACGGGCCGCCCGTCGGGCGCCGTCTCAGATGGGCAGCAGCCGCTCGGGCTGCCGCGTGAGCGTGTTGGTGAGCAGAAACGGACGGTCCTCAGGCATCGCAGGGCGCAGGGCTTGTTCGCCCGCACGATCCGCCCCGCGCGGGGATCCACGGTGCGCCGAGATTTCGCCTTCGTTCATCCGTGCGTGTGCGGCGGCTTCGGCTCGCCGAACCACCGGGGCGGGTCGTAGCCGTGGCCGCCCCACGGGTTGCAGCGCAGGATCCGCCAGGTGGCCAGCAGCACGCCCCGCACGGCCCCGTACTTGTGCAGCGCCTCGACGGCGTACTGCGAGCAGGTGGGCGTAAAGCGGCACGCGCTCGGCAGGCCCGGCGAGAGCACCTTCTGGTACACGCGCACAAACCCGATGAGCGCCAGGCGCGGCCAGCGGCGGACAGGGACCATGAGATTCGCGTGCGATACGTGCGCGCCCCGGAACGCACGCCGCGCCCGGCGGTCTCCGATGCCCTGCTTCCGCCCCCGATCTGATGCTCGCCGACGCACTCCTCCCCCTCGTCAAGTACGACCGCGACGGCCTCGTAGCCGCCATTGCGCAGGACGCGCAGACCGGCGAGGTGCTCATGCTCGCCTACATGAACGCCGACACGCTCCGCCAGACGCTGGAGACGAACGTCATGACCTACTGGAGCCGCTCGCGCCAGAAGGTGTGGGTGAAGGGCGAAACGAGCGGCCACGTCCAGCACGTCCGCTCCATCCGCATCGACTGCGATGGCGACGCGCTCCTGTTCGGCATCGAGCAGGTGGGCGAAGCCGCCTGCCACACGGGCCACCGCTCGTGCTTCTACCGCCGCGCCGAGGGCGAGACGCTCGTTGAGGAGGGCAACGTCCACTTCAACCCGGCGCAGGTGTACGGCTCCCCCTCCTGACCCCTCCGTGCTGAACGCACTCCGGGGTCGGTCCTCCCCCAGTATCGGGGGAGGTGTCGCGCTAGCGACGGAGGGGGCGCTACAGCCCCAGGCCGTCCAGCAGCGCGGCGTCTTCGGGCGAGAGCTGCCCGGCGGCGCGGGCCTGCTTGAGGCGCGTCGCGTAGAGGGTGGCGTAGAGGCCGAGCACGTGGTCGGCGCGGCGGCGGTGCTCGTCGAGCGTCGTCACGACGGCCGGGTCGCGCAGGGCGGTGTAGACGGCGCGGGGGCCGTCCGGGCCGGGGAGGGCTTCGCCGGGGAAGCTCTTTTCGGGCTCGAAGAGGCGCTGCCCGAGGTGGCAGCCGATGCACTGCGTGGGCGCGCTGAGCGGACGCGGCAGGCCGGTCGTGCCCGGCGCCAGATTGCCGGCCTTGTCGTAGGCGAAAAAGTCCCACGCGCCATCGGCGCGCTTGCGCATGGCCGTCGTCTCCCCGTCGTCGCCGCCGTGGGCGCCCCAGATGACGGTGCCGTTGGGGTAGACGATCCGCCCGCCGTTGGCCTGCGCGCCGGCGAGGGCGGCGCGGAGCGACGCGAGCGGCACGAACACGCGGCGGGGGGCCTTGCTCATCACGCCCCGCACGGTCACGGCAAACGCCTGCGCCGTGTCCACCGCGAGGGCGTCGCGCGTGCTGGGCAGCCCGCGCGCAACGTAGTACGTGGCCTGCACGTAGCGGCGGAGTTCGTCCTCCGAGACCGCCGCATCGCCGTCGAGGTCGAGCGTGGGGGCGCCGGGGCCGGCCTTTTCGGCGAGCACGTCGGGGCGCACGTAGTAGGTGCCGCCGTCCTGTTCGAGCAGGCCCGCCGCCACCGGGTCGCCGCCGCCTTCGCCGAGGTAGGCGCCGAAGTAGGTGCGCAGCAGGGGCAGCGGGTCGCGGCGTTCGAGCACGAGACGCAGCCGCTCGCCCCCGCGCGGCGCGGCCTCGCCGCTCCCCGAACGGCAGGCCCCGAGGAGCAGCGCAAGCGCGGCGAGCGGCAGCAGGCGGGGCATCCGGCGGTCAGCCTTCGACGGGGCGGATGTCCCACACGAGCATCGCCGCGATGTCGGCGCTGTCTTCCTCGCCGTCGGCGGAGGTGAACGTGTAGTCGCCGAGTTTTTCGCGCTGCCCGGCAGGCACGCGCTCCCAGGTGGTGCCGTCGGCGTCGGTGAAGCTGTCCGGGAACGGGCTCTCGACGCGGTACGACGGGTGGTACTGGTGGTAGGTGCGCTCGGCTTCGTAGAGCGCGGCGCGGCGGGCGCCGGCCTTCGTAGCGCTCTCGCCCGTCACGCGGAAGGGCGGGATGGCAATGGTGGCGCGGACGAGGCCGTCGGGATCGGGCGCCTCGGTGCCTTCCTCGGCGTCTTCGGGCGAATAGTCGGCCGGGTCGGCATACTCGGGGCGCATGACGCGGAAGTCGTCGGGCGTCGGATAGGCGCTGCGTTCGGTGAACTCGGACATGGAAGCGAGCAGAGAAGCGAGAGGCGAAAATCAGAAAAGGCGGCAACAAAGGCCGCACGGATGCCGGCAAACGCGCCGGAATGCGCGCGGGGTCCGCAAAGAGGGTAGACAAGCGCGCCTCCGCGCGATAATTTTGGCGTCGTCGCCCACGTCGGATCCAAAGCCCCCGCCGCCGACGTTTCCCGCGCCGCAGTCGGTTGCCTGCCGTTTGCTGTGCCCTTCGCCCTGACCTGCCGCTCACCCTCGCTCTGCCATGACGACCCTCGCGCCCTCCGACCCGCTGCTCGCGCCTGAGTCCGACGCCCTGCTGCTGTTCGACGCGCCCGTGCGCGCCCCCCGCGCCCTCGACGACGACGAGCTCACCTTCGACGACGACGACGACCTCCCCGAGGAGGAAGAAGACTTCGAAGAAGACGAATTCGAAGACGACTTCGACGACTTCGAGGACGAAGAGGAGGAGGCCGAAGACCCCCTCGTGCTCGGCGACGAGGACGAACTCTCCCTCGACGAATAACCCGCTCTGCCGCGGTTCGCTGCCGCCCGGTGCGCCCCTGCGTGCCGGGCGGCGCTTGTTTGGGGCGCCTCCGATGGGCGCAGGCGACGCCTCCGGCTCTACACCCGACGCCTGACGCCTCCCGACTTCGCTTGCGCCCCCGCCCCGCGCGGCCCCATCTTGCCGCCGTCCCCCGATGCCCGTGTCCGAATCCTTCACCAGCGCGTTCCTGCCGCTCTTCATCGCCATCGACGCCATCGGCGTGGTGCCGATCTTCATGAGCCTCACCGACGACGCGACGGCGCCCCAGCGGCGGCGCCTCGCCGTGCAGGCCGTGACGACCGCGCTCATCGTCTCGCTCGTGATCGTGCTCGCGGGCGAGGCGCTCTTCCGCGTGCTCGGCATCACGCTCAACGACCTGCGCGTCGGCGGCGGCATCATCCTGCTCGTGCTGGCCATCACGGAGCTGTTCTTCGGCGAGAAAAAGCAGCGCACGACGGGCGACGAGGCCGAGCCGGCGCCCGACCGGGGCATCGTGCCGCTCGGGATTCCGCTCGTGTGCGGCCCCGCCGCCATCACGACGCTCATGGTGTCGCAGCAGGCGTACGGGACGCTCGTGACGACGGCCTCGCTCATCGCCAACCTCGCCATCGTGCTCGTCGTGTTCTGGGGCGGGCCGTGGCTGCTCGCGCGGCTGGGCAGCGGCACGTCGAAGGCGATTGCCAAGGTGGTGAACCTCTTTCTGGCCGCCATCGCGGTGGCCCTCATCCGCGCGGGCGTCGTTCGGGATGATCGCCGCCGGGACGCCGTGACGCCCGGGGCCCGCCCGCCCCGGCCGCTGCCGGGTCCGCTCGCGCTCGTGGGGACCGGCGCCCTCGGGGCGGCCCTGGCCGACCGGGCCCGCGCGCGCGGGCTCACCCTCGGGGCGCTCGTGAGCCGCGCCGGACGCCGCGCCGCCGCCCTCGCCGCGCGCTACCCGCCCGCCCCGCCGCACGGCAAGCAGCTCGCGCTCGTCGGCGATGCGCCGCTCGTGGGCCTGTGCGTGCCCGACGCCGCCCTCCCCGGCGTCGCCGCCGCGCTCGTGCCGGCGGCCGGACCGTGGGAGGGGCGCCTCGTCTTCCACACCTCCGGGGCGCTTCCGGCAGCCGTGCTCGCCCCGCTCGCCGACGCGGGGGCGGAGGTGCTCGCGTTCCACCCGGCGCAGACGTTCGTGGAGGGCGCCACGGGTGCCGCCTTCGACGGGATCACGGTGGCGCTCGAAGGCACGCCCGCCGCTGTGGCCGCCGGGCACCGGCTCGGACGCGTGCTCGGGGTGCGCACGTTCGAGTTGCCCGCGAGCGGCAAGGCCGCCTACCACCTCGCCCTCACCATCGCGAGCAACTACACCGTCACCCTCGCCGCGCTCGCCGCCGAGGTGCTCGGATCGGTGGGCCTCGCCCTGCCGGACGCGCTCGCGCTCGTGCGCCCGCTGCTGGCGGGCACGCTCGCCAACCTCCAGCAGCGCCTCCCCGAGCGCGCCCTGAGCGGCCCTGTCGCGCGCGGCGACCTCGAGACCGTGGCCCGCCACCTCGCCACGCTCCAGGCCACGCTCCCGCACCTCGTGCCCGTCTACAGCGCCCTCGGCCTCGAAACCGTGCGCGTGGCCGTGCGCGGCGGGCGCCTCGACGCCCCCGGCGCCGACGCGCTGCTAGCGCAGTTCGAGGCGGCCATCGAGTTGTACGCCCCGCCCGATGCCGGCGAACCCTGAGCCCCGCGCCGGGCAGATCGCCGACCTGCTCGCTGTAGACGCCGAAGAGGCGGCGCGGCGCTGGGCGCGCGTGGAGGCGTGGGCGGCGGCGCGCTTTGGCAAGGACGGGGCGAGCCTCGAAGGC
Organism: Rhodothermales bacterium; assembly: GCA_963740755.1. GTDB lineage: Bacteria > Bacteroidota > Rhodothermia > Rhodothermales > BA12 > CAVSDF01. Next base: position 45,440 of record CAVUFJ010000006.1, read on the forward strand.
GTGCTCTTCCTCATCGGCCTGCAGGCGGCCGGGCGCGCGTACGAGCCCCGGATGGAGCGGGACGAAAAGGAGCAGCTCGTCGTCGAGGCCTCGCTCGTCGTGTTCGAGGCGGTGGGCGGCTACCGGCGGGTGGGCATGGACGCGGCGGGCGCGTGGATCTGGGAGCGCACGCAGGCCTGGCCGGCGGTGCTCGACGCGGACGCGCAGGAGCGGCTGCTGCGCCTCGCGCTCGCCGCCTACCTTGCCCCGTATCTGGCCCTGTGACGTGCCCCCATGATTCTCGCCATCCTGATCTCGCTCAGCCTCAGCATCGCGTCGATCTTTGTGCACTACGAAACGCTGCGGCTGCTGTGGATGAACGCCCAGCGCCTGCTGCACCGCCTCGGCCCGCGCGGGCTCATCCTCACCTCGGTGGTCGGCGCCTTTCTCGCGCACGCGATCGAGGTGGTCGCCTACGCGCTCGTGTTCTGGGGGCTCGACGGACGCTGGGGCCTCGGGCAGCTCGCCGGGCAGAGGCTCACCTTCGAGTCGGCACTCACCTTCTCGGCCGAGAGCTACGCCACCCTCGGCGTGGGCACCGTCGAGCGCCAGGTGCCGCTGCGGCTGCTCGCCGGCACCGAGGCGCTCACCGGCCTGCTGCTGGTGACGTGGTCGGCGTCGTTCACCTACCTCGTCATGCGCCACGGCTGGCGCGTCGAGCAGCGCGAGAACCACGAGGACGAATGATGCCAAATCCGGCCCAAGCGCACGGGAATGCCCGCTGGATGATGGATCATGGGGTAAGTGTCAGCGGATAGGAGCCGCCGAGGTGCCAGCGGATGGGCGCCACCTATCCTACCGATCCGCTTCCTGATCGACTCCCAATGAGCAAAAAAAACCGACCTTACCCGACGCCTTCACATCGTCGCCGCTGTGCGAAGCGGACGCTCCCAGCGAGCCGTCGCGGAGCAGTTCCACGTTAGTCGGCGCACGGTCCAGCGGTGGCTTGCCCGCGCGGGCGAGCAGCGCCTTGACCGCGTCGAATGGACCGACCGGCCCCACAGCGCACACCGGCTGGCCAACCGCACATCGGCTGCGATGGAGACTCGGCTGATCGACACCCGCCAGTCGCTGCGCCTGCATAGCCTGCTCGGCGAGTACGGCGCCGCAGCGGTGCGCCAAACGCTGCTCGATGCCGCCGCCGCCGGCGTGCCCAGCGTGCGCACGATCGGGCGCGTGTTCGAGCGCTACGGCCTGCTCGACACCACACGCACGCCCCGCCGCAAGGCTCCGCCGAAGGGCTGGTATCTCCACGACGTCGCCGCTGGACGGGCGGAAGTCGATGCCTTCGATGTCGTCGAGGGGCTCAAGATCAACGACGGCCCGCTCGTCGAGGTGCTCAACGGCGTCTCGCTGCACGGCGGGCTCGTCGCCTCGTGGCCGCAGGAGGCGTCGGTGAAGGCCAGCGGCGTCGTGGCGCACTTGGTGGCGCACTGGCGCGCGCACGGACGGCCCGACTACGCGCAGTTCGACAACGACACGCTCTTTCAGGGGCCCCACCACCGCACCGACAGCGTGGGCCGTGTGATCCGACTCTGCCTGTGCCTCGGCGTCGTGCCGGTGTTCGCGCCGGTGAGCGAGCACGGCTTCCAGGCGCAGATCGAGGGCTACAACGGGCTCTGGCAGGCGAAGGTGTGGGCGCGGCACCAGCACAGCTCGCTTGGCCAACTCGCCGAGCGCTCGCACGCCTACGTGGACGCACATCGGCGGCGGTCGGCCGCTCGGCGCGAAGGGGCCCCTGAGCGGCGAGCGTTTCCGGCTGAGTGGGTGCTCGACCTGCAAGCGCATCCAGGCGACGGTGCGGTCTCGCGGATCGTGTTCATCCGTCGCACCGATGATGCGGGGCGGGTGCGCGTGCTTGGACATGTCTTCGAGGTCTCGCCGTCGTGGTCGTCGCGCCTGGTCCGATGCGAGGTCGATCTGGGCGGCGAGCGGGTGCGCATTCACGGGCTGCGACGTCGCGATCCGAAGGACCAGCCGGTGCTGGCCGTGCATCGCTACACGCTTCCTAGACGCCCTTTCGCCGAGTGACCCCCATCCGCTGGCACTTGCCAATGCCACTACGCTTTTCCGGCGCCCATCCGCTGACACTCACCCGATCATGGATCATGGATGATGGCCAGAAGGCGCATCTGGGCGTCTCTGATCATGATCGATGATCCGTGATCAACCCGGTGAACCCTCACGATGCAGCCGAATCTGGTAGGAGCGGTCGGATGGGCGATCCCGCGGTGGGCGGTGTAGTAGCACGAAGCCTCCTTTCCCCGTCGTTTCGATGCGCCTGCTGCTCGCCGTTCTCGTTCTGGCCGTCCTGCCCCTCTCCGCCCGCGCCCAGGCGCCCGTGCCGCCGGGCACGCCCCTGCCGCAGACCAACTACTACGAGGTCGTCACCCCGCTCGGGCGCATGGTCGTGCGCCTGTTCGACGAGACGCCCCTCCACCGCGACAACTTCAAGCGCCTCGTGGCCGGCGGCTACTACGACTCGACCTACTTCCACCGCGTCATCGAGGGCTTCGTCGTGCAGGGCGGCGACCCGAACACGCGCGACACGATCCTCGTGAACGACGGCGAGGGCGATCCGGGCTACACCGTGCCCGCCGAGATCGGGCAGTACCACGTGCGCGGCGCCCTCGCCGCCGCCCGGCAGCCGGACGAGACGAACCCCACGCGCGCCTCCTCGGGCTCGCAGTTCTACCTCGTGCAGGGGCAGATGGCCAACGACGGCTGGCTCGACCAGGGCCGCGCCATGGTGCGCCAGGCCACCGGCGACACGACGTTCGACTGGCCCGAGTACGTCCGCAACCGCTACAAACTCCAGGGCGGCGTGCCCTTCCTCGACGCCCAGTACACCGTCTTCGGCGAGATCGTGGAAGGCCTCGACGTGCTCGCGGCGCTCAACCACGTAGACACGCCGCGCAAGCACGGCCAGCCAAGCCCGTGGATGGACCGCCCGCTCACGCCCCTCCGCATCGCCGTCCACCCCCTCGACGTATACATGCCCACCGGCGACCACTGATCCCAACGCCGGTCGCATCGTGAAAGGTCAGCGGGTTGATCACGGATCATCGATCATGGTCAGAAACGCCTAGAGACGCTCTCTGGCGATGATCCATCATCCGTGATCCAGCGAGCATTCTCCCAACGTGCGGCTGGATTGGGTATGACGGACATTACCGGGGTAGGATGCCGAGGTATGCGCGCCACGGGCCGACATCGTCGGTGGCGGCTCTGGCGAGCACGCGCGCGATCTGGGCGAGGTGGTTGAGGTCGTGCGTGGCCCAGGTGGCGAGCAGCTGCCGGAGCGTCACCGGGCCAAAGGCCGGGTGGGTGCCGCGCCGGTCGAGGTCGGCGTCGGTGAGGCGCCAGCCTTCGGCTTCGGCGAGGTTCTGCCGCCGCAGCGCCGCGAAGCGGTCGAGCAGGTCGTCCAGCGGCACGCCGGCAAAGCGCTCGAACTGCGCGAAGCGGTCGAAGGGCGTGAACGGCGCCGCCTCGCCGTGCTGAAGGATCAGGCGGGCGCGGGGCACCCAGTCGGTCTCCTCGCCGTGTACGAGGTGGCCCACGACGTCGAAGACGCTCCAGGTGTCGGGGCCTTCGGTGCGGACCCCGCACGGGGCGTCGGCGCCGCGCAGGAGCGCGTCGAGCACGGCAGGGGTGCGGCGGAGCTGATCGAACGTATCGGCGAGGCGGAAGGGCATCGTGGGCAGGGTCAGGCGGTGCGTCCCAGACGGACAAGGTCCGGCGATTCGAGCACCGGCGTGGCGTAGCCCTCGCGGGCAACGGTGAGCAGGGCGCGCCCGAGTTCGTCGGACGCGATGACGTGCGTGGGAAAGAGGCGCAGCAGCAGGCCGTGCAGGGGGCGCGTGAGCGTGAGGAGCCGCTGCACCCACGGCGTACCCGACCGGATGCCGTGGCGGGGCACGAGCGCGCCGAGCCGGATCATGTAGGCCGCCCGGAAAGGCAGCGCCCGGAGCGCGTTCTCGGTGCGCCCCTTCACGCGCGCCCACATGATCGCGCCCCTGCTCCGTCGCGTCCGTGCCCCGGCCCGAGACGTAGAGGAATACCATCCCCGGCGCGTGCGCGGCGAGCGTCCGGGCCACGTTCAGCGTCAGGTCGTAGGTGAGGGCCGCGTAGCCCGCCTCGTCCATCCCCACCGACGACACGCCGAGGCAGAACAGACACGCGTCGAAGCGCGGGAGATCGGCGGCGAGGGCGTGCAGGTCGGTCACGTCCGGGGTGACGTGCTCGCGCAGTTTGGGGTGCGTCACGCCCGTGGCGCGGCGCCCGACGACGAGCACCTCGTCTACGCCCGGGTCGAGGAGCGCCTCGCGGAGCACGCCCTGCCCCACCATGCCGGTGGCGCCGAAGAGAAGTACCTTCATAGACGTTCCAGGATTGAAGCGGGGCAAAATAGCCGCGGCAGCGCGCCGCACGTGATAACAACGCCGGTAGCCGGGTCAGGGATCACCAGGTTGATCATGGATCATCGATCATGGTCAGAGACGTCCAGCGTTGACTTCTGGCCATCATCCATCATCCATGATCCGGTGGGCATTCATGTATCCGATGGCCGAATTTGCTATGACGCCTTTACTGGCCATCGGGCACCGGCACCGCCAGCGCGGCGGCCGGATCGGTGAGCAACGTGGCGAGGATCACGACGGGCTGCGCCGTTCGGTTCGCGCCGAAATGCACCATCGGGGCGGGCTCGATGACCGCATCGCCCGCGTGCAGGTCGGTCCGGGCGGGCCCGGTGAGGGATTCGACGGTGGCGGCAGCGCCGCTGCGCGCCCACCCGCCGCTGCACCGTGGCCGTGCCTGAGACGACCTCGTAGGAGAGCGTGCCCGCCACGATGGACGCCACCTGGACGCCCGGGTGCAGGTGCGGCGGCAATGCCGCGCCCGGCGCAATCGTGTAGCGCACGAGCGTCAGGCGCCGCCCCGGCGCGCCCGGTGGATCGTCGGTCTGGGCGAGGATCTCGCGCACGACGGGCAGCGCGGAGGGACGCCCCGCAGCAACCCGCCCGCTCGTCTGGCAGGACAGCAGGGCGAGCAGGGGCACGCAGGGCAGAAACCAGGAAGGGCGCATGGGGCAACGGCGCGTGAGCCAGGGCGCCGCGCCCGCAACATACAACACGCCCGTTCACCCCCGCACGGCCACAAATCGCGCGCTACGGGCCCGACGATGGGTTCTCAGGCCCCACCAGGCCCTGCGAGGGCGCCCTCAATGGCGGCGAGTTCGTCGGGCGCGAAGGCGAGGTGCTGCGCGGCGGCGACGTTGGCCTCCAGCTGGTCCACGCGGCTCGCGCCGATGAGGGCGGAGGTCACCTGCGGCTGCCGCAGCACCCACGCAAGCGACATCTGCGCGAGCGTCTGCCCCCGGTCCCCGGCGATCTCGTTGAGCCTCCGCACGGTCGCCACCTTCTCCTCGTTCACCGCATCCTCCTCCATCGCCCCGCCGCCCCGGTGCGTGCCCGCGCGCGAATCGCCGGGGATGCCGTGGAGGTAGCGGTCGGTGAGCAGGCCCTGCGCGAGCGGCGAGAACACGATCCCGCCCACGCCCACGTCCTCCATGGCCTCGAAGAGCCCTTCTTCGGGCCGGCGGTCGAACATCGAGTAGCGCGGCTGGTGCAGCACGAACGGCGTGCCTTGGGCTTTCAGGATCGCGGCGGCGCGGCGCGTCTCGTCGGGGCCGTAGTTGGAGAGCGCGGCGTAGAGGGCCTTGCCGCTCGTGACGGCCTGGCCGAGCGCGCCCATCGTCTCCTCGAGCGGCGTCTCGGGGTCGGGGCGGTGGTGGTAAAACACGTCCACGTAGTCGAGGCCGAGGCGCCGCAGGCTCTGGTCGAGGCTGGCGAGCAGGTACTTGCGCGAGCCGTGGTCGCCGTAGGGGCCGGGCCACATGTCGTAGCCCGCCTTCGTGGAGATGATGAGCTCGTCGCGGTAGGGCGCGAGGTCTTTCTTGAGCAGCGCGCCGAAGGTCTCCTCGGCTGAGCCGGGGGGCGGTCCGTAGTTGTTGGCCAGGTCGAAGTGGGTGACGCCGAGGTCGAAGGCGCGGCGCACGAGGGCGCGGCTGTTCTCGAAGCGGTCGAGGCCGCCGAAGTTGTGCCAGAGCCCGAGCGAGACGACCGGCAGCATCAGGCCACTGCGTCCGGCGCGGCGGTAGGGGATCGCGCTATAGCGCGCGGCATCGGCAGCGTAAGGCATGGAGAAAGGGGGTGACGATGGATCTCTGATCGTAGGCAACCCGCGTTGCGGGTCCGGGCGCCTAACATAACTGTTAGAGTTGGCAGAAGGCGACGCGCGCACCGCGACCGAGGTCCGCTTCCCCTTGGGCGGGTCCGCTCCACCCAAGCGCGCCCATGGGCTGGCGAGCGCGCGCAGGGACGCAGGTCGCCCTGCCGGACGGGTGCGGCAATTTGTGTAAAAACAAGAGCTTTCGTGACATCCTGGTCATACATACCCGTTACTATCCTTCTGACGGATTGCGGGGAGTTTCGGGAAACCTGTTCCTTGGCTCGTCCTCTCTGCCGCACCTCGGGCAGCGCCTCTCTCTCCTTCTGAATGCCATGACGCGGTTCGTGCGGGTAATGCCGTTTCCGTTCACGATGAAATCCTTACAGCATCATCGTCGGTGTTTCACGGTGCATATTCTACAAGTATCCAAGTAATATGAAAAGCCTAATCCCAATTTTAATAGCTATGATTTGCCTAGGCTGCGACAGCAATGGTGTAACCAACAAAGATCCCGATGCCAGCATTGTATACACAAAGACCACATTGGAGTATAAGTCGATTCAGACCATAAGTCCCAATTTACTCAGTATGGATATATATGGCTACAGCCAAAATGATACCCCCAGGCCTGTAGTGATATACGTCCACGGAGGTGGATGGCGCATCGGAGATAAATCTAACAAGATGGACGACAAGACCGCGCTTTTCAACTCATTGAGCTATGTGTTCATCAGTATCAATTACAGATTGAGTCCGGTAACCCCATCCTCATCTGACCCCAACAGGATCAAGTACCCCGACCACAATAATGATGTAGCAGACGCGATAAAATGGGTGGTTGGCAATATCAGCAAATATGGGGGCAATCCTTCAAAAATAGTCCTTATGGGGCATAGCGCAGGGGCCCATCTCGTTTCACTGACCGGGACGAGCCAGGCCTTCTTACCTGCGCGTGGCCTCCCGTTGAGTTCCATAAAAGGCGTCGCCAGCATAGACACCGAAGGCTACGACGTTACAACCCAAAGCAGCGATGAGATATACCAGAATGCCTTCGGGACCGACTACAACATCCAAGTTCAGGCATCTTCCCTCTATAATGTAAATGCCTCGTATAATTACCCACGATTCTTTATAGCCAAGAGAGGCACGGCCTCCAGGATTGCGTTGGCAGATGCCTTTATATCCAAGCTGCAATCAGCCCATGTGATAGTCAGTCAAGTAAACGGAAGCCAGTACGATCACGAGGGCATTAACGATGCGATAGGAAACCCGAGCGACACGGTGATAACCCCGGCCCTGAAAACATTCCTACAGCAGTGCTTCCAGTGAGCTGGCCAAAACGGTGGGTCCCAGACCCGGTTGAAACGCGCAGAATCCCCGGGGTGATCGCGAATCCTCGATCTGGGTCTCAGACGCCCCCCTTTGCCATCTGGGGACGCGCGATGATCCATCATGGGGCAGGCCTTCCCGTACCCCATGGCCGGATTGGGTCTGCCCGGCACGCGGGCTCATAGCCTCATCCGTGATCTATCGCCCGGCCCGCTGGCCCCGCAAAACCGCCCCTCAGCGCTCGACGCGCCCGCCGGCGCCGCTGCGGGCGAGGGCCTGCACCTCCTCCACGGTGGCGTGGGCAAAGTCGCCGGGGAGGGTTTGCTGGAGGCACGAGGCGGCCACCGCGAATTCGAGGGCCTCGGCGGGGGCGTGGTGGTGAAGGCCGTAGAGCAGGCCCGCCGTGAAGGCATCGCCGCCGCCCACGCGGTCCACGAGCGACACCTCGTAGCGGCGCGAGCGCAGCGCGCCCGTGGCCGGCATCGAGGAGGGCGCTGAAGCCGTGGCGGCTCGCGGAGAAGCTCTCGCGCAGGGCGATGGCGACGGCGCCGAAGCCGAAGCGCGCGCGCAAACGGGCGGCGAGGGCGGCGTAGGCGGGGTCTTCGGGGCTGTCGGTGGTAGCGCCGGAGGGCTCGCCGAGCGTGTGGGCGGCGTCTTCGCGCCCGGCCACGCACACGTCGGCGCCCTGCACGAGGGGCGTCATCACGGCGCACGCCTCGTCGGTGGTCCACAGCTTGGCGCGGTAGTTCAGGTCCACGGACGTGCGCACGCCGAGGCGTTTCGCCGCCGCAAGGGCTTCGCGGAGGGCCGCGCGCGGGCCGTCGCCGAGGGCGGCGGTGATGCCGGTCCAGTGCAGCCAGTCGGCGCCGTCGAGCAGGGCGTCCCAGTCGAGCGCGCCCGCGCCGAGGCCGGTGAAGCTGCTGGCCGCGCGGTCGTAGATCACCTTGGGGCCGCGCTGGCTGGCGCCGTGTTCGAGAAAGTAGAGGCCGAGGCGGTCGCCGCCGCGCAACACGCCGCGCGTGTCGACGCCGTAGCGGCGGAGCGCGCCGAGGGCGAGGTCGCCGAGTTCGTGGGCGGGCACGCGGGAGACGTGGCGGGCGTCGGCGCCCCACTGGGCGAGCGCGACGGCCACGTTGGCCTCGGCGCCGCCCGCGTAGAGGTCGAACGTGCTCGCCTGCACGAACCGCTGGTAGCCGGGGGGCGAGAGCCGGAGCAGCACCTCGCCGAAGGTGACGATCTTCATAGGACGAGCGGGCTCAGGCAAGGCCGGCGCGGGCGGCGCGGATGTTTTCGATCAGCTGGCGGGCGCGGGCGGTGAGGCCCGCAAAGTCGCCCGCGGCGATGCGCTTCGGGTCCACGAGGTCGGTGCCGAGGCCGACGGCGACGGCGCCCGCCTGGATCCACTCGGCGGCGTTCTCGACCGTCACGCCGCCGGTGGGCATGAGCCGCACGTCGGGGAGCGGGCCGCGCACGTCGCGGAAGTAGCGCGGGCCGAGCGCGGTGGCGGGGAAGACCTTGACCACGTCGGCGCCGGCCTGCCACGCGCGCAGGATCTCGGTGGGCGTGTAGGCGCCGGGCATCGCGGCCGCATCGGCGGCGTGGCAGCGCGCCACCACGTCGGCGTCGAAGGCGGGGGAGACGACAAAGCGCGCGCCTGCGTCGAGCACGGCCTGCGCGGTGTCGGCGTCGAGCACGGTGCCGGCGCCCACGATGAGCGTGTCGCCGGCGTCGCGGGCGAGGGCACGGATGTGCGCCACGGCGCCCGGCACGGTCATGGTGATCTCGACCGCGCGCACGCCGCCGGCCGCGAGTGCGTCGACGGTGCGGGCGAGGGCCGAGGCGTCCCGGAGGCGCACCACGGCCACGGCGCCGTCGGCTTCGATCTCGGTACGGATGCGGTGGCGGTCTGCCGTCATGCGGCGCAGGGGTGAGCGTCCCGGAAAGTAGGGCGCCGGGCGCGGGGAGCGGCCCGCCCGATGAAGTACCGCGCTGGGCGCCCGGCCGCCACGGGAGCCGCCGCCGGCACTCCGGACCCGGAGCGCCAGCCTCGAACGCCTCGGCCTCGCGTGCTCGTAGCGAGACGGGGGTGGTTTTGCTGGGACCTCCGGGCGCGCGGCGGGCGTGCGAACGCCGGATGCTGCGTTCCTTGCTGCCCTCCCCTAGCCTCCGACTGGCCGCGTTGCTGGCGCTCTGCATGCTGGCGGCGCCCACGCGCGCGGCGGCGCAGGCGTTCTGGCGGGGCAACGACCTCTCGTACGTCAACCAGATGGAAGACTGCGGAGCGGTCTACCGGGAAGGCGGCGTGCCCAAAGACCCGTACCGCCTCTTCGCCGACCACGGGGCTACCCTCGTGCGCGTGCGCCTCTGGGTGGACCCGGCGTGGCAGCAAACGCTGCCGCAGCCCCCCGGCGTGAAGGCCCAGTACAGCGACCTCGCCGACGTGCGCAGGACGATTGCCCGCGCCCACAGCGCCGGGATGTCCGTGCTCCTCGACTTCCACTACGCCGACTTCTGGGCCGATCCGGGCCGGCAGGTCGTGCCCGCGCGCTGGCGGTCGGTGGCCTTCAACACCCCGGCGCTCGCCGATTCGCTCTACCGCTACACGCGCCGCACGCTGCTCGCGCTCAACGCCGACGGGCTCATGCCCGCGTTCGTGCAGGTGGGCAACGAGACCAACCCCGGCATGCTGACGCAGGCCGAGATGAACGCAAGCTACGCGGGCACGAATCCGATCCCGGGCGGCTGGGCGCGGCAGGCGGTGCTGTTCAACGCCGCCATCCGGGCGGTGCGCGAGGTGGGCGCCACGGCCTCCGTCAACCCGAAGATCGTGGTCCACTTTGCCGATCCGGCGCTCGCCCGGGGCCTCGTGCAGCAGCTTGTGGGCGCCGGCGTGACGGACTTCGACGTCATCGGGCTCTCGTTCTACTCTACCTGGCACGGCCACACGATTGCGCAGGTGGGCGCCTATATCCGCGACCTGCGGGCGCGCTTTCCTGCGCTACGCCGTGGCGATCGTCGAGACGGGCTACCTGTGGTCGGCGCGCAACTACGACACGCTCGCCAACCTCATCACGACCGCCGACCCGGCCTACCTGCCCATCTCGCCCGAGACGCAGCTTGAATACCAGGTCGACCTCACGCGCGAGGTGATGCGCGCCGGCGGCACCGGCGTGGTGTTCTGGGAGCCCGCGTGGGTCTCGACGCCCTGCCGGACGCCCTGGGGGCAGGGCTCGTCGCACGACCACGTGGCCTTCTTCGCGCCCGGCACCAACGACTTCCTCGAACACGGCGGCGGCGCGTGGGGCGAGGCCCGCTTCTACACGCACCCCGAGGCGCCCAAGACGACGCTCCAGGTGGACGTGGGGGCGCTGGACGCCTCCGCCGGGGTCTACCTCGCGGGCAGCGCCGCCGGAGGGGCGCCGCGCTGGATGGCGAACGAGGGTGGCGGCCTCTACAGCACGTTCGTCTACCTGCCCACCGGCACGCCCGCCTCGTTCCACTTCCAGATCGGCCCCGGCGATGCCGTGCGCGAGACCGTCCCGGCGGCGTGCGCCGTGGGCGCGGAACGGTCGCTCATGGTCGCCTCCGGCCCCTCGGAGACGCGCTACAGGTGGGGCTCGTGCGCGGCCACGACCGTGGGCGTCCACGACGACCCCGGCACAGGCGCGCTCCTGCTGCGGGCGCCTGCCCCGAATCCGGCCACGACCGGCGTGCGCCTCGCCTATACCCTCCCCGAGGCAGGCCCCGTCACGCTCGTGCTCTACGACCTGCTCGGGCGCCCGCGCGCGGCGGTCGTGCAGCGCGATGAAGCCGCTGGGCCGCACGAGGTCGTGGCTCTCCACGGCCGACCTCGCACCGGGCGCCTACCTGCTCCGCCTCACCTCGGGCGGGCGCAGCACCGTCCAGCCGCTCGTGGTGGCGCGCTGACGCGCCGGCGGGTGGCGCGGGCCGGGCTTCCCCAACTCCCCACACACCCGCGCGGCCTCGCGGCCGATCTTGGAAGGGCGGCGCGGCCGGCAGTTCCGGAGCCTGCGGGCGGGCGCCGCGCTCGCCGATTCGCCCTTCCGATGCTCCCGCTGCCTTCGCCGATACGCCCCTGGAAGCGGGCGGTGCTCAAGGTGGGCAGCGCGCTCGTGGCGCCCGACGGGCGCGGGTGCAGCACGACCCATCTGCTCGGCATCGCGCGGTGGATCGTGGCGAGCCAGCGGATGGGGCGCGAGGTGGTGCTCGTGTCGTCCGGGGCGGTGGCGGCCGGACGCGCCACGCAGCCCGCCGCTGCGGCCCGCGCGCGCTCGATCCCGGAAAAGCAGGCGCTCGCCGCCCTCGGCCAGCCGCTCCTCATGGCCCACTGGAGCCGCCTCTTCGACGCCCCGTGCGCCCAGGTGCTGCTCACGCACGACGACCTCGCCCACCGGCAGCGGTTTCTGCACGCCCGCAACACGCTCACGGGCCTGCTCGCCCTCGGCGCGCTGCCCATCGTCAACGAGAACGACACCGTGGCCATCGAGGAGCTGCGCGTGGGCGACAACGACAACCTCGCCGCCCATGTGGCCGCGCTCGTCGAGGCCGACCTGCTCGTGATCGGCACCGACATCGATGGGCTCTACGACGCCGACCCGCGCGCCCATCCCGACGCCCGCCTCCTCCCGGTCGTGGACCGGATCGACGACGCGGTGCGCGCGATGGCGGGGGGCGCCCACCACGCCTCGGCGACCGGCGGGATGCGCACCAAGCTCCAGGCCGCCGAAAAGGCCACCGCGCGCGGGATCGACACGGTGATCGTGAACGGCACGCGCGACGACGCGCTCGCCTCGCTCCACGGCGGCCCCCTCATCGGCACGCTCTTTCCCCGCGCGGCCACGCCCCTCGACGCGCGCAAGCACTGGCTGCGCCACGCACTCCCCACGTCCGGGCGGATCGTCGTGGACGCCGGCGCGGCGGCGGCCCTCGGCGACCGGGGCGCCTCCCTACTGCCCTCGGGCGTCGTGGCGGTGGAAGGCCGCTTCGAGCGCGGCGATGCCGTGGAGGTCGTGGCGCGCGACGCGGCGGGCGACGCGGTGGTGGCGAAGGGCCTCACGCAGTACAGCGCCGCCGACCTCCAGCGCCTCCGGGGCTGCCAGAGCCACGAGATCGAGGCGCGGCTCGGCTACGCCCACACCCCGTTCGTCGTCCACCGCGACGACCTCGTCCGCACCCGCCCGGACGCCTAGCCGCCACCTGCGCCGCCGCGCCCTCCTCACCGCCTGCCCCGCCCCCCGTGTCCGATTCTGCCGCCCCCGCCCCGCCCTCCGACGCTGCCGATGCCGGGTCGGTGCGCGCCCATGTGGCCGCCTGCCGCGCCGCCGCGCGCCGCCTCGCCACGCTCCCCACGGCCACCAAAGACCGCGCGCTCCACGCGATGGCCGACGCGCTGCTCGCCCACGAGGCCCGCATCCTCGCCGCCAACGCCCGCGACCTCGACGCCGCCCGCGCGCGCGGCCTCTCGGAGGCGATGCTGGACCGCCTCGCCCTCGACGCGCCGCGCCTGGCCCGGATGGCCGCTGCCGTGCGCGAGATCGCCGCGCTCCCCGATCCGGTCGGGGCCGTCACCGAGGTGCGGCGGCGGCCGAGCGGCATCGAGGTGAGCCGGGTGCGGATTCCGCTCGGCGTCGTGGCGATGATCTACGAGGCGCGCCCCAACGTGACGTCCGATGCGGCCGCGCTGTGCTTCAAGGCGGGCAACGCGGTTGTGCTGCGCGGCGGCTCGGAGGCGTTCCACTCGAACCACGCGCTGGCCGGCGCCCTCCACAGAGCGCTGGAGGCCCAGGGGTTGCCGGCGGCCGCCGTCACGCTGCTGCCCTCCACCGACCGCGCGGCGATCCTGGAGCTGCTCAAGCTCTCCGACCTCATCGACCTCGTGATCCCGCGCGGCGGCGAGGGGCTCATCCGGTTCGTGGACGAGCACAGCCGCATCCCGGTCATCAAGCACTACAAGGGCGTCTGCCACCTGTTCGTGGACCGCGCCGCCGACCGCGCCCGCGCGCTGGATCTGCTCCTCGACGGCAAGGTGTCGCGCCCGGGCGTGTGCAATGCCCTCGAAACGCTCCTCGTGCACCAGGACGCGGCAGCGGATTTCCTGCCCGGCGCCATCGCCGCGCTCCAGGCGCTCGGCGTGGAGGTGCGCGGCTGCGAACGGACGCAGGCGCTCGCCCCTGACGTCGTGCCCGCCACCGACGACGACTACGCCGCCGAATTCCTCGACCTCATCCTCGCCGTGCGCGTGGTAGAGGGCTACGACGACGCTATCGAGCACATCGCGCGCTTCGGCTCCAACCACACCGAGGTCATCGCGACCAACGACCTGCCCACCGCGCGCCGCTTCACGCAGGACGTAGACGCCGCCGTGCTGCTCGTCAACGCCTCCTCGCGCTTCTCCGACGGCGGCGAACTCGGCCTCGGCGCCGAAATCGGCATCTCGACGACCAAGCTGCACGCCTACGGCCCGATGGGCCTGGAGGCGCTCACAACGCAGAAGTTCGTCGTCTACGGCGCCGGCGAGACGCGCCACCCGGTGCCCACCCCGTAGCTTCCCCCGCACTTCCCCCGACGCTTGCGCGTCTGCCCTCTTCGCCGGCGAAGGGGGCGGAAATGCGTGCGTTCAGCGCTGCATTTCGGGGGATGCCTACGCCCACGCGGCCAGCTCGGACCAGCGTTCCACGTCGCGCTCTAGGGCGCTGTTGAGCGCCTGCAGCTGCTCCGACAGCGCCGCGGTGGCCTGATAGTCGAGGCCGGGAGCGGCGAGGCCGGCTTCGAGAGCGGCCTTCTGCGCCTCGGCGGCTTCGATGCGCCCTTCGAGGGTGTCGAGTTCCTGCCGCTCTTTGAAGCTCAGCTTGCGGGATGCTTCTGCGGGCGGCGCGGTGGCCACCGGGGCGGCTTTGGCCGGGGCCCGCGCGGCGGCAGCGGCTTCGGCGTCCTCGCGCTCACGCGCTTCGAGGTAGGCCGTATAGTCGCCGGGGTAGTCGCGGATGTGGCCGCCGTCCTCGAAGCGGAAGATGTGCTCGGCGGTGCGGTCGAGAAAGTAGCGGTCGTGGGAGACGACGATGAGCGCGCCCGCAAAGGTGTCGAGGTAGTCTTCGAGCGCCACGAGCGTGGGGATGTCGAAGTCGTTGGTGGGCTCGTCGAGCAGGAGCACGTTGGGCGCCGTCATGAGCAGGCGCAGCAGGTAGAGCCGCCGCCGCTCGCCGCCCGAGAGCAGCCCGACGGGGGCGTACTGCGTGGCCGGGGCAAACAGAAAGCGCTCCAGCATCTGGCTCTGCCGTGATGAAGCTGCCATCGGCCATCTTGATGACCTCGGCGGCTTCCTTGACGTACTCGATCACGCGCAGGTCGTCTTTGAGCGCCCGGCTCTCCTGGTCGTAGTAGCCGATCACGGCGGTCTGCCCGGTCTCGACGGTGCCGCTATCGGGCTGCAGGCGCCCGGCGATCATCTCCAGCAGCGTCGTCTTTCCGGCGCCGTTGGGCCCCACGATGCCCACCCGCTCGCCCCGCGTGAACTTGTGCGAGAAGCCGTCGACGATGACGCGGTCGCCGTAGACCTTGCGCACGTCCTCCAGTTCGACCACCTTGTTGCCGAGCCGGGTGGAGATGGCGGACAGGCTGAGCTTCTGCGCGGCCTCCTCTTTGGGCGTGCTCAGCAGCGTCTCGGCGCGGTCCACGCGCGCCTTCTGCTTGGTCGTACGCGCCTTGGCGCCGCGCCGGAGCCAGGCCAGTTCGCGGCGCATGAGGCCGGCGCGCTTCTGGTCCTCGGCGGCGGTCTGCTCGGCCTGCAGGTCCTTGAGTTCGAGGTAGCGCGTGTAGTTGCCCTCGTAGCGCTGCACGCGCCCCCGGTCGATCTCGAGCATCTTGTTGGTGACGCGGTCGAGAAAGTAGCGGTCGTGGGTGACGAGCAGGAGGGCGCCGGTGTAGCGGGCGAGGTAGCTTTCGAGCCACGCGACGGTGTCGGCGTCGAGGTGGTTCGTGGGCTCGTCGAGGATGAGCAGGTCCGGGTGGAGCACGAGCACGCGCGCGAGGGCGATGCGCTTGCGCTGCCCGCCCGAGAGGGTGCCCACGAGGGCCGCCATGTCGGTGAGGCCGAGGCGGCTCAGGATGGCCTTGGCGTCGGCCTCCAGGTCCCAGCCGCCGGTCACGTCGAGGCGGTGCGAGAGGTCGGTGACGCGGGTGAGGGCGGCGATGTCGGTGCCGCCGGAGGCGTCGAGCGCCACGAGGGCGGCCTCGTAGTCGTGCAGCAGGCGCATCGCCTCGTCGCCCTCATCGAAGACGGCGTCGAGCACGGTCTGCTCCGGGTTGAAGGGCGGCTGCTGCGGCAGGTAGGCCACGCGGCGCCCGGGCGTGACGAGGATGCGCCCGGCGTCGGCCTTTTCCTGCCCGGCCACGAGGCGCAGCAGGGTGGTCTTGCCGGCGCCGTTGGCCCCGATCACGCCCATCTTCTCGCCGTCCTCCAGCACGAACGTGACATCTTCGAGCAGCGGCTTGGTGCCGTAGCTCAGGCGAACCGATTCGAGGGAGAGCAGAGACATTCGACAGAGATGGTTGATCGTTCGTCGTTCGTTGTTCGTGGGCAGAGGCCCTGTGGCGCCCTGGTGCTTCTGACGACGAACAGCGAACGGCCCGCGCTCAGGCGTGCGTGCGGGTGTTGTGGAAGACGAAGCCGGGCCAGCGGTCCTGCACGTGCGCAAGCCACCAGTCGCTCTCGACGAGCAGCACGAGGTCGCCGTGGTGGTCGTAGGCGAGGCGGCCCGCTTCGCGCTTGACGAACGCGTCGAGGTCGGCGGGCGACGGCGCTTCGACCCAGCGGGCGGCTTCGAGCGGCATCGCGTCGAGGCGGACGTCCACGCCGTACTCGGCGGCCAGGCGCGCGGCGACCACCTCGAACTGGAGCACGCCCACGCCGCCGAGCACGTGGTCGTTGCTCAGCAGGGGGCGGAAGCGCTGGATGGCGCCCTCTTCGGTAAGGTGGAGCAGGCCCTTTTCGAGCTGCTTCGCCTTGAGCGCGTTGTCGATGCGGACGCGGCGGAAGTGCTCGGGGGCAAAGCTCGGGATGCCGGTGAACTGGAGCACCTCGCCCTCGGTGAGCGTGTCGCCGATGCGGAGCGTGCCGTGGTTGGGCAGGCCGATGATGTCGCCCGCAAAGGCTTCCTCGACGCCGCTGCGGTCCTGCGCAAAGAAGGCGGTGGCGTTGGCGAGGCGCAGTTCGCGGCCCAGGCGCTCGTGGCGCACCTTCAGGCCGCGCTCGAAGCGCCCGGAGCACACGCGCACGAACGCCATGCGGTCGCGGTGCGCGGGGTCCATGTTGGCCTGGATCTTGAAAACGACCCCGGTGAACGTCCGCTCGTCCGGCTGCACGGTCCGCGTGGTGGTGGCGCGCGGCAGGGGGGCCGGGGCCGCGACGACGAACAGGTCGAGCAGTTCGCGCACGCCGTAGGTGCGGATCGCGGAGCCGAAGAACACGGGCGTCTGCCGCCCGGCGAGGTAGGCCGCCTCGGAGAACGTCGTTCCGGCGCCCTGGAGGAGTTCGACCTCGGCGCGGAGTTCCTGGGCGAGCGAGCCCGCGAGAGCGTCCAGCTTCGGGTCGTCCGGCCCCGTGAGCGGGATCGGCGCGGTGCGCGCGTGCGGGTCGTAGGGGATGAACGTGTTATCGAGCAGGTGATAGAGCCCCTTGAGGGTCGATCCCTTGCCGACCGGCCACGTCACCGGGACCGCTTCGATGCCCAGGCTCGTCTCGATGTCGTCGAGCAGGTCGAGGCCGTCGCGCCCCTCGCGGTCGAGCTTGTTGATGAAGGTCAGGATGGGCGTGTCGCGCATCCGGCACACGTCCATAAGCTGCTTCGTGCGGCTCTCGACGCCCTTGACGGAGTCGATCACCATGAGCGCCGAGTCGACGGCGGTGAGCACGCGGTAGGTGTCCTCCGAGAAGTCCTCGTGGCCCGGCGTGTCGAGCAGGTTGATCACGCGCCCGCCGTAGGCAAAGCGCATCACGGAGGAGGTGACGGAGATGCCGCGCTCCTTTTCGATGGCCATCCAGTCGGACGTGGCCTGCCGCCCGGTTTTGCGGGCCCGCACGTCGCCGGCGAGGTGGATGGCGCCGCCGAGCAGGAGGAGCTGCTCGGTGAGCGTCGTCTTGCCCGCGTCCGGGTGCGAGATGATGCCGAACGTGCGGCGGAGCGCCACCTCGTCGGCGATAGCGGCGGCGGAGACAGGCGCGGCCTCAGCAGCGGCGGAGGCGTCGGGGGGATCGAGAACGGGTTCCATGCAGGCGAAACGGCGGCGCGGCTCTAACGCGCATCCTGCCCCGCTGCCCCGCCCGCACGGAAGCTTCCACAAGCACCGCCGGGTGTGGGGTCCTCCCAGGGCGGGGCCCAGGGCCGCGTATCGACGTGGTTCGTCGTTCGTGGTTCGTGGCCAGAGGCACGCGGGCCTTCTGGTTCTTATGACGACGACGACCGACGACGGACGACGGACGACGAACCACCGCCGCCCCTCCGCTCGTCTGCGCGCCCCGGAGAGACGGCCGAGTGGAAGGGCCGCCTGCACCTATGCCTGCCATTTTGGGCGACGGATCGGGGATCGCGCCGCGCGGCGGGTAGAGCAGACAACCCCCCGCACCGGACTCCTCCGCCCCGCACGATGATGCCCCTGCCCCTCCACGACGACGACCACGACGACTTCGGCGGCCTCCACCGCGACCTCCGCGCCACGGGCGGCGCCATCAGCCGCCGCAGGCTGCTGCGTGTGGCCGCCGGGCTTGGCTTCGGCCTGAGCGCGCTCCACCTCTTCGGCTGCGACGCGACCACCGACCTCGACACCGGCGATCCCGTAGGCTCGGGCGGCGCGTGCCCCACCAAGGTCCCGGCAGAAACGGCAGGCCCCTACCCCGGCGACGGCTCCAACGGCGCCAACGTCCTCAACCAGACCGGCGTCGTCCGCAGCGACCTCCGCTCCAGCTTCGCCGGCCTGAGCGGCACGGCGGCCGGCATCCCGATGACCCTTGAGCTGACGCTCGTCTCGGCGGCCTCGTGCGCGGCGCTCGCGGGCTACGCCGTCTACCTGTGGCACTGCGACCGGGGCGGCAACTACTCGCTCTACTCGTCCGGCGTGACCAACCAGAACTACCTGCGCGGCGTCCAGGCCGCCGACGCGAGCGGCAAGGTGCGCTTCACCTCCATCTTCCCGGCGTGCTACAGCGGGCGCTGGCCGCACCTCCACTTCGAGGTGTTCAGGGACCTCGCGGCGGCCACAAGCGTCGGCAACAAGGTCGCCACGTCGCAGATCGCGCTCCCGAAGGCCGCCTGCGACCTCGTCTATGCCACCCCGGGCTACGAGCAGAGCGTGCGCAACCTCGCGCAGGTCACGCCTCGCCACCGACAACGTGTTCTCCGACGGCAGCGCCCTCGAACTCGCCACCGTGACCGGCAACGTCACAGACGGCTTCACCGCCGCGCTCACCGTGGCCGTGTAATCCCGGCGGCGAGCCTCATGCTGCTGCACGGTGGCGCCTGCCTGCGCAGCAGCTGAGGCTCCTGGAAACGCGTCGTGGCCCCGCTATCGAGTCACGATGAGACGCACGCCCACCTGCGGCCCCATGACGGGCGCAAGCGTCATCCGTACAGCGTGCCGCCGGTTGTAGCGCCGGGCCGCATCGGGGGCGGAAGCGACATCGTAGACCAGCGACATCATGAAGACCCCTACCCCGGTCGCAAAGAGGGGACCGCTCAGGCGCGAGCCGTTGCGGTCCAGCGCCTGAGCCACCACGCCGCTCGCCAGAAACAGGCTTCCGCCCCGAAGTGCTGCCCCAAGGGCGGCTCCGCCCACATCGCCCGCGTAGACGTGCCCAGCGCCGGGGCCCAGCACCAGGAGCATCCCAGCGGCCACTCCCGTCGCCCGCGTGCGCGCGTCGTAGGGACCCGCAAGTCCCAGCGCGAACCCACCCAACGTGGCCCCCGCCGACAGCGCCAGGGCGACGCCCGGACGTTTCAGTCCAGACTCGGGGGACGTTTGGGCAAAAGTGGTAGGGGCGGCCAGAACGGTGAGCAGCAACAAACGGAGCATCGGAGCCGTGTTGGAGTGGGGTCAACCTACGCGCCCGGCCAGCGTCTAAAGGCGTCATCTTCGCGCCTCGCTGCGCCCTTCTGTCCCGATGCGCCTCGCCCGCCCTCTCCTGCTCGCCCTCGGGGCCATCGTCGTCGGCGTCGCGGTGGCGCTGCTGTTCTCGAAGCGCGAGGTGGGGTGGAAGGCGGTGGACGCCTCCATCGGGCAGCGCTTTCCAGACGTGCCGCGCGTCACCACGGCGGGGCTCTGGCGCAGGAACTGGCGCAGGGGGCACATCCGGTGCTCGTAGACGTGCGCACGCCGGAGGAGTTCGCGGTCAGCCACCTTGCGGGCGCCCGGCGCGTAGACCCCGAGGCGGGCGCCGAGGCCCTCGCCGCGCTCCCGCGCGACACGGCCATCGTCGTGTACTGCTCGGTGGGCTGGCGCTCGGCGGCGTTTGCCGAGCGGCTGCGCGCGGCGGGCTTCACGCACGTCCAGAACCTGCAAGGCTCGATCTTCGCGTGGGCCAACGAGGACCGCCCCGTTGTGCGCGACGGGCAGGCGGTGCGCGCCGTCCATCCGTACGATGCCGTGTGGGGGCGCCTGCTGCGCCCGGAGTTGCACGCCTCCCATCCGGCGCCATAGCGGTGGGTTCGGCGTCACGGCTCCTTCGCCGGAAGGCCCCGGATTCTTCGCTTGAACCGGTGGGCCGAGAGAGGGATCTTCCCTGGAAAGACTCCGCCTCATGTCGCAGCCGACGACGCCCCGCACGTTCATCAAGACCCCCAACGCGCCCGCCGCCATCGGCCCGTACAGCCAGGCCGTGCTCGTGGGCGACACGCTCTACTGCTCGGGCCAGATTCCGCTCGACCCGAAGACCGGCAGCCTCGTCTCCGGCACGATCGAGCAGGAAACCGAGCGTGTGCTCGAAAACCTCGGCGCCGTCCTCCGCGCCGCCGGCATGGACTACCTGAACGTCGTCTCCTGCGCCGTCTACCTGCAGGACATGAACGACTACGGGCAGGTCAACGAAGTGTATGCGCGCTACTTCTCGGAGATGCCGCCCGCCCGCGCCGCCGTGCAGGTGGCCGGCCTGCCGCGCGGCTGCCGCGTCGAGGTGGCCTGCGTGGCCGTCCGCTGAACGCGACTGACGCCTTCTAGAGGGGATCGTGGCCTGCGGGCGGCGGTCCCCTTTGCTGTTACACGCCCGGCAGTTCGATCCGGAAGGTGAGATCGGCTTCGAGGCGGCACTCGGTGGCCTGGGGCTGCACGACGGTGAAACTGAGCGCGGGGGTAAACGTCCCGGCGCGCACGAGCGCGGCCACGTCGGCGCCGGTCGTGGTGAGGGCCGTGGTGGTGCTCGCGGGCGGCGTGGCGAGTCCCGCGACATTGCTCGCGCCGAGGGCCAGTTGCACGTTGCGCACGAGCCCGTCGAGGTTGGATCCGCTCGGCACGCGCCGGGTGAGGGTGGCGCTCGTCAGGGTGGCCGAGAGCACATCGGCGGCGTTGAAGCCGTCGAGCCCGCCCACAAACGTGATCCCGGCGGTCGCGGCGACGGTGTGGGCCTGTCCGGCCCCGCGGGCATCGCAGGCGTAGGAAAAGACCGCCGTGCGGGTCTTCGTGAGGATGACGGTCTGGTCGAGGGCCGAGCCGGTATCGCACGCAGCGAGCACGAGGGCAAGCACAGACAGAGACAGCAGGCGACGCATGGCGGCAGCGGGTAGGTACCGAACTAGCCGCGCGCGCCGCCGCGAACGTAACACCTGCCCTTTGCAGGGGCCTTCCGGTGCCTCGTATGGATTCGCCCGGATCCTTGTGCATCGGCACGAGGCAGAGGCGGTAGGGGCGCCATGACGGCGCCCCTGACGCGTCCGAGGCAAGGCACGGGGCTTGCGGCACCCGCACAACGCCTGCAGTGCTTCCGGATCAGAGCATGATCACGCTGTGTACGGGTGCTTCGGCGCCGAGCTTCTCGCGGCCTTGTAGGAAGCCGAGTTCGATGAGGAAGGCAAAGCCCGCCACCCGCGCGCCCGTCTGCCGGACGAGGTCGTAGGCGGCCTGCGCCGTCCCGCCCGTCGCGATCACGTCGTCGTGGATGAGCACGAGGTCGCCCTCGGAGGCGGCGTCCTGGTGGAGTTCGAGCGCGTCCATGCCGTATTCGAGCGCATACTCGGCGCGGTGGACGTTCCACGGCAGCTTGCCCGGCTTGCGGATGGGCAGGAAGCCGGCGCCGAGTTCGCCGGCGAGGAGGCCGCCGAGCATGAAGCCGCGCGCCTCCATCCCCGCTACGTGCGTGATGCCCTGGCCCTGAAACGGCGCGGCGAGGCGGCGCACGGCCTCGCGCAGGAGGTCGGCGTCGCGCAGGAGAGGGGTGATGTCCTTGAACTGGATGCCGGGCTTCGGAAAGTCCGGGATCGTGCGCAGGGCGGCTTCGAGGCGGTCCATCTAGCGGGTCGGATGAGGCGCCAAGGTAGGACCGGCGCCCGCCTGCCCCGGCGCCGTCCCTGCAATTCGGCGCGCCTACTGCCCCGGCACGAGCGCGCGGTCGTACTGCACCTTGAGCGCCCGCACGGCGTCCACGATGCGGCGGGCGACTTCCTCCTGCCCGTCCGCCGAGGCCAGCATCCGCGCCTCCACCGGGTCGGTGAGGAAGCCCGTTTCCACGAGGATCGCGGGCATGGAGGCGCTCCAGAGCACGTAAAACCCCGCCTGCTTGACGCCCCGGCTTGCCCGCCCGTGCTGCCCGAACGCCTCCTCGACGAGCGCGGCAAGGCGTTCGCTCGTGCGGAGGTAGGCGCTGCCCGCAAGCGCCTGCACCACGGCCTGCTCGCTGCTGTAGGCGGCGTAGGCGTCCGGATCGGCTTCGAGGCGGACAACGCTGTTCTCCCGCTCCATCACGGACTGCGCGGAGGCCGTTTTGTGGAGGCCGAGAAAGTAGGTCTCCGTTCCCCGCGCCCGCACGCCGCGCGGCATCGAGTTGGCGTGGATGGAGACGAAGAGCTTGCCCCCGGCGGCGTTGGCGAGGTGGCCGCGTTCGGCGAGCGGCACGAACACGTCGCGGTCGCGCGTGTAGGTGACGCGCAGGCCGAGTTCGTCTTCGAGCATCCGCCCCACGCGCCGGGCGATGCCGAGCGTCACGTCCTTCTCGCGCACCCCGAAGTAGCTCGCCCCGATGTCATGGCCGCCGTGGCCCGCATCCACCACGATGTGGTCGAGCGCCCACCGCCCGGTGCTGAAGAACGCGGGCACGCCGGACGCAGGCAGCGCAGACGCGGGCGCCTCCGAGGCGGCGGGGCCTTCGGCGGCGCGGAGCACGAGGCGAAGGCCGCGCGCGTCGAGTTCGAGGGCCGTGTCGGGCGCGCCGTCTACCTGCACATCCACCCGTACGGTGTCGCCCGCCTGCACGACGCGCACGGCGGTAATGGGGAGGGCGAGCGCGCCCACCGCAAAGCCCGGCGCCAGGCGCACGCCGGTGAGATCGAAGGTGCGCTGCCCGGGCCGCTGGTGCAGGGCGGGCATGGGCAGCATCTCCCCGGCGTCGAACACGCACGCGGTCACGCGGAGCCCGGCCGGCGCGCACGTCACGGCGGTGAGCGCCTGCGCCTGCGCCCCGCAGGCCATCAGCAGCAGCACAAGCCCGGCCCCCATGCGTCCCACACCGCGCCTCATCCTTCCACGAGGAGCGATTTCATCTCGCCCGCGCGCACCGGCAGGGGCAGGCGGTTTTCCGAGGGGGGCATCGCGCAATTGTAGACGGTCGGGTTGTAGTCGCAGTTGGGGTTGTGGGCCTCGTTGAAGTCCACCGAGAGGGTATCGCCGGGGCCGAGCGTCGGGTAAAGGTACCGGCCCCCGCCGTAGCTCTCTTTTCCACTCGTGGCGTCGAGAAACGGCAGCCACACGATGGATGGCCCGGACGCGGGCCGGAAGGCGGCGAGGCGGTAGGGCCCGCCGGGCATCGGCACGTCTACCGTGCCCAGCCGCACGTACGGGTCGGCGCCGCCGAGGTGCAGGCGCACCAGGACCGTCTCGGGCGCTGTGGCGCGCGTGAGCGGCAGCCGGAAGCGGAGCGTGGAATCGACCGGAAAATAGCGGAGCCCGCCAAAGCGCTTGCGCACGTCGGGCGCGAGGATCGTCCGCTGCGGGTCGCGCAGGGCCATGTCGCGGTCGAAGCGCGCCTGGAGGATCGTCTGCGCATAGCCCGACAGGCGCGGCTCGGAGGTGCAGCCGGGCCCCCACAGGGCGGCCAGCAGGGCGACGGAGAGCAGGAGGCGGTGCATGGACGGGGCAACGCCCCCCGGCGAGGCCGGATTCAGCCCGCCCGCGCTCACATCCCGGTGCCGACGAGTTCGACGAGGCGACGCTCGACAAGTCCGTCGCGGTAGAACTGGCGGCGCTGGAGCGCCTCGCGGGCCTGCTTGAGTTCGGCTTCGAGCGCCTCGATGTCGCGCGCGCGCAGCGCCTGCTTGACGTCGAACGTCTGCGTGAGGTGCAGGCGGAGCTGGCCCACGAGGGCCGTCCGCTCGGCGCCGGGCGCCAGGCCCCGGATGTAGTCGGCGAGGCGGAGGGCCTGCTCTTCGAGGGCCATCTCCTGGTGGGCGGCAAAGCTGGAGCTGGCGCTCGCGGCGATGAACGCTACGGCCTGCGGGGCCAGCCGTGTGGGCCGAAACGGCAGGAAGATGGCGTCGGGCGCGCCCTCGGGCTGCGTGTCGAGCGCGAGGCCGCCCGGACCGGCGAGGCGGTAGCGCACGCCGCGCACCTCGACCGTCGAGCCCAGCGGGCCGGTGAACGTGTACACCTGGCGTCCGGGCAGCTCGTCTACGCGAAAGCGGCTGTCCTCACGGCCATCCACGAACAGGCGCCCGCTTTCCATCCGGAACGTGAGCGACACCTGCGCCCGGCTCGCCGGAGCGACGGCACCGGCCGCGAGCACGCACAGAACAAAGGAGCGAACCAAACGCATCGGAGACAGAGGGCCTGAAGCTCCCTCTGAACGTACGGCGCCGGGCGGTATTGCGCGTATCGCCGGGGGCCGGAGCCCCTGGCCCCTCAGGTTACTCAGCGCGCGCGAAGCGGGGCTGCTGGAGCACGAGGCGCGCCGAGATGCGGTGCGTCTGGCCGAGTTCGCTGCCCATGCCGGCAAAGTCGCCGAAGCCGTAGTCGAGCGAAAGCTGCTTGAGCGTGATCCCGGCGCCGAGCACGGGGGCGTAGGAAATGCCGCCGTCGGTGCCCGGCTCGATGCGCGCGAGGCCGGCGCGGAAGGCCACGACGCCCTTGTAGGCGAGTTCGGTGCCCACGCGCGGGTGCATCGACACGCGGCCCGCGTTGAAGGCGTAGGCGCGCTGGTTGTCGAAGGC
Organism: Rhodothermales bacterium; assembly: GCA_963740755.1. Lineage (GTDB taxonomy): Bacteria > Bacteroidota > Rhodothermia > Rhodothermales > BA12 > CAVSDF01. The sequence goes on from CAVUFJ010000006.1 coordinate 70,456, forward strand.
GAGGTCGAGGTCGGCGCCGAGCGTGGCCGTGAGGGCGCCGCCGAGCGGCAGGGCGTAGCCCGCGCCGAGGCGCGCCACCGGGGGCACCACGTAGGTGCCGCCCTGCGGGAGGTCCTGCCCGAACGTCTCCTGGAACGTGTAGGGCTGGCCGGTGGCCGGGTTCACGCTGTCGCTCACGTTGAACGCGTCCGGGTTGACGCTCCACGACTGGTACATCCCCGCCACGTCCTGCAGGTTGGCGCCGAGTTGCACGCGCCCGAGGTGCGTCTGCGCGCCCACATCGAACGAGTAGCCCCACGCCTCGGCAAAGTCGCCGATGCCGCGCCGGATGAGCTTGCCCGTCACCCCCACGCTCAGCTTGCGGCGAGAGCGCGCGGGCGTAGGTGAGGAAGAAGGCGTGGTCGGCGGCGGAGAAGGTGGTGATGCCCTCGTAGTTGGCCTTCGGCTGGTCGCGCTCGGCATCCCACGCGTCGAGCGTGTTCTTGATGTCGTTGACGCCGCTGCGGAAGTAGCTGAGCCCGACCGACGAGTTTTTGCCCACCGGGAAGGCGCCCGCCGCATAGTCGAACGACACGACGCCGGCAAAGCGCTCGGCGTGCAGGTAGCCGATCTCGGGGTAGTTCAGGCGCGCGAGCCCGGCGGCGTTCCAGTAGCCCGAGGCCACGTCGTCGGTGAGGGCGACGGCGGCGCCCATGCCGAGGGCCCGGCCGCCCGCGCCGCCGGCGAGGAAGTCGGCGCCGTACTTGGCGAGTTTCTGACCGGAGGCCGGGAGCGCACATCCGGCAAGGAGCACGCCCAAAAGCACACGACGCATCATGAGGGTAGACCGCTTACGCACAAAAGGAAGTGTCGGAATTTCCGGCACTTGGCGGGGAAGGTAAAGGCCCCGGGGAAAGGGATCGTAGCGGTCGGGCGGTGGGCGTCGCAGGCTTTTCGCGAAAAGATACGGCACAGGCACGGGCGGTGCCGGGTGTGATACACCCCCTCGCCGCCCGGTGCCCAACCCGACACCCGGAGCTTTGACTACGACTGCCCCCGCTGCCGCCGCCCTTTCCAGTACCGCCCGCCTCCATCTGCTGCCCGGCCTCGACCGGGCGGTGCGTGGCGGCTACCCGTGGGCGTTCTCGGGCGCGCTCGGCCCCACCGACGGCACGCCCCAGACGGGCGATGTCGTGACGCTCTGCGACGCGCGCGGCGAGGTGCTCGGGCGCGGCCTCTACCACGGCACCGCCGGCGTGGCCTTCCGGATGCTCACGCGCGACCCGGACGTGCCCATCGACGCGGGCTTTTTCCACGACCGCCTCGCCCGCGCCCTCCGCCTGCGCGAGCGCTTCTACGCCGGCAGCCGCCACTACCGCCTCGCCTACGCCGAAGCCGACGGCCTGCCCGGCACGCTCGTCGACCGCTACGGCGATGTGCTGACGCTCTCGACGCTCTCGGCGGGCATGGACCAGCGCAAAGCGTGGCTCGTGGACGCGCTCGTGGACCTCGTGCAGCCCGCCTGCATCGTCGAGCGCAACGACTCGCCCCTCCGCCGCAAAGACGGCCTCGACGAGGTCGCGGGCGTGCTCTACGGCGCGCCGCCCGAGGAGGTGGAGATCGAGGAGGACGGCGTGCGCTGCCGCGTGGACGTACTCGGGGGCCTCAAGACGGGCTTTTTCCTCGACCAGCGCCTCAACCGCTACATCGTGCGCCGCCTCGCCGCCGGGGCGCGCGTGCTCGACGTGTTCTGCGCCGACGGGGGCTTCGGCCTCCACGCCGCCGCCGGGGGCGCCGCAAGCGTCCACTTTATGGACTCGTCGCAGGGCGCGCTCGACCGGGCCGCCGCCAACGCCGCGCGCTCCGGCCTCGACGGCACGCCGATGGTCTACGAACGCGCCGACGCCGTGCCCCGCCTCGGCGACATGGTGCGCGAGGGCCAGCGCTTCGACCTCGTCGTGCTCGACCCGCCCGCCTTCGCCCGCGCGCGCAAGCACCGCGACACCGCCCTGCGGGCCTACCAGCGCGTCAACATCTCCGGCATCCAGCTGCTCGAAGACGGCGGCATCCTCGCCACCGCCTCGTGCTCCGGGGCCATCACGCCCGAGGACTTCATGACGATGGTGCGCTACTCGGCGCGGCGCGCGGGCGTGGGCCTGACGATCCTCCACGAAGCCGGCCACGCCCCGGACCATCCCATCCTCGACGCGATGCCGGAGACGCGCTACCTCAAGTTTCTCGTGGCGCGCATCGAGCGGTAGCGCCGGCAGCACAGGGGCAAGGCCCGCCTTTGCGCTGGCCGGATCCCCCTTTGTGGCCTCTCGTACGCGCCCGTCCGTTCTGCACCCGACCGTAGCCTTATGCCCCTCCCCGTTGTTGTGATCGGTGCCGGGGCGGCGGGGCTGATGGCGGCCGCGTTTGCGGCGGAGGCGGGGGCCGAGGTCGTCCTGCTGGAGAAGACGCGCACGGGCGGCAAGAAGATCGTCGTGAGCGGGGGCGGGCGGTGCAACGTGCTGCCCTCGGTGGCCGCGCCTGAGCGGTTTGTGACCCATTCCTCGCCCAACACGCTGCGCAAGCTGCTGCTTGCCTGGCCGCTCGCCGAACAGCGCCGCTACTTCGAGGAAACGCTCCACCTGCCCCTCACGCTGGAAGCCGAAACCGGCAAGCTCTTCCCCACCTCCGGCCGCGCCACGGATGTGCGCGGCACGCTCCTCACGCGCGTCCACCGCACCGGCGCCACGCTCCGCCCCGACGCCGAGGTGGTGGCGCTCGCGCAGGACGGCGCCGCCTGGACGGTCACGCTCGCCGGCGGCGAGGTGCTGCGCGCGAGCGCTGTCGTGCTGGCCACGGGCGGCCTCTCCGTGCCAAACACCGGCAGCGACGGCGCCGGGCTCGCGTTTGCACGCGCGCTCGGGCACACCGTCCATGCCACCTATGCCGCCCTCACACCCCTCACCGCCGATCCGCCCGTCCACGCCGATCTGGCGGGCGTGTCGCTGCACGTCCGGATCGAGGCGGCGGGGGTGAAGCCGCGCCTGGCATCGGAGGGCGGCTTTCTGTTCACGCACCGGGGCTACAGCGGCCCCTCCGTGCTCGACGTGTCGCACGCGGCGGTACAGGCCCGCGCCGAAGGACGCACCGCCCCCCTCCTCGTGCGCTGGGCCGGCCTCGACGCGGACGCGTGGGACGACCGGCTCCGCACCGCGCCCGGCACGGCCGGCGCCCTGCTCCGCCGCCACCTGCCCGCCCGCCTCGCCGAACGGCTCCTCCTGGAAGCGGGCGTGGCCGACGCCGTGCCGCTCGCCCAGTTGCGGCGCGAAGCCCGCGCCAACCTCGTGGCGCTGCTGACCCGCTACCCGCTCCCGCACACGGGCGACGAAGGCTACCGCAAGGCCGAAGTCACGGGCGGCGGCGTGGCGCTCGGCGAGGTGGACCCGCGCACGCTGGAGAGCCGGGTGGCGCCGGGCCTGTTTCTGTGCGGCGAACTGCTCGACGCCTTCGGGCCCATCGGCGGGCACAACTTTATGTGGGCGTGGAGCACGGGCCGCGCCGCCGGGCACGGTGCCGCCGCGCACGGGGCGCCGTAGCTTGCCCGGCGCTTTCTCCCCGCCCCATGTCCCGCGATATCACGACCGAAGACGGTACCGAGTGGAACCTCATCGAAGCCCACGCGGGCCTCAAAGCGGCCGGGCTCATCGAGCCGGGGGCGTACGCCGAGGTCGTGGCCACGCCGCGCGGGGGCGCGCAGACGGTGCGCCTGAAGCTTCCGGCCGCGTGGGAAACCACTGCCGAGGACGCCGAACTCGCCAAGGCCATCGACGCCGCCCGGCAGGGCTGACGGATGCGGCTCGGCCTGCTCCTGCTCCTGCTGCCCCTGGGCGCGTGCGCCTCCGGTCCGTCGCTGCCGTCCGGGACGGGCGCGGTGCGGGGCACGTTTGGCGGCGCCCACGCCCTGCTCGTCGCCACCGACTCGCTCGCCCGCATCGAACTCGACTGCGCGCACGGGCGCACGGCCGGGCCGCTGCACCTGCTCGCCGGGGGCCGCTTCGATGCGCTGGGCACGTTCACGCACGAGGGCGGCGCCGTGCTCTCCACGAGCGCCGGGCAGACGCGCCCCGCCCGCTTCACCGGCCACCTCGACGGCGACCTGCTCGAGCTCCGCATCGTCCTCGCCGACGGCGCCGCCGGGCCGTTCACGCTCCAGCGCGGCACCCGCGGGCAGCTCTACAAGTGTCGGTAGGGGGTCGTTCGTGGTACGTCGTTCGTTGTTCGTGGGCAGAAGAACCCAGCAGAAGGCCGCAGCCGCTCTGACGACGAACCACGAACAAGCTACCAGCACTATCTTTTCAGCTTGACAGGGCGCTTAGGCCAGGCCGTCCCCGGCGCCGATACCGGAGGGGACGTGCTCCCTCTCCATGCGCCGGTTTCTGCTCCTCTTTCTCCCGCTGTCGCTCACCGCGTGCGACGCGCTCATCGTCAAGGACGAGAAGCCCACCGGGCCGCTCGTGTGCACGAAGGGCTGGACCGTGACGGGCTACTTTACGCCCGTGGAGGCCGACTATTCGGGCGGCACCGAGCCCATCAAGATCCCCGGCAGCCCCACGTACAGCGCCGTGAGCGCGTTTCTGCGCGAAGTCGAGGTGCAGGGCTGGGGGCGGACGAAAGAGGGCTGGTTTGTGGCCTTCTACGACGGCGCCTGGCACCGCGCCACAAGTGCTCTCGCCGCCACCGGCACGCCGATCCAGACGGGCGCGGTGGCCGTTGACCCGCGCGTGGTGAAGCTGGGCGCGGCCCTCCGCATCCCATCGCTGCCCGCGCCGTGGAAAGAGCGCGACTATCAGGCCGATGACGTGGGCACGGCCATCGCCGGGCAGCACGTAGACGTGTACACGGGCATGGGCGCCGACGCCCGCGCCGAGGCCTTCCGCCTCACCACGTTCGAGGCCGAGGTGTGCCACAACGGCGGCTGAGCCCGGCGGAGCCTGCCCGCTCCTCGCCCTGCTCAGGCGCTACCGCAGCCCCGCCACCCAGCCAGCCGGAAACACGGCCGGCCCGTGGAGCGCGCCCAGGAGGCCGCCCACGAGCGCGCCCACCGCCGGGGCCGCGCCCCCTACGTTGACCGCCGAGAGGAGCGTGGCCTCGATGAGGTGCGGCCCGCGCGCGAACATGGCCAGCGCAAACGGCCACGCCTCTTCCACCAGCGGACCGGCGCCCACCACGAGATCGTAGAGGTCGAGTGGAAACAGGTCGAGGTGCCCGTCGAGGGCCGCGAGCCCGGCGGCGAGGCGCGGGGCCTCGGCCACATCTGCGCGGAGGGCGGCCCAGAAAGCCGCGGCATCGAACGCCTCGGGCGGTAGGGCGGCGAGCCGTTCGAGCGCGGCATGATGGGCACGCGCCGCCACCCGCACCTCGGGCGACGGCAGGAGCGCATTGAGGCGGACGTCGGCCCCTGACGTGCCCAGCAGGGCCACGCTCGCGGCGAGGGCGGACGGCTCGGGCAACCCGGCGGGCACGGGGGCGCCCCGTTACAGCGCGCCGAGCGCCTGCGTGAGCGCGGTGCCGGTGCCGGCGGCGATGCCGCGCTTCTCGTCGGCCGCCAGGCCCTTCACGCCCCGGTAGTAGAGGCGCACGTTCTGGTGGCTCAGGCCATCGAGCGGCATCCCGAGCGCGTCGCCGAGGCGGGTGCCGAGGAGGATGCCCTGCCGGCGGTCGGGGGCGAGGGGAGCGGGCAAAGCAGCGGGGAAGAATGCGCAAGGATAGCCGCCCGGCCCCGCCCGCCCCTATCCTGGCGCGTCAAGTTGCGCCTGATTCTGTGCCCGCTGGAGTGTTTGCCTTCGCCGCCCGTACGTGGGCCGTCTTCCGGACGGACCTGCGGCTGGAGCTGCGGCGCCGGGTGGCGCTCTCGGCGCTGCTCGTGTTCGCCCTCGCCACCGTCATGACGGTGTACTTCGCCCTCCGGGGCGTGCGCCCGGAGCCGCCCGTGCAGGCGGCGCTGTTGTGGGTGGTGATGCTCTTCGCCGCTTCGGTGGGGCTCGGACGCGCGTTCGTGGGCGAGGTCGAGCGCGGCACGGACGTGCTGCTGCGCCTGCACGCCACGCCGGGCGCCGTCTACGCGGGCAAGCTTCTCTTCACGCTCGTGCTCACGCTCGCGCTCGGGGCCGTAGCGAGCCTCGCGTTTCTGCTCGTGCTCGGCGTGCAGGTAAACACCCCGGGCCTGCTCGTGCTCACGATCCTGCTCGGCGGCGCGGGCCTGGCGGGCGCCACCACGCTCCTCTCCGCCCTCGTGGCGCGCGCGCAGGGCGGGGTGACGCTGCTGCCGGTGCTGCTCTTCCCGCTCCTCGTGCCGGTGCTGCTCTCTGCCGTCCGCCTGACCCGCTCGGCCCTCGCCGGCGGCCTCGGCTGGATGAACGCCGCCGATGGCCTCACCACCCTCGCCTCGTTCGCTGTCGTGGTCGTCGCGGCGGCCACACTCCTGTTCGAGTACGTGTGGCACGAGTAATCCCAACGCCGGTAGCCTGGTGAAGGATCACAGAGTTGATCATGGATCATCGATCATGGTCAGAGAACACGCCCAAGTTTGCCTTCTGGCCATGTTGTCATCCATCATCCATGATCCGGCGGGCATTCCCGTACCCTTCGGCCGAATCTGGTGCAAGGCCTTGCGCGTTCCTACAGCGGCGAGGCCTCGTCCAGGCGGGTGGCAGCGGGGGCGGGCGGGCGCAACCGGTCGCGCTCCTGCAACAGCTGCGCCACGACGCTGATGGCGATCTCGGCGGGGCGGTTCGTGCCCAGCGGCAGGCCGATGGGGCAGTAGAAGGCGTCGCGCTGCGGCCGCCGGCAACCCGGCCTCGGTGACGTCCTTGCGCAGGCGGGCCGCTTTGGCCGCGCTGCCGATGACGCCGAGGTACGGGAACGTGCGCGTGCGGAGGATTTCGAGGAGGATCGGGCGGTCCGTGGTGTGGCCCATCGTCATGAGCAGCACGAAGGCGTCTTCGGGGAGCGCGGCCACCTGCGCGGGCATGTCGTCGGCAAGCACGCGCGCGAGCCGGGGCGATTCGGGCAGGCGCGCGAGCCACTCCGGGCGCGGGTCGAGCACGGTGATCCGGCAGTCGAGGCCGACGAGCAGGCGGGCGAGCGCGTTGGCGACGTGCCCGGCGCCGAACACCACGATCTGCCACGGCGCCACGCCAAAGGCCTCGAAGTAGAGCCGCACCGTGCCCCCGCACGTCATCCCCACGTCGCGCTTCAGATTCCACGCGAGGCATTGCGTGGCCGGTGCGCCGGAGGCGGCGCCCAGCATCGCCTGCGCCTCGGCGATGGCCTTGCCTTCCACCTTGCCGCCGCCCACGGTGCCCGTGTGGAGGCCGCCGGCGGTCACGAGCATCCGCGCGCCGGCGTCCTGCGGGACGCTCCCGACGGCCTCCACAATCGTCACGGCGACGCAGGGCGTGCCGTCGCGGAGGAGCGTCTGGAGGGCGTCGAGAAAGGCGAGCATGGGCGCAAGGTACCGATCGCGCCCTGGTATCGCGAAGTCGCCGGGCCCCTACCGGACGCCGGGCGCACGAGGCGACCGGGGCGGGCGCCGGTGGGCTGGCCCTCCTGCACCACGGCCACGCCCCGCACGAACGTATGGCGCACGAGCCCGTGGAGGGGGCGCCCGACGTACGGGCTGGCGCGGTGGCGGTCGTGCAGGTCGTCGCGGCGCAGGGGCGTGGCGGCGCGGAGGTCGACCACGGCGAGGTCGGCGTCGAAGCCGGGGGCGAGCGTGCCCTTGCCCGCGAGCCCGAAGCGCCGGGCGGGGGCGCCGGCGGTGAGCGCGGCGATGCGGTCGAGCGGCACCGCGCGCGCGGCGTGGCCTTCCACGAGCAGGATCGGCAGCGTGCTCTGCACGCCCGCGATGCCGCCCCAGACGGCGAAGAAGTCCGCCGACGTTTTCAGGCTCGGACGGCGCGGGCGAATGGTCGGAGGCGACGAACGCGATCCGCCCGTCCGCCACGGCGGCCCAGAGGGCGTCGCGCTCCTGCGCGCTGCGGATGCGGCGGGGCGCACTTGGCGAGCGCGCCGATCCGCTCGACGTCGTCGCCGGTGAAGACGAGGTAGTGCGGGCACGTCTCGCACGTCACGTCCACGCCGCGCGCCTGCGCCTCGGCCACCGCCGCCACGCCCGCGCCGCTGCTCACATGGACGATGTGGAGCGCGCACCCGGTCTCCTCGGCAAACGAGATCGACGCGCCGGATCGCCTCCACCTCGGCCACGACGGGCCGGCTGTCCAGGTAGTCGCGCACGCCGGTGCGTCCCTCGGCGCGGGCCCGCGCGGCCAGTCCGGCGGTGATCGCGTCGCTCTCGGCGTGCACCGCCACGGGCAGTCCGAGCTGCGCCGCGCTGTCCATCCCGTCGAGCAGCGTCAGGTCGTCGGCGCGCTCGAAGTCGTCGATGCCGCTGTTGGACATGAACGCCTTGAACCCGACGACGCCCCGCTCGGCGAGCTCGTCGAGCGGTCGAGGTCGCCGGGCGTGAGGCCGCCCCAGAGGCCGAAGTCGGTGCGGCCTGCCGCCTCGGCGGCGGCCAGCTTCAGGTCGAAGCTCGGCCCGTCGAGCGTGGGCGGGTGGGCGTTGAGCGGCATGTCGAAGAAGCACGTCCCGCCGCCCGCCGCGAGCGCGGCCGAGCCGGTGGCGAAGCCTTCCCAGTCCGTCCGCCCCGGCTCGTTGAAGTGGACGTGCGCGTCGATCAGCCCCGGGAGCACGTGCAGGCCGGTGGCGTCGATCACCTCGCGCGGCCTCGCCGCCGATTTCGGCGCCACGTCCGCGATCACGCCCTCGGCCACGGCGACATCGAGGCGCGCCTCGCCGCCCTCGGTGACGACGGTGCCCCCGCGTAGGATCAGGCTGTAGCGCACGTCAGCTGCCCCGGTAGGTGGTGTACGCCCACGGCGAGACGAGCAGCGGCACGTGGTAGTGCCCGTCTGCGTCGGCGAGCCGAAGCGATCGGCACGGCGTCGAGAAACGGCGGCTCGGCCACGCCCGGCAGGCCCCGGAAGTAGTCGCCGACGTGGAAGACGAGCCGGTACGCGCCCGGGGCGAACGCCGCGCCCGTGAGCAGGGGCGCGTCCGTGCGCCCGTCGGCGTTCGTCGTCACGTCGGCGAGGCAGTCGTCGCCGCGCCAGAGTTCGAGGCGGAGCCCGGCGGCGGGGCAGCCGCGCGCGGTGTCGAGCACGTGCGTGGTGAGGCGTCCGGGCATAGGATGTGAGGCGGTAGGGGCGAGGCTGACACCTGCACGTACAGCGGATCGTGCAGCGACGAATGCCGTCAGCGCGTGATCGTGCCGGAGATGAGGCCGTAAGGCGCGTCGGTGGGCACGAAGACGGCGTTCGGGTTGTCGAGGCCGAAGGGCGCGAGGTTGACGAGCAGGCGGTGCGAGTTGGGCATCGTGATCGTGATCTCGCGCACTCGGCGCACGCGGCCAGGGCGGCCTCGCCCATCGCGTAGAGCGTCTGCTGCACCGAGGCTGCGGTGGCCCGCGAACGTGTCGAGGAGGGCGGTGCCGGACCGCGCCGAAGCTTTCGTCCCAGTCTACCACGCCGCTGTAGCGCCAGTGCGCCGTCACGCTCGTCGCGAAGATGCGGTCGTCGGTGTCGGGGAGGGTCGTGTAGGCGTCGCGCACAAAGCCGGAGAAGGACGAGTCGGTCGTTTTGAGCACGAGCAGCCCCTCGATCCCGGCATCCACGATGGGCGCCGCGCCGCGCGTCGTGGGCCACCGTGCAGGTGCGCCGTTCGCTGCCGCCGCCCATGAACGCGGTGGGATGCGGCTTGCCGCCGGCCACGATGCGCGTCCACGGATGCTCGGCGACGTGGATCGTGGCGCGCGTGACGGGCGCGTACGTGGTCACGAAGTGCGCCGCGAGGTCGAGCGCGAACGCCTCGGCGCTGCCGAGCGCGTGGTCCCGGGCGAGCACGTAGACGGTGTTCTTCATCGAGTCCGTCGCGACGATGTTGGCGTTGTCGCCGGTCGTGTAGGTGGCCTCGAAATCGCCTTCGAGCAGCACGTCGGCGTCGATCTCCTAGAGGTCGTGGCGGTCGTCGTGGCGCGTCACCTTCGTCAGGCGCACGCGCGACTTGCCGTAGGCGTTGTGGGAGAGGGTGGGCATGGGCTCAGGGGTCGGCGATCGAGGTCGGCGAGGCGGTAGCCCGGCGATCTTGGCGATCTCGCCGAGGGCGGTCGCGATCTCCTCGGCCCGCGTGTGGGGCAGGCGCGCGGGAAAGGCGGCGAGGATCGCGTCCTTCTTGTTCTCGCGCGCGCAGATGACGAACGGGAAGCCGAAGCGGGCGCGGTAGGCGGCGTTGTAGGCTCGAACTGCGCGACCTCGTCCGCTGAGAGCGCGCCGAGCCCGGCCCCGGCCTGCTCCTGCGTGGACGCGGGCGTGAGCGTGCCCGCGCGGGCGGCACGCCCCACCAGGTCGGGGTGCGCGTTGATGAGCGCCACCTGCGCGGCCTCATCGGCGGCCTCCATCGTGCGCACGAGCGCGGCGTGTAGCTCGGCGCGCGAGGCGAAGGGACGCTGCGCCCAGGTGGCCTCGGCGATCCACGGCGAGTGCTCGAACACAGGCCCGACGAGCGCCGTGAAGGCGGCCTGATCGAGCGCGTTGAGGGCGGCGAGCGCGGTCATGGGTCCTCCGCGACGAGCGCCCAGAGCACCTCGGCGGCGGCCCGGACGTCCTCGACGCGGCTGAACTCGGCGGGGTTGTGCCTGATGCCGCCCTCGCTCGCCACGAACAGCATCGCGGTGGGCAGGTGCGGCGCGAGGATCGCCGCGTCGTGCAGGGCGCCGCTCACCGCGTCCGGCAGCGCGCCCTGCCCTGTCCGCTCGGCGGCCACGCGCAGACCGGCACACACGCCCGCGTCGAGCGGCGTCGCGGGCTGCGCCTCGGTTTCGATACACATTGCCCCGAGGCCGCGCCGCTCGGCGACGGCCGCGATGAGCGCGTTGAGGCGGACGTGGCCTTCGGCGAGGAGCGCGTCGTCGGGGCTGCGGAAGTCGATGGCGAAGCGGACCTCGCCCGGGATCACGTTGAGCGCGCCGGGGAGCGCCTCGATCTGCCCGACGGTGGCGACCGTCTGCGGCGAGAGCGCACGGGCGAGGCGTTCGAGTTCGACCATGATCTCGGCGGCGCCCGCGAGCGCGTCCTGCCGGTCCTGCATGGAGGTCGAGCCCGCGTGGTTGGCGCGCCCGGTGAGCGCGGCGCGGTACTGCCGCCGCCCGGCGATGGCCGTCACGATGGCGAGGGGCACGCCCCGGTCCCACATCCCCGGCCCCTGCTCGACGTGGACCTCCACAAAGCCCCGGTACGCGCCGGGCCGCTCGTCGCGCGATCTGCTCGGCCACGACCCCGTAGGGCGCGCCGGCGTCGAGGTACGTTTCGCCGCCCGCGTTGCGGAGTGTGCCGAGGCGGTCGGCCCCGAGGTCGCCCACCCACGCCCGGCTGCCGAGCATGCCGAGGCCGAACGTCGGCCCTTCCTCTTCGGCGAAGACGACGAGTTCGAGCGGCAGGTCCAGGCGCCCCGCTTCGTGCGCGGCGCGGAGCAGTTCGAGCGGCACGACGACGCCCGCCACGCCGTCGTAGTCGCCGCCGTGCGGGACGGTGTCGAGGTGGGAGCCGGAGAGCCACGCGGGCGCCTCCCAGCCGAGGGCCTGCGGGCGCGCGTGCAGGTTGCCCGCCGCGTCGATCCGCACCGTGCAGCCGGCGCGTTCGAGCTCAGCGCGCACGTAGGCGACGGCCTGCGCCCAGGCGGCGGAGAACGTCGGACGGCTCGCGCCCGCGCCCGGCGTGGCCGTGCAGGCGGCGATGGCGGCGAAGTCGGCGCGGAGTCGGTCGAGGGAGACAGGCATGGCGAACCAGAATAGTCAATGGTCAATGGTCAACAGCCAATGGTCAACGGAAGAACCAGGGAGCTGGGGTGCTCTACGGCTCCCATTGACGATTGACCTGACTTCCCCATTGACCATCATTTACTTCCCGAACTCCTCGCGCCACGTGCGCCCCGTCTGCTCCATGACGAATCGTGGCCCGTGCGGCGCATCCGGTGGAGCGTCGGCATGCCGAGCGCCCACTCCTGCATCCAGTCGCGGGCAAACTCGCCGCGCTCGGTCTCGGCGAAGATCTTGCGGATGGCCTGCTCGTTGACCACGCGGGGCCCGCGCGTGCGGACGGCGAACTCGCACGTCCGGCTGCAGCGCGTCAGATGTAGTCCTCGATGCCGACCTCGTCCATCACGTCGATCACGGAGCGGAGCGAGCGGATGGCCTTCGCGTAGGCGAAGCTCGGCGGGTAGCCGTTGTCGACCATGATCTTGAAGGTGAGCCGCATCAGCTCGATCGCGCCGCCGTAGAGGATCTGCTCCTCGAAGTTGTCGCCCTCGGTCTCGTGCTGGAAGGACAGCTCCACCACGCCCGCGCGCGTGCTGCCGACGGCCTTGGCGATCGCGAGGGCGATCTCGCGGGCGTCGCCGGTGGCGTCGTGGTCGACGCTGACGCAGCCGTAGACGCCCTCGCCCTTCAGGTACTTCTCGCGCACGAACTTGCCCGGCGCGTTCGGCACGAAGAGCGTCACGTTCACATTCTTCGGCGCGATGATCTGCCCGTAGAGCACGTTGAAGCCGTGGCAGAAGCAGAGCGTCTGCCCGGCGCGCAGGTACGGGGCGATGTCGCGGCGGTAGAGGTCGGGCTGCGCCGGGTCGGCGAGCTCGATCGAGAGCACGTCGGCGTGCTTCGTCGCCTCGGCGATCGTGACGGCCTCGAAGCCGTCGGCCTCGGCCTCGGCGTGGGAGTCGGACTCCTCGGGCGGGCGCGTGCCGATGATCACGTTGACGCCGCTGTCGCGCATGTTGGCGGCCTGCGCCTTGCCCTGGATGCCGTAGCCGATCACGGCGACGCTCTTGCCTTCGAGGGGCGCGAGGCTCACGTCGTCGTCGCGGTAGATCTTTTCCATGACGTTGAACAGCGAATCTCGTAGGTGGCTCGATCGCATCGTGGTCCGAGGTTGCTCGGAGTCGCCCCAGTCGCGACGACGATGCGATCGACGCCACCTTACAGCGGCACGTCCCGGTTGACGTTCTTGTAGTAGAGGTACTTGGAGGCGACGGGCCCGGTGGCGTAGAACGACTGCGGCACGAACGGCCCCATCCAGATGAAGTCGTCCTTCTCGACCTCCATCCACTCGTCTCCGAGGTAGTAGAGGCCCTTGCCCTGGAGGAAGTAGAGGCCGTGCTCCATCACGTGCGTCTCGACGATCGGCAGGCCGTAGCCCGGCTCGAACGTGAAGATGTTCATCGCCAGGTCGAAGCGCAGGTCGTCCGGGATGAGCGTTTGCAGGCGCGCGCCGGGGATGTCGAGCCAGATGTCGGCGGGCACGTCGCGCTCGTTGGACACCACGAGCGGCGGGGCCTCAACGCCTTCGGCGGGCTCGAAGCGCTTGCGCAGCATGAGCAGTTCGCGATGCCTCGGTGGCCGTGCAGGTGAAGCCCTGCGTACACGGCACGAGCGCAAAGCCGCCGGCGTCCATGCGCTGGACCTCGCCGCCGTCCACGGACAGGTCGGCAGCGCCGGAGAGCACGTACAGAAACGTCTCGATGGCCCCGTCGGCGCGCTGCGTGGTGCCCTGCCCGGCGGTGGGCTTCAGGAGGTACTGCGCAAACCCGGCGCCCATCACCGGCGAGGTCAGGATGCGCGCCTCGACGCCCGGCCAGAGCGGCAGGTTGGACGCCGGGTAGCCTTCGAGCGGGAAGAGCGCAAAGCGCGGATCGAGCCGCGTGCGGGTGTGGCGAAGCTGGGTCTGGGTGCGCAAGGGCGGAAAACGGGCTGTAGGGGCACGGCTTGCCGTGCCCGGGCATCCATCAAGGTTCGAGAAGGAGGGCACGGCCAGCCGTGCCCGTACGAAAGTCACGCCACGGGCACGCGGGCGTTGGCGGGGAGGCCGTCGCCGCCGGGCGTGGCGCGGGCGTAGTGGGCGAGGCGGGTGAGGAGTTCCTCGTGCGAGGCGGGCGCGTGCAGAAACGGGACGGCGCCGCCGGAGACGAACGAGAGCGCGTGCTTGGCGGCCGTCCACACCGAGATGCCGAGCAGAAGCGGCGGCTCGCCCACCGCCTTGCTCCGCCGCAGGTTGACGTGGTGGCTCCGGTTGGCGATCCAGTCCACGTTGAACACCTCCGGCACGTCGGTGATGTTGGGGATTTTGTAGGTCGTCGGCGAGTGCGTCCACAGGTCGCCGCGCTCGGAGTAGCGCAGTTCCTCGGTGGTCAGCCAGCCCATGCCCTGCACGAACGCGCCCGTGATCTGCCCCCGGTCGATGCCGGGGTTGATGCTCTCGCCGATGTCCATGAGCAGGTCGGCGCGGAGCACGCGCAGGTCGCCCGTAAAGCGGTCGATCTCGACCTCGGAGACGGCGCACCCGTTCGTGAAGTAGAGAAACGGGTGGTTGACCGGCTGATCCCAGTCGAAGCTGAGCCCCTCGGTGGCGTAGTAGCCGCGCTCGCCGAGGCTCACGCGGCTGTGGTAGGCCTTGAGGGCAAGGTCTGCAAACGCGATCCGCTGCCCGGAGGCGCGGTCTACCACCTCGCCCTGCTCGAAGGCGATGGCGTCCCCCTGCGCCCCGCCGAACGCTTCGGCGGCCACCTCGGCCATGCGGGCGCGGATGAGCAGGGCGGCGTTTTCGGCGGCGGTGCCGTTGAGGTCGGCGCCGGAGGAGGCGGCGGTGGCCGAGGCGTTGTTGCTGCGCTCGGTGGAGGTGGGCAGGATGCGCACGCGGTCCACGGCGAGGCCGAACACGTCCGCCACGATCTGCCGGATCTTGGTGTTCACGCCCTGCCCCATCTCGGTCGCGCCGGTGGACACCTGCACGGTGCCGTCGAGGTAGACGTGCACGAGCGCGTTCGCCTGGTTCAGGAACTTGGTGTTGAAGGAGATGCCGAACTTCACCGCCGTCATCGAGAGGCCGCGCAGGTGCGTCTTCGAGGCGGCGTTGAAGCGCTGCACCTCGGCCTGCCGCGCGCGGTAGTCCGCCGTTTCCACGAGCGTGTCGAACAGTTCGGGGAGCGTGTTGTGCGCCACCACCTGCCCGTACGGCGTCACGTTGCGGGGCGCCTCGCCGTACACGTTGCGCCGCCGCACGTCGAAGGCGTCGAGGCCCAGCACCGACGCGATCTCCTCCATCACGCACTCGATCGTCGCGGCGCCCTGCGGCCCGCCGAAGCCGCGGAAGGCCGTGTTGGGCGGCAGGTTGGTGCGGCAGACGTGCCCGGTGATGCGGCAGACGGGCAGGTAGTACGCGTTGTCGGTGTGGCAGATCGCGCGGGCCATGACGGCGGGCGAGAGGTCCACGTACGCCCCGCCGTTGGAGTAGAGGTCCACCGCGAGCGCCGTGATCGTGCCGTCGTCCGTGAAGCCGACGCGGTAGCGGTTCTGGAACGGGTGGCGCTTGCCGGTGGCCACCATGTCGTCGTCCTTCGTGTAGACGATGCGCGCCGGGCGCCCGGTTTTGTGCGCCACGAGCGCCACCATCACCGCCGGGTGCGTCGCCTGCGACTCCTTGCCGCCGAAGCCGCCGCCCATGCGCGTGGTCAGGCACGTCACCTGGTGGATGCCGAGGCCGAGCTGCTTCGCCACGTCGCCCTGCACCTCGGTGGGGTGCTGCGTGGACGAGTGGACGATGAGCGTGTCGCCTCTCGCCGGGGAGCGCGAGCGCGGCCTGCGATTCGAGGTAGAAGTGGTCCTGCCCGCCGCACACGAACACGCCCTCCAGGGTGCGCGGCGCCGCCGCGAGCGCCGCCTCCACGTCGCCCCGCCCGAACGTGCGCGGCGGGCACAGAAAGCTCTCCTGCGCGATGGCCTCGTCGATCGAGAAAACGGGCGCGCGCTCCTCCACCGCCAGGCGGATCGCCGCCTTCGCCGCCCGGATCGCCGCCCGCGACTCCGCCGCGATCACCACGATGGGCTGCCCGATGTACGTCAGCTCGTCCTCGGCAAGCAGGGGCTCGTCGTGCGTGATCGGCCCGAGGCGGTTGTGTACGAGGTCGCGGTGCGTGAAGAGCGCCACCACGCCCGGCACCTCAGCGGCGGCGCTCAGGTCGAGCCCGGCGAGGCGCGCGTGGGCGACGGGGCTGTAGAGAAAGTCCACGACGAGTTCGCCCGCCTGCACCGGCAGGTCGTCGATGTAGAGGGACGTGCCGGTGACGTGGCCGGGCGCCGAGTCGTGCGGGACGTTCGTGCCGACGGTGCTCATGCGGCCACCTCCGCGCCGAGGCTGTGGTAGAGCTTGAGCAGGATCGTCTCGGCAAGGCGCAGGCGGAAATCCTTCGCCCCGCGCACGTCCGAGAGCGGCGCGATCTCGGCCTGCGCCACGGCTCCGGCGGCGGCGAAGGTCTCCTCGTTCACGGCGCGCCCCGCGAGAAACGCCTCCGTCTCGGGCAGGCGGAGCACGGTGGGCCCCACGCCCCCATAAGCAATGCACGCCGACGCGATGCGGTCGCCGTCGAGGCGGAGGCGGAAGGCGGCGGTGAAGGTCGAGATGTCGAGGTCGTGGCGGCGCGAGACCTTGTAGAGGCGGAGCGTCTCGCCCGGCCCCGGCAGGGGGATGTGCAGGCGCGCGATGAACTCGCCCGGCGCCATGTCGAGCGTCTTGTAGCCCGTGTAGAGGTTGTTAACATTGACACGCCGCGCACCGTCGGGTCCGAACAGTTCGACCTCCGCGTCCATCACAAAGAGGAACGGGACGGTGTCGGCGATGGGCGAGCCGTTGGCGAGGTTGCCCGCGAGCGTTCCGGCGGCGCGGATCTGCGGCGAGCCGAAGCGGTGGAGGATGCGGTAGAACTCGGGCACGCGCGCCTGCACGTACGCTTCGAGGGCGCCGAGCGTCACGCTGCCGCCCACCGTGAGCACGCCGTCGGCTTCCGCCAGCATCTGCATCCCCGGCAACCGCGCCACGTCGAGCGCCGCGCCGACCGTGTAGGCGCGCTTGTTGCACCACACGCCCACATCGGTGCCGCCCTGCACGATGAGCGCGCCGGGATGCGTGGCCTTGAACGCAGCGGCGTCCTCGGGCGCGGTCGGGGCGAAAAAGACGGCGCCGTCGTGCTCGACGCGCACGGGCTCGCAGCCCGCACGGCGGAGATCGTCCACCATCCCCTCGGGCGGGTAGACGTCATTGAGGCGCGGCGCGGCAGGCGTCCACGGCGAGGGCGGCGCGGACGATGGGCTCGTAGCCCGTGCAGCGGCACAGGTTGCCCGTGAGGCCCGCGCGTACCGCCTGCGCATCCGGCGCGGCATCGTGCTCGAACAGCGCCGTCATCGCCGTCACGAAACCGGGCGTGCAGAAGCCGCACTGCGCGCCCTGGTGCGTCACCATCGCCGCCTGCACGGGCGAGAGCGCCCGGGGCGTGCCGAGCCCCTCCACGGTGACCACGTGCGCGCCGTCCACGTTGTACACGTGCTGGATGCAGCTGTTGACGGGCCGGTACGTGAGCGCGTCGCCCTCGGGGCGGCCGATGAGCACGGTGCAGGCGCCGCAGTCGCCCTCCTCGCAGACGATCTTGGTGCCCGTCAGGCGCCGGACCCCGCGCAGCCAGGTGGAGAGCGTCTCGAACGCCTCCGCGCCCCGTACATCGTGGGGCGCGCCGTTGAGGTAAAAGCGGAGATGGTCACGCATGGCCCCGGTTGGAGGGGCGTCAATGTACGCGCCCAGCCCAGGCCCCGCACACGCCATACCGGGCTACACGCCCCATCTCGTAGGGGCGAAGCATCCGCTGTGGGGACACCTACCGGCGCCCCGCCCCTTCCCGCTGCAACGGCACCATACACGGCCCCACCTCGATGCTTCGCCCTGAACGTGTGGGAACGCCTCCGCACGCGGCCCCGCCCCGATGCTTCGCCCTGAACGTGTGGGGCGGCGCGCAATGGGGGCGAAGCATCGCGCCCCACGACGGGCAGCGCCGTTGCGGCGTGCCGGAGCCAGGCGGCGCGCCGGGGCCGCACAGCGGATGCTTCGCCCCTACCGCCGCCCTGGTGCCATCACCGGTTGTAGATCGTCCCGGCGCCGTCTCGGTAGTCCCGGAGCACCTGGGCCGCCTCGGCGCGGGCCACGCCGCGTGTGAACGTGAGCCCGCGCGCTTCGAGGTAGTCGTAGGACTGCGCAAACACCGGCCCTTCCTCGAACCCGATGGCGAGGGCATCCTCGCGGGCCGCGCCGATGATGACACGGCTCACCCCACTCCAGAGCGTCGCGCCGAGGCACATCGCGCACGGCTCGCAGCTTGTGGCGAGCACGTGGCGCGGGCCATCCGGCGCGTGGAGCGTGTAGGCGCCCACGCACGCCTGCGCCACCATGAAGGCCACCATCTCGGCGTGGAGCAGGCAGTTCTGGTGCGCCACCACGAGGTTCACGCCCACGCCCACGAGCCGCCCCGTCTCCTCCTCAAAAATCGCGGCCCCGAACGGCCCTCCCGTGCCGTACTCCACGTTCTGCCGCGCCAGGGCCACCGCAAGGGCCATCTTGTCCGTGTCGGACGGGTAGCGGCCGCGTCTGGTCGGCGAGCGGTTGCACCCACGCGGGCAGGGCGATGTGCAGGTCGGGCAGGGGCATGGCGGCGGTACGGCGGAGCGCGAAGGTAGGCTACCGCGCGGCGGCGAGGGCGCGCAGGCGCTCGTACCACTTCGTCGGGATGGGCGAAGGCGCGCCGGCGTTGAGGGCAGCGTCGGCGTCGGCAAAGGCGGCAAGCAGGTCGGCAAAGGTGGCCTGCGCCGTGTGGCGCCACGCCTCGCCGAAGGCGGCCAGCACGAGCGGCATATAGGCGTTGAGGCGGAGAAAGTCGTGGATGAGCGCGTGGTTGGCATGGAGCGCGTGGTGCACGTCGGGCGCGGCAGCCTGCGCGGCGGCATCGAGCGCCGGATCCGCAAAGAGCACCTGCGCGGCGGCATACGAGAGCCCCTGCGACGTGGCGGTGATGCGGTCGTGCGCCTCGGGGTCGAAGCGCGCCGTGCCGATGTGGAAGGTGCGCCAGAACCGCTCGGCCACCGCGGCCACCTCGTCCGCGAGCGGATGCGCGGGGCCGTCGTGCTGGGCGGTGAGGATGTTCTGGAAGGTGCGCGCCTCGGGCTCGGAGGCCCGGAAGCCATTCGGCCCGTACATCGGGTGGACGAACACGGCGCCCAGTTCCGGCGGCCCCACGAGCGTGAGCGTGGCCGTCACCGCCCGCCACACGCCCGCCTGCACGGACGGGATCAGCCAGAGCGTGCGCCGCCCCGGCACGTCGCGCAGCCGGTAGACGAGGTCGCACGCGCGCTCGGCGTAGCCGGCGAGCGGCGTGGCGAGCACGACGTGCCGCGCCGCCGCCAGCCGGTCCGGCAGCGCCTCACGGGGCGTGTCGCGCTCCACAGATGGAAGCACCGTCGCGCCGAGCGCGGGCAGCAGGTCCTGCCGGAGAAACGTGCCGAACTCGCCCTGCCCGCCGACAACGAGCACCCCTTCGGGCGCGCTCATCGGGGCAGCCGCACGTCCGCAAGCACGGGCACGTGGTCGGAGGGGTAGTGGCCGTAATACTGGTCCGTGAGGGTGCTGTAGCGCACGCCCTGCACGCCGGGCGAGGCGAACACGTAGTCGATGCGGCGGCCCGGCGCGTCGCGCTCGACGGTGAAGCCGTGGAAGGTCTCCTCGGGACCGTTGGGCGGCTCGGCGGCGTGCGCCCGCAGGTCTTGCAGGGCGCGCGTCAGGATCGGGTAGACCGGGTTATCCGGCGTCACGTTGAAGTCGCCCGTCACAATCACCGGATCACCGTGGGACAGCGCGCCGAGCCGGTCCACGATGAGTTGCGGCGCTGCGCTCGCGCGCCGTCTGCCCGATGTGGTCGAAGTGGGTGTTGAGGTAGAGAAAGCGCGTGCCCGTCGTGCGGTCCACAAAGCGCCCCCAGGTGGCGATGCGCGTGATGGCGGCGTCCCAGCTTTTGCTGCCGGGCACCTCGGGCGTTTCGGAGAGCCAGAACGTGCCCTGGTCGAGCAGGGTGAAGCGGTCGCGCCGGTAGAAGATGGGCGTGCCCTCGCCCGCGCTCCGCCCGTCGTCGCGCCCGACGCCGAACCACGCGTACTGCGGCAACCGGGCCACGAGGTCGTCGATCTGCCCCTGGAGCGCCTCCTGGAGGCCGAAGAGGTCCGGGTTGTAGAAGCGCAGCAGGTTCGCCACCCGGTCCGCGCGCAGCGGCCACGCGTGCTCGCCGTCGCCCGGGTTGTTGTAGCGGATGTTGTAGCTCACCACGCGCACGAGCGAATCGGCGGGCAGCGCGGGCGCGGCGGTGGCGAGCAGGAGGGCGAGCGAGGGGCGCGAGCATAGGCGGGGGACGCCGGGATCGCTAGCGCGCCACGACAAAGCGGGCCGTGCGCGTCTGCCCTCCGGCGGTGAGGCGGAGAAGGTACACGCCCGGCGCGAGCGCGTCCGCATCGAAGCCCACCCGCACCGGCACGGTAGACGCGTCGCCCGCGAACGGCGTCGCCACGCGGCGCCCGAGCGCGTCGTACACCGCCAGCGTCGCGGGGCCGGCGGCCGGGAGCGTGAAGGCGAAGCGTACCATCCCGTGCGCCGGGTTGGGCACGACGGGCGCGAGGGTGAGCATCGTTGTTGTGTGCCGAGGCGGCGCCGAGGCCCGTGGCGGCGCCCCGGTCGAGGTGCAGCACCAGGCGCGGCGCCGCATCGGCGGCCATAGACGGGCGGAGGGTGCGCGCGGGCGCGATCCCGCCGGGCGTGGCGGCGGTGCCATCCTGCAGTCGCATCGGCTTTGCCGAGGGCGTCCGCCGCCAGGTCGAAGCGGTAGACGCTGTCGCGGCGCAGGTCGCGCGTGGCGCCGGTGAGGCGGTCTTCCAGGGTGAGGCGCCACGCCTCCGGCAGCCCGTCGATGCGGGGCCATCGGAGCGTGAGGCCGGGCGCCACGCCCGAGGCCACGATGCTCAGCGGCAGCGAGAGGCGGCCGGGCGCGGTGAGCGGGTGCGCGTCCTGCGCCTTGAGCACCGGACGGCCCGCCGCGTCCGTCCCGTCGAAGCCCACGATGGCGTAGCGGCCCGCGAGGGGTTCGAGCTTGGCGGCATCGAAGGCATCCCAGGCGTCGCGGGCGTCGTCGCGCAGCACGAGCACGGCGGCGCGGTCGCGCGTGGGGGCGCCCGTGGTCGTGGTGCCCGTCAGTTCGAAGGCGACGAGCGCCTGCGGGAGGGCCTGCTGCTGCTTGGCGAGCACGAAGGCCGGGTCCTGCGCGGCGGCCGGAAGCGTGAGCGTGCCTGCCTGCGCGGCCTGCACGAAGAAGCCGGCAAAGGGCGGCACGGCATCGCCGAGGAGTGAGGTGGGCACGTACGAGCCGCCCGTGCCTTCGCCGGCGGCGTCTTCCCACACCTGCCCGACCACGCTCGTGAGCCGCTCGGCCCCGTTCCAGCGCCGCAGTTCGTCCACGCGGAGCGCCCCGCGAACGGGTTGCCGAGGAGATTCCAGCCGTCGCCGCTGGCGTGGAGCGTCACCGCGCGGTCGGTCGTGGGGGGCGCGGTGGCGGCGCGGAGGGTAAACGGCAGCGGCACGCTCTGGCTCACGTCGCCGGGGGCGATCGCGCGGTTGAAGAGGTACCACGCAAAGCCCTGCCCCGGCGCGAGCACGGTGGCGGTGTCGGCGGGCGCCGTCCACGCGGTGCCGTCGTAGCCCGTGAGCAGGTTGAGGTTGGCGCCCGGATAGCTGTGCGCGATGCCCTGCACGAGGTTCTGCCGGGCGAGCGTGCCCACGGTGGTGCGCGTGGCCGGCACGGCGAGCAGGCGCCAGCCCGCATCGCCCGCCACCGACTTGGACGCCCGCGCGGTCGGCACGGCGAGGGCATCGGTGAGGACGGCGCGCACGAGCAGGTCGCGCCCGAGGGCGGCGTAGCGCCGCGCCCGTGTCGAGTTGCGAGCGGTCGGTCGTGGCCGCCGCATCGGCGCGGAGGCCGAGCGTGCCGGACGTGGGCGCCACGACGAGGTGGAAGGTGCCGCCCGGCGGGGTGCTCAGGCCGAGCGCGGTCAGGTCCACGTAGTTCCAGGTGCCGGCGCGGTAGGCGGCGGCGGGCTGCGTGATCGTGCCCAGGAGCGAGCCGGGGCTTCCGGCGCCGTCGTCGGCGCGCACGTCCAGGCGCACCGGCGCGCCCGTCGTGGTGGTGGCCGTGTGGAAGAGCACGCCCCGCACGAGCCCGGTGGTGGCCAGGGGCGAGGTCACCCGCACCGACGCCGCGCCGCCGTTCGGCACGGTCACGTCGGCGGCAGAGACGCCTTCGTACTGCACGATGGTTTGCGCGGCCGTGCTGCCGCCGTCCACGAGGCGCGCCATCGCTCCGTAGGCGTCGAGCTTGCCGGCGCCGTAGTCGTTGTTCGCTCCGGCACCCGTGAACGCGTCGTGCGCGGCGGTGGCCGTGAGCAGGCTGATGACGGCGGACGCGGTGAGCGTGGGCGATTGTTCGAGCAGCAGCGCGACGGCCCCGGACACCACGGGCGTCGAGTGGCTCGTGCCTGTGCCCGCATAGTGAGACGCGGTCATCGCCTGCGAGGAGATCACCCCCACGCCCGGCGCCACCACCGAGGGCAGCGTGCGCCCGTCCCGCGAGGGCCCCCGCCCGCTGAAGCTCGCCACGGCATCGGAGCCATCGGGCGTCCCGGCGCTGGTGCATCCGCCCACGCACCACGCCCAGCGCGCCGCGTACGCCCCCGCGATGACCGCCCCGGAGGCCGTGTTGGCCACGGTGGACTGCGTGTCGCCGCCGACAATCGTCGCCGGGATAGTTCTGGCGTAGTTGGGCAACCACCCATCGAAGCGAACAGGCTCCCCGCCGGTCTGCGTAAGCGTGATCGTCCAGTCTACCCGGGGCGGGGGGCGCGCTCTCGACCCCGTCGTAGACGTTCGAGGTAGATGTGCCGGTCTGCGCTGGGCGTGCTGAAACCGTTGACGAGAAAGCTGAAGCCACTGTAGAGATAGATGCTCCCCTCGGGCGTATTCACACTCGTCTCTACATCGCTGCGCCCGGCGCGAGCGTGGCCACATATCCGCCGGGGCTCGTCACGGTCACCGTGACATCTGGCGCACCGCGAGCCACAGTCGAGGTATAGAAGTCGTTACCTGCTCCTGCGTGCGGTGTATAGCTGCAAGCCCCGGCGTTGCGCACACGTTATGCGAAGCGCCGCGCTGCCTGCCGCTGGAACCGTCCCCGACGTGTGGAACGGCACATTGCCCGAATTGCCGGCCGCGAACACGGCCACACGCCCCGGCGTCTGCCCGAAGCTCGTAGCGGCGGCGTTCATCGGGTCGGTGCCGTCGTGGGGTCCGTAATCGGTGGCGAGGCTCATGTTGACCACGACCGGCTTGCCCTGGGCCTGCGCGACCTGCCCGCAGTACGAGATGCCCTCTACAACCTTCGCCGTCGGGTACGGACCTCCATTACTAGCCCTGACGACGATGATGCCCGCCTCGGGGGCCATGCCCGTGTAGCGCCCCACCGCCGCGCCGTTGCCCGCCGCCGTGCCCGTTACGTGCGTGCCGTGGCCCGAACCGTCCACCGAGCGCACGAAGCCTGTGGGGCTCCCGTCGAGTTCGTTTTCGATCTGCGCCTTCGTGTACTCGACGCCGGTGGAGAACCCGGACGGCGGCGCTTCTCCGGCGATCGCGTTGAGCGTCTGGTCCCAGATGCGCACCACGCGCGAAACCTTTGCGTCGGCGGGGTCGCGGAAGTCGAGGTGGCGCCAGTCGAGGCCGGTGTCGATCACGCACACGAGCGCCCCGGCGCCGGTGTGGTTGCGCCCGCCGAGCAGGCTCGACCGCACGGCGGCGACGCCCGCGAAGGCGGCTTCCTCGTCGTTCGCCGGGGCCACCGTGCCGCCCTCGATGCCGCGCACGGTGGGCAGCGCCGCGATGCGGGCGAGGTCGGCGGTGGAGACGTCGGCGGTGACGAAGCCCGGAAAGCGCGCGCCCACGCGGATACCCGCCTGTTCCAGCACCGCAACGTCTTGGGTGTAGATGATGACGGAGAGGGGCGCCGCGTCGGCTTTGCCGAGGCCGGCCCGCCGCAGTTCCATCGCCAGCGCCGGACCGATCTTGGTCGGCGTCCCCGCCGGCTGCGCGTGCAGCGTCCCGGCGATCAGGAAAAAGGCCAGCGCAAGAAAACCGCGCATCATCGGAGTCCGGTGAAAACGCGCAAGGTAGGCGATGGCCTCTGCCAGCGCGAACCAAGTCACTGTTAACCCACGGCTTATTTTAGCCCCTCACGCGGCGCGGTGCACGGTGTCCGGGCTGAAGGCGGGCGCGCACACGGCCCAGTATTCGGCCTCCTCGCCAGACGGGTTGCTGTAGCGGATGCGCTCGCCCGCCCGGCACAGGATCGTCTCGCCCGCCTGCACGTCGGTTTCCACGCCGTCGCCGTGCTCGACGCGCACCGTGCCGCGCACGACGATGGTGACCTCGTCGAAGTCGGGCGTCTGGAACGGCTCGTCCCAGCCCGGCGGCGCGATCATGTGGGCGACACTCGTGCTGGCCGTGCCCGTCGAGGCGCGCCCGACGTGCTCTTCGATGAGCTTGCCGCCCGGCACCGGGATGCGGACGGGACTGGTGATGTGAACGGGCATAACGTTTAAAGGCGGGCGCCGGGCGGGATGCCGAGCGAGTCGAGGCGGTCGGAGGAGAAGGCGGTGCCGAAGGCGAGTCCCTGCCAGCCGGCGGGATCGCGGCGCATGAAGGCGGTGGCCGGGTCGGCGCGGCTCGGATCGGCGGGGAACACCCGCACGCGCACGACACTGTCGCCCACGGCCTCCACCACCACCCGGCCCATCGGGGCGCCTTCGGCGCGGAAATACGCCTGCGTGGCGCCCGCGAGGCCCGTCGTGTCGAGTCCGGCCACGACAGACGGGCCGGGCACCGGGGCCTCAGGCACGGCCAGCACCTGCGGCGGCGCCGGGGCGTCGCGGCACCCGGCGAGCGCCAGGCAGGTCATCAGGAGCAGGCGTCGAGACATGGCTAGCCATCAGGGGCGAGGATAGCGCACAGTGGTGTGGGTGACGTCTCCGGTCTCGTTGGCCGTCCACTCCTCCACCCGCACGAGCGTGAGCGCGCCATCGGGGCCAACGTGGTACCGGCTCGTCGTGCCCTGGCTGCCAGCGCAGCAGCGGTTGGTCACGGTGACATCGCGCCCGGCCACGTCCAGCAGCCCGTTGAACGACGGGTCCTGCGCGAGCGTGGAATCGTGGAGCGCGGGCACGTCGAGCACGCGCGCGGCCGGCGTGGCTCCGAGCGTGACGTAGACGGGCACGAGCGTCTGGTTGCCCAGAATAGCGCCGCCATCGCAGGCGAGCGTGACGAAGCGCTCGGTGTCGGAGAGGCGCGTGGACGGTGATGGACCCCGCGCCGGGCAGGTCGAGGCCGCCGTCGCAGCGGGCGGCGAGGTCGGGCACGAGCCGCTGCGCGTGGGCGCGCATGTCCGCCACGGCGCCGTCGAAGTCGGCGGCGAGGCGCGCAGTGTCGCCGGAGAGGGAATCGGCCCGGGCCATCCACGCGGCCACGTCGACCGAGGCGTCGGGCGTGCCGGTAGCGTCCGACGGCGCCGGGTCTGGCACGGGCGCGGCGCGCTGGCAGGCCGCGAGCGCGCACAGGAGCAGGAGCGGAAGAAGCTTCATTTGCGGCCTTTGCGGTTGGGGTCTACGGTTTCCGCTTCCACCATGCCGAGCGCTCGGTCGAGCAGGGCAAGGCCCTCGTCGATGTCGCCCGTGGTGATCGTGAGCGGCGGGCGGAAGCGGACGGTGTGCGTGCCGCAGCCGAGCACGACGGCGCCCTCGTCGTAGCACACGTCGAGCACGCGGTTGCGCACGCCGGTCGTGGGCAGGTCGAAGGCGCACAGCAGGCCCCGCCCGCGCACCTGCGTCACGCTCGGATGCCGCGCGGCGAGCGCGTGGAGGCCGTTTTGCAGGTAGGCGCCGGCGTCGGCGGCGTGCTGCACGAGGTGGTCTTCTTCGATGATCTCCAGGATGCGGTCGAAGCGGACCATGTCCACGAGGTTGCCGCCCCACGTCGAGTTGATGCGCGACGAGGTCTGGAAGACATGCCCCTCCACCTCGTCGAGCTTCGGCCCGGCGAGGATGCCGCACACCTGCGTCTTCTTGCCGAAGGCGAGCACGTCGGGCTGCACGCCGGTCTGCTCGTGGAACCAGAAGGTGCCCGTCATGCCCACGCCCGTCTGCACCTCGTCGAAGATCAGGAGCGCGTCGTTTTCGTGGGCGAGGTCGCGGAGCGCGGCCAGGAATTCGTCGCGGAAGTGGAGGTCGCCGCCCTTCGCTCTGGATGGGCTCGATGAGGATGCAGGCGATGTCGTCGCCGTGCGTCGCGGAAGGCCTGCTTCGCCTGCGCGAGCGCGCGCTGCTCCCGCGCCGCTCGTGCGCTTCGAGGCGCATCGCCTTCGAGCGGAAACTCGGCGTACGGGTTCTCGATGCGCGGCCAGTCGAACTTGGGGAAGTACATCGTCTTCCGCGGGTCGGCCGTGTTCGTGAGCGAGAGCGTGTAGCCGCTGCGCCCGTGGAAGGCCTGGTCGAAGTGGAGCACCTGCTGGCCCACCTCACGCCGGTAGCCCTTCCCGAAGTTCTTCCGCACCTTCCAGTCGAACGCCACCTTGAGCGCGTTCTCCACGGCGAGCGCGCCGCCCTCGACGAAGAACAGGTACGGCAGGTGCGCCGGGATGCCCACCCGAGAGAACGTCTCGACGAGCCGCGCCATGTGGGGCGTGTAGACGTCCGAGTTGGTGACCTTGTTGAGCGCCGCGTCCATGAGCCGCTCCAGAAACGCCGGGTCCGCGCGCATCTTCGGGTGGTTCATGCCGAGGGCGGACGAGGCGTAGAAGCCGAACAGGTCGAGGTACGTCCGCCCGTCGCGCCGTCCACGAGGCGCACGCCCTGGCTCCGGTCGAGGTCGAGCACGAGCGGCATCCCGTCGGCGAGCAGGTGGCGGCCAATGGTGGCGCGGACCTGATCGTACGGAACGGTCGGGGCGGCGGACGGCGTGAGATGGCGGGCGGCGGCGAGTTCCATCAAGCGAGGGTTGGGAGCGGGCGCCCTGCAGGGCGCCCGCAGCAAAGGTCGGTATGCAGGGCGCCCGTACGAGGGCCGGTCAGGGCGTGCGCGGAAACGGTCCGGGAAGCCCACGCGAAGACGCGCGGCGGGTCCCGGTGGGCAAGATAGGAAGCCCTTCCGCGCGGATCCTCCCCGAAGGCGTCCCGTTCGGCCACGCGAGCCCGAACCGTCCGCATCGCCCGTGCCCGAAACGCCTGTCCGCCCTGCGCCCGCCCTGCCCGGCCAGACCGCCCTGCGCGCCGCGCGCCGCGAAGCGCTCGACGTCGACTTCGACGGCTTCGCCGCGCTCCCGGTCGTAGACGCCCCGCTCGTGCAGAACACGAAG
Organism: Rhodothermales bacterium; assembly: GCA_963740755.1. Classification (GTDB taxonomy): domain Bacteria; phylum Bacteroidota; class Rhodothermia; order Rhodothermales; family BA12; genus CAVSDF01. The sequence goes on from CAVUFJ010000006.1 coordinate 97,893, forward strand.
GGCCACCGCCCGGACTGGCTGCGCGTCAAGCTGCCCTACGGCGAGACGTACAAAAAGCTCGTCGAGACCGTCGACACGCACCGGCTGCACACGGTCTGCCAGAGCGCCCGCTGCCCCAACATGGGCGAGTGCTGGACGGCCGGCACGGCCACGTTCATGATCCTCGGCAACGTCTGCACGCGCTCGTGCGGCTTCTGCGCCATCATGACGGGCCGCCCCGACGCCGGCCTCGACTACGACGAGCCGCGCCGCGTGGCCGAGGCCGCCGCGCTCATGAACCTCCAGCACGTCGTCGTCACGTCCGTCAACCGCGACGAGCGGCGCGACGGCGGGGCGCCCATCTTCGCCGAGACGATCCGCCTCGTGCGCGAGTACGTGCCCGGCTGCACCGTCGAAGTGCTCATCCCGGACTTTCGCGGCTTCGAAGACGCGCTCGACGAGGTGATCGAGGCGCGGCCCGACATCATGAACCACAACGTCGAGACCGTGCCGCGGCTCTACCGGCGCGTGCGCCCGCAGGCGGTCTACGAGCGCTCGCTGTGGGTGCTGGAGCGCTCCAAGCAGGCCGGCCTGCGCACCAAGAGCGGCATCATGGCCGGCCTCGGCGAGACCGAAGCCGAGGTCGAAACGCTCATGGACGACTTCGTGGGCATCAGGCTCGACGTGATGACGATCGGGCAGTACCTGCAGCCCACCAAGATGCACCTGCCGGTCGAGGCGTTCGTGCACCCGGACGTGTTCCGGCGCTACAAGGAGGTCGGCGAGGCGAAGGGGCTGCCGCACGTCGAGTCCGGCCCGCTCGTGCGCTCCTCGTACCACGCCGAACGCCACGTCCACGTCTGACTGGCGCCCCACCGACATGGAGACGCCCGCCCCCACCCGGCCTCGCCTGCACCGCTTTACGGCGCGCGACTACCACGCGATGGCCCGCACGGGCGTACTCGCGCCTGATGCGCGCACCGAGTTGATTCACGGACGCATCTTCGCCATGTCGCCGATGGGCTTTCGGCACGCCCTCCTCGTGGAGCGCCTGACCGATCAGTTCTACAGCCTCTACCGCCAGCACGGACGCGTGCGGACCCAGAGCCCGCTCGCGCTCGGCCCGCACTCGGAGCCCGAACCGGACCTGATGCTGCTTCGCGCTGACGCCGCGCCGCGCCGGCTGCCGCGCGCCGAGGACGTGTTGCTCGTCGTCGAAGTCTCGGACGCCACGTACCGCTTCGACCGCGACACGAAGGTGCCCCTCTACGCCCGCGCGGGCGTTCCGGAGGTGTGGCTCATCGTGCCCGAGCGGCGCACCGTGGAAGTGTACCGCGCCCCCGAAAACGGCGCCTACACCATCGCCGAGACCCTCAGCGAGAGCACAACTGCCACCCCCGCCCTTCTCCCGGACGCCGCGCCGCTCTCCCTCGCCGCGCTCTTCGCCGACCTCTGACGGCGCGGTGGTCTGCTGCGGAGCGGCGTCCCCGGCACCCAGCGTTGGCGCACCTCGCGGCTGCCCTCCCCGAGGTCAATGGGTGGCCCGTTCGGATAGACCCGCCGCCATCCGCCGAGCGCGCCAGCTAGTGCCTCTCAGTCCTCCAGGAGCGGCCGTTGGGAATGTGCGGCGAGGGCGTGACAGGTGGGATGATGGCGTAACACCCCAAGCGGCACCTTGCACCGGAGCCGCGCGCGGCGGTAGCGTCCTCCGGATTCGTGGCGACTCCGCCCGAACCGGCTCCACTCACCTACCCCGTTCCTCTTCCTATGGCCGACAACTCTTCGGGCAACACCGCTTCCGTTGCCATCGTCATCCTCGTCATCATCGCCATCGTGGCGGCGGTGTGGTTCTTCTCCAACGGCGGCTTCGGCACCGGCGGCGGCGACAAGGACATCAACGTCAAGATCGACACGCCCGCCTCCGGCAACTGACCGCCGTGAACAACACCCCTTCTTCCAACAACACCGCCACGGTCGCCATCGTCGTGCTGGTGGTCGTGGCGATCATCGCCGCGCTGTGGTTCTTTACCCAGCGCAGCCCCTCGGGCGACACGAGCACCAACGTGCGGATCGAGCAGCCGGCCCCACCGCCGCCCGCCGAACCCGCGCCGGCTCCTGCGCCCGAACCGGCTCCCACGCCTGAACCGGCCCCCGCGCCGGCGCCAGACACGACGCGCTGAGCCCTTTACGTAGTGCTGCGGGCCCGTCCTCATGCGAGGGCGGGCCCGTTTTGTTTGCCGAGAGTTTGCCCGGCCCGTGCGCGGCGTGCCCGTAGCTTGCCGGTCTGTTTCACGCATCCGATTCCCCCGCTATGGAGCGCACGCTCGCCATCATCAAGCCCGACGCCGTTGCGGCCGGGCACACCGGCAAGATCATCGACGCCATTCTCGACGCCGGCTTCTCGATCCGCGCCCTGAAGCTCGTCCGCCTCACGCAGGCGGAGGCCGAAGGCTTCTACGCCGTCCACGCCGCCCGGCCGTTCTTCGGCGAGCTCACGCAGTTCATGGCGAGCGGGCCGTGCGTGCCGATCGTGCTCGAAAAGGACGGCGCCGTGCAGGCGTGGCGCGACCTCATCGGCGCCACCGACCCCGCCGAGGCCGCCGAAGGCACCATCCGGCAGCGCTTTGCCGAGTCGAAGGGCCGCAACGCCGCCCACGGCTCCGACTCGGTGGAGAACGGGCAGCAGCGAGTCTAATTACTTCTTCGCCGAGCACGAGATCGTCGCCATCGGCGCCTGATCGGGCTTGTCTTCTGCGCGGGCGCCTTTCACACGAAGGGCGCCCGCGCCGCGTTTCAGCGCGGCTGGGCGTGCTGCGCAATCCACGCGGTGAGCGCGGGCTCTCCACCCGCCTGCCGCGCGCCCCGCATCGCGGCCACCGTTTCGCCCTCCGGCAGCCCAAAGACGTTCCGTTGGCGAACTCGACGAGAACGCATGCGGCGCCTCGAAGAGGCTGCACGCCGCAACGGGCACGTCGCCGAAGACCTCGCGCGCGCATGCTGGAGGCCGCCTTACTCCCCGCGCGACGTCGGAGAGCGACATTGACACCCTCGGCGGCTTACCTGCGACCAAGAACGCCGCCCTCTACGCAACGTCTGGCCTGATGCGTGGCTCACCCTCGAGCGAGGTCAGCGCCTCCACGCACGTCGTCGTCGAGCGCTCGGGGGGCAGCCAGGGGGTGTCGATCGCCGGCAAGCTCGAAGCCGCCATTGCCAGCCGCAGATACGTGGGACGGGCGGATCTGTATCCTACGCTCGCATGAGCAAGGCCGGCGGCCCTCGCCTATTCGGCGTCTGCGCAGCAGCCACGCCTTCGTGGACGGCAACAAGCGCATCGCCCACGCGCGCGATGGAAGCGTTCCTGATCCGCAACGGCTTCGAAATCAGCGCGCCGGTGGACGAACAGGAGCGCCTGTTGCTCGACCTGGCCTCCGGGCATGTTCGCCGTGACACCCTCGCGCGCCTGATCGCGGCCCACATGACGCCTCCGTTACCTGCCGATGCGACTTCCTGCCTCGCTCCTGCTCCTCGCCGCCACGGCCTGCTCCTCTTCGCGCCCGGCACCACCCGAAGCGCCGCCGATCACGATCGAGCCCGTGCCCTCGGCCCCGGGCGCCACGCCCGGCATGCCCACGCTCCCGGGCAACCCCACCGCGCCCGACCTGCCCCGCGCGATGCTCCAGACGGGCGCCGAGCGGCTCGTGGCGGGCGGCTTTGCCGAGTTGCGCGGCAAGCGCGTGGGCCTGATCGCCAACCACACCACGACGGCGGGCGGGCGCCACCTCGCCGACGTGCTGCACGAGGCCCCAGGCGTCCGGCTCGTCGCGCTCTTCGGCCCCGAGCACGGCGTGCGCGGCGACGCCGACGCGGGCGACCATGTCGCCGACGGGCGCGACCCAGCACCGGCGTGCCCGTCTACAGCATCTACGGCCGCGCTCCGCGCCCCCACCGACTCGATGCTCGCCGGCGTGGACGTGCTCGTGTTCGACGTGCAGGACGTGGGCGCGCGCTTCTACACCTACATCTCCTCGATGGGCCTGTCCATGCAGAGCGCCGCGCGCAAGGGCATCCCCTTCGTCGTGCTCGACCGGCCCAACCCGCTCGGCGCCTACACCGGCGGCTTCACGCTCGAACCGCCGCAGACCTCCTTCGTCGGGCAGTTCACCATCCCGCAGGCGCACGGCCTCACCGTGGGCGAACTCGCCCGGGTGATCAAGGGCGAAGGCCTCCTGCCCGGCCTGGAGCGCCTCGACCTGCGCGTGATCCCGGTGACGGGCTGGGCGCGCCCGACGCGCTGGCCCAGCACCGGCCTGCCGTGGGTGCCCACGAGCCCCAACATCCCCACCTTCGAAACGGCCCTCGTCTACGCCGGCACCTGCCTGTTCGAAGGGACCGAGGCGAGCGAGGGGCGCGGCACGCGGCAGCCGTTCCTGAAGCTCGGCGCCGTCTGGGCCAACGCCGACCGCCTCGCCGCCGACCTCAACGCGCGCGGCCTCGCGGGCGTGCGCTTCCGCCCGGCCCGCTTCACGCCGGTGTCCATCGCCGGGATGTCGGCGAGCCCGAAGCTGATGGGCCGCGCGCTCCAGGGCATCGAGATCGACGTGACGGACGCGGCAGCTGTGGACCCGGTGGCCGTGGGCGTCCACGCACTCGACGCGTTCCTCGCCCAGGCGCCCGACCGGGCGAAGTTCTTCGAGCGCCCCTCGGGCTTCGACCGCCTCGCGGGCACGCCCCGCCTGCGCGAGATGCTCACGCGCGGCGACCGGCCCGAGGCCATCCTCGCCGCGATGCAGCGCGACGTGCAGGCGTTTGAGGTGCGGCGCCGTCCCTACCTGCTCTACTGACGCAGGTCGGACGGGAGCAGGCTGTAGAGGAGGGCGTCGCGCACCGCGCCGTCAATGCAGAGGCGGTGGCGCAGGTGGCCTTCGTAGACCGCGCCCACGCGCTCGGCCACGCGCTGGCTTGCCGCGTTGCCGGGCTCGATGATGAGTTCGAGGCGCTGCAAGCCGAGCGCGTCGAAGCCGAAGCGGGCGAGCATCCCCGTGAGGGCAGCGCCGTAGCCCCGCCCTGCCGCCTCAGGGCGCACCCAGTAGCCGACGTTGGCGAACCGGTGGCGCGGGTGGAGCGCGTTGAGCAGCCCGAAGCCCACGCACCGCCCGGACGCCTCCATTCCCGCGAAGCCGTAGCCGGTGCCGGCCGCGCGGGCCGATGTCCATTCCTGCACAAAGGCCGCCACCGCCTCAGGGGTGGCCGGGGCCATCGCCGCGCCCATCCACGGACGCACCGCCGTTGCGGCCGCCAGGGCCGCCTCGGTGAACGGGTCCAGCACGTCCGCCGTGAGCGGGCAGAGCACGAGGGGGCCATCCGGGCGCACCGCAGGCAGGATAACGACCGTCACCGCCCCGCTCAGGCCGTGGCGGCGTCGGACTCGGCGGGGGCCGCCTTGGGCCGCCACAGGATGGCGTAGATCACGCCGAGGTAGCCTGCGAGCAGCAGGATCGGCGAGACGTACAGCGAGATCGGCCCGTCTACCGCGTTCTCGGCGCGCATGATCACGTAGCCGATGACGACGAGCGCGAGCGCGATGCCGAGGAGCGAGTAGTTGCGCCGCGAAAAAACCGGCGTGCCCTCGGTGGTGGTCGTGCGGCGGCGCGCGGACGCGCGCGCAGACGTGGAGGCCGTGGCCGCCGGGCGTGGGGTGGCGCCCGCTGCTGTACGCGGGCGCCGAGGACTTGAAGCCATTCCAATCTGGTGAAAGCCAATCGCGCGGCGCAACACCGCCCCCCCCTTCCGGTTCCGCCCTCCCGGCCGGCCCTGCCCTGCTGTTCTGCCCCGTTTTAGCCTGTTCCCCTGGTTCTGTGCCCCTCGCTCGCTCGCTCTCCCGCCCGGCCCTTCGCTCCACGGCGCGCACCGCCGCCATCGCCCTGGCGGCGTTTCTCGTGCTCACCGGGCAGACGCCCCCGGCCGACGGCGTGGCGCGCGTCGAGGAACTCCTGAGCAGCGAGCGCGGGCAGACGGCCCTCTGGGGCGTCTACATCGCCGACGCCCGCACCGGCGAGGTGCTCTACGAGCACAACGCGCGGCGCCCGATGCTGCCCGCCTCGAACACCAAGGTGCTCACCGCCGCCACCGCCCTCGACGCCTTCGGGGGCGACCACCGCTACCGCACGCCGCTGCTCTTCAAGGGCACCCGGCAGGGGAGCACCTGGCGCGGCGACCTCATCCTCAAGGGCTCCGGCGACCCGAGCTTCGGCTCCGTGCAGCTCGATTCGGCCCGCATCGACCCGCTCCGGCAGTGGGCCGACAGCCTCCACGCCCTCGGCGTCACCCGCATTGAGGGCCGCATCATCGGCGACGACGATGCCGCCTCCGACAACCCCTACGGCGACGGCTGGGACATCGACTACGTGACCGAGCAGGGCTCCATCGTGATCGGCGTGGGCGCCTCGGCGCTCTCCTACCACGACAACGTGGTGACCCTGCGCTTCGGGACGACGGCCAACAACGGCACCGTGCAGGCCGTGCCTGCCGGCTACCTCCGCGTCACCGACGGCACGCGGGCGAGCGACCGCACGCGCGGCTCGGCCGTGTCGATCCGCCGCGTGCTCGGCGCCGAGCAGGTGGCCGTCAAGGGCTCGCTCGCCGCCGGGCGCGGCGCCACCGTCCACGTCCCCGTCACCAACCCGACCGCCATGACGGTGCAGGCCTTCAAGGTCGCCCTCGACTCGGCGGGCATCGCGGTAGACAAGCTCGTGCCCCACGACATCGACGACCTGCCCGAGGCCTACGACCGCACCGGCGCCGACACCGTGTTCGTGCACACGTCGCCGCCGCTGTCGTTCTTGCTCGAAGAGGTGGGCCACCACAGCAACAACTTCTACGCCGAGCAGATCTTCCGCTCGTTCGGCTGGGCGGGCACGCCCGAAGGGGCCGCCGCGCGCGTGCAGAGCTTTCTGAAGAAGGCCGGCGCGCAGGCCGAACTGGTCTCGCTTGCCGACGGCTCCGGCCTCTCGCGCCTCGACTATGTGACGCCGGAGGCGTTCGGGCGGACGTTCGTGTACATGAAGAGCCACCCGCAGGCGGCGGTGTTCATGAAGCAGCTCGCCTACCCCGGCGGGGGCACCACGATGGGCTACCGCCTCTCCGAGTTCGACGTCCACGCCAAGACGGGCTCCATCGAGTTTGCCCGCGCGCTCTCGGGCTACGTGGTGGCCCGGAGCGGACGCGAACTGGCCTTCTCGGTCATCGGCAACAACTTCGCCGGCTCCCCCATCCGCATCATCGCCACCATCGACGACATCGTGCGCGCAGCGGCGGAAGGGCTGTAAGGACCCTGGGTGGCTCCGTGAACCCGCTGGTTGACCCGTCGTTGGCCTCGCAACCTGCGCCCACCGCCATGCCTGCCGTTGCGTCCAAAGCTGAGATCGTTCGCGTGGTGGCGGCCCTGCCCGACGACAGTTCGCTCGACGACGTGATCGAACGGCTCATTCTGCTGCGGAAGATCAACACGGGCCTCTCGCAGGAGGGCCAGAGTGTCTCGCACGCCGACGTCGTTGCCGCATTCCAGAAGCCGCGTGCAGAGCGGCCGTGGAATCGTGGCTGAGGTACGGTGGCGCCCCCAGGCACTACGGGACCTGGAAGCCATTGAGGCCTACTACATGGAAGTGGCACCCGATTTTGCCGAGGTGTTCCTGTCCGGTGTGTTTGAGGCCGCCGCCCGCCTGGAGCGATTTCCCCAGTCGGGGCGGATCGTACCGGAAATTGGCGATGAGACGATGCGAGAGGTGATCTACCACCAGTACCGCATCATCTACGTGGTACTCGATGACACCGTGGAGATCCTGACCCTGTTCAGCGCATCTCGCCAGTTTGGGAGCCTGAACTCGCCTGACTGACCGGCTCCCCCCTCCGCATCATCACGATCGACGACATCGTGCGCGCAGCGGCAGGGCGGGATCGAGGAGGACGGTTCGCCGAGTCGTCCGGGATAAAGCGCAGGAAGCCCGCCCGCGCCGCCCCTACCGCGAGACGACGAGGAGGCGCGTCGCGCGGAACCCCCTGGTGGTCATGAGGACCGTGTAGACGCCGCTCGGGAGCGCGCCGGTATCGACCGGAAGGCGGTGCGTGCCGGCCTCGGCAGGGCCGCTCGCGAGCACGAGCACCTCGCGGCCGAGCAGGTCTACGACGCGCACCGAGAGATCGCCGGCGGCCCCAAGCGCCACCTCGACGGTCGCCGTGCGCGTGGCCGGGTTGGGGTAGACCGCGCGCAGCGCCGAGGCTGCCGAGCGCCGCCACGGGCTCCGCCGCCGTCGCGACCGCGAACGTCGCCGTGAGCGCCGCCGACTCGGTGAGCACGACCGAGATCGATTCGGTGCGCGCCGACGACAGGCCGGACCAGCCGGTAAAGACGTAGCCCCTGTCGGGCACGGCGACGAGGTCCAGCGGCACGCCGCGGTAGAAGATCGGCGCGAAGACGCCCGCCGCAGGCTGCGGCGTCCCGTCGAGGCGCAGCGGCGCCATGAGCACGCCTGCGGCAAAGACGCGCCCGCCAGGCGTTGTCGTGAGCGTGAGGCGCGCCGAGCCCGGCACCTCGGGGAAGAAGCCGGCGACATGGCCGCGTACCGCCATCGGGCGGCCCGTGGCAAACGTCCGCATCTCGTCCACGAGCGCGTCCCACGTCGGCGCGAACGAGGCCGACTGCGGCCAGCGGACCTTGTGGCGCGGCATCTCGGGCGCGATGTTGGCCTTGAGACTGTCGATGAGGCCGAGCGTGCGCTGCGGATCGAACGTGGTGCCCGCGTGCGCCGCCAGCCGCTGGATGAAGGTGTTGCGGACGCGGGTGTTGGTGAGCAGCTTGCGGAAGAGGAGCGTAGACCACGGCGGGTTGTACTCGCCCGTGCTGGCCGCCGCCCCGGCGTGGGCGAGCGTGTTGCTCGTCACCTGCCCGTTGGCGTTGCCGCCGAAGCCGAAGTCGGTGTCGTAGAGCATCCAGCGCCAGCGGCTGCCGGGCGTGCGGGCGCGCCACAGCTTGAGGTTGTGGCCGGGCCAGTCCGAGTTGGCGCTGTAGATCTCGGCGATGAGGTAGTTCAGGTACGCGTCCACATCGACCTTCGCCTCGACGGCGGCGAGGGCGGCGGGCGTGGAGAGGTCGCCCGCGTCGAGGAGGTCGAGGACCTCGTCGTAGGCGGCGGACGTGCCGCGGCGCGTGTTCTCGATGATCTCGACGTCGTCGTCCTTGATGCCGTAGTGACCGGCGACGTAGTCCTCGTTGAGCTTCTCGCGCAGGTTGTGGATGCCCCAGTAGGCGCCGTTGAGAAACACGGCGGTGGGCCGGTAGGCCTGCCCGTCGAGGTCCATGTGGCGCGTGAGCGTCTGGATCATGCCATCGCGAAACATGGTGCGCCACCAATCCTGGGCCGAGCTTCGGAGGACGAGGTCGTCGAAGCGGTCGAGATCGACGTCGTCGAAGAAGCGGTGCGCAAAGTCCGAGGCGCCGTACTGGCTGCGGGCGTGCAGCGAGAGCGACTTCTCGGGGTAGATGCGGCTGCAGCCGCCGTAGATCTGGACGCCGGCGCCCTGCTCGAGCGCGAGCCGGTGGCCGCCCGCGCCATCGGGCTCGAAGAAGGAAACGAGCGCCTCGCGCTCCCAGTCCTGGTTCCAGTTGACGGGGTCGGTGCGGCAGCGCCCCGGGATGCCCCTCGTGCCCTTGACGTAGATCCCGGTCGTGTCGCTGAAGAAGCCGGCGGGGTCGGTCACGAGCGAGACGATGGGCAGCACGCTGCGCTCGCCCACGAAGTAGGCCCGCGAGACGACCGCGCTCGGGATGCGACCCGGCGCGAAGGCCGCGGCGCGAAACACGCGCGTCGCCCCCAGCGCCAGAGGCCCGGTGTACCGGGCCGATGCCTCGGTCGGCAGCGACCCGTCGAGGGTGTAGCGGACCGTCACGCCGGCCTCCGCCGCCATCTCGACGCTGGCCGATGCATTATAGAATCCGCTCGCCATCGAGAACACCGGCGGCGCCACGACGCCCCCGGCAGGAGTTGTACGGTTGGGCGCGCCGGGCGTGGGGGCTGCGAAGAACGCCCGCTCCGCGCCGCCATCGGGGCGACGCCCGTAGGAGACGTCGGTCGTCTGCGCGCCGAACGAGAGGGTGTCGATGACGGCGCCGGTGGCGCTGAAGAGGCCAACCGCCTCGCCACTGCCGGAGAGCTTGAAGTTGGCGTGCAGCGCGGCGCCGGCCGTGTTTCCATCGTCCGCCCAGACGACGAGGAAGGCGCCGGGCGCGAGCGTCGTCCCATTGGGGATGCGCCACTTGGCAGGCTTGGAGAAAAGGTCCGTGAGGAAGCTGCCGCCGAGGTCGACCGTCGCCGAGGAGGCGTTGTAGAGCTCGATCCAGTCGCCGAAGGCACGGGTGTCGGGGTCGGCGAGCGTGGCCTCGTTGGAGGCCAGCACCTCGTTGATCACGACGCGCTGCGCGGCGGCAGGCGTCGCGGCGAGCAGGAGCAGGAGGGCAAGAGACTTCATCGGACGGGCGGCAGTGAACCCGACAAGCTACGGGTCTGCGGCGCCTTTCCTCGACCTGCGCCCGAGGGGGCCCCCTGCTGATCTGTCCGGCAGCCCCGTCCTCCAGATGAGGGCCGCCGGGAACGCCTCGCCCGCCCGATGCTGTTCTGCGGACAGCCAAGCGAACCCGTGACGCAGCGGCGTGGGTCTGGATCGCACGCACAATCCGAGGGGGCCGCGTGTGGGGGCAAGATCTGGTTCTCGAAACGCACTTTTCTACCCGGCACAGCGGGCGGCGAGGAAGCCTGCGGGCCTCGTGGGCACCTGGCGGGCGCTCGCGCGTGAGGGCAGATGCTATCCGCTCCTGCCGCTGCCCATGCCGTTCTCGCCCACCCGTCCGCGTATCGTCGTTCCGGTCGACTTTTCGCCCGCCTCGGCAGGGTCGCTGCGCTTTGCCGCGCACCTGGCCGACCGCGCAGGCGCCGAACTCCATGTGCTGCACGTCCACCGCCCCGGCGCGGAGCCAGAGGCCACGGCGGCCAAAAACCGCCTCGCCACCTTTGCCGACGGGGCCAACGTGCCCGTCGGGGGCGTGGTGCTCGCCGAGCGGCCGGGCGACCACCCGGCCCCCTGCATCGTGGCGTACGCGCAAAACGTCGGCGCCGAACTCGTGGTGATGAGCCGGATCGGCGCGCGCGGGCTGCGGCGCTTTCTGCTCGGCAGCCAGACCGACGAAGTGCTCCGCACGCTCGGCTGCGCCCTCCTCGTGCTCCCGGAAACGCTCGACGCCACCCCCCACGTGCATCGCCTGCTCGTGGCGGTGGACCTGACGGACATCTCGGCCCCGCTCATCAAGGCGGCGCGCGGGTTCGCGGCCCGCTACGGCGATGCGGCGCACGTCACCGTGCTCCACGCCCTCGAACCGCTTCCCCATGCCGGCGGCTGGATGAGCGGCCTCGCCTTCGACATGGACGAGAGCCTCGGAACGAGCATCGCCGCGGAGGTGAAAGCGCTCGCCGAGGGCGCCGGCGGTCCGGACGTGCCGTTCGACGTGCGCATCACCGAGGGCAAAGCGGCCGAGGCGATCCTGCGCGACGCCGAGGCCCACGACGCCGACCTGCTCGTGCTCGCCACGCACGGGCGCGACAACGCGCAGCGCCTGATCGTCGGCTCGGTCACCGAACGCGTTGTGCGCACGTCTACGCTGCCCGTGCTCGTGGTGCGCGTGGCGTAACCGCGCCCCGACGAAGACGACCGGGGCGCGGTTTTCGAGCCCGGCTGCGCACGCGTGGCCGGGTGCTCGCGTGCGCAGCCGTGGCGCCTGCGCGGCAAACCTGCGGGATCTGCGCCGACCCTTCATCATCCCCGGCCCTGCGGGTGCGTACCCGAAACGCTCCGGCTCCAGGGCAGATCTGCACGCCCTTCACAGAGAAAGCGTCCGGGGACCGGTGTCCTTATTTAGATTCATTCTACACAAGCGACTGATGTCCCGTTTCCTCGTCCCGCTCGCGCTGCTGATGGCGCCCTCCGTGCTCGCCCAGCGTGCGGCCGCGCCGGACAGCGTGCGCGGCGTTCTGCACGAGTACGAGGCCGCGCCCGTCGTGGTGACGGCCACGCGCGCCGAACGCGCCCGGGCGGACGTGCCGGTGCCCACGACGGTGTTGACCGAGAAAACCATCCGCGCCCAGGCGCCGCTGCGCCTCACCGACCTGCTCGCCGACCAGCCCGGCCTCGGCCTCTACGAAGGCCCGACAGGCGGCGTCGGCCTCCAGCTTCAGGGCTTCTCGCCCGACTACACGCTCATCCTGCTCGACGGCGAGCCGGTGATCGGGCGACAGGCGGGGACGCTAGACCTCAACCGCCTCGCCGTCGCCGGGCTGGAGCGCATCGAGATCGTGCGCGGGCCCACGTCGAGCCGGTACGGGTCGGAGGCGCTGGCCGGCGTGGTGAACCTCATTACGCGGCCGGTGGGCGATGGATGGCAGGGGCGCCTCGGGGCGCGCGGCGAGACGCACGGCACGTCGGCCTTCACCCTAGAGGGCAGCACGGGGGGCGAGCGCGCGGGCGATGCGCGTGCTGCTCGACCGGACGGCCACGCGGGGCTACGACCTGCTCCCGGACGCGCCCGGCGCCTCGGCGCCCGCCTACACCGACTACACCGGCGAGGTCCGCACGCGGTGGCAGCCGTCTGACGGCCTTCGCCTCGGCCTGACCACCCGCCTGCACCAGCAGCACCAGACGCACCACCCTGCCCCTCGGCGGCGTGCTCTACGACGAGCAGATCCGCCAGCAGGACGCGAGCGTGGCGCCCTCGGCGCGCATCCGGCTCACAGACCGCCTCCACCTCGACGCCGACGCTTACGGCGCGGCCTACCGCAACGGCATCCGCGTGACCGACCCCGGCACGGGCGCGCCCTTCGAGGTGACGGACTACACGCAGGGCTACGGCAAGGGCGAGGCGACCTTTTCCTACCTCCCATCCGCGCGCGTGGGCGTGTTCGCGGGCGGCGGGGCGATCTACGAATCGGTGGGCGGCGACCGCTACGGCGCCAACAAGAGCACGCGCCAGGGCTTTGCCTTTGCCGAGGCGCAGGTGAAGGCGCGCCCGTGGCTCGACGTGAACGCGAGCGCCCGCTACGACGCCACGCAGGACTTTGCCTCGCGCCTCACGCCGAAGCTCGCCGTGCTGCTGAGGCCGACGGCCCGGGTGCGCCTGCGGGCGAGCGTGGGCAGCGGCTTCAAGGCGCCCGCCTTCCGGCAGCGCTACCTCGTCTTCGAGAACGACGCAGGCGGCGGCTACAGCGTCTACGGCGCCGCCGAGGCCCGGGCCCGCCTCGCGATGCTCGCCGCCGCCGGGGGGATTGCCGACACGCTCATCCAGTTCGACCGCGTGGGCGCGCTCCGCGCGGAGAACAGCGTGGCCTTCCACGTGGGCACCGAGGTGGACCTCGGGCGCGGCCTCACCGCCCGCCTCGACGCGTTTCGCCACAACGTGCGCGACCTGATCGAGACGCAGGCGGTGGCGGTGAAGACGAACGGGCAGAACGTGTTCACCTACTTCAACCTCGACCGCATCTACACGCAGGGCCTCGAAGCCGAACTCGGCTGGGCCGCGCGCCCGAGCCTCCGCCTGAGCACGTCCTACCAGTGGCTCGACACCGCCGACCGCGACGCGCTCGAAGCCATCGACGCGGGCACGCTCTACCGGCGCGACGCGCAGAACCGCGACGTGCGCGTGACGCGCGGCGATTATGGCGGCCTCTTCGGGCGCAGCCGCCACTCCGGCACCGTACGCCTCGACGGCACGCGCGGGCGCACGACCGGCAGCCTCCGCCTCGTGTGGCGCGCCCGCTTCGGCGACCGCGACGTGAACGGCAACCTGATTCTCGACGACGCGCGCGAGTACGTGCGCGGCTACGCCACCGTCGCGGCGACGCTCACGCAGCGCGTGGGACGCGTGGACGTGCAAGCGGGCGCGCGCAATCTGCTCGGCTACACCGACCCGACGCGCCAGCCGGGCCTGTCCGGACGCGTGCTCTTTGCCGGGGCCAGCGTGCGCCTCTGACACCCTACCCTCCCTTTTTAGCAACGCCATCTAACCGAAGTACCATGCGTTCTACGTTCTTCACGGGCCTTGCGGCCCTCAGCCTGCTCGCCTTTTCCGCCTGCGATTCGACCAGCGACAGCGGCGGCGTGACGATCGAGGCCCAGACGGTGACCAACGTCGCCGCCGATCCCAACACCGGCCTCGACGCCACCACGGGCCGCCCCACCGGCGCTCGGGGCCGCTATACGCTCTACAGCCTCCGCGAGAACAAGGTCATCGCCAACAGCGACTCGGCCACGAACAAGTGGGACATCGGCTTCCAGTCGTCCACGATCATCGCCAACACCGGCGCGAAGGGCCCCGGTCAGGGCGGGATTCTGCTCCGCGTGGGCGCCTTCCAGGACCTCACCGTGGCCCCGGACACGACCTACGGCGCGAGCGTGTCGGGCACGCAGTGGTACGACTACAACACGGCCACCAACATCATCTCGCCGAAGGCAGGCCGCACGTTCGTCCTCCGCACGGGCGACGGCAAGCAGTACGCCAAGCTGCGCCTGCTGTCGTACTACAAGAATCAGGTGGCGAGCACCGACCCCACGGCTTCGCGCTACTATTCGTTCGAGTACGTGCTCCAGACCGACGGCTCGCGCACGTTCGACTGACCGCTCCTGAGGGCCCGACCTCTGGACGGGCCCTTCCCCTTCGCCCCACGTTTATGCTTCGCCCCGCCACGGTCCTGCTCGGTGCCGCCCTGCTCCTGCTCGGCTGCCGTCCCTCCGGCCCCGACGCCCCCGGGACCGCAGGGGCCCCGATCGACTCGGGCCTCGTCACGCTCGGTGCGTCGGTGACCGAGACCGTGTACGCGCTCGGGCTCGGCCACCGGGTGGTGGCGGTGGATGGCTCGTCGGTCTTCCCGCCGGAGGCGCGCAACAAGGCGAAGGCCGGCTACGTGCGCGCCCTCTCGGCCGAGCCGATCCTGTCGCTCGCCCCCCGCGCGGTGATCGCCGATCCGACCGCCGGGCCACCGGCGACCCTCGATCAGATTCGCGCCGCAGGCGTGCGCGTGGAAGTGGTGCCGGGCGGGGCGACGGTAAACGACGTCGTGGCCCAGATCCGCGCCATCGGGCAGCTCGTGGGGCGGGCCACGGCGGCCAACGCCCTCGCCGACACGCTCCTGGCCCAGGTGGCCCGGGCCACCGCGCAGATCGACACGACGCGGCGCCCACGCGTGCTCTTCGTGCAGGCGCAGGCGCCGGGCGTGACGGGCCTCGCGGGGCGCGGCACCAATGCCGACGCCTTCGTGCGCCTCGCCGGCGGGCGCAACGTCCTCGCCGGACACCAGGGCTACAAGAACATGACGCCCGAGGCCGTGGCAGACGCCGCGCCGGACGTGATCGTGATGACTGCGCGCACGCTCGCCGAATCCGGGGGCGAGGCGACGTTCCTAGGCCGTCCGGGCGTGGCGCAGACGCCCGCCGCGCGCGCGCACCGGCTCATCGTCGTGCCCGACGCGGCGATGACGTTCGGGCCCTCACTCGGCGCGGCGATCCTCGACCTCGCCGCGCGCCTGCACGCCCGGTAAGTACGGGCGCGGCGGGCCGCGCTTCCTGTGTCCCCATGTCCCTCGTAACCGCTCCTGCCGCCGTTGTGCCGGCGCACCGGGCCCGGCGTCCGGTGGCGCTCGTGGGCCTCGGCGTGGCGCTCGGGGCGGTCGTGCTGCTCTGCGTGGGCCTCGGCAGCGTCTCCATTGCGCCCGCGCAGACGCTCTCCGTCCTCCTGGAGCGCCTTGGCCTGCCCCGCCTCGCCGATTACAGCGAGCAGCAGGCGCTCGTGCTGCTGCACATCCGGCTGCCGCGCGTGGTGCTCGGCGCGCTCGTCGGGGCCGCCCTGGCGGTGAGCGGGGCGCTCATGCAGGGCCTCTTCCGCAACCCCCTCGCCGATCCGGGCCTGCTCGGCGTCTCGGCGGGCAGCGCGCTCGCGGCGGTGGCGTGGATCGTGCTCGGCGGGGCGTTCGTGCTGCCGCCGCTGCTCGCCGCCAATGCGCTCGCCCTCGCGGCCTTCGCGGGCGGGCTCGTCACCACGACGCTCGTGTACCGCTTTGCCACCCACAGCGGGCGCACGCTCATCGCGACGATGCTGCTGGCGGGCGTGGCCCTGAGCGCGCTCGCGGGCGCGGGCGTGGGCCTGTTCGTCTTCCTCGCCGACGACGCGCAGCTGCGCTCGATCACGTTCTGGACGCTCGGCGCGCTCGGCGGGGCCTCGTGGGAGACCGTGGGCGGCGTGGCGCCGTTCCTGCTTGCCCCGGCCATTGCCGGGCCCTTCCTGGCGCGGGGCCTCAACGCGATGCTCCTCGGCGAGACCGAGGCGTTCCACCTCGGCGTGCGCGTGGAGCGGCTCAAGCGGAGCGTCGTGCTGCTCGCCGCGCTCGGCGTGGGCGCGAGCGTCGCCGCCGGGGGGATGATCGGGTTTGTGGGGCTCGTCGTGCCGCACCTCGTCCGCCTCGCCCTCGGGCCGGACCACCGGACGCTCGTGCCCGCGAGCGCGCTCCTCGGGGCGATCCTGCTGCTGCTCGCCGACCTGTTCGCGCGGACGATGGCCGCGCCCGCCGAGGTGCCCATCGGGATCGTGACGGCGCTCGGCGGGGCGCCGTTCTTTCTCTGGCTGCTGCTGCGCGAAAAGCCCGACTGACCCGTGCTGCACCTCGCCCACATCACCGTTGCCATCGGCCGTACGCGGCTGCTCGACGACGTCTCCCTCGCGGTGGCGCCGGGCACGTTCGTGGCGCTCGTCGGGCCCAACGGCGCGGGCAAGAGCACGCTGCTGCGCGTGGCCTCGGGCGAGCGCGTGCCGGACGCCGGCACGGCCACGCTGGGCGCCGACCCGGTGCGGAGCCTGCCCCCGGACGTGCTCGCGCGGCGCCGGGCGGTGCTGCCGCAGGAGAGCCTGCTCGCCTTCGCCTTCACGGCCTTCGAGGTGGCGCTGCTCGGGCGCACCCCCCACCACGCCGGACGCGACGCCGACGCCCGCGCGGCCCTCGCAGCGCTCGAAAGCGCGGGCATCGACACCCTCGCCGACCGCCGCTTCCCGACGCTCTCGGGCGGCGAGAAGCAGCGCGTCCACCTCGCGCGCGTGCTTGCGCAGCTCGACGGCCCGGAGGCGCAGCTGCTGCTGCTCGACGAGCCGACCAACAACCTCGACCTCACCCACCAGCACCGCGTGCTCGACGTGGCGCGCGGCCTGGCCCGGCGCGGCCTCGCCGTGGTGGCGGTGCTGCACGACCTCAACCTCGCCGCCCAGTACGCCGACCGCGTGGCGCTGCTCGCCAAAGGCCGCCTCGTGGCCGAGGGCTCCCCTGCCGAGGTGCTGCGCCCGGACCTCGTGCAGCAGGCCTTCGACGTGCCCGTGATCGTGGTGCCCCACCCCTGCCTCAACTGCCCGCTCGTGCTGCCGGTGCCGCACGGCACCGTCCTCCCCGACCTCCCCCTGCTCACCGACCCTGCCGGCGCGCTCCTTCCCTGAGCGGTCCGATCTACACGCGCTATGGAAACGACCCTGTTCGCCCCTGCCGACCTGCTCGCCGCCGCCGAGGCCTACCGGCAAACCCACCCCCACGCCCGGGCACGCAACGTGGCTGCGGCCCTCGGCGTCGCCGAAGCGCAGCTTCTCGCCGCCCGCTGCGGCCCCTCCGGCGATGGCGCCCCGGCCGTGCTGCGCCTCCGGGCCGAGTTTCCGGCGCTGCTGATGGGCCTCGAAGCGTGCGGCCCCCTAATGGCGCTCACGCGCAACGACGCCGTCGTGCACGAGAAGGACGGCGTCTACCGCGCGGGGCAGATGATGCCGAAGCACCGCATGGGCCTCTTCAACGACGAGCAGATCGACCTGCGCCTGTTCTTCGACCACTGGGCGATGGGCTTCTTTGCCGAGGAGGGCGGGCGCCTCAGCTTCCAGTTTTTCGACGCCGACGGCAGCGCCATCCACAAGGTCTACGCCCGCGCGCAAACCGACGTGGCCGCCTTCCGCGCGCTCGCCGGGGCGTTCGCCGCCGAGGACCAGTCGCCGGAGCAGCCGGTTACGCCGGTGCAGTGGCCGGACGACGCGCCCGCCGACGCCCTGGATCTGCCCGCCTTCTACGCGGCCTGGCGCGCCCTCCAGGACACGCACGACTTCTACGGCCTGCTCCGCACGCACGGGGTCTCCCGCCGCCAGGCGGTCCGCCACGCGCCCGAAGACCTCGCCCGCCCGCTCGCGCCCGGCGCCCCGCGCCGCGTGCTCGACGCGGCAGCGGCTTCCGGGCAGCCCATCATGGTGTTCGTGGGCAACGAGGGCGCCGTGCAGATCCACACCGGCCCGGTGCAGAAGCTCGTCCAGGCCGGCCCGTGGTACAACGTGCTCGATGAAGGCTTCAACCTGCACCTCCACGAAGCGCTCATCGCCGAGAGCTACATCGTCGTCAAGCCCACCGCCGACGGGGTCGTGACGTCCGTGGAGTGCTTCGACGCGGCGGGGCACCTCGTCGTGCAGTTCTTCGGCAAGCGCAAGCCCGGCCTGCCCGAGCGCGAAGACTGGCGGGCGCTCGTGGCGGCGGCTCTGAAGCTGGCTAGTCAAGATCAAAACCCGTTCGTCTTGCGGCTCGATAAAGGTGCGGATGGCTCGGCGTTGATCCGTGAGCAGCCCGGAGCCGGTCTCGGGTGCAGTTGCCGGGGCGCAACCAGACGAGCTTGCGGCGGCGCGCCACGGAGCAGACTCTGGGCGTAGAAGTCCGCGTCTTTCGAGACAATCACGAAGCCTTCTGCTTGCGCATAGGCCCAGATGGTCTCATCGGCGGCGCCTTTAAGGCCGCAATCACGCACGTGCGCGCTGCCGGGAAACCGCCCGGCCAGCCAGCGGGCCAGCACCGGCGGCAGGTTTTCGTCGAAGAGCAGCTTCAAGGCCATGAGAGCAGTGAGCGGTTGCGCTCAGGTTGAAGCTAACGCGACTATAGGAGCGCCACTCGTATCCCGAAGGTCAGCGCTACGCCGCCAGCGTGAGTCGGTCACGGTCGGCGGCGAAGGCGAAGCAGGCGCGCAGGTCCTCCGGCGTCAGATCGGGAAAATCCTCCAGCAGTTGCGGCCGGGCTCGTGCCGCCGGCGAGGTAGTCGAACACGTCTGCCACGGCGATGCGCGTGCCGCGAATGCAGGGCTTCCCGCTGCGCACGCGCGGGTCCATCACGATGCGGTCGCGGTAGTCCATGGGCGCAGTACGCCGGGAGGTAGGCGGCGGTTCGGCGCGCGGCATTACCCCTCGCCGCGCTCGATGCTGTACTTGCCCATCATGTTGTAGAGGTGCGAGCGCTGGATGCCGATGGTCTCGGCGGTGCGGGAGACGTTCCAGCCGTGCTTTTCGAGCTGGTGGAGCAGGAACAGCTCCACCGCCCGGTCGCGGAAGGCGGTGAAGTCGTCGAACTGTTCGAGCAGGCTCTGGAGCGGGTTGCCACTCGCCGCGCCCGCGCCCACGTAGCGCTCCACGTCGCGCGCGCTCACCGCCTCGCCGTCGGAGAGGATGAGCAGGCGCTCGACCACGTTGTGGAGTTCGCGCACGTTGCCGCGCCAGTCGAGGCGCTGCAAGCGTTCGAGCGCTTCGTCGGAAAAGCGACGCGTGGGCAGACCGCCGCGCCGCGCCATCTTCTCGGCGATGAACCGCGCGATGAGCGGCACGTCTGCCCGGCGCTCGCGGAGCGGGGGCACATGGATGAGGATGACGGCGAGGCGGTGGTAGAGGTCCTCGCGAAACAGGCCGTTCTCGACGCCCTTGAGCAGGTCCTTGTTCGTCGCCGCCACCACGCGCACGTTGACCGGGATCGAGCGGTCGCCGCCGACGCGCGTGATGCGGTTTTCCTGGAGCGCCCGGAGCACCTTGGCCTGCGCGCCGAGGCTCATGTCGCCCACCTCGTCGAGAAAGAGCGTGCCCCCGTCGGCCTGCTCGAACTTGCCGATGCGCTGCTTCATCGCGCCCGTGAACGAGCCCTTCTCGTGCCCGAAGAGCTCCGATTCGATAAGCTCGCTCGGGATCGCGGCGCAGTTGACCTCCACCATCGGCCCGCCCCGGCGCGGGCTCTTCTCGTGGACCCACCGGGCGACAAGCTCCTTACCCGTGCCGTTCTCGCCTGTGATCAGCACGCGCGCCTCGGTCGGCGCCACCCGTTCGATGGTGTCCTTGATGGCACGGATGGCCGGGCTCTCGCCGAGAATCGGCGTCAGCTCCGTCTCGTGCTCGTCTGCGATGGCCTGCTTGAGGCGCCGGTTCTCATTGACGATCTGCCCCCGGTCGAGCGCGTTGCGGATCGTGACAAGCAGCCGGTTGAGGTCCGGCGGCTTCTCGATGAAGTCGTAGGCCCCGCGCCGCGTGGCCTCCACCGCCGTCTCAACAGTGCCATGGCCTGAGATCATGATGACCGGCATCTCGGGCACCTCGTCGGAGGCGATCTGGAGCACCTCCAGGCCGTCGCGCTTGGGCATCTTCACGTCGAGCAGCGCGAGGTCGTACTTGCGCCCGCGCAGCAGCGCAATCGCCTGCTCGCCGTCCTCGGCCTCCTCTACTTCGTAGTCTTCGTATTCGAGGATCTCGCGCAGCGTGCGCCGGATGGCGCGCTCGTCGTCAACGATGAGGAGGGTGGGCATGGGGGAGAACCTGAATGGTCAATGGTTAACAGTCAATGGTCAATTGCCAATGGGACCCACAGGGCGTGCTCTCGCATCCCATTAACCCGTTGACCATTGGCGATTGACCATTGACAATTAAAACGGGCGTACCACGCTTGGTGATACGCCCGTGAGGCTGAAAAGAGTTGCGCCTTACTGGGCGGTGCTCTTGCCGTCGATCTGCCCGTAGAGGAAGTCGGTTTCCTGCGCCTCGGGGGTGTCGGCGTAGTCCTCTTTGAGCTTGTCGAGCGCGGCCTTGGCCTGGTCGGCGTTGCCGGCGGCGAGGTAGGCGCGGGCGGCGGCGAGCAGGTAGCCCGGCGCAAACAGCGGCGACTCGGAGGCGTCGGCGGCGTCGGCGTACTTGGCGGCGGCATCGGCGGCCTGCCCCTTGTTCTCCAGGATGGCGGCCTGCGCGGCGAGCGCGTTGGCGTCGAGGAACGTGTCCTCGCCGTCGAAGCTGTCGAAGTAGCGCAGGGCGTCGTCGTAGCGCTTGGTCTCGAAGAGCGCCTGCGCGGCGTAGAACTTGGCGAGGTTGCCCGCCTTCGTGCCGCCGAACTCGTCGGCAATGGACGTGAGGCCCGTGCGGCCCGTCGAGTCGCGGAGGGCGGCGGCGTACTTGCCCTGCTCGAAGAGCGGCAGCGTGGCCGCGAGGCGCTCGCTGGCCTTGTCGTTCTGGCCGGCCCGCCACATCGTCAGGCCACCGGCCACGAGGGCGAGGGCGACGAGCAGCCCGAGGGCGCCCAGGATCGCGGTGCGGTTGTTTTCCCAGAACAGCCAGAGCTTATCGCTCGGCGAGAGCGTCTCGGCGGCGGGCGCGAGCGGACGGCGGGCGGCGCGCACGGGCGCATCGGCGGCGAGGGTGCTGTCGGAGATCGGTTCGGAAGCCATCGGGAACGGTAAAACAGGCCACCGGCAACGGCCGGGCGGGCAGATACGGCAAGGCGGCCAAGGTACGGCTGCCGCGCGCGAAGCCCCAACGAATCCACGCCGCAGACGCAGGCGGGGCGCCGATGCACCGAAAATTCCGCGCCCTGCAAACGCTTCCAGCCCGCTCCGGGCGGGGACCGCGCGCGCGCCGGGGCGTAAGTTGGCGGGCTAGGCCTCGGCCGCGCCGCCGGCGCGCGCGCCCCCACGCTCACTTCCACCCCCGCTATGGCCATCAAAATCGGCATCAACGGCTTCGGGCGCATCGGGCGCCTTGTTTTCCGCGCCATCCTGGAACGCGGCGACCACGACTTCGACGTCGTGGGCGTGAACGACCTCACCGACGCGGCGACGCTCGCCCACCTCTTCAAGTACGACTCGGTCCACGGCCGCTTTCCCGGCCAGGTCACCGCCGACGGCGATGGGCTGACGATCAACGGCGACCGCCTCCGCGTCTTTGCGCAGAAAGACCCCGCGCAGCTTCCCTGGGGCGACCTCGACTGCGACATCGTCGTCGAGTCCACCGGCCGCTTCACCGACCGCGCCGGCGCCGACCTGCACCTGAGCGCGGGCGCCAAGAAGGTCATCATCTCGGCCCCGGCCAAGGGCGAAGACCTCACCGTCGTGCTCGGCGTCAACGACGACAAGCTGACGGGCGACGAGAAGGTGGTCTCGAATGCGAGCTGCACCACGAACTGCCTCGCCCCGATGGTGAAGGTGCTCGACGACCTGCTCGGCGTCGAGAAGGGCTTCATGTCCACCGTGCACGCCTACACGGCGGACCAGAACCTCCAGGACGCGCCGCACAAGGACCTGCGCCGCGCCCGCGCCGCCGCGCTCTCCATCGTGCCCACGACGACGGGCGCCGCCAAGGCCGTGGGCGTCGTGATGCCGCACCTCAAGGGCAAGCTCGACGGCTTCGCCCTCCGCGTGCCCATCCCCGACGGCTCGCTCACCGACTTCACGGCCGTGGTGCGCCGCGAAACGACGCATCGAGGAGATCAACGCCGCCTTCAAGGCCGCCGCCGGGGGCGCCATGCAGGGCTACCTCGAATACTCCGAAGAACCCCTCGTCTCCGCCGACATCGTGCACAACCCGCACTCGTGCATCTTCGACGCCCAGAGCACGATGGTGATGGGGACGCTCGTCAAGGTCGTCGGCTGGTACGACAACGAGTGGGGCTACTCGAACCGCACCGTAGACCTCGCCAAGCGGCTGATGGGCCAGTAAGGCCACCGCCCCCTCCACCCCCTCCGGTCCTGCGGACCACCTCCCCCGATTTCGGGGGAGGACCGCTGCCGGAGGCGCGTCCAGCGCCGGAGGCAGCAGGTGGGGCTACGCGTCGAGCCAGGCGTGCAGGCTGTCGTAGGCCCCGAGGGCCGCGGTGAGGATGCTGCCGAGGTCGCCCCCCCGCGCGACGTAGGCGCGGGCGTCGTGGCCGAGCAGGCGCCAGCGCGGGAGTGCGTCGGTGGCGGAGAAGAAGGCGCCGCCGTGCGCGGGCGTCACGCCGAGCGTGCGGGCGAGGTGGCGCAGCGCCGCAGCGGCCCCCACGGGGTAGGATTCGAGCACGAACCGCCCGCCGAGCGCGAGGCCCGGCGCGCCCAGGGCGGGCAGCGCGCTGCACACGGGCAGGCCGCCGAGCGCGGGACCGGGCAGGCCGAGCGCCGTCAGGTCGCGGGCGATGAGGGTGGCCCGCGTGGGCACGACGCCGAAACGCGCCACGCGGCTCAGGTGGAGTTCGAGGGGCGCGCAGAAGCCGAGCGAGCGCGCGAGCAGGTCGAGGTAGGCGCCGGGCGTGACCGACGGGGCCAGCAGCGCCGCCACGCGCGGGTGCCGTTCGAGGCGGGCGCGGTGGAGGCGCGTCTCCGCATCGAGCCAGTGGAGCACGTCCACGTCACCAGTCGGGAGCAGCAGCACGTCCATACGTCCAGGCGTTTGGGGTGTTACCAGGATGTAACGAACCCGTTCCGGTATCGGCAGGACGCGCCGCGCCTTAACCGCGAAGGGGACGCCGCGTGGAAGCCTGGGACGATGCCCCGGGCGCGGCCCGTATCATCCGCCCGGGCGCCCGCCCGATCGCCTCCCCCGATGGACTACCGCTTCCGCACGGCCACCCACCGCCTCCGCACGCCCTTCCGCGTGGCCCACGGCATCTCCGAGACCCGCACGACCGTCTACGCCTTCCTCGGCGACGGCACCGGCGAGGGCGCCCTCGTGCCCTACTACCCGTACACGCTCGACGCCCTGACCGCGTACCTCGCCGCCGTAGACGGCGCGGCCTTCGGCGATGCGGCGACGTTCGACCTCGATGCGGCCCTCGCGGCGATCCCCAAAGGCCCCGCGCCCGCGCGCTGCGCGCTCGACGTGGCCCTGCACGACCACTGGGGCAAGGCCGCCGGGGAGCCACTCTGGCAGCGCTGGGCGCTCGACCCGGCCCACGTCCCGCCTTCCTCCTACACGCTCTCGATCCCCGAAGACCCCGCCGCGCTCGACGAGGCGCTCGCGCCGGTGGCGCACCTGCCCGTGCTCAAGCTCAAGGTGGGCACCGGCGATGCCGACATGGACCTCGCCATCGTGGCACGCGCCCGGCAGCGCACGGCGGCGCAGATCGGCGTGGACGCCAACAACGCGTGGACGGTGGAGGAGGCCGCGCGCGTGATTCCGCGCCTGGCCGATCTGGGGGTGCTGTACGTCGAGCAGCCGCTCTCGTGGAAGCATCCAGAGGGGCACGCGGCCTGGCACCGCCTGCGCGAGCGCCTGCCGGACGGGATGCCGCCGCTCCTGGCCGACGAGTCCGTGCAATCGCTCGACGATGTGCCCGCGCTCGCGGGCGCCGCCGATGGGGTGAACGTGAAGCTGACCAAGACCGGCGGCCTCGCCGGCGCCCGCGCGCTCATCGACGCGGCCAAGCTGCGCGGGATGCAGGTGCTCGTTGGCTGCATGATCGAGAGCGCCGTCGGCGTGAGCGCCGCCGCCCACCTCACCCCCCTGGCCGACTTCGTGGACCTCGACGGCGCCGTCCTGCTCGCCGATCCAGTCGTCACCGGCGGCCTCGGGTGGGACGACGGGCGCCTCCGCCTGCCCGACACACCCGGCATCGGCGCCTTCACGTGGCACGACGGCGCCGGGTAGGGGCAAGGCCTACATCTGCCCGTATGCTGGCTTCAAATCAAGGTGCTGCCGAGCCTTGCCAATGAGCGTCGGGAGATCAAGCAGGATGTAGTAGAGGACAGGACGTCCAGCGAGCGATATGTGACCATAAAAAGTCCCTGTCTTGCTACACTCATGTGGGCAAAGCGCAGGGTCGAAGGTGAGAGTGTATGCCGCGTGGGAGATGACGCCATCCTTCTTCCGGGCTCCGCGCATCACAACCTCGTAGAAGTAGGTGAATGGTAGGTCGCCAGACTGCCGGAAGTCCAGTTCCGTAATGGCTTCCGAGGACGCGATCTCCCTGGGCACATCCATACCTCTCGCACGGAAGAACGCCCGAACGACCTGCTCCAAATATGAACGTTGGAGGCGGCCGGCTGCGTCATCTCGGAACTCAACAGTCGGAATGAAGGTGCTGACTGTGAGTCATGCTGGCTTCAGCCTCTGCGGCGAGTAAGTATGTATTAAGGACTTGATAGAAATCCACCTTAAAGACCTCGATGTTCTGGTCGCGAAGATTTTTGTGTAACCAATCAGGATTGCATGACTGACCAATTTCCACTTTACCATCCGTTATCGGTGAATTTTTGAAGTAGCAAGGAACACAAAGCTGGGATTGTGTCATCTGTGCAGACTGTGTTTCTGCGTCCATATATTTGTAGTACATATTCATACGTGACCTGCTTAAGCACATCCTTTGATGCCTTGTCCCCGAGTGAAGTGGTGGCGTAAATCAGCCAGGGTACGCATTTAAAGTCCGTGATCTGCCACCGGGGGCCTTCTTGGGGCAAGCCTTGAACCAGCGTCTCGATAGCTGAGGTAACTTTAGCAGCGCGAATTCCTCGGTCTCGAGCTTGGACTTGGCGGAAATATCGGAGCGCGCGGTAGAGCGAAAAGAACGCGTGGCTGACTGCTACGTCGTCGCTTGCGGGGAAGTCGTCAAAACCGTACGGGAGCACGAAAGCTGGGCGACGTGGTCCCCGCGCGGGACCCCCACGAAAGAGTTCAGGCTCCTTGGACGGTAGTCTGTGTAGATGAGGGGGAGTTGAGCGGGGTGGAACACGAAACGCTCAGGGTCACAGGCTCCTCAGGGCGTACACGAAGGACGACGTGTAAGAAGCAAACTCCCCAAAGGTCACGAGGTCGGATTCTTTCAGTTTCAGCAGGTCTGCGAGCGGCTTCTTCGACGTTGCGAACACGCTGTCCCAAAGGAAAAACATCACCTTGTTCTGGACTTCGGCGTTCGAAACCGAATCCCCCGTGACAAACCAGTATCCCACCTGTTTATCCTCCACGCGGCGGATGTACCCGTCGTGCGGCGGATGACTCATGGGCCCTGCGGCAGGCCCTCGCGGGCGATGCGGGCGAAGGCCTCGGCAAAGCGGTCGAGTTCGTCAAGGGTGGTGTAGACGCTGGGGGTGATGCGGAGACCGCTCACGTTGGGCGCCACAATCGGCGTGGCGATGATGCGGTGGCGGTTGAAGAGGTAGCCGGCCATCGCGCCGGGGTCCTTGCCCTCCAGGCCCACCGTGCCGATGCCGCACGAGAAGCGCGGGTCCATGCTGGTGTAGAGCTTCACGCCGGGCAAGCCCTGCACGCGCTCCACCCAGTACGCTTTGAGGTAGCGCAGGCGCGCCGCCTTGCGCGCGGCACCGAGGCCGTCGTGGAACGTGAGCGCCTCAGCCACCGCGAGGTACGGCGCCGCCGGGTGCGTCCCGATCTCCTCGAACTTGCGGATGTTGCCCTCCTGGCTCACGTCGGCCGCCGTGAGCGGCCACACGCCCGCGATTTTGTCCCGCCGCACGTAGAGCATCCCCGTCCCGTGGGGCGCGAACAGCCACTTGTGCAGGGAGGTCGCGAAGTAGTCGCAGCCGAGGTCTTCCTGCGTGAAGGGGAAGTGGGCGAACGAGTGCGCGCCGTCCACGAGCGTCGGGATGCCGCGCGCGCGGAGGGCCTCCACGATGGGCTTCACCGGCATGATCTGCCCGGTGAGGTTGACGACGTGCGGCACGAGCGCGAGCTTCGTCCGGGGCGTGACGTGGCTGAGGTAGAGCCGCACGAGCGCGTCCACATCCTCGGCGGGCACGGGCAGGTCGAACTGCTTGAGCACGAGGCCTTCGCGGCGCTCGCGCTGCCGGAAGGTGTTGAGCATCCGCGGGTAGTCGTGCGTGGAGGTGAGCACCTCGTCGCCGCGCTGGAAGTCGAAGCCGTTCTGGAGGATTTGCAGGCCCTCGGAGGCGTTGCGCGTGAGCGCGATCTCCTCGGCGTCGCACCCGAACGTGCGGGCGAGGCGCTGCCGGACGCCCTCGCGCTGCGGCTCCAGAATCTGCCACATCGTGTAGACGGGCGCCTTGTTCGAGTAGGCCTGGTGCACGGCCATCGCCTCCTGCACGTAGGCCGGCGAGGGGCTCACGCCGCCGTTGTTGAGGTTGACGAGGCTGCGGTCTACCGTAAAGGCGGCCTGCACCTCGCGCCAGAACGCCTCATCGTCGGGCGCGGCGTCGTGGTTGAACAGGGTGGCGAGGCGGCCGGCGGCGCCGCGGCCGAGCGTGGCGGGCAGGGCAGCGGTGGCGAGCGCCGGCAGGGCGGTGCGTTGCAGAAAGGCGCGGCGGGTGGGCATGGCAAGGGTGGGCCAGGGAACCTGAAAGGTCGGTCCAATCCGCCTCAAATCAACGCGGCGTGTGGAGGGAGGGTGGAAATCGCCGGGCTGCCTTAAGCGGCTGTCGAATACGACGATCCCGTAATCTCCCCATTTGTACGCTATGGAATCCTCGCTTGGCCTGCCGACCGGTGTCCGGCGCGTCGCCCTGTGCATGGGCACGCGCGCGGAGATCATCAAGATGGCGCCCGTCTACCACGCGCTCCAGCAGACCGGCGTGGGGCCGCTCGTGATCTACACGGGCCAGGAATCGCTCCAGGCGCGGGCCCTGTCCGACTTTTTCGGGATGCCGTGGGACGCCGAGATCGACCTCGGGCGGCAGCGCCCCTCGCGCGGGCACCTCACGGCGCACCTCATGGAAGGCCTCGACCTCCTCCTCGGCGCCCTGAAGCCCGACGCCCTGCTCGTCCACGGCGACTCGACGAGTTCGCTCACCGCCGCGCTCACGGCGTTCTACCACCAGATCCCGGTGGGCCACATCGAAGCCGGGCTGCGCTCGGGCGATGGGTTCGACCCGTTTCCGGAAGAGCAGAACCGGCAGATGATCGCGCGGCTGGCCACCTGGCACTTTGCCCCCACGCCGCGCGCCGTGGACAACCTCGGGCGCGAAGGCATCGCCCCGGCGGCGATCCACCTCGTGGGCAACACGGGCGTGGACGCGGTCGAGTGGGGCGCGCGGCACCTGCCCTCGCACTTTGCCCGCACGGACGCTTCCGAGACCCTCACCAACCTGCAGCCGCTCGCCCGGCAGCGGATGCTGCTCGTCACCGCCCACCGCGACGAGAACAGCGGCCCGGCCATGCAGGCCATCGCCCAGGCCGTGATGGACGCCGTGCGCCGCCACGACGACCTGACCGTGCTGTGGCCGCTCACGCCGCACCCGGAGATCAAGCCGTACGTGCAGGCCGCGTTTTCGGCGCTCTCACAGCGGCAGCGCGCCCGCGTGCTCCTGTGCGAGCCGCTCGCGTACCCGCAGATGCTGTGGGCGCTTCGCCACGCCTGGCTCGTGCTCACCGATTCGAGCAGTGTCCCCGAGGAAGCCGCCACACTCGACCGGCCCGTGCTCGTGCTGCGCACCGGCACCGAGCGCCCCGAACTCATTGCCGGCGGCGGCGCGGTGCTCGTGGGCGCCGACGGCCCCCGCATCGGCGCGTGGATCGACGACCTCGTGGCCAGCCCGGCGCTCTACGACGCGCTCCGGTGCGACGAAAACCCGTTCGGGGACGGACAGGCGGCGCTCTACATCGCGGGCCTGCTCGCCGAGGCGCTCGCCCCCACCGCCCTGTCCGACCTGCCGGCGCCGGCGCCGGAGGCCGCCCCGGCGCCCGCAGCGCCTAACCTCACACTCGTGCCGCGCGGCGACGGCCACGCCCTCGCGGCCTGAGCCGCCTGCACGGCCGCACGCCCTGCCGTAGCTTGGCGGCATGGCAACCGTATTCCTGACCGGCGGCACCGGCTTTATCGGCTCGCACCTCGCCGAAGCGCTCGTCGCGCGCGGCGACGCCGTGCGGGCGCTCGTGCGCGGCGCGCCCCGGTGGCTCGCGGGCGTGCCCGGCGTCACCCCTGTGCGCGGCGACCTGACCGACGCTGCCGTGCTGCGCGATGCCCTCACGGGCGTAGACGTGGTCTACCATGTGGCCGGCGTCACGCGGGCGCAGGACGACGCAGCGTTCGAGGCGGGCAACGTGGCCGCCACGACCGGCCTGCTCGACGCCGTGCGCTTGGCGTCGCCGCGGGCGCGCGTCGTGGTCACGAGCAGCCTGGCGGCTGTGGGGGCCTGCACGGGCGGCGTGGCCACCGAGGCGAGCCCGCTCCGCCCGATCTCGCGCTACGGCGCCTCGAAGGCGCGCATGGAAGGCGCCCTCGCCGCCTACGCCGATCTTGCGCTCACCGTCGTGCGCCCGCCCGCCGTCTACGGCCCCCGCGAGGCCGACATCTACACCTTCTTCCAGACCCTCAGCAAGGGCCTCTGCCCCATCATCGGCGACCCGGACGTGCCGGCGCTCACGCTCGTCCACGTGCGCGACCTCGTGGCCGGGATGCTCCTGTGCGCAGACCTTCCCGAGGCGGTGGGCGAGACCTTCTTCCTCGGCTCCCCGCGCGACTATTCCTGGGGCGAGATCCGCGACGCGGCAGCGGCGGCGCTCGGGCGGCGGGTGCGAACGGTGCGCGTGCCGAAGGCGCTCGTGGGCACGGTCGGCGCGGTCGCCGAACTCGCGGGCCGCCTCACCGGGCAGTACCCGCCGCTCAACCGCGAGAAGGCGAGGGAAATCCGCGACGCGTGCGTGCGCTGCTCGTCCGAGAAGGCCCGCCGCGCACTGGGCTACGCGCCCTCCGTGGCCCTGGCCGACGGCATCGCCGAGACGATCCGCTGGTACCGGCAGGAAGGCTGGCTCTGACCGGGCGCCGGCGTGGCTATCGCCCCAGAGGCGTCACCGACGGCAGGAGCGCGATCAGTCCCCTGTTCGCAGCGAATGGAGTCCCCGGGGGCCTACCGCAGCGCCTTGCCTTCGAGGTTCACGCGGGCCGAGTCGGGGAGCGTGAGCAGGACGAAGGCGTGGGTCGTCTTGTCGAGCGGGGCGGCGGGGCGGAGCTTGAGGTCGAGCGCGTTGCGGCCCTCGCGGGCGGCGCGCTCCTCGACGTAGCCCACGGGGAAGCCCTCGGGAAACACCTCGCTCGCGCCGCTCGTGACCACCACCATGCCCCGCGCCACCGGTTCGGTGCGCGAGACGTAGTCCATCACGAGGCGGTCCTGGCGCTGCCCGTCCCACCGCACGATGCCCTCGGCGCCGATGGGCAGGATGCGCGCGGTGATGCGGAAGTCGGTGTTGAGGTAGGGCATCACGCGGGCGTAATGGGCGCTCGTGAGGATGATGCGCCCGAGCACGCCGCGCTCGTCGATCACCGCCATGCCTTCCTGCACGCCCTCGTCGCGCCCGGCGTCTACGGTGAAGTAGTTGAACTCGCCGCCGAGGTCGCGCCCGATGATGCGGACGGCCACCATCGGCGTCTGGAGCGTGTCGCGGAAGGCGAGCATCGCGCGGAGGTGGTCGTTCTCAGACACGGCGGCCCGCGCCCGCGCTGCCTCCACCGCCAGTTCGACCGACTCGCTGCGCAGCCGCTCGTTCTCGTCGAGCGCGCGCAGGTACTGGCCCACGCCCGCGAGGCGCGCTTCCACCCCGCTCGTCACCTGCAGCGCCGCCGACCGCACGCCGCGCACGACGGGCGTGTTGCGCGTGAAGAGCACGACGAGGCTCACGATCAGGCACCCGGCGAGGAGCACCCAGTCTTTGGCCCGGTCCCAGGACGAGTATCGCATAGACAGGAAAGGGGGCGAGAGCGGCGAAGGGCTACGGAAGGCAATGGGAGGTTACGGACGAGGAGCGCGCCGCATGGCCCGTCCTGGCGCAACCGCTCGTAACCTTTCGCCTCCTTTCGCAGCCCCTGCGGCGCCTCAGGTGAGCACGCGCCGGAAGCCCTCGATGTCTTCCAGCACCTTGCCCGTGCCGCGTACGACGGCCGTGAGCGGGTCCTCGGCGACGTAGACGGGCAGGTCCACGCGGTTGCGGATGTGCTGGTCGAGGCCCTTGAGGAGCGCGCCGCCCCCCGTGAGCATGATGCCGCGCTCCAGGATGTCGGAGCCGAGCTCGGGGGGCGTCCGCTCCAAACAGCGCACGACGGCCGCCGTGATCTGCTGCACGCCTTCCTTGACGGCCTCGCGCACGTCCTCGCTCGTGACGGTGTGGACCTTCGGGATGCCGCTGACGAGGTTGCGCCCGCGGATGGTCAGTTCCATCTCCGGATCGAGTTCGACCGCCGAGCCGATCTCGCACTTGATGCGCTCGGCCGTGCGGTGGCCGATGAGCATGTTGTGGTTGCGCCGGAAAAACTGGACGATGGCCTCGTCGAGCTCGTCGCCGCCGACGCGGATCGACTCGTCCACGACGATGCCCGAGAGCGCGATCACCGCGATCTCGGAGGTGCCGCCGCCGATGTCTACGATCATGTTGCCCACCGGCTCCGACACGTCGAGGCCGATGCCGATGGCGGCGGCCATGGGCTCGTCGATCAGGAAGGCCTGCTTGGCGCCCGCGTGCTCGGCCGAGTCGCGCACGGCGCGCTTCTCCACCTCCGTGATGCCGCTCGGCACGCACACGACCATCCGGCGGATGGACGAGAGCCACGACTTCTGGACCTTCTGGATGAGGCCCCGGATCATCTGCTCGGCCACCTCGAAGTCCGCGATCACGCCGTCCTTGAGCGGGCGGATCGTCTCGATGTCTTTGTGGGTGCGCTCGTGCATCTGCTGGGCCTCGCGGCCCACGGCGATGACCTTGCGCGTGGTGCGGTGGATGGCCACGATGCTCGGCTCGCTCAGCACGATGCCCTGGCCCTTGATGTAAATCAGCGTGTTGGCCGTGCCCAGGTCAATGGCCACGTCATGCGCAATCGAAAACAGCCCCATCAGAACGTGTGTCGGGTCGAGGAAAAGGTGCGGGAGGGAGAGGCCGCTAAAGGTACGGCGCTACAGGAGGTAGGCCTCGAAGAAGGCCCCATGTAAATCCGCCCCACCGCCCTTCGCAGACCCCGCATCGGACCGCTTTGATCCGGTCTTTATTAAGCCGTGTGCGCCCATCCAGAACGCTGCCCCACATGGACACGTAGGGGCGAAGCCGCCGCTGTGGCGCGGCCGTGCTCCGCCGTGCCCCCGCGCATCGCAACGGCTCCGCGCCCCGCCCTGCGCGCGGCTTCGCCCGGCCCCGGCCCGCACCCCGTGCCCCACCGGGAAGGCGGGCGAAGCGTCGCGCGGTGCGGAGTGGGGCGCCGTTGCGACGGACCGAGGCGCACGACGGACCGAGGCCTCACGGCGGACGCTTCGCCCCTACGGCCCTGTGCCCGCTCAATGCCGGAAATGGCGGCGCCCGGTGAACACCATCGCGAGCCCGAGGCGGTTGGCCGCCGCGATCACCTCGGCGTCGCGCACGGAGCCGCCGGGCTGGATGGCCGCGCGGATGCCGCCCGCCGCCGCCGCTTCGAGGCCATCGGCAAACGGGAAGAACGCGTCGCTCGCCACGACGGCGCCGCGCAGGTCGAGCCCGGCCTTCTGCGCCTTGCGCACCGCGATCTCGGCGCTGTCGAGGCGCGACATCTGCCCTGCCCCGACGCCGACCGTGGCGCCGTCTTTCGCGTACACGATGGCATTGCTCTTGACGTGCTTCGCCACGCGCCACGCGAGGTCGAGGTCGGCCCACTCCACCGCATCCGGCGCCCGCTCGGTCACCACCTGCCAGCCCTGCCGTGCCGCCTCGAACGGGGGCGTGGCTGCGTCGCGGTCCTGCACGAGCGTGCCCCCGGCGGCGGTGCGAAGCTCGGCGCCCTCCACGGTACGCGGCCAGCGCAGCACCTCGATGACGCGGCGGTTGGCCTTGAGCTGCAGGAAATCGAGCACGCCGTCCTCAAAACCGGGCGCGATGACGAGTTCGGTGAACACCCCGTCGATGCAGCGGGCGGCCTCCAGGTCGAGCGGGCGGTTCACGACGACGATGCCGCCGAACGGGCTCGCGGTGTCGGTGGCGAAGGCGGCTTCGTAGGCGCCCGCGAGCGAGGCGCGGACGGCCACGCCGCACGGGTTGGTGTGCTTGAGGATGGCAAGCGCGGGCGGGCCGCCTACGAACTCGTCCATGAGCCGGAGCGCGGCGTCGAGGTCGAGCAGGTTGTTGTAGGAGAGCGCCTTGCCGTGGAGCGTGCGGAAGAGCGGCACGGCAGGCGCGTCGAAGTGGGCGGCCTGGTGCGGGTTCTCGCCGTAGCGCAGGGCGTCGTCGCCCTCGTCGGGCAGCACGGCCTGCCCGGCCTCGGACGTCGCCGCAGGGGCAGTGGACGCGAAGTAGGCGGCGATGGCGGCGTCGTATTCGGCGGTGCGGGCAAAGGCGGCGCCGGCGAGCGCGCGGCGCGTGGCGAGGCCGAGCGAGCCCGCAAAGGCGTCCATTTCGCCCAGCAGCGCACCGTACTGCGCGGGGCGCGTCACCACGGCCACATGGGCGTGGTTTTTGGCCGCCGCGCGCACCATCGCCGGCCCGCCGATGTCCACGTTCTCGATGATCTCAGGGTCTGCCGCGCCCGCTTTCGCCACGACCTCCTCGAAGGGGTAGAGGTTGACCACGACGAGGTCGATGCCCTCGATGCCGTGCTGCGGCGGCCGTCGCCACGTCGTCCGGGTCGTTGCGCTGGAAGAGGAGCCCGCCATGCACGCTGGGATGGAGCGTCTTGACGCGCCCGCCAAAGACCTCGGGAAAGCCGGTGAGTTCGCTCACGTCCGTGACCGCGAGGCCGGCGTCGCGGAGGGCCTTCGCGGTGCCTCCGGTGGAGAGGAGCGCGACGCCGTGGCGGGCAAGGCCCTGCGCAAACGGCACGAGCCCGGTCTTGTCGAACACGGAGAGCAGCGCCCGGCGTGGGGCGACGCGGTCTTCGGGCGGCGGCAGGGGTTTGGCGGCGATCATGGGCGTGGGGCGTCGCGGGGGACGGTGGGGGTAGGGGCGCCATGCATGGCGCCCCTACGGTGCGGTGGTGGGGGCAAGTTCGGCGCCTGTGTCCGCGCCTCGGTATGTACCGGCCTGATTTCCCTGCCCTTCATCCGAGCGGGGTCAGGCCTCGTCATCGCCGCGCACGAAGGTGGCGATGACGGCCGGGTAGAGCCGGTGCTCTTCCGCGAGCACGCGCGCGGCAAGCGTCTCGGGCGTGTCGCCGGGGAGGACCGGCACGCGCACCTGCGCCAGGATCGGCCCGTCGTCGTAGTGCTCGCTCACGAGGTGGACCGTGCAGCCGCTCTCGGCGTCGCCGGCGGCGAGCACGGCCTCGTGGACGCGCCGCCCATACATGCCCGGCCCGCCGTGCGCGGGCAGCAGCGCCGGGTGGATGTTGAGCATCCGCCCATCGAAGGCGCGCACGACGGCCGGCGGGAATGTGCTTGAGGTAGCCCGCGAGCACGACGAGGTCCACCCCCTGCAACGCGTCCAGCAGCGCGGCCGCGAACGCCTCGGGGGTGGCAAACGCGCGGGCGGGAGCACGGCCACGGGAATCCCGGCGGCTTGGGCGCGGGCGGCGGCGCCGGTGCCCGCGCGGTCGGCGATGAGCACGGCACCTCGGCCGCGACTGCCCGGCGGCGAGGCGTTGAGCAGGGCGCCGAAGTTGGAGCCGCTGCCGGAGGCGAAAACCGCGAGGCGGACGTGCGACGTGCGAAGTGCGAGGGGCGACGAGGAGGAAGCTGCATTTACGTCGCCGTCGCCTGTCGTGGGCCGCGCGTTGCGTGACGGGTTCGAGAATCG
Source organism: Rhodothermales bacterium (assembly GCA_963740755.1). Classification (GTDB taxonomy): domain Bacteria; phylum Bacteroidota; class Rhodothermia; order Rhodothermales; family BA12; genus CAVSDF01. The sequence continues at coordinate 132,653 of CAVUFJ010000006.1, forward strand.
CCAGGCGGGCGCCCGGTCCTCCACCGTGAGCCGGGCGCGCACGCCGACGGGGAGGGTGTTCTTGATCGGAAAGTGGCCGTAGACGAGGCCCTGCGCGACCGGGCCGCGCACCTTGGCGGCGTAGTGGGCGAGCACCTCCTCCTGGGGCAGAAAGTGCGTCTGCGTGGGCGTGCTGTCGGTGAAGCCGCCGAGCACGAGGCCGCCGATGCCCGCCAGGATGCCCGCGAGGTCGAGCTGGGCGAGCAGGCCGTCGAGGCGGTAGGGCTCCTCGCCGATCTCTTCGAGAAAGAGAATCGCCCCCGTGAGGTCGGGCAGAAAGGGCGTGCCGACGAGGCGGGCGAGCAGCGTCAGGTTGCCGCCGAGCAGCGTGCCCTCGGCGCTGCCGCCGGCCACGGGCACGAGGCGTTCGCCCTGCGGGCCGAGGAGGTCCGGACGGTGCCGCCCTGCGCGAGGTGCCAGAAGAGCGCCTCGCTCGCCGCGTCGTGGGCGTTGGCTGTGCCGTCGGCCCACTCGACCGCCACCATCGGGCCGGAGAGGCCGCGCCAGCCGGCCCGGTGGTAGAGCGCGAGGTGGAGCGCGGTGACGTCGGAGTAGCCGACGAGCAGCTTGGGGTACGTGCGGGCGGCTTCGTAGTCGAGCCCGGCGAGCAGGCGGAGCGCGCCGTAGCCGCCCCGGATGCAGAAGATGGCCTTCGCGTCGGGGTCGCGGAGGGCGCGGTTGAACTCGTCGAGGCGCGCGGCATCCTCGCCCGCGAGAAAGCCGTGGGGCGCGTAGGCGCTCCGCAGCGGCTCCGGAGCGGTAGCCGCGCGCGCGCAGGGCGTCCAGGCCCGCCTGCAATGGCGCTCGGCACGCGGGGCGCTCGACGGCGCCACCACGAGGATGCGGTCGCCGGGGGCGAGGGCGGCGGGAAGCGAGGTGCAGGACGTGCGACGTGCGACATATGAGGTGCGACGTACGAGGTAAAATTAGCCTGCGCGCCCGGCCGCCACGCGTTGTGCCCCATCCGATCCTACGTCGCACGTCGCACGTCGCACCACGTCGCACGTCGTCAGAGCCAGCCTTTGCGGCGGAAGTAGAGGATGAGCGCAAGCGCGGCGACCCCCATCACGGCCATCACAAAGGCGAAGCCTTCGGGGTGGTTCTGGAGCGGCAGGTGGTAGTTCATCCCGAAGATGCCCGAGATGAGCGTGAGCGGCATGAACACCGCGCTCACCACCGCGATCACCTTCATCACCTCGTTCATCCGGTTCGAGAGCGACGACAGGTAGAGGTCGTTGAGGCCCGAGACGAGGTCGCGCAGGCTCTCGGTCACGTCGATGGCCTGCACGGCGTGGTCGTAGGCGTCGCGCAGATACGGGCGCGTCTCGTTGCGCATGAGCGGGCTCTCGGTGCGTTCGATCTGGTTGATGACCTCGCGGACGGGCCAGAGGGCGCGGCGCAGCGAGCACGAGTTCGCGGCGGAGGCTGTTGAGGGCCAGCTGCGTGGGGCGCTTCGGCTGGTCGAGCACGAGCGCTTCGAGATCGGCCATGACGTCGCCGAGGGCTTCGAGGGCCACGAAGTAGCCGTCCACGATCACGTCCACGAGCGCGGCGAGCAGCTGGTCGGCGCCCTTCGAGCGCAGCGGCCCGCCCGCGCGGAGGCGGTTGCGCACCGGGTCGAACACGTCGCCGGGGTCTTCGAGAAAGGCGAGCACCCAGTTGTCGCCCAGCACGAGGCTCACCTGCTCCACCTGCACGTTGCCGTCGGCGCGCTCGAAGGTCACCATCGGGAGGATGACGTAGAGGTAGTGCTCGTACACCTCCAGCTTGGCGCGCTGCCCGATGTTGGCGATGTCCTCCCGCACGAGCCGGTGGAGCCCGTAGGCCTCGCCGAGTTGCTCGACGAGGTCGGCATCGTGGACCCCATCGACGAGCACCCACGTCACGCCGGGGGTGTGGCGCAGCGTGCAGGCATGGCCGACATCCGCCTGTCCCTGCTCGTCGAGGCCGCCCGCGTCGTAGCGAAACGTCCACACCTGCACGGGCTGGTCGGAGGGGGCGTCGCCCGTGTAGGCGACGGTGCCGGGCGTTTCGCCGTGCTTGCTCGCGTTGCTGCGCAGCAACTGCCGCAGCACCGGCGAGGGGCGGAGCGTGCCGGAGAGAGCCGTCATCGGAAGGCCGGAAGAACGCCTCAGCCCCGGTTCGCCGGGTCGCCAAAGCGCGCGGTATAGGGATCGGGGGCCGTCGTGGTCGTCGTACCCGTCGTGGTAGACGTGTTGAGGCTGGAGAGGGCCTTGCTCCGCTCAGCCTCCACTTCGCGGCGGGCGGCCTTGGCGGCGGCCTGCGCGCGGAGGCGGCCCGGCAGCGTCGTCAGGATGCCCGTGAGCACGCCGAAGGCGTAGGTGAGCAGCAGGATGAGCGCGGCCGAGGCGTCCCGGCTCTCGAAGCCGAGAAACTTGACCGACATCGGGTCCGGGTTCTGAAACGCGAACACGACGGCCACAATGGCGACGAGCAGAGCAAAGATGAGCGCGATGTTCATGGGGCGCACAGGATGGGTGGCAAAAGCAGGGCCAGCACGGCCCCCGCGCAAAGTAACCCGGCCACCCCCTCCGCGTAACGCGCCCGTTCGCGCAGCCCCTCCGTAGGCAGTAGCGGCGGGCACGCAATGCTGGCGTAACACGGGCCCGTTACCTTACGATGACCTGACGCCCGCCCTTCCATGCCGGACGCCCCCGCGCCGCCCTCGCCGACGGTGCTCGTGGTAGACGACGAGCCGGACCTGCTGGACCTGCTCGCCTACAACCTCACGCGCGAAGGCTATACCGTCGTCACCGCGCGCGACGGCGCCGAGGCCCTGCGCCTCGCCGAGCGCACGCCGCCGGATCTCGTCGTGCTCGACGTGATGATGCCCGTGCTCGACGGCCTCGCCACCTGCCGCCGCCTGCGCGAGCACGCCACACTCCGCACGATCCCCATCCTGATGCTCACCGCGCGCGAGGGCCCGGACGACCAGGTGCGCGGCCTCGACGTGGGCGCGGACGCCTACCTCGGCAAGGGCGCGCCGATGCCGGTGCTGCTCTCGCAGGTGCGCGCGCTCCTGCGCGGGGCCAACCGCACGCAGGAAGCGCCCGGCACCCTCCGCGTCCACGACCTGGAGATCAACCGCGAGCGCTACCTCGTCTTCCGCGACGAAAGCGGCGAGCGGCTCTCGCTCCGCCTGCCCCGCAAGGAGTTCGAGCTGCTCTACCTGCTCGCCTCGTACCCCGGCAAGGTGTTCACGCGGCAGGACGTGCTCGACCGCGTCTGGGGCCGCGACGTGTACGTGGTAGATCGCACCGTCGACGTCCACATCCGCAAGATCCGCGAGAAGCTCGGCGACGACTACATCGAGACCGTCAAGGGCGTCGGCTACCGGTTTCGCAAGTAACGCCCTGCCCGCCCCCCCCGTCCCTGCGGGACACCTCCCCCGGATTTCGGGGGAGGACCGCTGCCGGAGCGCGTCCAGCGCGGAGGCAGCAGGTGGGGGCCAGCAGGAGGGGGATGCATCCTCCGCCCTCGCCCGGCGTTGCGGGCGGGCATGGAACTCGCGCCCCCCATCGTCAACCGCGTCGCCGAGAGCGACGTGCGCATCTTCGACCTCGCCGCCCTCTGGGACGACGCGCCGGTTGCGACGCTCGACCTCGCCCCGTGGCTCCACCGGGGCTTCGTGCTGCGCGAGAAGGAGTTTCGCGCCGCCGTCGCCGCGCACGACTGGGCGGCCTATGCGGGCCAGCACGTCGCCCTCGCCTGCTCCACCGACGCGCTCGTGCCGCCGTGGGCGTGGATGCTCCTCGCGGCGAAGCTGGCCGACGCGGGCGCCCGCCGCGTGGCCGTGGGCACGCCGGACGACCTGCGCCGCGAGCACTTCGCCGAGGCCCTCGCCGCCTTCGATTTCGCGCCCTACCGCGACCGCATCGCGATGGTGAAGGGCTGCGGGGCGAGCGCCGTGCCCACGTCCGCCTACGCCGATGCCATGCGCCGATTGGCGGGCGTCGCGCGGAAGGTGATGTACGGGGAGCCGTGCTCGTCCGTCCCGCTCTGGCGGCGCGCGAAGGAGGCCTGAGGCCGCCGTGCAGCAGACGTGGTACGCCCTCCACGCGCTCGCCCGCGCGTGGCAGCCCATGGCCGGCGCCCACCTCGATGCGGCGTTTTCGCAGGAGGCCGGCACCCTGCGCCTGCTCTGGCGGCGCGGCGCGGACGCGTGGACGGTGCACCTGCACCTGCGCCCCGTGCGCGCCTACCGCACCGAGGGCGATGCCCGCCGCGCGCGGCGCAACACCGCCGACGTGCTCACCGGCGCCGTGGGCCGCACGCTGCGCACCGTCCGCGTGGCTGAGCGCGACCGCCTGCTCTCCTTCGACCTCGACGACGGGACGACGCTGCTGGCCGTGCTCTACGGGCCGCGCGCCAACGTCCTCCATGTCGGGCCAGACGGCACGGTGCGCGATGCGTTCCTGCGCGCCCACCGACTTGCTGGTACGGATGCGCCCGTGCCCGTCGCGGCGCCCTTCCCGGCCACGCCCGAAGCGCTCCTCGCCCGGCTCGGCCCGCCCGGCCCCCTCGCGCCCCGCCTCGTGCGCGCGGTGCCGTCGTTCGACGCGCTCCTTGCGGCGGAGGCCGTTTTTCGGGCCGGTTTAGGGACCGAGCAAGCGCTCACGACGGACACGCTCACGGCGCTGCACGCCGCCGTCGTCGCGCTCGATGCCGAGGCGCAGGCGGCCTCGGCGCCCGCCCTCCTGGAAGCCGGCGGCACGCCCGTGGCCGTCACGCTTGTGGCGCTCGCGCACCCGCACGGGCACGCCGTGGTATCGGCGGCAGATGCCGACGCGGCCCTGCGCGCGTTCCACCGCCGCCGCCTCGCCACCGACGCCTTCGCGCGCCGCCATGCCGCCCTTGTGGCGCGCCTTGATACCGCCCTCGCCCGCGCCGCGCAGCGCGAGGAGGCCATGCTCGACGCGCTCGCGCAGCCCTCGCGCGCCGATGGGTACGAGCAGGACGCGCACCTGCTGCTCGCCGCCGCCCACACGATCCCCCCCGGCGCCGCCGAGGCGGCCGTGCCGGACCTCTACGGCACCGGCCTGCGCACGCTCCCGCTCGACCCGGCGCTCACGGCCGCCGAAAACGCCGAGCGCCTCTACACCCGCGCCCGCCGCACCCGCGAGGCCCGCCGCCACGCCGAAGCCCGCTTCGACGCCGCCACCACCGCCCGCGCCACCCTCGCCGCGCTCCTCGCCGACGCGCAGGCCCTCCCCGACCTCGACGCCCTCGACGCCTTCCTCGCCCGCGAAGGCCCCCGCCTCGACGCCCTCCTCCGCGACACCGGCGCGCCCGACGCGGCCCGCGAGCCGTTCCACCGGGTGCCCCTCGGCCACGGCTATGAGGCGTGGGTGGGCCGCAGCGCGCAGGACAACGACGCGCTCACGCTCCGCCACACGCGCCCGTTCGACCTGTGGCTGCACGCCCGCGGCGTGACCGGCTCGCACGTCGTGGTCCGATTGCCCGGGCGCACGGCCACCGCGCCGCGCCCGGTCGTGGAGCGCGCCGCCGAACTGGCCGCCTACTACTCGAAGGCCCGCACGAGCGGCCTCGTGCCCGTGACGGTGACGACGCGCAAGTACGTGCGCAAGCGCAAGGGCAGCCCGCCGGGGAGCGTGGTCGTGGAGCGGGAGGAGTGTGCTCGTGGTGCCGCCGCGCGCGGCCGATGCCGCCGCAGCTGAAACGTCGTGGTGACAGAGCGCGGGGGCCGGGAGCCCGGTTCGGGGGCGCGGGTCTGAGTGTGCATGAACCGACGCACCCTCGGCCTGCTCGGCCTCGGCACCGCTCTCGTGGGGGGCGGCCTGCTCCTGCGGCAGCGCTACGGCGCGCCGCACCGCGCCCGCACCATGCGCGCAGCGGCCCGGCGCCCCCGTCCAGCGCCTGGAAGACGGCACCGGCCCGCTCTTCTGCCGCCTCTACCGCGCCGAAATCCCCGAGGCCACGGCCACGCCCGAGGCGCTCATGGCCGTTGTCCAGGCCGACCCGGACCGCTTCTGCCCCGGCCTCTACGCCTACTTCGAGAAGACGCACGGCGCGCCCGGCACGCTCGCCGTCGGGGATGAGTTCTTCGTCCACATCCGCAGCCCGTGGGATGGGCCGGTGCGCGTGTCCGAAGTGTCGCCGCGCCACTTTAGGCTCGTCACCCTCGCCGGGCACCTCGAATGCGGCACGATCCGCTTTTCGGCACGCGCGCGTCCGGAGGGAGGGCTGATCTTCGAGATCCAGTCGTGCGCCCGCTCGCGCGACGCCATCGTGGACCTCGGCTACGACGTGCTCGGCGCGCTCCGCCTGGCGCAGGGGAAGATGTGGGCGCAGTTCGCGCAGCACGTCTCCGCCTACGCCGGCGGCGACCCGGCCTGCGACGTAGAGGTGCGCACCTTCCAGGCGGACTACGACGACCCGCTCACCCCGCGCGATGCCCGCGAGGTCGAGCCCTACAGCGGCCTGCTGGCCAGCATCGCCGCCCGCGCGCTCAACTTCGAGTCCGTCGATCCGGCGCATCTCCCCGACGGCTGGAACCGCGACGACGACGAGGCCGAACTTGTGCCCGAGCCGCCCGGCCCGCCCCGCGCCGACGGCTCGTGGGCCCGGGCGTGCGCCTTCGTGCGGGCCTACCGCTTTCCCGACCCGCGCCGCCTCCAGGGCCTCTACGACCCCGACGCCGACCTCGAAGGCCGCCCGATGCTGCTGCGCGCCCGGTTTCTCGGCGTCGGCTTCCGCTTCGGCGTGCGCGTCCACGGCGCCTTCGACGAGGTGCGCGCAGGCCACGCCGACGGGCCGGTCCACGCCTGGGGCTATTCGTACCGCACCACCGAGGGGCACTTCGAGCGCGGGCAGATCACGTTCGAGGTGCTCAAGTATGCGCGCACCGGGCGCGTGGTGTTTCGGATGCACTCGTACTCGCAGCGCGGACACATCGCCAACCCGCTCTTCCGGCTGGGCTTCTACCTGTTCGGGCGGGCGCTCCAGCGCCAGTTCGTGGCCCGGGCCCTCGCGCGCACGCAGCGGTTCGTGGAAGAGAGCCTCGTGCGCGATGCGTGCCTGAAGCAGGACGCCCAGGCCCTCCGCCTGCTCACGGGCGACTGGACCGACGAAGCCCAGGAGGCCGCGCCGCAGGTTTCCTGACGGCCCGCAAACCGCACCGCCGTGGCGCCCTCATCGGAGCACTACGGCGGCAGGAGGGAAGCAGCCAGCGCCGGCGGTTATAGCAAATCCGGCCGAACGGTACGGGAATGCCCGCCCGAGCATGGATGATCGATCATGGGTGATGGGTCATGGCCAGAGGGCACATCGGGCTTCTCTGACCATGATCGATGATCCGTGATCAACCCGGTGATCCCTCGCGGTTCAACCGGATCTGGTATTACCGCTTGCCCTGCACCCGTCCGCGCGCGGTGGCAGCGGTGTCGGTGAGGGCGGGGCGGAGGGTGTCGGGGGTAGCGGTGCCGGGACGGGGGCGGTAGCCGGGGCTCGTGCTGGCCACCTGCACCTTCGTGCCGGTCGAGACGTCGTTCTGGCCGTCCACGATCACCTCGTCGCCCGCACGCACGCCGTCGGTCAGGACGACGTAGCCGCGGCTTTCGGTGCCGCGCTTGACGGGGCGGGCGGTGGCCACGAGGCCGCTGTCGGTGCGGGTGACGACGAACACCTGATCGCCCTCGGTGCCGCGCACAATCGCGTCGCGCGGCACGACGAACACCCCGGCGGCGGTGGCGCGGCGGATGAGCAGGCGGGCGGCCATCGCAGGCTTGAGGTCGCCGTCGAGGTTGCCGATCTCGACTTCCACCGGGTACGTGCGCGAGGCCGGGTCTACGGCGGCGCCCACGAAGGCGATGCGGCCCGTGCGAACGCCGTCGGAGGTGGGGATCGCCACGTCTACGGCGTCGCCCACGTGGAGCGTGCCGGCGTAGCGCTCGGGCACCCCGGCGCGCACCTTGAGGCGGCCCGGTGGAGACGACGCGCGCCACCTGGCGCCCCGGCGTCACCTGCTCGCCCCGGTCCACAAAGTGCTCCTCGATGCGCCCGCCGAAGGGCGTCGAGACCTGCGTGTAGGACAGGCCCACGCGCGCCTGCTGGCCCTGCGCGCCGGCCTGCGCCTGCTGCGCGCCGGCCTGCGCGAGTTGGGCGCGGGCGCCGGCCACGGCGGCTTCGGCCTGCGCCACGCCCGCCTGCGCCTGCACGCGCTGCGAGCGGTACTGCTCGAATTCGAGCGCCGAGATGATCGAGTCGCGGTAGAGGCGCTCCTGGCGGCGGAAGAGGTCGGTCGAGAGGTCGAGCTGGGCCTGCGCCTGCCGGACGGTGGCCTCGGCGCGCACCACGCCGGCGCGGGCCGCTTCGACGCCGGCGGCGGCCACCTGGGCTCCGGCCCCGGCGGCGGCCACCTGGGCGCGCTGGATGCCCGGATCGAGGCTCGCCACGGTCCCGCCCGCGCCCACCGACGCGCCGAGCGGGGCGAGGTACGTCACCGTCCCCGACGCCTGCGCCGACAGGATGGCGTCGGCGATGGCCTGCACGGTGCCCGTCACTTCGATCACGTCGTCGAAGGCGACCGGCTGGAGGCGGACCACTTCCACGCGCGCGGTGGTACGCGTGGTCACGTCAATGTTCGTCGTTTCCTTTCCGCCGCACCCGGCGAGAACGGCCCCGGCGACGAGGAAGGGGAGGAGGTGGCGAGGCATTGCGGAAAGGGTGAGAGAGTCGAGAAAGAAGCGCACAGCCGGGGCGATCCGCCGGACCGGCTTACTGGCCGTTGCCGGTGGGCATCGCGCCGCCGCCGGGCGTCGCCGGGGCCGCCGTGCCGGGCAGGGCGGACGGCACGGGCAGGATCGTGGGCGGCGTGCTCGGCACGGTCGGCGCCGCGAGTGCGGGCAGGCCGACGGCGGTGTCGAGGGCCGAGCGGGCCACGCGGGCGTCGTAGAGCGCCTGGAGGTACTGGAGGCGCGCCTGGTCGAGCACATCGCTCGCCTGGCGCAGTTCGAGCGGGGCCGTGACGCCCTCGAAGAGGCGCGTTTCGACGATGCGGTAGTTCTCCTCGGCGCGCGCCACGTTCTGCGCGGTGCTCGTGATGCGCCGCTGGGCCGCGCTGAGGTTGAGGCGCGCCCGCTCCACGTCGAGGCGGACGGCCTGCTGCACGCGTTCGAGGTCGAGGGCGGCCTTGTCGATGGCCACCTGCTTCTGCTGCAGCTGGGCGCGCGTGCGGAAGCCGTCGAAGATCGTCCAGTTGAGGCGCAGGCCCACGCTCACGGTGGGCTGGAAGTAGGCGTCGGAGAAGAAGCCGTTCGTGGTCTGCGTGTAGGAGAACGGGCCTGCGCCGTTGGGGTCGCGCGCCACGCTCGTCCGGCTGTCCGGCACCGCGCCGGAGAGGCCGAGGTTGGCGAAGGCGGAGACGGTGGGAAAGAGGTTCGAGCGCGTCAGGTCGCGGTCGAACTGGCGCAGGGCCAGCCCGATGCGGGCCTGCGCCACGTCGGGGCGCCGGGCGAGGGCGTCGGCGGCGAGCGCGGCGGCCTCGGACGCCGGCGGCGCCTCGAAGCCTTCGAGCGCCCCCCGGAGGGCGAGCGGCCGGTCCGGCGGGAGGTTGAGCAGGAGCTTCAGGTTCTCGCGGGCGAGCAGGGCGGCGTTCTCGGCCACGACGAGCTGCGCCTCCAGGTTGCCGCGCTGCACCTCGGCGGTGGTGCGCTGAAACTTGGGCAGCACGCCCGCCTCCACGCGCCGGGAAATCTCCCGCTCCGAGGCGCGCGCGCGGTCGAGCGCCAGCGCCACCACGCGCGCCTGGGCATCGGCGAGGAGCGCGCCGAAGAACGCCTGCCGCACCTGGTCGGCCACCACCTGCTCCTGCCGCTCTACGAGGCTGCGGTTGAGGTCGCGCAGCTGGCGCGCGGCCTGCGGGGCCTTGTAGGCGGCGTAGTTGAAGAGCGTCTGCGACACGGTGACGCTGTTCTGAAACTGGTTGGCCACCGCGAACGGGTTGCTGCCCCCATCGAGCGAGATGCCGGCGCGGCTGTAGCCCGCCGAAACCGAGTCCTGAAAGGCGCCGAGCGAGATCGGGCTCGTGGCCGGGTCGGCGTCCGTGCGGGCGCGCTCGTTGTAGGCGAGCCAGTCCACAAACGCGAGCGACGAGAACAGGCCGCCCGCGCTAGATCCCGCAAACGGGTTGGCGCTCTTGACGTTGCGCGTGTACGAGGACGCGAGCGAGACGCTCGGCAGCAGGCCCGCCTTGGCCTCGCGGATCTGCGCTTCGGCGTTGGTCACGTCGAGGCGGATGGAGCGCAGCGCCAGGTTCTGCACGCGCGCAATCTCGACGGCCTCGCCGAGCGTGAGCGTGACGGAGTCGGTGGCGGCGAAGGATTCGGACGGGGTCTGCGCCAGCGCGGTGCGCGGCGCGCCAAAGGCCAGGCCGAGCAGGACGAGGGCGAGGGCCGCAAAACGGGAGCGCATGGGGCGAGAGGACGCGGGTGAGGCGGGGCGAGCAGAAACGCTCAGGCGCGGGCGGGGAGGACGAACGGGGCCTCGGGCTGCACGAGGAGCCCGTCGAAGAGGATGGCGGCGAGAAAGTCGGCGGCGCGCTCGGGCGTGGCGAACTCGGAGCCGGGATCGACCCCCGCATCGGGCGAGCAGGCGTACATGAGATAGCCGTGGACGTTGCCCATGAGCATGTGCGCCACCGCGTGCGGGCTGAAGCGCCGCATGGCGCCCACGGCCATCGCCGCCTCGATGGGCTGCATGAGCGCGCGGAGCGGACGCATCCGCAGTTCGATGAGCCGCTGCACCGCCTCGCCGTCGGTGGCCAGGCCCATGCGCTGCGCCTCCTTCATGAGGATGAGGAACGTGGGGCGCTCCTGCACAAAGTGCCCGATCAGGCAGGCGAGCAGGTTGCGAAAGGCCACGCGCACCGTGTGCCCGGCGGACTGCTCGGCGGCCACGCACCCATCGATGCGCTGCGCGACGGCCTCGAAGGCGTCCTCGAAGATGGCGAAGAGCAGGTCCTGCTTGCCGCCCTCGAAGTAGTTGTAGAGCGTCCCCTTGCCGAACTCGGCCCGCTCGGCGATCTCTTCGAGGCGTGCCTGCTCGTAGCCCTTCTCGGCAAAGAGCGTGCGCGCGGCGTCGAGCATGGCGCTGCGCCGCAGCAGCCGCTCGCGGTCGCGGCGGGAGAGCGGAGCGTCGGAGGTGGGCGTGTCGGACATGGACGGGGGCACAGATGGTCAGAAGATGACCGGCGGGTCACTTTCTGGATCATCCGTACGATGGCCCCGCGTGCGGGATTCACCCGCCTCCGTTAAGAAGGCATTGAGCCCGCGTGCACGTTCGGTGCACACCCGCCGCCGCGCCAGGCCTGGCTCGGGCATCACCCGCGCGGGCGATGCGCCGGGCGCTCGTTCGAGGCAGGCCGATCACCGCTCGTCGCTCGGGACCGGAGGTGCTTCAGTCCCCCGCTACTCTGGCGACGGACCACGCCGGCGAACGTCCCACCCCTCTCTTCAGGCCCTGTGGGACGCGCCGGCCGGCTGCTCAATGCCGCGCGAACACCGCCTCTCCGTCCGGCCCGAAGGCGACGACGTTGTAGGGCTGCGCGGGCTGCCCCGGCATCTCCATCCCCGGCGAGCCCGTGGGCATTCCGGGCACCGCGAGCCCAGCCACGCCCGCCGGATGCTGCGCGAGCAGGCGCTTGATGTCGGCCGCCGGCACATGGCCCTCGATCGTGTAGGCCCCGATGCGGGCGGTATGGCACGAGCCGAGGCCCGCCGGCACGCCGAGGCGCGTCTTGATCGCCGCAAGGTCCGGCGTGTCGGTCACCTCCACGGCGAAGCCCTCGCTCCGCAGGTGGTCTACCCACATCCGGCAGCAGCCACAGGTGGCGCTCTTGTACACCCGCGCCACCGGCAGCGACACGTCCGCAGCGGGCAGGGTCGTGGCCGAGACGGTCTCGGCGGGCGCGGGCGCCGGGGCGGGCTCTGCAGGCGCGGCGGGGCGGGCGCAGGCGGCGAGGCCAAGGGTGGCCAGGAGCGAGAAACGGGCGGCGACGGGCAGGGCGGGCATGGGCACGGCAGGAGGGGAAGGTCCAACGCCCGCAACGGGCGCGGGGTGCCGGCCCGCCGAGGATCGGGCCCCGGATCGGCCCCGCGCCGGCCGGATATCACGGGCGTCCGGGAGCGCTTTTCGGCCAGATCTGTAACGACTTGCGACGCTTTCCAGGGCCGAATCGGGTTTTCACGTCAGCTTCGCGCGCGTCGCGCTACCCTATAGACGCGGGCCCTCGGGCGCCGTGGTGACCGGAGCGTACGCTCCACGCCTACTTTCGTACTCCGGGCCCCTCCCGGCTTCGCTCTCACCATCTGCCTTTTTCGCCATGACGCTCTCCCGTCTGCCCCGTCTGCTCCCGCTCGTGCTCTTCGCGGGCGTGCTTACGCTCTCGGCCTGCCGCAAGGACGCCGAGCCCGCCGAAGCCCCCGCCGACACCACGATGGCCCCGCCGATGACGGCCAACACCGTTGTGGACGTGGCGATGGCCGACGACCAGTTCTCGACGCTCGTGGACCTCGTCCGCACCGCCGGCCTCGACTCGACGCTCAAGGGCGCCGGGCCGTTCACGGTCTTCGCGCCCACCAACGAGGCCTTCGCCAAGCTCCCCGCCGGCACGGTGGACACGCTCAAGCTGGCCAAGAACCACGGGATGCTCACCAACATCCTGCTCTACCACGTCGCCAACGGCAACATCAAGGCCGCTGACCTCGCCGGCATGACCACGATCTCGACGGCGATGCCCAACGGCACCCTCGCGGTCGATGCCTCGGGCGCCTCGCCCGTGCTCACCGACGCCAAGGGCGGCAAGGCCACCATCGTCTCGGCCGACGCCGCCGCCTCCAACGGCACGATCCACGTGATCGACACGCGTGCTCATGCCCGCGCAGTAAGCGCCGGCCCCTGCCTGGAAGGCCGGAGGCGATGCGTCGTCTCCGGCCTTTTTTTGTGGGTGGACGCTTCGCGGGCCCTCCGCACTTGTGAACCCTCCGTCGCCGTCCGGTGCGGCGGAATCCCGGTTCGGTGGCCCTTGTAGATAGAGCACTCCCTCTTTCCGCCATGCCCACGCTCAGCTTCCGCTCCCCCCTGCCCGTCGATGCCGCGACGGCGTTCCGGTGGCACGAGCGGCCCGGCGCCTTTGCGCGCCTGACGCCGCCCTGGGACGCGGTGACGATGGTGCGCTTCGAGGGCATCAAGGACGGGCAGCAGGCGGTGATGCGCCTCAAGCGCGGTGGGCTGCCCTTCAAGTGGGTGGCCGAGCACCAGGGCTACGAGCCGGGCGTCAAGTTCGAGGACGTGCAGAAGAAGGGGCCGTTCTCGTCGTGGCACCATGTCCACCGCTTCGAGCCCGCCGGCGAGGGCACGAGCGTCATGGACGACGCGATCACGTTTGCGGCGCCCTTCGGCCTGGCCGAGGCGTCGATCGCCCGGGACCTCACGCGCTCGTTCGCCTACCGGCACCGGACGCTGCGCGGCGACCTCGCGCTCCACGCGCGCTATAGCGGCCCACCGCTCCGCATCGCCATGACCGGCGCGAGCGGGCTCATCGGGCAGGCGCTCACCCACCTGCTCACGACGGGCGGCCACACCGTTATTCCCATCACGCGGAGCGACAATGCCCCCGAAACGGCGATCCGCTGGGACCCGCGCGCGGGCGAGATCGAGGCGGCCAAGCTCGAAGGGATCGACGCGGTGATCCACCTCGCCGGCGAGCCGATTGCGACGCTCCGCTGGTCCGACGACAAGAAGGCGCAGATCCTCGCCTCGCGCGAGCAGGGCACGACGCTGCTCGCCAAGACCCTCAGCCGCCTCAAGCAGCGCCCGAAGGCGTTCCTGTCGGCCTCGGCGGTAGGCTACTACGGCCACCGGGGCGACGAGGTGCTGACCGAGGCGGCGGTGCCGGCGGAGACGGGCTTCTTGCCGCTCGTGTGCCAGCTCTGGGAGAAGGCCACGCAGGCCGCCGAAGACGCGGGCATCCGCACTGTTCACCTCCGCACCGGCATCGTGCTCGCGCCGGGCGGCGGCGCGCTCCAGATGATGCTCCCGCCGTTCCGGGCCGGCGTGGGCGGGCGCATCGGCAGCGGCGACCAGTTTATGCCGTGGATCTCGCTCGACGACACGATTGGCGGCTACGCGCACGCGCTCACGACGACGAGCATCAACGGCGCCCTCAACCTGACCGGCCCGGCGCCGGTGACGATGCAGACCTTTGCCCAGACGCTCGGGGACGTGCTCAACCGCCCGTCCTTCCTCCCCGTGCCCGGCCCGCTCCTGACGGCCGTGACGGGCGAGATGGGCCGCGAGACGATCCTCGCGAGCACCCGCGCGATCCCGGAGCGCCTGCTCCAGACCGGCTACACCTTCCGCCACACCGACCTCGAAACCGCCCTCCGCCACGTGCTCGGCCGCGCCCGCGCCGGCGCCGCGTTTCCGGAGGTATGAGCGAAGCCGAAAGCGTAGGGATCGTAGCGGGCGCAGCGGCTTTCCACGCCGCACTCGCGCTCCATCCCCGATTCCCCCTGCCCCATGAAAGCCACCTGGAACGGCGTCGTGCTCGCCGAGAGCGACCAGACGGTCGTCGTGGAGAACAACCACTACTTTCCGCCCGAGAGCGTCCACCGCGCGCACCTCGTGCCGTCGTCGCACCACACGACATGCCCGTGGAAGGGCGAGGCGTCGTACTACACGGTGGAAGCCGCCGGGCAGCGCAACGAGAACGCCGCGTGGTTTTACCCGGCGCCCAAAGCGGCGGCCAAGGAGATCCAGGACCACGTGGCCTTCTGGAAAGGCGTGGCCGTGACGCCCTGACGCGATGACCGAGACCGCCTTCCCGGCCCTGCCCCGCACCGCCTCCGGCTGCCGAGCGCGACGCCGCCTACCACGAGGTCCGCGCCCGCATCGACGCGCTCCTGGCGGGCGAAACCGACTGGATCGCCGCGATGGCGACGGTGGCGTGCGAACTCCACGGCGCCTTCGAGGCCTACGACTGGACCGGCTTCTACCGGCAGACCACGCCCGGGATGCTCGTCGTCGGGCCGTACCAGGGCGGCCACGGCTGCCTGCGCATCTCGTTCGACCGGGGCGTGTGCGGCGCCGCTGCCCGCACCCAGACGACGCAGCTCGTGCCCGACGTCGAGGCGTTTCCCGGCCACATCGCCTGCTCGTCCACGACGCGCTCCGAGATCGTCGTGCCCGTCGTGACGCCCGCCGGCCACCTCCTCGCCGTCCTCGACGTGGACTCGAACGCCCCGGCCGCCTTCGACGAGACGGACCAGCGGCACCTCGAAGCGCTCTGCGCCGCGCTGGGACGCCAGTTCGGGTAGAAAGGAGGCGTTCGCTGTGGGTTTTTGGGGTTCTTCGTCAGAAGCCTTCAGGGGGATCCTGAAAGCGAACCGGGTTGCCTTTGAACCTCCGCGCCCCCACACCGAACGACGAACCCCCGGCTCCCATCACCGCACGCCACAGCGGCGGAGCAGGCGCGTGGGCAGGTACGCTTCGGGATAGTAGCGGTGCGCAGCGCCCGCGTGGCGCTCCACGAAGCTGCACTCGCGGCGGCGCGCGTACCGCTCGGCCAGGCGCATCCGGATCCGGTAGCCGCCGGGGTCGAGCGCGACGGCCACCTCCTGCGCCATCCGCGCGTCGGTGCTCGCGGCGAGGAGCATGGCACCGGCCCGCGCCCCGCTCTGCGCCACGCACAGCCCGCCGAGCACGAGCACCACCAGGCGGAGCCGGCGGCGCACGGGCACTGCCGTATCGAGCGGGGGCAGGCGCACGGCGGGGGCGAGGGCGCCCACGGCGAGCGGCACGAGCAGGGCAGGTCCGGGCAGCAGCAGCACCGCGTCGAACAGCCCGGCCACGAGCGCGGCCACGAGCACGCCCGCGCGCCCGAGCGCCTCGAAGGCCGCCTCGGAGGTACCTACGCGCCGCACGCGCGCCAGCGACGAAAGCAAGAGCGCCCCGAAGGCCACGACTAGCCCGAGCACGGCGGGCAGCCCCCGCTCGGCGAGCAGGGCGAACGCATCGGATGAGGGCCACGCGTTAGCAGTCATGCCGGAGCCGTTGAGCGACGGGTCACGGCGGACGGCGTAGCGCGGGTACACGGTGGGCCAGTTGCCCGGCCCGACGCCGAGCACGGGGGCATCGAGCGCCATCCGGGCCGTCTGCCGGTACTGCACGAGGCGCCCGGCGCCACTGCCTTCGCGGTAGTTGACGATGCCGGTGGCGGTGTCGAGGTAGGGCGAGTCGGACTTCCAGCGGAGGGCGTTCGGGAGCGCCGTCGCCACGGCGAGGCCACCGACGAAGCCCAGCGCGAGCAGCCCGAGGCGCACGCGCGGCAGCTCCCACCGGCCCCGGCGGAGCGCGTAGCCGGCCGCCGCCACGGCCACGGTGGCGAGCGCCGCCACCCACCCGGCGCGCGACCGCGTGAGCACGAGCACGGCCACGAGCGCCCCGAGCGCGGGCCCGGCCACCAGCGCCTCCACGCGCCGCCGCGCCGACAACCCGAGCGCGGCTACGAGCGGCAGCCCGATGGCGGCGAGGTGCGCCGCCGAGTTGCGGTTGCCGAGGGTGCCGCCGGGCGCGCGGCGGAGGCTGAAGTAGTCGCTCGGCACGCCGTAGGCCTGCGCGAGCGCTGTGGCCGCAAACGCGAGGATGCCCGCCGCCGCGATCCACGCCGCCGCGCGCCCGAGACCGTCGCGCGCCAGGGCCCGCCCGACCCAGAACAGGGCGGTGGCGGAGGCGCTCACCGCGAGCGCGCGCAGCCCGAGCCACGGGTTCGGCGCAAGCACGGTGCTCACGGCGCCCAGGGCGAGCACGCCCACGAGCACGGCGTCGAGCCAGGTGGCGCCCAGGCGCGGCACGCGGCGCACCACGAGCACGAGCGCGGCGAGGGCGGTGGCATGGAGCACGAACTCCTTCGGCGCGATAAAGCGGTCGAGTTCGAAGAGCGGATCGGAGAAGACCGTCAGCACGACGAGCAGCCCGCCCACGCCGAGCACCCCGAGCACGCGCCGGAGCACCGGGGCCGGCGCCACCGCTACCCCGGCGGGGGCCAACTCATCAACAGGGGCAACGTCGGGCATCGGCACGGGCAAGGGCAGGCTCAGACGAACGCCCGACCCCGGAGGTTGCGCCCGGCCCCTCGTCGCTACACGACCACGAACGACCGTTAGAACTGAGTTGCGCCCGTGCCCTCGTCGCTACGCGCCCCCTCTCCCGAAATCGGGGGAGGACAGACGGCGGAGCCCCGTCAGGGCGTAGCCGTCAGGAGGGGGCACCCACGCAGCGCCCCAGCGTTCGCCCGCTATGCGCGAGCCCGACCCCGACGCCGCCCTCCACGGACGCGACGCCACGCCCGGCCTGCTCGACGTGCAGGCCCTCCGCGACACCCCCGAGGGCGCCGCCGTCCGCCTCTACGTCCGCGATGCCGAAGGCCGCCTCGTCGTCCGCGAGGAGCCGTTCTTCCCGTTCTTCTTCCTCTCCGACGCCGCCCTGCTCAAGGGCTTTCCGCGCGAGCAGGTGCGCCTCAAGCGCCTCGCGGGCGACGCGTTCTTCCGCTACGTCGCCGCCTTCACGCGCTACGGCGATTCGCTCGAGGCGCTCCGCCACATCGAGCGGGCCGTCGAGGTGCGCGACAAACGCCCCGACGAGGTGTACCGCGTGGGCAGCCCCGCCGTGCAGTACCTCATGCAGACCGGGCGCACCAGCTTCAAAGGGCTCGACTTCGACGGCCTGCACCGCCTCCAGCTCGACATCGAAGTCACCTCTACCGCCGGCTTCCCCAACGCCCAGCGCCCCGACGACGAAGTCATCATCGTCGCGCTGAGCGACAACCGGGGCTGGCAGCAGCTCCTCCACCGCCGCGACCAGTCCGAAGAAGCCCTGCTTCGCGAGACCCTCGCCACCGTCGCCGCGCGCGATCCGGACGTTATCGAAGGCCATAACATCTACGCGTTCGACCTCGCCTACCTGGAGGCCCGGTGCGCGCGCTACGGCATTCCGTTCGCCCTCGGGCGCGACGGGTCGGCGCCGCGGAGCTACCCGGCCTCGATCCGCTTTGCCGAGCGGAGCATCGAATACCCCGTCTACGAGATCGCCGGGCGGCACGTGGTGGACACGCTCTTTCTCGCGATGCAGTACGACGTGTTCAAGCGCGACCTGCCCGGCTACGGCCTCAAGGCAGTGGCGAAATACTTCGGATTTGCCCCCGAAGGCCGCACGTACGTCGAGGGCGACCGCATTGCCGAGGTGTGGCGCACCGACCCCGACCGCCTGCTCGCCTACGCACTCGACGACGTGGTGGAGACCGAGCGCATCGCGCGCCACCTCTCGGGCGCGAGCTTCTACCTCACGCAGCTGATCCCGATGCCCTACGGACAGGTGGCGCGCACGGGTCCGGCGGCCAAGATCGAGGCCCTCTTTGTGCGCGAGTACCTGCGCCGCCGCCAGAGCATCCCGAAGCCGCAGTGGGGCTCGCAGACCGTGGGCGGCTACACCGACGTGTTCGTGACCGGCGTCGTCGGCCCCATCGCCTACGCGGACGTGGAGAGCCTGTACCCGTCGATCATGCTCACGCACGCTGTGCAGCCGGCCTCCGATACCCTCCGCCTCTTCCCCACGCTCCTGCGCCGCCTCACCGAGCTGCGCCTCGACACGAAGCGCGCCGCCCGCGCCGCCGCCACCCCCGAAGAGCGCTCCTCCCTCGACGCCCGCCAGGGCGCCTACAAGCTGCTCATCAATTCATTTTACGGATAGTCTGGGCTTCGGCTTTGCCGCCTTCAACGACTTCGCCGAAGCCGACCGCGTGGCGGCGACGGGGCAGGAATTGCTCAAACAGGTGATCGCGGCGGTGCAGCAGCGCGGCGGGCGCGTGGTGGAGGTGGACACCGACGGCATCCTGTTCGTGCCCCCCGAGGGCGTCGAGAGCGAGGCCGAGGAAAAGGCGTTCGTGGCGCGCCTCAACGACGTGCTGCCCGAGGGCATCCGGATCGCCTATGAGGGGCGGGCGGCCAAGATGCTGTCGTACAAAAAGAAGAACTACGCGCTGCTCAGCTACGACGGCACGCTCAAGTTCAAGGGCTCCTCGCTCGTCTCGCGCTCCACCGAGCGGTTCGGGCGTGCGTTCGTGCGCGAGGCCGTCAAGCTCCTCCTCGCCGAAGACGTGGCGGGCCTGCACGCGCTCTACATCGCCCAGCGCGACACGGTCCTGCGCCGCACCTGGCCCCACGGCGTGGACAGCTTCTCGCGCACCGAGACGCTCAAGGACCCCGTGGACACCTACCTCCGCGACGTGGCCGAGGGCAAGCGCGCCCGCGCGGCCTCCTACGAACTCGCTATCGCGCAGGCCGAGACCACCGGCGTGCCCGTGCGCGTGGGCGACCGCATGACGTACTACATCACCGGCACCACGCCCAGCGTGACGAGCTACGACAACGCCCGGCTCGCCAGCGCGTGGACGCCCGACGCGCCCGACGAGAACACCGCCTACTACCTCAAGCGCCTCGACGAATTCGCCCGCAAGTTCGAGCCCTTCTTCTCCGACTTCGACTTCCGGCAGGTCTTCTCGCCCCCCGACCTCTTCGGCTTCGACGCCACCGGCATCCGCCTCGTGCAACAGGAGCGCCCTGCCCTTGAAGGCGACGCGGCCGAAGTGCCCTTCTGAGCACTCTGTGAAGGTCAGCGGGCGGGGTGGTTCGTGGCCAGAGAGGCTGCGGCCTGCTGCCAGGTTCTTCTGACGACGAACCACGAACGAACCACCAACCCACAGCACGAGGCGCCCTTCGGGGCATAAATACTGGCGTGCGGCACGTCCTGACAGTGGGCTGTCATGTGTGCGGATCGAACGTGCGGCTCACCCAAACCCTCTGCTTCTATGGCCGCCCGCCCCGTTCACTTCGAGATCCACGCCACCGACCCCGAACGCGCCATCGCGTTCTACACCCGCCTGTTCGGGTGGAGCTTCCACCGCTATGAAGGCAGCCCAACGCCCTACTGGCTCATCACGACCGGGCCGGACGAGGTGCCGGGCATCAATGGGGGCCTGATGGCCCGCAACGTGCCCGCTGAGGGCGTACGTGCCACCACGGCGTTTGTATGCACACTCGGCGTGGACGACCTCGACGCCCTCCTCGCCGAACTCGACGCCGCCGGGGGCACCCTCGAATTCCCCAAGAGCCCGATCCCCCGCATGGGCTGGCTGGCCTACGCGCGTGATACCGAGGGCAACCTCTTCGGGATGATGCAGATGGACCCCGACGCACCGGCGCCGGGGAGATGAGCGGCGACATGTGACGTTCCCTGAACGTCCACACGGCGCGGCAACCGGGGGCTGAAGGGCGGGTGGGATCTCTGGTCTCACCGTTCCGGATGCCCCATGACACTCCAGA
The DNA here is from genome assembly GCA_963740755.1 of Rhodothermales bacterium. Lineage (GTDB taxonomy): Bacteria > Bacteroidota > Rhodothermia > Rhodothermales > BA12 > CAVSDF01. The sequence goes on from CAVUFJ010000006.1 coordinate 153,109, forward strand.
CCTTCCACGACCTCTACGTCGAGCAGCTGCGCGACCTCTACAGCGCCGAAACGCAGATCATCGAGGCGCTGCCCAAGATGATCGAACAGGCGAGCGACGCTGAACTCCGCGCCGGCTTCCAGCAGCACCTGCAGGAAACGATCGGGCAGCAGCAGCGCCTCGTCACGGTCCTGCGCAACCTGAACCAGCCCCCCGAAGGCCACACCTGCGCGGCCATGAAGGGCATCCTCAAGGAGGCCGACGGCTTCATCTCCGACACGCACAGCGTCTTTGGCGAAGACACGCCGCGCCCCGTGCGCGACGCGGGCCTGATCGCCTCGGCGCAGCGGGTGGAGCACTACGAGATTGCCGCCTACGGCACCGTGTGTGAGTACGCCAAGGCCCTCGGGCGCCTCGACGACCTGGCGCTGCTCAAGCTCTCGATTGCCGAGGAGAAAGCCACCGACGAGAAGCTCACGCGCCTCGCCGAAGGCTGGATCAACCAGGCCGCCGCCGCTGCGCCGCCGCCCGCCACGCCCCCGCACTGACGCCCCCCGCGCCTTTCGCTGCCTGCCCTGCTCACGGGCGATGTGCCCCCGTCGGTCTTCGGACCGGCGGGGGATTTTTGCATTGGGGCGGCGCCGCGTAAACTCCGGGCTCCTCCACCCCTGGCCGCGCCGATGCCCCCCACCTCCCCTGCCGCCTTGCGCCCCTCCGGATGGCGGCGCCTCACCACGCTCCCCTCGCCCTACACGGTGCTGATGGCGGTGATTGCGCTCGCGGCCCTCGCCACGTGGCTGTTTCCGTCCGGCGCCTACGACACCCTCCGCTACGACGCCGACGCGCGCGCCTTCGTGGTCCAGCGCGCCGACAGCACCCAGACGCTCCCGGCAACCCAGGCGAGCCTCGACGCGCTCGGGTTGAAGGCGCGGGCCGCAGAGTTCGCGGCCGGCAAGATCTCCAAGCCCGTCGCCGTGCCGGGCACCTACCACCGGACGCCCCAGAACGCCCAGGGCCCGCTCGACGTGCTCCGCGCGCCCATTGCCGGCATCTACGACGCCATCGACGTGATCCTGTTCGTACTCGTGATCGGCGGCTTTATCGGCGTGTTCAACGCCTCCGGGGCCTTCGATGCGGGCATGGGCGCGCTCGCCCACCGCCTGCGCGGGCGCGAGGCGTGGCTGGTCGTCATCGTGACGGTGCTGATGGCCCTCGGCGGCACCACGTTCGGGATGGCCGAGGAGACGCTCGCCTTCTATCCCCTCCTCGTGCCCGTCTTTCTCGCCGCGGGCTACGATGCGCTTGTGCCGCTGGCCGTCATCCTCGGCGGCTCGCACATCGGCGGGATGGCCTCCACCACCAACCCCTTCGCCACCATCATCGCCTCCGACGCGGCGGGCGTGGCGTGGACGACGGGCCTCGGCGGGCGCCTGGCCCTCTGGGTGGTGGCCGTGGGCCTGCTCATCGCCTACATCCTGCGCTACGCCGCGCGCGTGAAGGCCGACCCGTCGCGCTCACTCGCCCGGCGCGCTGCCACCGACCCGGACCTCGTGGCCGTGCCTGCGGCGGCCCCGGCGGCGGACGCGCACGCCAAGCCGGGGCCGCTCACGGCCCGCGTGAAGGGGCTCCTCGGCCTGTTCGCGCTCACGTTTGGCGTGATGGTGCTCGGTGTGTCGAAGCTCGGGTGGTGGTTTCCGGAGATGACGGCGCTCTTTCTCGGCGCCGCCTTCGTGATGGGGCTCGTGCAGTGGATGCCGGAGCGGGCCTTCGTGGAGCGCTTTCTCCACGGCGCCAAAGACCTGCTCGGGGTCGCGTTCATCATCGGGATTGCGCGCGGCGTCACCGTCGTGCTCGACAAGGGGGGCATGAGCGGGACGCTCCTCCACGCCGCCTCGGGCTGGGTGGCGGGGATGCCGCCGGTGGCGTTCGTGCTGGCGCTGTTCCTGTTTTACATCCTGCTCGCCTTCTTTCTGCCCTCGTCGAGCGGCATCGCGGTGCTCACGATGCCCATCATGAGCGCCCTCGCGGGCGTGGCGGGGGCGCCCACCGAGGGCGTGGTGAGCGCCTATCAGTTCGGCATCGGGCTCACGTTCTTCCTCTCGCCTTCCAGTATCGCGCTGCCCTCTATCGCGATGGTGGACGTGGACTACGGCGCGTGGGTGCGCTTCATCGGGCCGTTCCTGCTGCTCATGGCCGGGATCGCGGCCGTGTTTCTGGCGGTGGGGGTGGTGGTGTGAGGGCGGGCGGCGTGGGGGAGAACCGGGCGAAGCACCGGGGCGGGACGATGGGCGGGAGCGTTGCGGGAGGCGGGGGCGGGACGAGGGGTGGGGGCCTCACAGCGGGTGCTTTGCCCCTACGCGGCAGGGTTGGGCACGGCGGCGGGGGGCGCGGGGTGCCATTACGTGGGGGGTATGACGCGGGGCGGCAATTACGGGGGCGGGTATGGGGTTGGGCGGGAATCGTCGGCCTGCTGCCACCGGGTGGGGTTGGCGGCGATGTACCGGCGGATCCGGGCGAGGCCGGCGGCGTCGCGGACGATTTGCTCGTAGTAGCCGCGCTGCCAGAAGGGACGCGGCGCCTCGGGGCAGCGGCGATAGACGGCGTGGGCGCTGCGGGCTTTGAAGGCTTGCATCAGCGCGGCGAGGGAGTGGGAGGCAGCACCGGCTCCGTTCGGGGCGGCGGTGGACCCGCCGGATGTAGGATGGAGCCAACAGACCAGGTGGACATGGTCGGGCATAATCACGCAGCTGTCTAGGCGCATGTGCGGGGCGGCGCGCAGAAGCCGGGCGAGCACGGCCTGCACACCCCGTCCGGGCAGCAGGAGGCGCACCTGCCCCGCCACGACGCGGGACAGACACGGCACCCGCCCCTGGGTGCAGAGCGTCACGAAGTAGGCGCCCGGCGTCCGGTAGTCGTAGCCCGGCAGGCGAATCGAGCGGCGGTTGTCGTGCATGGCAGGCCATTTTGCCACACAGACGCGCCCGATCCCCCAGCATACCGCCTCCCCGCAAGATTTTGCCCGCCCCGCCGCCAGCCACCATACCCAACCGTGCCGCGTAGGGGCGAAGCACCCGCTGTGAGGCCCCCACCCCTCGTCCCGCCCCCGCCCACCGCAACGCTCCCGCCCACCGCCCCACCCCGGTGCTTCGCCCATCTACCACCCGTGCCCACCCGCCCGAACCCCCATCACCCCACGCGTGCCAACCCCAACCCCCGCCCCGCATATTGCCGCCGGTACGCCGCGCGCAGCCCCTCGTGTGCCGGTGCGTTCAGGCCCGGGTCGTCCAGGGCCAGCGCAAAGGCCACCTCGCGGGCCTGCTGGAGCACCTCCACGTCCTGCACCACATCGGCGATCTTGAAGGCGGGCAACCCGCTCTGGCGCGTGCCGAAGAAGTCGCCCGCGCCGCGCAGCTTCAGGTCGAACTCCGAGATCTCGAAGCCGTCGTTCGTGGCCGCCATCACGCGGAGGCGCTCTTCGGCCTCCGCCGAGCGCTTGAAGTCCGCCATGAGCAGGCAGTAGCTCTGCGCCGCGCCGCGCCCGACGCGCCCGCGCAGCTGGTGGAGCTGGCTCAGCCCGAAGCGCTCGGCGTGCTCGATGATCATCACGGAGGCGTTCGGCACGTCCACGCCCACCTCGATCACCGTCGTCGCCACGAGCACATCCGCCTCGCCGGACTTGAAGCGCTGCATGGCCTCGTCCTTCTCGTAGGAGAACATGCGCCCGTGGATGAGGTCCACCCGGTAGGGCCGCAGCGCCTCCTTCAGCTCCGCAAAGCCGCTCTCGGCGTCCTTGAGGTCGAGCTTTTCGGATTCCTCGACGAGCGGATACACGACGTACGCCTGCCGCCCTTCGCGCAGCTGCTCTTTGAGGAACGCGAGCGCCTCCTCGCGGCGCGGCTCGCCGTAGACGCGCGTCTCGATGGGCTTGCGGCCCTTCGGACGGTCGCGCACGAGCGTCACGTCGAGGTCGCCGTAGAGGGTGAGCGCGAGCGAGCGCGGGATCGGCGTGGCGGTCATGAGGAGCATGTGCGGGCGCTGGCCTTTGTTGAACAGCTGCGCGCGTTGGAGCACGCCGAAGCGGTGCTGCTCGTCCACCACGGCGAGGCCGAGGTTGTGGAACTGCACGCCCTCCTCGATGAGCGCGTGCGTGCCCACCGCTACGTGCGCCGCGCCCGAGGCGAGGTCCGCGAGGATCTCGGTGCGGAGCGCCTTGCGCTGCTTGCCGATGAGCAGCCGCACGCCGAGCCCGAGGGGCGCGAAGAACGTCTGCAGGTTGGCGTAATGCTGCTCGGCGAGGATTTCGGTGGGGGCCAGAAAGGCGCCCTGGTAGCCGTGGTCGATGGCGTGCAGCATCGCCGCCACACCGACGACGGTCTTGCCCGAGCCGACGTCGCCCTGCACGAGGCGGTTCATCTGGTGGCCCGAGGCGGTGTCCTTGAGGATGTCTTTGAGCGCGGTCTGCTGGCCCGCCGTGAGTTCGAAGGGCAGCACCTCGTCGATAAAGCGCGTCAGGAGCGGACCGGGGGCGCCGAGGACGGCGCCGGGCACGTCCTGCCGCACCTGCCGCGTGAGCGCGAGGAAGAGCTGGAGGTAGAACAGCTCGTCGAACTTGAGGCGCCGCCGCGCCGCCGCAAGCTCCTCGGCCGACTTCGGGAAATGCACCGCCCGGAGCGCCGCCCGGCCCTCCATGAGGTCGAAGCGCGTGCGGACCTCGGCGGGCAGCGCGTCCTCCTCCAGTTCCACGCCGTGGTCTTTGATGAGCCCGTAGAGCAGGCGGCGGAGCGCGCGGCTGGTCAGGCCGCTGCCCTCGAAGGCCGCCCCGCCGGGGTAGAGCGGGATGATGCGGCCGGTGTCGAGCGCGGCGGAGTCTTCGTCGAGGCGGTCGAAGTCGGGGTGGGTGAGCGAGAACGTGCGCCCGAACTGCTGCGGCTTGCCGTGGAAGGCCACGCGCTCGCCGACCTTGAAGGCCCGCTGCATCCACGGCACGCCCTGAAACCAGACGGCCTTGAGCGTCGCCCCGGAGCCGTCGTCGAGGAGCAGTTCAAAGCGTTTGCGCCCGGCCACGACCACGTTCTGCGTGCGCACGGTGCCCACGACCGTCACCGGCACGTCGGGCACGAGCTGCGCGATGGGGGTGACGGTCGAGCGGTCGAGGTAGCGGCGCGGGTAGAAGTGGAGCAGGTCGCGCGCGGTGACCACGCCGGCCTTTTCGAGCACGTCGGCGCGGCGCGGGCCGAAACCCTTGAGGTCGCGAACAGGGGTGTCGAAGAAAGGCACAGACAGAACAGGCAGCGGGGGCGGCGGAACGCAACGGCCCCGGAAAGATACCGACCTTGCCACGACAGCCCGGCGGCACAGACGATTCGCCCCCGGAGCCACCGGCTATCTTCTGGCTGCTCCTTCTTCCCGCTCCGACCGTGCCCTGGAGAGACGCCCTTGAGCGTGCCCGCACCGCCCAGTTTGTGGGCCGCGCCGACGTCTGCGCCCGCTTCGACACGCTCCTGAGCCGCGACGACGTGCCGGCGCTGCTCTTCACCGGCGCCGCCGGCTGTGGCAAGACGACCCTGCTCGACCACCTCGCCACGCGCGCGCTTGCCGCCGGGTGGCGCGTCCACCGGCTCTCCGTACCCGCCGGCACCGACGCCGACGCGCTCGGCCGAGCGCTGGAGACGGACACCCCGCTGCGCCGCACCGCCGGCACCCTGGCCGACCCGGAGGCCCCGAACGCCCCTTCGTGCTGCTCTTCGATGCGGACGAGGCCGCCGGGGCCGGGCAGGTGCTCGCGCACCTGCTGCCCGCGCTGTCCGAAGCCGCCCGCCTCGTGGGGGCCGCACCCGACGCCCCGACTGTGCTGCGCACCGACCCGGGGCTGCGCCGCCTCGTGCAGGTGGCCCCGCTCGGCCCGCTCTCCGAGGCCGAAGCCGAGGCCCTGCTGGCGGCCCGCGAGGTGCCCGAGGCGCTCCGCCCGGCGCTCGTCGGCTTTGCCCGGGGCCATGCGCTCGCGCTCACCCTCGGCGCCGACCATGCGCGGCGCGCCTTCGCCCCGGACTACAACCCCGCCGCCGACGTCGAACTCGCCGCCACGCTCGCGGCCCGCTTCGCCGATGCCGTGCCCACGCGCGCCGCGCGCGAGGCGCTCTACGCGGCCACCCTCGTGCGCCGCGTAGACGAGCCCCTGCTCGCCTACCTGCTCGACACCGGCTGACGCCTACGCGGCCTTCGAGGCGCTCCGCGCGCTCCCGTTCGTGACGCCCACTACGGGCGGGCTCACCCTCGACCTGCTCGTGCGCAACGCGCTCGTGGCCGACCTGCGGTGGCGCAACCCGGCCCGCTTTGCCGCCCTGCACCGCCGCGCCCGCACGCTCTACGCCGCCCGCCTCGCCGACGCCGCAGAGGTAGACACCCACGCGATCCTCTCGGACTACCTGTTTCTGCTGCGCGACAACCCCATCGTGCAGCCGTTCTTCCGGCTGCTCATGCACCCGAGCGGCGAACTCTTCGCCACCAACGGCATGGAGGCGGCCTGGCGCGTGACCACCGCCGAGCCGGACCACTACGCCGCCCTCGAAGCGCTCGCGGCGCAGCACGAAGGGCCCACGTCGGCCGCGTGGGTGGCCTACTGGCTCCGCGCGCAGCCCGGCGGCACCCACGTCTACCTCAACGCGCAGGGCGAGGTGGAGGGCTTCCTGATGGCCCTCGCCCTCGACCTCGAGGGTCCGGACGACGCCGGGGACGCGGCCGTGGCGCAGGCCCGCGCCTACCTCGCGCACAATGCCCCGCTCCGCGCTGGCGAGCGCGCCACGCTCTTCCGCTTCTGGATGGGCACCCACACCTACCAGGACGTCTCGCTCCTGCTCGCGCTCGTCTTTGCCGACACCGTGCGGCACTACCTCTCCACGCCCCGCCTGGCGTTCTCCCTCATCCCCTTCGCCGACGCCGACGCGTGGGGCCTCGTGATGGCCGTCGTGGGCCTGACCCGCCTGCCCGAGGCCGCCTTCACCATGGACGGGCGCACCTACGGCGTCTTTGCCCAGGACTGGCGCCGCATTCCGCCCGCCGACTGGCTCGACCGCATCTCGCGCTTTGGCCTCGCTCCTGAGCCGCCCGAGGCTGGTCGCCTGCCGCGCCGCCTGCTCGACCGCGACACGTTCGCCGGAGCCGCCCGCGACGCCCTGCGCAGCTTCACCACCCCCGACGTCCTCGCGCGCAACCTCCTGCTCGACACGCGCCTCGTGAGCGGCCGGCGCCCCCATGAGGCCCCCACCGAAGCGCTGCAACGGGTGCTGCGCGAGGCCGCCGCGCCGCTCAGCGCCTCGCCGCGCACGTCCAAGTTCTTCCGGGCGCTCGAAGCCACCTACTTCACCCCCGCTCCCACGCAGGAAGAAGCCGCCGACGCGCTCGACGTGCCCTTCAGCACGTACCGCCGCCACCTCCGCTCGGGCATCGACGCGCTGACCGAAGCGCTCTGGCGACGCGAACTCGGCGACCTGGAGCCCACCCCGAAGGGATAGCTGTACCGGAGGCCGTAACAGGGCGTAAAATCGAGGTAAGGGACGCAAAACACACGGTTGCGACCTGTGTGTAAACACGGGCGTTTGAACACCGAATGAGCAGGGAGTGAGCAGAAGGGGGGGCCGGTTGGGGGATATCGTGGCACTGTCCTTATCCACACAACCCCCGCCAGCGATGCACCTGCTTCGTTTTCTGGAGCGCGCCGACGACGCCACGATGGCGCCCCCGCGCGCCAACCGGCGTGCCTTCCTCGGTCTTGCCGGGGTCTCGGCCGTCGCCCTCGCCGCCTGCGACTCGAACGACGACGGCGACAGCGGCTCGGCCGATGTCACACTCGATTTCAAGAACGACTTCGGCATCCTCAACTACGCTTACGCGCTTGAGCAGCTCGAAGCCGCCTTCTATACCCAGGTCGTCGCCACGCCGTATGCCAGCATGAGCGCCGACGAGATGGCGATCATGGCCGACATCAAGGCGCATGAAGTCATCCACCGCGACTTCTTCAAGGCCGCCCTCGGCACCAACGCCATCGGCAGCCTCACCCCGGACTTCAGCGCGATCAACTTCACGAGCCGCACCTCGGTGCTCGGCACGGCGAAGGCGTTCGAAGACCTCGGCGTGTCGGCCTACAACGGCGCCGGCAAGTACATCGCCAGCGCCGACTACCTGCTGCTCGCGGGCAAGATCGTGTCCGTGGAAGCGCGCCACGCCTCGGTGATCCGCGGCCTCATCAGCGGCCTCCAGAGCGACAGCTTCGCCAACGTGTCGGACCTGTCGAGCCTGGGCGCCAACAACGGACAGGGCCTTGACGCCGCTGCCTCGCCTGCCACCGTGCTCGCGACGGCCAGCGCGTACATCAAGACCAAGATCGCCCTCAAGAACGTGCCCGCGTAAGCGGCCTCCCTGCCATGAACTCCACACCTCTTTTGGACACCCTCGACCCCGAGGTGCTTACGCGCGTGCGCATGAACCGCCGCGAGGCCCTCACCAAGGCCGCCAAGGCCGGGTTGGGCGCGGCGGTGCTGACGTCGCTGCCGGTGGCCTTCGGCCTCTCCGCCCGTTCGGCCTTCGGCCAGACGACCCTACCGCAGGCGATCCGCGACGTGCTCAACTTCGCGCTCACGCTCGAATACCTCGAAGACGAGTTTTACCGCACCGGCCTCGGCTCGGGCAGCCTGATCCCGGCCGCCGACCGCCCGGTCTTCTCGGTCATCTCGGCCCACGAAACCGCCCACGTCGCCCTGCTCAAGAGCGTCCTCGGCGCCTCGGCCGTCGCCAAGCCGACGTTCGACTTCTCGGCCGGCAACGGCTCGGGCACGGGCCCGTTTGCGGGCGTCTTCAGCAACTACGCGACCTTCAAGGCGGTCGCGCAGGCGTTCGAAGACACCGGCGTGCGCGCCTACAAGGGCCAGGCCGGCAACCTGATCTCGGACGACGCGACGCTCACGGTCGCGCTCCAGATCCACTCCATCGAAGCGCGCCACGCGGCCCAGTTGCGCCGCATGAACGGCACGACCGGCTGGATCCAGAACGCGAGCTTTGCCCCGCTGCCGGCTGCTACGGCGGCCATCTACGCGGGCGAAGACAACACGACGCAGGGCGGCGTGAACCTCGCCACGGCCCTGTCGGGCCAGACGACGAGCGACATCACCGAGGCCTTCGACGAGCCGCTGACGATGGCGCAGGTGCTCGCGATTGCGGACCCGTTCATCGTGTGATCCGGATTTCCGCCAGGGCAGCGCGCAGCTTCTGTAGCGCCTGCCCCGGCGGCTTGTGGGGCCCTCTCTGTCGCGTGAAGTCCAGAGGGGGCCCCGCGTTTTTACCCCGCGCCCGGTCGCGCCCGGCGTGGGCCTCCCGATCCGGTCCGGTCGCGCCGGGCCCGTCTTTCCTTCTCCGCATGAAGACGTTCCGTACGCTTTCGCTGGCTGTGGTCCTCAGCGCCGGCCTCCTCTCCACGGCCCACGCGCAGCCCGCCCACGCCGACGCGCAGATGCAGGCCGTGCTCGACGAACTGGGCCTGCTCGGCGGCAAGCCCATCCCGACGCTGACGGCCGAGCAGGCCCGCCACCAGCCCACGCCCGCCGATGCGGTGATGTCGCTCCTGCGCACGCGGAACCAGCCCCGGACGCCCGAGGCGGTCGGGCGCGTGGAGTACAGCAGCATCCCCGGCCCGGGCGGCGAGATCCCGGTCAAGGTTTACACGCCCGCCGGCGCCAAGCCGGCCTCGGGATGGCCGCTGATCGTGTACTACCACGGCGGTGGCTGGGTCATCGCCACCTTCGAGACGTACGACGCCTCGGCCCGCGCGCTCGCCAACGGCGCCCAGGCCGTCGTGGTGGCGGTCGAGTACCGCAAGGGCCCGGAGCACAAGTTTCCCGCCGCCCACGACGACGCCTACGCCGCCTACACGTGGGCGCTCGCCAACGCGGCAGTCCTTCGACGGCGACGCGAACCGCGTGGCCGTGGTAGGCGAGAGCGCCGGCGGCAACCTCGCCACGACGGTCGCCATGATGGCGCGCGACCGGGGCGCCAGGCTGCCCGTGCACCAGATGCTCATCTACCCGATCGCGAACGACGACTTCAACACGCCCTCGTACCGGCGAGAACGCCAACGCCAAGCCGCTCAACAAGCCGATGATGCAGTGGTTCTTCCGCCAGTACCGGCGCCCCGGCGACCGCGACATGCGCCTGACGCCCCTTCAGGGCAACCTCCAGGGCCTCCCGCCCGCCACCGTCATCCTCGCCGAGATCGACCCGCTGCGCACCGAGGGCGAGCAGTACGCCGAGCGGCTCCGCGCCGCCGGGGTGCCCGTGGCGGTGGAGCTGTATCCGCGGCGTGACCCACGAGTTCTTCGGCATGGGCGCGGTCGTGGACAAGGCCAAGCAGGCCCAGCAGTTTGCCGTGCAGGGGCTTCGCCGCGCCTTCGGCAACTGATAGGAGACGCCGCCGGGTGGATCGTGGGCCGGACGGGCAGTGGCTCGTCCGGCCCGCTTTTTGTCTCTAGCTTGGTGGTCGTCTCCCCCCGCCGATGCGTCTGCTCCGTTTTCCGTTCGTCCTTGCCGCGCTCCTGCTGCTGAGCCTGCGCCTGCCCGCCGCGTATGCGCAGGAAACGCCCGCCGCCGTCAATGCCGTCGTGGCGGCGTTCGCGCGGGGCGATGCGCGGGCGCTGGCCGCAGAGGCCGCCGAGCGCATCGACGTGTCGCTTCCCGGCGGCACGAGCGTCTACAGCCGTGCACAGGCGCGCCTGATCTTCGACCGCTTTTTCAGCACCACGCCTGCGCGCGGCTTTCGCGTCGAGCACCGGATGCGCTCAGACGGCGCCTACTTCGCCACCGGGCGCTATGTGAGCGCTGAGGGGCAGTACACGGTCCTGCTCCGCTTCGGCACGCGCGGCGAGGCCTGGGAGCTGCGCGAGGTGCACGTCGAGCCGCACGGGCTGGAATAAGGGTCCCGGGTCAACGGCCCCTCGGATACAGGGAGCTTCTTGGCTTTCTGGTTTTTCTGTCGATCATCGACCACCGGCTGTTGACCCTTGACCATCTCCATGCGCCTGCGCTGGCCGCTCGCCCTCGTGCTGCTGCTCTGCGGAGCGATGGGCGTGCTCACGCCCGTGCTCGCGCGCTGGCTCACGCCGCCGGACCCGGTCGCCCGCGCCTTTGCGGCCGCTGAAACCGCGCTCCGGCAGGCCTACCGGGAAGCGCAGGCCGAGGCCGCGCACCTGGCCCGCGACCCGCTCGTGCAGGCCACGCTCGACGGCCCGCCCGAGGCCCGCAACGCACTCCTCGATGCGTTCGCGCAGCGCCCCCCGCAGGCCCTGGTGAGCGTGGAGGTCCGCCGCAACGGCACCGCCGTGGCGTGGCAGGGTCCGCAGGTGACGGGCACGCCGGAACTCCGCCTGCTGCGCGACGGCGATGTGCGCGATGCCCTGTTCGTCGTGCAGCCCGTGCGCGCGCCCGATGGTCGGCGCCTGGGCGAGGTGCGCGTGGCGCGCGTGCTGCGGCAGGCCGTGCCTGTGCGCAACGCCTACCTGCGCCCGTACAGCCTCGTGCGCACCGCCGCCCGGCAGGCCGGCGGCGATGCCGAACTGGCCGCTGCGGGCGCGCCCGGACGGCTCGTGCGCGCCGCCGACGGCACGCCCCTGGCGCGCGTCGTCGTGGCGGGCGGGGATGCGACGGGGACCGCGCGGGCCGGCGACGTGCGGGCGTTCTGGTTTGTGCTCGCGGCCCTGATCGCCACGCTTGGCGGTGTGGCGGGGCACCGGGCGCCGCGTGTGGCGCTTCGGCGTCGGCGTGGCCGCGCTCGTGGGGCTGCGCGCGCTCCTGCTCGCCCTCGACGTGCCGGGCCGCTGGCAGACCGGCCGGGCGCCGCTCGCGCCGCTCTTCAGCCCCGAGCGCTACGGACTCGTGCTCTTCGGCGGCGCAGCCCGCTCGCTCGGCGACCTGCTCGTGACCGTGGCGTTTCTGCTCATGGCCGGCGGCGCGGCCGTGGCGCTCGTGCGGCGCCGGCGGACGCAGGCGCACGGCAGCGGGACGCAGACGGGGCGGCAACTTGCGGCGCGGGCGGCGCTCGTGGCCGCCGGCACAGCCGCGCTGCTCACGCTCGGGCGCGGCCTCGCCCTGCTGGCCGAACACAGCGTCCTCGACTCCACGCTCGACGTGTTTGCACGGGCGGGCCTGTGGCCGCCGCGCTATGTGGCGCTCCTGCTCGCGGCCCTGCTCGGCGCCACCCTCGCGCTCGTGCTCGCCGGCAGCGCGCTTGCCGCGCTCGTCCGGCGCGGACTCGACCGGCGCGGCGGCGTGCGGGCGGCCCCGGTGGTGACGATGGCGGCGGCGCTCGGCGCGTGCGCGGCCGGGCTGCTCGTGGCGCCGCCCCTCCTCCTCGCGTTGCCCTTTGCAGGCGTGTGCCTCGTGCTCGGCGCCACCTCCGTGCGGCGGCTCGTGCTGCTGCGCCTGCGCGCGCGCGACACGGTGAGCGTCGTGCTCGGCCTCGCCGCGCTCCTCTACCCGCTCCTGTGGACGGGTGCCGAAGCGCAGCAGCGCGCCCGGATGGAAGACGAGGCTGCCACGTTCGATGAGAGTCGCGACCCGCGCGCGCTCTTCGCCCTCACCGACGTGCTCAACCAGGCGCAGGCCGATGCCGCGCTGCGCCGCCTGCTCGCGACCCCGCCTTCTCCGGAGCGCCGCGCTGCCCTCGACGCTCGCGCTGCCGACCTCGTGCGCGGCTCGCTCCTCGGCAACCTCGGCGCCTACGACGTGGGCCTCGTCGTTTTCACCGGCGACAGCCTCGCGGCCCGCTTTGCCGAAGGCACCACGCCCCCCACCGAGGGCTTCGACCGCGAGGAACTCGCCCTCCTGCGCGACATCCGCGACGAGAACGGCCCGGCGCTCGGCCCCACCGTCGAGCCCGTGACGGGGCGGCGCGAGGCGGACCGCTTCCAGTACCTCGGCCTCGTGCCCCTCGACGGCGGCGGCTTTCGTGACCGCCCGCGCCGAGCCCACGCGCCGCGAGGCCGACACGCCGTTTCCGCGCGTGCTCCTGCCCGCCGGGGCCACCGCCGGGCTGCCCGCGCAGCTTTCGGTCGCCCTCTTCCGCGACGGGCTGCTGGCCCGCGAGGTGGGCCGCGAGTACGGACGCTACCGCCTCGACCCGACCGTGGAAACCGGCCTGCGGCGCACCGCCGTGCTCTGGCGCACCGAGACCGTGCAGGGCGCCCCCTACCGGACGCGCTACGAGCGCTTTGCCGCAGACCCGGCCCGTTTGTCCGAGGGGACGCGCGTGGTGGCGGTGCGGGCGCCGGCGCTCACCGTCTTCGACCACCTGTTCTTCGGGCTGCGGCTCATGCTCGTCGGGCTCGTGCTGGCCGCGCCCGTCTACGGGGTCGCCCGCGTGCTCCGGGCGCGGCGGCAGCGGCGGCACCGCGTGGCCGCGCGGTTTCAGGACCGCGTGCTCGACGCCTTTCTCGCCGTGGGCGGGCGTGGGCGTCGTGCTCGTGGCGCTCGTGGGGGTGCGCGTGGTGACGAGCGAGAACGCCCGCGCCACCGAGGCGTGGCTCGACAGCCGCCTCGGCGCCCTCGAAGAGGCCCTCGCCCGCCAGAGCGCCCCCGGCGAGCCCGCCTACAGCGTCCTCGAACGCGTCTCCGCCGACTCGCTCGCCCGCGCCGCCGGCCTCGACCTGCACGTTTTCCGGGGCGATTCGCTCATCGCCACGAGCCGCCCGGCGCTCGTGCGCGACCGCCTCGTAGACACGCGGCTGCCCCCCGGCGTCGCCCGCGCGCTCGGGCTCGGCGGCGAGCGCTTCGTGACCGCCCCCGCGCACCTGGGCACGTTCCACTACGCCGTCGGCTACCGCGCCCTCACCGACGAGACCGGCGCCCCGCGCTACGTGCTCGCCGTGCCCACGCTCGCCGAGCAGGAACGCCTCGAAGACGAGCAGGCGCGCGTGCTCGCCTATCTCTTCGGCGCGCTCCTGCTGCTCGTGCTCGTGGTCACCTTCACCGCCGCCCTCCTTGCCCGCGCCCTCGCCCGTCCGGTCGCGCTGCTCCGCGAAGGCCTCGAAGCCGTCGGCCGGGGCCGCTTCGACGCGCCCCTCGACGTGGCCTCGCACGACGAGATCGGCGCGCTGGCGCGGACGTTCAACACCATGCAGGGGCAGCTGGCCGAGAGCCGCCGGCAGCTTGCCCAGCAGGAGCGGCAACTGGCGTGGCGCGAGATGGCCCGGCAGGTGGCCCACGAGATCAAGAACCCGCTCACGCCCATGCGGCTCTCGATCCAGCACCTCCGCCGCGCCCACACCGAACTGGCCCCCGAAGAAGCCGCCGCGCCCCGGTTCGACCGCCTCTTCGAGCGCATCACCACCACGCTGCTCGAACAGATCGAGGCGCTCACCCGCATCGCCTCCGACTTCTCGACGTTCGCGCGGCTGCCACGCCGCATCACCGAGCCGCTCGATCTGGCGCGCGTGGCCGAGGAGGCGGCCCAGCTCATGCAGGAAGAGGAAGGCGCCGCCGTCACGCTCCGCCTGGCCCGCACGCCGCTCGTCGTCGAGGCGGACCGGGAGGAGCTGCGACGCGTGTTCATCAACCTGCTCAAAAACGGCCTCCAGGCCATGGAAGGGCAGCCGGAACGCGGCGTGATCGTGGAGACGGCCGCCGAGGGCGGCGAGGCCGTGGCCCGCGTGACGGACCACGGCACCGGCATCCCCGAGGCGCTCCGGGCGCGCATCTTCGAGCCCAACTTCTCCACCAAGACGAGCGGCACCGGCCTCGGCCTCGCCATCGCGCGCAAGGCGGTGGAGGAGTGCGGCGGCACTATTACGTTCGAGACCGAAGAAGGCGTGGGCACGACCTTTACGCTCCGCCTCCCGCTCGCCGATCCCTGACGCGGCGCACCTTCTGACAGGCCCTACCTTTGCCGCCGCCCCGAACCCGACGGGCAGGGGCGGGTACAGGCAGGCCCCGAACGCTTCATGAACCGTCGCCCGTTGCTTCCCTGGATCGTTCTGGCGGCGTCGCTGCTGCTGACGGCGGTGGCGGCGCTCGCGCTCGCCAGGAGCACGCGCGAGCGCGACGACGAGGTGTTCCGCAACGCCGTTCAGAGCACGCAGGACCGCATCCGGGCGCGCATGGACACCTACCGGGCCCTCGTGCGCGGCGCGGCGGCCTATATCACCGCCGAGGGGGATGGCGTGTCGGACGAGCACTTCGGCCTCTTTGTGGCCCGGCTGCGCCTGTCCACCTTCTACACCGGCATTCGGGCCATCGGCTACACGCGGCGCCTCGAATCGCCCGCCGAGGCGGCGGCCCTCGTGGCCACGCGGCGACGCACCACGCCCGAGTACCACCTCTGGCCCGACTCGGTGGGCCCGGAGCGGCACGCCATCGTGTCGCTCTATCCGCTCGACCCCCGCAACCGGATCGCGCTCGGCTACGACATGCACTCCGAGCCCACCCGCGGCGCAGCCATGGACCGCGCGCGCGACATCGGGGGGGCCATGCTCACCGGGCGGGTGCGGCTCGTGCAGGAGTCCGAACGGTCCATGCGGCCGGGGTTTCTGCTCTACGTGCCCGTCTTCCGGAGCCGCGAAGGGCCCATCCCGCGCAGCCTCGCCGCCCGCCGCGCGAGCCTCATCGGCTACGCGTATGCCGGCTTTCGCTCGCGTGAGGTGATGCGCGGCATCTTCGGCACCGAGGACCAGCCGCGCACGGCGTTCCGCATCTACGACGGCCCCCGCGCCGACACGTCGGCCCTGCTCTACGACTCCGCCGACGACCAGATCGCCCCCGCCGCGCGTCCGCTGCGCACCACGACGGCCCAGATGCCCATCGCCGGGCGTACGTGGACGATCGCGTTTGCCTCGACCGACTCGTTTGCGAGCACCCGCGAGGACACGGTGCCGTTCGTGCTCGCGGGCGGCGTAGCGCTGAGCCTGCTCCTGTTCGGGCTCACCGGCGCCCAGGGCCGCGCCGCGCGCCTGACGATTCAGAGCGAGCGGCGCTTCCGCGTGCTGCTCGAGTCGATGCCGGTGGCCGTGACGGTGGCCGACGCCCAGGGGCGCATCACCTTTCGCAACGCCCGCGCCGAGGCCATGCGCACGAGCGGCACGCTCTACCACCACGAAACGCACGTCGTCGTGGAGTCCTACCACCTGCCGCTCGCCCGCGCCCTCGAAGGCACGCGCGTGGAGGGCGAGGTCTACGACCTGGCCGACGAGCAGGCGGTGCGCCGCACGATCCTCAGCTCCGCCTTCCCCGTGCTCGCCGCCGACGGCACGCTCCAGATGGCCGTCGAGGCGGTGGTGGACGTGACGGACCAGAAGCGCGCCGAGGAGCGCGCGTCGCAGCTCCGGCGGCACGCGCAGGAGCTCGAACGCTCCAACCGCGAGTTGCAGGAGTTCGCCTACGTGGCCTCGCACGACTTGCAGGAGCCGCTGCGCAAGATCTCCGCCTTCTCCGACCTGCTCCGCAGCGACCACAGCGCCGCCCTCGACGACGAGGGCATCGGCTTTCTGAACCGGATCCAGGAGTCGGCCCTGCGGATGTCGAGCCTCATCAAAGACCTGCTCACCTTCTCGCGCGTGACCACGCAGACGCGGCCGTTCACCGAAGTGCCGCTCGCCCGCGTGCTCGACGAAGTGACGCAGGACCTCTGGGCGCGCCTGACCGAAACGCAGGGCCGCGTCGACGCGGTGGCGCTGCCCACCGTCCGCGCCGATGCGACGCAGATGCGGCAGCTGTTCCAGAACCTGCTCGGCAACGCGCTCAAGTTCCACCGCCCCGGCATCCCGCCCGTGGTGACGATCCGCGCCGAGCGCACGCGCATCACCGCGCCCGACGGCCTGGAGGGTCTCGACGGCTGGCGCCTGACGATCCAGGACAACGGCATCGGCTTCGACGAGAAGTACCGCGACCGCATCTTTGCGCCTTTCCAGCGCCTCCACACGCGCGGCGAGTACGACGGCACCGGCATCGGGCTCGCCATCTGCCGCCGCATCGTAGAGCGCCACGGCGGCACGATCCACGTATCGAGCACGCCCGGCGAGGGCTCGACGTTCGTTGTCGAGCTGCCCACGGCGCCGCCCGTCGTGACCCCGCCGCCCGCTGCCGCCTTCGGCCTGGAGGACACCGGTTCTGCCGAGGCGGCGTGAATCTGCGCGGCGGCAGGGTACCGGAGGCCCGGCGCGGCCGTTGCAGGGGGCTCGTCTCACCCTGCCTGTGTCCGCTCGTCTCGCCGCTGCCCGCGCCCTCATCCGCCTCGAACAGGACCGCGCCTTCGTGGGCCTCGCCGAGCGCGACGCCGGGGGCGATGCCGCCGAGGCCCGCGCCGCCACCGACCTCACCGCCGGCGTGACGCGCCACCTGCGCTGGCTCGACTTTCTCCTCAACCCGCTCGTGCGCGGCGGCGTGAACGGGCTCGACCCCGAAGTGCGCGCGGCCCTGCGCGTGGGCGCCTACGAGATCGCCGTGGCCGACACCGCCCCCCACGCCGCCGTCTCGGAAGCCGTGAGCGCCACGCGCACCCTCGCCGGGCGCGGGGCGAGCGGCCTCGTGAACGCCGTGCTGCGCCGCCTCGCCGAAGCCGCCGGACGCTTCCCCACGCCCGACACCGGCGATCCGGTCAAAGACCTCGCGATCCGCCACTCGCACCCGACGTGGCTCGTGCGCCGCTGGCACACCCGGCTCGGCCCGGATGCCACCGAAGCCCTCCTGCGGCACCACAACGCGCGCCCCTTCTACGGCCTCCGCGCGCACGGGCTGGACCCCGAGGCCCTCCGCGCCCGCCTCGACGCGCTCGGGGTGGCCTACACGCCCTCGCCCGCGCTCGACGATTTTCTGCGCCTGCCCGCCCTGCAAGCCGTGCTCCGCGAGGGGCTCGTGCGCGACGGTGCCGCCTACGTGCAGGACGAAGCCGCCGGGCTCGTCGTGCGCGTGCTCGACCCGCAGCCGGGCGAAACCGTCTTCGACGTGGCGGCGGCGCCCGGCGGCAAGGCCCTCTACGCGGGCCACCGGATGCAGAACACGGGCCGGATCGTCGCCTCCGACGCGCACGCGGGCCGCCTGCGCCTGCTCGAGCGCGCGCTCCCCGCTTCGGGCCTGACGATCATCGAGACGGTCGCCGAAAGCGTGGAGGCCCGCGTGGCGGCGGGCGACCTGGCCGACGCCGTCCTCCTCGACGCGCCGTGCTCCGGCACGGGCGTGCTCGCCAAGCGCGCCGACCTGCGCTGGCAGCGCACCGAGCCCGAACTGCGCGAACTCGTCGAACTGCAAGCGCGCCTGCTCGCCGACGCCGCGCGCCTCGTCGCGGCCCGGCGGGCGGCTCGTCTACAGCACGTGCAGCCTGGAGCCGGAGGAAAATGAGCAGCAGGTCGCCGCTTTCCTCGCCGCACACCCCGGCTTCCGCCGCGACCCGGTGGGCGAGCGCGTGCCCGCGACGATGCAAACCCCTGAGGGCGACTACGCGGCCCTGCCCCACGTCCACGGCACCGACGGCGCCTTTGCCGTCCGGCTCGTGCGCGCGGCGTAGCGCATCGACTGGGAGCGCTTCCGGGCGCGAACCCTCGGTGAATGGGGCAGTAGGCCCGCCCGTGCGGCGTTTCTTGGGGTGAACCCTCGCCGCGCCGCGCATGCCGCTTCAGGCCCTTCGTGCCCACCTCGCCCCCGTGCAGGACCTCAAAATGGCCGCGGCGGTGCTGGAGTGGGACCAGGAAACGTACATGCCGGACGGCGGGGCCGCCGCCCGCGCCCTCCAGGTGGGCACGCTCCGCCGACTTGCCCACGAGCAGTTCACCGGCGACGCGACCGGCCCGCCTGCTCGCCGCCGCCGAAGCCGCCGTCGCCGGACGCGATCCGCTAGAGGACGACGACGCGGCCCTCGTGCGCGTCGTCCGCCGCGACTTCGACAAGGCGACCAGGCTGCCCGCGCGCCTCATCTCCGACCTCGCCGAAGCCTCCGGGCTCGCCAAGGAGGCGTGGAAGGCCGCCCGCGCCGCCAGCCACTTCGCCACGTTCGCGCCCCATCTCCAGCGCCTCGTAGACCTGAGCCGCGAGCAGGCCGATCTGCTCGGCTACGAAGCCCATCCCTACGACGCCCTCCTCGACCTCTACGAGCCCGGCGCCACGACGGCCGAGATCGCCACGCTCTTCGCCGACCTCCACGCGCGCCTCGTGCCGCTCGTGCAGCGCATCGCCGCCGCGCCCGCGCCGGACGACGCGTTCCTGCACGCGCACTTTCCCGACGACCGGCAGTGGGCCTTCATGCTCACCGTGCTCGGCGACATCGGCTACAGCCTGGAGCGGGGCCGCCTCGACCTGTCCGCGCACCCGTTCACGACCACGTTCTCCATCTCCGACGTGCGCCTCACCACGCGCGTGGACCCGCACTTTTTCCCGATGGGCTTTTTCGGGATGCTCCACGAGGCCGGGCACGGGCTCTACGAGCAGAACATCTCGCCGGTGTGGGAGCGCACGCCGGTCGCCGAGGGCGCCTCGCTCGGCGTCCACGAGTCGCAGTCGCGCCTGTGGGAGAACCTCGTGGGGCGCGGGGCGGCGTTCTGGCGGCACTACTATCCGCAGCTGCAGCAGTTTTTCCCGGACGCGCTCGCAGGCGTGGAGGAGGCCGCGTTCGTGGCCGCGCTCAACCGCGTGCAGCCGAGCTTTATCCGCGTCGAGGCCGACGAGGTGACGTACCCGCTGCACATCCTGCTGCGCTTCGAGATCGAAACGGCGCTCATCGACGGCTCGCTCGCCGTGGCGGACGTGCCCGCGCGGTGGAATGCGCGCTTCGAGGAGCTGTTCGGGATCGCCGTGCCAGACGACGCCAACGGCTGCCTGCAGGATGTCCACTGGGCGCTCGGGGCGCTCGGCTACTTTCCCACCTACACGCTCGGCACCCTCATGTCCGTGCAGCTCTTCGAGGCCGCCCGGCAGGGCCTCGGCGACCTCGACGGGCTGATCGCCGCCGGGCAGTTTGAGCCGCTGCTCGCGTGGCTCTACTCGCACGTCCACCACTACGGCCGCGCCCGCACCGCCGACGAGATCGTGCGCGCGGCCACCGGGGGGCCGCTCTCGGCCGAACCCTGGCTCGCCTACGTGGAGGCCAAATACGGCGCCCTCTACGGCCTCGGCGCCTAGCGCGATGCCGATCCACGACGCCCTCCTCGCCGGCGGCTACCACCGCGTGCCGCTCGCCCGCAACGGCGCCGGCCTGCTGTGCGCCGATGCCGCCGTGAACGGCGTCCCGCTGACGGTGCTCGTAGACTCCGGCGCCCTCGCCACGCTCGTAGACGCCGCCTGGGCCGACGCGCAGGGCCTCGCGACCCTCCCGCCTCCCGGCGCCTGGCGCCCCCGCCCCGCTGCCCGGCGCCCGCCTCACCCTCGGCCTCCTGAAGGTGCGCGTGCCGCTGCGCGCGTTCGCCCTCGGCTTTCTCAACGGACCGCTCGTGGCGCGCGGCGGCGCCCCGGTGCAGGCCGTGCTCGGCGCCGACGCCCTCCACGCGCACGCCGCCGTGCTCGACGTGCCCTCGGCCTCGCTTTACCTCCAGCCTTGAACATGCAGGCTTCCGTCCCCCACGCGCCCTGGCGCGCCCGCCCCGCCCGCCAGCAGCCGCAGTACCCCGACGCCGCCCACCTCGACGCGGCGCTCGCCCAACTGGCCGCGCTCCCGCCGCTCGTGACGAGCTGGGAGGTGCGCAGCCTCAAGGCGCAGCTCGCCGAGGCGCAGGCCGGGCGGCGGTTTCTGCTCCAGGGCGGCGACTGCGCCGAGAGCTTTGGCGAATGCACCGCCTCCGTCATCACGAACCGGATGAAGGTGCTCATGCAGATGAGCCTCGTGCTCTCCTACGGCCTCCGGATGCGCGTGACGCGCGTGGGCCGCACGGCGGGCCAGTACGCCAAGCCGCGCTCGTCCGATTACGAGACGCGCGGGGGCATCACCCTGCCCTCCTACCGGGGCGACATCATCAACGGGCCGGCCTTCACGCCCGAGGCCCGCACGCCCAACCCGGCGCGCCTCGTCGACGCCTACAGCCGCAGCGCGCTCACGCTCAACTTTGTCCGCGCGCTCTCGCAGGGCGGCTTCGCCGACCTCCACCACCCCGAGGTGTGGGACCTCGAGTTTGTCCAGCACAGCCCCCTCGCCGACGAGTACCACCGCATCGTCGAGCGCATCCACGACGGCCTCTCGTTCGTGACGACGCTCGTGGAGGGGCGCATTCCGGAGCTGGAGCGGGCGGAACTCTACACCTCCCACGAAGCCCTCCTGCTCGGCTACGAGGACGCGCTCACGCGCACCGTGCCGCGCTTCGAGACGCCCTACAACCTCGGCACCCACTTTCCGTGGATCGGCCTGCGCACGAACGAGCCCGACGGCGCGCACGTCACCTACGCCACCGGCATCGCCAACCCCGTGGCCGTCAAGGTGGGCGCGAGCACCTCGTCCGACCACATCCGCGACCTGCTGCGCCTGCTCGACCCGCACCGCGAGCCGGGCCGGCTCACCTTCATCGCGCGCTTTGGCGCCGACGGCGTCGAAGACGGGCTGCCGCGCCTCATCGAGACCGTGCGCGCGAGCGGGCATCCGGTGCTCTGGGTGTGCGACGCCATGCACGGCAACACCGAGGAGACCGCCACGGGCGTCAAAACGCGCCGCTTCGACAAGATCGTCGCCGAACTCGACGCCTCGTTCCGCATCCACCGGTCGCTCGGCTCGCACCTCGGCGGCGTCCACCTCGAACTGACCGGCGAGGACGTGACCGAGTGCATCGGCGGCGCCCGCGGCCTCGACGCGCACGGGCTCGGGCGCGCCTACCACACGCAGGTAGACCCGCGCCTCAACGCCGAGCAGGCCCTCGAAATCGCGCTCAACATCGTGCAGATGTACCGGCACTGAGCCGGGCGTACGGGGCGGCGTAGCGATGGGCATGGGGCGTCCGTAACCTTCGGGCGCTCCATCTCCCTGCCCCCATGCGCCGGATCCTCACCGCTGCCGCCCTTGCCGGCGCCCTGCTCCTGCCTGCGTCGCCGCGCGCGCACGCCCAGGTGCCCGAAGAAGGCAAGCCCCTCTTCACGCCGTTCTTCCCGGCGGAAGAGTTCGCCGCGCGCCGCGCGCGCCTCTTCGAGGCGATGGGCGACTCGGCCATCGCCGTCTTCCAGGGCGCCCCGGCGGCGTGGGCGCGCTTCCGGCAGGACAACCAGTTCTTCTACCTCTGCGGCGTCGAAGCGCCGCACGCCTACCTGCTCCTCGACGGACGCACGCGGCGCACCACGCTCTACCTCCTGCCCCGCAACGAGCGCCGCGCCGGCACCGACGGCAACACCCTCACCGCCGATGACTCCGTGCGCGCGCAAGGCCTCGTGGGCGTGGACGCGGTGCGGCTGGTAGAGCGGCTGCAGGACGACCTCGCCGGGGTGGCCGCCGGGGGCGTGCGGGCGGTGTACACGCTCTTCACGCCGGGCGAGGGCCTCTCCGAGAGCCGCGACGGCGCCACCCGCACGCGCGCCGACATCGCCGATGACCCGTGGGACGGGCGCGCAGGGCGCGAGGCGCAGTTCGTGCGGCTCCTCGAAGAGCGCTTCCCCACGTTTCGCGTGCGCGACCTCTCGCCCGTCGTGGACGAGATGCGCCTCATCAAGTCGCCCCGCGAACTCGACCTCATCCGCCGGGCCACGCGGCTCTCCGCCGAGGCTATTCTGGAGAGCATGCGCTCGACCGAGCCCGGGGTAGCCGAGCGCGAACTCGACGGGCTCGGGCGGCTCATCTTCACCCGCAACGGCGCCCAGGGCGACGCCTACGCCGCCATCGTCTCGGGGGGCGTCAACGCCACCTACCCCCACCACCGCGCCGCCGGCAAGCACCTCCGCGACGGCGAGCTCGTGCTGATGGACTACGCCCCCGACGTGGGCTATTACCGCTCCGACGTGACCCGCATCTGGCCGGTCAACGGGCGCTTTGAGGGCTGGCAGCGCGAACTCTACGGCTTCTACCTCACGTGCTACCAGGCCGTGCTCCGCCACATCCGTCCGGGCGTGACCGCGCAGACGGTGATTGCCGAGGCGACCGCCGAGATGGAGGCCGCCCTCGCCGGGGCCACGTTCTCCAAGCCCATCTACCGCGCCGCCGCCGAGCGCTTTGTGGCGGGCTACCGCGCGGCGGCGGCGAGTCCGAACGCCTCGCTCGGCCACTGGGTGGGCATGGCGACCCATGACCCCGGCCCGCGCGGCGGCCTCCTCCGCCCCGGCATGGTGTTCACGATCGAGCCTGCCCTCCGCGTGCCCGAAGAGCACGTGTACATCCGCAACGAAGACCTGCTCATCATCACCGAGACGGGCGTGGAGAACGCCTCCGCGTTTCTGCCCCTGGAGATGGACGCCATCGAGCGGGTGATCGCCGAGCCGGGCTTGCTGCAGCGGTATCCGCGCTCGGAGGCGTACACGCGCGTTCAGCCGCAGGCGCCCTGATCCAGCCAATCACCATGCGCGAGCGGCCGGGTCGGCCGGGCCCTGCGGCGCCGGTTTCGGGCAGGCCCGCCGCATCGCTGCCGGCGCGGCAGGGGTTGATCGCAGGCGGCAGCGATGGCGGACGGCTTTCCGGGCGGGCAGGAGCGCAGAGCACAGGCGTGTTTTTGTGCGGCACTCGCAGCCTACAGATCGTCGTTACAACCGTAACGGCGCCTTATACTTGGCCTGCCGCCATCGTTGTAACGCTTTGCCCACCCGTCGCACGTTTCTCCGCTCCGCCGCTGTGGCCACAGGCGCGCTCGCGCTGCCCCGGCTGACCTTCGCGACGCCCGGCAAGGCCCTCCGGCCGGGCGACTTCATGATGGTGGACCTGCCCGGTCCGGACCTCGATGCCGACACGGTCGCCTACATCCGCGAGTACGGCATCCGGGGCGTGGTGCTGTTCCAGCGCAACATCACGAGCGAAAACCAGGCCCGCGGCCTCACCGAGAGCCTCCGCGCCGCCGTGGGCCGCCATGTGCTCGTGGGGATCGACCAGGAAGGCGGCGGCGTCTGGCGCACGCGCACGCTCCCGTTCGGCCCCTCGAACATGAACCTCGGCGCCGCCGACGACCCCGCGCTCGCCGAACGCGTCGGCTACGCAACGGGGCGTGGGATCCACGCGCTGGGCCTGAACTGGGACTACGCGCCCGTCCTCGACGTCAACAACAACCCGCGCAACCCCGTCATCGGCGACCGCAGCTTCGGCTCCGATCCGGCGCTCGTCGAGCGGCTGGGGCTCGCGTGGCTGCGCGGCCTCACCCGCGCCGGCGTGGCGGGCTGCGTCAAGCACTTTCCCGGCCACGGCGACACGGCGGTAGACTCCCACCTCGGCCTGCCGGTCGTAGACAAGCCCATGGAGGTGCTGGAGCGCCTCGAACTGGCGCCCTTCCGCGCGGCAGCGGCGGCAGGCGCGCCGGCCTTCATGACGGCCCACATCGTCTTTCCGCAGATCGACCCGGACCACCCGGCCACCCTCTCGAAGGCCATCCTGACGGGCCTGCTGCGCGAGCGCTTCGGCTACGACGGCGTCATCACGACCGACTCGATGGGGATGCAGGCCATCACCGAGAAGTACGGGCGCGGCGACGCCGCCACGCTCGCGCTCACCGCCGGCGCCGACCTCGTGATGGCCCTCGGCAGCCGCGACGACCAGGTGCGCACCGCCGAGGCCATCGCGGGCCTGCTGCGCGGGGGCCAGCTTTCCGAGTCCGACCTGCGCCGCAAAACCGCCCGCCTCGACGCGCTCGCGGCGCGCTTCCCGGTGGCCGCCGGGGCCTACGAAAACCCGGCCCGCGAGGACGACGGCGCGACGATGCGCGAGGCGTGGGCGCGCGGCCTGACCACCTACCGCAACCCGCAGCCGCTCCGGGACGGCAGCGCCTTCACGCTCGTCGTGCCGAGCGCGGCGCCGGGCGCCGGCGCCTCCGATGCGGGCCTCTCGGGCACGAGCCTCACGAGCCGGCTCAGCCCGCACTACGACCTGCGCGTCCACACCTTCGACCCCGCGCGCGACCCGCGCGAGACGCTGCCCGCCTTCGAGGCCATCCACCGGCCCGGCACGCCCGTCGTGTTCGCCTCCACGGGCCGCGTCCGCCTCGACGAAGGGCGCCGCGCCTTTGCCACCGCCCTGCGGCCCGTGCTGCACCTGGCGCTGTGGAACCCCTACGCCGTGCTCGACGTCGTGGGCGCCGATGGCCAACCGGTGCCCGCACTCGTTACCTTTGGCTTCCGTCCCGAAGCCCTCGACGCCGCCGTGGCATGGCTCAGGGGGCAGGCCCCGGCGCCCGGCCGCTGGCCGGTCTCGCTCGAAGGCTCCTGAGAGGGCCGTGCCGCTGCGGCGGCCCTGCCCTATCTTCACATCCCTCTCCGCCCGTTTCAACCCTCACCGCTGATGGCTACCCAGACCTACCGAATGCTCGTCGTTGACGACGATCCCGACGTGGGCGATGCACTCCAGGACTTTTTCGAGGCCAACGACTTCGAGGTGACGCGGGCGATGGACGGCGAAGAAGCCCTCACGCTCATGCGCGAGCGCGGACGCGACTTCGACGTGGTCATGCTCGACGTCACGCTGCCCGGCAAGAGCGGCTTCGAAGTGCTCGAAGAAACGCAGCAGTTCGAGTTCGACGCGCCCGATCCTCATGCTCACCGGGCGCGGCGAGCAGGAGAACATCCTCAAGGGCTTCGGCCTCGGCGCCAACGACTACGTGATCAAGCCCTTCAACCCCGAAGAGCTGCTCGCCCGTACCCGCGCCGTGCTCGCCCGCACGCAGCCGCCGGACCGCGCCCCGATGGACACCTACACCATCGGCGACGTGCACATCAACTTCTCGACGCACGAGGCCAACCGGGGCGGCGAAGAGGTGCCCCTCACGGCCCTCGAGTTCGACATCCTGCGCTACCTCATCCTCAACCGCGGCAAGACGGTGACCCGGCGCCAGCTCCTCACCGACGTGTGGGGCATCGACCAGGACATCGTCACGCGCACGATCGACCGCCACATGGCGAGCGTGCGCAAGAAGGTCGAGCCCGACCCGGCCACGCCGCAGTACATCGAAACCGTCTACGGCATCGGCTACCGCTTCCGCGACTGACCTTCGACGTGCGATAGGCGACGGTCGATAGACGATGTAGAGAAACGCAGAAAGGCCCGGTGCAGCAGTTGCGCCGGGCCTTTCTCATGTGCTGAGCCTGCTGCGTCGCACGTCCAAAAGCGTGCGTCGCCCGTCTATTTGGCCGTTTCGGCGCCGACGAGCTTGTAGCCGATGCCGTAGACCGAGCGGATCGGCCAGGTGTCTTCGTCGTCGCCGTCCATCACCTTGCGGAGCGCGTTGACGTGGCGGTCAATGGTGCGCGTCTCGACCTCGGCGGGCAGCTGCCACACGTCGCGGAGAAGCTGCTTGCGCGAGACCGTGCGGCCCCGGTGGATGATGAAGTACTTCAGCAGCCGGTATTCGAGGTCCGTCAGGTCCACCGGCTTGCCTTCGCGGCGGGCGTCGGCGGTGTCGAGGTTAACGTTGAGGCCGCCGACGTTGTAGGCGCCCTTCGAGGCGGCCGCATCGGGGCGGGCGCGCACGAGGATGGCCTTGACGCGGGCGAGGAGTTCGTCGGTCGAGAACGGCTTGGTGAGGTAGTCGTCCGCGCCGAGTTCGAAGCCGCGCAGGCGGTCTTCGGTGGCGCCCATGCCGGTGAGCATGAGCACGGGCGTCGAGGCGCCCTTGGCGCGCATCTCGCGCAGGATGTCGAAGCCGCTCTTGCCGGGCAGGCGCGCGTCGAGCACGACGAGGTCGTAGCCCGGCAGCGCCGAGGCCGATTCGAGGCCCTTCTGGCCGTCGTGCTCGATGTCTACGTCGTAGCCCTGCGCTTCGAGGAAGAGCTGAAGGCTGGCGGCGATGTTGGTATCGTCTTCGACGATGAGCAGCCGGGTGCCGGTATGTTCGTCCAGGTGCATAGTGAAGGAGGGTGCGGCCGGTATGTTACGCACTAGCCACGGAGGGGCGGAAAAGCGCCGTGCAATTCTGTTGCAACGCAGGTTTGGGGAGGCCTCCGCACGGCGGCACGACGGCGCAGGCGCGCGAAAGCCTGGGGAAATGCGCGCCGCGCCCGGCACAGGCCCCGCCCGGCACGGTTGGGACGCGCCCGCCTGCCGCCGCTTCTGCCTGTGTCGCTTCCGCCGCGCTACGCCGCCGCCACATTCGCCTCCTATGCCCCGGAGACGCCCGCGCAGGCGGCGGCGGCCGAGGCGGTGGCGGCCTTTGCGGCGGGCCTGAAGGCGCACTACACGACGCGGGGCTTCTTGCGCCGCCGTCCGCCGCTGCCCGGGCACGGCCTCTACCTCGTCGGGCCGGCGGGCACCGGCAAGACCCACCTGCTCGCCGCCGCCTTCCACGCGCTCACGCCCGCTGTGCCCGCGCAGTTTCTGCCCGCCGCCGCGCTCTTCCGCACGCTCGAACCGCCGGAGGTCTTTGCCGCCGCCTTTGCCCAGCGCTACCGCGTGCTCTTTCTCGACGAGGTGGAAGTAGACGACCCGGCCAACGAGGTCCGCCTCGTGCGCACGCTCAAGGCGCTCGACGCGCACGGCGTAGCGGTGATCGCCACGAGCAACGTCGAGCCCGCGCGCTTTCTCAACGCCAACCAGGGCTCCGACCGCTTCCGGCGCTTTCTCTCCGAGTTCGACCAGCGCTTCCGCGTGGTCGTCGTGGAAGGCCCGGACTACCGCGCCCGGCAGCCGCACGCGGGCCGCGCGTGGATCGGCGTCCCCGAGCGCACGCGGGCCGCGCTCGACGCCGCCTTTGCCGCCGAGGCACGCCCCAAGCACCGCCTCGGCTGGCCGGCGTTCGTGGCCGCCGCCACCGCCACCGAGCACACGCGCTTTGTAGACACCCTCGCCGCCGCCGAAGCGCTCTACCTCGACGACCTCGCCCCGGCCACCACCGACGACGCCCTCCGCCTGCTCCGCGTCCTCGACGACCTCTACCTCCGCCCGGACGCCCCGACGCTCTACTTCACAGCCGCCCGCGCCCCCGAGCAGTGGCTCGCCCACGTGGAGGGCGCCATCGGCCGGGGCATCGCCGAGAAATTCCGCCGCACCATCTCCCGCCTCCGCGCCCTCTGCGAGATCGTGCCCGTGTAGAGGCGCCGGTTTCGTAGGGGCGAAGCCCCCGCTGTGCGGCCCCTGCCCGCCGCCCTGCCCCACCTCCCACACAGGCACCTCCCGACGCCCCACCCCGGGGCTTCGCCCTTCTCGCCACCGCCCCATGCCGGAGCCGGGCGCGCCCCATGCCGGAGAGCCGGGCGAAGCGCCGGGGCACCGTGACGGGCGGCGGTGTTGCGCGCGTCCGAGGCGGCGCCACGTGCTACGCCCTCACAACGGGCGCTTCGCCCCTACGCCAACATGCGCGCCTCGCGGGCGGCGCTCATCCCTCCACCCGGTCGATCCAGCCGCCGGCAAGCAGATCGTCGCCCGCATAGAGCACCACGGCCTGGCCGGGCGTCAGCATCGGGCGGGGCGCGGCGAAGGCGACGGCGAACGTGCCGGGCGCCTCAGTGTCCCAGGCAAGCGCGGGGGCGCCTTCGTCGTGGGCGCGGATCTGCGCGTGCACGGCCCGCTCCTCGCCAAGGGCGGGCACGGCGCCGTAGACCGCCCCGCGCGCCGTGAGCGTCTGCCGCAGCAGCGCCTCGCGCGGACCCACCGTGACGGTGTTCGTGTCCGCGTCGATCTGCGTGACGTATGCGGGATAGCCGAGGGCGAGCCCGAGTCCGTGCCGCTGCCCCACGGTATAGAATGGATACCCTTCGTGTTTCCCGACGACCGTCCCATCCGGCAACACGAACGCCCCGCCGGCCACCTGCGCGTCGAGCGCGGGCACGCGGCGGCGGAGAAAGCCCCGGTAGTCGCCTTCGGGGATAAAGCAGATCTCGTAGGAGTCCGGCTTGTCGGCCACCGTGTCGAGGCCCCAATCGGACGCGAGGCGGCGGATTTCGGGCTTCTCGTAGCCGCCGAGCGGGAAGATCGAGCGGGCGAGGTGATCCTGCGCGACGCCCCAGAGCACGTACGACTGGTCCTTGCGCACGTCGAGGCCCCGGCTCACCACATGGCGCCCTGAACCGGCGTCCTGCCGCACGCGCGCGTAGTGGCCCGTCGCGATGTGTTCACAGCCCAGACGGTCGGCGCGGCGCAGGAGGGCTTCCCACTTGATGTAGGTGTTACACAGAATACACGGATTGGGCGTGCGCCCGGTGAGGTATTCCTGCGCGAATGTGTCGATGACGTGCTCGCCGAACTCCTCGCGCAGGTCCACGATAAAGTGGGCGAAGCCGTAGCGGAGGGCCACGGCGCGGGCGTCGTTCATGGCGTCGAGCGAGCAGCAGCCGACCTGCTTGCCGGTGGCGGCCGGCCCGGCGGTGCCGTAGTCCCACGTCTTCATCGTGAGCCCGACGACCTCGTAGCCCTGCTCGTGCAGCATCACCGCGGCCACGGACGAGTCCACGCCGCCCGACATTGCCACGAGTACGCGGCCCAGCTTGCTCATCGCTCCCTCAGGTTTGGCGGGCCAACGATTGCCCGGCGCGGCCCGTTTCGCGTTCGCGCAGACCTCAAAGGCCCACGCCTTTTGCCGGAAGCCCCATCGGCCCCGATCCGCGCGGATCGGACGCGGCGGAACAGGGCGGCCCCCTCGTCTGCGCCGCGCGATCACAGGCGCATGGCCAGGCGCACGTGGGCCCCACCCGGCGCGGGCAGAACGAGGGCCGAGATGCCGAGGCGTTCGTTGGCCCGCCGCGCCGCAGCCGGTGCGGTCGCTATGTCGTAGATGGCGGAGCCCAGGATCACAGCGGTCGCGCCGTAGAGATACCGGTCAATGGTGGCAGGCGTGCTTTTACTCCCATCAAGTGCCGCGCCCATAATGAGCAGCATGGCCCCGGCAATCGCTCCGGTTCGGATACCGATGCCGACCCACGCCTGGTGATCATTACCCGCGTAAAAATGCCCGAGCGCGGGCCCAAGCGGGAGCGCCGCGAGATTGACGATCGGCACGCCCATGGCAAGGGTTCCACCCAGCGAGAGCAGCAGGGCCCGGCGTGGGCTTTTGGCCCGCACCGTGTCGGCATATAGCAGCACAGGCACTGCGCCGCGCATCTCAGGCATCTCCCAAACCTCTGCGGGCGTCCCCGCCACCCCACCCGGCGCCCTTTCTGGCGAGACCGGCGCGGCCCCTGCGGGCTGGGTGGTTAACAGGAAAATGAGCAGGAAGAACACGCTTTCGCAGCAGCGAAAAACGCAGGACAACGGGCCGCGCAGCGCGCGTGCGGTGAGCATCACCATACGGGTAGCGTTCAAGAAGAGCCGTTAACATAAAATGCCGCATCCCCTCGAAATGCGGCATAGATGCGCCGAAATGCGACCTAGACGGCTCCCAGACGCTCGGCGAAGCCTTCTCCCCCGGCACGACACGGGTCGACACGGCCCGAACGACCAATCACGGCAGCAGCAGATCGACCGCTCCCCTACTGCCGGGCCCCGACGCGGCTTGTCTCGGGCCGGTCAGCGGTCGATCTGCTGCTGCGCCCGCGCGGGGTAGCGGGCCCCATGGACCGTCAGGTGGGCCGCTGCCGCCTCGATCGTGCGCAGGTCGTCCGCCGTGAGTTCGAGGTCGGCGGCGGCGAGGTTCTCCTCCAGGCGGTGCGGCTTGGTGGTGCCGGGGATCGGCACGATCCACGGCTTCTGCGCCAGCAGCCACGCGAGGGCGACCTGCGCGGGCGTGGCCCCTTGCGCGTCTGCGATCGCGCCGGAGCAGGTCGACCAGCGCCTGGTTCGCCTGCGCGGGCCTCGGGCGTCGAAGCGCGGGAGGGTGTTGCGGAAGTCGTTGGCGTCGAACGCGGTGGCCGCGTCGATCTGGCCGGTGAGAAACCCCTTGCCGAGCGGGCTGAAGGGCACGAAGCCGATGCCGAGTTCTTCGCAGCGTCGGCAGGACTCCGCCTCCGGCTCGCGCCACCACAGCGAGTATTCGCTCTGCAGCGCCGTGACCGGCTGCACGGCGTGCGCGCGGCGGATCGTCTGCACGCCGGCTTCGGACAGGCCGAAGTGCTGCACCTTGCCTTCGGCGATGAGGTCCTTAACCGCGCCCGCCACGTCTTCGATGGGCACGTTGGGGTCAACGCGGTGCTGGTAGAACAGGTCGATGTGGTCGGTGCGGAGCCGCTGGAGCGAGCGCCTCGGCGACCGCGCGGATGTGCTCGGGCCGGCTGTCGAGGCCCGACCGCCCGCGCCACCGGCGGCGATCAGGCGCGAAGCCGAACTTGGTGGCGATCACCACACGGTCGCGGAAGGGCGCCAGGGCTTCGCCGACGAGTTCTTCGTTGGTGAACGGGCCATAGACTTCGGCCGTGTCGAAGAAGGTGACGCCGCGCTCCACCGCCGTGCGCAGGAGCGCGATCATCGCCGCGCGGTCCGGGGGCGTGCCGTAGGCGTGGCTCATGCCCATGCAGCCGAGGCCGAGGGCGGAAACGTGGAGGCCGCTGGTGCCGAGGGCGCGGAGGTGCATGGGCGGGCGAAACGGGGCGGCGCAGCAGCGCGCGGCCTCTTCACCAACGTAGCACCGCCTGCCCCGATCCGCCCGGAGCCAGCCGGACGTCAGCGCGCGTCGGTGCGTTCGAGGAGGCGGTCGGCGAGCAGGCGCTCCACCTCGGCCCGCGTGGGCGCCTCGGCGATGCGCGCGAGCGCCACGAGGCGCGCCTCCAGCACCGGCGGCAGGGCGGAGGCGCCTTCTCCGGCCTGCGCGAACGCCTGCCCGAGCGCCACGGTGGCGCCGCTGAACTCGCCCCGCGCGAGCGCTTCCTGCACGTCCACGAGGCGGCGCCAGCGCAGGCGGACCTGCTGGAGCGCCCCCACCTGCGGGGCCGGGGCGAGCACCTCGCCGAGCGCCGCGACGCCTCCGAGTACGCGCAGGCCCGCCCGGTAGTAGCACAGCCGGTCGCGCCGGCAGCCAGTCACCGACGAGTCGACGAGCGCGAGCGTCTGCCCCACCTCAGCGGTGGCCTCGGCCCAGCCGCGCGCGTCGAGGTCGGCCAGCGGAGCGCTGCCGGCGAGCAGGCGCAGGTAGGCGGGGCGCGTGAAGGGCGCGGCGCGGGCGTAGGCGGTGCCGTCGAGCACGTAGGGGAGCGTCCGGGGCGCGCTCGCCCCCTGGAGGCGCCGCTCGAAGGCGAGGCCGGAGAGCACGCGCGCGGCGGCCTGCACGGCGGGCGCCGCGCTACCCGCCCACGCCGCCTCACCGACAAAGAGCGGCGCGGCCTCGAACACGCGCGAGACGCGGTCGGGCTCGTCGCCGGTGGCGAGTTCGGCAGCGGCGCGAAAGAGCGGCTGCACCTCTAGGACCACGGGCCGCAGTGTGGCGTCGAAGCGCGCGTTGAGGGCCGTGCTCGTGCATTCGGCGCGTGGCGCCTCGCCCCGCCGGGGACGCGGGCACGTGCCGAGTTGGGCGCGCACGAACGCGAGGCGCGCCGTGAGCGTGTCGCCGAGGAGGCGGGCGGGCAGGCCCACAAAGTCTTCGGTGAGGCCCCGCCGGAGCGCTTCGGCGGCGTCCACGGTGGCCCTAGTGGCGAGCACGCGCCGGGTGGCGGGCAGGAGGCGTTCCTGGAGGTCGTCGCCGAGCAGGCTGCGGCTGAGGCGGTCGGTGGCGCTCTGAAGGGCGCGCTGCCGGACGCCCCGCCACACGAGGCGGCCGGTGGCGTTGAGCACGTCGAAAACGAGGTTACCGCTGCTCGGGGCCGCGTCGGCGCCCGGCTCGGACGGGTACGGACTCGGCGCCGTGGCGTCGGCGAGGCGGGTGCCGCGCGGGCGCATGGGGGCGGCGAGCGCGGGCACCGGCACGGCCACGCTGTCGCGCACGAACGTGCGGGAGGTGCTGCGAAGCCACTGCGCGAGCACGGCAAGGTCGGCGCGGAGGCGGGGCACGCCGAGGCGGAGGCTGTCCGTGAGGCGCTCGGCGGTGGCGAGGGCGGTGAGGCGCTGCGCGGCGAGGCGCTGCTGCACGAGCGCGGCCTGCGCGGTGTCGGCAAGGGCGGCGCTGCGGCGCGCGACCGCCTCGGCAAGGGTGGCCGAATCGGGCACGGCGGCGCCGGGGACGGGCGTCTCGTACGGATCGGTGGCGGCCAGGAGCGCGCGGGCGCGGGTGCGGGCGTCGTCGAGGCGGCGGCGGGCGTCCGTTT
Source organism: Rhodothermales bacterium (assembly GCA_963740755.1). GTDB lineage: Bacteria > Bacteroidota > Rhodothermia > Rhodothermales > BA12 > CAVSDF01. Next base: position 186,298 of record CAVUFJ010000006.1, read on the forward strand.
CCTGGGGCACGAGCGCGGCGGCGGTGCGGCGGGCAACGTCGAGGCGGTCGGCCTGCGTGAGCACGCGCCGAGCGCCGCCGAGGGCTTCGGAGGGCACCCCGCCTGTTTCGGGGCTGCTGCGCGTGAGCGGGTCGAGCAGGTCGCGAAGCGCGCCGCGCGTGCCGAGGATCCACGCCGCCGGATCGCCCGGAATCAGGCGGAGGTCGTCGAGCAGGAGCGTCGTGCGCACGAGCAGGCCGTCGCTCGTGCGGGGCTCGGCCGAGCGCGCGGCGTGGGCGCGGAGGGCGGCGAGGAGTTCGCCGGGGCCGGGGGCCGGGGCGCCGTCGCAGGCAAACGCCCGCGCCTGCGTGCGCACGGCGTCGCCCTCCGGCAGCACCTCGGCGGCGAGGCCGATCAGGTAGGCCTGCACGAACGGCTGCGCGGCGTGGGCGCGCAGAAAGTCGTCGGCCTCGCGGGGGAGGACGAGGCGCGGGGCCTCGGCGTCGGCCCGCGTGAACGTGCATTCAGCGGGCTGCGCGGCGGCCGCACGGACCACGAGCAGGAGGGCGACGAGCACGGGGAGCGCGGGGCGCCGAAGGCGGAGAGGAGCAGGCATGGCCTGTCAAACGTACCGACCCGCCGGTTCGGTGCCCCCCTGCCCGTGCACGCTTCGCGGAGAATGCGCGTCCCGACGTCGCCCCTCTACAGCGCGGTCTCTGGGGTGCACCACTGCCGCGTACGTGCTCCCTCGCCCCGGCATGCCTTCTGGCCCCCACGCTGTACGCCCCGCCGCGCCCCCGAACGCCCGTGCAGCGCATTACCGGGCCATGCAGGTGGTGCCCGCCCACAGGTCCGTCACGGTGGCCTCCGGCGTGGCATTGGTGAGCAGGCCACCCATCTCGCCCACCGTGAACTCGGTGCCGAGCGAAGTCGGCCCCACCCGCACCTCGTAGGCGTCGTTGAGTTCGGCGCGGGTCGTGCCGATGCCCAGCCCGGCCATCGTTGTAAAGCGGCGGGCCTCGGCAGCACGGCCATCCACATACCATCCGGCAAAGGCCCCCCGTGCGAACGCGAGGGACAGCCCGTCTGCCCAGGTGGCGAAGCCGAGCGGACCGGCGCCGCATTCCGCGTTGGTGCCCGTCGTGCGGGGCGCGCCGAGGGCGGCCGTGAGCGCCGCGAGCGTCTGCGCTTGGGGCGTCCCGAACGCGAGGGGCCGGGCGGCGCCCGTGATGGGGTTCACGAAGCGCAGCCCCTCCGCGTCGAGGCTCACCGCAGAGGCTGGGGCCGGTGCCGCGTCCGGCACGTCGGGGGCCGCCGACGCCGGACCGATGCGCCGGTAGCCGAGCGTCTGCCCGTCGGCGACGTACGTGAGTTGCATCACCGAGTCGCTGAGCGCCTGCAGAAAGTAGCAGTAGGGCGTGTCCTCCTCAGTGAGCACGAAGTAGCGCTGCGCCGCGTCCGCCGGGCGCCCCCCGCAGGTACCCACGAACGCGAGCGTGCCGCCGTGCGGCGCCTCGCCCGTGTAGCGCGACACGAACGCGGTCCCCTGCACCTCCACGCGCGCGGCAGTGTCCTCCACCGCCTGCCACACGCCCTGCATCTGCGCGAGCGCCGCCGCGCCACCGACTGCACTCCCGGCAGGCGCGGGCCCCGTTTGCGCAGTATCGGCCGGCGTGCCCGTTGTGGGAGGCGACGGGCGGCAGGCGGCGAGTGGGGCGCACAGGAGCGCGAGCACGAGCAGGCGGTGGGGCATCGGGCGGGGGCGATGAGCAAAAAGGGGCGGCCTACGCTGTGCAGGCCGCCCCGGTACGCGCATCGGTGCGCGGACGTTCAGAAGGCGAGCACCTCGCGGGCGGCGCGGAGGATGCCGTCGTCCTGCGGGAGCACGACGTCTTCGAGCGGCGCGGCGAAGGGGATCCACGAGAAGGCCCCGGCGAGGCGCTTCACCGGCGCGTCGAGGTAGCCGAAGGCCTTGTCGGCGATCTGGGCGGCGATCTCGGCGCCGAAGCCCATGAACTCGTGGTCTTCGTAGACGACGAGCGCGCGGCTCGTCTTGCGCACCGACGCGAGGATCGCCTCGGTGTCGAGCGGCAGCATCGTGCGGATGTCGATCACCTCGACGCTCACGCCCTCCTTCTCCAGCGCCTTTGCCACGCTGAGGCTCTTGTGGACCATCATGCCGTAGGTCACGATCGTGAGGTCCGCGCCCTCGCGCACCGTCCGGGCCTTGCCGATCTCGACGAGGTAGTCGGCGTCGGGCGAGGGCGTGCGGGCGGCGGCCATGCGGTAGAGCGCCTTGTGCTCCAGGTAGAGCACCGGGTCGTCGGAGCGGATGGCGGTCTTGAGCAGGCCCTTGGCGTCGGCGGCGTTGCTCGGCATGACCACCTTGTAGCCGGGGAAGTGCGCGAAGAGCGCCTCGATGTTCTGCGAGTGGCAGAGGCCCCCGTGGATGTAGCCGCCGCAGGGCACGCGGATCACCATCGGGCACGACCACGCGTTGTTGCTCCGGTAGCGGAACGGCCCCACCTGATTCCGGAGGGGCTGCATGGCGGGCCAGATGTAGTCCGCAAACTGGATCTCCACGACCGGCTTGTAGCCCATCGCGGCCAGGCCCACGGCGGTGCCGATGATCGAGTTCTCGGCGAGCGGGCGAGTTGAAGCAGCGGTCCTTGCCGAAGAGGTCGGTCAGGTCGCGCGTGGCGGTGAAGACGCCGCCCTTGCCGCCGGCCACGTCCTCGCCGTAGACGAGCACCTTCTCGTTGCGCTGCATCTCCTCGCGGAGCGCGTCGTTGATCGCGTCCACGACCACGCGCGGCTCGCCCGAGGGCGCCGTGCTTTCGTACGCCAGGTCGAGCGGCGTCTCGGAGAGGGTGTGTAGCGTAGCGGTGGCCGGGTCCGGGTCGGCCTGCGCATCGGCCCACACGGCGGCCTCGTCGATCTCCTGCCCCACTTCCTTGCGGATGCGCTTGACGTCGGCGTCGGTCAGGAGGCCGGCTTCGAGAAGGCGGGCCTCGAAGCGCGTGATCGGGTCGTTGGCCTTGTCGGCTTCCAGTTCGTCGGCGGGGCGGTACTTGACCTGCGAATCGGACGACGAGTGGGCGAGCAGGCGCACGACGTCGCACACGAGCAGGACGGGCCCCTTGCCCGCGCGGAGGTGCTCGGTGGCGGCCTGCATCACGGCGGCGGACTCGAAGAAGTCGGTGCCGTCGAAGCGCATCCGCGTGAGCCCGGCGTAGCCGCCGCCGTAGTGGTAGGACGAGCCGCCGGCGGTCTGCTCGGCCACGGGCACCGAGATGGCGTACTTGTTGTCCTGCACGAGAAACATCACCGGCGCCTGGGCGCGGCTGGCCCAGTTGAGCGCCTCGTGGAAGGCGCCCTGGCTCGTGCGCGCCATCGCCGCAGGAGGCGAGCGCGAACGCGTCGCCGCCCTCGCGCTGAATGCCGAGCCCGAAGCCCACCGCCGGGAGGAACTGCGCCCCCACCGACGACGAGGTCGTCATGATGTTGAGGCCGCGGTGCCCGAAGTGCTCCGACATCTGCCGCCCGCCCGAGCTAGGATCGTCGGCCTTGGCGTTGTGGGCGAGGAGGCGTTTCCTTCACGGTCATGCCGAGCATGAGCGTGAGCGTGAGGTCGCGGTAGTAGAGGCAGAAGTAGTCGTGCCCGCCCTTCGCGTAGAGGCCGAGGGCCGTCTGCACGCCCTCGTGGCCGCTCGTGCCGATGTGGAAGAAGCCCTTGCCCTGCTTGAGCAGGTTGAGCATCTTGTCGTCGAGGCGGCGCCCGGTGAGCATCGTGCGGTAGACGCGCAGGAGGGTTTCGGGGGCGAAGTCCTGCGGCCCGAGCGGCGCGATCTGGAGGTCGCCTTCGGGGCCCTGCGCGGGCGTGCCGTGCTTCTGCTGGTCCTCGCCGTAGACGCCCACGGCGGCCTCGTGCGCGGTGAGTGCGGCCATCGGCGCGGCGGGCACGTCGGCGGCGCCGTCGCCGGGCACGTCGAGGGTCGGAAGCGCTTTTTTGCGCGCGGCGGCGCGGGGCGCCGGGGAAGTCGATGCAGCTTTGCGGGCCATGCGGTCGGCGAACGTCGGTTCAGTGAGCAACTGCCCGAAGATACGCCGCACCCGGAATCCGCTTCCCGAAGTCGGGGTGACGAATAGGCATCGGGCCGGAACGTGGTACCAATCGCGCCTACCTTGCGCGCCTGCCCTGCCCCGCGCATGACGACGACGTACCTGGAGATGCCCACGGCCCCGCAGGCGCCGCCGCGTCCCCTACCCACCGGCGCCGAGATCCGCCGGGCCGCCCCGCCGAGCGTGCCCTTCTACCGCTGGCTCTACGCGCAGGTGGGCGGCCCGTGGCGGTGGACGGACCGCGCCCGCCTCGCCGATGCGGCGCTGGAGGCCCTCGTCACGCCGGCGAACGTGCACGTCTACGTGCTCTACCTGCACGGCACCCCGGCCGGCTACGCCGAACTCGCCTTCGGGCCCTTCGACGGCACCGACCGCGTGGCGGAGGGCGAGGCGCAGATCGTCTACTTCGGGCTCATGCCGCACGCCCTCGGCCACGGCGCCGGGCGCGCCTTTCTCGACTGGGCCATCCGCGCGGCGTTTGCGCATCCGATCCAGCGCCTGTGGGTCCACACCTGCTCCGACGACCATCCCCGCGCCCTCGGCGTGTATGAGGCCGCCGGGTTCGTCGTCTACAAGACCGAAACAGCGCCGGCCTGAGCCGCAGCGGCGCCGCGTGCGCCTCAGGTGGTGCGGGCGCGCGTGGCGTCGGGCGCCTCGGCGTCGGGCAGGGCCTCGTCGGGGAGGGTGAGGCGGGGGGCCGCGGCTGCCTGCGCCACGGCGGTGGGCGCCGCTACGTCGGCCATCTGCTCGATGCGGGCGAGCATCTCGTCGAGCTGCCGGCGGGCCTTGCGGCTGAGGCTCTTGAAGAGCTTCCGGGAGCCGAAGAAGACGAGCACAAAGAGCACGAGCGAGATCCCGAGCGCGGGCAGGCCCATCGTGAGCGAGGCGAGCATCCCGAAGACGAACGTCGTCAAGAGCGGCAGCAGAAAGGCCACGGCGCCCTCGTTGTCCAGCCGCCGCTCGGCGTGGATGGACGTCTGGCCGTTGCGCGAGGAGGCGGACAGGAATGCCATCGTGTAGTAGCCCGCGTAGCTCCACCGCCACTCGCGCGTGCGCCCGACCTCGCTCGTCTCGCCGGGCTGCCCGAACGTCCGCCGCGCCTCCCGGACGATGGTTTCCCACAGGTCGTCGGTCATCTCGCCCGGCAGCACCCGGTCGGTCTGGGCGCGGCCCGGGGCGCCCCAGAAGTAAAAGGTGTCGTCGTCGGCGGGCGGCGCGTGGGCGGCTTCGCGGGCCGCCTGGGCCACAAATTGGGGATCCACGCCCACGTCGCGGGCGATGCTCTGAAGCTCTTCGAGCGTCAGCCCGGTGGCCGCGGTGCCCTGCGTGCGCGCCTGTAGCTCGGCGGCGCGCTTGAGGATGGTGCTAACGTCTTTATCCGTGTACAGGGCCATTACGTCGAAGGGAAGCGGACGCCTCGGGCGAGGCATCGTCGGCGTCGGACAAGGTAAGGGCTGGACGCGCCGGGGTGGCCTCGTGGCTACCCGGCCCCTCGGGTGCATGTGTGGCGACCAGGTCCGCGAGGCGGTCGGCGAGGACCGACCTCTTGCTGGCGTCCCTCGCGTAGAGCCGACGATATAACGAGCGCGATGCGGCCACGCCAAGCGCAGCAAATAGGACGGACATCGCCACAAATGCCGCCGCCATTTCAAAGAACGTTAGGTTCAGCACTCGGTTTTGCCCGACGCTATCAGCCATCATGAAGGCCAAGAAAAAGGAGGCCGGGAGCAAACCAGCGGTCCCCGTGAGCATGGCGAGGTTTCGGCGGCTCGGTGACGCGATCCACTGCAAGGTCAGATGCGTTTCTTCCGCGCTGTGCTCCACGCGCAGGCGGGCAAGTTCATAGCCGCCAAGACGCCAGACCCACTTGTATAGGGCCTCATGGACACTATCGCGCACTTCACCCTGCCCGCCCGTCCTCCAGCCCAACTCAGCCTGGATTTCCTCCCAGGCGCGCGCTGTCATCGGCGCGGCAACAGTGCGCGTCTCCACCCGCATCTGCCCATCGCGCGTGGAGGATCTCGCATGGCCGCTCACCTCACGCGCCGCCCGAAGCACGACCTCCGGCGAGAGTCCTGCGGCAGCTCCGGCCGCCTGGACTTCGCCGAGCGTGAGCCCGGCGGGCGCCGGGTCAAGCGTGCCCTGCAGTTCAGATGCGCGCTGGAGGATCGCGCGCGCCATTTCGGCGCTGTAGAGCGAATCGGAACCCGAAGCCACGGCGTGTGCGGTTAGCTTGCTGCTGCTTACGCTACCTCCTGCTGCCGTGTTGCTCGACGCCCTCGCCACGCCCTGTGTCCTCCTCGAACGCGCCCGCCTGGACGCCAACATTGCCGCGATGCAGGCGATTGCCAACGCGCAAGGCGTGGCGCTGCGCCCGCACGTGAAGACGCACAAGTCGGTCGAGATCGCGCGGATGCAGCGCGCCGCCGGGGCCACTGGCCTCGCCGCCGCCAAGCCGAGCGAGGCCGAGGTGTTCATCGACGCGGGGTTCTCGGACGTGGGACTGTGCTACCCCACCGTGGGCGCTGCGCGCGTAGCCCAGGTGCGCCGACTCGCCGAGCGCGCCCGCCTCTGGGTCGGCGCCGACACCGCCGAGGGCCTCCGCGCGCTCTCTGCGGCCTTCGAGGACGCCGCCCACCCGCTCGACGTGCGCCTCGAAGTGGACACCGGCTACGGACGCACGGGCGTGCGCACGGTGGCCGAGGCGGTCGCCCTCGCCGGGCTCGTCGGCGAACTGCCCGGCCTGCACCTCGCAGGCCTGTTCACGCACGAAGGCCACGCCTACGCCGGTCCTGCCGAGGGCGAGGCGCCCGTAGCGGCCCTCCGCCGCGTGATGGCAGAGGCGCGCGACGGGATCCTCGCGGTGGCGGAGGCGCTCGGCGCCGTCGGGCTCGCCACGCCCGAGCACTTTGCGATCTCGGTGGGCAGCACGCCCACCGCGCACGTGTTCGAGAACGCGCAGCGCGGCCCGTGGCGCGTCACCGAGCTGCGGCCCGGCAACTACGTCTTCCACGACGCGCAGCAGGTGGCCCTCGCCAGCGCCCGCCTTGAAAGCTGCGCGCTCAGCGTGCTCGCCACCGTCGTGTCGGTGCAGGAGCGGCGGCTCGGGATGGAGCGCGTGTTTCTCGACGCCGGCAAAAAGGTATTCACGACGGACCTGGGCTACGGGCGTTCGGACTACGCGATCCCGCTCTACAACGCCCGCACCATGCGCCCCCACCCGCACCTGTCGCTCGACGCGCTCTCGGAGGAGCACGGCTGGGTGCGCGTGCGCGGCCACGCGACGCTCGACGTGGGCGACCGCCTGCGCCTCGTGCCCAACCACGCCTGCGTGTGCGTCCACACCCAGAACCGGCTGTTTCTCGTGGACGGCGAGACGGTGCTGGCGGAGCTACCGGTCGACGCGCGCGACGGCTCCCGCTGATGGGCGCGCCCCCCGGCTTCCACGCCTACGTGCGTTCCATCGCGGGCGTCCCGACGCAGCTCTGGGAGCGCTCCGGCGATGGCCCGGCGCTCGTCTTCCTCCCCGGCGGCGCCCTCGATACGGTCGAACTGACGTGGTCGGAGGTGATCCAGCGCCTGCCCGCGCCGTGGCGGCTCGTCGTGGCCGACCTGCCGGGCTTCGGCGGCTCCGGCGCGCCCGTGGCCGCCACGACCGCCTGGTACACCGACTGGCTCGCCGCCCTGCTCGACCACCTGTCGGCCAGGCCCGTGTTCGTGGTGGCCTCTTCAGAGGGGGCCGCCTTCGCCCTCAGCCTCGCCTGCCGCGCGCCCGACCGCGTCGCCGGGCTCGTGCTCTCGGGGGCCTACGGGCTTCAGGAGCGCGTCCACCTCCACGCGCTCGCCGCGCGCCTCGTGCGCCTGCCCGGCCTTGCGCGGATCGTCCGGACGGTGCTCCGCCCGCGCCCGGTCCTGCACGCGCTCTTCCGCCTCGCCGTCCTCCACCCCGCCGACGTGACGCCCGACCTCGTGGCCGACGCGCACGCGGGCCTGACGCCGCCGCACGCGCTCGACGCGTTCATCGCGTGGCTGCAACACGAACTCCGCCCCGGCGGCTGCACGACCGACCTGCGCCCGTGCCTGCCCGGCCTCGCCGTGCCGCTCCTGCTCCTGCACGGCACCCTCGACCCGTTCGTCCCGCTCCGCGCGGCGAAAGCGGCGGCGGCCCTCGCCCCGCACGCGCGCCTGGTAGCCCTGCCCGCCGCGCACCTGCCGCCCCGCGAGCACCCCCACACCGTCACAGCCGAGATCCGCGCGTTCGTGCAAGCGCACCCGCCCCCCCCTGCTGCCTGGCCCCCACCTGCTGCTCCGGCCTGAACGGCCTCCGCAGCGGTCCTCCCCCAATTTCGGGGGAGGTGTCGCGCGAAGCGTGACGGAGGGGGGAGGAGGGGGCCGCCGCTACAGCCGCTCGCCCATGCGCAGGGCGGCGTGCACGATGTCGGCGAGGACGCCCGCCGCCGTCACGTCCGGCCCGGCGCCGGGGCCGAAGACGACGAGCGCGCGCGGGTACCGGTCGGTGGTGAAGGCGACGAGGCTGTCCGTGCCTTCGAGGATCGAGAGGGGCTGCCCGGCGGCCACGTCGCGGACGCCCGACCGAGAGGCGGACGCTGCCCGTATCGGCGTCCGGCTCGACGCGGCCCACGTAGGCGAGGCGGTGGCCCGGCGCGAGCGCGGCCAGGCGGTCGGCCCAGAGGGCGTCGCCCTCGTCGAGGCGGGCGAGGAATTCAGCGAGCGGGACCTCGTGCAGGTGCGCCGGCACGAGCGAGGCCACCTCCACCTGGTCGAGTTCGGCGGAGAAGCCGGCCTCGCGGGCGAGCGTGAGGAGCTTGCGCGCCACGTCGCGGCCCTCCAGGTCGTCGCGCGGGTCGGGCTCGGTGTAGCCGCGCCGCCGCGCCTCCCGGACGGCCTCGGAGAACGGCACGCCTGCCCGCATCTCGGCGAACACGAACGCCAGCGTGCCCGAGAGCACCCCTTCGATGCGCCGCACCCGGTCGCCGGAGCGGACGAGGTCGCGGAGGGTGTCGAGCACGGGGAGCGCCGCGCCCACCGTGGTTTCGTAGAGGAACGGCGTCTCCGTGCCGAGCGCCTGGAGTTCGCGGTAGAAGCCCATCTCGCGCGTGTTGGCGCGCTTGTTGGGCGTCACCACCGCGATGCCCTCGCGCAGCAGGAGCGCGTACTGGTCGGCGGCGGCTTCGGCGGCGGTGCAGTCCACAAACACGACGCGGCGCTGCGGCATCTCGGCGAGGCGCCCGGCGAGCGCGGCGAGGTCGGTCGGCTCGCCTTCTTCGAGATGCGCGAGCACGCCCGAGGTGAGGCCCTTCGGGTCGAACACCATGCGCGACGACGAGGCGAAGGCGACGAGCCGGAAGCGCAGGTCGGCGCGTTCGTGGAGGCGGTCGGCGCCTTCCTCGATCATCTTCACGAGCGCCCGGCCCACGCCCCCCGTCGCGCCGGCAATCGCCACGCGGACGACCTCGCGGTCCGGGTCGAAGGCCTCGTGGATGGCGCGGAGGGCGCGCGGGGCGCGCGCGTCGTCTACCACCGCCGAGATCGAGTTCTGGGCGGCGCTCTGGGCGATCATCACCACCTCGATCTCCTCGAAGCCAAGCGCCTCGAAGAGCCGCCCCGCGATGCCGGAGGTGCCCCGCATCTCGTCGCCCACCGCGGTGACGATCGCGCAGCCGTCGCGCCGCACGATGCGCGCCTCGCCCCGCCCGATCCGCTCCTCGAAGGCCGCGTTGAGCGCCCGTTCGGACGATTCGGCCTCGCCCTTGCGCACCACGAACGACACCGACTCCTCGGACGATGCCTGGCTCGTCATGATGACGTCCGCCCCGGCGCCGGCGAGCGCGCCGAGCGCGCGGGCCATCACGCCCACCTCGCCGGCAAACGAGATGCCTTCGAGCGTCAGCAGCACCACGCCTCGCACCGTCGTGACGCCGCGCACGGGCGCCGCGTCCGGGTCCGGCGCGTCGGTGATGAGCGTGCCGGGGGCGTCCGGGTTGAGCGTGTTCTTGATGAGCAGGGGGATGCCCTGCTCGGTGAGCGGGCGCATGGTGCGCGGGTGGAGCACTTTGGCGCCGAAGTAGGCCAGTTCGGCGGCCTCGCGGTAGTGGAGCGAGGCCAGCGGCTGCGCTTCCGGCACGAGGCGCGGATCGGCCGAGAGCACGCCGTCCACGTCGGTCCAGATCACGCAGCGGCGCGCGCCGAGGGCGGCGGCAAAGATCGTGGCCGTGTAGTCGCTGCCCGAGCGGCCGAGCGTCGTCGTGACCCCGCGCGGGGTCGAGCCCACGAAGCCCGTCACCACCGGGATGGCGGCCTCGGGGATCTCCGCGAAGTGGGCCTGAATGAGGCGGTGGGTCTCGGCAAAGTCCACCCCGGCCTCGCCGAAGTGATCGTCCGTGCGCACGAGGGGCCCCGCGTCCACGGCCACGCGCGTCCACGCCGGCCTGCCGGAAGGCCGCGGCCACGAGGGGCGCGGCGAGGCGTTCGCCCATCCCGCCGATGGCGTCTTTGGCGCGCGGCGAGCACTCCCGGAGCAGGCTCACGCCGTCGAGCAGTTCGGTGAGGATGCTGAAGTGCCGGTCGAGGTCGGCGCGGAGCGCGGGCTGTTCGGCCTCGGGCACGAGCAGCGCCAAGCGCTTCGTCGTGGCGGGCGCGGAGTTCGTCCACGATGCTGCGGTGCGTGCCGGTGCGCGCGAGCGCCTCGTCGATGGCGGCGAGGAGCCGGTCGGTGACGCCCCCGAGCGCGCTCGTCACGACGACGCGGCGGAGGGCGTCGTCTTCGGCCTGCACGAGTTGCACCACGCGCTGGATGCGGGCGGCATCGCGCACGGACGTGCCGCCAAACTTGTAGACCTCAACCTCGCGGGGCATGGAGAGCGCTGGGATGGACCGGAGCCGCGAAGCTATCTCGGCGCCGCACGCAGGGGGGCGCAGATTCGGGAAAATCGCCGGGAGCGCTTTTTCAGGGGGGCGCAAGCGTGAAGAGGTGCGCAAGGTGGCCCGTCCGCTTGCACGGCACGGCGGCGGCGCTGTAGTTTGCGCGTGCTGTCCGGGGGTATAGCTCAGTTGGTAGAGCGCTTCAATGGCATTGAAGAGGCCAGGAGTTCGAATCTCCTTACCTCCACCCCACAAAACGGCCCCAGAATGCGCGATTTCGCCGCCCTGGGGCCGTTTCGCGTTCAGGGCTTCCGGGCTGTATCCCGACAGTATCCGCCCCTCCATCGGGCGGATCGGCAGAGTCCCGATCCCGGCCCCAGAATCGCCGTGTAAGGCGCTCACTACTCTGGCCTGCACACATGCAGCCGAAGCCAACTCGAACAACAAACAGGCTCCACTTTTCGGACCTCGACCCGCTCCGGTTCGAAGACCTCTGCTTGGCGTTGGTCTACCCTCTTCATCCATGGCACGACCTGCAGCACTATGGCCGTACAGGAAGCGACCGTGGCGTTGACATCCTCGCTGTTGAGAACGTTGAGGATGGAACCCAGCGCAGGTGGGCTGTGCAGTGCAAGCGGTACGCGACCATCACGGCCGCCAAAATCAAGCTGGCTGTAGAGGAGGCAGTCAACCTCAGCGAGCAACCTCCTGACGTGCTCCTGCTCATCGTTTCGTGCGACGTTAGCAGGACCAAACACGAGGCTTTCGTGTCGCATGCGGCAAAAAAGGGGGTTAGGACGCCGCTGCTCTGGTCTCAGTCTGTCCTAGAAGCGAAGCTTTACGCGGACCGTCAAGACCTCCTCTTCAGCTACTTTGGGGTCTCACTCGCGTCCCGAGCGAGAGAGGGCGAACGGCAGCTCAAGCGGAATCTTGCCATGAAGCGGCGGGTGCGAGGCGAACTGCTTACGGAGCGGGTGGCCCCCCAAGACATCATCAGGCGGCCGAACCAGCGCTTCTGCTCCTCTGAAGCCATCATCCACTCGATCGATGACGAGGACTATCCCAGCGTCTCCCGAACGCCAGAGGGGTTCACCAGCGATTGGTTCAAGCTTGAGTTCTGGGACGTCTATTTCAATGGCATCGAGTTCATCACCCAGGTCGTGTACGTCGCGATCCGAGCCGACGGGCGGTGGGCCGTCGTGCCCTACGACCGCCGTGAGGAGGAATCTCGTCTTCGAGTCACCAAGGCGTGGCAGATTGCCCGGATCCCGTTCCGAAACATTGTCGAGATCGACGCCGCAGGGGATGAGTACTACGGCTTCCCCCACATCTACTGCCGGTTCGCCGAGGCAGGCAGCCCATTCGAGGCGCACCTGTTCCGCCTCATTGATGCTGACCACGTTTGCCTAGACGACGCCGACGAACTAGCATTCGACGTGCTCGTCACTGGGCTCGGCTGACGTGCGCCGGGTGTTGACCTGCTCGGAACTTGCGGATGGTAGGTTCAGAGCCGCCTACCCCCATGGCCCGCAGATCACACGCGCGGCGGAAGACCACGAGACCGGAGGGCGCATCTCCCCGGGCAAACCCGCCCGGCTGCGTGCACACGCCGGGCCTCGCCCCCCGTCCGGAAGAATGCGCCGCGGCCCAGAGGACCGCGTATCATGGACGCGCCTCTATCGCGCCCCCCGGCACCGTGCTGACCCTTCGCAACGACACCCTCGCCGTAGACGTGCTCGACCCGGTGGCCGACCGGGCGCGCTTCGGGATGCGCTACTGCACCGGCGGCTACCTCTTCCAGATCACGGACGCAAGGCACGGTCCGCTGCTGAGCGGTCCCACCTATCCGGACAGCTTCAACTGGCGCGATGGGCAGGGCATCCCCGATGCCTTCAGCCACCGCCCCTTGCGCGACCCGGCCTCGGGCGGCACCACCGCGCTCATCATCGGCGTCGGGCGGTGCGACCTGGCCTCCAAAGAGGTGGAGGCGTTCTGCACGTGGGAGGTCGCGCTTGCGCAAGCGGCCGTCACGATGCGCACGGCGCAGCAGGGCGAGGGCTTCGCGCTGACACTCGAGCGCACCGTCACCCTCGCCGGCCGCACGGTGCGCTCGGCCACGCGCGTGGTGAACGAGGGCGCCGGCACGCTGCCGATCTGCTGGTTTCCACATCCGTTCTTTCCGCAGCCCGCCGGGCCGGAGCTGTGCCGGATACACGGGCCGGTGACGCTCCCGGAAAACCCCGGCTACCGGCTGGCGCCGAGCGGCTTTCTCGCGCGCAAGGCCCCGCCGCCCCCGAAGGCTTCTACCAGGCGCTCCACCACGACGCCCACGCGCCCCCCACCATCGTGCAGCGGCACGACGCGCTCGGGCTCGTCGTGGGCACGTTGCAGCTACGTGCCGAGCCTGTTCCCGGTCTGGGGCAACGCACGGACGTTCTCGTGGGAGCCGTTCTTCGAGCGGACGCTCGGCCCGGGCGAAGCGGCCGACTGGTGGATCACCTACGACTTCTAGACACAAACACATCCCGAGCCTCACGGGCGCAGCAGCCTTCGCGCGGTGAAGAATGCCGAACGGCATTGCACGCGGGCCTGGAGGGGCGTAACGTGGCGTACGCCCCCGCCCCCATGGCCGACGCCGTCAAAAAGCACCCGCGTGCGGTACGCTGGATGCACTGGGTCAACTTCCCACTCCTGAGCGTGATGGTCTGGAGCGGGCTGCTCATCTACTGGGCCTACGACCCGTACCGCCTCGGCTGGGGCGAGACCACGCTCGTCTCCTTCTTCTCGGACGGCTTCTACGACGCGCTCGGCGTGCCGCGCAAGCTGGCCCTCGGCATGGCCTACCACTTCGCCTTTGCCTGGGCGTTCGCGCTCAACGGGATCGCCTACGTGGTCTACACGACGCTCTCAGGCGAGTGGCGCTATGTGGTGCCGCGTCCCCGCGAGTGGCGCGACGCGCTCTACGTGACGCTGCACGACCTCCGCCTCCGCCGCGACAAACCCGCGCAGGGCCGCTACAACGCCGCGCAGAAGTTTGCCTACACGGGGGCCATCGGGCTCGGCGCCGGGCTCCTCACGACGGGCCTCGCCATCTACAAGCCCACGCAGCTCCACCTGCTCACAAGCCTGCTCGGCGGCTACCAGGCCGCGCGCATGGAGCACTTTATCCTCACCGGCCTCGTGCTGGCCTTCTTCGTCGTCCACCTCGCCCAAGTGGTGCGCGCGGGGTGGGCCAACTTCGCCGGGATGGTGACGGGCTACGCCCCCGCCGATGCCCCCGGCGAACCCACGGCCGCGCCTACCCCCACGGACCCTGCCCCCCCTGCCGATGCCCCCTGATGCTCTGCCCCCCGACGCGGCGCCGGAAGACGACAGGACAGGCGCATTACTTCCGCCCGGCGCCGTTCCGCCGCATTCCGGGTCCGGCTTCTGGAACGAGCCGGCGGTGATCTCGGCGGACGCCTTCCGCACGCGGACACGGCGGGCGTTCCTCACGGGCGGGGCCTACGCCCTGGCGGGCGTGGTCGGCTGGCGCTGGCTCGGCCACACCGCCGCCCTCGACGACCGCCTCCCGTGGCCCCTCCGCCGGGCGCACGAGGCCAACGAAGCCCTCTGGCGCACGCTCTACAACCCCGACGCGCTCGCGCCGACGTTCCCGTTCTCGGCCGCCCGCACGCCCCGCGTGAATGGCCTGGCCGGCCTCACCGGCGCCTTCGACCCCGCCGCGTGGACGCTCCGCGTGGAAGCCCCGGACGGGCGCACCCTCGCCGTCGTCACCCCGGACGACCTGCGCGCGCTGCCGCGCACCGAGATGGTGACCGAACACAAGTGCATCGAGGGATGGAGCACCGTGGTTCACTGGGCCGGCGTGCGGTTGTCCGACTTCGCCGCGCGCTATGCGCAGGCCGTGCCCGACCACGCGTTCCGCTACGTCGGCCTCGTCACGCCCGACCGGGGCTACTACGTCGGCATCGAGCGGGCTGCCGCGATGCACCCGCAGACGCTGCTGTGCGACACGATGCACGGCGCCCCGCTCACGCTCGCCCATGGGGCCCCGCTGCGGCTCGTCACCCCGCTCAAGTACGGCGTCAAGGCCATCAAGCGCATCGGGACGATCCAGTTTGCCAGCGCCCCGCCGGTAGACTACTGGGCCAAGCGCGGCTACGACTGGTACACCGGCCACTGACGCCGGGCCTCGGGGCATGTCCCGTCCCGGTAACGCTGGAACCTCGGCGGGTGGGCCGTGTGGCGTAGGCACGCCCGCCCCTGCATGGCTGCCCTCTCTTTTTGTGCCCGCTCCTCCCGCGTGGGCTGTGCCCTCGTCCTGGGGGCGCTCCTCGGGGGATGTCAGCAGCCCCCGACGCCCGCGCCCCCGCCGGGGCTGCCGTCCGATTCGACGCACGCGCTGCTGCTCGCCGACGCGTTCGCGCGCGCCGACCACCTCGCCGACTCGCTCGACGACCGCCTCCGCCCCGTGTCGATCCTGCGCCTGCGCGAGATCCACGCGCTTCAGCAGGCGTCCAACGACGACCAGCTGGTCGTGGCGCGGCGGCTGGGCATCGTGCCCCCGGGCGACTCATCGGGCATCGAAGCGCTCCGCGCCGAGGGCCGGCTCGTGCCGATTCCCCCGGCCACCGAGCACTGGGAAGTGCGTCCGCTCGAACACTCGCGCGCCCTGCTCACCCCGCGCACGCTCGCGTTCCTCACCGACCTCTGCACCCGCTTTCAGGCCCGCCTCGCCGCCCTCGGCCTGCCCCCGCTGCGCCTCGAAGTAACCTCCGCGCTGCGCACCGCCGACTCGCAGGCCGACCTGCGGCGCACCAACCGCAACGCCACCGAGGGCCGCAGCACCCACGAGTACGGCACCACCTTCGACGTGGCCTACAGCGCCTTTCGCGCGCCCCTCGCCCCGCTCGACTCCCTACCGCCCGGCCTGCCCGCCCCGCTCGTCCCGCTCGTTCGGCGCTACGAAGCGGCACGCGTCGAGGCCGTGGCCGCGCGGCGCTCGCGCGAACTCGAGGCGGAGCTCGGGCGCCTGCTGCGCGCGCTGCAAGACGACGGGCGCGTGTATGTGACGCTCGAACAGGAGCAGCCCGTCTTTCACCTCACCGTGCGCCGGTAACGCCGCGCCCCTCGCCCGGCGCTCCGGGCGGCACGTTCTGCCGGGGCGCGGAAAGCTGCGCCCCCCGCTCCGAAGCCGCGTCGGCGCGGGCCGTGGTCGTCCACGTCGTGCTTTCGAGGACGGGCTGGTAGGCGAGGAGCGCCCGTTCGAGCCACGCCTCTTCGCGCCACGAGATCGTGAGGCGCCCTTCGACGAGCAGCGCCAGCTTGAGGTAGTACGCCCCGCCGCCGAGGCGCGGCGCGCCCGGAGGCGGCTCAATCTGCCCGCAGAGCACGTATGTGGCGAGCGAGGCGAGGCGCCGCAGGTCGGTAGCCACGCGCGTGGCCTCCTCCGGCGCGAGCGAAATCTCGTCGGGCCGAGGCGGGCGCTGGAAGCGGCCGAGGTTGTGGGACGAGCGGGCAGAAGACAGCATCAGGCAACGATGAGGGGCACAGAAAAACGCCTCAGGCCTCCCTCCCACAAGTCCGATGCCCCGGAGTGCCCCGGCCCTGTTGGATCCCTGTAACGATGCGCAGCCTGTCGCGGGGGCGCAGGCAGCGGCCGGTCTGCCCCTCGGGATGCCGCGATGGAGCGTCGCGGGCCTCCCCGACCACGCGTTGACGGTCAGCGCCGGGCCGTGGGGCGGGCGGGGTCTCCGTCTGCCGGCTCGAACGTGAAGCCTGCGACGATCACCTCCACCGCCTGCCCATCGTGGGGCGGCGCGCCGCCCTGCAGCCACAGGTTGAGGTGTACCGGCATGAGGGCGTCGGTGCGGGAGGGCAGCCGCGTGGGCGTGTCCTGGAACGGGCGCGCGGCGGGGCCGTGGCCATGCCGGCTCTCGAACGTGACGTGACGTGCCGACCGGGTGAACGCATGCGTGGTGTACACGCCGGAGAGGGGCTCGCCGCGCGCCGCCGTGTAGGGCGGACCAGGCGGCCCCGCCGGATAGGCCGCGTAGTGGACGAACGGGCGGGCGGGTCGCCCCATCGCGTGAGTTCGATGTCTACCTCGTGGGTGCCGTCGGGGCCCACGTCGGGCGTGGGGTACTGGAAGAGGCCGAGCACGACGTTCGGGGCGAGCCGGTCGAGCGGCGCGACGACCTCGAAGGTGTAGCGGCCCGGCCCGAAGCGTTCAGCCGAACCACCTCGGCGCAGGTCCATATGCCCGCGCGGCGGACGATGCGCAGGTGCAGGCGCCCGTCGGCGTCTACCCACGTGTTGCGCGCGTCCCAGGCGTTGCCACCCGGCCCGTGCGTGCCGGCCTTGACGTGCCACGTGTAGCCGGCGAAGCGGAGCAGGGAGGGCGAAGGCGGGGCCGCCATCCCCAGACCAGACAGCAGGAGCACAGGCAGGGCGTACAGGGCGCAGCGGGATCGGGACATGGCGGGCCGGCGCTCGGCCGCGCCGCAAGGGAGCGCGTGGGACCTCTCGGGGCGCGGGCAGGGTAACGCTCGGGCCTCGCTACCTGTTCATGCCCCTCTCCGCCCTTTCGGCTGCCGCTCCCGCCCTGCAGGCGCCCCGCGTGCTCGTGGCCGATGGCGACGCGCTCACCGCCGCGCTCCTGCGCCACCGCCTCGAAGGCGACGGCTGGCCGGTCGAGGTCGCCACCGACGGCGCGGGGGCGCAGGCGGCGCTCGCCGCTGGCGGCATCGCCCTCGCCGTGCTGAGCACCAAACTGCCCGGCGCCAACGGGTTCGAACTGCTCCGGCAGGTGCGCCAGCAACCGGGGCCCCAGCCGGCCATCTTCCTGCTCTCCTACAGCGCCAACGAGCAGGACCTCGCGCGCGCCTTCGACCTCGGCGCCGACGACTTTCTGACCAAGCCGTTCTCGCCGGTCGAGTTTCTCGCCCGCGCCCGGCGCCTGCTGCGGCCCCGGCCGACACTCGCCGCATGACCGGCCTCTGGGGACTCCGGGCCGCCGGCCCCGCCGAGGCCGTCACGCTCACGGTGCTCATCGTGTCCGTGCTCGTGCTGCTCGGGGTGGCGGGCCTGCTCGTCGTCGCCGCGACGCTCCACCGCGTGCGCCACCTGCGCCGGGCGCGCCGCCGCGCCGACCTGCTCGCCGAATGGACGCCCGCGCTGCTCGACGTGCTCGCCGGCACCACCGACCCTGCCCTGCTGCACGCCCGCGTGCAGCCCCGCGACGCCGCCGCCTTCACCGATAGCCTGCTCCAGTACGCGTTCGTGGTCAAAGGCGAGGCCCGCCACCGGCTCGACGCGCTCGCCGCGCCGTACCTCCCGGCGCGTGCCCGGCTGCTCGTCCACGCCGACCCGCATGCGCGCGTGCTGGGCGTGCGGCTGCTGGGCCTGCTCGGCTACGAGCGCTACGCCGACGTGCTCCTGCGCACGCTCGACGACCCCTCGGACCTGGTGGCGATGAGCGCCGCGCAGATCCTCGCGCAGCAGCAGCACCCCATCCTCGCCGACGCCATCGTGGCCCGCCTCGAACGCTTTCAGCGCTGGGGCCCGAGCCTCGTCACCTCCATGCTCACGAGCCTCGGGTCCGGTGCGGCCCCGCGCCTGCTCGCCGTGTTCAGCGACGCCCGCGCCAGCGTGTTCGCCCGCTCGGTCGCCGCCGACGCCCTCCGCTGGCTCAACTACCTGCCCGCGGCCGATGCCGCCGCCGCCCTGCTCGCCCTGCATCCTGACCGCGAACTGACCGCTGCGGCCCTCCGGCTGCTGCGCCGCCTTGGCCGCCCGGCCCACGCCGACGTGGTGCGGCCCTTCTGCACCGCTCCGGACCCCGTCGTGCGCATCCACGCCGTCAGCGCCCTGGCTGCGCTCGGGGGCGCGGCCGAGACGCCCCTGCTGCGCGCGGCCTTCGACGACGACTCGCACTGGGTGGCCATCCGGGCGGCGCAGGGCCTGCTGAGCGTCGGCGAGGCTGGCACGCTTCGCACCCTCGCCGCTTCCGAGCATGCCCGCGCCGACCTCGCGCGGCAGATGCTCTCTGAAACCGCCTGACGCGCCGATGGAGGCTTTGCTGCTCATCGCCCGCGTCGTGAACGCGCTCGTGCTGGGGTACTTCGTGCTCCTGAGCAGCGTGTATCTCATCACGAGCCTGCTCGCCTACCGGGCGCTGCGGGCCTACACGCGCCGCGAGGAGAGCATCCACGCGGGCGAAATGGCCGGGGCCACGAGCGCGCCCCCCATCACGCTCATCGCCCCGTCGTACAACGAGGAGGCCACGTGCGTCGAGTCCGTGCGGAGCCTGCTGAGCCTGGAGTACCCCAACTACGAGGTGCTCGTCGTCAACGACGGCTCGAAAGACGGCACGCTCGCGCAGCTCACGCACGCCTTCGACCTCGTGCCGGCCGTGCGCTACCCGACCGCCGAGATCCCGTCGAAGCCCGTCGCGGCGGTGTACCGGAGCCGCGTGTTTCCCAACCTCTGGGTCGTGGACAAGGTCAACGGCGGCAAGGCAGATGCGCTCAACGTGGGCGTCAACCACTGCCGCACGCCCCTTTTCTGCGCGATGGACGCCGATAGCCTCCTGGAGCGCGAGGCCCTGCTGCGCGTGGCGCGGCCGTTCATGGAAGACGCCACCACGATTGCCACGGGGGGCATCATCCGCATCGTCAACGGCTGCAGCGTCCGCGCAGGCGTGGTGACGAACGTACGGATGCCCTCTAACATGATCGCGCAGCTACAGGTGATCGAGTACCTGCGGGCGTTTTTGTTCGGGCGCGTCGGGTGGGATGCGCTCAACATGATGCTCATCATCTCGGGCGCCTTCGGCCTCTTCCGCCGTGATGCGGTGGTCGAGGTGGGCGGCTACGCGACCGACACCGTGGGCGAGGACATGGAGCTGGTCGTGCGCCTGCACCGCCACTTCCGCGAGCAGGGCCGCCCGTACCGCATCTCGTTCGTGCCCGATCCGGTGGCGTGGACCGAGTGCCCGGAGTCGCTCCGCGTGCTCGGGCGGCAGCGCGACCGCTGGCAACGCGGCCTGGCTCAGGTGCTCACGCGGCACCGCAAGATGCTCTTCAACCCGGCGTACGGGCGCGTCGGGCTCGTGGCGTTTCCCTACTTCTACTTTCTGGAGATGTGGGGGCCGGTCCTGGAGCTCGCAGGCTATCTGGTCTTCTTCGTCTCGCTCCTCTTCGGGGCCGTCTCGCCGCTCTTCGTGGTGGCGTTTCTGATGATGGCGGTCGTGCTCGACATTGCGCTCTCGCTGGCCGCGGTGGCGCTCGAAGAGATGGCGTTCACGCGCTACAGCCGCTTCCAGGACCTCATGCGGCTGTTCTGGCTTGCGTTCATCGAGAACTTCGGCTACCGGCAGCTCGTCACCTACTGGCGCATGAAGGGGATGTGGTCGTACCTGCGCAAGGTGGAGAGCTGGGGCAAGATGGAGCGCAAGGGCTTCGGCCCGCCGCCTACGCTCCGCCGCCTGCCGCTCCCACCGCCGGTTCCGCTCCCCTGACCTGCCCATGCGCTGCCGCCTCGCCTTCGCCCTGCTCGCCCTCGCGCTGCCCCGCCCTGCCGCCGCGCAGGCCCTCGACACCCTCGGGCGTCCCGTCTCGCCGCACTGGACCGCCGGCGGCTCGGCCTCTACGAGCGCGTGAGCCACGGCCATCCCGACTGGCAGACCGGCGAGGTCCACCTGGGCCACAAGGTCCACGGCCGCTCGTGGAACGCGGCCCTGCTGCACGTGCGCCGCTTCGGGCAGTCCGACAACGCCGCCGCCCTCGACCTCTACGCCGACGCCGGGCGCGGGGCCTACGGCAACCTCCGCGTGCAGGCCGCCCCCGGCGCTACCGTGCTGCCCCGCGCGGACGTCGTCGGCGATGGCGTACGTGGCCGCCGCGCGCGTGTGGGAACTCGGCGCGGGCGTGCGCGGCCTGTGGTTCAGAACGACCGGGTGGCATCCTCACCGGCTCGGCGGGGCGCTATGCGGGCAACTAGTTCGTGGTCGGCCGGGCCACCGTGGTGCCGCGCGCGGACGTGGCGCAGGACGTTCAGCGACGCTGCTCGTGCGGCGCTTTCTGGCCACCCCCGGCGCGTTCGTCGAGGCGCAGGTAGGCGGCGGACGCGAGGTGGTGACGCTCGGCGCGGGTCCGCTCGTGGACGTGCGGCGCTCCGCGTTCGTGGCAGCGCGGGTGTTCCAGCGGGTTTCAGGACCGCTCTGGCTCACCGCCGGCGCCGGCTACACCGACGAAGAGGTGTCTCCGCGCGCCTCCGCCACGCTCGGGCTCGACGTGCGCTGGTAGGGGGCCCCACCGGCGGAGCCCGTGGCCGGTCGGCCCCGGACGGCTACGCCTGCACCGGCCACGCCGCGCGCCAGGGGCCGCCGCTCAGCACCACCTCGGTTGCCGTCGCCACGTCAAGCGGGCGGGCGAGGAAGTAGCCCTGGCCGTAGTCGCAGCCGAGGCCGCGCAGCACGGCGAGTTGCTCCGGCGTCTCGATCCCCTCCGCAACCACCTCCATGCCGAGCCGGTGGGCGAGTTCGACCACCCCGCGCACCACCTCGAAACGCGCCCCGGAGGCCCCCATGCCCCGCACGAAGCCCATGTCGAGCTTGAGGTGCTGCACGGACATCTCTCCGAGCACGCTGAGCGAGGAGAAGCCCGTGCCGAAGTCGTCGAGCGCGAGTTGGACGCCCACATGGCGGAACAGCGGCAGCCCCTCGATCACGTCGGCCCCGTTGCGCTCCAGCACGCGCTCGGTGATCTCGATGACAAGCTGGCGCGGGCTGAAGCCGCACGTGCGCAGGATGCCCTCGACGCGGTCGGCGGCGTCGGGCTGGAGAAACTGCTCGCGCGCGTAGTTGACGGCCATGATCAGGTCGAAGCCGTCGGGGCGCATCTTGCCCCAGGCGCAGAGCTGGCGGCAGGCCTTCTCGGTCACCCAGTTGCCCACCTCCACGATGAGGCCGTTCTCCTCGGCCATCGGGATGAAGTCGACGGGCGGCACGAGCCCCAACTCCGGGTGCTGCCAGCGCACGAGCGCCTCGAAGCCGCTCAGCTTGCCGTCGCGCAGGCGCACGAGCGGCTGGTAGTGGAGCACGAGTTCGCCCCGCCCGGCGGCGCCGCGCAGGCGCTGCTCGATGCGCTGGCGCCGCTGGGCCTCCGGGCGGCGGGCGTCTTCGGAGACGGAGAAGCGGTCGCGCCCGGTCGCTTTGGCGCGGTACATCGCCACATCGGCGTCGCGGAGCAGGTCGTTGGCCACGTCTACGCCGCTCGCGTGGGCGGGCACCAGGCCCACGCTTGCCGAGATGCGCGCGTCGTGCCCGTCGATGTGGTAGGGACGGCGGAGCGTGTCGAGAATGCGGGCGGCGACGGCTTCGGCCTCGCGCCGGTCGGCGTCGTGGAGGAGCACCGCGAACTCGTCGCCCCCGAGGCGGGCCAGGCAGTCGCTGGCCCGCACGCACCCGGTGAGGCGACGCGCCACCTCCTGAAGCAGCCGGTCGCCGACGTGGTGGCCGAGCGTGTCGTTGACCTGCTTGAAGCGGTCGAGGTCGAGAAAGAGCACGGCGCCGGGATGCGGGCGCACCGTGCCGAAGTACGCGTGGAGCTGGTCGGCGAAGGCGCGGCGGTTGAGCAGGCCCGTGAGCGCGTCGTGCGTGGCCTCGTGCTGGAGCAGCTTCTCCATGCGCTTGCGCTCGGTGATCTCGGTGCCCACCGCGATGGCCCCGCGCGTCTCGCCCTGCGCGTTGGCGAAGCGGTCTACGTTCCACAGCAGCACGTGCGCCTCGCCGCCGGCGTGGAGCAGCGGCGCGTCGAAGTCGTGCACCTCGACGCCGCTGAGCGCCCGCCGGAGGAGCCCTTCGAAGGCCCCGTAGCCCGGCTGCGACCCGAACGCGGCGGCGAGCGGCCGCCCGATCACCTCCCGCGCCGATAGCCCCGACAGGTTCTCCGCCTCGCGGTTGAACACGGTCACGACGAGCCGCTGGTCGATGGCGACGATGAAGCTGCCAGAGGTCTCCACGAGCGCCCGAAACTCTTCCTGGCTCACCCGGAGCGCTTCCTCGGCGGCCCGCTGCGCGTCGATGTCGCGGTTGATGACGTAGAGCGCCCCCGCCAGAAAGACGAGCGTGGCGATGCTGCTGAAGAGCATGAGCGACGTCGTGCGCTGCGTGCTCTTGTCCACACGGGCGTTGCGGATCTGGAGCAGGCGCTGCTCCTCGGCCTGCATCGCCGCGATCTCGGTGGTGGCGCGCTCCACGGCGGCGGTGGTGCCGTGCGCCTGGATAAAGGCCTGGGCCGCCCCGAAGCCGCCCGTGCGCTGGGCCATCACCACCTGTTCGAGCAGGTCGAGCGTGACCGGCAGTTCTTCCCGAAAGCGGCGGAGGCGCGCCGTCTGCCGGGGGTTGTCCGAGAAGAGGTGCTGGAGGTGGGAGAGGCGCTCCGGCAGGGCCTGCCGGCCGTCGTTGTAGATGCGCAGGTACGCCTCATTGCCTTCGATCACGTAGCCGCGCACGCCGCGCTGCGTGTCGCCGATGAGGGCGCGCAGCGCGGTAAGATCCCCAATCACGTTCTGCGTGTGGGTCACCCAGCGGGCGTTGCTGATGGTCTGGCGGATGTTCAGGTAGGCGAGCAGCCCGATGCCAGTCACGGCCAGCATCACGGCGCCGAAGCCGAGGTTGACGAACCACTTGGTCGAACGGTTGACGCGCATCGGGCAACGGGCAGGCGATAAAGGCCGGGCGGAGCCGGCCGACCTGCACATTGCCACACCCCGCTGCCTACGCCGCGTTCCGCCCCCGGTGCTACGCCTCCCTCCATCCCGCCCTGCCCGCCGCCGAGCGGCGCGCCTTCCGGCACCGGCGCCAGCCCCTCCCGGGCCCGTCCGTACCGCCGGGCTCAACCGATAGCGCGTCCCGCTACACCTCCCCAACGATGCGCCTGAACCGGACCGCGTCTTCCTGCATATAGACGTTGTTGAAGAACACGTACGACGGCGCCGCTGAGGGCAGCATCCCGGCGAGTTCTTCCAGTTCGCCTGCTTCATACCGGTAGCGCCAGCCCGTGCGGCCGTGGAGGCGATAGTAGCAGCGGTGCGGGGTCTGGGTCTCAGCGGCGAACGGGTCCACGACGTGCCAGAGGTCGAGCGTGGCGCAGAGGTCGCGCACGAGCGCCGGAGGCCAAGCGCCCCGGGGCTCCCAGCAGAAATGCCGCCCCGCCCGTTCGGCGCGCTCGAAAAAGCCCATCATCCGCTCAACGTTCTCCTGCGTCGGCTGAAAGCTCGCCGGGCACTGGAAGAGGATCGCCCGCGCGTCCAGGGCGTCGGCGCAGGCGTTCGTCGTGGCCCACGCGCGCGGCCACGAGCGGGGTGTCCCGAAACGCGCCCGCCTGCGGCCGCTCTTCCTCGGTGAGCGGCCGCTTGAGGCGCCGGTAGGTGGGGCTCGTCGCTACGTGCGTGATGAGCTGCCACGCTTTGACCGTGAACGTGAAGCCCGGCGGGGCCTCCGCGCGCCAGCGGGCGAGCGTTGCGGGCTGCGGCGGCTGGTAGAACGTGTGCTGCACTTCCACGGCCGGCAGCTGCGCGAAGTAGGCGGCCCGCGCCGCGCGGAAACCGCAGCACCCGATGGTGACGGAAGGCGTGACTTCGGGCATGGGCGCGCCAACGATTTGCCAGAAGGCCAGTTGCAGCGCCCTTCCGGATCGAATCCCGGCGCCGTCCGGGCCTGTAGATTGCCCCCTCCTGCTCCCTGCGCCTCGTATCCCCGATGATGCTTCGTTCCGCGTTCTTCCACCCCGATCCCCCTGCCGTCGAACTGCGCGCCTTCACGCACGGGCTCATGCCGCGCACGGTGCCCGCGATGATGCAGGCCTTCACGGACGACTGGCGCCTGCGCGGCGTGGACGCCTGGAACGAGGTGCCCGACCACTGGCGGCACGGGCAGCGCGCGGGCTGGTGGACGCTCCCCGACGTGCTCGGCGATGCCTTCCTCGCCCCGCTCATCGGCGCGGCGCCGGGCACGACGATCCACGTCCCGAACGTGCAGGCGGCGATGTCGGGCGTGCTCACGAGCCCCGAGGTGTGGCGCGCCGGGCGGCGCCTCGTGACAACAGCGGGCGAGTTTCCGTCCGTCCTCCACGCGGCGCAAAAGTGGGGCGCGCTGCTGCACCTGGAGGTGGTCATCGTGCCCACCACGGCCGAGGGGTTCGTGGATGTGGGCCGGCTCATGGACGAGGCCGCGCGCCCTGGCACCGCCCTCGTGGCCGTCTCGCACGTCGGCTTTGCCACGGGCGAGCGGTTGCCCGCCGCCACGCTGCGCGCCCTCGCCGGCGCCACGCACGCGGCGGGCGGGCTGCTGCTCGTGGACGGCTACCACGCCACCGGGTCGCTCGCGGTGCAGGTAGACGCGCTCGGCTGCGACCTCTACATGGGCGGGCTGCTCAAGGAGGCCTGCGGCTCCACCGGCAACGCCTACCTCTACGTCCGCCCCGGCCTCGACCTGACGCCCGCCACCGGCGGCTGGTTTGGCGACGCCGATCCGTTCGGCTTCGGCCCCGCACCCACGCCCAACCCGAGCGTGCGGCGGCGCTTTCTCGGCGGCACGACGGCGGTGGCGAGCCTCTACCACGCCGTCGAAGGCGTGCGCGTGCTCCTGGAGGCCGGACTGCCCAACGTGGAAACACATGTGGCCGACCTCGTGGCCTACGCCGCCGAACGCGCCGACGCGCTCGGCCTGCCGCTCGTCACGCCCCGCGATCCGGCGCGGCGTGGCGCGCTCGTCGTGCTCGAAGTAGAGGGCGCCTCTGCCCTGAGCGCCTACCTCAAGCAGCACCACGTCTACACCGACGCCCGGCGCGACCGCGTGCTCCGCTTCGCCCCATTCGTCTGGAACGACCGCGCCGACCTCGACCGCCTCTTCGACGTGCTCACGGAGGCGCTGCGCACCGGCGAATACCGCACGTTCAAGGAAGCCACCGCCGGGCCGGTCACCTAGCGCGGATGCCGGCGCACGCGTAGCTTGGGCGTCGTCCGGCTTCTTTCCGCCATGGCTTTCTTCCGCACCGCCGCGTCTGCGGGCCCCCCGGCTGTTCCAATCAGCCGGGCACCGAATCTCCCTGCGACCCCGCCGCCGGACCACGCCCATGCGCCGGGGCCGGTGGATGCTCCGTGCGCCTCGTGCGGCGCCCGTTTGCACGGGCCCTACTGCCACGCGTGCGGCGAGAAGCGCCTCGGCCCGCACGACTACGCGCTCGGCCACTGGCTCGAACACGCCGTGGACGCCTTCACGCACTTCGACCTGAAGGTGCCCCGGAGCCTCTGGAGCCTGCTCCGCCGCCCCGGCGCCATGACCGCCGACGTGCTCGCTGGGCGGCGACGGTCGTGGGCGAGCCCATTTCAGGTGTTCCTGATCGCCAACCTGGTCTACTACGCGCTCGCCACGTGGCTGCACCTCGGCACGTTTGAAACGCCGCTGCGCTACCACTTCGACTACCGCTACGGCGACCTCGCCCGGCGGCTGAGTGAGGCGCAGGCCGCCCACCTGGGCCTCACCCTGGACGCCTACGCCGAGCGGTTCGACCACCTCGCGCACACGCTCGCCAAGACGCTCGTCATCTTCTTCGTGCCCGTCTTCGCCGGCCTCTTCGCGCTCCTGCACCGGCGTCCGCGCCGCTACGCGCTCGAACACGTGATCGCGGGGATGCACTTCACGAGCCTGCTGCTGCTGCTGCTGCTCGTCCCGATCCCGATCATCATCGCCATCATCATGGTCTTCCACCTCCCGAGCACTGATGTGCTCTGGACGATCTGTAGCGTGTTCCTGCTCGGCGGATATGCGAGGGCGTTCTTCCGGCACGTCTACGGCGACACGCGCGGGGTGGCGGCGGCGAAGGCGGTGGCGGTGCCGTTCGTGTTCTACGCCGCGCTGATCTACCTCTACCGGCCCCTGCTCTTCCTCATCGTACACCGCCTGCTCTGAAGCCCAAATGCCACGCGGGGCCTTCCGTCCTCCGGCGGAAGGCCCCGCGCGAGGCACGCCGACTGCGGGAGTGGCGGGCCTGATACAGAGCGTCCCCAACGCCCTGCAGCGGCACACGGGCACAAACAGGCCCCGCAACACGATGATCTCAACGCGGCGGGCGGCAGGGATCGTACCTGCGCCACCACACGATCCGGAACGGACGCCCCCGGCGAAAGGATACACGCGCCTTCGCCGACGCGATACAGACGGGCCGCCCCGTGTCGCAGGCCGTCCGCCTGGGTGTGCAAAAATTGGCAGCTACCGCGCGACTCGGATCGCCGTCCGCGTCCATACGCCGGTTGCCATCGTCACGCGGACGAAGTAGAGGCCGGGCCGCAGCGCCGTTCCGTCGAGCACAAGCGTGAGCGGTACACCTGCGGGCGCCGTTCCGTCGTAGACCACAGCCATGCGACGCCCGAGCGCATCGAACGCTTCGGCGCGCACTGGCCCAGCCACGCCGGGCGTGAACGTGAGGCGTGTGTGCGACGTAAAGGGCTGGGGCGAGGGCGCCTGGAGCGTCGCCGCCGTGGAAACGCCGGGCTCCACCCCGACGTAGCGCTCCTCAAAGGTGGGCGTGCCTCTGTCGGTGAACAGGTGCAGCGCTCGTACCTGTTGAAACCGCGCGTCGCGCGCGAGGCGCTCTCTGAACTGGTCGAGTGGGAGGCCTTCGACCTGCCAGTGGGCATAGGTTGCGCCGGGCGAGGGGGCATACGCTTGCGTCACCTGTGCGGCGAGGCTGTCGCGGAGCGGACGCACGCGCAGGCTGTCGGCGGTGCGGTAGGTGAGCGCGAGCGTGCCGCCCCGGTAGGCCGGCGCCTCGAACACCGCAGAATCCTCCCGGACGAGCGGCTCCCACCCGCCCGGCTGCCGACGGTAGGCGTTCAGCGACACCCGGACCGCGTGGCGCCCGTCGCGCAGGGGAAAGCCGGTGACGGCGGGCCGCAGGGCGTAGCGCCATTCCAGACGCGACCTCGGTGGCAGGCGGTACTCGGCTTCCATCGCCACGCAGGCAAAGCCATCCCAGCGCTCGAACCCATCGAAGACCACGCGCCCACCGCAGGGAGGTGGTCCGCTGTCCACCAGAAAGACGAGGGTGTCGGGCGCGGGGTTGTAGAGGGTGGCGGTGACGCGAATCGTCTCGCCGTAGCCGTAGCGCGGCGCCTCAGTGGTGACGCGCCACGTAGTCTGCGACATCGCCGAAGCCGTCCACAGGCTCAGCATTGCCAGGAGGATGCCTGCACGCATGGCCGTCTCAGAGTGCTACCTGAAGCTACTACGCCGAAGCGTGCAGCGATGCCTACCCGCCGCCGGAGACGCGTTCGAGGTAGCGGCGGATGAGGCGGTCGAGTTCGGGCGTGTAGTCGGCGTCGAGGGCGCGGAGGAGGTCGCGGCGGAGCTGTTCCTCGGGCGTGGGGGGCGGCGGCGGCGTGCCGCGCGGGCCGCTGGGGTCTACGGCGCCGGGGCGGCGGCCTTCGCGGCGCTCGTCCTGCCCGCGCTGGTTGAGCGACTTCTGCGCTTCGAGCAGCCGCGTGAGGATGCGGCGCTGCCGGTCCTGCATCTCGCGCGAGACGCGGCCCGACTCCAGCTCGCGGCGCACCTCCTCCATCTCGCGGGCCGCCTCCTCAAGGTCGCCGAGCATGCGGCCCCGGCTCTCGGGGTTGCGGCTCATCCGGCGCAGTTCGCGGCGCATCTGGGCCTGCTGCTCGCCCATCTGCTGGGCGCGCTGCCCCTGGTCCGGGCGCAGGCGGGTGCCCTGCTGGTCGTTGATCATCCTTTGCGTCTGCTCGTTCATCTGCTGCTGCTGCTGCCCCATCTGCTGGAGCTGGTCGAGCATCTGCTGGAGCGACTGCTGGCCGGAGCCCTGCCCCTGGCCGCCCTGCTGGTTCTGCTGGAGGAGCGCGGTGAGCTTGAGGGCGAGTTCGTTGAGCTGCGTCATCGCCGCGCGCTGGCTCGCCGCGGCAGGTTCGGGCTGGCGGCGTCCGAGGGCGGCCTGGGCGCGCTGCATCTCGCGCAGCGCCTCGCCCGCGTTCTGCTGCACCGCCCGGCTCAGCACCGGGGCGCGGCGGGCAATCGAGCCGAGCGTGTCGGAGACGGTGCGCAGGCCGGTGGTGAGGTCCTGCTGCACGCGCGCGGCGTCGCGGACGGCGGGGCTGTCTTCGCCCGCCCGCTGGGTGCGGAGGCGGAGCGCTTCCTGGCCTTCGGAGAGGCGGAGGACGCTGTCGAGGGCGCGGCGGAGGGCGGCGGCGTTGACCTGCTGCTGCTTCTGGCCCATGCCCTGCTGCATCTGCTGCATCCGGCGCTGGTAGGTGCGCATCTGCTGCTCGGCCTGCTCCTGCTCCTCCTGCGCCTCTTGCGTCTGGTTCTGCTGCACCTGCTGCGCGGCCTGCTCCATCTTCTGCGCGGCGCTCTGCTGCTGCTGGCGCTGCTGCTGCATCTGCTGCTGCATCTGCTGCATCTCCTGGCGGGGCGTGCCGGGCGTCTGCTGCATCTTCTGGTTCAGGCTGTCTACGCGCTGCTCGAAGCGCTCGGCCTGCTCGGCGGTGCGCTGCTGCTCGCGCGCGATCTGCTGCTGCATGTTCGCGGGCCTGCTGCTCGCGCTGCTGCCGCTCGCCCGCCGACTCGCCCTGCGGCGCCTGCTGCTGCTGTTCGAGTTCCTGCGTGGCCTGCTGCAGGCGCTCTTGCTGCTCGGCAATGGCCTCGGCCTCGCGCGCGGCGGCGTCGAGTTCCTGGCGCACGCGCAGGCGTTCGAGGAGCGCGCGGGCCTGCTGGAGCCGCTCGCGCATGTCCCGCTCGCGCGTTTCGTAGCGCTCGGCGGCCTGCTGCACGCGGTCGTAGTCCTCCTCGCGGAGCGCCTCCTGCAGTTCCTGGAGCGCCTGCTGGAGTTCGGGGTCGTTGAGTTCTTCGAGCGTGCGCTGCAGCTGCTGCTGCTCCTGCTGCACCTCCGGGCTCGCCTCCTGCTCGCGGAGTTCGTTGGCCACGTCCTGCGCCTGCTCGGCCACGCGCTCGACGTGCTCCTGGAGCCGCTGCTGCTGCTGCTTGAGGCTGTCGAGGGCCTGCTGCGCGGCGGCGGAGTTCGGGTCGCGGAGCTTGTCGCGGAGGTCTTCGAAGGCCTGCTGGGCCTGGTCGGCTTCTTCCTCCAGCGCTTCGAGCGATTCGTCGGTGGCTTCCTGACCGGTTTCGAGCGCGTCGTGGCGGTCCTCGGCGGTGGCGGCGCGGAGGCGCTGCACGGGCGTGCGCGCGGCCTGCGCCCCGGCGGCGTTGTTGTCCCACACTTCGAGGTAGTACTCGACGGACGAGCCGGGCGCCACGCGCGGGCTGAACCCGTAGCGCACCGCCTGCGCGGGCGGACGCGCCGAGGGCAGCGGCACGAGCGCGGAGAAGTAGCGCCCGGCCCCCTCGGTCTTGCCCGATTCGACCGGGCGCCAGAAGAGCACGAGGCGCGAGAAGCCGAAGTCGTCGCCCACGCGCACGTCGAGGTCGGTGCGGGGGTCGAGGGGGGCGTCGGCGCCGGGGGCGGCGAGGACGATGGAGGGCGGCGCGTCGGGGAGGAGGGTGAGGCGGTAGTCGGGCGCGTCGCTGTTGGTGAGGCCGGCGCGGGAGCGGAGCACGAGCCGGTACGGCCCTTCGCGGCGGAGGCCGAAGCTGCCGCGCGCCACCCCGTTCGTCACGGCGAGGGGCACGCGTCCGCCGGGCCCGAAGTCGAGCGCGGCCTCCACCACATCGGCGCCGACGGTGGCGGCCACGTCCACGCGCGTGCCGGGCAGGCCGGCCACATCGCCCACGCCGTCGGGGAGCGTCTGGCGGGGCTGCTGCGCGTAGGCGGGCGGCGTGACGGTGAGGCGGAGCGCGCGCACCGCCGGCCGCTCGGCCACGGTGACGCGGTAGAACGCCGTCTCGACGGGCGCGGCGACGGCGCGGTAGCGCAGGCTCGCGCGCACGTCGCGGAGCGTGGCGCGGTAGCGGCCCGCGTCGTCGCGCGCAAAGCGGACGGTTTCGGCGGTCTCCGCGCCTTCGCGCAGCACCTCCAGGGCCACCTCGGACGGACGGAGGCGGCCTTCGGCTTCCACCACCACCACGAGCGAATCGCCCGCCGCGAGCGTCACGTCGCCGGGCTGCACGGTGAGCGCGAACGGCGCCGGGCGCGTGAAGTGGGCGAGCGGCGAGAGCAGGCGCGCCGTGGCCCCGGAGAGCGGGCCGGGCGCGATCAGAAACGCGGTGACCAGGACCGCGAGCGCGCCCCCGGCAAACGGCGCCCGGCGCCGCGCGCGGGCAAACGAGGCGGACTGCTCGAACGGCACCGGGGCGAGGTCGCGCGCGAGCGCGGCCACGGCGCCGTCTACGAGTCCGGCGGGGGCGGTGGTGCCCCGGCCGGCAGCGAGGTCGAGGGCGGCGAGGATGCGGTCGGCAACGCCGGGAAGGTGCTGGCCCACACGGCGCGCCGTGTCGGGCTCCGAGAGGCCGCCGAGCACGCCGGCGCGCTGGAGCGCCGGGCGCCCCACGCCGCGCGCCACGAGCACGGCCACCGGCACGAGCACGAGCGCCAGCAGCAGCACGCGCCCGGCCGCCGGCAGCCACAAGAGCGCCTCCGTGGCGGCCGCCGCGGTCCACGCCGCCAGCAGCACGGCCAGCGCGGCGAGCGCCCCCGCCAGGGCATCGGCGAGGGCGTAGCGGCTCGCCGTGCGGTGCAGCCGCTGCCGGAGCGGGGCGAGGGCGGCGCGCGTGAGATCGCTCATAGAGGCCAGCGGTACAGAAACCCGGAAGAGGTCTCCCAATGACGGGCCAGCCCCCGGGTTTCGCGTGTGGCGACCGTTTGGCCCCGCGCGGCGGCCGTTCGAGCCCACCGCCTGGGGGCGGGACGCGGCTGTAATGTTTGTGTGAGCGAGCCGCACGCGCGTGCTACCGGGCGAAGTTCGGCACGGCTGGGGGTGGCCGGCCTTCTTGAATCCTGAAGCGCCTGGCCCTTCCGCCGTAAAGCCCTGATTGTGCGTGGACGCCCTGGAGCAGCTCAGACAAGAATTGCATGACGCCCGTGCCCGCGCCGAGCGCGCCGAGCACGAAGCCACCCGGTTGCGGGCCGAGCAAGAGGCCAGCCGCGTCCAACAGGCACGCCTGCGCAGCTTCTTCGACCTCACCACCGAAGGCATCTGGCGCGCCGAAACGGACGCCCCCATCGACACGACGCTGCCGGTGGACGACCAGGTGGAGGCGTGCTTTCGGGAGGCCTACCTGGCCGAGTGCAACGCCGCCTTTGCGCGGATGTACGGCTACGAAGACCCCGCCGAACTCGTCGGCGCGCGCCTCTCGGCCCTGATGCCCCCCAGCGACGCGCGCAACACGGCGTACCTGCGGCGCTTCATCGAAGCCGGATACAGCCTCACCGGCGCCGAGTCCTACGAGGTCGACCGCGCCGGGCGCACGCGGGTGTTCGAAAACGCGCTCCTCGGCGAGCTGCACGACGGCCACCTCCTGGGCGCGTGGGGCACCCAGCGCGACGTGACCGACCGCGTGTGGGCCTCCGAGGCCCTGCGCGAGAGCGAGGCCCGCTTCCGGGCGCTCTTCCAGCACGCCCCCGTCGGGCTCGCCCTCGCCACCGAGCAGGGCCGCTACCTGGACGTCAACCCCGCCTTCTGCGCGCTCCTGAGCCGCACCCGTGCCGAGATCATCGGGCACACGTCCGACCTGTTCATCACCCCCGAGATGCAGGCCGCGCGCGACGACGTGCGGACGCACCTCGACCGGCACGGCGTCTGGCAGGACGAGTTTCCCCTCCGCCGGCCTGATGGGTCGTTGATCTACGCCGAGTGGAGCGTCGTGCCGTACCCGCTCACCGGCGTCCGCCTCATCTCGGCGATGGACAGCACCATCCGGCACGACGCCGAGACGGCGCTCCGGGCCAGCGAAGAACGCTTCCGCCACCTCGCCGACCACGTCCCGGCGATGATCTGGCTCACCGACCGCGACGGCGACCCGACGTACCTCAGCCGCGCGTGGATGAGCTTCACCGGCCAGACGTGGGCCGAAGGCCTCGACGGCGGCTGGGCCGACGCCATCCACCCGGACGACCGCGCCGCGTCCGTTGCCGCGTTCGATGAGGCGCTCGCCACGCAGACGCCCTTCCGCCTCCTCTACCGCCTCCGC
This sequence comes from Rhodothermales bacterium, assembly GCA_963740755.1. Taxonomy (GTDB): domain Bacteria; phylum Bacteroidota; class Rhodothermia; order Rhodothermales; family BA12; genus CAVSDF01. Next base: position 219,440 of record CAVUFJ010000006.1, read on the forward strand.
CGCCACGACGGCGTGTACCGCTGGGCCCTCGACGAAGCCACACCCCGCTTTGACGACGACGGCGTGTTTCTCGGCCACGCGGGCTTTGTGGCGGACGTAGACGACCGCGTGGCCGCCGAAGACGCCCTGCGCGAACTCAACGGCACGCTCGAAGCCCGCGTCGCCGCCCGGACCGCCGAACTGGAACGCTCCAACCGTGACCTCCAGAGCTTCGCCCACGTCGCCTCGCACGACCTCCAGGAGCCGCTCCGCAAGATCCAGTCGTTCGCCGCGCTCCTGCACGACGATGCCGCCTCCAACCTCACCGACGAGCAGGCGCGCTACCTCGACCGCATCCGCAGCGCCGCCACGCGGATGCACCGGCTCGTGCAGGACCTGCTCGGCTACGCGCGCGTGGCCGCCGAAAGGCGCCCGTTCGTGCCCGTAGACCTCGCCCAGACGCTCGAAGAAGTGCGCGACAACCTGGAGATGCGCCTGCGCGACACCGGCGGCACGGTCACCGCCCGGATGCTGCTCACCGTCGAGGGCGACCCGGTGCTGCTGCACCAGCTGCTCCAGAACCTCGTCGGCAACGCCCTCAAATTCCACCGGCCCGGCGTGCCGCCCGTCGTCGAGGTCCACGCCACGCGCACCGACACGGGCGTCGTGCTCACCGTGGAGGACAACGGCATCGGCTTTGCGCAGGAGGTCGCCGACGCCATCTTTGCGCCCTTCCGCCGGCTCCACGGGCGCGAGCAGTATGAGGGCACCGGCATGGGGCTGGCCATCGTGCGGCGCATCGCCGAGCACCACGGCGGCACCGTCACCGCCACCGGCGTGCCTGGCGGGGGGAGCCGCTTTGTGGTGGCCCTGCCCTTGGCCCCCACCGCCTGAGCCCGCGTAACCGCGGCGGGGCGAATGGGGAGAGGACGGCGCGGTGCGGGCGTTGGCCTCAGTGATGGGACGGAGCGAAGCACAGATCCGGCCCAAGATTTCCTGCCCCGTTGCGCCTCTGAACGGCCCTGCGCACACGCCGCGCGGGCCTGGCACGCTAAGTTGCCTCCCTCCCGCCACCCTGATGCCGCTCCTCCAGCCCGACTGCACGCTCACCGTGATCCTCGGCGGCGGCGTCGGCTCGCGCCTGCGCCCGCTCACGCTCCACCGGAGCAAGCCGGCCGTGCCGGTCGCCGGCAAGTACCGGCTCATCGACATCCCGATCTCGAACTGCCTCAACTCGCGCATCGAGCGCATCTTCGTGCTCACGCAGTTCAACTCGGCGAGCCTCCACCGGCACATCGCCAACACCTACAAGTTCGACCTGTTCCGCGGCGGCTTCGTCGAGATCCTCGCCGCCCAGCAGACCCCCGGCTCGCTCGAATGGTACCAGGGCACCGCCGACGCCGTCCGCCAGAACATGCTGCACGTGCTCACGTTCAAGCACACGCACGTGCTGATCCTCTCCGGCGACCAGCTCTACCGCATGGACTACCGCACCCTGCTGCGCCACCACGAGGACACGGCGCCGACATCACCATCGCCGCGATCCCGGTGACCGCCGCGGACGCGCCCGAGTTCGGGCATCCTCCAGACCGACGCCGGACCGCGGATCTCGCGACTTCAACGAGAAGCCGCCGGCCGCGACGACCTCGCAGGCAAGGAGAGCACCGCTCGGCGAGCCGTTCGCCTCCACCGGGCGGCACTACCTCGCCTCCATGGGCATCTACCTGTTCACCACCGAGGTGCTCCAGGAAGTGCTCAGCGCCAACCCCGACGCCGTCGACTTCGGCAAGGAGGTGCTGCCGAGCGCGCTCGCCGAGCTACCGCGTCGTCGCCTACCCGTTCGACGGCTACTGGTCCGACATCGGGACGATCGCTCGTTCTACGAGGCCAACCTCGCGCTCACGCACCCAAGCCCACGTTCGACCTGTACTCGGAGGCCATGCCGATCTACACGAACGCGCGGATGCTGCCGCCGGCCAAGATCCACCACTCGCGGTGGACAACGCGCTCATCGCCGAGGCGTCGCTCGTGCTGCACGCCCGCGTGGTGGACTCGGTCATCGGCATCCGCTCCTACATCGGCCCGCGCGCCGTGCGTCGAGCGGACGGTGATGATGGGCTCCGACTACTATGCGCTGGCACGCCGAGACGAGCCTCGCGCCCGTCCACGGCCCCACCCACCCCGGCATCGGCGAAGACTCCGTGGTCGTCGGCGCGATCATCGACAAGAACGTGTCGGTCGGGCAAGCGCTGCCGCATCACCAACCGCGACAGCGTGACCGAGGGCGAGGGCCCCGGCTTCGTGATCCGCGACAGCGTGGTGGTGATCGAGAAAAACGCCCGCATCGAAGACGAAACGGTCATCTGACCGGGACGCACCGGCCCGGTTCTTACGAGCTTCGCCCGGTGCCCTTCGGCCTGCCCCCACCCGTGCGCTATTTTGACGGCTCTCGCCCTTTTTGCCTCATGCCTCGCCTGACGCTCCCGGCGGCCTGCGCCGCGCTCGCGCTCCTCTCCGGCTGCCGTACCTACGGCCGCTACGACCAGACGGAACGCACCTATGCCGCGCTCGAAAGCGCCGTCGGCCGTTTCGAAGGCACACTGCCGCGCCTCGAAGCCGAGCGCCAGAACGTCCGCGCCGCCGCCGGCACCGACACGAGCCTCGCCCATGAGTTCGACGCGCTCGTGCAGTACGCGCAGCAGGTGAACGCCCACGGCAAAGCCCGCGTCCAGGCCTTCGCCGACGACCACAGCTCGTTCATCCTCACCGAGTGGGTCGGCCCCTCCACGTACCGCCGCCTCAACGAGGCCTACGGCGCCACCACGATGGAGCACGCCGCCGTGGCGGACCGTTACTTCAGCCTTGCCGCGCTCGCCGGGGGCCGCCCGGACACCACATCGTACCTCGCGGCGGCGGTGAGCACCGCGCGCTACAGCGTCGTGCCGGGCCTCTACTACCGGATCGCCAACCAGAACCGCGTCGTCTCCGTCGCCGGGTCGCTGCGCAATCCGCGCCCGGTGGAGGCGTCCGCCGTCATGCAGCCCGTCGATTCGACGGCCGCGCCGGCTGCGCCCGTCACCCTCCCGGCCGACTCGCTGGCCGCGCGCTAAGCCCGGCGCTCAGGCGGGCCAGATGGCGCCGTAGCTCGACGCCTCGGCGGGCGTCTGGAAGAGAAGCTTCGTCTGCGCCCACGTCTGCCGAAACAGGTCGCTGCGGCGGTACAGTTCGAGCGCGTCGGCGCCCTGCCAGTGGCTGTAGGTGGCCAGGCGCGTCGGGTCGACTGCATCCTGCCACAGTTCGAGGTGGCGGCACCCTTCGACGCCCCGGATGAGCGGCGCGGTGCGGTAGAAGAGGTCGAGGAAATCGTCGACCGCGTCGGGGCGGAAGTGCATACGCACGATGCGAACGAGCATGAGGCAGAACGGGAGGGAAGCTCCGGCACGCCCGAGCCCCGGCGAAAGGTCCGCCCGATCAGGCCGCTTCGACGGACGTGGGCGCCGGGGTGCTGAGGAGGGCCTGCCCGGTGGGACACGCGAGGCACCGGAGGGGCGCGCACAACCGCTCGGCCCACTCGTGGAGCGCCTGCGTGGTGAGCGCCGAGCGGCGGATCGCCTTCGGCAGCGCATAGCGCGCCACGACCGGGTCGGCTTCGGCGGGGAGCCGCGCGAGCACGCCCAGCACCGCCTCCGGATCGGCGCCCGCCGCGAGGGCGGCCGGGAGCACGGCGTTGGCGAAGAGGCTGGCGAGGGTGCTGTGGCCCACCGTGGCCGGGTGCCACGCGGCCGCCCGCCCGAAGTGGTAATGCGTGTGCCAGAACGCCTCCGGCGTGGCCCCTCCCGCCTCGAACAGCAGGGGCAGCGGGTCGGGCGCGGCGAGCGTGCGCGCGAGCCGCCGGGCGGCGCCGGGGCCCAGGAGGGCGTCGTCGCCGGTGAGGGCGGCGAGCTGGGCGAGGCGCAGTTCGGGCGTGGCCGCCGGACGAAGCCCACCCCGCTGAAGGCGGCCGGGTTCGAGCGCCGGGGCCAGGCCCGCAAAGCGCGTGAAGCGCCGGGCGAGATCACCCGCGTACGCCGAAGCCTCCAGCGCCCCCGGCGCCGGCAGCAGCCCGGCCACGCCGAGCAGCAGCGCCGTCCGGTCGTGCGCGTCAGGGAGGGTGTGGAGCACGGCCAGGGGCACGCGCAGGGCCAGGGCCTCGAAGGCGTCGGCGTTGGGGCGGTAGCCGAGCGCCCGCGCGACGCGCCGGTAGAGGGCCTCGTCGAGATCGCCGTCCTGGCCCAGGCGGACGGCCCGGCGGCGCAGGCGCTCGCGGGCGAGCGCGCGGAGGTGGGCATGGAGCGCGTCATCGCCGAGGCCCGGAAACCCCCAGGCGCAGGGCAGCGCGGCGGCCGGCGCGGCGAAGAAGCGGTGGACGCGGGCGGCGAGCGGCCCGTCGAGGTGCGGGGCGAGGACGATCTCGGGCAGCAGGGTCCCGTCGGCGCGGCGGAGGGTGCCGGTGTGGGCGTCTGCGTGCAGCGTTACGTGGAGCGCGACGGCGTTGTAGCGCGGATCTGCGGCGTGCCCATGCGCCAGCCACAGCCCGGACGTGGTATGGACCTCCACGTCGCCGCAGAGCACGTCCTCGCCGATCCGGAAGCGGGCGTGGCGGAAGTCGGGCCCGCCGTCGCGGCTGAGGGTGCCGGGGACGAGGACCGTCAGGGGCTGCCCGTCGGTGGTGCGGAGCGGGCCGCGCAGCCACTGCCGCGCCCACACGTCCTGCACGACGGCTTCGGGGAGCGCCGCGCGTGGCTCGTGCCAGGTGAGCGAGACAAGCGTGCCGCCGGTGGCATACACGTGGGACACCGGAGACGACGGGGCGGGCGCAGCAGGGGCTTCCATAGCCGTAGGGTTTCCCCTTCAGACGCAGCGCGCGCCGCCGCATACCCTCCGGCCTCACATTTTGCGCGAGGGCGGCTTCAGCCCACCCGCAATGCCTGGGCATAGCGGATGGCGGCGTTCGTGATGCCGTCTACGAAATTGCTCTCGTGGTCTGCCATAGAGAATCTCGCGGCCCACGTTGACGAGCACCGGCCCGCCCGCGTTGGCCGCGAGCGTCGCCGCGAGATCGCCGCCCTGCGTCCCAATGCCCGGGATGAGCAGCGGCGCGTCCGGCGCCAGGCGGCGCGTCTCCGCGATGGCCTCCGTGGCTGTGGCGCCGACGACGAAGCCGAGCGTGCCCGGCGTGGTGTTGGCCCACTGTCTGGCCGCCGTCACGACGTGCGTGTAGAGGGGCTTCCCCTCGCTCGGGCGCTCCTGCACGTCGGCGGCGCCGGTGTTCGAGGTGCGCGCGAGCACGAACGCGCAGCGCCCGGGGGTGTCGAGGAAGGGCGTCACGCTGTCGCGCCCCATGTAGGGCGAGACGGTCATCGCGTCCACCCCGAGGCGGTCGTAGGCGGCGTGCGCGTACATCCGCGCCGTGTTGCCGATGTCGCCCCGCTTGCCATCGAGCACGATGAGCGCGTGCGGGGCGATCCGGCGGACCATGCGCAGTGCCTCCTCCATCACCGCCACGCCAGGGCTGCCGTAGGCCTCGAAGAAGGCGCTGTTGGCCTTGAAGGCGCAGGCGTACGGCGCCGCCGCGCGCACCACGTCGGCGAGGTAGGCCGTGAAGACGGCAGGCGGGGGCGTGTAGCGCAGAAACGCGGGCAGCCGCTCGGCGTCCGGGTCCAGGCCCACGCAGAGGCATGAACCTACCTGCGCTTGCGCAGCCTGCAACCGGTCCAAGAAGGGCGTTTCCATGTTCGCAATATACTCGGCTCCCTCATGGTTTGAATTATGCAGCATGGTCCAACATATTCTACATATGCACTTTACATAAATACTTTCTTTGGCGGTGCAACTAACAAATTGCAATCAGCGTCGCCCGTCTCCTCCCGTCCGCACCAGCCTTGCCCCGGCGAAACCCGGCCGGGGCCTGCCCGTATCCGGGGCGTCCTCTACCCTACTCCCTCATGAAAGGCGGTACGCTCGCGCTCCTCATCGTGGCGCTCCTCGTCGGCTTTGCCGGCTGCAACGGCTGCGCTACGCAAAACCGGCTCGTCGACCTCGACGAGAACGTCAACCAGTCCTGGGGTAACCTGCAGGCGGCCTACCAGCGCCGCGCAGACCTGGTGCCCAACCTCGTCAACACCGTCAAGGGGGCGGCGAACTTCGAGCAGGAAACGCTCACGCAGGTGACCGAGGCCCGCAGCCGCGCCTCCGCGATCCAGCTCTCGGGCGCCGACCTGTCGGATCCGGAGAAGGTGCGCCAGTTCCAGGAAGCCCAGTCGGCGCTCTCGCAGGGCCTCGGGCGCCTGCTCGCGGTGAGCGAGAACTACCCGCAGCTTCAGGCCACGCAGGCCTTCCGCGACCTCCAGGCGCAGCTCGAAGGCACCGAGAACCGCATCAACACCGAGCGGGGCCGCTACAACGAGTCCGTCAACGGGTACAACGTGCAGGTGCGGCGCTTCCCGGGCAGCCTGTTCGCGGGCGTGCTCGGCTTCAGCCCCAAGCAGCCCTTCCAGGCCGACGCCGGGGCGCAGAACGCGCCGAAGGTAGATTTCGGTAGCTGATTGACCGGTGCTGCCGGGGCTGCTCCGCTGCGGCCCCGGCGCCCATTCCTACCCGCATGCGCCGCTCCCTTCTCGGGCTCCTGCTCCTGCTGCTCGCCGGACCGACGTTCGGGCAGGCGCTCCCGGTGCTCCCGCGTACCGACCAGTGGGTGACGGACGCGGCGCACCTGATGAGCGAGCAGGAGCGCCTGGCGCTCGCCGCCAAGCTCCGCGCCTACGCCGACTCGACGTCCACGCAGATCGTCGTCGTGACGCTGCCCTCGCTCCAGGGCGCCGACATCTCGCAGTACGCCACCGAACTCGGCCACCAGTGGCGCGTGGGCGGCGAAAAGCTGGACAACGGGATCGTGGTGCTCGTCGCGCGCGACGAACGGCAGTCGTTCATCGCCACCGGGCGCGGCGCGGAAGGCGCGGTGCCGGACGTGCTCGCCACGCGCATCACGCGCAACGTGATGGGGCCGCGCTTTCGCGAAGGCCAGTTTTACGCGGGCCTCAACGAGGCGGTCGATGTGCTCATCTCTGCCCTGCAGGGCGAGTTTCAGGGCGAGGCCCCCGCTACGGCCAGCGAAGGCGGCGACACGATGGGCCTGATCTGCCTCGTCCTCGTCATCGTGATCTTCGTGGTGGCGATGGCGAGCAGCCGCAACCGAAAAGGCGGCGGCGGTGGCACACGGCGGCGGCGCGGATGGGGCGGCCCCATCATCCTTCCCGGCGGCTGGGGCGGCGGATGGAGTGGCGGCAGCGGTGGAGGCGGCGGTGGTGGTTTCGACGGCGGCGGCTTCTCCGGCGGCGGAGGCGACTTCGGCGGCGGCGGCGGCGGCAGCAACTGGTAGACCCTTCTAGATTTGCCCGACGCGAGCGCATCTGCGCCCTTCCTCTGGGACCCACCTGCGTCGGTCCGCCTCCAAAGAGGTCCGGCCGAATACAGGCTCTTCGGAATCGTGGGCATTCGCCGGTAGGGGCACGGCGTGCCGTGCCCACTTGAACCCGCACCGGCCGCAGCAGGGCACGGCACGCCGTGCCCGTACCCCGAAATCCGAGAGCACCACCCTTGAAGGGATTCCGTAGGAGGGTACAGGAAGGCCCCCCGGATGATGCATCATCGCCAGCGGGCGCCTCTGGGCATCTCTGACCATGATCCATGATCGGCGATCTCCCGGCGCCCCCCGATTCAACCGGAGCTGGGATCAGTTGTAGGGCCGCTCGATGTACTGGCGGGCGCGGTCGCGGGTGCCGTCGTAGTCGGGCCAGCCGATCACCTGCTGATAGGCGGCGATGGCCTCATCGCGGCGGCCGAGGGCGTCGAGCGCCATGCCCTGGCGCAGCCGCCCGAGCACGCGGTAGTAGCTCGGCGTGGTGCGGAAGCGGCTCGTGAGCACGTCGAGGCGGGCCAGGCGTTCGAGGGCGGCCTCGAACTGGGCGTTCGCCATGTCGGCGCGGGCGAGGTAGAAGAGCGCCTGCTCGGCCAGCCCGATGTACTCGGGGTGCCCGCCGTCGTAGGTGGCCAGGACGGCCTCAAAGGCATCGCGCGAGGCATCCCAGCGGCCCCAGCGGCCCTGGATGCGACCTTCGAGCGCCTGGAAGAACGGGTTGGCGGGGTGGTCGGTGCGCAGCTGGCGCGTGTAGCGCATCGCCTCGTCGTACGAGTCTTCGTAGACGTAGTAGATCTGCGCGAGAAAGTAGGCCGCCTCGGTGCGCATGAACGTGCCGGTGTCGGCGGCGCGGCGGAGGGCGGCGAGGCCCCGGGCGCGGTCGGCGTCGGGGAAGAAGAGCAGGAGGGGGCGCGCGAACACGTAGCGCTCGCGCGTCACGTCGGCGTAGTAGTCGTAGAGGCCGCGCCCGAAGGCGAAGTCAGGGTTGGTGGGGTCGCGCTTGGCCACCGTCATCATGTCGCCCATGGCGCTGCGGCCCTTGCGCGCGGCGGCCACGTAGTGGCGTGCGGTTGCCTTCGAGGCGGCCCTGGAACCCGAGCGCGGCGCTGCGGAAAAAGCGGGCGTCGAAGTCGTTGGCGTTGCGCTTCAGGCGGGCCTCAGCGCGGCGCACCACCTCGTCCATCTGCCGCATGAGCAGCCCGTCGTACTGCGCATTCGTCAGGTCGATGAGGATGCGCCAGTGGGTGGCCATGCCGCGCAGAAACGGCGCCGACGGGTGGAGCGAGTCGCGCGCGTCGAGGGCGTTGGCGGCGGCCGCCACGTCGTCCCAGCGGAGGTCGTAGGCCGCCCGCACGCCCTGCTCGGCGAGGGCGCGGGCCTCGGCGTCGCTGAAGATGGACGCGATGGGCCGCTGCGCCCCCGCGCGGGCGCCGGGCGCACGGACGGGGCCGGAACGGACGTCCGAGGCTGGGCGCCCACCGCCGGAACGGCGGCGAGCAGCAGAAAAGTCAGAGCGGTCCGGAGGCGCACGGGCAGGGCTGAAAGCTCGTGCTGCTAACGCGCCGGGCGGGCGATTCGTGCCCGTAAGTGCGGGCCCGCGCCCGGCTTAGGCGCGGTACTGCCTCACGCGAGCCGCCGGGCGCCCGCGTAGGCGAGCGTGGCGACGCCGATCTTGGCGAGGTCGAAGAGCACGAACGGAAAGAGGCCGTGCGCGACGACCGTGCCCCACGGCTGCCCGGTGGTGAGCTTGAGCCACGTCAGGCCGAGGCCGAAGAGCAGCAGCGAGCGAGGCGAGGCAGGCGGCCACGCTGCCGAGCCAGGTGCGGCGCTGCGCGGTGCCCTGCCCCACCACGAGCGCGACGAGCGGCAGCGCCACGAGGTAGCCGCCGGTGGCCCCGAAGAGGTAGCCCGCGCCGTAGTCGGCCCCGGCGAAGACGGGCAGGAAAAGCCCGAGCGCGAGGTAGAGCACGCTGGAGAGCGCGCCGGCGCGCGCGCCGAGAAACAGGCCCGCGCCGTAGACGGCGAGCGTCTGAAGCGTGAAGGGCACCTCGAAGAGCGGGATGCGCACCTGCGCGCCGAAGACGGTGAGCAGGGTGAACACCGCCACCCCGACGGCCTGCGTGAGCAGGCTCGTGTGGTCGGTGCGGAGGCGGTCTATGGCGGAAAAGGCGGGGGCGGCAGGCATCGGCAGGCGCATGGTGCGACATTTAAGGCAGAAGGCCCGCCAAAATACGGCGCTGAACGCGGTAGCCTCGCGCACTGCAGAGCGCTACCGTAACTTTGCGCTTCTGCTCCGGGGAGTTCCGGGGCGGTGTGCTATCCCAACCCTACCTCTCCTTTCCCATGAAACGCTTCTACCGCCTGCCGGTGCTGGCTTTCCTCGCGCTCGCGTTCGTAGCCGTCGGCTGCGACTCGGGCGACGACACCCCGTCTGACGCCTCGCTCTTCGTCGGCACGTACAGCGTCACGAAGATCGAGAACAACCTGTCCTCGACCGGCACCGGCGGCTCCGACATCACCTCCGGCGTCATCTGCCCGACGCCCAACCCGACGACGAACCCGCCGACCTGCACGGTCAACTCGATCAAGCTCACGTTCAACGCGAACAACAGCTACACGATTGCGGTGGACTACACGAACCTGATCAACGCGGCACCGGCCGCGTCGGGCGGGCGGGCCGACGTGAACATCCCGGGCACGTCCTACACGGTGAACGAGGGCACGAAGACGCTCACGCTCATCATCCCGGGCACGACGCCCATCACGGCGCAGGCCGCGTACACGATCACGGAGAGCGGCACCTCGACGCTGCTCGTGCCGGCGGTGGTGTTCAACAACATCTTCGGCACGACGTCCTACACGGGCTACGTGCGCATCACGGGCCAGAAGTCCTGATCCTTCTCGCCGGATGTCGGGGCCGGGGGGCGCATACGCGCTCTCCGGCCTTTTTCGTTGTGGTGCAAACCGGCGCCCCCTGCCAAGAATCTAACAGGGCACGACCCCGGTACGCTTCCCCTCGCCCGCCCCGCCATGCGCTTGCTGTCTGCCTCGCCCGTTCGCCTCGTATCGGCCTTTCTGCTCGTGTCCGCGCTCGCGGGATGCCGGCAGCCGGCGCAGTCGCAGCCGCCGCAGCGGGTGGCGCAGCCGCCGGCGAGCGGGGAGATCGAGCGGAGCCGCGAGACGGCCATCACGCGCGCGGTGCAGGCGGTGGAGCCCGCCGTCGTGTCGATCTCGGTGGTGGGCGTGCAGCGCGTGCAGGACCCGTTCTGGTCGATGTTCGGCATTCCGGGCCAGCAGCAGCAGACGCAGTCGGCCGGGTCGGGCTTCGTGATGTCGGCCGATGGCTACGTGGTGACGAACCAGCACGTCGTGGGCGAGAATCCGCAGCGCGTGAGCGTGTCGTTCCAGGACGGCGAGACGCTCGACGCGGAGGTGGTGGGCGTGGACGCCGCCACGGACCTCGCCCTCCTCAAGGTGAAGGCCGACGCGCCGCTGCCCTACCTCCAGCTCAGCGCCGATGCGCCCCTGCCGGGCGAGTGGGTGATCGCGCTCGGCAACCCGTTCGGGCTCTTCGAGGCGGGCGAGCCGAGCGTCTCGGTGGGCGTGGTGAGCGCCACCAAGCGCAACCTCCAGGCGGAGCGAGAGGGGCGCCTCTACCGCGACATGATCCAGACGGACGCCGCCATCAACCCGGGCAACTCGGGCGGGCCGCTCGTGAACGCGCTCGGCGAGGTGATCGGGGTGAACACGGCGATCTACTCACAGTCCGGCGGGGCGGTGGGGCTCGGCTTTGCGATCCCGGCGGCGCGCGTGCAGGCGATCACGCAGGAGCTGCGCCAGAAGGGCTCCATCGACCGCTCCTACTACACCGGCCTCGACCTGCTTGAACTGCGGCAGCTGCCCGCGCGCCTGCTGCGCTCGCAGAACCTCGAAAATGCGCAGGGCCTTTTCGTGCGCAGCGTGGACGCGGGCAGCCCCGCCGCCCGCGCGGGCGTGCAGGCCTACGACGTGGTCACCAAGATCGCCGGGCAGGCGGTGACGAGCCAGAGCGACTACGTGGCGCGCGTCTACGACTACCGCCCCGGCGACCGCGTCGAGATCGAGGTGCTACGCGAGGGCCAGCCGCGCCGCCTGAGCCTCACGCTGGCGCGCACGCGGTAATTCCGCCGGTGCTGTGCCGCGCTGGCAAGGGCGCCTGGAAATGGGATGCCCCTCGCATGGGGCTGAACGCGTGGGGATGGTTGCCTCCGGTCAAAGGGTGGCCGGGCCTTGCGGGGGCGAGCGATTCCGCGCCGCTGTGCCGATCTTGGGGGTCAGCACGCCCCCTCTGCCATGCGCCGCCTCGCTGTTCTGCTCGCCCTCACGCTCGTCCCGCTCGCCGCCCAGGCCCAGCGTTCGGCGCCTTCCTCGCCCGTCTCGCCTGCCCCGGACGTACCCGAGTGGGCCAAACGAGTCCGTGTGGTACCAGATCTTCCCCGAGCGCTTCCGCAACGGCGACCCCACCAACGACCCGACGCTCGCCTCCATCCGGGGCTCCTGGCCCCACGTCGCGCCCGAGGGCTGGCGCCCGGCCGCGTGGACGTCCGACTGGTACGCGCAGGCCGACTGGGAGCGCGCCTCCGGGCAGCCGTTCTACACGACCGTGCAGCTGCGCCGCTACGGGGGCGACCTCGCCGGGATGATCGACAAGCTCGACTACCTCGACTCGCTCGGCGTCACCGCCGTCTACGTCAACCCGATGTTCCGGGCGCCGAGCCTGCACAAGTACGACGGCAGCAACTTCCACCACATCGACGACCACTTCGGCCCCGACCCGGCGGGCGACCTCGCGCGATCCTCCACCGAAGACCCGCTCCAGCCGGGCACCTGGGCGTGGACCGAGGCCGACCGGATGTTTGTCCGCTTTGTGGCCGAGGCGCACCGGCGCGGCATCCGCGTGGTGCTCGACGGCGTGTTCAACCACATGGGCCTGCGCAGCTTCGCCTACGAAAGCCTCGTCCGCGACGGCGCAGGCGAGCCCCTTCGCGGGCTGGTTCACCGTCAAGCGCTGGGACGACCCCGCCACGCCGGACGTCAACGAGCTCGACGTGCAGGGCTGGATCAACGTGCGCGAGCTGCCCGAGCTGCGCGAAGACGCCGACGGCCTGCTGCCGCCCATCCGCGACTACGTGCTCGCGAGCGTGTCGCGCTGGATGGACCCCAACGGCGACGGCGACCCGTCCGACGGCATCGACGGCTGGCGCCTCGACGTGGCCGAGATGGTGAGCCTGAAGTTCTGGCAGACGTTCCGGCAGCACGTCCGGGCGCTCAACCCGGAGGCCTACATCGTCGGCGAGGTGTGGTGGCAGGACTGGGGGCGCGACGGGATGTTCATGGCCGCCCCCTGGCTGCAGGGCGACGCCTTCGACGCGGTGATGAACTACCGCTGGGCGCGGGCCGCGCGGCGCTACTTCCTCGGCTCCGACCTTGCTCTCCGCGAAGCCTACGGCCCCACCGCGCTTTGCCCGCGAGCTCGACAGCCTCCGCGCCGACTATCCGTTCGAGGCCAACTACGTGCTGCTCAACCTCTACGACTCGCACGACACCGACCGGCTGTCCTCGCAGGTCGTCAACGCGGGCACGCGCTTCGACCACAACATCGGCGTGAGCGACAACCGGAGCTACCGGATCCGCCGCCCGAACGCGGGCGAGATCGCGCTGATGAAGCTGATGCTCGTCCACCAGTTCACCTACGTGGGCGCGCCGACGATCTACTACGGCGACGAGGCCGGCATGTGGGGCGCCGACGACCCGGACGAGCGCAAGCCGATGGTCTGGCCCGACCTTGGCCCCTACGCCGACGAAGCCTCCGACCCCTTCGGCCGCCCTCGCACGCCCGATCCCGTGCGCTACGACACGTCCCTTGCGGGCTTCTACCGCACCCTCGCGCACCTCCGCACGTCCACGCCCGCCCTCACGCACGGCGCCTACCGGGCCATCCTCACCGATGACATGCGCGGCGCCTTCGCCTACGAACGGCGGCTTGGCGAGCAGGTCGTGGTCGTGGCCTTCCACCCCGGCGAGGGCACGCACAGCCTCTTCCTCCCCTTCGACACCACGCTGCCGGAGGCCGGCCACACGACGCCGCGCACCCTCGAAGGCCGCACGGCGCGCGAGGTGCTCACCGGCGCCACCGCCACCGTGAGCCCGGGGCGGCCTGCGCGCCACCCTCGGCCCGAACAGCGCCCAGATCTGGGTGATCCGGTGAGGCTCACCGCTCTGCCAGGCTGAAAGGACAGGGGTTGTTGGTTGTTCGTGGTTCGTGGCCAGACGAACCAGGCAGAAGGCCTCCGCCTCTCCGGCGACGAACCGCGAACGACCCACAACGAGCTCATACGGGATCGCCGCAATGGTGGCGCAGGTGTCATACCAGATCCGGCCGAAGGGTACGGGAATGCCCACTTGATCATGGATGATCGATCATGGCCAGAGAGCAAATCTGGGCGTCTCTGGCCATGATCCATGATCCGTGATCAACCCGGTGATCCCTGACCAAGCTACCGGAGTTGGTATCATCGGTGGTAGGGGCGCGACGTGTCGCGCCCTCCTCATGAGGGACGCCCTGCGACGAAGGGCGCGATTCATCGCGCCCCTACGGGAATGCACCCCAATTCCGGCGAACGCCTATCAGGGCGCTGAGAGCGCCGCGAGGATCTGCTGGGCGCGGGGGTCGCCGGGGCGCGCCTGCAGCGCCTGCTGGGCGCGGGCGGCGGCGGCCTGCGCATCGCCGCGCTTCAGGTAGACGAGCGCCAGGTTGACGAGCCCATCGGCATAGCCCGGGTTGATCGTCACGGCGCGCGTGAGCAGGCTCTCGGCGGGGGCAAGGCGTCCGGTGTTGAGGTAGAAGGCACCCAAGTTGCCCAGGGCGGTGGCGCTCTGGGGCGCGGCCTTCGCGGCGGCCTCGAACTGCGGCTGCGCGAGTGCGGCGCGGTTGGTACCGGCGTAGAGCGAGCCGAGGTTGCCGCGCGCCTCCGGGTCGTCCGGCTGGAGGTTGATGGCGTCTTTGAGCGCCGCCTCGCCGCCCGTGAGGTCCCCGAGCCGCAGCAGGGCGGTGCCCAGGTTGAAGCGCGCGGCAAAGAGCCACGGCTCCTCCAGGCCGGCCTGCCGGTACTGCGCTGCCGCAGCGGCAGTGCCCCCCTGCGCTTCGAGCAGGCGTCCGTAGTTCACGCGGATGGCGGCGTCGGCCGGATCGGCCTGGAGGGCGGCCTCGTAGCGCGCCTGGGCCTCAGCGCCGCGTCCGGTGGCCTCGTAGGCCTGCGCGAGCGCGTTGAGCCGCTCTGCCACCTTCGGCCCGAGCGGCGGCCGCGCGTTCGAGCGGCGCCACGGCCTCGCCGGGCTGCCCGAGTTGCAGCAGCGCAAAGCCCTGCAGAAAGTGCGCCTCGCCGAAGCGGGCCTCCTGCCCCTGCAACGCGGCCTGCAGCAGCGTGGCCCCTTTGCGCAGCGCCGCTTCATCGCCCCGCTGCCGCCCATACGCCACGTAGGCCATGCCTTCGTAGACGGGCGCCTCCGCGTCGTCGAGCTGGTTGGTGCGGTAGGGCGAGAGCACGACCTCGCCCGTCGCCCCTTCGGGCGGCGGCGCGGCCTCGGCCCGGACGACGCGGATAAGGTGGTCGGTGAACGACGAATGCGGCGCCTTCGAGACCACCTTGGGCATGTGGCACGACGCGCAGTTGCTCTGCGCCGTGTGCTGCGCGCGCGCCGCCACCGGCACCTGCTGGGCGAGCGCCTCGGGGGCGTGGCACGAGCGGCAGGTGCGGTTGAAGTACTCCGGCCCGGCCTCGCGGAAGCCTTCGTGGGGGTTGTGGCAGGTGGTGCATTCGAGCGGGCGGGCGGTGGCCTGCGTGCCCCGGAAGCACGCGCTCTGCTGCATCCGCTCGGCGTGCGAGATCACCCCGATGCGCCCCTCGCTCTCGTTCTTGCACGAGCGAGTAGATGGCCTGATACGCGCCGCGTGGGCATTCCGGGGCGGTAGGAGTAGGCGGTCTGGCCCTCGCGCAGCAGCATCACCGTGCCTTCGAGGTGGCACTGCTGGCACACGTCGAGGCGGCGGGGCAGCGACAGGTGCTTCGGGTTGACGATGGTCTCGTCGGGCCCGTCGGCTTCGGGGTTGGCGAGGCGTGCCTCGACGTGCAGCGCTCCTGGCCCGTGGCACCGCTCGCACCCGATGCCAAGCGGCACGCGGGCGAACTTGTCGGTGGCGGGCGGGGCGGGCGTCGGGTAGGCGTCGTGGCAGGCGAGGCAGCGGTCGCCCACGATGCGGTCGAAGCGGATGTTGCTCGTTTCGTAGCCGGGGCTCATGTCCCAGCGGCGCGTCTGCGTGTACCAGGTGAGGGGCAGTTCGTAGAGGCGTCCGTTGCTCTCGGCGAGATACGTGCGCGCCGCTGCCCCCGACCCGACCACGTAGGCCACCTCGCGCACGAGGCGATGCGGTCTTCTGGCCGTCCGCGCCTTGCCGGTATTCTTCCTGGTAGAAGCGCCCGCCCTCGCGGTAGGCCCGGTAGTAAAAGCCCGTCGGCGCATGGAGAGACCGGCGCGGCCCCGAAGTCCTCTACCGCCGTCGAGTCGGTGAGGTGGTAGACGGAGCGCGCCATGCCGTGGCCCTGGTAGGAGCGCCACAGGTCTTCGTGGCACGACGCGCACGCCCGGTCGCCCACGTACGCCACGCCGGCATCGGCCACGTTGCGAAACCGCGCCCGCTCATCTGCCTGGACGTCTGGCGCCGGCGCCTCCGGCGTGTGGCAGCCGGCGAGCAGAAGCAGGCTGAGCAGAAGAGCGGAACGGCAGCGCATGGGGACAAGCAGAGGCCCAAGATAGGCCGGGGCAGCGGGCGGGGAGAATGCAGAAGCGGGGCCGCTCCGAAGAGCGGCCCCGCTTCCCACCGAGATCCGGCGCAGGCCTTAGAGGCGCACGCTGGCCGTGATCATCTGCACACCGCCACCGAAGTAGCGGGTGGCGCGGTAGGCGTAGTCTACCATCACGCCCGTGCCGCCGACGCTGAAGTTGAGCCCGGCACCGGCGTTGAGGCCGGTGTAGAAGCTCTTGTCCAGGTCCGCCTCGTACTGGTAGCCGCCGCGCACAAACAGGATGTTGCGCAGGCCCAGTTCGAGGGCGCCCGTGTACTGGTTCTCGGAGAACGAGTTGGAGCGGAAGTTGGCCACCGTGGTCAGGCTGGCGCTGCTGCCCATCATCCGCGTGTAGGTCACGCCGAAGTTGAGGAGCGACGGCAGCTCGTAGTCCGCGCCGTCGAGCGAGACGGCGTTGGGCGTCGAGTTGTTGTCCTGATCGTTGAGCTGTTCGAGCCGCACGAGGCCGTTGCCGCCGTACTGCATCTGGCGGCCGAAGTTCTTCAGGCTAACGCCGAAGCGCAGGCCCGACTCGCCCACCGTGTACGTCATGCCCGCGTCGAGCGCAAGGCCCGTCGCGTTCATGTCGTCGATGGACTCGCTGAGGAACTTGAGCGTCGTGCCGGCCGCGATGCGGTCGGTGAACTGCCGGGCGTAGGAGAGTCCTGCCACCGTCGTGTTGGCCCGGTACGTGACGTTTTCGTCGATGTCCGGATTGCCTTCGCTCTGGAGCGGGATGTCGCCAAAGTCCCAGGACTGGAGGCTCAGGCCGATGCTGTTGTTGCCGAAGCGCTGCGCGAGCCCGAGGTAGTTGGCCCCGACATCGGCAACGTAGTTCATGCGGCTGAAGAGCACATCGGTCCCGGTGTTGGCCGCGAGGCCGGCCGGGTTGTTCTGCAGCATCTCGACCGCCGAGATGTTGGGGGCGCCGGCCGTCAGGCCAACGCCGAGCGACGCCGTCTTCGCCGTCACGGGGATGAGCAGGTAGTCTGCACCTGCCGTCCCCTTGCGGTCGCTCTGGGCCTGGACGCTCCCCGCAAGGGAGAGCGCCGCAAGGCCGAGCAGCGTGAGTTTGGTTTTCATGGAGATATGGCTTCCTGAAACGTGCTGAAGGAGACGCGGCATCAGAGGATGTCGAGCTGGATACGCTTCTTCACAACGCCGAACTTGATGACCCTCTCGCCGATGGACGTGCCATCTGCGCGGCGTGCCTCAATGTGAATGAGGTACATGCCGGACGAGATGGGCAGGCCACCTTCGCTCTGGAGGTCCCAGTCGAGCGAGCGGTCCGGGCCGTTCTTCTCGAGCGTCCGGATCAGCGTGCCGCTGAGCGTGAAGATGCGAATCGTCGCCTGCGGTGGGCAGGCCCGTGAAGCGGGCGATGTCTACCAGGTTCGAGACCTCGTAGGCCGACGCGCCGCGGTACGGGTTCGGCGTGATGCCGATCTGATCCAGCGAGGCCGCGATGAGCGAGTCGCTGGTCACGACCGACGCCTTCGCGGTGTTGATCGCGAACGTATCGCCCGGCTGGTTGGGCTTGTAGGTGTTGATGCGGAACACGGTGCCCGTTTCGGGCAGCGTCCGCGTGAACGGTCCCACGTACTCGTTGCCGTTGTTGAAGCCGGCCGTCACCATGCGCGCGAACACTTCCGCGCCGAGCGAGGCATTCGGACCCGCCGGCGTCTGCGTTTCCGCAACGTAGGCGTTGTAGCCTGCCTGGCCCGGCGTCGTGTTCGACGGACGGTACCAGTACACCCAGTCCGACTGCGCATCGTTGATGCCGCCGGAGAACGAGTGGTCAGCGCCGCCGCCGTTGAAGGCGTTGTTGGGCGCGCCACCGGCCTGGGCGACGTCGTTGATGAGCGGGATCATCCGGATGTCGTCCGAGGCGTCCGGCTTCGTGCCCACATCCCAGAGTTCGAAGGGCACCGAGTAAACGGTCCCGTTCTGGAAGCCGTTGTAGCCGATCGAGCTACCCGTCCAGCGCCATTCGTAGTCGCTGGCACCGAGGGCGCCCAGGTTGCCGCCATCCCGGAGCGTACGGCTCAGGAAGTAAGCATACGTGCCGTTCGCGGCCAGCGTAGCGCCGGCCGAGTTGCCCGTGTGGATACACATCACCGCGCCACCCGTCGACTGGCTGTTCGCAGTCGCGATGTGCACACCCGGCGCTTCCGGCAGTTCAGGGAAGCCCTGCGCGTTGGCGTCACAGAAGGCCGTCTGGTTCGGCGTGAGGGCACCGGCGGCGTTGCGCGTGATGCGCGCCTCCTTGATGCCCGGTGCCGGCCCACGCACTACGAAGGCAAGGCCTTCGGCCTGCACGAGGCCCGAGTTGTCCGTCGAGGTTTCCGAAACCGTCGGGGCCTGCTGCGGCGCCGCACGGCCCGTCCGGCGGACGTAGTCGGTGCCGTCAAAGACCTTGGCACCCGTCGCCGCGTTCGTGATGTCGTACGTCGTCGCCGTCACCGGCGTCGTCGTGCCCGTCGGCGTGACCGTGACGGTGTAGAACCGCACGTTGTACGTGGCGCCCGTGAGCTGCGCCGGGTTGACCACGATGGCACGAGCGAGGCCTTCGCCTGCGTTCGTGGCACCCTTCGTACCGGCGATCGACGTGCCGTAGACGCTCGTGTTCACGATCGCCCCGTTGGCCGCCGTCGGCTCCGGACGTGCCACCACGCGCGCAATGGTGCTCGCGTAGGTACGGTTGACGTCCGTGTTCAGGTTTACCGCATAGGCTTCAACACCGTAGTAGTAATCCTTGTAGTTCGTCAGGTTGTCGATCTTGAGCGAGCGCTGCACGCCCGTGTCGCCGCCGTTCGACGAGATGCGGACTTCGCCGTTCGCGTCGGGGGCTTCGAGCACGCGCAAGATGCCGTTGTTGAGGTCGAACGTGCCGATCAGCTTGGCTTCGGTCGGGTTGAACTCCGCGTTCGGGTACTCATAGACGCGGTAGCCCTCGAAGTTGTAGGTCCGGTCGCCCGTCACGTTGGTGAAGGGGCTGAAGACTTCGTAGCTCTCGAGGTAGTTGTTGTCGGTCGGCAGGTTGCTCCAGTTGAGAATCACCGAGCGGTCCAGCGACGTCACGGCCACGCGCGGCGCGTCTGGCGGCGAGCGGGATCTGGAAGTCGTTGTCGAACGCCGACTGCGCAAGCGCGTCGGCCGCCTTCATCGCCGTGACCGACGCGAGGTTGTTCTCCCCACGCGCCCACACGATGCCGTAGACAATCGTCTGCGAGTCGCCCGGGTTGATCGTGAAGGGGCCCGTGGCGAGCACGAAGCGGCGGTCGTTCGGCGGGATGGGCGCCGAGCCACCCTGGATCGGCTCGAACTCCGACCAGAAGCGCTGACCGGCGGCCTTGGTGGGGTCGCCGGGGAACATGATGCGCGCGTTGCCGCAAGACGCATTCGTCGCCGCTGAGCCGTCGCCACAGGCGTAGAACTGCCCACCGTCCTGCCAGCGGCCCGACATGTACTTGTAGTAGTCGTCGGTGTTGGCGCGCGGGTCGGTGTTACGGGCGCCCGAGCCGTTGTTGTAGTACACGAACGTCGTCAGCGGGAGCCGGCGCTTGTTCGGGTACACGGTGCCGTCCGGGTCCCGCTGCGTCTTGCCCGGGGCATCCACGAGGGGGCCCTGGAAGAAGTCGTAGCCGAGCGCCGGGGGCGGCGTGCCGTAGCCGTCGGAGCCTTCGTCGAAGTTGTCGGCGTTGTAGACGTACGCGAGGCCGAGCGTCGTGTCGGCGCCCACGTAGTCGTCGGTCGCGTTGCCGAGGTCGGGGTCCGAGAAGATGCCGAAGTAGGTCTGCGTGAGCGGCTGCGTGCCCTTGTAGTTGAGCTTGTAGCGGTAGAACGTCGTGTTGCCGATGGCGCCCGGGAGGTTGAACGCGAAGGCGCTCACCTGAAGTTCAAGGCCAATCGGCTTCGAGCCCGTACGGGCGTGGGGGCCGCCCACGTCGTTCATGATCCACCAGGCCATCTGGTCGCCCGAGAGGAGCGGCAGCTGGTTGGCCGACAGGTCGATCTTCTGCGTGCGCGTCGACGGCGTGACCACCGTGTCCGTGCCGCGCTCGAACGTCCCGTTGGCGTTCGTATCCACGAACGTCGGGGCGCCGAGGCCGGTCGGCCAGTTCACCAGGTCCGGCGTGGTTGCCCCGCCGTTGATGTAGCCCTTGATGTCGTCCTTGGAGACGAGGTAGATCTTGTCGTAGACGGCGCAGTTGCCGCCCGGCACCGCGGGGGTGTTGTCGAGCGGGCCGGGATAGAACTCCCAGGCCGAGTACGTGGCGGCGGCCTGGCGCAGTTCCGTACCGACGAAGCCGCCGATCCAGATGCCGCCGGCGAACACGCCGTTAGGGGTGATGGGACGCCCGGGAAGGGCCTTGGGGACGTTGTACACGTTACCGGCGCCCTTCCAGAAGAGGCCACCGTTGTTGTACATACGGGCGCGGACGTTGTTGATGTCCAGGTCAGCTGCAGCCGACCCGCCCGTGCACGTTCCCGCGGTCTGGGCGAACCCGGACTGGAACGCGCCACCTGCGAGAAGCAGAGCCAGCGCGCCCAGGAGCGTACGCTTGAGTTTCATCGTGGGGATGTGATTATTGCCAGAGAAGGTGAGCCCGGGCAAGCGGCGCCCGCAGAGGCAGCCGCTTGCCCTTAGAGGCTCAGAAGTTCAGGCGAAGGCCCAGACGCGTCTGACGCGGAATCCCGTAGTTCCCGGTCGAGCGCAGGCTGTACCGGTACAGGTCGCGGTCGAGCGAGCCTTCCGGATATTCGGAAAGGCCCTGCTGGGTGCTGAGATAGCCGTCGTCGTCGGCAAGACCCGTCGCGCCGTACACGTTCACCACGTTGTCCTGGTCGAGCAGGTTCTCGACTTCGAGGTACGCGGTGAGCGAGCGGCGCGTGCCGAGGTTGAAGCGGCGGTCAACCTTGAGGTTGAGCAGCGTCGACGACGGCAGCGTCTGGCCGTTGATCTCGCCCTGCAGGCCCGTCAGGCGGACCGCGTAGAGGCGGTTGTACGGATCCTGGAGCTTCGAGTACGGCTGCCCGCTCTTGAACGTGGCGATCATGTTGACGCCGAAGTTCTCAAGGAGCTTCGTGCCGGCAATCGTCGGGCCTTCGTTCTCACCCAGACGGTAGTCGAGCGAGAGGTTCGCCGTGTGGCGGCGGTCGAAGTCGAGCGGCGAAAGGAAGTTCGGCACGAACGGGGTGGCCTCACGCAGCCAGAAGATGTTGCCCGTCGTGTTGGCGTCCGAGCCGGTGCCTTCGGCAAACGACAGCGTGTAGTTCGCATTGAGCTCCACGTTGTGCGTCCGGCGCAGGTCGAACCCGAACTCGACGCCCTTCACGGTCCCGAAGTCCACGTTGCGATACGTGGAGTAGTTGCCCGGGTACACGTTCTTGAGCGCGCGCAGCTGGATGAGGTTGTCGATCTGGCGGTAGAAACCGGAGATCTGGAGCGCGGCGCGCTCGCCCAACCGCTGGCGGAAGCCCAGTTCGTATTCCGTCGTCTTCTGCGGCTCCAGGTCCGGGTTGCCAATGGAACCCGAGCCGGCCAGGCGCGCCTGGTAGTCCGTGAGCGTCGCAAACCCGTTGGTGGTCGGGCGCTGGGCCAGCACGTCGTAGTGCGCGAAGAAGAGCGCCCGGTCCGTCACCGGGAAGGTGACACCGATGCGGGGCTGGAAGACCGCCTTGGGCTTGTAGTCCTCAAAGGCCCGTTCGTCGAGCACGCCCGGCGTGGCGCCATCGGCGATCCGCGGCGTGACCGCCGAGTTCGTGATGACCGCGTTCGGCGTGACCACCTGGCCCTGCGTGTTGTAGAACTTGCCGTTCTTGTCGCGGAAGCCGGTGACGTTGTTGCCGTTGTAGTACACCGCGTAGTCCGAGCCAATCAGGTTCGTCGACAGGTTCACGTCGCCGGCCCGCACGATCGGCAGGAGCGAGTAAGGGTCGGCGAGCACGCGCTGGTTCGAGTCGTACACGTCGGCGCGAACGCCGAGCTGGACCACGATGTCGCGGTATTCGATCTTGTCGGAGATGTAGCCCGCGTAGTAGATCGGCTTGAGCGGCGCAATCTGCCCCTCGGTGCCATCCTTGGCGGCCGAGAACGTCGAGAGGTTCTCGGTGTCCGTCTCGCTCATCCCGTTGAACGAGTAGCCGTAGTAGCTCGTCCGGTTCTTCAGGTCCGTGAACGTGAGCTGGTCGTACGAGTCGAAGCCCTGGCTGGAGCCCAGTTCCACGTTGCCGTCGTTGAAGCGACGGGCAAGGTAGGTGAGCGTGCCGGCGCCGATCGAGAACGCACGGAGCGTGCGCTGCTCGTACTCACCGCCGAACTCGAGCAGGTGCAGGCCGAGCTGCGTCTGGGCGTTGCCCGAAACGCGCCACTGCTGCGTGTTGCTCTTCGAGTACCCGTTGTTGCTGCCGCCCGGAAGCGTGTAGATGCTCGAGAGCGTACCCGGGAAGGCGTTGTCGCTGTACTGGTAGCCCAGCGTCACCGAGTCCGGGTTGCTCGTCGTCGGCGTTCCGCCTGCCAGCGACCGCGGCGTGCGGTAGGCACGGGCGAGGGCGTTGGAGGCTTCGTCGAAGTCGTTGTACTTGACCACGTTCATCAGATCGCGGCCGAAGTCGCCATCGTACGAGTAGGCCTTGAAGTCCTGGAAGTCCGCCTGAAGCTGGTAAAAGGTCTTCTGGCCCAGGTAGTGCGACCACGTGAGGTAGCCACGGCCCGTGTACTGGTCGTTCTGCGCGTTCTGGTTGTTCTCGAAGAGCGAGCGCCCGGTCGAGTACGAGTCAAAATTGCGCTGGATGTACTGACCACCCGCCACGAGGCGGATGCTCTGCACGGGCGCGAAGTTGAGCTTGCCCGAGAGGTTGAGCCCGCTGAGCTGGTTGTTCGGCTTGGCCGAGCTGAACGTGAAGTCGTCGCTCGTGAGCAGCGTCGCCGCATTCACGAACGAGTTCGCCAGCCCGTACTGCGGGTCGATCTTGTCGCCCGCCTGCAGCACATCCTTCAGCTTGGCACCCGCCGGCAGGTCGGCCGGGATCGGGCGGTAGGCCGTCTGGCCGTTGGCGTCGAGCACGCGCACCACCTGCGGGGCCGCCAGGACCTCAGCGAGCTTGCTGTCGCTGAGCAGCGGAACCTTGACGGCGCTCGGGCTCTGATCGTCGTAGTTCTGGAGTTCGCTCGACAGGAAGAAGCCCACCTTCGAGCCCATGATCGGGCCGCCGAGGCTGACCTGCGCCGACGAGTAGCCGTAGGCGTCGAGCGCCTGGCTCGTGACGGCGTCGATGGTGCCGAAGAAGCGGTTGGAGCCGTTCTTCGTCGTCACCGAGATCACACCGGCCATGGCGTCGCCGTACTTGGCCGGCAGGCCACCGATGAGCATCTCCTGCTCCTGAATGGCCGACTGCGACACGCCGAGCGAGCCCACGACCTTGACGCCGTCCACGTAGTAGACGACTTCAGCGCCGCGACCGCCGCGCACGTTGAGCGTGCCGGAGCCTTCGTTGTTCGTCACACCCGCCTGAAGCGCCGCCACTGCGGCCACACCACGCACCGGCAGGTTCGTGATCTGCTCGCCGGTCGCCACGCGGGGCGCGCCGAGGGCGTCGTTCTGGATGAGCGGGCGCTCGTAGACGACCTCGATTTCATCGATTGCGCTACCTTCGCGCATCTGGAAATTGAGCGTACGGGTGTAGCCCGAGTTGATGTCGACGCCCCGGTAGAGCGACGGGTTGTAGCCTGTGTACTCAGCGCGGACTGTGTAGGAGCCGACCGGCACACCGAGGATGGTGTACTGGCCGTCTACGTCAGAAACGGCGCCAAGCGTGGTGCCCTCAATCGTCACGGTGACGCCGGGGAGGGTTTCCCCGGTCGAACGATCCGTGATCGTGCCCGTGAGCTTGCCCGTGTTTTGGGCGAGCGCGAGCAGAGGCGTGACCAGCGATAAGAGTACGAGCGTACTCCACTTGCGGTACATGATGCGACCTCCTGTGTGTGTGTTGGGAGTGGGGGAGGTGCCGCCGTCAGGCAGCGACACCGGGATTGCTGGGGAGCGCTGCCCGGCCTTGCCGAGCGATTGCCTACCACCACCTATTTGGCCAACGGGCGCACTCCAGGCTGAGGCCTGGGCGCTGCATCCGGCGGACAACAAAGCGAGGTGTAGCAAAAGTCGGGGGCAGAAAACACGGTTTGTGACGAACCTGACACTCCATCGGCTCGGGGGGAATATAGCCGGCCCGAAAAATCCATGTCAAGGGACAATAAAATGCCCCCGCGTTTCACCCGCTGAATGGGCAGATTCTGCCCCTGAATGGTACGCCCGAAGCCTCCCAGAGGGCGAGTGTGCATCCATAACGACCTTTCTGGCCCTTTTCTGGCCGCGTTCCCCGATGCTTCTTCACGCGACCTCCTACCCTTCGCCCGCCGAATCGGCCCTGCCGCTCGTGCTGCTCCACGGATTTCTCGGCAGCGGGGGCAACCTCCACTCCCTCGCCCGCCGGTTTTCCCACGCCCGCCCGGTGCTCGTGCCCGATGCCCGCAACCACGGCCGGTCGCCGCACGCCGCGACCCACACGTACCCCGACCTCGCCGCCGACGTGCGCGCCCTGCTCGACGCGCACGGCCTCGCGCAGGCGGCGGTGCTCGGCCACTCGATGGGCGGCAAGACGGCGATGCACCTCGCGCTCTCGCAGCCCGAGCGCGTGGCCCGCCTCATCGTGGTAGACGCCGCGCCCGGGCGCTCCCCCTCGGCCCACGCCGACGTGCTCGCCGCCCTGGCCGCCGTCGACCTCGACCGCGCTAGGGACCGCCCGGAGGTCGAGGCGGCGCTGGCCGCCCGGCTCGACGACGCCGGCCTCCGCGGCTGGCTCCTCAAGAGCCTCCTGCGCACGCCCGAGGGCGGCTTCCGCTGGGCGCTCAACGTGCCCGTGCTGGCCGGCGCCGCGGGCGACGTGGGCGGCCCCCTCGAACCAACGCTCCCGCCGGCGTGGCGCCCGTACACCGGGCCGGCCCTCTTTGTACGGGGCGGCCGCTCGCGCTACGTCACAGACGACCGACCTGCCGGAGATCGAGCGCCTGTTTCCCGCCGCCGAGGTCGTCACCATTCCCGATGCCGGGCACTGGGTCCACGCCGAGCAGCCCGACGCCCTCTTCGACAGCGGTGGAGGCCTTTCTCGGCTGAACCCACCCGCGTGCCCCCGCTCACGCCCGCAGCGCCTCCACCGGTTCGACCCGCGCCGCGCGCCGCGCCGGGGCCAGGCCGGCCAGCAGGCTCACGGCCAGGGCCACCGCCAGCACCGCCAGCACAAGGCCGAACGACGGCGCAAACACGTCCACGTCGGGCAGGCGCTTGCGCGTGAGGTAGGTGCTCACGGCCAGTTGCAGCGCGCCCATCACGGCGAAGCCGGCCGCGATCCCGAACAGCCCGCCGAGCACGCCGAGCACGCCGCTCTCGGCCACGAACAGGCGAATGACGGTGCCCTCGTCGCCGCCCACGGCCTTCATGACGCCGATCTCGCGCCGCCGCTCCACGACATTCATGGTCATCGTGTTCGCAATGCCTAACGTGGCCACCAGGAGCGCAATGAACCCGACGATGGCGAGGGCGAAGTCCACGATCAGAAACAGCCGTTCGAGCTGGGCAAACTGGTCGCGGAAGCTGGACGCGTAGACGCCGCTGCGCTCGATGGCCGCGCTTTGACGGGCGCGTGCTGCTCCGGGTCGCGCAGCTGCACGCGCACCGCCGCATAGCCGCCGGGCACGCTGCTGCGGCGCATCATGAGGTCGAGCGTGGAGAAGAACGTCGTCTTCTGCATCCGCTCGGCGCGCGCCTGCGGCACGAGCACCCGGAAGAACGACGACACCGGCTGCCCTTCCTCGGAGAGCAGGCCGGCCACCTGCATCCGCAGCCGGTGGTCGTGCGTGGGAAGGGTGCCCATCCCCAGCGCGAAGGCGCTCGCCATGCTCTGCAGCGCCGCCAGGTCGAGCGTGGCGGTGACGAGCGTGACGCGTATCGCCGACCGCCGTTTCGGCCGGAGAGTAGCCGAGGCGCTCGGCCATCGACGGCGACATCAGCACCGCCTGCGCGCTATCGGACGCAAAGAAGGTGCCCGCGATGGGCCGGTAGCCTTCGAGACCGGCAAACGACGGCGGGATCGCTTCGGCGTTGGCAAACACCTCGCGCGTGCCCGCTTCGATCTTGACGGGAAAGGTGACCTCGGGGTAGGCGTCGAGCACGCCGGGGAGGCGGCGATAAACGGCCACGAGGCTGTCGGTGATCGGGATTTCGGGGCGGGCGCTGTCCGGGTTGGCGATGCTCTGGGAGACGACGCTCGCCGGGCCGCCCTCGAACGGGCTGCGGCGGCTCGTGACGCGGAGTGTGTTGTAGAGGTCGAGCCGCTCGAACTCGCCGCGCGCGTTGCCCTGCAGGGCGGCGCCGTAGGCGAGCAGCGTCAGGAGCGCGCCCACGCCCACCGCCACGCCGGCCAGCGTGAGCAGGCTGCGCGTCCGGTTGCGGCGGACGTTGGCGAGCGCGAGGGCAAACAGGTCGGCGAAGCGCATGGAAAACCGGGGGGCTCAATCGTCAGCAGCCCATGGTCTATCGTCAAAGGGAAGAGGAAAGCGGCGGGGTGGCCGGCGGCTTCCGTTGGCCATCGACCATTGCCTATTGCCCATGGGCGACGACCCTTCCGTCGTGGAGGCGGATGACGTCGGTGGCGACGGCGGCCACCTCGTCGAGGTCGTGCGTGACGACGATGACGGTGCGGCCCTGCTGCCGGTTGACGTCGGCGAGCAGGGCGACGATCTCGCGGGCGGTCTCGGAGTCGAGGTTGCCGGTGGGCTCGTCGCAGAGCAGCACCGGTGGATCGGCCACGAGCGCGCGGGCGAGGGCCACGCGCTGCTGCTCGCCGCCCGAGAGTTCGCTTGGCCGGTGGTGCAACCGGTGCCCGAGCCCGACCGCATCGAGGCGCGCCTCGGCGGTCTTGAGGCGCACCGCCGTGGCCACGCCCGCGAGCACGAGCGGCAGCTCGACGTTCTGGAGCGCCGTCATGGTGGGCACGAGGTTGAACGACTGGAAGACCATCCCCACCGTGCGGCGGCGGTACTGCGCCTGCGCCTTCCGGCTGAGCGCGCCCACGGCCTGCCCGGCCACCTCGATCTCGCCGCTCGTGGGCTGGTCCATGGCCGCGAGCAGGTGCAGGAGCGTAGACTTGCCCGAGCCGCTCCGCCCCACGATGGCGGCAAACGCCCCGGCGGGCACCTCCGCGCTCACGTCGCGCAGCGCATGCACGTGGGTCGCCCCGGTGAGGTACGACTTGCGCAGGTGGCGCAGGCGAATGAGCGGAGACGCAGGCATCGGACGGTGCAAGAGGAGACGCGCGGGCTGGGTTCCGCGCGGCCTGCACGGCACGGGCTGAGCGGCGCATCCTCGCCCCCACTGGCGCGTATCTCGGCGCTCCCGCCCTGCCGCCCGCCCCCGATGCCCCAGACCATCCAGTTCGACACGCCGGACTATACGGCTTTCGTAGACGGCTTTGCCCGGCGCCTGCACCCGGGGCCGCTCTCCATCGTGCTCGTAGCGCCCTCCGTCCGGCAGCGCGGGGCGGTGCTGGCCGAACTCTCCGACGCCGCGCAGATGCCGCTCCACGTGGTCCCGCTCGAAGCCCGCCTCGCCGACCGCCTGCCGATCATGCTGGCGAGCCTGCGCGAAGACTTCGACGCCGTGGCGACCGGCCCCGCCGTGCTCTGCTTCCGCCACGCCGACGCGTTTGTGTCGCACCCGACGCTGGCCGAGCGCATCCCGCAGCCGCCCCCGCTCGACTACATCTTCGAGCGCGCCCGCCGCTTCAAGGGCGCCGTCGTGGTCAGCTTCGACGATGCCTCCGCAACCGCCCTCGTGGGCGCCCGGGGCGACGTATGGATCCACTTTACCGCTGCCTGAGCACGGGTGCCCGGCTGAAAAATCGGAGGGAATCGTTTCGTCGTTCGTGGCCAGACGCCCCCGAACGGGACCGCGCAGCGAACCTACCGGAACGCCTCGGCATTTCTGAGGACGACCGACGAGGGGCGCGCCCCCGCTCGATGACCTTGACCGCACACTGACCCGATGACCCCCGAAAAGCTCCTCGAGCAAAACCGCGCCTGGGCGGACGCCAAGACCGCCGCCGACCCCGAGTTCTTCCACCGCCTGGCCTCGCAGCAGTCGCCCAAGTACCTCTGGATCGGCTGCTCGGACTCGCGCGTGCCCGCCAACGAGATCGTCGGGATGCTGCCGGGCGAGTTGTTCGTCCACCGCAACGTGGCCAACGTGGTCGTGCACAGCGACCTCAACTGCCTCTCGGTGCTCCAGTATGCCGTCAACGTGCTGCGTGTGGAGCACGTGATGGTGGTGGGCCACTACGGCTGCGGCGGCGTCGAGGCCGCGCTCGACGGGCGCCCGCTCGGCCTGATCGACAACTGGCTCCGCCACGTGCAGGATGTGCGCGAGCAGCACCACGGCGAGATCGCCGCGCTGCCCACGCACGAGCAGCGCCACCGCCGCCTGTGCGAACTCAACGTGGCTCGAGCAGGTCGCCAACGTGTGCCGCACGACGATCCTGCAGCACGCGTGGGAGAACGGCCAGGGCGTGGCGGTCCACGGCTGGATCTACGGCCTCGACGACGGCCGCCTGCGCGCGCTCACGCCGGGCATCCGCTCGCTCCAGGCGCTCGACCGGTGGCGCGCCAAATCGGGCGTGTAGCAGCAGATCCGGTTGAAGCGGAGGATCGCCGGGGCAATCATGGATCACGGATCATGGTCAGAGACGCTCAGATTTGCTCTCTGGCGATGATCCATGATCCTGCGGGCCTTCTCGCACGGGGCGAGAACCCCCACCGCAGGCGTAGGCGGCGGCGCTCGTGCGCGGCAGTGCGCGCCGGTTGGAAGAAACTGCGGCGGCGGTTGTAACAGCGGTGGACGCTGGTTCGTCCTGGGAATAGTGCGCCCGCTCCCGGCGCCTCCTCCCTCACCCGCATCGTGCCACCCGCCCCGCCCTCCGCTTTTGCCCGCATCGTCCGCGCGCACCAGGACCGGGTCTACAGCGTCGCCGTCCACCTCTGCGGCGACGCCGACGATGCCGCCGACCTGGCGCAGGAGGCCTTCGTCCGCCTCTACGAACGCGCCGCCGACTTCTGGCCCACCGCCGCCGAGGGCGCCGTCCGGACGTGGCTGCTCAGCACCGTCCGCCGCCTCGTCATCGACCGGTACCGCACGCGCCGCGCCCTGCGCGACGAAGCGGTGATCGCGGCGGCCTGCGACGACGCGCCCGACGCCCTACGAACGCGCCGCCGCGACGCACGAGCGCGACCACGCCTTCGCCGCCCTCAGCACGCTCCGCGAGCCCTACCGCAGCCTCGTGCTCCTGCGCGACGTCGAGGACCTGCCCTACCACGAGATCGGCGAGGCGCTCGGCCTGCCGCTCGCGTCCGTCAAAGTCTACCTCCACCGCGGGCGGGCCATGCTCCGCACCGCCTACCTCCGCCGTACCCGTGAACCTGCCTGACCTGACCCTGCCCGACCCGGCCCTCCCCGACGAGCGGCTCGAAGCCTGGCTCGACGGCGCGCTGCCGGAGGCCGACGCCGAGGCCGTCGCCGCGCTCGTGGCCTCCGATGCGGCGTGGGGCGAGGCCGCTGCCACCGCCCGCCGCCTGCGCCGGATGCTCGTGACGGCGCCCGTGTGCCCCGCCCCGCCCGGCTTCGAAGCGGCCGTGCTCGCCCGGATTGCCGCGTCTCCAGCCAGGCGCCCCGACGTCCGGGCGGCGGCCCCCCATGCCCGTCCCCGGATGCGGTGGGCGCGCATCGCTGCCCCGCTCATGCTCGTGCTCCTCGTGGGCCTCGCCACCTGGCGCCCCTTCCGCCCCGCCGATCCGTCCGCCGCCGAGGTGGCCGAGGCGCGCCGGCAGGTCGAATACACCCTCGCCCTGCTCTCCGACATCGGCGCCCAGGCGGGCCAGCACACCGCCGCCTCCCTGGCGCCCTTTGCCACCCTCGACACCCTCACGACCACCGACCAATGAAACGCCTGCTCTATAGCCTGCTCCTGCTGGCGCTCCTGGCGCCCGCCGCGGCCTCTGCCCAGACCCCCCTCGAACGCGATCCGGGCTACATCGACGTCGACGCGCTCACCGCCGGCATCACCGAAGAGCCCACCGTGGAGGTGGACATTCGGGGCGCGCTCCTGCGCCTCGTCGTCTCCTCTGCCCGCGCCGACGATCCCGAACTTGCGGGGATGCTCTCCCGGTTGCGCGCCATTCAGGTGCGCGTCTACAAGCTCGACCCCCGCAACCGCGCCTCTGTGGCCACCCGCGCCGCCGACTTTGCCCGCCGCCTCCGCGCCGACGGCTGGGAGCCGTTCGTCCGCGTCCGCGATGAGGGCGACCGCGTGGACATGCTCGTGCGCACCTCCGGCGACCGCATCACCGGCCTCGTGGCGCTCGTCACCGACGGCGACGACGGCGACACCGTGTTCATGAACCTCGTCGGCGAGGTGGATCCGGAGCAGGTGGGCCGCATCGGCCGCCGCTTCCACGTCCGCATCAACTGACCCTCCGGGGCGGCCTGGGTGCGCTGCATCTTTGCCGCCCCACCCTCGTCTGCGGGTGCTTGTTCGATGCCTGCGCTGCTCCCTTCTGCGCTCCTCCCGCCATGCGCGCCTTCGCCTTTGCTGCCGCCCTCGTTGCCCTCGTGCTCTCGGGCTGCGCCACCCTCACGCCCGAACTCAGCGACACGCAGCGCATGATGCAGCGCGTCGTGCCCGCGCGGGCCATCGACCACCGCATCGCCGTCGGCGCCGGGCCGATGACGATGGGCCTGGCCCGCCGGATCCTGCTGCTCGCCTCCGACGACCCGGACGCCCGCCGCGCCGCCAACCTGCTCCGCCACGTCAAGACGGCCCGCGTGCGCGTCTACACGCTCCGCGCCGGCACCACTGTCCACCCCGAGCGCCTCACGCTCCCGCGCAGCCTCGCCCGGCGCGGCTGGACGCCCTTCGTGCGTGTCCGCGACGAAGGCACCGCAGTCTGGGTGCTGGCCCGCGAGCAGCACGGGCGCATCACCGGCCTCTACACACTCGCCCTTACCGAAGACGCCTTCATCGTGGCGCAGGTGTCGGGCCGCTTCGACCAGCTCATCCAGGAGCGCCCTCGACCCCGACGCCGGCTGGATGCCGCGCTACGCCCGCAGCGACTCCGCCCTGGCCGCGCGCGACAGCGTGGCGCAATAAGGCGACGCGCGCCTCCGAAAAGGCAGCGCCCCTATCCGCCCGCGCCCCCCTCCTCGCGCAGCGCCGCGAGCAGCCGCGTGTGGATGCCGCCGAAGGCGCCGTTGCTCATGATGAGCACCACGTCGCCGGGGCGGACGGCCTCGACGAGCGCAGGCAGGAGCGTGTCGGCGCTGGGGTAGACGAACGTGGGCGTGCCGGACGCCGTGGCGGTGCGGGCCACGGCCTCGGTGTCCATGAGGTCTTCCAGGGCGTCGTTGTGGCGGAGGGGCGGGGCGCTCAGCAGCGCGAGCGCGGCACCCGCGAACGCCTCCGAGTACGGCCCCTCGAAGACCTTGCGGCGGGACGAGTTGGAGCGCGGCTCGAAGACCGCCACAAGGCGCCGCTCGGGCCACCGCTCGGCCACGGCGAGGATCGTCTCGCGCACGGCGGTGGGATGGTGGGCAAAGTCGTCGATCACGAGCACGCCGCCTTCCTCGCCGCGCACCTCCTGCCGGCGCTTCATGCCCCGGAACGTGCCGAGCCCGCGCGCGACTTCCTCGGGCGTGAGCCCTTCGCCGAGGGCAATCGTGGCCACGCCGAGGGCGTTGCGCAGGTTGTGGCGCCCGCTCATGGGCAGGAACACCTCGGTGAGTTCCTCGCCGTCGACCACGAGCGTAAAGCGCTGCCCGCCCTCGCCCCGGCGGATGTCGCGGGCCGTTACGTGGTCGTCGTCGCCCTCGATGCCGTAGAAGCGCACGCGCGCCTTTGTGTGGGCGGCGAGGGCGCGCACCTCCGGATCGTCGCCGTAGAGGGCGATCAGGCCGTCTTCGGGGAGCGGTTTCGGCAAAGCGCTCGAAGGCCTCGCGGTAGTCGTCCCAGCCGTCGTAGATGTCGGCGTGGTCGAACTCCATCGAGGTGACGATGGCGGCCTGCGGGCGGTAGTGGAGAAATTTGGGGCGCTTGTCGAAGTAGGCCGCGTCGTACTCGTCGCCCTCGACGACGAACGCCGGCCCCGTGCCCACGCGCGCGCTCGTTTCGTGGCCCACCATCACCCCGCCCACGAGAAAGCCTGGATCGCGCCCAGCGTCGGCGAGGACGTGGGCGAGCAGGCCCGTGGTGGTGGTTTTGCCGTGCGTGCCGGCCACGACGAGGCTGCGCCGCCGCGAGAGGAATACGTGGGCGAGCGTCTCGGGAAACGAGAGCTGCGCGAGGCCCTGCTCGCGCGCAAAGGCAGCCTCCGGGTGCAGCGGCGTACACGCGTTGCCCACCACGACGAGGTCGGGCGCCGGGTCGAGGTGGGCGGCGTCGAAGCCTTCGTCTACCCGGATGCCGAGGGCGCGGAGGCGGTCGGACATCGGCGGGTACGCCTTTTCGTCGGAGCCGGCCACGCTGTAGCCCGCCTCCTGGAGGAGCGTGGCGAGCGAGCCCATGCCGGTGCCGCACACGCCGAGCAGGTAGATGCGCCGGAGCACGTCCGGCTCCGGCGGCGCCGGGCGGCTGAACAGGCGGAGGTCGGCGTCGGCGAAGTCTTCGAGGCGCTTCATGCGGCGGGGCGAGAGAGGAGGGACCAGAACAGAGCGGGCGCCCGCAACGCGCGCCCGGCGGGGCGCGATCCGCCGCCGCGCAGATCCGGCGCCTTCAGGCCGCCATCGGGGCGCCTTCGGAGGCCAGGTGGAGGTCGCGCGCGAGCGCCATCGCGCCGAGCACGCCGGCCCGGGCGCCGAGCGCGGGCGCCACGATGTACGTGCCGAGCCCCTCCGTGAGCGCCGGGTGGGACACGTAGCCCGCGAGCGCCGCTTCGGTGGCCGCGTGGATGCGCTCGCACAGGCCCTTCCGGGCCGTCACGCCGCCCCCTATCACAATGCGGCGCGGCGAGAGCGCCAGCACGAGCGAGGCGACGCCGCTGCCGAGGTAATGCGCCACGGTGTCCCACACCGGGTCGTCGTCGGCGAGGTTTTCAGGGTCCCCACCGACGCGCACAGCGATGGCGGTGCCGGAGGCCATGCCTTCGAGGCAATCGCCGTGGTAGGGGCACGAGCCCGCAAAGGCATCGCCGGGCAGCCGTGCCACGGCGATGTGGCCCATCTCCGGGTGCAGCAGCCCGTGGTAGGGCTTGCCGTCCACGAGCAGCCCCCCACCGATGCCGGTGCCGACCGTGAGGTACAGCAGCGGCGACACGCCCCGCCCCGCCCCGAACCGGTGCTCGCCGACCGCCGCCACCGCCACGTCCGAATCGAACGCGACCGGCAAGCCGAGTTGGTCGGTGAGGGGTTGCACGATGGGCGTGTCCTGCCAGCCGGGCTTGGGCGTCGTCGTGATGTGGCCGTAGAGCGGCGAGTCGGGGTCGAGGTCGATGGGACCGAAGCTGCCCACGCCGAGCGCCACCGGACGG
The DNA here is from genome assembly GCA_963740755.1 of Rhodothermales bacterium. Classification (GTDB taxonomy): domain Bacteria; phylum Bacteroidota; class Rhodothermia; order Rhodothermales; family BA12; genus CAVSDF01. Next base: position 253,380 of record CAVUFJ010000006.1, read on the forward strand.
CCCTGCGCGTGCGTTTCGAAAAAGCGCGTCACGCGGCCGAGCGTTTCCTCCGGCGTCGTTGTCGGAAAGCGGGCAAAGCCGGCCAGTTGGCCGAGCCCATCGCCGAGCGCGCACACGAATTTGGTCCCCCCAGCCTCAATCCCCCCGTAGAGCAGCATATGGCGTACCAGGCGCGCACGTCCGGTAAACCCACAAGTTGGGGCGCGCCCGGTGCCTGTGCCAACGCCCAAACGTGACAGTGCGGAAATGGTCTGGCCGCTTGGGCGCGAATCACTCTGGTTCTTGTAGATGCTCTAGGTCCGCGAGGTCTTGCGCCCGCCCCAGCGCACGCTTGTTCTGGCGCAAACATTCGAGGCCAATCACGGCCAGTTCCAGTCCATTGAACGCCCCGACGACCCGGCGCGCAAAACAAGCTTCGAAGCGCACGCCTTCGAGATCGGTGAGCAGGTCAATGCGTAGCGGTGGGTACCCGAGTTGGATCACCTGTCCCGGCGTGGTGAGGTCAGCAGCGGTGATGGGCAGACTTCCAAAACCAAACGCCTCCAGCACCTTCAGTACCTGCCGGGCATTGCGGCCGGACCGCTCAAGCCACACGTCCAAATCACCCGTGTAGCGGGGGTATCCGTGGAAGGCGACCGCATAGCCCCCCACCACGAGGTAGCGCACCCGGTGCGCATGGAGCAATCCGACAAACTCGCTGAAGTCGCGGGGGAGCACCATCAGGATCTGGGGATACGTGCATCTGTTGCCGCAGCATTTCCACGGCTCCCAGACGCGCCTCGACCGACTGCGCCCGCCAGTACGCCACGTCGGACGGGGCCGTAGCAGCGGGGCCAACCCACGTAAGGGTACGGGTCATCCTCGGGGGTGTAGGAATCGCATCCATGCCTCCCGAACGCAGCGGCGCTGGATTAGATCGCGATCCGGTAGGTGAGCTTCACCACGCCTGTGCGGTCGAGGAGGGTGTAGTCGGCGGGCTGGAGCACCCCGGTGTCGTTCGATTCGGGGTCGTAGCGGTAGTTGGTGTTGAAGACCACGAACAGGTCGGAGCCGGGGGTGTGGATCCACTGGAGGCGCACGTTGGCGCGCACGAGGCGCGAGAAGTTGTCGTACTGCACGAGCGCGCGGGCAAACACCTTGCGGCTCGCCGCCGCTTCGACCCGCAGGCCGAGCGTGGTGGCATCGAGCGTGCCGGAAGGGTGCTCGATGTGGTCGTAGTTCGTGGTGGCCTCGGCCTTGAGGTGGCGCGAGAAGCGGCCGCCCACGCCGCCGCTCACGCCGCGGCGGGTGCCATCGTAGAAGCTTTGCGCACTCACGCCCAGGCGCCCAAAGAAGCGGCGGCTCTCGTCGGTGGCCCCCTGGAGGTTCAGGGCGTTCATCGTATAGCGCCCCGGCGCCACCTTGACCGCCCCGCCGCGCAGGGAGAAGGGGCCGTCGAGCCGGTCGAAGAGGCGGCGCACGGTCACGCTCACGCGGTCGCGGGCGCGAAACTGAACGGTCGCGCTCGCCCCGCCTTCCTGCGTCTGCAAGCGCCCGTCGTGGCCCGCGAACGTGGAGGCGAAGCCGTTGTAGATCACGCGCCGGACCGGCCCGCGCCCGTCGCCGATGATCGGGCGGTAGTTGGCGCTCGCCGCGTAGGACACGTAATCGTCGCGCGAGACGAAGCCGATGCCGGGGTTGAAGCCGGCGCCGACGTTGGTGTAGCCCAGGCTGGCCCCGTACACATCGCGCTGGAGGACGACGTCCACCGCCCCCGCGCGGTTCTGCGGCCCACTCTGCGGCTCCCACACGTTCGAAAACCAGCCCGAAACCGACGAATTGCCCCAGAAGCGCTTGATCCCGTCGACGCCCACCACCCGGTTGTAGTAGCTGCTATCCGAGGCTTCCACATTCGTCCCGATCACACCGACGCTCGCGCGCGGCCCGAGGGCACTCTGGAGGCGCACGGCCCCGTAGTTGGCCCCCGGCGTGCCGTCCTCCGCCGAGCGCGTCTGGAGGTCGAGCAGGCCCACGCCCACGCGCCCGGCCTGCCCGGTCAGGCGGGCCCCGCCCGAGATGGGATTGGCCAGGCCGATCCGGCGCGAGAAGAACGTCTCGGTCTGCCCCTGGTCGCCGAAGCTGAACAGCCCGGCGCGTTCGAGAAAGAACTCGCGCTTCTCGGGGAAAAACTGGTTGAAGCGCGACAGGTTGATCTGCGCCACATCCGCCTCGACCTGCGCAAAGTCGGTGTTGGCCGTCAGGTCGAGCAGGAGGCTGGAGGAGAGCGAGATCTTGGCGTCGCCGCCGATCTGGCGCACGAACGTGCGCTGCCCGCGTCCGGGAGCCGGGGGCTGCTCCTGCGCGCCGGTGAGCAGGTACGGCTTGACCTCGATGCCGCGCCCGCGCTGGAGATTTTCGAGCCCGTCGAGGCGGGCATACTGCGACACCTGGAAAAAGCCCTGCCCGTAGTCGCGCGCGATGCCCGGAAAGAGCACTTCTTCGTTTTTGCGGTTGATCATCCGCTGCACGGCGATGCCCATGACGGGCGCGGTCTCGCTCGCAAAGCGGATCGTCGTGAACGGGATCTCGACTTCGAGCGTCCACCCTTCGGCGGTGATCTTCGCCTCGGAGCGGTACACGCCGTTCCAGTCCCAGTTGGGGTTCCGCTCGTCGGTGAGCAGGGCATCGTCCTGCGTCCCGAGCGGGTTCATCTCGAAGATGTAGGCGTTCTTGTGGTCGTAGTACGTGTCGATGGCGAGGCGGATCGTGTCGTCCTTGTCGAGGCGTCCGCCCCGGTCGAGCACGCTCGCGCGGATGAGGTTCGGCTCGCGGTCGAAGAGCTTGAGCGCCAGGTAGAGCGCGTGCGCGTCGTAGGCGATGCGCAGTTCGGTGTGCTCGGTCGGGTCGCCGAGGTCGACCGGCTGGCGCTGCCGGAAGCTTGTGACCGGGATCGCTGTCGCCCACACGGCGTCGTCGAGCACCCCGTCGATGCGGGGCGCGGTTTCGGCGCGCACAGCCACCACGTGGGGGGCCTCGGCGGCCGGTTGGGCCAGGAGCGGGCAGGCCAGCAGGCCAGCGAACAGGAGCAGGGCAGAGCGACGCATCCGACGGGGTAAACAGGAGAAGGTGCAAACAACGCCCACGCGCGCCCCCAGACAAGCCCTGCCCCACCGTGGTGATGCGCAGCGCCGCTGTGGTGATACGGGCTGCTGCCCGCGCCCGGCTCAGGCTGTCACGCCGGCGCCGCTGAGGACGCGGTCGTAGTGGGCCTCGTAGAGCGGCACGATGCGGTCGAGCGAGAACGTCTCGGCGCGGGCGCGGGCCGCCGCCGCCATGCGGGCGTGGAGCGCGTCGTCGTCGAGCATCCTCCGGACGGCGTCGGCGTGCGCCGCCACGTCACTGAGGGGGCGGAGGAAGCCGGTCTCGCCGTCTACGTTGAGTTCGGGCAGCCCGCCAATGTCGGAGGAGACGACGGGGACGCCGCAGGCCATCGCTTCGAGCGCGGCCAGGCCGAAGGTCTCGCTGCCGGAGGGCATCAGGAACACGTCGGCGATGGACAGGATCTCCTCGATGGGGTCCTGCTTGCCGAGAAAGCGCACGTCGTCGGTCAGACCGAGGCGGCGCGCGAGCTGTTCGGTGGGCGCGCGGTCCGGCCCATCGCCCACGAGCAGCAGCTTGACCGGGATGCCGTCGGCCTTGAGGCGCGCCGTCACCTCGACGGTCTCGCCGGCGTGCTTGACCGGGCGGAAGTTGGACACGTGGACGAGCAGCCGCTCGCCGTTGGGCGCAATCGCCTTGCGGAAGTGCTCTTTGGGCTGCCGGTAAAAGCGCTCCGTATCCACGAAGTTGGGGATCACCTCGATCTCGCGGTCTATGGCAAAGTGCTCGTACGTCTCGCGCCGCAGCCACTCGGAGACTGAGGTCACGCCGTCCGACTCGTTGATCGAGTGCGTGACGACGGGCGCAAAGCTCGGGTCCTGCCCGACGAGCGTGATGTCGGTGCCGTGGAGCGTCGTCACCACCGGCACGTTGTACGCCCTGCCGGGCCAGGATGTCGCGCGCGAGCACGGCGCTCGTGGCGTGCGGGATCGCGTAGTGGACGTGCAGCAGGTCGAGGCCCCGGTTTTTGGCCACGTCCACCATGGCGCTCGTGAGCGCGAGCGTGTAGGGCGGGTGCTGAAAGACGGGGTACTGCATCATCCCCACCTCGTGAAAGAAGATGCGCTCGGTGACGTGGTCGAGCCGGAACGGCATCCCGTACGAGATAAAGTGGATCTCGTGGCCGCGCGTGGCGAGGGCCTTGCCGAGTTCGGTCGCCACGACGCCGGAGCCGCCGTAGATGGGGTAGCAGGTGATGCCGATCTTCATCCAGGGGGGCCGCAGAGGCGAGGCGAGGGTGACAAACCCGTCACAACCACTGCCGTCGATTGGGGACACAGCGGTGGGCGCGGGTAGACGCTGAACCGGATCCCACCACTCCGGTTGCAGGCGTCCAGCGCGCTGGCCCGGTGTTTGCCCGGTTCTGCCTGCGTCTTCCCTCACGCCCTATCCATCCTTTTCTGCTTCGTCCTATGCGTTCTCGCTTCGCTCTGGCCGCCCTTGCGGCCCTCGCCTTTGCCCCCGCCGCGCACGCCCAGCTCGGCGTGGCCGTCGGCGCCAACTTCGACCGCGTCTCCGACATCGAAGGCAACACGCAGGCGACGTTCAACAACGCCTCCGGCTACCACGTCGGCGTGTTCCTCGACCTGCCGCTCGGCCCGATCGCGCTCCGCCCGGGCGTCTTCTACACCGACATCTCCAACATCGAGGCCACGCGCGCCGGCAAGACCGAGAGCTACGACATCAGCCTCGTCGAAATCCCGGTGGACGTGCGCTTCCGCCTGCCGCTGCCGATCGCCAAGCCGTACCTGCTCGGCGGGCCGGTCTTCCGCATCGCCAACCAGGACGACGAGAACTTCCGCCTCAACCGCTTCACGATGGCCGGCGCCGCCGGGGCGGGCCTCGAACTCAACGCGTTCGTCTTCCGGCCTTTCATCGAGGCGCGCTACCAGTTTGGCGTGCAGAAGTTTGTGGACGATTTCTCCGTGGGCGGCGTGAGCGTGCAAACGGAGGACAACACGAAGCTCAACACCTTCATGCTCCGCCTCGGCGTGACGTTCTGAGACACCAGTTGGTCTGCACGCGGGGACGCCTCCCAGAAGGGGCGTCCCCGCGCTGTTTTGGGCCCTTTTTGAGACCACCGGCGAGGTGGGTACGGTGTTTGCGCAACGGGGTGCTACCGCTCTCTCCGCCTCCCATGCGCCTCCTCCGCCTCACGCCCGTCCTCTTCGCCTTCGCCCTCGCCGGGTGCGTATCGATGGGCCCGTCCACCGACCTGTCGCCCGTGAACCTCGAAACGGCGCGCTTTGAAACCTCCGCGCTCATGCCCGATGTGCTCGCGGCCGTGGGCACGCTCCTGCCGCAGTACGCCTCCCGCATGGGCCTCATGGACCTCGGCGGCGGGCGCGTCGAAACCGAATACGTGTCGCTCCGCTCGATCCAGGAAGCGCAGGAGTCGGGCGAAGTGCCCGGCGGGCCGCTCCTGGGCACCACGCTCGTGCGCTATACCGTGCAGGTGATGCCGGTGCCGCGCCGCAACCGGAGCCTCGTGACCATTACGACAACCATGCGGCCGACCGGCGCGGCCTACCTGCCCCAGCGCACCCCGGCGCGCTACTGGCTCGACCGCTTCACCTCCGATCTCGCCACGGCCACCGGCGCGTCCTTCCGCCCCACCGTGAGTGACGAAGCCTACCTCGCCGCCCTCGACCGCGGCGGCGACGTGCGCGCCCCCAGTGCGCCGGGCGCCTCGTCGCTCTCGAAGCCGCTCCGCACGGTGGGCCTCGTCGGCCTCGGCCTCATCGCCGCCTCGATCATCGTGACGGCGGCCAACTGAAGGCGGGCCGGGTTTCGTTCGTGGTTCGTCGATGGTTGTTCGTGGTCAGAAGTCCCAGAAGGCACCGTTACCTCTGACGACGAACCACGAACAACGAACCAGACAGTGGCTCTCCCTGAGTACAGAGCCGCTTTTCTCTACCGGACGTCGGCGCGTTTACAGCCCCCACACCTCGGCGTAGGCCCGCGCCCACGCGTCGGCCGCCATCAGCCCGTCGAGCGTGTCTGCCTCGAATGACGGCGCGGCGGCGAGCGTCGCCTCCACGCACGCGGCGATGCCCGAGAACGTGAGCGTGCGGCTGAGAAAGCGCGCCACCGCCACTTCGTTGGCCGCGTTGAGCACGGCAGGCGCGGCGCCGCCCGCCTCCAGGGCGGCAAAGGCGAGGGCGAGGGCCGGGTAGCGCTCAGGCTCAGGGGGGAAGAAGTCGAGCGAAAACGGCGCGCCCATGTCGAGGCGCGCGTGGGGGGCCTCCCAGCGGTCGGGCCATGAGAGCGCCAGCTGGATCGGCACCTTCATGGACGGGGGGCCGAGTTGCGCCTTCGTCGAGCCATCGCGGAAGACGACGAACGAGTGGACGATGCTCGACGGGTGCAGCACCACCCCGATCCGCGCGCCTTCGACGCCGAAGAGCCAGTGCGCCTCGATCACTTCGAGGCCCTTGTTCATCATCGTCGCCGAGTCGATCGTGATCTTGGCGCCCATCGCCCAGGTGGGGTGCTGGAGCGCCTCCTCGGGCGTGATCGCGCCAAACGTGCCGAGCGCGCGCGTGCGAAACGGCCCTCCCGACGCGGTGAGCACGAGCCGCTCGACGGCCTCGGCAGGTTCGCCCGCGAGGCACTGAAAGAGCGCCGAGTGCTCCGAATCCACCGGCAAAAGCTGCGCCCCGCTCGCGGCGGCGGCCTCCGTGACGAGCGCTCCGCCGACCACGAGGCTCTCTTTGTTGGCGAGGGCGATGCGTTTGCCCGCCCGGGCAGCGGCGAGCGTCGAGCCCAGCCCGGCGGCGCCCACGAGGGCCGCGCAAACGCAGTCTACGTTCCCGAGAGGCGGCCACGGCGGCGAGCGCCTCGGCGCCCTGCTCCACGCGGATGCCGGTGCCCGCGAGGCGTGCGGCGAGCGTGCGGGCGGCCTCGGCGTCGCCCATCACGACCACTTCGGGCGTGAATTCGCGGGCCTGCTGCTCAACGAGGTCCACGCTGCGGTGGGCCGCGAGGGCCACGATCTCCACGCGGTCGGGAAAGAGGCGCGCGACCTCCAGGGTCTGCGTGCCAATGCTGCCGGTGGAGCCGAGGACGGCGAGCTTCATGCGGGCGGGGGATACGCCGGCGACGATACGGCGCATCACCCCGGCGCCGCACCCCTGGGCGGGAATTCGCTACCGCGCGAGCACGCGGTAGCGCACGGTCGTGGCGCCGGGGGCGTCCGGAAAGCGCACGAGAAGCAGTTCGGGCGTGCGCGGGGCGGTCACCGTCACCTCCTGCGTGACGAGCGGCCCGGTGACGCCCAGAAGCGTCACCGCGAGGCGCACGGGGGTACCGGGGGTGAGGCGGCCCGGCGCTACCTGCACGCGGAGCGTCTGCGCCCCTCCTTCGGAGGCCACCTGCACGTTTTCGAGGCGGATCGGCAGCGCCTCCGAGGCCGCGCGGGCGCCCTCGGCCAGGCGCCGGTAGCGCCGGACGGTGCGAGCATCGCCGCGCGTCCGGGCGGCTTCGCCGAGTTCGCGGTAGGCGTTGAAGCGCAGCACGTGCGCGTTGTAGTTGAGCGGGTCGAGCGCCACAACGCGCTCGGCGATGGGGGCCAGGTCGCGCCAGCGGGCGAGCTTGTAGAGGGCGAGGGCCTCGTTGTACCACGCGTCGCGGTGGAGCGAGTCGCGCGCGGTGATGTCGGTAAAGGCGCCAAGCGCCTCCGCAAAGCGCTCGGCGACAAAGTGGCGCGCGCCCACGTTGAGCAGCCCGGTATAGAGCCCGGCCCGCATCTGCAAGCCCTCCGGAAGCGCCTGTACCGAATCGGGCCACGCGTCGAGGCGCGCCAGGGCGGTGGTGTAGAGCGCTTCGGCCCCCGCGAGGTCGTCCGCCATTACGGCAAGGACGGCGAGGTTGTAGGCCACGTCCGGCCCGCATCCGCTCACGGGCAGGGCCTCGCGCCAGGCCGCCCGTGCCACGTCGCGCGCGCCAGCGTTGAACGCATCGAGGCCGCGCTGAAAGCTGTCCACGTACGCATCGCACGGCTCGGGTGTCTGCGCCTGTAGACGCGGGGCGACGCTCAGCAGGACCAGGGAGGGGAGCCAGAGGGGCGCCAAGCGTCGCAGATGCATGTTCTTGTTCAGCAAGCGGTTAGGCCAGCCACTACCAAACAATTCGCGTGCCCGATCCGGCCGCTCAGTCCAATCCGTATTCGGCGGCCACCTGCTCCGGGGTCAGCACCTCGGCTTCGGCGCCGGGAATCTTGCTTTTCTCCAGCAAGAACGGCCCGAGCGCGAGGGCGTCGATGTGAGTGCGGCGGAAGCAGCGGTAGGCGTCGGCGGGGCTGCCCACGATGGGCTCCCCACGCACGTTGAAGCTCGTGTTGACGAGGCACGGCACGCCCGTGCGCGCGTCGAAGGCCGTCAGGAGCGCGTGGAAGCGGGGGTTCGTGGCCGCGCTGACGGTCTGGATGCGGGCCGACCCGTCTACGTGCGTCACCGCCGGGATGCGGCTCTCGACGTGCCGGAGGCGGTCGAGCCCGTCGCCGGTCACGTGGGCGTCTTTGACGGGCGCCACGAGGAGCATATAGGGACTCGGCACGTCGAGATCGAACAGTTCGGCCTGTCGCCCTTCCAGGACGGCGGGCGCAAAGGGCCGGAAGCTCTCGCGGAACTTGACCTGGAGGTTGACGCGCCGCTGGATGTCGCGTCCGCGGGGATCGGCGAGGATGGAGCGTCCGCCGAGGGCACGGGGGCCGAACTCCATCCGCCCCTGAAACCAGCCCACCGTCTGCCCCGCCGCGAGCAGGTCGGCCACGCGCGCCGTCAGATCAGCCTCGGAGAGCCGCTCGTAGGGCACCCCCTCGGCCTGGAGCAGGGCCTCGATCTCATCGTCGGCGTGCGCGGGGCCGAGGTAGGCGCCCTGCATCGCGTCCGGCTGCACGGGCGTGCGGCCGTGCCCGCCCCAGCGGTGGTAGGCCAGCAGGGCGGCTCCGATGGCGCCCCCCGCATCGCCCGCCGCGGGCTGGATCCACAGGCTGTCGAAGAGCCCCGTGCGGAGGAGTTTGCCGCTCGCCACGCAGTTGAGGGCCACGCCGCCGGCCAGGCACAGGTGCCGCTCGCCCGTCGTGGCGCGGACGTGCCGGGCCATCCGCAGCACGGCCTCCTCCGTCACCGCCTGCACGGACGCGGCGAGGTCGAAGTCGCGGGGGGTCAGGGGCGCCTCCATCGGGCGGCGCGGGCCGAAGAGGCGTTCCATCGGGCCTCCCGTCATCGTGAGGCCGACCGGGTATTCGAACAGGTCGAGGTTGAGGTGCAGGGAGCCGTCGGCCTTGAGGTCCACCACCTCCTCTAACAGTTGCTGCGCAAAGCGGGGCGTACCGTAGGGCGCGAGGCCCATCAGCTTGTACTCGCCGGAGTTGACGCGGAAGCCGCAGAAGTAGGTGAACGCCGAGTAAAACAGGCCGAGGCTGTGCGGAAAGTGCTGCTCGCCCAGCATCTGGAGTTCAGCGCCATGGCCTACCCCGAAGCTCGTCGTGGCCCACTCACCCACGCCATCAGTTGTTAGAAAGGCGGCGTGCTCATAAGGGGATGGGTAAAAGGCGCTCGATGCGTGGCTCTCGTGGTGCTCCGGAAAGAGCACCGGGCCCTCGAAGCCGCCGAGGGCCTTGCGGAGTTCGCGCTCGGTCTGGAGCTTGCCCTTGAGCCACACCGGCATCGCCTTGAGAAACGACGGCAGCCCCTTGGGCGCAAACGCGGTGTACGTTTCGAGCAAGCGCTCGAATTTGAGCAGGGGCTTGTCGTAGAACGCGACCGCATCGAGGGCCGCCGCCTCGATGCCGCCTGCGCGGAGGCAGTAGGCGGCAGCGTGGGCGGGAAAGGCCGGGTCGTGCTTGCGGCGCGTAAAGCGCTCCTCCTGCGCCGCCGCCACGATCTGCCCGTCCACGACGAGGGCAGCAGCAGAATCGTGGTAAAAGGCCGAGATGCCGAGAACGCGCATGGCAGGCTAGAGAGCAGCAGGTTCCGGACGCGCAGAGCGACCGGTGCGTTCCGGCAGGATGGGTGCGGCCAAGCGCGGGGCGAGGTCGGTGGCGATGGCGGCGGCTACTTCGGCGTTGCCGGCTTCGCCGAGGTGGCAGAAGTCGAGGTAGCGGGGCGCGCGCGTGGTGTCGAACAGGGCCGAGAGGTCGCGCACGAGGCCGCTGCGCACGAGGGACGAGGCCCGCAGGTGCGCCGTGGTGCGGGCGAGCAGCGGCGCCACATAGCGGTCGGGGTCGAGGGTGGCGCGCTCGTAGGGGGTCAGAATGGCCTTGGTGAAGGCCGACGGCTGCCAGTAGGCGTACACCGCGAACGAGTCGGCGGCCGCCAGGGCGCGGGCGAGGGCAAGCTGGGCACCGTAGACGCGCACGGTGGCGGCGGCGAGCGCGTCGAGGCGCGCGGGCGGGTACCGGGCGGCCTGCTGCCGGGCGCGGGCGGCCTCGCGGCGTCGCGCGGTGAGGGCGAAGGCGATCTGCCCGAGGCCCGCGTTGAAGGCGAGCGCATGAAGCCCCCGGGCGAAGTACGCCCCGGCGCCCGCGTCACGGAAGAAACTGAACTCCTCGACCCGGTTGGCCTCGTTGGACGGGAGGCCCGCCGTGCCGCTCTGGAATGCGGAAAACGTGTCGTTGACGCCGTCGTAGAACACCACGGCATCGGGGCGCTCGCCCGCCACGAGGGCGCGCTGAAGCGCCACCACCTCCTGCCCGCTCACGTAACCGCTCTCCCCGAAGTTGACCGCGCGCACCGGGCGCCCGAGGCGGGCCGTGAGTTGGCGCGCCACTTCGGACGGAATCGTGTGGGCGTCGCGCGCGCCGGTGCCCCAGAGGGTCGAGCCGCCGAAAAACCAGAGCGTGAGCGCCTGCGCGGTGTCCGGCGGCGTCCACGAGGCGCGGAGGCCAGCGGCGCCCACGTTGATATAGCGCCCGTGGAAAGGCTGCCGGCGCCAGTAGGTGTAGGGCTCCCAGCGCATCTTCGCCGAGGCGGCAAACTCGCGCCAGTACGCCTCGGCCCAGGGCGCCCCGGCGTACACGTCGGCGTGGGCGCGCGTTTCGGCGGCCGGGCGTAGGGCGGGGACGCGCGCAGAGCGCCACCCGCGCGAGGCCCTCGAAGACGAGCCCCCACACGAGCACGGCGACCCCCACAAGGAGGGCCGTGCGCAGGCGGGAACGGCGGGAGGCAGGCGGCACGAGCAGACGGCAGGAGCGCCAAGGTACCTACCTTGCCCGTGCTCCCGAGCCGCCTCTCTGTGCCCATGCCCCGCCGCGCCGTTCTCCTGCTCGCCCTCGCCCTCGGCGCCTGCACGGCCACGCGTCCGCCCGCCGCGCCGACGCCCCAGGCGGGGCTCATGGCCTGGAGTTCGGTGGACTCGCTCTCCGGCGGGGGCGTGCGCGTGTTCGCGGGCGTCAATGACGCCCTGCCGCTGCGGGCGTGGGCCGTCTACCTCGACCCGGCCCGGGCGCCCGTGGCCGTCGCCGTCTCGCCCGACACGCACGACGTGCGCGAGACCATCACCACGTTTGCGCGGCGGACGGGCGCGTGCGTGGCGGTCAACGGCGGGTACTTCCGGCTCGGCAATTTTCCGGCCTCTGCCACCGGCCTGCTCGTCTCGCACGGCCAGACACTCGCCGCCCCCACCACCGAGCAGCTGCGCGACAGCGTGCGCTACCCCACCGCGCGGGCCGCAGTGGGCTTCGACGCAGCGGGGCGCCCTGAGATCGTCTGGGTGGGCGGGGCCGATTCGACGCGACTTGTGGCCTACCGCGCGCCCGTGACCTCCCGGCGTGGCGCCCCGGCGACGGGGTGGCCCGAGGGCCGCCCGTGGGCGCCGCGCGAGGCCCTGGGCGCCGGGCCGATGCTACTGCGCGGCGGCACGGTACGCATTACGGCGGCCGAGGAGTTGTTTTTCGGCTCGTCGATCCCCGCCACGCACCCCCGCACCGCCGTGGGCATCACCCCCGGCGGGGGCCTTGTGCTGATGGTGGTAGACGGGCGCAGCCGCGAGAGCCGGGGCGTCAACCTCGTGGAGTTGGCCCGGCTCCTGCAGGAGGCCGGCGCCCGCGACGCGCTCAACCTCGACGGCGGCGGCTCGTCTGCGCTCGTGGTGCGGGGCGTGCGGCTCAACCGGCCGCAGGGCGGCACGACCGAGCGCGAGGTGATGAACGCGCTCGTGGCCACCTGCCGCTGAAGCCACGGGGGCACTGTCGCGGGACGCGGCCGGGGCCGCACGCGTGCCAGGGCGAGATCCATCATGAGATCCATCCGGGGCCTCCGGGCAACGCAAGCCGATGCCAACCGCCCGGTCGGGGCTTGAAACGGCATTTGCCGGGGTGGGCGGAAAAAAGTGCCGTCTCGGCGGCAGCGTGGCACCGTTGTTGACAAGGTGCTGGATGCCCTCCCCCAGGGTGGCCGCCTGTCGGCCTTGCAGCGCCCCACGCTCTACCCATGCGCCGTTTGTTTCTGCTGCCGCTGCTCCTCGCGGCGGCCCCCGTCTTTGCCCAGCCGCACCTCGACCTCCCGCGCGGCATCAACCTGCCCTCGTTCCGGGCCTCGTCGTCGGCCACCGCCGCCGCCTATACGTGTACTGCGGCCCAGGCCGGTCCCAACGGGCGCTGCGCCTCCATCGCCCTGCCCGGCGACCTCAAGGCGGACAAGGCCCCCCAGTTTATGCTCATCACGTTCGACGACTGCGTGACGAATGAGTCGGAGGCGAACGTGCGCAGCCTGCTCACCTCCGCCGTCAAGAACCCCGACGGGCGCCCGATTCCGGTGACGTACTTCGTGAGCCTCGAAGGCTGCCCCCGCGGCGTTTCGAGCGATGCGCTGCTCCAGCAGCGCTACCGCGCGGGCGACGAGATGGCCGTTCACACGCGCACGCACACCACGAGCAGCACGACCTCGCTCAGCACCTGGCTCTCCGAGATCCAGTTTGTGCAGAACCACTTCAAGAAGCTCGGCTTCAGCGCCGATGCGGGCCGGGGCTTCCGCGCGCCCTACCTCGCCACCAACCCGGCGATGTACCAGGCGCTCGACTCGCTCAACCTGCTCTACGACTCGTCCATCTACGAGTCGCCCTTCTGGTCGCCCGTGTCGGTGGACACGAAGAAGTTCATCTGGCCCTTCACCTACGACGTGTGGAATCCGGCCAAGCAGGCCCAGTTCTGCGCCGAGTGGTCGGAGGACAACGCGTGCCCCAGCCGTCCCGCCCAGGGCCTCTGGCAGATCCCGCTGTACTACTACGTTGGGGGCACCGAGAAAAAGAACCCCACCTTCTATGGCGTGATGGACGTCGGGCACCCGGACTATGCGGGCTACAGCCCGGCGCTCACGGGCAACACGCTGCTGAGCGTACTCCGCAGCCACCGCAACGACCGCCTCAGCGGCAATCGGGCCCCGATGACGCTCTTCTTCCACGCGGACGGCTTCAGCGAGGCCGCGCGGCGCGACACCTACCGGACGTTCCTGACGGAGACGCTTGCGCGCAAAGACGTGTGGGCCATCACGATGCAGGGCCTCCTGGAATGGATGAAGGCGCCCGTGCCGGAGTCGGGCATGAAGGCCTGGTATGAGGCCTACTGCCAGCGCCACCCGTGCGCGGCCCCCGGCGGCTCGGGCACGACGGTGGCCGGCAGCCAGGCGCCCACCGATGCCACGCGCACCCTCGCGCTCGACGGCGCCTCCTTCGAGGCCGACCTCCGCGTCTACCCGTCGCCCACGCGGGGCCCGCTCCACATCGAGGCCACGGCAACCACCGCGTCGGCGTTCGTGACGGTGCATGACATGCTCGGGCGCGAGGTCCGCCGCCAACCCCTCGACCGCGCGGGCGCTTCGGTGACCGGGTTCGACCTGGGCAACCTCGCGGCGGGCGTCTACCTCGTCCGCCTGAGCGACGGGCCGCAGACGATTACCCGCACCATCGTCGTGCAGCCCTGAGCAACCCCACGCCAGACGGCGGGGCCCGCTTCCTTCGGGAGGCGGGCCCCGCGTGCGTTTCGAGGCCCGTTGCAGGAGGGAATCTGCCCCGGTTTGAATCTCATCTCGGTACGGCCCGCGTCCCACGCTGCCCGCAGCGGGCCTTCGGGGCACATGGGCAAGCTTTTCCGCCCCTTTGGAAAGAACGGCACCGTTGTTGCGAAGGTCTTCTCTGCGCTCCCCCGCGCCTTCTGCCCGCCCCGCGCACCTCCCACTCATGCGCCGTTCTGTACTGCTCGCGTTCCTCCTGCTGAACGCCCCTGCCCTCGTTGCCCAGGACATGGGCTTCATTCCCGGCCCGGGCTTTCAGCCCACCGCCACCTCGGCGGCCGCCTACACCTGCACCTCCGCCGACCAGGTCTCGACCGGTGGGCGCTGCGCCTCAACCGCCATTCCGGGCAACCTGACGGCGGCGACGACCCCGCAGTTTCTCGTGATCGGCTTCGACGACTGCATCACGCCGGAGTCGGAAGGCCTCGTGCGCTCGGTGCTCACGCCGACGCTCAAGAACCCCGATGGGCGGCCGGTGCCCTCCACCTACTTTCTGAGCCTCGAAGGCTGCCCGGGCGACGGCTCTAACACCGACCCGAACCTCGTCAAGCAGCGCTATAACGCGGGCGACGAGATCGCCGTCCACACCCGCACGCACACGACGGGCACGAGCACGAGCCTCGCGACGTGGATCACGGAGATGAACTACGTCCGCACGTACCTGCGCAACCTCGGCCTCGGCGCCGACGCCGGCGTGGGCTTCCGCGCCCCGTTCCTGCAAACGAACGCGGCGATGTACACCGCGCTCGACTCGCTCAACTTCCTCTACGACTCGTCCATCTACGAGTCGCCGTTCTGGTCGCCGATCTCGACGAGCACGCAGAGCTTCATCTGGCCCTTCACCTACGACACCTGGAACAACGCCCAGGCGGCCCAGAACTGCGCCGGATGGTCGACCGACAACCCGTGCCCGAGCAAGCCCGTCAAGGGGCTCTGGCAGATGCCGCTCTACTACTACGTCAAGGGCACCCAGAGCAACGCCACCTACTACGGCGTCTTCGACATCGGCGACCCCGCCACGTCGGGCTACTCGCAGGTGATCACGGGCAACGTGCTCAAGAACATCTACCAGGACCACTTCAACGCGCGCATCGCAGGCAACCGCGCCCCGATGACGCTCTACTTCCACGCCTACAACTTCGGCAACACGACGCGGGCGGCCAACTACCGCGACTGGATGGCCTCGGTGCTCTCGCGCGGCGACGTGTGGGCGGTCACGCAGCAGGGCCTGATCGAGTGGATGCGCGCGCCGGTGCCCAACAGCCAGATGAAGCAGTGGTACGCGAGCTACTGCCTCCGCCACAAGTGCGCCCCCGGCACGACGACCGCCGCCGAAGACGACGTGCGCCTCGCCGCCGCCGACGTCGCCACCCCGTCGCTGCACACCTACCCGTCGCCCTCGCGCGGGCCGGTCACGCTCACCGCCATTGCGCAGCACCCGGGCGCCACGCTCGCCGTGTTCAACGTGCTCGGCCGCGAGGTCTACCGCGCCGACGTGCCGGTGGCCAACACCTTCCGCACGACGCTCGACCTGAGCCGCGAGGCCGCCGGCGTCTACTTCGCCCGCTTCACCGACGGCACGCGCACGACCACGCAGCCGGTCATCGTCCAGCACTGAGCCGCCCGGCTCCTCGGTCCCTCCGGATGGGCGTCCGGGTGCTTCGGCCCCGGGCGCTCGTCTGCTTTTAGCGGGCGCTCCACCGCCCGAACACGCCGCACGGGAGCACGCGGTCTTCGGCGGGCACCGGCAACCCGATCTCGCCGACGCTGAGCGCCCCGCCGAGGCCCTGGAGGGCGTCCTGCAACAGGTTGCCGGCGGCGACGGGCGAGAGGCCGGCGGTGTAGGTGTTGAGCAGGAAGAACACGGGCCGCTCGGCGAGCAGCTCGCGCAGCACGGCCAGGAGCGGGCGCAGGTCGTCTTCGAGGCGCCACATCTGCCCGTCCTTGCCGCGCCCGTAGACAGGCGGGTCGAGCAGGATGGCGTCATACCGCGTGCCCCGGCGGAGTTCGCGGCGCGCGAAGGCCCCGCAGTCGTCCACGATATAGCGGATGGCGGCCCCGCCGAGGCCGGAGAGGTCGGCGTTTTCGCGGCACCACTGCACCATGCCCTTGGCGGCGTCGACGTGCGTCACGGTGGCCCCGGCGGCGGCGCAGGCCACGGTGGCCGCGCCCGTGTAGCCGAACAGGTTGAGCACCCGCACGGGCTGGTCCTTCGGGCGCTTTGCCGCGCGGATGAGCCCCTGCATCCACCCCCAGTTGGCGGCGTGTTCGGGAAACAGGCCCGTGTGCTTGAAGCCGGT
Organism: Rhodothermales bacterium; assembly: GCA_963740755.1. GTDB lineage: Bacteria > Bacteroidota > Rhodothermia > Rhodothermales > BA12 > CAVSDF01. The sequence continues at coordinate 269,830 of CAVUFJ010000006.1, forward strand.
GGGACGCACGCGAAACGTGAGGCCCTGCCAGCCGACCGTCCACGCCTCGGGCAACGCGCCGCGCGTTTCCCAGCGGCCGCCACCCTGCGCGCTCCGGTGGTAAAAGGCGTCGTAGCGGCCCCAGTCGTTGCCCTTCAGGTGCGCCCACACGGCCTGCGGGTCCGGGCGGACGAGCACGTGGGCGCCCCAGCGCTCCTTTTTGAGGCCGTCGCCGGTTTCGAGGAGCGCGTAGTCGGTCCAGTCGTCGGCGACGACGAGCGCGGGGTGCTGGTAGTGGGGCATCGGGCAGTGCAGCGGGCGCGCTCCAACGGACGGCCCGGCGCGCGGTGCCCTACCCGTCGAAGCGGGCGAGCCCGGCGTCGGCGTCGCGCAGGGCGGCGAGGGCGGCCTCGGTCGCCTTCGCGAGGGTCTTGCGCGTCTCGGGCATCGCCGGGATCGGCGCGCCGAAGTGGACGGCGATCTCGGCCGGCAGCTGCTGCACGAGGCGCTGGAAGCTCGCCCACATCGTTTCCTCGTAGTAGGCGAACGGGCGCAGGTCCGAAACCGCCCCGGCGCGGTGGGCCACCGGGCGCTGCCACACGGGCACCACCGGGTACGGCGTGCCCGCCACGGCCTCGAAGGCGCCCGTTTTGAGCGGCAGCAGGTGGCGCCCGTCCGTCGTCGTGCCCTCGGCAAACACGAGCACCGGCACGCCCGCATCCAGGCGGGCCTGCACCTCCGCTACAAACCCCTCGGTGGCCGAGCGCCGCTCGCGCTCGACGCTGATGATGCCGTAGGTGCGCGCGAGCGGCCCGAGCACCGGGTCGGTGGCGAGGTCGGCGCGCCCGGCCACGGCCATCGGCGCGGCGCCCACGACGGCGAAGGCGTCGAGGAGGCCGAAGTGGTTGGGCACGACGAGCGCCCCGCCCGTGGGCACGTCGCCCGTCACGCGGATCGTTGCGCGCCACGCGCGGAGCGAGGCGCGGGCGCCCTCGTGGAGCAGCTCGGCGGCCGCGCGGTGGCGCGCCGCGCCCTGGAGCCCGCGCAGGCGCCACGCCGCCCGTCCGGTCTGGGCGGCCATGGTGGCCAGCAGGGTGCTCAGGCGGAAAACAGACATGGCGGGCGGAAGGGCGCGGGCGCCTAAGAAACGGCACGGGCCGGCCCCATGCACGCGCGGCCTGCGGCGGCGCGTTCCCACCGTACCTTTCGGCCTCCTTCCGTGACCTCTCCCGATGCGCCTGCGCCTGCCTGCCCTTCTGCTCCCCCTGCTCCTGTTCGTCGCCGCGTGCGACAGTGGGGCCGACGACCGCATCGTCGGCGGCGTCAACGTGTCCGAGCTCTTCAGCGCGCCGACGGCGGGCGAGAAGCAGGCCCTCCTGGCCGAGTGGAGCACGCGCGACGTCACCCCGCAGAACGTGACGGTCGAGGCCGAGCTACACCTTCTCCTCCAACCGCGCCGTGGGCGCGCCCGATCCGCTACAACGCGACCGTGGTGAGCCACACCGTGGGCGGGGTGAAGCACTACGGCGCCATCCTCGTCCCCGCCGACCTCGCGGTGGGCACCAAGGTGCCCGTGCTCGTCTACACCCACGGCGGCGACACCGGCGTGAGCGCCGAGGAAGGCGGCGGCCTCGTGGCCCTCGTCGCCCCGCCGACCGCCTCGTACGTGGTCGTCGTGCCGAGCTTCCGCGCCGAGCCGCTCCGCTTCAATGGGCAGACGCTCACCTCGCAGGGCCCGGCGAGCCCGTGGGACCGCGACGTGGACGACGGCCTGGCCCTCCTCAACGTGGCCCTCGCCCGCACGCCGCAGGCCGACGCCGCCCGCATCGGCGCCACCGGCTTCTCGCGCGGCGCCGATGTGGCGATGCTCATGGCGATCCGCGACCCGCGCATCAAGCGCGTGCTGGAGTTCTTCGGCCCCACCGACTTCTACGGCACGTACGTGCAGGACATCGTCGAGGGCGCGCTCGCCGGCACCGCCTACGCGCTTCCCGGCTTCGATGTGCTCAACGCCCGGTTCGTGCAGCCGCTCAAGGCCGGGCAGGTAACGCTCGACCAGATGCGCGCAGAACTGCTCCGCCGCTCGCCCGTCTACTTTACCGACCGCCTGCCCGTGCTCCAGGTCCAGCACGGCGACGCCGACGAGACGGTCGACGTGTCGCAGGCGCAGCGCCTGATCAACGTGATGAAGTCCCGGAACGACTTCACGTATTTCATCTGGCCTGGCGGCAAGCACACGCCCTCGTCGTTCCCGATCAACTGGATCGGCGAGGCCAACACGTTCTTCGGCCCGCTCTGACGCCATGCGACAGGCGACGTGCGGCGGACGATGGACCGACACGCGGTACACGCCCCATACGTCGCCTGTCGAACCTCGGACTCGCCTGTCGCATCTCGCCCCTCGCATGTCGCGCGTAGCTTCTCCGGTGACGACCGAGGCGCTCTGGCAGGAGGCCCGCCGCGTGCGGCAGGTCGTGTTCGTGGAGGAGCAGCGCTGCCCGCCGGAGGAGGAGTGGGACGCCCTGCGACGACTGGGCGCGGCGGCGCGGCGCAGCACCTCGTCGTGCAGGTGGACGGCGAGACCGCCGGCACCGCGCGCTGGTTTGTGCAGGACCACGACGGACAGCCCGGTGGCGCACCTGGGCCGGTTTGCGCTCCTGCCGGCGTTTCGGGGCCGCGGGCTCGGGCGCGCGCTCGTGGAGCACGTAGCCGCGCGTGCCGCCGCGGCGGGCTACGCGAAGCAGTTTCTCGCCGCGCAGGCGCACCTGGAGGCGTTCTACGCGGGCTTCGGCTTTGCACGCTGCGGCGCCGACTTCTGGGAAGCCGGCATCCTCCACACGCCCATGTGCCGGGGCTGAGCGACCGCCCCCTCCTGCGGACGTAACGGGGCTGACTTCTCGGCGCGGCGGTGCCCCCGGTGCCGCTGCGCGTCCCTACATTCCGCGCGCGTCGTCTCCGGCGCCCCGCCTGCCCTGTCTGCGCGCCGCCCGCGCGCCTGCCGCCCGTGCCGCTCCCCGATAATCTCCCTGTCTTGATCGCGGCCACCGTGGCCGTCGTGGTGCTGCTCGCCCTGCTCATCGTCCTGCGCGCGCGCCGGCGGCGGAGCACCGACGAAGACCTCGTGCTCCCGCCCGTCCGCACGGACGTATCGCCGGAGGACGAGCTGCGCAGCCTCGGCATTACCGCGCCTCCGCGCCCGCGCGACCCGAAGACCGTGCGCCACCCTGACTTTCCGGAGATGTACATGCCCGAGCCGGCCGAAGACGACCTCGCCGTGGCCACGCCGCCCACCGTACCCCCGATGCCGCCGTCCGTGCTGTCGGCCAAGCAGGGGCCGCGCGTGCGGCGTCCGCTGCCCACCGAAGACCTCGCCCCCGAAGAAGCGCAGCGCGGCGCCACCGACCACCTGCTCCAGGCGCTCCAACTCGCCGCCGGGGCGCACACCGTGGGCCTGCTTCAGCAGAGCGGCGGGCAGAGCACCTACCGCTACACCATCGTCAGCCTCTACTCGCACAGCCCGTTCGCGCGTTCGGCGGGCAGCTTCACCACCCGCAACGCGCTCGTGCCGCCGGGCGAGCATCACGCGGTGCTGCACCGCGTGGGCGAGCGCGGCCTGCCCGCCGAAACGCTCCGCTACTACCGCGAGGAGATCTCGGCCCTGCGGGGCCTGCTCGCGATGCCCCTGCGCGCGCACGGCGAAGACTACGTGCTCCTGCTGGACTCCAAAGAGGAAGGCCGCCTCGACGCCGGGCGCGTGCGCGACCTCACCGAGGCCACCGCCCGGATGCTCGAACAGCTCCGCCCTGCCCCCGAATCGGATGCCCCGCTTGCCTCGACAGCCCCCTCCGAGGCCCCCGCGCCGATGCCCGAGCGCCCCTCGCGCCGCGCCATCATCGCCGAAGAACTCGCGCGCATCGGAGACGCCGGCCTCACGCTCGCGCTCGTCTACGTAGACGCGCTCGACGCGGACGCGGGCGAGGACCTGCGCGCGCAGGCCGAGGCGAGCTTCGAGCGCCGCCTCAAAGACGCCGCCCCCGGCAGCCGCGTCGAGCAGTTTGCGGAGATGACGTTCGGCGTGTTTCTCCACGACACGAGCGAGGCCGTGGATGCGTGGGTCGAGGACGCCGCGCAGCACCTCCGCGCCGACTACCCCGGCGCCCGCATCGCCTTCGGCGCCGCCTGCGTGACCGACACCGGCAGGTCGCCCGAGGAGGTGCGCGCCTTTGCCGAGCGCGCCCTTGCGCAGAGCTACGAGGCCGGCGGCGAGCCCGTGATCCTGGGCTGACGCCTCCGGAGACCGGCACGGAGCACCGGAGAGCGCAGACGCCCCGCTGCCGCGCTTTCCCTCCGCCCGTTCCCGCTCCCGATTCCCGATGCTCCCGCCGCCCATGCTCTTCGTCACGATCATCCTCGACGGCGTCGGCATCGGCGCGGCGCCGGACGCGGCGGCCTACGGCGAGGACTTCTCCGACACGCTCGGGCACGTGTGCGCGCAGGCGCGTCCGCACCTGCCGCACCTGAGCCGCGCTCGGCCTCGGCTGCATCAAGCCCCTCACGGCGTCGCCGCCGTGCCCGCGCCGCAGGCCGCCTACGGCCGGATGCAGGAGGTTTCCGAGGGCATGGACTCGACGACGGGCCACTGGGAACTGGCCGGGCTCACGCTCGCCCGCCCCTTCCCCACCTACCCCGGCGGCTTTCCCGCAAGCCTGATCGCGCGCTTCTGCGCCGCCACCGGCCTCTCCGGCGTGATCGACGGCGGCGTGGCGAGCGGCACCGGCGTCATCGCCGCGCATGGCGACGCGCACCGCGCTACCGGGCAGCCCATCCTTTACACCTCCGCCGACAGCGTCTTCCAGATCGCCACCCACCTGGACGTGGTGCCCCTCGACACGCTCTACGCGTGGTGCGAGGTGGCGCGGCACGAGGTCTGCGTGGGCGCAGCACGCCGTGGGCCGCGTGATCGCCCGCCCCTTCACCGGCGAGGCGCCCTACACGCGCGTCTCAGCCAAGCGGCGCGACTTTGCCCTCGAACCGTTCGCGCCCACCGTGCAGGACCGCCTGCGCGCCCACGGCGTGCGCACGGTGGCCGTCGGCAAGATCGGCGACCTGTTCGCGGGCGTCGGCTTCGACGAGATCCGCAAGACGGCCTCCAACGAGGAGGGCGTCGCCGAAACGCTCGCCGCCATGCGCGCGGCCACGGCCTCGGGCACGCCCACGTTCGTGTGGACCAACCTCGTCGCCTTCGACCAGGACTTCGGCCACCGCAACGACGTGGACGGGCTTTGCCGGCGCCCTCGAAGCCTTCGACGCGTGCCTCCCGGACCTCCTGGCCGCGCTTCCGGACGGCGCCCGCCTGCTCCTCACCGCCGACCACGGCAACGACCCCACGACGCCCTCGACGGACCACAACCGCGAGTTCGTGCCGCTGCTCATGGCCGGCGGCGCTGCGCGCGACCTCGGCCTGCGCGCCTCCTTCTGCGACCACGCCGCCACCGTGGCCGATTACTTCGGCATCGACTGGGGTGGCGGGCACGTCGTTTCTGTAACCGCCGGCCGGCAGCGCCCCGGGCGCCCTGTTCAGCGGGGGTCCTTCGGGCAGGAAGGCCTCGGGCGCGCCCGGCACGCAGAGCATGAACCGCGCCCCGCCGAGCGGCGACCGCCCGGCCTCCACGCGCCCGCCGTGCGCCGCGCACACGTCGCGGACGATGGAGAGGCCGATTCCGGTGGACGTTTCGCCGCCGGTAGGCCGCGCGGCACCGCGCGCAAAGGGCGCAAACAGGTCGGCCAGCCCGTCGCCGAGGCCCGGGCCGGAGTCGTCTACGATCACCACCACGTCGCCCGCTTCCTGGCGCGTCTGCACCTCGATGCGGCCGCCGAAGGGGGTGAACTTGATGGCGTTGCCGACGAGGTTTTCCACCGCCGCGCGGAAGCGGAGCCCGTCGCCGAGGATGAAGGCCACCGCGTCGCCGTGGGCGATGAGCGTTTGCTCCTTGCGGGCGGCGTGGACGCGGTGGACGGTCGCCACGTCGCGCACGAGGGCGGCCACGTCGAGGCGGACGTGCTCGTAGGCGGCGCGGTCGAGCACGTCGCGCACGAGGTCGATCAGGTGCTGGCCCGAGCGGGCGATGCACTCGGCCAGTTCGCGCTCACTCGATTCGGGCGCAAAATCCTCCGCGAGGTCGGCGGCGAGGCCCACGATGCCCGAGAGCGGGCTCTTGAGGTCGTGCGAGACGGTGCGCACGAGGGCGGCGCGCTCGGCGGCGGCGGCTTCGAGGGCGTCGCGCTGCGCGGCGAGGCGGCCGTTGGCGGTCTTGAGTTCGGTGGTGCGGGTGCGCACGTCGCGTTCGAGGCGCAGCCCGCGCCGCCGCAGCGACCGCGTGCGCAGCCGCCACACGCCCACGATGCCGCCTGCCACGATCAGCACCACGGCGAGCCAGAATGGCACGGTCTCCCACGCATGGGGCGCGATGCGGAAGGCAAACGGCGCCGCTTCCTGCCACGCCCCATCGCCCGCGTGGGCCTGCACGCGGAAGCGGTAGCGGCCGGGGGCGAGGTTCGTGTAGGTGGCCTCGCGCGCCGCGCCCAGCATCACCCAGTCGGGGTCGAAGCCGCCGAGTTGCACGCGGTAGCGCAGGCCCTCGGTGCCAGCGCTCGTGAGCGTGACCGCGCGGAACGTGAAGCGCCGCACGCCGGGCGCGAGCCGGACCTCGCCGGGCCCGAGCGGCTGCCGCACGTCGTCTACTTCCACCTGTTCGAGGCGGGTGAGCGGGTGCGAGGGCGCCTGGGCGATCTCGCCGGGGCGGAAGACGGCCACGCCCCGGATCGTCGGGACCCAGAGCTGACCATCGGCGAACAACAGGGCCGCCCCCTGGAAGCCGCCGTTGGTCTCCGTGCTCGGCATCCCATCCGCCTCGACGAACGTGCGCATCAGCGGCGGCAGGGCCGGGCCGGCGGCGCGGCCCTCCAGGTAGGCGCCCAGGGCCGTCCGCGAGACGCGCGTGACGCCCTGGTTGTGGCTCAGCCAGAGCAGGCCGGCCGCGTCTTCGGTGATCGAGGAGACCGATGCATCGGGCAGCCCGTCGGCGTCGTTGACGATGGCGAGGCGCCCGTCGCGCACGCGCAGGAGCCCCTGCCCGTAGGTGCCCACCCAGTACACGCCCTGCGCGTCCTCGTAGAGCGCCCGGACTGAGGCCGTGACCGGGACCTCGCGGACGCGCCCGAAGCGCCCGGCATCGCGCCGGTACAGGCCCTCGCCGCCCCCGGCCCAGAGCCGCCCGGCGCGGTCCTCGTAGAAAAAGCGGACGTCGCGCAGGGCCGGCGCCTCCAGGTGCCAGGCGGTGCCGGTCCAGCGGAACACGCCGCGCGTCCGCTCGGCGGCCCAGAGATGGCCGGTGCGGTCTTCGTAGAGCGCGAGCACGACCGAGCCGGGCAGGTTGGCGGCGCCTTCGGCGAGGCGGACGCCGGCGGCGGTGCCGTGCAGCAGGCCGTGCCCCCAGGTGCCGATCCAGAGGTCGCCCGCGCGCGTCGTCGTCATCGCCCACGAGCACCAGCCTTCGGTGCCGGGCACCTGCATGGCCTCGGCAGCGCCCGGCGCCCGCGTGACCACGCCCGTGCAGTTGCCGGAGACGAACGCCCGCCCGTCGGCGGCGCGGTGGAGGCCGGTGATGCCGTTGGCGGCAAAGGCCACGGGCAGCGGCAACGCCTGCGCCACGTGCGGACGGAGACGCCCGAGCCCCTCGCTCTCGGTCCCGAACCAGACGGCGCCCTCGCGGTCGACGAGCAGCGCCTTGATGGAGCCGTCGGCCACGCGCGTCATCGCTGCGGGCGTGATGCGGCCCCCGGCAAAGCGGAAGAGCCCGTCGAAGGTGCCGACGTAAAGGTCGCCGTGCGGGTCGCGGTTGATCACGCGCACGCGCGGAAGCGTCACCGCCTTCCGAAAATCGTCGAACTGCCCCTCGCGCCCCACGCGCACGAGGCTGAATTCCGTGCCCGCCCAAACGGCGCCCTCGGCGTCGGTGAAGAGGGTGGAGAGGCCGATGCCGGCGGTGCCCGCGAGCACGGGCGCATGGGGGGAGAGGCGCGTCATCCCGAGGCCCGAGAGCAGCACAGCGCCGTCCGGGCGCCACGTCACCTCCACCGGGGCGCGCTGCTGCGCCGCTGCCGGGATCCGGACATAGCGCACGGCCCCTTCGCTGAGCAGGCCCACGTACGGCCCCGCGAGCAGGGCGCCCTGCCGCCCGCGCACGTTGATGCGCCCGAGGTCGTAGTGGCGCGCGCCCGAACCCGGCATCGGGAGCGGCTGTGCCCGCCGCCCATCGACAAACCACAGGCCCTGGTCTTCCTGCATCACCCAGAGGTGGCCGCCGGGCGTGGCCTGTACGTTCTGGATGCGGCTGCGGGCAAACCGGGCGGCGGGCCCGGAGGCGCGCTCGAACGTGTAGCCGTTGAAGCGCACGAGCCCCCCGTAGGTGGCCACCCAGAGGTAGCCGTCGGGCGTCTGGGCGAGGCCGTTGACCGAGTTCTGCGGCAGGCCCTGCGCCGGGCCCCAGCGCTCTACCTGCACCCCGGTGCCCTGCGCGCGCGCGAAGCGCGGCCACATGCCGAGGGCGAGCACCACAAGGGCACACGCCAGCACCTTCAAGCACCCGTTAACGACAGCACGCACCGCAGGAGGGGGGAGCCTCCGGTATCGGACAAATCCCCCCAGATGTAAAGATCCCGTCTGCGCCCCCGGACAATCGGCCTGCTTCGTGCGGTGGCAAGGTCGCCTTGAGGGCGCCGGGCAGGGGGGCGCCCGGCCGGCCGGCGGTTGCCGTTCTCCCAACGTCGGGTGCCTGAGGAGCGGCGGCGCCCTGGGCCGCCTTCCGGGCCGCTCAGTGGCAGGTGTTGCTCACCACCGTTCCGCCGATGACGACGGTGCAGGCGTGGGTCGTGTATTCGAGCGGATCGCCGTCCCACACCACGAGGTCGGCATCGCGGCCCGGAGCGAGGCTGCCGATGCGGGCATCGAGGCCGAGCAGGCGTGCGGCGCCGTCGGTGAGGGCGTGGAGGGCGGCCATGCGGGAGAGGCCGCCCTGCCCCACGGCCACGGCGGCCTCGAAGAGCACGACGCGCGTCTTGGGCACGTACGGCTCGTAGGCGCTCGTGAAGGCAAACGGGATGCGCGCCGAGTCGAGCTTGGCCGCCATCTCCATCGTCACGTTCTGCGCCGGGCCGCCCGCACGGAGCATCGTGGGGTGGACGAAAACGGGCACGCCGGCCGCCTTGAGGTCGTCGAGCACGAGGTAGGCCTCGGCGCCGCCGTCGAGGATCATCCGGAAGCCGAACTCGCGCTGGAGCCGGAGCGCGGCCTCGATGTCGTTGGCGCGGTGGGCGGAGACGAGGGCCGTGCGCTCGCCGCGCAGGAGGGCGGCGAGGGCTTCGAGCTTGAGGTCGCGCGTGGGCGTGTCGGTGGCGCCGCTGCCCTGCGGCGGGCCGCTCGGGCGCGCGGGCGATTCGCCGGTGCGGGCCTCCGTGCGCGGCGAGGGCATCCCGGAGGTGTCGGCGGGCGCGGACGGGGAGGATGGGGCCGTGCGTCCCCGGCGAACAAACTCGCGGGCCTTGAGCAGTTCGCTGCGGAGCACGACGCCGCCGGGGATGGGCGCGCCCGCCATCGTGTAGAGCGTGTCGGCGCGCACGGCGAGTGTCTGCGCCCGCACGGGGAGCGCGAGCACGAGGGCCGTCAGGAGCAGCAGGAGGCGAGGCATGGGCACGGGGCCCGCGCAGGAAGGGTGGAGGCGGCGCAAGGTAGCACGGACGCGCCGGGCTCAGTCCATGCCGTACTCGTAGGGCAGCAGGTTGGCGATGCGGTCTTCCCAGGCCCAGTAGCCGTATTTCTCGGCGGCATTGGGGTCAATGAGCAGGCCACTCCGATGGAACACCACCAACGGCTCCTTCAACACCAGCATGGAAGCTTGGCCTTCTGCATATGACGCCACAGGTGCACCGGTACTGCGGGACCGCGATGCACTCGACTGCCCTGCCATCGCTTCCAGATAGCGATGGCTCGTGTCCTCGCGTTCGTAGAAAACGTGCAGCATCCCCTGAAAATGAAGCACGAAAAGGTCGGGGGCGCTGCCGGCGCGCATGAGGGCCCCGACGGAAACGGGATACCGCCGGGGTGCTTCGAGGGAATCGCTGCGGGTGAGGCGGTAGCCTTCGTCGTAGGAGGTCGCCTGGGCAAGGGTGCGGAGGAAGTGCCGGAAGGAGCCTCGAAACGCCCGCTGGCGCTGCTCGGCCCACGCGCGGCGCTGCCGGTCGCTGGGGGCGGGCACTTCTGCGAACAGTGCCCGGCCATCCCAGCGCATGCGCAGGTCACGGGGGCCTGACTCGAAGCGGTCCAGCAAATACGTGATCCGGTAGCCGAGACTCCGGTTTTCGATGTCGAGCGGGGCCTCGGCCCACGCCCGGAGCGTTTCGCCTTCGATCTCGAACCGCAGCACGTCCGGATTCAGAATTCGAACCTCGGAGGCGGTGGACGTCTCGCCGATGAACACGCGCGTAAAGCGCGCCAGGTTGCGCCGCCACGCCCGCCCATCGTCTTCCACCGTGAGCCCCGACAATCGGGCCTCCTGCGATGCAAGGGCCAGTTGAATCTGGACGGCTTCGCCCGGCGCCAGCACGATCGCTCGGTGGCCACCGCATAGCCCAGCAGCGACCCACCACATCGAAGCGACCCGTGAGCGTCGTGACGAGTGTAAATCGGCCCTCGGCGTCCGCAACGGTGCCGCGCTGCGTGCCGGCCAGGAACACGGACGCCCCGGCGAGTCCTTCGCCCGTGCGCCCGTCGATGACGCGCCCGGTGAGCGTGGTGGGCCCCTGCGCGGCGGCTCCTGAGGCCAGCAGCAGGGTCAGC
>CAVUFJ010000007.1:0-570679 GCA_963740755.1 Rhodothermales bacterium
TCCGGCGTGTAAGCGAGCCGATGCCCGAGCCACCGCTCGGTCTCCTCCACGGTCATGCCCGCCCGCGCGGCGTAGGCCGCGATCTGGTCGGCGCCGAAGTGGCCGGCGTCGAAGTAGCTGGCCTCGGGGTGCGCAAAGTAGAAGCCGCACACGGTGGAAGCCGGGCTCATGGCGAGGTGCTCGGTGAGCGTGGCGCCGGTCTTGCGCTCGACGTCGAGGAGGGCCCAGAGGGCGTGCTTGAGCGTGTGGTCCGGGCAGGCCGGGTAGCCGGGGGCCGGACGGATGCCCCGGTAGCGCTCGGCGACGATGTCTTCGGGCGCGAGCGTCTCCTCGGGCGCGTAGCCCCACGCCTCACGGCGCACGCGCGCGTGGAGCCACTCGGCGGCGGCCTCCGCGAGGCGGTCGGCGACGGCCTTGACGAGGAGCGCGCGGTAGTCGTCGTGGACGGCCTCGGCGGCGGCGACGAGCCTATCGGCGCCCTGCACGGTGACGACGAAGGCGCCCGCGTGGTCGCCGCCGCCCTCGGGGGCCACGAAGTCGGCGAGGGAGCGGTTGGGCTTGCCGGGGGTCTTCTGCGTCTGCTGCCGGAGCATCGGGAAGAGGGCCACCGGGGTGCCGGCGTGCGGGTCGTAGAACACGACCGCCTCGTCCGCGCGCGCCGCCGGGTAGAGGCCGTACACGGCGTTGACGGTGAGGCTGCGCCGGGCGCTCACCTCGTCGAGCAGGGCGTTGGCGTCCGCGAGCAGGCTGCGGGCCTCCTCGCCGCGCTCGGGGTCGTCGAGCAGGCGGGGATACTTGCCGGAAAGGCCCCAGGTGATAAAGAACGGCCCCCAGTCGATGAACGGGCGGAGGTCGGCCACGGGCACGCCGGGCAGCGTGGCGAGGCCGAGCTGGTGCGGGGCGACGATCTGGGCGGTGGCGGCGTCGAAGCGGTAGGCGTTGGCTTGGGCGTCTTCCCAGGCGAGGAGCTGCATCTGGGCCTGCCGCTTGGCAAAGCGCTCGCGCTCGGCCGCCTGCTCGGCGCGGTTGTCGGCGGCGAAGGCGGCGCGGTCGTCGCCGGTGAGCTTCTGCACGACGGGCACCGCCCGGCTCGCATCGAGCACATGGACGACCTCGTGCCCGTAGTTGGGCGCAATCTTGACGGCGGTGTGGAGCTTGCTCGTCGTGGCGCCGCCGATGAGGAGCGGGACGTGGAAGTTCTGGCGCTGCATCTCGCGCGCGAGGCCCGCCATCTCGTCGAGGCTGGGGGTGATGAGGCCCGAGAGGCCGATCACGTCCACGTTGTGCGCCTTCGCCTCGCGGAGGATCTTGTCCGCCGGCACCATCACGCCGAGGTCCACGATCTCGACGCCGTTGCAGGCGAGCACCACGCCGACGATGTTCTTGCCGATGTCGTGGACGTCGCCCTTGACGGTGGCGAGCAGCACGCGCGGGCGGCCTCTGGCGGCGGGCGCGCCATCGCCGCTCGCGGCGGCGGCTTCGGCCTTGCCGGCGAGGATGAACGGTTCGAGGTAGGCCACGGCGCGCTTCATCACGCGCGCGCTCTTGACGACCTGCGGCAAGAACATCTTGCCCGCGCCGAAGAGGTCGCCCACCACGTTCATCCCGTCCATCAGCGGCCCTTCGATGACGGCGAGGGGCGAGCCGTATTCGACGCGGGCGGCCTCGGCGTCTTCCTCCACAAAGTCGGCGATGCCCTTCACGAGGGCGTGCTGGAGGCGCTCGGCCACCGGGGCCTCGCGCCAGGCGAGCGTCTGGGCCGCCTCGGCGGGGCCGGTGCTGCGCTTCTGCTCGGCGAGGTCTACGAGGCGCTCGGTGGCGTCGGGGCGCCGGTCGAAGAGCACGTCTTCGATGCGCTCACGCAGCTCCGGGTCCACGGCGTCGTACACCTCCAGCTGGCCCGCGTTGACGATGCCCATGGTGAGGCCCGCGCGCGTGGCGTAGAGGAGAAAGCACGCGTGGATGGCCTCGCGCACGGCGTCGTTGCCCCGGAAGGAGAACGACACGTTCGAGATGCCGCCCGAGATGGACGCGCCCGGGAGGGTCTGCTTGATCCACTTCGCGGCCTCGAAATAGTCGAGGGCGTAGCGGGCGTGCTCGGCGATGCCGGTGGCGACGGCGAACACGTTGGGGTCGAACACGACGTCTTCGGGCGGAAAGCCGATCTCGTCCACGAGGATGCGGTAGGCGCGGGCGCAGATCAGCTTGCGCCGCTCCAGGTTGTCGGCCTGCCCGTCTTCGTCGAACGCCATCACGATGACGGCGGCGCCGTACTGGCGGCACAGGCGCGCCTGGTGGCGGAAGGCGTCCTCGCCCTCCTTGAGCGAGATCGAGTTGACGACGCACTTGCCCTGCACGCACCGCAGCCCCGCCTCGATGGCGCTCCACTTCGACGAGTCGATCACGACAGGCACGCGTGCGATGTCGGGCTCGGCCTGGACGAGGTTGAGGAACGTCGTCATGGCGGCCTCGGCGTCGAGCAGGCCCTCGTCCATGTTCACGTCGATCATCTGCGCGCCGCCCTCCACCTGCTGCCGGGCCACGGAGAGCGCCTCGTCGTAGAGCCCTTCTTTGATGAGGCGCGCGAATTTGCGCGAGCCCGTCACGTTGGTGCGCTCGCCGATGTTGACGAAGTTCGTCTCCGGCCGCACGATGAGCGGTTCGAGCCCGGCAGCGCTGAAAAAGCGCGGCGCGTCCGTGCGCGGGCGGCGCGGCGGCACGCCTTCCACGGCGTCGGCGATGGCGCGGACGTGCTCGGGGGTGGTCCCGCAGCAGCCGCCGACGATGTTGAGCAGGCCGTCTTCGGCGAGCGAGCGCATCTCGCGGGCCATGAAGTTGGGGGTCTCGTCGTAGCCGCCGAAGGCGTTGGGCAGGCCCGCGTTGGCGTAGAGCGAGATGCGTGCCTCGGGCGCGGCGCCGGCGAGGGCGCTCAGGAACGGGCGCATCTGCGACGAGCCGAGCGCGCAGTTGAGGCCCACCGAGAGCAGGTGCGGCGCGTGGCGGACGGAGAGGTGGAACGCCTCGGGCGTCTGCCCGGAGAGCGTCCGCCCGGAGAGGTCCACCACGGTGCCCGAGATCATCACCGGGACGTGCGTGCCGCGCGCGGCGAACACCTCGGCGATGGCGTAGAGGGCGGCCTTGCAGTTGAGCGTGTCGGTGATCGTCTCGACGAGGAGCAAGTCGGCGCCGCCGTCGAGTAGGCCTTCTACCTGCACGCGGTAGTCGCGGGCGACTTCGACGAAGGTGGTCGCGCGGAAGCCGGGGTCGTTGACGTCCGGCGAGAGCGAGAGCATCTTGTTGAGCGGCCCCATCGCGCCGGCCACAAAGCGCGGGCGCTCGGCGGTGCTGCGGCTCTCGGCCGCCTCGCGGGCCAGGCGGGCGGCGGCGCTGTTGAGCGCGTGGATGAACGCCGGGTCGGTGAGCCCGTAGTCGGCCTGCACGAGGGAGGTGGCCGAGAAGGTGTTCGTCTCCACGATGTCGGAGCCCGCGTCGAGGTACTGCTCGTGGATGCTGCGGATGACGTCCGGACGCGTGAGCGTGAGCAGGTCGTTGTTGCCCTTGAGCTCGCCTTCGTGGTCGGCAAAGCGGGGGCCCCGGAAGTCGTCTTCGCCGAGGTTCGCGCGCTGGATCATGGTGCCCATCGCGCCATCGAGGAGCAGGATGCGGCGGTCGAGAAGGGCGAGGAGCGCGGCGGTGCGGTCGGCAGCAGAGGCAGGCATGGGCGACGGCAGGAGAGGAAGACACGCCTAACGCGTGTCGGGGCGTGTCGTTGCGCGAGGCTTACGCGAAGGGATTCCGCTCTGCCGAGGTAACCCGTGGCGTGGGGCTTGAGCGCTGAACGTACGGAGGCTGGGCTACCATCTCCACGCGCGGGCTGTATTGCTGGAGGCGGTAGCTCGCTGGTCAATGCCCTGCCGGGCCGGCGATTCGTTCTGGGTTGTTCGTGGTTCTTGGCCAGACGATCCCAGCCAGAAGGCCTCCGCCTCTCTGACCACGAACGACGAACCACGAACAACCCACCAACTCATTCTTTTCAGCCTGTCCCTGTGATGAGACCGGCACGGCGTTTGGGCGCTGCACCAGACCGCCTCGCCCGGCGGTCCGCGTGAAACTCCCGGCACGCCATGCACCTTTCGCTGGGCGCCCGCGTTACCGAACTTCCGGCACCTTCTGTCTACGGCCACCGCCTGCATGAACTCCACCGTTCGCCTCGTCCTGCTGTCGTCCGTGCTCATCATCGCCGGGCTTGCCCTTGGTGTGGGCCTCGAGCAGCGGCGCTCCGACAACCCGGACACGCTCCGGCAGCTGCGCAAGCTCGAAGACGCGTTCATGCTCATCACGCAGCAGTACGTCGAGCCCGTTGATCCCGAGCAGCTCGTCGAGGGCGCCATCTCGGGGATGCTCGCCGAGCTCGACCCGCACTCGTCCTACATCCCCACGCGCGAACTGCGCGACGTGCAGGAGACGTTCGAGGGCACCTTCGGCGGCGTCGGCATCTACTTCGAGATCGTCAACGACACCGCGCGCGTCATCAACACGATGCCCAACGGGCCGAGCGAGAAGGTGGGCCTGATGCCCGGCGACCGCATCCTCGCCATTGGCGACTCCACCGCCATCGGCTACGACGACGACGACGTGCGTACCCACCTCAAGGGCGCTGTCGGCACGGCGGTGCGGGTGACGGTGGGCCGCCTGGGCCTCTCGCAGCCCCGCACGGTGACCATCACGCGCGCCCGCATCCCGATTGTGACCGTCGAGAGCGCCTTCATGGCCGACAGTCACACGGGCTACCTCCGCATCGGCCACTTTGCGCAGACGACCTACGACGAGTTCCGCACGCAGCTCACGCGCCTCCAGGGCCAGGGCGCCGACCGGCTCATCCTCGACCTGCGCGACAACCCGGGCGGCATCATGCAGAGCGCCGTCAAGATCGCCGACGAGTTCCTCAAGGCAGGCCAGACGATCGTGTCCACCAAGTCGCGCAACGTGCGGTACAACGAGACCGAGAAGGCCACGGCGGCGGGCGCTTCGAGGGGCAGCCGCTCATCGTGCTCGTGAACGAGAACTCGGCCTCCGCCTCCGAGATCGTGGCGGGCGCGCTTCAGGACCACGACCGCGCGCTCGTGGTCGGGCCGCCGCAGCTTCGGCAAGGGGCTCGTGCAGACGCAGTTCCCCCTCACCGACGGCAGCGTGCTCCAGATGACCATCTCGCGCTACTACACGCCGAGCGGGCGCCTTATCCAGACGCCCTACCAGCACGGCGAGTCGGTGGAGCACTACATCGAGCAGAAGTACGCGCAGCGCGCCCAGGAGACCTTCAACCCGCAGCTCTACGTCGACCAGGTGCCGGATAGCCTCAAGTTCCGCACCGACAGCGGGCGCACCGTCTTCGGCGGCGGCGGCATCCTGCCCGACATCGTCGTGGCGCCCGGATACCTCCTCCCTCTACACCGGCGTGGCCCGCACGGGCGCCGACTTCCGCTTTGCGCAGAACTACTTCGAGCGCCACGAGCAGGACCTCCGCCGCACCTGGGGCACCGACGCGCTGCGCTTCCGGAGCAACTTCCGCGTGGACGAGGCCCTCTGGCAGGAGTTCGTGGCCTTCATGCAGAAGGGCGAAGACAGCATCACGCTCACCGACAACGCCGCCGACGTGCTGCCCCGCCGCCGCGTCTACCTCCGCAGCGACCTCAACCGGCAGCGTGCCGACCTGGAGGCGCGCGTCAAGGCCTACCTCGCGCGCAATCTCTACGGCGCCGAGCAGTGGTACCCCATCGCCATCCCGACCGACCAGACGTACCGCGAGGCGATGCGCCTGTGGAGCCGCGCGGCCAGCCTGATCGCCGAGGTGCGCAACTGACGCGCGGCCGGCCTGATCTTTTCGCCCCTCCGTGCCCGGCGCACGGAGGGGCGTTACGTTGGGGGCCTTCCCCCCGGCCATGCCCTCCTACCGCGCCACCGCCGCCATCGACGCGCGCCCGGAAACCATCTGGGCCATTCTCACCGACGCGCCCGCCTACCCATCCTGGGACCCGTGGGCCGAGCGCATCGAGGGGCGGATCGGCCCCGGCGAACGGC
Organism: Rhodothermales bacterium; assembly: GCA_963740755.1. Lineage (GTDB taxonomy): Bacteria > Bacteroidota > Rhodothermia > Rhodothermales > BA12 > CAVSDF01. Next base: position 6,079 of record CAVUFJ010000007.1, read on the forward strand.
TCAAGGCGTTCACCAGGCTGAGTCCGGGGCGGGCGTTTCCCGTCACCGTCACCACGTTCGAGCCCGGAGTGCGCATGGTCTGGTCCGGGGGCCTGCCGCTAGGGTTGTTCAAGGGCGTGCGCACGTTCGCGCTCACCCCGCGTGGCGCACGCCGCACGGAGGTCACGGTGGAGGAGACGTTCAGCGGGCTCCTGCTGCCGCTCTTTGCCCGCCGCCTGCCGGACATGACGCAGCCGTTCGCGGACTTCGTGGCCGGGCTGAAGGCCCGTGCCGAAGGCCAGGAGGCCACAGGGAGGCAGTAGCGGCTGCGCGTGCAGCGCTATCTTGGCGCTGTACCTCCGATCCCCCATGCGCATCCTCCGCCACGCCGCCGTCGACCTGCTCGCGTTCCTGCTGGCACTCTTCGCCATCACGAGCGGGGCCACGTGGGCCTATTACGTCGTGCTCGGCTACAGCGTGCTCATGCTCGTGCTCAAGGCAGGCGCCGCGCTCTCCAAGGTGCGCACCGCCCGCCCCGACGACGCCCTGCCGGACGTGTTTTTCCACGTCCTCTACGGCGCGATGGTGCTCGTCTTCACGGTCGGCGCGTACCTGCGCTCGGGCACGCCCTGGTGGGGCCTCGCTGCGGCGTGGGTGGCCATCTGGGGGCTCTCGTGGTGGGGCGGCCGCCGGCCCTGAGGGGCGCCAGCCCGCACGGACGTGCCTAGCTGCACTGCTCGTTGGGCAGCGCCTCGAGCGTGATGATCGACGCGGAGGGCCGCTCGGGGTTGAGTTTGAACGACACGGCGGCGCACTGCTGCGTGCCCATCTGGATGGGGATCGTCGTGTTCACGTTGAACGTCGAGTTGCCGACGCGCACGTAGAGGCTGCGCAGGCCCGGCGTGGCAGCAAAGCGGACGCGCTCGGCGAGGGCCGCGTTCGTGGTGTTGTAGACCGCGCGGCGGAACACGCGCACGCCATCGACGCGCACGTCCAACGTTTCGCCGTTGAACTGCGAGGTCGCGTTGACGGTGAACAGGAACGTGCCCGGCGGGAGCGTCGGGGGGACGTCGACGAGCGGGATGATGTTGGCGTCGTCGGTGAGGTCGTTGCCGACGAAGAAAACGCCGCAGCCCGAGAGGAGCACGACGAGCGAGAGGATCAGAAAAGCGCGCATGGCAGAGGGGGTGCGGGCAGCCGGCTGCTCAGGGTCACGTCTATCTCAACCTGAAACGGCTACCACGCTTCCCTCGTGGCGTCAAGAAGCGTGCCGAGGGTGCTCATCGCCATCTCGCCGTAGCCCAGCGCGAAGGCGAGCTGCCCGTTCTTGTGGAAGATCCAGGTGGCCGGGATCCACGGCAGGGGCAGGCCGAGCACCATCCGGCGCCGGTTTTCCTTGACCTCCGAGGGGCCGGGGTCGGGGATCGTGACCTCCTCCACGGTGTCTGGAATGCCATACTCCTGCATCGTGGCGCGGGCCGAGCGCCCGTCGTCCCACACGGTCACGAAGGTCACGCGCACCTCCGGAGCCCGCGCGATCAGGTCGGCCCAGCCGGCCGCCAGTTCGCGGGTCGAGTTGCCGCACCACGGCGCCCAGAAGTGGAGCACATGGACGCCGTCTTCGGCAATGAGCGCGCGGAGACGGGCTTCGGCATCAGCAAAGGCGGCCGAGTCCTGAGGCGGAGGTCAGGGGGGGAGGGCATCAGCGGCGGAGGCGCGGCGGGAGGCGTCCAATAGAGGTCAGGGATCGGCATCGGGGGCGTCGGGCGGCGCCTCCGCTTCGGGCGTGAAGGCGGTGCCGGCCACCACCACCACAAGTTCTCCGCGCACGCGCTCCTGCGCGCCGTAGTGCCGGGCCAGGTCGGCGAGGGTGCCGCGGCGGACCTCCTCGAATTTCTTTGTCAGCTCGCGGCCCACGGCGGCGCGGCGGTCGGGGCCGAAGTAGGTGGCCAGTTCGCCGAGCGCCTTGCCGAGGCGGTGCGGGCTTTCGTAGAGCACGATCGTACGTGGCTCCTCGGCGAGGAGCTTGAGGCGCGTCTGGCGGCCTTTCTTCTGCGGCAGGAAGCCCTCGAAGACAAACCGCTCGCAGGGCAGCCCGCTCGCCGTGAGTGCGGGCACAAACGCCGTGGCGCCCGGCAGCGCCTGCACCTCGACGCCCGCGTCGAGCGCCGCGCGGACAAGGTAGAAGCCCGGATCGGAGATGCCGGGACTGCCTGCGTCTGTGATGAGCGCGACCGTCTCGCCGGCCTGCATCCGGGCGATGAGGTGCGGCGCCTTCGTGCGCTCGTTGTGGTCGTGGTAGCTCGTGCGCGGGGTCTTGATGCTGTAGTGATCGAGCAGGACGCCGCTCGTGCGCGTGTCCTCGCACGCCACGAGGTCGGCCTCGCGGAGCACGCGGACCGCCCGGAACGTGAGGTCTTCCAGGTTGCCGATGGGCGTGGGGACGAGGTAGAGCATGGCGGCGTCTACCCGCGTACGGGCGCGGGGTGCCGCCCCATCTTGCGCGCAAAGAGCGTGGTGAAGCTCAGGCCGATGAGCGCGTTGGCGAGCCACATCCCGAGCCACGGCGGCATCCACAGAAAGCGGTCCGAGAGCTTCTCGCCCACCACGAGCGTGACCCAGTAAAAGAGGAACAGAAAGAGCGCCGTGATGCCCGCCCGCGCAATCCCCCCGCGCCGCGCCTGCACGCCGAGCCCCAGGTAGGCCCCTGCGAGCGCGAACACAAAGCACGCCAGCGAGATCGACTGCTTTTTGTGGATCTCGACGCGCGCGGCATCGATCTCTTTGGATGTCCACTCGTTGCCGCGCGCCACCGCCGCCGCCTCAGCCTGCCGCGCCGACGCCTCCGAGACGGCGCGCTGCACCACCACGCGGCGCAGCGAATCCGGCAGCCCCGCCAGGGGGGCGTCGCCGCGCGCTGAGGGCGGGGCGGTGGCATCGGGCGCCGGGCCCCGGGCGAGGGCCGCAGCGGCGGCCAGCAGGCGCGCGTCGTCGGCGGTGCGGAGGGCGCGGAGCGAGTCGGCCTCGTGTACGAGCGCGCGCGTGGGCGTGGTGCGGTCGGTGCGGTAGCCGCTCTGCTCGGTGCGCTCGAACTTGAGCCCGCTCGCGTCGAGCCGGAAGCGGAGCCGCTCGAAGCGGATGCGCTCGGTGCGCCCCTCGCCCGCGTCGCGCTCCACCGAGCCGTCGGTGAGCACGAGCGCGAGGCGGTCGCCGGGGAGGGGCAGCAGTTGGCCCTGCGCGGCCTTGATGAGCACGCGCGCCTGCGCCCCCCGCGTGACGTCGTAGACGATCAGGTTTTCGAGCCGGTTGGCGCGCGGGATGCGCTGCGCCTGGATCGCGTAGCCCGAGAGGCGGGTGAAGAACACGCCGGGGCGCAGGGCGAAGGCGGGCTGCGTGCGGCGGATGTCCTGCCACAGGCCGCGCGCGCGGAAGTTGGCCTCCGGCAGCACCACGTTGTTGAGGTAGAGCGTGCCGAGCGTGACGAGCCCGGCCACCACGAGCACCGGGTAGAGCACGCCCCACGGGCTCACGCCGGCCCCCTGCGCCACCGCATACGCCTGCGTTTCCGAGAGCCGCGCAAACGCCATCAGCACCGCGAAGAACACCGCCATCGGGACGGCGAGCGCGAGGATGTAGGCGAGGTTGTAGGCGAGCAGTTCCAGCACGATCCCGCCGGGCAGCCCGCGCCCGATCAGGTCCTTCGCGTAGCGGATCAGAAACTGGAGGATCAGCAGGAACACGAGCGTGCCGAGGGCCCCGAAGAAGGGGCCCGGCAGGGCACGCAGCGTCATGCGGTGGAACAGCTTCACGACCGGGGCCTCGGGGATCGGACACGGGGAATCGCAGAAGAAACCGGGCGTTTCCTCCAGCCGTGAATCGTCTGGGCCGCGCCCCGTCCGTGCCTCAGTGGCGCACGAGCTTGTGCGTGCGGGTGTGCGGGCCATCCTGGACGCGCACGAGGTAAAGCCCGGCGGCGAGGTCTGCCAGGTCGAGCGCCACGTGCTGCAGCCCGGAGGTGGGCAGATAGTGGCGGCGCAACTCGCGCCCCATGACCCCGTGCACCGTCACAAGCGCGCCGGGGGTGCGCGGGTGCACCTCGAGGGTAGCCGCGCTCGTGGCGGGGTTGGGGAAGACGCGCAGCGGGGCCTCGGGTGCCGCCACCGGGGCTTCGGCGGCGGTGCCCCGGAGGGTGCAAGTGTGCCGGCGGCAGTAGGCGTTGTACCACGAAGCCATGCCCTCCTGCGGGACCGGGGCCTGCATCCACTCGATAAGCCCCTGCATCGTCACCGCCCACACGTCGGGCCGCGTGAGGGCGGCGCGGAGAATGGCGCGGTAGGCCTCGCGCCGCGGGGCGTCCTTGAGGTTGGGCGCGTGGAAGTAGAAGTTCATCGGCGCGCGGTTGCCGTTGTAGCGCGCGTTGAAGTGCAGGTCGAGCACCTTGACGAGCGAATCCGGGGTGAGCGAGGGCGAGCCCGGGTTGTACACCGCGTTGCCGGTATCAAAGGCGCCGAGGTAGGCGGCGTTCTGGGGAGAGGCGCTCGTCGTGTACTGGTAGAGCGGAATCTCCCACAGCCCCGGCTGCGCCGTGTCCGCGCACTTGTTGTAGGGCACGAACTCCTCGCACCGCTGCGCCCGGTCGGCGGGGGCCGGCCCCCACCGGTCGAGCGTGTAGGGCCACAGAAAGCTGCCGAGCCCGCGCGTGACCGGCGAGAAGAACGGCGCCTCAAAGACCGACGAGTCGTAGAGAAAGTTGAGGTTGCGCAGCGTCTCGAACATCGCCGCGTTCGTGGCGATGAACGGCGCCCGGAAGCCCACGCCCCGCCCGACGTCGTTGGCGGCGATAAAATCGCGGACGCCCTGCATCTCCGCCCGCCAGACCTCCGCGCGCGTCGTGTCGTAGGTCGTATGGGTGCGGGTGTGGACGGCGATCTCGTTGCCCACGCGGTAGCGTTCGCGCACGAGCGCCGCGTCGGTGCGGAAGCCTTCGGGGCAATTTTCGAGGCTCAGGAAGTACGTCAGCGGCACCGGCCGCCCGTCCGGGTTCTTGAGCGAGCCATCGAAGAGGCTGTGTACCTCGTCGTCCGTGAGCGGGTTGACGCAGTCGTCGAAGGTGAGCAGCAGAAACTGCGGGGTCTGCGCGGGCGCCAGGTCGGCGGGCGGCGTGGTCTGGGCGCACTGGCAGAACGGAAGCCGGCACTCCTGCGGGTCGCAGCTGTAGCGCGACACGGTGGCCGAGAAGGCGCCGGGCGCGTGCTGGATGACCGGGACCGCGTCGAGCGAAGGATGCGCCGCGTCCTGGGCCTGGAGGGCCGGTGCGGCGAGCAGGGCCAGCACGGCCCTCATCAGAAGGCAGCGGCAGCGGTGGGGGAGAACAGGCACAGCAGAGAGGGGCTGAAGAACAAAGAGGCCGATACGGCTAAAGATCGGGTGTCTTCAGCCGTATCGGCCAGAACGGAGATGCCCAATGCGGACCCTGCCGGTGCTCAGCGCACCACGAGCGTCTGCGACTGGAGCCGCGCGCCGTCGCGCACCGTCACCACATAGACGCCGGGAGCGGCGCCTGTGAGGTCGAGCGGGACCACCTGGAGGCCGGGCGCGGGCACCGTCACGCGCGTCACTTCACGCCCGAGCACGTCGTGGACGGTCACCGTCGCGCCCGGCATGGCCGTGTGGACCTCTGCCGTGGCGCGGGCGGCCGCCGGGTTCGGGTAGAGGCGGAGCGTCGCGGTGCGGGCCGCCGTCGGCACGTCGTCGTTGGCGACGGGGCTCTGGCAGAGGTGACGCGTGCAGTAGCTCGCGTACCAGGCCTTCATGCCCGTGGCCGGCACCGGGTTCTGGATCCACTCGATGAGCCCCTGCATCGTGACGGCCCACACGTCCGACCGCGAAAGCGCGGCGTGGAGGATCGACGAGTAGACCGGCTTGAGGTTCGGGTCGTCCATCGTGGGCGGATGGAAGTAGAAGTTCATCGGCGCGCGGTTGCCGTTGTAGCGCGCGTTGAAGTAGTCGTTGAAGACCCCTTCGAGCTGCGCCGGCGGGAGCGCAAAGGCGTTCGGGTTGGTGGGCGGACCGGGGTTGTAGACCGGGTTGCCCATGTCGAAGCCGCCGATGTAGTCGTTCACCTGCGGGTCGGCGAGGCCTTGTACTCATAGAGCGGAATCTCCCACAGGCCCGGCTTGGGCGTCGTCGCGCAGATGTTGTAGATCTGAAACTGCTCGCAGCGCTGCGCCCGGTCGGCAAAGGTGGCGCCCCACACGTCGAACGTGTACGGCCACACGAGCGGCCCGGCCCGGTGCTCACCTGCGAGAAGAACGGCGTGTCGAAGACGGACGAGTCGTAGAGAAAGCCTTTCTCCTTGAGCACGTCGTACATGGCCGGATTGGTGGCGATGCGCGGGGCACGAAAGCCCCGGCCCACGTCGGCGTTGGTGAGGCCGATGCGCTTGAAGTAGTTGCGCGACGAGTCGATCTCGGCGCGCCAGACCTCGGCGCGCGTCGTGTCGAACGTCGTGTGCGTCTGCGTGTGGACGGCGATCTCGTCGCCCTTCCCGTAGCGGGCGCGGACCGTGTTGGGGTCGCTCACGGTGCTGCCCGTCTGCCCGGTGATGTTGGGGCAGCGCCAGCGGTCGGTGCCGGGCATGAGGAAGTACGTGATCGGCACCGGCCGCCTGTCGGGGTTGACGAGCGTCCCGTCGATCAGGGTGCGCACCTTGGCCTCGGTGGCCGGCGTCATGCAGTCGTCGACGGTGAGGAGCAAGAACTGCGGCGCCTGTAGGGGGGCGATGTTGCCCGGCACGCTCGTGGTGGCGCAGCGGCGCGCGGTCGTGTTGGTGGCCGGATCGCAGGCGTAGACGCTCGTCTCGCTGCGGGACGTGGCGGCGGGGCCGAGCGGCAGGCGGGCGTCGGCGTCGTAGACGGGCGCGGTGGCCGGGGGCCGCACGTCGGCGGGGGCCTGGGCGTGCAGCGCGGGCGCGCACGTGAGCAGCACGGCAACGGCGGCGAGGGCCGCACGGGGGGACATCCGAAAGAGCATCGTCGTCGAAAAAGGGGGTTCGGCGCGGAGGTTGCGACGCGAGGGGCGTCGCCTGGTTCTGTTGCGGTTGTGAGACGAACGTGACAGGGGCGGCATTCCATCAAGGCAGGAAGAGGTAACCACTTATCTTCCCTACTTCTCCCGAAACGCCATCCCCGCGCGCTCATGTGTGGTATCGTCGGTTATATCGGCCATCAAAAGGCTGAACCCATTATTCTCACGGGCCTCCAGCGCCTCGAATACCGCGGCTACGACTCGGTCGGCATCGCCGTGGTGGACGGCGGGCTCACCGTGCGCAAGCAGATCGGCAAGGTGAAAGGGCTCAAAGACGCCCTCAAAAACCAGTCGCTCGAAGGCACGCTCGGCATCGGCCACACGCGCTGGGCCACGCACGGCTTCCCGTCCGATGAGAATGCGCACCCGCACATGGCGACCGGCGGAAGATTTGCGCTCATCCACAACGGCATCATCGAGAACTACGCCGCCCACAAGGAGCGCCTCATCGCCAAGGGCTACAAGTTTCGGAGCCAGACCGACACCGAGGTGCTCGTCCACCTGATCGACGACATCCGCAGGACGACCGGCCTGAACCTCGTCGATTCGTTCCGGCAGGCGCTCACGCAGATCACGGGCACCTACGGCCTCGCGCTCGTGACGAGCGAAGACCCGGACCTGCTCGTGGGCGCGCGCAAGCGGCTCGCCGCTCATCCTCGGCGTGGGCGAGGGCGAGTACTTTCTCGCCTCCGACGCCGCGCCCTTCGTGGACCACACGCGCAGGTGGTCTACCTCAACGACGGCGAGATGGTCGTCATCCGCCGCGAGCGGCTACGAGGTCACCACCATCGACAACGTGCCGCTCGAGAAGGAGGTGATGGAGCTGGAGATGGACCTGGAGGAGATCGAGAAGGGCGGCTACGAGCACTTCATGCTCAAGGAGATCATGGAGCAGCCGGAGAGCCTGGAGAACTGCATGCGCGGACGGCTGCGCGTGAGCGAGAACATGATCCAGCTTGGCGGCCTGCTCGACGTGATGGACACGCTCAAGAGCGCCCAGCGCATCCTGATCTGCGCCTGCGGCACGTCGCTGGCACGCGGCGCTCGTGGGCGAATACCTGCATCGAAGGGCTCGCGCGCATCCCGGTCGAGGTCGAGTACGCGAGCGAGTTCCGCTACCGCAACCCGATCCTGCGCGAGGGCGACGTGGTGCTCGTGATCTCACAGTCTGGCGAAACCGCCGACACGCTCGCGGCCGTGCGCGAGGCCAAGGGCAAGGGCATCCCGCGTCTACGGCATCGTCAACGCGGTCGGCTCGACGATTGCGCGCGAGACCGACGGCGGCGTGTACCTGCACGCGGGCCCCGAGATCGGCGTGGCGAGCACGAAGGCCTTCACCGCGCAGGTGACGGTGCTCACGATGCTCGCGCTCAAGCTCTCGGAAGGGCGCACGCTCTCGGAGGCCGAGATGCGGACGGCCCTCGAAGGCGCTCGCCGAGATCCCGGAGAAGATCCGGCAGGTGCTCAAGCTCGACGACGAGGTGCGCGAGATGGCCAAGGCCTACCGCTACTCGCACAACTTCCTCTACCTCGGGCGCGGCAACAACTTCCCCGTCGCCCTCGAAGGCGCGCTCAAGCTCAAGGAGATCTCCTACATCCACGCCGAAGGCTACCCGGCGGCGGAGATGAAGCACGGGCCGATTGCCCTCATCGACCGCTTCATGCCCGTCGTGTTCATCGCGACGAAGGACTCGACGTACGACAAGGTGGTCTCGAACATCGAGGAGGTGGTGGCGCGGCAGGGCTCGGTGATCGCGATCACGGACGAGGGCAACCACGACCTCGACCGGCTGTGCGAGTACGTGATCCGGATTCCGCACACGGAGGAGTTCCTCCAGCCGCTTCTGACGGTGGTGCCGCTCCAACTGCTCTCCTACCACGTGGCCATCCTGCGCGGCTGCAACGTAGACCAGCCCCGCAACCTCGCCAAGAGCGTGACCGTGGAGTGAGGCCGCCCCCTCCGTCCCTGCGCGACACCTCCCCCGAATTCGGGGGAGGACCGCTGCGGAGGCCGTTCAGGCCGTAGCAGCAGGAGGGGGCGGTGACGGCGGCACAGTGTTTTGCCCGGCAATGCGGTGGCGTGGGCGAAGTAACGCGTGGCCTCGTTGCCGCACGCGGGGGCGCCGCGTAGCATCGTAGCGCCACAGCGGCGGCGCGCCCCTACGGGTTCTTCGCGTACGCAGCGGCGTGGAGGTGGACCTTTCGGGGCGGGGCGGTTATTCTACCGCCCATCTTTCCGTCGCCCGATGCCGCTCCAGCACCCCGACCGTTTCCGCTCCCGCCACAACGGCCCCTCGCCCGAAGAACAGGCCGAGATGCTCGCCGCCATCGGCGCGGCCAGCCTCGATGCGCTCGTGGCCGAGACCGTGCCCGACGCCATCCGCACCGCACGGCCGCTGAGCCTGCCGCCGGCGCTCTCCGAGGCCGATCTGCTGGCCCGCGCGCGGGAGCTCGCGCAGCTCAACGAGGTCCGCCGCACGTTCCTCGGCATGGGCTACCACGACACGCTCACGCCGCCCGTCATCCAGCGGAACGTGTTCGAAAACCCCAACTGGTACACCCAGTACACGCCCTACCAGGCCGAGATCGCGCAGGGCCGCCTGGAGGCGCTCCTCAACTACCAGACCGTCGTCTCCGACCTGACGGGCCTCGAAATCGCCAACGCGAGCCTGCTCGACGAGGGCACCGCCGCCGCCGAGGCCATGATGATGCTCGCGCGGATCACGCCGGGCCGGACGCGCTTTCTCGTCTCCTCGCACTGCCACCCGCAGACGATTGCCGTCGTGGAGGCGCGCGCGGTGCCCGATGGGGCTCGCCGTCGAGATCGGCGACCACGCCGGCTGGGCGTTCGACGAAACCGTGCTCGGCTGCCTCGTGCAGTACCCCGGCACGGACGGCGCGGTGCTCGACTACACGCGCCACCGCCGACGCCGCCCACGCGGCGGGCGCGCACGTCGTGGCCGCCTGCGACCTGCTGGCCCTCTGCGTCCTCGAAGCTCCCGGCACCTGGGGCGCCGATGTGGCCGTGGGCAACTCGCAGCGCTTCGGCGTGCCGCTCGGCTACGGCGGGCCCCACGCAGCCTTCTTCGCCACGCGCGACGCCTTCAAGCGGCAGGTGCCGGGCCGCCTCATCGGCCTCACCGTGGACCGCGACGGCAACCCCGCGCTCCGCATGGCCCTCCAGACGCGCGAGCAGCACATCCGCCGCGACAAGGCGACGTCCAACATCTGCACCGCGCAGGTGCTCCTCGCCGTCATGGCGTCCATGTACGCCGTGTACCATGGGCCCGACGGCCTCAGGGCGATTGCCGAATATGTCCACGGCGCCGCGCGTCTGCTGGCGGAAGGGCTCAAAAAGCTCGGCCACACGGTGCGCCACGACGCGTTCTTCGACACGCTCCGCGTGGACCCGGTGGGGATGACGCCCGAGGAGATCGCGGAAGCGTGCGACCTCAACGGCATCAACCTGCGCCGCTTTGCCGATGGCTCGTTCGGCATCGCGCTCGACGAAACCGTTTCGGCCACCGACCTCGACACGCTCTTCGCCGTCTTCTCGACCGGCGACCGCGTGGAGGTCTCGCTCGACAAGCTCGTCGCTCGGGGGCAGCGCACCAAGGTGCCCGCCGCCGCGGCGTCCGCCGCCAAGGCCGGGGGCGATGGGGCGCCGTTCGTGGCCACGCCCTTCACGGGCCGCGCCTACACGGGCGTGCTCGCGCGCACGACGCCGTACCTCACGCATCCCGTCTTCCACCGCTACCACAGTGAGTCGGAGATGATGCGCTACATCACGCGGTTGTCGAGCCGGGACCTGTCGCTCACCACGAGCATGATCCCGCTCGGCTCGTGTACGATGAAGCTCAACGCGGCGGCTGAGCTGATGCCGGTGTCGCTCACGGGTTTCTCGAAGCTCCACCCGTTCGTGCCCGCGGCGCAGGCGCAGGGCTACGCGCAGGTGGTGCAGGACCTCCAGGCGTGGCTCGCCGAGATCACGGGCTTCGACGCGGTGAGCCTGCAGCCGAATTCAGGCGCCTCGGGCGAGTACGCGGGCCTGCTCGTGATCCGCGCCTACCACGAAGCGCGCGGCGACGCCCACCGGCGCGTCTGCCTCATCCCCGACTCCGCGCACGGCACCAACCCTGCCAGCGCCGTCATGGCCGGGATGCAGGTGGTGCCTGTCAAGACCCGCCCGGATGGCACCGTGGACCTCGACGACCTGAAGGCGAAGGCCGCGCAGCACGCCGACCACCTCGCGGCGCTCATGGTCACGTATCCGTCCACCTTCGGCGTGTTCGAGGGCGGCATCCGCGCCATCTGCGAGGCCGTCCACCAGCATGGCGGGCAGGTGTACATGGACGGCGCCAACATGAACGCGCAGGTGGGCCTGTGCCGCCCCGGCGAGTTCGGGGCCGACGTGTGCCACCTCAACCTGCACAAGACGTTCGCCATCCCGCACGGCGGCGGCGGTCCCGGCATGGGGCCCATCTGCGTGGCCGCCCACCTTGCGCCCTACCTGCCCGGCCACCCGGTCGTGCCGGGCGTCGGCGGTGACGCGGCCATTGGTCCGGTGAGCGCAGCGCCCTACGGCAGCGCGAGCATCCTGCTCATCTCGTGGGCCTACATCGCCATGATGGGCGCGGAAGGGCTCACGGACGCCTCGCGGCTCGCCATCCTCAACGCCAACTACCTCATGCAGCGCCTCGAAGGCGCCTACGGCATCGTCTTCAAGGGCGAGCACGGGCGGTGCGCGCACGAGTTCATCCTCGACCTGCGCCCCTTCAAGGCGGCGGGCGTGACCGAGGTGGACGCCGCCAAGCGCCTCATGGACTACTCCTACCACGCGCCCACGATGTCGTGGCCGGTGCCCGGCACGATGATGATCGAGCCGACGGAGAGCGAGAGCAAGGCCGAACTCGACCGCTTCGCTGAGGCGATGCTAGCCATCCGCGCCGAGATCGCGGCGGTGGAATCCGGCGCAGCGGACCGCACGGACAACGTGCTCAAGAACGCCCCCCACACGGCCGCGCTGGCGCTGGGAGACGATTGGACGAAGCCGTACACGCGCAACGAGGCCGTCTTCCCGCTCCCGTTCGTGCGCGAGCACAAGTTCTGGCCCGCCGTGCGCCGCGTAGACGACGCCTACGGTGATCGCAACCTCATCTGCACCTGCCCACCGATGTCCGAGTACGCCGAGGCGTGACCAATGGCAAAGGCCCGGCGGGACGCACTGTCCCGCCGGGCCTTTGCTGCTCGACTGGATGCTCACATGGGGGGCATGAGCACGCGGTCGATGACGTGGGCCACGCCGTTGGAGGCGTACACGTTGGCCTGCGTCACGGTGGCGCCGCCCACCATGACCGTGTTGCCGCGCTTGGTCACGCGGAGCTGGGCGCCGTTAACGGTGGTGAGCGTCTGGCCGTCGCGGAGATCTGCGGCCGAGAGGCGGCCCGCCACGACGTGATAGGTCAGGATGGCCGTAAGCTGCGCTTTGTTTTCAGGCCGCACGAGTGAGGCCACGGTGCCCGCGGGGAGCGCGTCGAAGGCGCTGTTGGGCGGGGCGAAGACCGTGAAGGGGCCGGGGCCGCTCAGCGTGGCCGCGAGGCCCGCCGCCTGCACCGCCGACACGAGCGTGGTCAGGTTGCTCGCCGTCGAGGCGTTCTGGACGAGCGTCTTCGACGGCAGCATCATGGAGCCGCCCACCATCACCCCGGCGGAGGCCGAGGTGTTCATGGACGTGGAGGAGCCCGACATGCGGGCGTCGTTGGTGGAGGTGCAGCCGCTCAGGAGCGCAAGGCCCACGGCTACCGAGAATAGACGAGTCATAGGGTTGAACGAGGTTGAGGTCAAAGACTACCGCACCACCTGGGGGCCCGTCCTGCTCTGAAGCTGCCCAATCCCTGTTCAAATGGACCCGGCGCCGTAACGAAACCCGCCCGTGCGGCTTCCCCGGCGGCGCTGCGTGCGGCACGCCCCAGAAAACGTGGCGTGAGCAGCCGGTCGGCGCGATCTTACGCCCCTGCTCCTCCGTGCCTGCCATGCCTGCCTTTCAGCGCCCTGCCGACTCCCAATACGCCCCCTTCTATACGCGCTACGTAGCCGCCGTGCCCGAGGGCGACGTCGTCGCGTTCCTCGACGCGCAGGCCCACGACGTGGCTGCGCTCCTGGGCCACCTCGACGATGAAGGCGCGCGCTTCCGCTACGCGCCGGGCAAGTGGAGCGTCAAAGACGTGCTCGCCCACCTGACGGACGCCGAGCGCATCTTCGCCTACCGCCTGCTCCGCATCGCGCGCGGCGACGCAACGCCCCTGCCGGGCTTCGAGGAGAACGCCTACGCCGAGGCCGCCCACGCCGACGCGCGCCCACTCGCCGACCTACTCGGCGAGTTCGCCGCCGTGCGCCACAGCACCGTGCTGCTGCTCCGGGGGCTGCCCGACGAGGCGCCCACCCGTGCGGGCGTGGCGAGCGGCCAGCCCGTCACCGTGCAGGCGCTGGCCTACATCCTGGCCGGCCACGCGCACCACCACCTGGGCGTGCTGCGCGAGCGCTACGGCCTCGGCCCCGCTACCGCATCGTGACAGACCGGGGGGAAAGGGGTGCCCGATTTTGGCGCACCCATTGCACGCAGCCATGCTGTTCAACAACAAGGTCGTCTTCATCACCGGCGGTGGCTCGGGCATCGGGCGCGCCACGGCGCTCCGCTTTGCCGCCGCCGGGGCCCGCGTGGTGCTCGTGGGCCGCACGCAATCCGAACTCGACGCGGTCGCGCACGAGATCCAGCAGCAGGGCGGCGAGGCCCTCCCCGTCGTGGCCGACATCTCGGACGCGGCGGCGATGGAGCGCGCCTACGCCGAGACCGACGCGCGCTTCGGGCGGCTCGACGTGGTGTTCGCCCACGCGGGCGTCAACGGGATGTGGGCGCCCCTGGAGGAACTGACGCCCGAGGAGTGGAACAAGACCATCCAGATCAACCTCACCGGCACGTTCTTCACGTTGCGCCCGGCCATCCCGCGGCTACGCAAGGCCGGCGGCGGCGCCATCGTGGTGACGGCCTCGGTCAACGGCACGCGGCTGTTCTTGAACGCCGGGGCGAGTGCCTACTCGGCGAGCAAGGCCGGACAGGTGGCGCTCGTCAAGCATCTGGCCGTCGAGCTGGCCCGCGATCACATCCGCGTCAACGCCGTGCTGCCGGGCTGGATCGAGACGAATGTGGAGGAGACGGGCGAGAAGCGCCATACCGAGCGCGTGGAGGTAAAGCGCACGTTCCCGGACGGCTCGATCCCCCTGACCGGCGGCGGGCCGGGCCAGCCCGAGCAGGTGGCCGAGGTGGTGCTCTTTCTCGCCTCCAGCGCGGCCAGCCACGTCACCGGGGCCGAGATCGTGGTGGACGGCGGCGAGTCGCTCGTGGAGTAGCGCCGCCGCCATGTCAGGGCGATGTGGATTGTTCGTGTTCGGGGTTCGTGGTCAGAAAGACGAGGCGGAGGGCCTCTGGCCACGAACGACGAACGGCCAACGACGAACCAGCATCCTGCGTCTCAGCCCACAATCTGCATCGGGGCGCCGGTGAAGCCGGGGAAGAGGGCAGTGGTGTCGGTGAGGCCGAGGTGGCCCCGGGCGACACCCGCGAACAGGCTCCGGAAGTCGGTGGTGACGGGCAGGTCGCGTCCGTCTTCGAGGGCGTCGGGGGCGAGCGCTTCGATGTGGCTGTAGACGCCGCCGCGCACGCCTTCGCCGAGCACGAACATGGCGCTCGCGCGGCCGTGGTCGGTGCCGCCGGAGCCGTTGGCGTGAACGGTGCGCCCGAACTCGGTCATCGTCATCAGCACAACGTCCGCCTGGCGGGCGCCGAGGTCGTTCATGAAGGCGCGGATCGAGCGGGCGAGGTCGTTGCCCTGGCGGGCAAACGTGCCCTGCTGCGCGCCCTGCGCAACGTGCGTATCCCAGCCGCCCATCTCGGCAAACGCCACTTCGAGGCCCACGTCGGCCTTGATGAGCCGGGCGATGCCTTCCAGGTTGCGCCCGAGCGGGGTGGGCGGGTAGCCGGTGCCCTTCGGGGTGCTGCGGCGCACGCGCTCGAGCACGTCGGCGGCTTCGTAGGCCTCGCGGCCCGTCTCGGCAATGGCATCGGTCGTGGCCTGCCGGTAGAGCGCTTCGAGGCTGCCCTGCGCGAGCGCGGCGCGCGCGGTCGCCGACGGTGAACGTGTCGAGGTCGGCGATAGCGAGGGCGCCGTGCGCGCCGGCGAGGCTGCGGGGAGCGCGCTCGTGAGGGCGACGCTCTGAAACGGGGTGGGCGATTCGTGGCCGAGCAGGCCGCTCGCGCGGGCGAGCCAGCCGTCGGGCGTGCTCTTGCGGCCCGGCGTGCCGAGCTCCATATAGTCCTGCGCGTCAAAGTGCGAGCGCGTGCTTTCGGGGCTGCCCACGCCGTGAACGACGGCCACGCGGCCCTCGCGAAAGAGATCGTGGAGCGGGGCGAAGGCCGGGTGGAGTCCGTACCCACCCCCTAGGGCGAGCAGGTCGCGCTCGGGCAGCACGAGGTTCGGACGGAGGCGCGCAAGGTCGGCGTTGCCGAGCGGCTGCACGGCGGCGAGGCCGTCCATGGCCCCGCGCTGGAAGAGGGCCACGAGCGTCTTACGGCGCCCGGCGCGCCCCGGCGCCATCGCCGCGGCGCGGTTGACGAACACCGGCACGCCCCCCACGCCGAACGCGACGACGGCGAGGCTGCTGCCTTTCAGGAATGCACGGCGGGAAAGCATGGACGTGATGGGTTCGTTGTTCGACTGTTCGCCGTTCGTGGTCAGAGGTGCTGAGATAATCAGGGGCTTCTGACCACGAACAACGAACAGCAGCGAGCAAAGCGAGCGGACAACGATCAGCGCCGCTGGAAGGCGGGGCTGCCGAGGAGCACGCCGAGGGCCTGCGCGGCGGGGCTGGTGTCTCGGGGGGCGGCGCGGTCGAGGCGGGCGGCGGCGCGGGCTGGGTCGCGGGCGGGAGCGGGGGCCTCAGCCATCATCGCGTCCGTCCGAGGCCTCCGGCGCGGGCGCCTGGGCGTCGAGACGCGCGGCGTAGGCGTCGGTGTTGCGGGCGAGGGCGGTGAGGGCCGCGAGGTCTTCGGTGCGGTAGGCGGGGAAGAGGGACGGGGCGAGCTGCGCCACGGCGGCCTCGGCGTCGCCGGGCGTGATGGAGCCGTAGAGCGCATCGAGGGGGATGGTGATGCCGGGCACGGCGCCCGTGGCGAGCTTGAGGCCGAAGCCCATCCGCGCCGCGAGCGTGCCGGCGCTCAGCCAGGCATCGGCGCGGTCGGGGAAGCCGGTGGGCGCCTGGTAGCGGTAGAGCGGCTGGCCCATCCGCTCGATCCACGCGCCGAGGCTGGCCAGGGCGCTGGCGCTGCGCGGCGTGCCGGGGCGCCCGAGGTCGGCGCCGGTGGCGCGCACGGCGCTGATGGCGAGTTCGAACGGGCTCTTGACCTTGCCGTCGCGCGCGGCTGCGGCCCAGAACTCGGGGCGGTAGGCGAGGGCGCGGACGACCGCCTTCAGGTCGCCGTGGGTTTGCAGGTACACGCGGGCGAGGTCGTCCACGAGCGCCTCGGGCGGGGTGTCGGAGACGAAGCGGATGGCGAGCTTGCGCGCGAGGTGACGGGCGGTGCTCGGGTGGGCGGCCACAAGGTCGAGCACGCGCGCGCCTTCGTCCACGCCGTGCCCGGCCGGAAACGCCTGGCCGAGGATCGTCTTGGCAGTGGCGTCGTGGGCATCGGCGCGGAAGAGGAACAGGCCGTCCCGCACGAAGCCCGCCTGTTCGCCGCGCGCCATGCGCCGCTCCAGGGCCTCCGTCTGCGGGGTGCCCCGGCGGAGGGCGGCGGGCCAGACCGTCCAGCCGGTGAAGGCGCGGGCCACCTGCTCGACGTCCGCCTGCGTGTAGCCGCCGTCCACGCCGAGCGTGTGCAGCTCCATCAGCTCGCGGGCGTAGTTCTCGTTCACGCCCCGCGTGCGGCGCCGCTGCTGCAGCTGCGCGCGGACGTTCTCGGGCACGTTCGCCATCATGGATGCCGAGTCGCGCTGCAGCTGAGCGCGGCCCTGCTGGATCCTGCGGCGGGCGATGGCGCCGCGCACGCCGCCGGTGTTCTGCATCCCCGCCACGCGCGCGTTCATCGTCGTCGCGGTCCCCTCGGGCGCCACAGACTGCGCGTTGTCGAGGTAGAGGAGCATGGCCGGGTGCCGGGCGGTGGCGCCGAGAAGCGTCCGGAAATCGCCGAGCACATGGGGGCGGATCGCGTCGCGCTCATAGGCGAGCAGGTGCGGCCGCGCCGGGCCATCCTGCGCGGCCACGTTGAAGTGGTTGAACCAGAAGTCGGTGAGCACCTCCTGCACCTGGTTCTCGGCGTAGACGGCGCGGAGGAGCTTCTGGGCGCCGAGCTGCTGGTTCAACTCGCGCTCCGCGTGGTAGCCGCGCTGCGCCATAAACTGCCGGAAGGCCTCCGAGCGGTAGAGGTCGCGCAGGCCGCCGCTGTCCGGGCGGGCGAGGACCCCGGCGGCAACGGCCTCGGCGAGCACGCGCCCGGTGGGCGGGTACTGCAGGGCCAGTTGTTCGCCGGAGAGCGCCACGGCGGGCAGGACCGCGAGGCGCGCGTCGAGGTCGGGCGAGGCGGCGTCGGCCGCGAGCTGCGCGTCGAACCAACGTTCGAGGCCGATCTCGGCCACGCGGTGCGCCTCGCCGGGGCGGGCGCCGAAGGTGAAGCGGGAGAGCAGGTGCGCGGCGGCCGCGTCGGCGTCGAGGCCGGCGCGTCATAGGGCATCCGGGGCGAGGGCTGCGCCGCGCTGAGCCCGAGGGCACAGGCGACGGCAAGAGCGGGCAGGGCGTAACGGTTCATCGGAGGAGCGCGCGGGCGCGAACGGGGGCGTGGGTGTGAACCGGGGCCCCGAGAGGCCCCAGTCAGGGTGCAGCATCCTGCGCCGCTCAGTGGCGGCGATCCCGGCGGTCTTCGCGCCGATCCCGTACGTTTTCACGCCGGTCGTGCCGGTCTTCCCGGGCGTCGCGCACATCCTCGCGGCGGTCGGCGACGTCTTCGAGCCGGTCGAGGCGGCCGCCGTCGTGGCGGGTGTCGCGCACATCTTCCCGGGCATCCCGCACGTCCTCGCGGTGGTCGCGCACGTCTTCCCGGCGATCCCGGCGGTCTTCGTGGCGATCCCGCACGTCCTCCCGGCGGTCCTTCCGATCCTCGATGCGGTCGCGGTCGATGGCCGCGGGGGGGCGCTGCGCGAGGGCGGGCGCCGTGGAGAGCAGGCCGAACGTGGCGGCCATCAGCATGCGTTTCATGGCATACGTAGCGGTTGGTGGATGGAAATCTCCAGGGCTTTCACCCGGAGTGCGGGAGGAGGGGGAGACGCTCAGCGGTGGCCGCGTGGCGGCCGTTCGGCCTGCAGGGCCTCGGCGCGTTCGCGTTCGCGGGTGCGGAAGGCGTCGTAGCGCGCGGCCTGTTCGGGCGTCAGCAGGGCGCGCACGGCGGGGTCGAGCGTGGCAAAGAGGGGTTCGTGGAGCGCGTCGAAGCGGTTCGGGCGGAAGGCGGCACGGTCCCGGCGCTCCGGGAAGCCGCCCATCGCCCCGCCGTCGGGACGGCCCCGGGGGCGGGTGGGGGCGCGGCGGCGTTCGTCGCGCGGGGCTTTCGCGGCCTGCGCGGCGAGCGTGTCGAGGCGGTCGGCGAGGAGGCTGCGCAGGCGCGTCTGCTGCCCGTCGTCGAGGGCGAGCGTGTCGGTGAGCACGGCGGCGCGGCGCAAGAGCACGTCGGCCATCGAGGTGCCCGGCATTCCCATTGCCACGGGCCGGGCGCCGGGGCTGCGCTGCGCGGCGGCCGGAGCAAGGGCCACCACGGCGAGGGCGAGCAGCGAGGCGAGGCGTTTCATCAGGGCGTGCGAGGCTTGGTGAACCCGGAGAACGGGCCACCCCAGAGACTTCGTCAGCGGCCGGGGCAGGGGCAGCCCTGGTTGAGCCCTGGTTCAGGGGCGGCCGGAGGGCCCAGGGCGGCGCTGGAGCGCCAGGGGGGCATCCTGTGGCCGCCCGTGCGGGCCGTCGTGGCGCTCGCGCATGCGCTCCTCGAAGCGCTGGATTTCCTCGCGGCGCATCTCGTTGAACTCGCGCACCTGCGCCCGCGTGAGCAGGCGCCGGATCTGGCGGTCCACGTTCTCCCACTCGGTACGCATCCGCTGGTATTCTTGCGTGCGGTGCCGTTCGGCCGCCGCCGGGTCGCGCTGCTCGGCCTCATGGCGGAGGCGCAGGGCGTCGCGGCGCGCGTCGGTGTCGAGGCGTTCGGCTTCGGCGCGGGCGCGGAGGCGCTCGAACTCCCGCACGAAGATGGTCCGGATGCGCGCTTCCTGCGCATCGGTCAGCGTGAGGCGTTCGTCGAGGCGGTCCATGCGCCGGTCCAGCATACGCTCGCCCCGCTCGGCGCGGGTCTCGCGCACCTCAGGCTGGGCCAGCGCCGCCGGAACAACCAGCAGTGCGAGCAGCAGCGCGAAGAGACGGAAGTGGGTCATGGGCGGGGAGGCGGAGGCATCGGGGACAACAACGTAAAAAACGGGCACCTGCGCCCTGGAGTTGTCACAGAAGTATGGGCGATCCTCGGCGCTTCGCGCCGGTTCGGCAGCCGCTTCCGGCCAGCCGCCGCCGAAAACCGCCCGCGCGCTCGTTTTATCCTGCCGCGGTCTCGTCACCCGGCTACCTTCGGCGCCGGATCCGGCTCCGCGCACCTGCGTTGCAGATCGGTAACAATGTAACGCTATGCAAATTCGACACTTCGCGGCCCTGGCGCTCGCGCTCGTAGGTGCGCCGGTGCTCCGGGCGCAGACGCCGGCCGGGCCCGAACTGCCCGTGCGCGTGAGCCTCGACCACGGCACGTTTGCCTACGACCCCACGCACTCGCTCGTGGAGGTCTTTCTCGCCTTCGAGGCGCAGTCGCTGCCCTTCGTGCGCACGGCAGAGGGCTTCGAGGCCTCGCTGCCGCTCGACTTTGCGCTCGTGCCGTCCACCGACGCCGCGCTCGGCAACGCGCCCGCGCCCGTGTGGAGCGATTCGACGACGCTGCACTTTGCGGTCGCCGACACGGCGGGCCTCGGCGACGGGCGGCAGTACGTGCATGTGGTGCGCACCGTCGTGGCGCCGGGGTCGTACGAGCTGCGCGTGCGCGTGCCCCGCTCGGCGGAGCGGCAGGAGCTGGAAGTGCGCCGCGACGTGCGCGTGCCCGACTACGCGCAGTCCGGCGTCGGGCTCTCCGACGTGACGCTCGCGTCCAACATCTTCCGCGACAACGACACCACGAGCGTGTCGCCGTTCGAGCGCAACGGGCTCATCGTGCAGCCCAACGCCACGCAGGTGTTCGGGCAGGGGCTCACGCAGCTGTTCTACTACGCCGAGATCTACCACCCGGGCCGCGCCGTTGCCGCCGCCGACACCGCCTACACGCTCCTCGCCTACGTCTCGCAGGCGAACACGCCGCAGCCGGTGGGTGGGCTCGAACGCAGGACCGGCCGCCGCGTGCGCGACGTGGACGTGCTCACGGGCCGCTTCGACCTGCGCCGTCTGCCCTCGGGGTCCTACTACCTGCACCTCGCCGTGCTCGACCCGAACAACGCGGCCGTGGCCGAGCAGAGCCGCAAGTTCTTCGTCTACAACCCCAACGTGCAGGCGCCCACCGCCTCCGCCGACGCCTTCGAGTTCGACACGAGCCCCTACGCCGTGATGGACGCCGAGGAGGTCACGCGCGGCCTCGCCCACCTCGACGTGCTCGCGGGCGAGCGCGACCGCCGCCGCATCCAGGCCCTCGCCGACCTCGACGGGCGCCGCCGCTTCCTCTACGACTTCTGGCGCGAGCGCGACCCCGATGCCGCAACGCCCCTCAACGAGTTCCGCGAGGAGTTCTACCGCCGCCTCCAGTACGCCAACGACCGCTACACGCGCCGCGACCGCGAAGGCTGGCGGACGGACCGGGGGCGCACCATCGTCAAGTACGGCGTGCCGTCGAGCCTGGAGCCGCACCTGTACGAACGCGAGTCGAAGCCCTACGAGGTGTGGTACTACAACAACATCCCGGGCGTGGGGCAGGGCACGTTCGTCTTTGGCGACACGCGCGGGCTCGGCGAGTTCGAACTCGTCAACTCGAACGTGCCGGGTGAGCGCAACGTGCCGGACTGGCAGCGCCTGCTCCAGAACCAGTAGCGCCGTGCGGCCCCCTCCGGAAACCCGGTGGCTATCTTGCCGCCGGGTTTCTTTGCTGCCGCCATGCGCCCCGATCTGCCCCTCGACCTGACGCCGGACGCGCTCGCCGTGCAGCCGCTCGCGCAGGCCGAGACGATCCCGTCCGCCTGGTACACCGACGCGCGCGTGCTGGCCTTCGAGCAGCGCGCGGTGTTCGGGCACACGTGGCAGTATGCGGCCCACCTCGCCCAGCTGCCCGCCCCCGGCGACTACGTCACGCTCACGGTGGCGGGCGAACCCCTGCTGCTGCTGCGCGGGCCCGACGGCGCCGTGCGCGGCTTCTACAACGTGTGCCGCCACCGGGGCGGGCCGCTCGCCACCGCGCCGTGCGGGCACGCGCGGATGCTCCAGTGCCAGTACCACGGCTGGACCTACACCCTCGAAGGCGCCCTCCGGGGAGTGCCCCGCTTCGACCGCACCGAACTCTTCGACCGGCGCGATTACGGGCTCGTGCCGGTGCGCGTGGAGCTGTACGCGGGCCTGCTCTTCGTTCACCTGCACGACGCGGCGCCCCCGCTCGCCACCGTGCTGGGCGGCATCCACGAGCGGATCGCGCCGGTGGACCTGGCGGGGCTGCATTTCTACCGGCGGGTCACGTATCCGGTGGCCTGCAACTGGAAGGCCTACGTGGACAACTACCTCGAAGGCTACCACGTCCCGCTCGTCCACCCGGAGCTGTGCGACGTGCTCGACATGAAGGCCTACCGCACCGAGACATTCGCGCACTACAGCCTCCAGCACAGCCCGCTGCGCACCGGCGACAATGCCTACGGCCTTGATGCGGGCGACGGGGCATTCTACTACTTCGTCTTCCCGAACACGATGCTCAACATCCTGCCGGGCCGCCTGCAGGTCAACAGCGTCCACCCCGATGGCCCCGACCGCTGCGTCGTGGCCTTCGACTACTGCTACCACGACGTGACCTCGCCGGCCGCCCTGCAGCGCATCGCCGACGACCTCGCCTTTTCGGACCGGGTGCAGGCGGAGGACGCGCAGATCTGCGCGCACGTCCAGCGCGGGCTCCACTCCCGGGCGTACGACCGGGGCCGCTTCTCGGTGGAATGCGAGGCGGGGGTACACCACTTTCAGGGCCTGCTCAAAGACGCCTACCGCGCCGCGCTTGCCACCGCGTCCGATGCGGGGTAGCGGCGCCGTATGCTGTCCGCTCTCCCTGTGCTCATGCCCGACGCCGCGCCGCTTGCCCTCATCACCGGAGCCTCGGGGGGGCTCGGGCTGGAGATGGCCCGGATCCTCGCCCGGCAGGGCTACCGGCTCGTGCTCACCGCGCGTTCCGAAGGCGCGCTCGCCGAGGCCGCGCAGGAGGCCGAGCGCCTCGGCAGCCCTGAGGCCCGCGCCGTTGCGCTCGACCTCTCGGACGACGACGCGGCCCCCCGGCTCGTCGCCGCGCTCGACGGAGTGGTGCCAGACGTGCTCATCAACAACGCGGGCTTTGGGGCGCACGGGCCGTTCGAAGGGATCGGCGCTGAGGAGACGCACCGCATGGTGACGCTCAACGTGACCGCGCTGACCGACCTGACGCGGGCGCTGCTGCCGGGGATGCGGGCGCGGGGACGGGGGCAGATCCTCAACGTGGCCTCCACGGCGTCCTTCCAGCCGGGGCCGTTCATGGCCACCTACTACGCCACGAAGGCCTACGTGCTCTCGCTCTCCGAGGCCCTCCACGACGAGCTGCGCGGCACCGGCGTCACCGTCACCTGCCTCTGCCCCGGCCCGACGCAGACCGGCTTTGCCGACCGCGCGGGCATCGCGAAGCTGTACGTGGGCCGCATGAACACGCTCATGCCCGACGCGCGCACGGTCTCGGAAGCCGGCATCCGCGCGATGCAGCGGGGCGAGCGCCTCGTGATTCCGGGCCTGGCCAACCGCCTCGGCACGCTCGGGGCGCGGGTGCTGCCGCGCGGCGTCGTGCTGCGCATGATCCGCCGGATCCAGGACGGACGCGGCTGAGGGCGGCCCGCTACCGCCCGCGCAGCACGGTGCGGAGGGCGATGCGGTCCACCACGCCCGGCGCGACGAGCTGCACCCACCGGCCCACGCGGCCCTTGGGCGTCATGACGAGCGCACGCTTTCGCTCGGCGGCGGCGTGCAGGATGCGGCGGGCGCACACGTCTACCGGCATCGCCGCGCGGCGCCACACGACGCCGGCGGGCACCGGGTCGCCGCTCGCGCCGAGGCGGCGGATGGGCGTGGCGACAAAGCCGGGATAGGCCACCGTCACGCTCACGCCCTCGGGGCGCACTTCGACGCGGAGGGCATCGAAAAAGAGGGCCTGGGCGGCCTTGCTCGCGCTGTAGCCGGTGCGGTAGGGCACGCCCGTGAGCGCGGCGAGGCTGGCCACGGCCACAAACCGGCCCCGCGTGGCGCGCAGGTGCGGCAGGGCGGCGTGGGCAGCGTAGACGCTCCCGAGGTAGTTCACGCGCATGAGCGTCTCGAACACGTCTAGGGTCTCGTACGACGCAAACGGCGCGTGCATCGAGACGCCGGCGTTGGCCACGAGCAGGTCGAGCCGCCCGAAGTGCTGCACGGCGGCGTCTGTGGCGGCGCGCACGGCGGCAGCGTCCGTCACGTCGGTGGGCAGGGCGAGGGCGTGGCCCCCGGCGTCGGTCACGCGCGCGGCGACGCGGTCGAGTTCGGACGCGGTGCGCGCCACGAGCGCCACGCGCCCCCCGGCGGCGCCGAGCTGCACGGCCATCTCCTCGCCAATCCCCGACGAGGCGCCGGTGATGAGCGTAACGGTATCGGACCAGCGAACAGACATGGGCGGCGGGGCAGGCACGCAGAGGCGGTGCCGGTGAGAGGGTACGGCGGCGCGGCCCTGCTGCTTCGACGGCGAAGGCCGCAGGCGGGCCGCTAAGCTCGCATAACCTTCGGCGGGCCGCGCTGTGCCCCTCCGTACCTTCTGCCGGTATTCTCGCTTTACGCTCCGTGCCTGCGCTCACGACCATCGACGCCCTCTCCGGCCACATCGGCCAGCCGGTGACGCTCCAGGGCTGGCTCTACAACGCCCGCGCCTCCAAAGGCCTCCACTTTCTCGTCCTCCGCGACGGCACCGGGCTCGTGCAGGTGGTCGTCAACCAGGCTGAAGTAGACGAAGCCTCGTGGAACGCCGCCGAAGCGCTCACCCAGGAATCCGCCTTCCGCGTCACCGGCCTCGTCGTCGAGAGCGAGCGGCAGATCGGGGGCGTGGAGCTGCAGGCCACGGAGGTGGAGGTTGTCTCGATTGCCGACGAGTACCCGATCACGCCCAAGGAGCACGGCGTCGAGTTCCTCTTCAACCACCGGCACCTGCACCTGCGCAGCCGCCGCCCGTGGGCCATCCTGCGCATCCGCAACCGCGTGGTGATGAGCATCCACGGCTTCTTTCAGGAGCGCGGCTTTCTCCAGCTCGACCCGCCGATCCTGACGGGCAACGCGGTCGAGGGCACGTCCACGCTCTTCGAACTCGACTTTTTCGGCGATCCGGCCTACCTCACGCAGTCCGGGCAGCTCTACGGCGAGGCCCTCGCGATGGCCTTCGGCAAGATCTACACGTTCGGGCCGACGTTCCGCGCCGAGAAGTCCAAGACGCGCCGCCACCTGGCCGAGTTCTGGATGATCGAGCCCGAGATGGCCTTCGCCGACCTCGCGATGAACATGGACGTCGCCGAGGCCTTCCTCGCGCGCATCGCCACCGACGTGCTTCGCGACTGCCGGATGGAACTGGACGTGCTCGGGCGCGACCTCGGTCCGCTCGAAATCACGGCCGCCGGCAACTTCCCCCGCCTCACCTACACCGAGGCCGTAGACCTGCTCAAGAGCGACACGACGCGCGCCATGGTGGATGCCCGCGAGGCCGCCGCGCGCGACGAGCAGGCCGCCCTCCAGGCCGAGCGCCAGGGCAACGAGGCCGCCTACGGGGGCGCCAAAAAGCACGAAAAGCGCCGCATGGATGCGCGCGGCATCGAGATCAACGCCCGCCTGGAAGAGGTGGAGGAAGAACTCCGCAACCTGCCGGCGTGGCGGGCAAGCGCCGAGCGCTTCGTCTGGGGCGACGACCTCGGCGGCTCCGACGAGACGCTGCTCACGTGGCACTTCGACCGGCCGATCATCGTCCACCGCTACCCGGCGGTCGTGAAGGCGTTCTACATGAAGCGCGACCCCGAGGACGACCGCCTCGCCCTCGGCATGGACGTGCTCGCGCCCGAGGGCTACGGCGAGATCATCGGCGGCGGCGAGCGCGCCACCGACCTCGACTTTCTCAAGCGCCAGGTGGCCGAGCACGGCCTCCCCGAGGAGGTGTTCGGCTGGTACTTCGACCTGCGCCGCTTCGGGAGCGTGCCGCACTCGGGCTTCGGCCTCGGGCCTCGAGCGCACGGTGGCGTGGATGTGCGGCGTGCGCCACCTCCGCGAAGCCATCCCCTTCCCCCGCATGATGGGCCGCCTGCACCCGTGACCTGCTTTTCTGCCCCGCCGATGCGCGCTGCGTTTGCCCTGATCGCCCTGCTGCCGTTCGCCGTGGGCGTGCAGGCCCAGCCGGTTCACCTGCAACTCTACGACCACATCGTGGGGAGCGACCTGGCGCACAATGCGCCCCTGCCGGCCGGGACCGAGGTGTTCGTTGTGTCGAAGGCGGAGACGCGGGCGGTGCGCTTGCGGGCCGGCTACAGCGAGGTCGTGCAGGGCCTGCCGAGTGCGCGGCGCGACCGGGTGGGGCGCGAGGGAGAGACCGACGGCACCTACGTGCCCACCGCCCGCGCCCGCCGCTCGTACTACGTGGCGGCGCGGTTGCCGGATGGACGCCTGTTTCAGAGCTACGTCAAGACCGCCGACGCCGGCTGGCAGCCCGGCTTCGACGCCGTCTCGAACGGGCGCGTCTCGATGGGGCGCGTGACGGGCGTGATGGAGGCCACGCTCCGCGCCGCGCTCCCGGCCCGCGAAGCCGCCCGCCCGGCAGCTCCGCCGGCCCGCACCACCGGCGCCCCTGAAGCGGCCCCGAATGCGGCGCCGACGGCCTCCCCCGACTCCGCCCGCCTGTTCGCCCGGACCGACACCCTCGCCGCCGACTCGCTCGCCGCCGACACCACCGTCACCGACACGACCGCCCTCGACAGCCTCGGCGCGCTCACCGCCATCCCCCCGGACGCCGTCCGCCTCGACGAGCCGGAGGACGCGCCCGCGCGCTCGGCCTGGCCGTGGCTGTGGGCCCTCGGAGGCCTCGCGCTCGGCGCCGCGCTCGCCGCCGCCGTGCTCGTGCCGCGCTACGAGCGCCGGATCCGCGAGCAGCGCGAGCACCTGATGCGCCTCGTGCCCACCGCCGACGCGCGCCCGGCCCGCCACCCCGACGCGGTGGCGCTCTCGGAGGCCGAGCAGGCCCGCCTGGACCGGGCCGTCGCCAACGTCGAGCACCTCCAGACGCTCGTCCGCACGCGCGACGCCGAGATTCAGAAGCTCCGCACCGCGCTCAACGAACGCGCCGGGTAGCCTTCTCCCAGCGGGCCATGCGCCTCGCGGACCCCTGCCGCTCAAAGCGGGCTGGAGCACCGGGACGGAGCCCGAGTTGAGCCTACGAGCGTTCGGCGGAGGCGCCAAACGAAAAGGGCGGGGGCACCCCCCCAGGTGCCCCCGCCCTCCCTCCTCAGCCACCTCCCCTCAAAGGTGACCGCACGGTTGGCGTGCTATAGTAGAAGTACGGAGCCCCTGCCGGTTTTCGCAGCCGGAGTCAAGAAACGTGCATCATTCCAGGATCAGAGCGTCTCGAAGCCGGCAAACGGCACGAGCACGGCCGGGAGGCGCACCGTGCCATCTTCCTGCTGCCCGGCTTCGAGCAGGGCCGCCACGACGCGCGGGAGCGCGAGGGCCGAGCCGTTGAGCGTATGGACGAACTCGGGTTTGCCGCCGCCCTCAGGGCGAAAGCGCAGATTCAGCCGCCGCGCCTGGAAGGCCTCGAAGTTGGACACGCTCGACACCTCCAGCCAGCGGTCCTGGCCGGCGCTCCACACTTCCAGGTCGTACTTCTTGGCCTGCGTGAACCCGAGGTCCGCCGTGCACATGAGCAGGCGGCGGTAGGGCAGGCCAAGCTTCTGCAGCAGCGCTTCGGCGTGCGCGCAGAGGCCTTCGAGGGCGTCGTACGACTGCTCCGGATGCACCACCTGCACGAGCTCCACCTTGTCGAACTGGTGGAGGCGGTTGAGGCCGCGCACGTCCTTGCCGTACGAGCCGGCCTCGCGCCGGAAGCACGGCGTATGCCCGGCCAGGCGCACCGGCAGGTCGGCCTCGCGCAGCGTCTCGCCCCGCAGCAGGTTGGTAACGGGTACCTCGGCGGTGGGGATCAGGTAGAGGCCGTCTGTGGGCGCCTCGTACATCTGGCCCTCCTTGTCCGGGAGCTGACCGGTGCCGCGCGCGCTCTCGGCGTTGACGAGGAGCGGCGCCTGGACTTCGGTGTAGCCGGCCTCGGCGGCTTCGTGGAGGAAGAAGGCCACGAGCGCACGCTGGAGGCGGGCGAGCTTGCCGACGTAGAACGGGAAGCCTGCGCCCGTCACCTTGCTGCCGCGCTCGAAGTCCACGAGGGGCACGCCGGGAATGGCGGTGGGCTGCGCGATCAGGTCCCAGTGCGGGCGTGGCGGGAAGCTGAACGAGGGTTTCTCGCCCCAGGTAGCATCCACCACGTTGTCGGCCTCGGTCTGGCCGGGCGGCACGCTCGCGTGGGGCACGTTGGGGAGTTCGAGCAGCGCCGCGTCGAGGTCGGCGTCGAGGGCGCGGGCGTCGGCTTCGAGGCCCTGCACGCGGGCCTTGCCTTCGGCGGCTTCGCGGCGCTTGGCTTCGGCCTCGGCCTGCTGCCCGGCCTTCATGAGCGCGCCGATCTCCTTCGCAGCGGCGTTCGCGGCGGTCTGCGCGGCCTGCGTCTCGGTGACGAGCGTGCGGCGCTGCGCGTCGAGGTCGAGCGCGCGGTCTACCGCAGACCCATCGCCGAGGGCTTTGGCACGGATGGCGTCGCGGACGCGCTCAGGGGCGTCGCGGAGCAGTTGGAGGTCGAGCATGGCGGCAGGAGAAGCTGCCCGGAGGTTACGCGCCCGCCCGGTAGGCCCTCAAGCGAAAACCTCTCGCATCCCCCACCTGCTGCCTCCGCGCTGGCCCCTCCTGCTGCTCCGGCCTGAACGGCCTCCTCAGCGGTCCTCCCCCGAATTCGGGGGAGGTGTCGCGCAGCGACGGAGGGGGGAGAGGGGGCGCCTACCCGCGCTCGACCGTGCGCATGGTGCCGTCGAGGTGGGCCAGGGCTTCGGCGAGCGGGCGCGGGCGGTAGCCGAGTTCGGTCTCGGCGCGCAGGATGAGCAGGCCCGTGCGCGGCGGACGCAGCGCCGCCTGCCGAAACTGCGTGCCATCGGTGGGCGGCGAGGAGCGAGGCGTCGAGGTCGTACGCCTCGGCGATGCGGACCGCAAAGTCGTACACCGACAGGAACTCGCGCCCGGCGAGGTGGAAGACGCCGCTCTTGCCGAAGCGCACGAGGCGTTCGAGGCCCGCCGCCACGTCGGGCGCATACGAGGGCGTGCGCCACTGATCGGTGACAACGGTGGTCGGCTCGCCGCGCTGGAGGCGGTCGCGCACCCAGAGGACGAAGTTGGAGCGTCCGGTCGGGTCGGGGCGGCCGTAGACGAGCGCGGTGCGGGCGACTGCCCAGCGGTCGAGGCCGGCGCCGCGGGCGGCGTTTTCGCCCGCGAGCTTGGCCTTCGCGTAGTAGTTGACCGGCGCCGGACGCGCGTGCTCGGGGTAGAGGTCGGGTGAGGCGCCGTCGAACACGAAGTCGGTGGACACCTGCACGAGGCGGGCGCCGGTGCGTAGGCAGTGCTTGGCGAGCGTCTCGACGGCGTCGGCGTTGGCGGCCCAGCAGCGCTCGCGCTCGGTCTCGCAGGCGTCCACGTTCGTCATCGCCGCGAGGTTGACGACGGTGTCGGGCGCGAAGTCCAGGAAGAGCCGGGCGATGGCGGAGGCGTCCGTCACGTCGAGGGCGGTGTAGCCCACCGAGGCGGTCGGAAAGCGCGGGCGCGGGTCGTGGCCGGTCGCGAGCACGTCGTAGTCGGGCCGGGCGGCGAGCACCTGCACAAGTTCGCGCCCGACGAGGCCGTTGGCACCGGTAACGAGGACGCGCGCAGGAATCACAGGAGCGGAGGCAGGCTAGACGGAACGAGCCTGCGGGCATCGCCGCCGGCACCGCAAAGATACGGGCCGCCGCGTGAAGCCCCCGCGTGGCCTCCGGGGCACGTGCCGGACGGCTCAGAGCGCGTAGCGCAGCCCGGCGGCTGTGCGCACGAACGACCGCTCGCGGGGCACGAGCCGCACGCCCGGCACGGCCTGGAGGTACACGTCGAAGCGGTGGCGGTAGAAGCCCACGCCCACGGCGGCGAGCGCCCCCACGGACGCGTGGCGCTGCTCCGACCCTGCGTACAGGCCTGGGGCCACGAACAGGCGCAGGGGCGAACTGGGAAGGCGCGTCTCGAACTGCCGCGCGGCGCTGCCGAGCACGGTCTCGTCGCCCAGCACGAGCGTGAGCACGAACGACTGTGGCGTGCGCGCGGGCAGGCGCACGCTGAGCCCGCCAAAAGAGCCCACCTGCCCGCCTACGGCGAGGGAGGATCCCTCGGGCGCTCCGCGCTGGACCGGCGCCTGGGCCGGCGCGCGCGCCGCGAGCAGGAGCGCGAGCGCGAGGGCGGCGGACCGGCGCGTCACCGGGGCGCGCTCGGATCGCCGCCGGCCTCGGGGCGCGCGGTGGCGTCGGCGCGGCGGGCGGCTTCCTGCGCCTGGAGCACGAGCGCGGTGATGTGCTGCGCGTCCTGGATCTGGATGCGGCCCGCCATGAGCAGGCGGAGTTCGCGGCGGCGCTCGGCGGCGGCGTAGCGGTCGCGCTCGGCGTCGGTGGTGGGTTCGAGCGGCGGCACCTGCACGGGCCGGTCGTGCTCGTCGACGGCCACAAACGTGTAGAAGGCGCGGTTGCACTTGCGGCGCGTGCGCTCGCGCGGGTTCTCGGCCCACACGTTGATCTCGACTTCGAGCGACGTCCGGAAGGCGCGGTTGACGTGGCTCTCCAGCACCACCACCTCGCCCATCTTGATCGGCGAGGAGAACTCGACGTTGTCCACGCTCGCCGTCACGCACACGCGTTCGGTGTGGCGCTGCGCCGAGATCGCCGCGCAGATGTCCATCTGATGCAGCAACCGCCCGCCCATCAGGTTGCCGAGCGTGTTGGTGTCGTTCGGGAGCACAAGCTCCGTCATGATGCAGCGGGAGGCGGCAGGCGCGGGCATGGTCGGGGAGAACGTGGGTGGGGACGTGGCGCGCGTGGGGCGTAGCGGCGTGCGGGCGCATGACGCCTCTGCCGCCGCGCTCAGTCTGCCACGCTGAACTGGCGCAGGGAACGGATGGCGGTGGGGTCGCCGGAGAGGCGCTGGGCGCGGGCGATGAGGTCGGCGAGTTGGTCGTCGGTGAGGGGGCGGTCCATCGCTGAGAGGTCGTAGGCGATGCCGAGCTTGGCAAAGTCGCGGTGGGCCGACTGAAGGGTGCTCGCGCCCGCGTCGTAGAGCGCGTCGGCGATGGCCTTGCGCGTGCCGCGCGCGTCGGAGTGGACGACGGCGAGGGCGTAGCAGGGCGGCTCGGCATCGACGCCGATGGTCTGGCGCGGGGCGAAGACGGTGTCGCGCACGGTGCCGTACAGGTGAAAGAGCCGCGCGGTGCCCGCCATGTGGGCCGCGATGCGCGGCTGCGCCTCGACGGTCGCCGCGCCGATGTGGGGCGTCGTCACCACGTCGGGCACGTCGGCAAAGGGGTTGGCCCACTGGTCGGCCTTGGAGCCGGGCTCGTCGGGGAAGACGTCCACGGCGGCGCCGCGGACGTGGCCGTCGTCGAGGGCGCGGCGGAGGTCAGCGGGGTCGTAGAGAAAGCCCCGCGCGGCGTTGACGACGAGGCGCGGGGAGCCGTCGCCCCGGTTCGCGCCGAGGGCGGCAAAGTGTTCGTAGGTGATGAGCCCGGCGTTGGACTGCCCGCGCGCGTCCTCGCTGCTCGTGTGGAGCGTCACCACGTCGGCCTCGCGGAAGGCCTCCATGAGGTTTTTGGAGGCTGTGTAGCCGAGCGCAACGCCCACCTCGCGGGCTACCTCGTTGGTGTCGTAGAAGCGCACGTGCATCCCGAAGGCCTCGGCCATGTTCGCCACCTGCTTGCCGATGTTGCCGAGCCCGATGATGGCGATGACCTTGCCCTTGAGCTCGTAGCGGCGCGTGTTGTCCTTCGTCCACACGTGCTGCCGCCCGGCCTCGTGGGAGGTGAACAGGCGCCGCGCGAGCACGATCATCTCGCCGAAGACCATCTCGGCCACGCTTCGCCCGTTGGAAACGGGGTCGTTCATCACCATCACGCCGGCCTCGGCGCAGGCCTGCTTGCTCACCGAGTCGTCGCCGATGCAGCACAGGAGTACGGCGGCGAGCTTGTCGGAGGCGGCGAGTACCTCGGCGTCGATCACAAAGCGGGAGCGCTTGAAGAGCAGGTCGTGCTGGCCCGCGCGGAGGCGGTCGAGGACGTAGGCGCGGTCCTGCGTGCTTTCCTCGGGGAGGCGCTCGACCTCCAGGCCCTGCTCGCGGAGGTAGCCGTCGAGCGTGGGGTCCGGGTGTTCGAGAACGAGGGCGCGTTCGAAGCGCGGGCGGAGCCGCCGAAGGTCGGGCATGGGGCACGGGGCGATGCCCCGCAAGGTACCGCGCCGGGCGCCAGGGGCCGGAAGGATTGGCCGGGAAGCCGGAAGGGGGCGGTGGCCGGGCGCGAGGCGGCACAGGCGGCGCGTTGTCCGGTACCACCGCGCCTGTACCGCCTGCTCATGCGTTTCCTCCCCCTGCTGGTGCTGCTCGCCGTGCCCGCCGCCGCCCAGACCACCCGCCCGCCCGCGCCCGGCGCCGTGCTCGACGCGCTCGCCATCGAGACCACGCGCGCGGCCTCGCGGCCCGTCGTCTACACGGACAAGGGCGCGGGCGTGCTCTACCTCGAAACCGCCGGCCCGCAGACGACCGGCTGGCAGGGCTACGCCGAGCGCGGCATGGCCTTCGTGGACGACTGGGCGTGGACGGTGGGCCGCACCCGCCGCACGGCGCAGGATCTCGGCGGCGGCCCGCGTGCGCCCGGACGCCCTGGAGCGCCGCTACGAGGGGGGCCTGCGCGAAACCGTCACCCTCCTCGATGCGCCCGCGCACGCCGTTGTGCTCGTGCCGCGCGGCGCCCACGCCCACCGCCTTCGAGCCGCTCGTCTCCGACAGCCGGGACGCCGCCGCCTTCGACGTGCGCGCCGAGCGGCGACGTGCTCCTCGTCGCCCGCCGCAGCGCCCTCGCCCGCCCCGCCGATCCTTCCGCCGAGGCCGCCCCGCGCTGGCTCGCCGTGACCGCGCGCGGCGCGCGGGCCGAACGTGCGCACCGCCCTCGTGGAGACCGGGGGCGTAGACGGGCGCGCTCTTCGCCCCCGGCCGCCTCGTGCTGCGCGGCGACGCGCCGGTAGCCCTCGCCACGGGCGCCACCGCCCGAGGAAGCCGCCGCGCGCGCCCGCGCCGCCGCGCGCGACCCCGAGCGTCTGCAGCGCGCCCGCACCGCCCGCATGGAGGCGCTCCTCGCCGAGAGCACCGTGCACACCGAAGACACGCGCTTCAACCAGGGATTCGCGTGGGCGCGTCTGTCGCTCGATGCGCTCGTGATGCAGCAGCACGGGCCGGGCATTTTCGCGGGGCTGCCGTGGTTCAACAACTACTGGGGCCGCGACTCCTTCATCTCGCTCGCCGGCACGGCCCTCGCCACGGGCCGCTGGGAGGAGGCCGCCACGCTCCTCGACAGCTTCGCCCGCTTTCAGGACACCGACGCGGGCAGCCCCACCTACGGGCGCATCCCCAACCAGGTGTCGAACAACGGGGTGAGCTACAACACCGCCGACGGCACGCCGTGGTTCGTGCTCCAGGCCGACGCGCTCCGCCGCCGCTGGAGCGATGCGGCGTTTGCGGCGCGCTTCTGGCCCATCGTCCAGCAGCGCCACCGATGCAGCGCTGCGCCACACCGACCGCGAGGGCTTTCTCGTCCACGGCGACCAGGAAACGTGGATGGACGCGAGCGCCGGGCCGGGCCATGAGTGGAGCCCGCGCGGCAACCGGGCCATCGAGATCCAGGGGCTCTTCTACGAGCAGCTCCGCGCCGGCGCCGCGTGGGCCGAGGCCGTAGGGCAGGCCGCCGAGGGGCGCCGCTACCGCACCGCCGCCGACCGGCTGCGCGCAGCCTTCGAACGCCGCTTCCGCGACGCGCGCACGGGCACCTACTACGACCACCTCAACGCCGACGGCACGCCCGACCCTCAGGTGCGCCCGAACGTCTTTTTCGCCCTCCACTCCTTCGGCCTCGACTCGACGAGCGCGGCGGTCACGCGGGCGCTCGCGGCCGAGACCGTGTATCCGTGGGGCGTGGCCTCGCTCGCGCAGGCCGACCCGAACTTCCACCCGTACCACGAGGCGCCCGAGTTCTACCCCAAGGATGCCGCCTACCACAACGGCACTATCTGGACCTGGCTCACGGGCCCGCTCGTGCGCCTCATCACCGCGCAGGGCGCCCCGGATGTGGCGTACGAGCAGACGCGCTTCCTCACCGACCTCGCGCTCGGCCGGGGCGCCGTGGGCACGATGCCCGAGAACACCGACGCCCTCCCGCGCCCCGGCCAGGCGCTGCCCCGCCTCACCGGCACCGTCTCGCAGGCGTGGACGCTCGCCGAGTACGTGCGCAGCGCCTACGAGGACTACGCGGGCCTCCACTACGACGCCCCCGACCGCCTCGTGATCGCCCCGCAACTTCCGTCCGATTGGGGCACCACGACGGTGCGCGCGCGCTTCGGCGACGGCTGGCTCACGGCCACGCTCCGGCGCGGCGCGCAGGCGCAGGGCGAGTTGCTCAACGCGCCGACGCAGTGGGTCGAGGCCGAACTGACGGGCGAGGGCGCCCTGCCGGCGCGGGGCAAAGTGGAGGTGCGCGCCCTCGGCGGCGTCAAGCGCATCCCGGTGAACGCGCTCCCGGCCACCGTCCGCCTCACGCTCGAGTCGAACGGGGCGTACGTGATCACCAACGCGCTCGTCGACGGCACGGTGCAGGGCGTGGACGGGCGCTACACCCGGCCCGATTCCGCCGCGTGGCGCGGCTTCCGGTGGCAGCAGCCGCGCAGCCTGGAAGGCCTGCGGTCGCTCGCCGGCCCCGGCTGGCCCCTCCTCCCCCGCGCCGACGTGAAGGTGCTGCCGCCCGCAGGCATTCGCACCCGCCTGGCGCTCACCCTCCCCGCCGGCGACGACCGGGGCCCGTCCGGCGCCTACACGTACCCGTCGCACCCGGCCTTTGCCCCCGGCATTCTCGACGCCACCGGCCTGAGCATTCGCGAGGACGACGCGCGCTGGTATTTCGACGTGGAGTTTCGGGCGCTCACGCAGCCGGGGTGGAATCCGCAGCTCGGCTTCCAACTCACCATGGCGGCGCTCGCGTTCTCGTCCGGCGACGGCACCTCGGAGGTGGGGCGTGCGGCGAAATACCGCGTCGAGGGTGGGATCCACCATGTGGTGTACGTGGGCGCGGGGCTGCGCGTGGAGGACACATTCGGCAACGTGCTCGCCGAATACCGCCCGGCCTCCGGCGACGAGCGCGACCCGCTCGGGAGCCCGGCCACGCGGCGCATCACGTTCAGCCTGCCCAAGACGGTCCTGCCTGCCATGCCCGCCGGCACGCGCGTAACCCTCCTCGTGGGCGCGCAGGACGACCACGGCGGCCAGGGCATCGGCGACTTCCGCGCCGTCACCCCCGAGCGCAGCGAATGGACTGGCGGCGGCCTGCCCTACACCGGCGCCCCCAACGTGTACGACGTGGCGCGGGGCGTGCTGCAGTAGGGGCTCAAAGGGGAGCACGGAAGGGGGAACGGGGAGGGCGCGCGGCCATGGGCGCCGCCCCGCCTGGTCTATCGCCGTTCATCCCGCTCCCGCCACTCTTCGCCTATCCCCCTTCGTCCCTCGTACCTTGTCCGCCAATCCGCCCCGCCGATGGCCCTCGCGCAGCACAAACGCCTCTCCGGGCAGGTTTGGACGTACGCCGTCCTTGCCCTGTTCACCTTCATCGCCGTCTACCCGATCCTCTACATCGGGACCATCTCGC
This sequence comes from Rhodothermales bacterium, assembly GCA_963740755.1. Lineage (GTDB taxonomy): Bacteria > Bacteroidota > Rhodothermia > Rhodothermales > BA12 > CAVSDF01. The sequence continues at coordinate 41,564 of CAVUFJ010000007.1, forward strand.
TGCGCCCCGGCGACCGGCTGCTCTCGACCTCGCTCGCGCTCATCCCCGAAGGCGCGACGTTCGACAACTTCCGCAAGCTGTTCACCGAGACGGCGTTTTTGCGGTGGATGTTCAACTCGGCGTTCATCTCCATCGTCGTCACCATCTCGGGCGTCGCGCTGGCCTCTACGGCCGGCTACGCGATCTCGCGCTACCGCTTCCCGGGCCGCCGGTCGATGCTCAAGGGGCTCCTCGTGACCCAGATGTTTCCGGCGACGATGCTGCTGCTGCCGCTCTACATCCTGCTCATCAAGCTCCAGCTGCTCAACTCGTACCTCGGGCTCATCGTCATCTACTCGGCCACCGCGCTGCCCTTCTGCGTGTGGCAGATGAAGGGCTACTACGACACGATCCCTGCGGCGCTCGAAGAAGCCGCCCGCATCGACGGCTGCACGCCGTGGCAGGCGTTCCGGCTCGTGATCCTGCCGCTCGCCGCGCCCGCGCTCGTCATTACGGCGCTGTTCTCGTTCATGAGCGCTTGGAACGAGTACGTCGTGGCAAACGTGGTGCTCCAGGACACGAATATGTTCACGCTTCCGCTCGGCCTGAAGCTCTTTCAGGGCTCGCTCACGACCCAGTGGGGCCTCTACGCGGCGGGCTCGCTCATCGTCTCGATTCCCGTGGTGGCGCTGTTTCTCGCGCTCAGCCGCTTCCTCATCTCCGGCCTCACCCTCGGCGGCGTCAAGGGGTGACCTTTGGGGCCGTCATGCGTTCCGGGTGCAATCCCGCGCGATCATGGAAGCCAATCTGATCCAGTATCTGACGGACGAGAGCGGGCGGCGGGTGGCCGTCCAGCTTCCGCTCGACCGCTATGAGTCGCTCCTCGAAGCCGCGGAGATGCTGGAGGACATTCGGGCGTACGACGCGGCCAAGGCCGACCCGGATCAGGAGATGCTGAGCGACGAGAAGGTGAAGGCGTTGCTGGGGATGGACGTGCCGAAAACCTCCGCTTCCGACAGCGGCCCGGCTTGACGCGGCCCGGCTTGCGCTTTACTGTTGAGACGGCGCCGAAGCCTTTCGGGGACGATCTGTAAAGCACGCTCCGGGCGGCACATTCCTTTGCGGAGTGGGCCGCCCTTCTGCTTTCCCCAGCCATGCCGTATCAGATCCGTTTACCCCGCCGGGTGGAAAAGGAGCTTGGGAAACTGCCCTTGCTCCACCAGGGGCAGGTGCTGGCAGCCATTCGCGCACTGGCCGAAGCGCCTCGGCCTTCCGGCTGCGTGAAGCTGATCGGCCGACCGGGTTGGCGCATCCGCGTGGGCGACTACCAGGTGATCTACGACATCGAAGACGCAGTACGCATCGTCACCATCGTTCACGTCGGACATCGCGGCGCTGTGTACCGGTGACGCTCACCACCGCCGCAGCGGGCGCAGGCTTAGCGCGGGCAGGAGCGTCTGCATGAGCGCAAAGCCCAGTTCGCGCGCGGGCAGGGCGAGCAGCGCGCGCGGTTCGCCGAGGGCGCGGCCGGCCGGGGCGAGGGCCCAGGCGGTGAGGGCGAGGCGCAGCGCGAGCAGGGCCGCGCCAGGTGCGCCGAGCACGAATGGCGCCAGCCAGAGAACGTGGCCGCTGCCGTGGAAGAGCGCGAGGTGGGCCTGGATCGCGGGCGGGTAGTGGCGTCCGTCGGCGAGGTGGCGGCGCTTCTGGTGGAGCCACGCGCGCACCGTGGCCGGCGCATCGGTGGTGACCTGCGCATCGAGCGCCACGACGACGCGCGCGCCTGCGCGGTGGGCGGCCTGCACGAACAGGTCGTCGTCGCCGGTGCGGAGGGTGGCGTGCGCGGTGAAGCCGCCGGCGGCCTCCCAGGCGCGGCGGGTGTGGCCGAGGCTGGCGCCCATCGCCATGTAGGGCCGGCCGAGGCCCGCCGCTGCGGCCATCAGCCAGCCCGTGACGAGCCACTCGTGGCGCACGACGTGCGCGAACAGGCCCGAAGCCGGGCGCAGACGCACCATGCCCAGCGCGACGGTGGCGGTGGCGGGGTCTAGGTGGGCAGAGAGCGCTTCGGCCCAGGCGGGGTCGGGCGCGGTGTCGGCGTCGGTGCGCAGCAGCACGTCGAAGCGGGCGGACGCGATGCCGGTGGTGAGGGCGCCTTTCTTGCCCGGCGGTTGAGCGGAGGCGAGGGCGCGCACGCGGGCGTCGCGGGCCACCCAGGCGGCGAGCAGGGCATGGGTGGCGTCGGTCGAATGGTCGTCCACGGCGACGATCTCCAGGGCCGGGTGGGTCTGCCGGGCGAGGGCGTCCGGGAGCGGGCCGAGGCGGTCGGCCTCGTTGCGCGCCGCGATGATGACGCTTGCAGGGCGCGGCGGAAGCGGGGACCCCGCAGGCCCCGGTGCGGGCGCCTGCGCCTGCCGGAAGCCGCGCCGCAGTGCCACGAGGTACGCGGCGTGGACGGCGAGGGCCCCGGCGAACAGGGCGGTGGCGAGGCGCATGGGCAGCGGCGGCGGACGGCGGGGCGGCCTCAGAAGCGGGGCGCCGGGAGCCACGTATCCGAGCGGACCCAGGCGCGCTCAAACTCCTGCTGCGCGGCGTCGGCCTCGGCGGTGCGGCCCCGGGCGCGGAGGGCCTGCGCGATGCCGAGGAGGCTCCAGCCGTTGCGCGGACGGTGTTCGAGCCCTTCCCGGAAGACGCGCTCGGCGTCGGCGGGGCGGCCGGCGTCGAGCAGGGCGGCGCCGAGCCAGTCGCGCGCCTGGAAGGGGAGCGGCTCGGGCTCGTCGTAGACGAGGGCGTCTTCGTGGTGCACGGCGGCTTCGAGCGCAGCCACGGCGGCATCGGTCTGGCCTGCGGCGCGCAGCGTTTCGCCGCGCAAGATCCCCCCGACGATGCCGAGCAGGTGCGCCGGGGTGTGGCCGCGAAACACCTGGTCGGCGGGGATGCTGCGGGCGAGCGAATCCACGCGGGTGAGGTAGACGGCGGCGCTGTCCGCGTGGCCGAGGCGCAGGTGGGCGTAGCCGCGCGCAAACGCCCACAGCCCGAGGTGGATGGCGCTGCTCGGCGGGTGCGCGAGCGCGAGCACCTCGTCGAAGCGCCCGAACCGCGTGAGCGTGAGCGCGGGGAACGCGTCGCCCTGGTCGGGAACGATCTTCGCGTAGTCGCGCGCGGCCTGGACGGAGATGGCGGCCTGCCCGTCTACCGCCGCCGCGTAGAGCAGCATGTGGAGGTTGTGCGCCGGGTAGATGGCGAGGCCCTCGCCGCGCGGGGCCTTCTGGTCCGAGTGCCACGCCTGCAGGTTGGCGCGCGTCGCATCGCCCCAACGGCCCACCCGGTTGTAGGTGTGCGAGGGCATGTGGTTGAGGTGGCTCGCGCCGGGCAGGGCGTTGCCGAGCAGGTCGGCGCAGGGCTGGGCGAGGCCGGCCTTGGGCGTCGTCTCGGTGGCGTGGATGTAGAGGTGGCAGGCGCCTGGGTGGGTGAGGTCGCGCGTGAGCACGCCTTCGAGCACGGTGTGGATGCGCTGCACCTCGGGGCGCGCGAGCAGCCACGTGCCCCGGCGGGGTTCGAGGAGCATGAGGGCATCGGCGTAGAGCGTCGCCACTTCGAGGCTCCCCGGCGCCTGCGCATACACGCCGGACATGGCGGTGGCAAAGGCCGAGTCGAGGCTTTTGCGTCCACCCGCCGGGTTGGTGGGCGAGTAGCGGACCCGCATCGCGTCGATGAGCGCCCGCTCGCCGGGCGAGGCGCCTGCCGCGAGCGTCTGGGCTTGCAGGGCCGCCGCGTGCGCCGCCGGGGCGTCGGCGTCGTCCATCGGGCCGTTGAGGTAGGGGCCCATCGCCCACGCCTCGCCCCACCAGCACATCGCGCAGGCCGGGTCCTGGCGCCGCGCTTCGGCGAACGAGCGGCGGGCGTCTTTGGGCGTAAAGGCGTACATCATGCGCACGCCCTGGTTGAAGTAAGCCTGCGCCGCCGCCACCGACGTCGTCACCGGCCAGGCAAACGTGCCGAGGACGGTGTAGAGCGGGACCTGCGCGCTGTCGGCGGGCGCGGGCGGAGTTGGAACGCTGGGGGCCATCATGGCGGCGTGTCCGGCGGGATGCTGTTGTGCGCCGGCGGCGGTGGCCAGCAGCAGCGACAGGGCCACGTAGGCGGCGGGGCAGCGGAGGGCGCGGGCGGGCAGGGGCATGGCGGCGGGGCATCAGGGGAGGCGAACCGGGAAGATCGTACACCGAAGCTCCCCAGTACGGGTCGAATCTCCCGCCCCCGCGCCTGCGTACAGCCTCTTTCGCCTTGCCCCGCCCCATGCGGCCCGAATCCACGTTCTCCACGCCCGACGTGCCCGAGCGCCTCACCGGCGACGTGTCGGCGCGCGTGGTGGCGCGTGTGGCCTCGATGGGCGATACGGCGCGGCGCCTCGGACGCTTCTGGACGGCCGCCAACGTGCTCAGCCTGATCCGGATCACGTTCGTGCTGCCCATCACCGCGCTCGTGTGGCAGGGGCGCACCGCCGCCGACCCGCTCCTGCTCTGGCTCGTCGGCGTCGGCATCCTCACCGACTTCTTCGACGGCAAGGTGGCGCGGTGGACGGGCTCGGTCTCCGAGTGGGGCAAGGTGCTCGACCCGGTGGCCGACAAGGCCGCCGCCCTCTTCATCGGCGGCGCGCTCGCCTTCCGCCCCGACCACGGCTACAACCTGCCGCCGTGGCTTTTCGTGCTCGCGCTCGTGCGCGATGCGTGCATCCTCTTCGGCGCGATCTATCTGGCCCGGCGCGGGCACACCGTGACGCCGAGCGTGCTCATCGGCAAGCTCGCCATCGCCTTTTTCGCCCTCTCCGTGCTGGCCTGCGTGCTCGAAGCCGATGCGCCGATCCTGCACGCGTGCGTGCGCATCACCGGCGCGCTGCTCGCGCTTTCGTTCTTCCTCTACACGTCCCGCTTCGTCTGGCTGGCACGTCGCCTCCACCGCGCGCGCGTCGCTGCCGACCGCGCCGATCCTCCGCTCTCCGATGGGATTCTTTGACCGCTTCAAGCGCACCGCCGACACACCGCCCTCGCCCGAGCAGGAGCGCCTGGAGGCCGGGCCTCGAAAAAACCCGCTCGTCGTTTCTCGGCAAGCTCTCGCTCCTCGTCGCCGGGCGCGACACCGTCGATGAGGCTTCCTCGACGCGCTCGAAGACACGCTCGTCACGTCCGACGTAGGCGTCAAGACCACGCTCGACATGGTCAAGCGCGTCGAGGAGCGCGTCAAGCGCGACAAGTACGTCTCCGCGCGCCGACCTCGACGACCTCGTGCGCGACGAGATCGCGGGCCTGCTGATGGACAACGCCCCCGAGCGCCCGGCCGACTTCGAGGCGCCGCTCCCGAACCATCCGCACGTCATCATGGTCGTCGGCGTCAACGGCGTGGGCAAGACGACGACGATCGGCAAGCTCGCCGCGCGCTACAAGGCGGCGCGGCAAGACGCGTGCTCCTCGGCGCCGCCGACACGTTCCGCGCCGCCGCCACCGAGCAGCTCGACATCTGGGCCACGCGCGCCGGCGTGCCGATCGTCAAGCAGGGGCAGGGCGCCGACCCCGCCGCCGTCGCCTTCGACACGATTGCCTCGGCCAAGCGGCAGGACGTCGACGTGGTGATCATCGACACCGCCGGGCGCCTGCACACCAAGGGCGGCCTGATGGACGAGCTCACCAAGGTGCGCCGCGTGATGGACCGGCAGGTGGACGGCGCGCCCCACGAGGTGCTGCTCGTGCTCGACGCCTCGACGGGGCAGAACGCCATCCGGCAGGCCGACGAGTTCACCAAGAGCGTCCAGGTGACGGGCCTCGTGCTCACCAAGCTCGACGGCACCGCCAAGGGGGGCATTGTGATTGGGATTTCGAACGAGTTCGGGATTCCCGTAAAGTATGTGGGCGTCGGCGAAGGGATCGACGACCTGCAGGTGTTCGACCGGGCGCGGTTTGTGGAAGCGCTTTTCGGCTGAGCGGAGACAACGCGGTGAACGCGCTCTGTAACCGTTCAGCTACATGGCCGGACCACCGAGGCCGATTCTGGGACCGTCCGGTACGTCTTGCCGGTGGAGACGACCTGCGCCGACGCATCTTCCGCTGACCCTGATCCGCCGATGAAGGCTCGCTTTTTCCCGCTGCTGGCGCTCCTCGCTGCCCTTGCGCTGCCCGCGCAGGCGCAGGACGCCTTTGACGTCGATGCCGTGACGGTGCGGGGCACCTCGCCCGTGCGCCCGCGCCTCGACGTGTACGCCCGCGTGCCGTACGGGCTGCTCAACTTCACGAACGTCCCCAGCGGCTACCAGGCGCGCTACACGATCTCGCTCGACGTGTTCGCCGTCGATGCCCGCGCGCGGCAGCGGCAGTTTGTCGTTTCCCGCTCGTGGGACCGCACGGTGCCGCTGGCCTCGGCGGCGCTGCTGCGCTCGGGCGTAGACCGCACGACGAACGCGCTCAGACCTGTCGCCGGGGCGCTACCTGCTCCAGTTTCAGCTGGAAGACGGCTCCACGCGCCGCACCTACACGCGCGAGGTGACGCTCCAGGTGCGCGACCTCTCGGCGCCCATCGCCCTCTCCGACGTGGCCCTCGTAGACCGCTACGACGCGGCCACCAACACGATGACGCCGCGCGTCAACAACGCCCTCGGCACCGACGACAGCGAGGTGCAGCTGTTCTACGAACTCTACGCCAGCGAGGCCGCGCGCGTCCGCGTGACGCGCGAGTTGGTGCGCGCGGGTGCCCGCGACGCTGCGGTGTCGCAGACGGCCACGCAGGCCCTGCGCCCGGGGCGCAACCCGTTTGTGGCCACGCTCGCCCTGCGCGACCTGACCTCCGGCACGTACGCGGTCCGCGTGCGCGTGCAGAACGAGGCCGGGCAGCCGCTCGACGTGGCCGAGAAGAACGTGGAAGTGACGTGGCAGGGCCTCGCCCAGCACATCCGCGACATCGACGACGCGATTGCACAGCTCAAGCACATCGCCAAAGACCGCGACCTTTCCTTCATCCGCGGCGGGGCGAGCGACGCCGAGAAGGCCAACCGCTTCCGCGCCTTCTGGGCCCGCCTCGACCCGACGCCCGGCACCGAGCGCAACGAGCGCATGGAGGAGTACTACTACCGCGTCGACTACGCGAACCGGCGCTTTGGCGTGGGCCGCTCGAACGCGGGCTGGAACACCGACCGGGGCGAGGTGCTCATCCGCTTCGGCGAGCCCGACTTTGTGCAGCGCCACCCGTACGCGGTCGGCGCGCGTCCGTACGAGGTGTGGGAGTACCCGCGCCTGCACCGCCGCTTCATCTTCATCGACGAAACCGGCTTCGGCGACTACGAGCTGCGCATTCCGATCTGGGACGACCGGAACCGGATGTGAGCGGAACGACTCGCACGGCCTAGACCCGAAATCGCCGGACGCCTCGCGCGCCCCGGCGATTTCCCGTTCTGCTCCCCTCGCGTATGCGCCTCGTCTTCATGGGCACGCCCGGCTTTGCGGTGCCCACGCTGGAGCGACTCTGCCTGGCCGGGATGCGGCCGGTCGCGGTCGTGACCTCGCCCGACGCACCCTCGCGGCGCGGGCAGCCGCCCAGCCGTCCGCCGTCAAGGCCGCCGCCGAACGGCTCGGCCTCGCGCCCGTGCTCACGCCGGCGTCGGTGAAGGACGCCGCGTTTGCCGGGGCGATGCGCGCGCTCCAGGCCGACCTCGCCGTGGTGGTGGCCTTCAAGATCCTGCCGTCCGACGTGCTCGCCGCGTTCCGGCTCGGGGCCATCAACCTGCACGGCTCGCTGCTGCCGCGCTACCGGGGCGCCGCGCCCATCCAGCGCGCCGTGATGGCGGGCGAGGCCGAAACGGGCGTGACCACCTTCCGCCTCGACGCGGGCGTGGACACCGGCAGCGTGCTCGGGCAGGTCCGCACGCGCATCGGGCGCGACGAGACGGCGGGCGACGTGGCCGAGCGCCTCATGCTCCTCGGCGCCGACCTCGTGGTGGACACCGTGCGCGGCCTCGACTCCGGCACGCTCGTGCCGCGCCCCCAGGACGTTACCCTCGCCACGCCCGCCCCCAAGCTGTTTCGGGAGGAAGGGCGCCTCGACTTTGCCCACCCCGCCGCCGAGCTGCACAACCGCGTGCGCGGCTTTTCGCCGGCTCCCGGCGCCCACACCACCCTGCCCGACGGCAGCGGCCTGAAGGTGTACCGCGCGCGGGTGGCCGAGGGGCAGGGCGCGCCCGGCACGCTCCTCGATGCGGGCGGGCGCCTCGTGGTGGCCTGCGGCGGCGGCACCGCCCTCGAACTCGTGGAGGTGCAGCCCGAAGGCCGCCGCCGCATGGACGCGTCCGCCTTCCTGGCGGGCAGCCGCCTGGCCCCCGGAAGTGTGCTCGGCGGCGCCTGACGCCCGCGCGGGTGTGCGGGTCCCCCGGGGTGTACCTTGGGGCATGACCCGCATCGGACTCCTGGGCGTGCTCCTCGCGAGCGTGGCCGTGCCTGCCGTGCAGGCGCAGCGGCCCTTCCGCGTGTACGACCCGTTCTACCGCGGCGAAACCGCCCGCCGGACCTTCGACGACGACTTCGCCGTCTCCGGTGAGGCCACGTACACCGCCACGCGCGGCGGCGGCGTGGGTACCGCGCCGAGCGCCGTCGAACTCGGCGTGCGGATCGACTACCGGCTGGCGCCCCACCTCGAAGTGGGCGCCGTGGTGGACGCCTCGGGCGGCAACACGGGCCGGACGCTGCGCTGGGGCTGGATCCTCGGGCGCTACGGCTGGACGGTGGGCACCAACGACTACGCCTTCCGCCTCGCCCTCGACCCCGACTCCGACGGACGCGTCGGCTTTCCGCAGGCCGACCTTGCCTTCGTGTCGTCCTCGCCCATCGGGCCCGGCGCGTCGTCCGACTTTGCCTTCGGCGTGCGGCGCGTGCGGCGCGGCTACCGGCTGGTGGGCGACGAGGGGGCGGCGCCGGCCATTCCGGACACTGTGGGGCGCGCCTTCGGCTGGGAGCTGCACCTGATGGTGGCCTACAGCGCGTTTCTGAGCCCTTCCGGGAGCCGCGTGTTCGCGTCGCTTTCGGTCGAGCGCGGGGATTACAGCCTCGTCGGCGTGGTCAACGACTCGGTGGGCGTGCCGACGCAGCGCTTTCGCGGCGGGCTCGTGTGGCTGCGGCCCGGCATCGAGTTCGCCCGCCCGAGCTTCCGGTTTGCCCCGTTTCTGGGCCTGCCGGTCGTGCAGTGGTCGCCCCAGAACCGCAACCTGCCGCGCCTCTGGCCCCAGGTCGGCGTCGAACTGACCCTCCGCTGATGCTCCTCGGGCTCGTCTCCGACACCCACGGCTACCTCCATCCCCGCCTCGGCGAGGTGCTCGCCGGGTGTGACCTCATCCTCCACGCGGGCGACATCGGGCGGCCCGGAAATGCTCGACGCGCTCGAAGCCATCGCCCCGGTGCGCGCCGTCTGGGGCAACATCGACGATGCGGCGATGCGGCGGCGCGTGCCCGAGCACCAGCGCTTCGAGGTAGAGGGGCGGCGCATGTGGATGACCCACATCGCCGGACGGCCGGGCCGGTGGGCGCCGGGCATCCGGGCGGCGCTCCAGGCCGATCCGCCTGACCTGTTCGTGTGCGGCCACAGCCACTTGCTCCAGATCGAGCGGGTGCAGGCGCTCGGGGGGATGCTGTTCGTCAACCCCGGCGCGGCCGGGCAGCAGGGGTTTCACCAGGTGAAAACGTGCGTGCGGCTGGCCCTGGAGGGCGGGCGCTTTGTCCGGGCCGATGTGGCGCACCTCGACGAAGCAGGAGCCGCCCCGGCGCCCTAGCTTGCGGGCATGGACCTGCCACACCCGCCCCTGCCTGCGCCCCTGCGCGAACGCATCGAACTCGGCGCGCTCATCGAAGCAAGCCGCGTCGTCTCCGATGCTCTCGACGTCGACCATCTGCTCGGGCACCTGCTGCTCGCCGCCATGAGCAAGGCGCTCACAACGCGCGCGGCGATCCTGCTCGCGGGCGACGACGGCGCCTTCTACGCGGCCGCCCAGCGCGGCGTCGGCGCGCTCGAAGCAGGCACGCGCGTGCTCGACGGCGGGCTCGACGTGGGGGCCGGGCTGCTCGGCGACGAGGTGCCCGAGGCCTTGCGCGCGCACAAACTCGCCCTCGTGCTCCCGATCCGCCTCGGCACGCGCGACGTGGGCCTGCTCGGGCTCGGCGCGCGTTTGACCAAGGAGCCGTACGCCGACGACCTGCTCCGCTTCTTGCGCTCGCTCGTCTCCATGACGGCCCCCGCGCTCCAGAACGCGCGCACCGTGGAGGCCCTGCGCGACGCCAACCGCCGCCTCGACGGGCACCTGCAGCGCCTCGAAACGCTCTTCGACCTCTCCAAAGCCTTCGCCGCCACCACCGACCGGGCGGCCATCACCCGCCTGCTCGGCTTCACGCTCATGGGGCAGACGAGCGCCGCGCGCCACGCCTTCCTCGCCGAACCACCGGGCCACAAAGGCCTCGCGCTGCTCACCACGCGCGGCTTCCCCGCGCCCCTGTTCGACGACGACACGCTCGCCGAGCTGGCAAACTGCGACGCCCCCCACGCCCCGGAAGGCGCCCTCCAGGAAGCCGGCGCGCTCCTCGTCGTCCCACTCCCGCAGGAGGGGCGCACCTGCGGCGTGCTCGTGCTCGGGCCCCGCGCGGGCAAAAAGCCGTACGAACCCGAAGACATCGACCTCGTGCGGGCCATCGGGCAGCTTGCGCTCGGGAGTGTGCGCAATTCGCACCTGCTCGACGAACAGGTGCAGAAGCAGCGCATGGAGCAGGAGATGAAGCTCGCCCGCTCCATCCAGGAGCGTCTGCTGCCCCAGTCGCTGCCCACCATGCCCGGCGTCGACCTCGCGGCCGAGGCCGTGCCCTCGCGCGCCGTCGGGGGCGACCTCTACGATGCCCGCGTGATGGCCGACGGGCGCCTCTTTCTCGCCGTTGCCGACGTGACCGGCAAGGGCGTGCCCGCGTCCCTACTCATGGCCAACCTCCAGGCCTGCCTCCACACGCTCCTACCCGATCCGGGCCCGCTCGACGAAGTGGCGGCGCGCGTGAACCGGGTGATCTGCGAAAACACGAGCAGTACGGTCTTCATCACCGCCTTTTTCTGCGCCTACGACCCCGCCACGGGCGAGCTGGAGTACGTCAACTGCGGCCACAACCCGCCCTACGTCACGCGTACGGACGGCGCGAGCGAGGAGTTACGCGAGGGGGGATTGCTCCTCGGAGTGATCAAGCAGGCGCAGTTTACCCTTGGAAAAACACAGCTTAGCCCCGGAGACAGCCTCACCATGTTCTCCGATGGGGTGACCGAAGCCCTGGATGCGAACAATGAAGAATTCATGGAGGAGCGTCTGCTCGAAGTGCTCGATACCACCATCGGACACACGGCCAGCGCCCTGCTAAAGGCGATTCAGGGGGCCGTAGACGCCTTTACGGGCCCGGTCGTAGAGGCCTCCGACGACATGACGATCGTGGTACTGCGTGCTGTTGAAAGCGGGTTAGCGCCCCGGGCTGATCAATTCACTTGTCTTAGCACCCCGTAAGGTCGGAATTTCTGTTACGAACCCGTGAAGCCGGATGTAAGGCGCTCAGGTACGGCTTGCACTTGACCCCAGAAGGGGCTTTCCTTCTGAGGTGAAGTGCCGCCCGCTTCATTCACTACGTGAAGTGCGTTACATCCGGGTGACGTTCCACCCTAACACCCCGACCGGCATGCATCGTCGCCTACTGCTGGCAGGAGCGCTCTCTTTCGCAGCGCTCCTCCCAGCCGCAGCCCAGACACCGCGCACCTCAACCCCGAACCGCGCCTCTTTCGGCCAGACCGACGCCCAGAAAGCGGCGGACGATGGGCCGCTCACCGAGGCACAAGTCCTCGAACGCCTCTCCCGCCTCTACCGCTACCAGTCTGACGTGCTGCTTGCGGAGGCGCGCGGCGACGGCGCGGCCGTCGATGCGCTCTTCGAACTTGCCATGACCGAGCTGGGCCGGCTCGGGCAGGAGGAAGGCATCATGGAATCCTCCGTCGGTAGCCGCTTCCGCGAGGTTTACCGCAGCGTCGTCGTCGAGTACGAGAAGTACTACAACGTTTCCCCGGACGACCTCGCCGCCGAGCGCGGGGACGTGTTCGACCTCCGGGCCGACGTGTTTGCCGCCCTCAACGACGAGGCGCACGACCCGCTCCTCGAAGACGTGCGGCTGCCGCAGCTGTCCGTCCCGCAGGGCACGACGATCCCGATGCCGATGCATCCGCTCGTCGAGGCCTCGATTTCGTACCTCATGCGCTCGCCCGAGCGCCACCTCTACAACTGGGTGGGCCGCGCCGAGACCTACTTCCCGATGATCGAGCAGGTGCTCGCCGAGGAAGGCGTGCCGGACGAGCTCAAGTACCTCGCGATGATCGAGTCGGGCCTGAACCCGCGCGCCCAGTCGTGGGCAGCGGCGGCGGGCATGTGGCAGTTTATCCGCCAGACGGGCTCGGCCTACGGCCTCCGCGTGGACTCCTACGTGGACGACCGCATGGACCCGGAGAAGGCCACGCGGGCCGCCGCCCGTCACCTCCGCGACCTGTTCGACCAGTACGGGCAGGACTGGCACCTCGCCATTGCCGGCTACAACTGCTCGCCGCGCGGCGTCAACCGCGCCATCAACCTCGCCAAGGCGCGCGGGATCGAGAAGCCGACGTTCTGGGACATCTACAACGACCTTCCGCGCGAGACCCGTAACTACGTCCCGATGTTCATCGCGGCGGCCGTGGTGGCCTCGAACCCACAGGCGCTCGACCGCTCGAAGATCACGCCGGGCCCGACCTACGCCTACGACCTCGTGCCCGTGCGCGGCAGCCTCGCCCTTGCGACGCTCGCCTCGATGGCCGGCACGACCGAGGACGTGATCCGCGCCTTCAACCCGAGCCTGCGCCGCACGTCGCTGCCGGCCTCGCGCGAGTATTTCCCGCTGCGCCTGCCCTCGGGCACCGGCGAGACCTTCCTGGCTGCCGCGCGTGGCCAGGCGGGCAGTGGCACCGCCGAGGTGGCCTACACGGTGCGCCGCGGCGACACGGTGACGCGCATCGCCCGGCAGTACGGGGTGAGCGAAGAGGCGCTCGTGTCGCGCAACGGCAACGAGCCGCTCGCCGAAGGGATGACGCTCTACGTGCCGTCTGAGGCGCCTGTAGGCCGCGTAGACGTGGCGATGAACGACGTCCGCTCGGTGGCCTTTGATGCGCGCCCGCGCGCCCGGATCGCGGCCAACGCGCCCGGCTCCTCGCGTGCGCCGTCGACGCGTACGGCGCCGCGCCAGACGAGCCGTCCGGTGTCGAGCACGCGCCCGCCGGTGGCCGCGCAGGCCGACCGCGTGACGGACAGCGAGGATGGGCCTGCTGTGGCGCCGCCGATCACCAACGCCTCGACGCGCGCCGAGCGCACGACGCGCACGGAAACCGCCGCCCGCAGCACCCGCAAGGCGAGCAGCCGCGTGGTCTACCGCGTCCGCCGCGGCGACACGATGGGCGCGCTCGCCGCGCGCTACGGCGTGACGACGGGCCAGATCCGCCAGTGGAACAACCTCCCGAGCACGACCCTGCCGCTGGGCCGCTCGATCACGCTCTACCCTGAAGGGGATGCGCCGGCGGTGACGGAGCGCGCCTCGTCGAGCCGCACCGCAAGCCGGGCCACGGAGACGCACACGGTGCGCCGCGGCGAAACGCTCGGCGCCATCGCCCGCCAGTACGGCGTGACGATCGCCAACCTGCGTGCCTTGAACGACCTCCCGCGCAACGGCGGCATCCAGGCGGGCCAGCGCCTGAAGGTGTCGGGCAGCGCGTCGGCCCGCGCGGGCGCGTCGAGCCGCGCGGCGGCCACGCCGAGCACGCACCGCGTGGCCTCGGGCGAAAACCTGACGACGATTGCCCGCCAGAACAACGTGTCGGTGCAGGACCTGATGCGGTGGAACAACCTCCGCTCGGCCAACCTGCGTCCGGGCCAGCGCCTCAAGCTCCGGGGCTGATTCCCTCAGCGCTCACCGGAAGCCTCCGTCGCCTCGTGCGGCGGAGGCTTTTGCGTGCTCCCAGATCCGGCGGCAGCGTGTGTCCTTGCGAGGAGCGTAGCGACAAGCCATCTCCCGGTTCAAGGGCCGTAGGCGGGGATTGCTTCGCTGCGCTCGCAAGGACAACACCAACGCATCCACCGCAGTTGGCATCATCGATCATGGTCAGAGAGATCCTCCGGGCGTCTCTGGCGATGATCCGTGATCAACCCGATCATCCCTCACGAGATGACCGGCGTTGGGGTCAGGCGTTCGTCGGAGCGAGGTGTACGTCGGCGGTGGTGCCATCGCCGGAGGCGGGAGTGCGAGGGTGTAGGCGAACGGCGAGCGCCGTCACGTCGTCGGCCTGCGGGACGCCCTCGGCAAAGGCTTCCACCGCCGCCACGACCCGGGCCACCTGGGCGCGGGCGTCGCTGCGGGCGCCGGCTGCGGCGACGGCGGCCAGGCGGGCGTCCTCGAAGCGGCCCGCGGTGGCGCTCACGGCCTCCGTCACGCCGTCGGTGTAGACGAGCAGGCTCTCGCCCGGGGCGAGCGTGTAGGTGCGCGCTTCGTAGCGGGCCTGCGCGCTCAGGCAGAGGGCGAGGTTGCGCGCGAGCGGCAGGAGCGTAACCGTGCCATCGGCATGGACGATGAGCGGGGGCAGGTGGCCGGCGTTGGCGTACGTGAGCGTGCCCGTGCGCACGTCGAGTACGCCGTAGAAGAGCGACACGAACATCCCGCGCACAGCCTCCTCGTGCAGGATCGCGTTGGCGCGGGCGAGGCAGGCTTCCGGTGGCAGGCCGGTGAGGGCGACGGCGCGAAGGGCATTGCGCGTGAGCGCCATGAAGAGCGCCGCCGGCACCCCCTTGCCCGATACGTCGCCCACCGCGAAGGCGAGGCAGCAGTCGTCCACCCAGAAGTAGTCGTAGAGATCGCCCCCGACCTCGCGCGCCGGAATCATCTCGGCGGCCACCTCGACCTGCTCCGAGCCCGGCCCTTGGGGAAGCGTGCGGGGCAGGGCGCCCTGCTGGATGCGCTGCGCGACGGCGAGTTCGCGGCCCACCGCGTCGAGTCGGGCCTCGGCGGCTTCGGCGCGCAGGCGGTCGGCAAGGCGCTGGGTGCGGAGGCGCTCTCGGTGCAGGATCAAACGGCGCTGCCCGCGCGCGGCCCCGAACACGAGCCCGACGAAGAGCAGCCCATAGGCGAGGTAGGCCCCCGGCGTGCGCCACCACGGCGGCGTCACGACGACCGCGAGCGTGGCGCCCGAGCGGTTCCACACGCCGTCGGCGTTGGCGGCCTGCACGCGCAGGCGGTAGCGGCCCGGCCGCAGGTTCGTGTACGTGGCCTCCCGGCGCGTGCCGCCGTCGAGCCACGCCTTGTCGAACCCCTCCAGGCGGTAGCGGTAGCGGTTCTGCTCGGGCGCCTTGAAGTGGAGCCCCACAAACTCGAAGGTGACGACGTTCTGGTCGTAGGGGAGGGTGAGCGTGGCGAGCCGGTTGAGCGGCACCGGCAGCACACGCCCCGTTCCGGGCTCGACAGGGCGGTTGAACAGCCGCAGGCCCGTGATGCGCACCGTCGGGGGCGAGGGGTCGTCGCGGAGGCGGTCGGGGTAGAAGGCGCTGATGCCGTTCACGCCGCCGAAGAACATCTCGCCGTCGCGGGCCTGCGCGTAGCCCTGCCCGTTGAACTCGTAGCCCTGCAGGCCATGCTCGGGGCCATAGGCCCGGAACGTGCCGCGCGCCGGGTCGAAGCGGCTCAGGCCGTGGTTGGTGGACAGCCACAGCTGGCCCGCGCGGTCTTCGAGGATGCCGTAGATGTAGCCGTTGGCGAGCCCGTCGCGTTCGGTGTAGTGGCGCACGGCGCCCGTGCGCGTGTCTACCCGGTCCAATCCACTCCAGGTGCCCACCCAGAGAATGCCCGGCTCCTGCGCCCGCTCGTGCACGGCGTAGGCGCCGTCGGCCACGCCGGTGCGGCGGTCCATGCCCACGGGCACAAAGCGCCTCCGCGCCAGATCGAAGCCCACGAGGCCCGCCTTGTGGAGCACGAGCCACGCCTGGCCCGCATGGTCGCGGTAGAAACGCTGGGGAAAGCCGCGTCCGTCGGGCGTCAGTGTGGTGGCGTAGCCGAGCGACCGGTAGCGGCCTTCCTCCGGGGAGAACGTGAACGCTTCGCCGTCGGTGAGGACCAGCAGAAACCGGCCGGGATGGTCGAGGAGGGCGGCGGCGATGCCCCGGTGCATCGTCTTGTTGGAGTCGGCGTAAACGGGCGCGTAGCGCACGGCGCGGTTGGTGCGCGGGTCGAATGCGCTCAAGCCCCCGCGCGAGGCTACCCAGACGTGCCCGCGCGCATCCTCGCCGATCGCGTTGAACGTGCCGGTGGGCCCCGCCGGGCTGGCGAGCAGGCGGAAGCGGCCGGTGGCGCGGTCGTAGCGCATCACGCCCTCCGGCACGGCCCGCCAGACGGTGCCCGCGTGGTCCTCGTAGAGCGGCAGCCGGAGGCGTCCCTCGAACACCGACGCCCCTGGAAGGCGCTGGAAACGCCCGGTGGCGCGGTCGTAGCGCGTGAGCGCCGCCCCGCCGTCGCCGAAGGCCCATAGCCCCGTGCCGTGCTGCTCGGCGAGCATCCCGTAGGTGCTGGCCGCCGCGAGGCTGTTGGCGTCGTCGGGGTCGTAGCGCAGCGTGCGGAAGCCGACTTCGTGCGGGTCGAAGCGGTAGACGCCGTCGAGGTAGGTGCCCACCCACACGAGTCCGCTGCGGTCGGCGTAGACGGTGCGCACGTCCGGCTGGGCCCCGCCGGGGAGGCGCACGGGTGTGAGCGCCTCGGTGCGGCGGTCGAAGCGCAAGAGCCCGCTCGCGGAGGCAATCCAGAGCACGTCCGGGTCCAGCGGGTCGAGGGTGAGCTCCCGGAAGTAGTTGCGCAGCTCGGCCGACGCCGCGCCCGGCGGCGCGGCGACATACCGCGCGGTCGTCCCCGTGCGGGCCTCGATGCGGACGAGCCCCTGGTCGGTGGCGGCGTAGAACAGGCCGGGGCCCGCTTCCACGAGGCCGAGCACGGTCTGTCCGGGCACGCGCCGGCAGCCGGGGGTGTCCTCGCGGTGCAGCAGGCGGGTGACGCGTCCGGTGAGCGGGTCGATGCGGGCGAGGCCGTTGTTGGTGCCCGCCCACACGCTGCCGTCGCGCGCTTCGAGGAGCGTATTGGGGCAGCGCACGGCGTGCGGGCTGTCTTCGTCGTCGCTCGTGAGGCGGCGTACGAGGCCGGTGGCCGGCGCCACGCGGGCGATGCCGAGGGGCGTGGTCACGAGCAGCGCCCCGTCGCGTGCCATGGTCGCGTTGAGCACCGTGCCGATGGGCAGCGTCGTCGGGTCGCCGGCGCGGTGAACGAGGCGCTGCACGCGCCCGGTGGCGAGGTCGAGGCGGCCAAGCCCCTCGGAGGTGGCCGCGTAGAGGGCCCCGTTGGCGGTCTGCGCGACGTCCCACACCTGCCCGCTCGGCAGCGTCGCCGAGTCGCCGGCAGCGGGGCGGTAGACGGTGAAGCGGTAGCCGTCGAAGCGGGCGAGGCCGTCTCCAGTGCCGAGCCAGACGAAGCCGTCCTGGTCGCGCAGGACCGTGTAGACCGAACTCTGCGGGAGTCCGTCGGCCATCGTGAGCTGCCGAAACCGGTAGGCCGGGGCGCTCGCCTGCGCCCACGCCGCCGCCGCGGTCCCGGTGAACAGGGCGGCGAGCACGAGCGGGCGGAGGGAAAGGCGGGGCATGAGCGAAAGGGCCATCGGCAAGATTTTAACCTTCTGCGGACCAAAATCGGGGCGGGCACGGGCGATTCGCTCTCCGAACAGGCTAGACGAAGGTTTCAAGCGTCTCAACGGGCGGCGGCAAAAACCGCCGCCCCGCAGGCCTACCCTCCAGAATGCGCTTTCCCACCTGCCGTATGCGACGCCTGCTCGCCGTGCTCTCCTTCCCCCTCGCGGGCCTCGTCCTCGCCGCCTCGATGGGGCCCGGCCTGCGCCTGGACGCCCCTCCGGCGTCCGGCGCTCCGTCGCTCGTCGCCCCGCCGCTCGTCCCCTCTGCCGTGCGCCCTGCCCCCGACGACACCGCTCGCTACACCGCCGCCTGGAAGCGCGCCGACGCCTTCGCCCGCGAAGGGCAGCCGCGCTCCGAGCGCGCCGTCGTGGACTCGATCTACCAGCAAGCCGCCCGGCGCGGCGATGCGCTCGTCCGCACGCGCGCCGCGCTCGTGCGCGCCCGGCTGACGGTGGCGACGGTGCCCGAGGATTCGGCGTCCGACAAGGTGTTCGATGCGCTCCGCGCCGAGGTGCAGGCCGCGCCGCCGCTCACGCGCCCGCTCCTGCATTCGTACCTCGCCGAGACGTACGCGCTCTACTTCCAGGAGCACCGCTGGCAGATCGCCGGGCGCACCGAAACGCAGGGCTCGGAGACTGGGCGCGTAGCGACGTGGACCCTCCGCGACCTCGCCGACGCCGCAGCCCGCGCGCACCGCGCCGCCCTCGCCACGCTCGGCGACCACGCCAGCACACCCGTCGAGGCCGTCGCTTACCTGCTCGACAGCCGCGACGCCGCGCCGAATGGCCGCGCCCTCCGCCCTACGCTGCTCGACCTCGTCGGCCACCGCGCGCTCGACTTTTTCGCCGACGGAGAACTCACGAGCGCCTTCCCCGAAGAGCGCTTCCGCCTCGAAGAAGAGGCGTGGTTTGCCCTTCCCGAAGCCTTCGCCGGGGCGACCCTCGCTGCGGCGGCCGATTCGTCCTTCGAGGCGACCACCACGCGCCTCTTCCAGCGCCTCACGCGCGCCCACCTCAGCGGCAACGCCGCGCCGCTCGTGGACGTGACGCTGCGCCGCCTCGCCTTCGCGCGCGAGCACAGCACCCTCCCGGACCGCGCCGCCCGCACCGAGGCCGCCCTCCGCGCGCTCCTCGACCGTTACCGCGCCACGCCCCACGCGTCGCTCATCGCCTTCCGCCTCGCCGAAGCCCTCGCCCAGGGCGACGCGCCCATGCCCCCCCGCCCGCAGCCGCGCCTGCGCGTGCAGGCGGTGAACCCCGGCGAGGGCGTCGCGCCGGAGCAGCGCGCCCGGATGCGCGAGGCCCTCCAGATCTGCGCCGACGCGATCCGCCAGCACCCATCCACCCCCGGCGCCGATGGCTGCCGTGGGCTCATGGCCGGGCTCCGGCAGCCGCGCGCGAGTGTGACCGTGGAGGCAGAGGCCGTGCCCGGCACGCCGATGCGCGCGCTCGTGGACTACGCCAACGTGGAGACGCTCACCCTGCGCCTCGTGCCCGTCGCGCGCGACTTCCCGCGCCGCCTCGATGCCACGCGCTCGCCCGAAGAGCGGGTGCGCGTGCTCCGCGAACTGCTCAACACGGCGCCCGCCGAAACCGCGCGCTTTACGCTGCCCGGCGGCCTCGACGTGGGCGGCCACCGCACCGAGGTACCGCTCGCCCCGCGCGCGGTGGGCTTCTACGCCCTCGTCGCCTCCACCGACGGCACGTTCAAGGTGGACGCTTCCAACGTCTACAACCTGCCATACGCGTTCCTCACCGTCACGGGCCTCGCCGCCGTGCAGCGCGGCGCGGGCGACGGCACGCTCGAACTCCACGTGCTCGACCGGGCCACCGGCGCGCCCGTGCCCGGGGCCAGCGCGCGCCTCATCCAGGAGCGCAACGGGGGCGTTATCGACCTCGGCGGCGAGCGTGTCGTGAGCACCGCCACGACGGATGCGGAAGGCCACGCCCGCCTGCGTCCGCCGCAGCGCTACGGCTACCGCCTCGAAGTGTCGAAGGGCCCCGACGTGCTCGACCTCGGCGGCACCTACGTGCAGCCCGACGGGCGCCCCGACGTGGGCACGCAGGTGGTCATCTTCACCGACCGCGCCCTCTACCGGCCCGGCCAGACGGTCTACCTCAAGGGCATCGCCCTCACCTCCGATGGGCAGGCGGGCCACGTGCTCGTCGATGAGCGCGTGCGCGTGACGTTCCGCGACGCCAACGGTCAGGAGATCGGGACGGATCTCTACACGACCAACGAGTTTGGCTCCTTCTCGGGCGCGTTCGTGGCGCCGCAGGGGCGCCTCAACGGCACGATGCAGCTCGTGGCGCGCGTGGGCAACCGCGACGTGGGCTACGGGAGCATCCAGGTGGAAGAGTACCGCCGCCCCCGCTTCGAGGTCACGTTCGACGACCTCAAGGGCCAGCCGCGCTTTGGCGAGGCGGTCACGGTGCAGGGCACGGCGACCTCGTATGCGGGCGTGCCGCTCGGCGACGCGCAGGTCCAGTACCGCGTGGTGCGGCAGGAGCTGTGGCCGTGGTGGTGGAGCTGGTGGCGCCCGGCGCCGCGCGGCGAGGAGGAGATCACGAACGGCGTCGCGCAGGCCGACGGCGACGGGCATTTCCAGATCACGTTCACGCCGCGCCCCGATCCGGGCGCCGATCCGGCCTCGGGCGTGGCCTACCGCTACCGCATCCTCGCCGACGTGACGGACGTGAGCGGCGAGACGCAGAGTGGCGAGACGGGGGTGAACGTGGGCTTCGCGGCCCTCCGCGCCGCCGTGCTGCTGCCGCCCGTGCTCGACCTCGCCGCGCGCCCGGACACGCTCGCGCTCGTGACGGAGAACCTGAGCGGCACCTTCACGCCCGCCGCCGGCCGCGTCCGCTTCGACCTGCTCCGCGCCCCCGAGCGCGTGCTCCGCGAGCGCCGCTGGGCCGCGCCGGACACGCAGTACCTCGCCCGCCCGGACTTCGTCCGCCGCTTCCCGAACGACCCGTACGGCGACGAGGCCGACGTCAGCCTCTGGCCCGTCGCCCGCACCGTGGCGGACCTGCCCTTCAACACCGCCGAGCGGCGCAGCCTTGCACTCCCCGCCACCGCCGCCCGCTGGCCCGAAGGCACCTACCGCGTGACCACCACGAGCCGCGACGAACGCGGAAACGCGGTGGAGTCGGTGCAGACGCTCGTCGTGACCAACTCCACGACCTCCCTCATGCCGGTGCAAGAACTCGTGTGGGCCGTGCCGCTCACGCAGACGGCCAAACCCGGCGAGACGGCGCGCTTTCTCGTGGGCTCCGCCGAGCGCGGCGTGCGCGTGCGGGTAGACGTGGAGGTAGACGGGCGGATCGTCCGCTCCGAGTGGCGCACGCTCGATGCCGAGAAAGAACGCATCGACGTGCCGGTGACGGAGGCGATGCGCGGGGGTTTTGGCGTGCACCTGGCCGCCGTGCGGGCCTCGCGCGCCTTCACGATGAGCTTCGCGGTGGCCGTGCCCACCGGGCGCGACCTGAACCTCTCGCTCAGCACGTTCCGCGACAAGATCCGTCCGGGCGCTGAGGAGACGTGGACGATCTCGGTCGCGGGCGCCGAGGGCGAGCGCGTGGCCGCCGAGGTCGTCACCGCGATGTACGACGCCTCGCTCGACGCCATCCTGCCCCACAACTGGAGCTTCAACCCGTTCTACGGACGCGGCCTGCGCCGCGCGTGGCAGGCCAACGGCGGCTTCGGCGTCGCGGCCCTCGGCCTCAACTTCCCCGCCCCCGATGGCGGCAGCGTCAACATCCAGTACGACGACCTCGACCGCTTCGGCTTCAGCAGCTTCAACGCAGCCGGGGGGATGTACCTGAGCCGGCGCGGCGATGTGCGATACCGGAGGGGCGTGCAGGAGGAGGCGATGAGCATGGCCGCGCCTGCCCCGTCTATGGATACGGCCCCCCCGCCCTCGCCGGTGGCGCCCCAGGGCGCGGCTGCCGGCGCGGCGCAGGATGCCTCCATCAGCAAGGCGGATACGGAGCAGGCCGCGCGCGAACAGCTCGGGCAGGTGCAGGCGCGGCGCAACCTCAACGAGACCGCCTACTTCTTCCCGCAGCTTCGCACCGACGCCGAGGGGCGCGTGTCCTTCACGTTCACCGTGCCCGAGGCGCTCACCCGCTGGAACGTCTTCGCCTTCGCCCATACGCCCGACCTGCGCTTCGGCCAGACCCGCAGCAGCACGGTGACGCAGAAGGACCTCATGGTGACGCCCAACCTGCCGCGCTTCGTGCGCGAGGGCGACCGGCTCCGCCTCACCGCGCGCGTGGACAACCGCTCCGGGCGCGCCCTCACGGGTGATGCGGCGCTCCTGCTCTTCGACGCCGCCACGATGGCGCCGCTCGACACGCTCCTCGGCAACAGCCAGAACGTGCGCCGCTTCGCGCTCGCCGCCGATTCGTCCGCCGCCCTCGCGTGGACGATCACGGTGCCGAACGATGCCGCCGGCGAGAGGAGCGGCGCCTACGTGGCCCGCATCGTCGCCCGCACCGCCGATTTCTCGGACGGCGAGGAAACGCTCCTGCCGGTGCTCACCAACCGCGTGCTCGTCACCGAGACGCTGCCGCTGCCGATCCGGGGCGGCCAGACGCGCACGTACACGCTCGACAAGCTCCTCGCCTCGGCGTCCGACCCGTCGATCCAGCACCGGAGCCTGACGCTGGAGTTCACGCCCAACCCCGCGTGGTACGCCGTGGCGGCGCTCCCGACGCTCATGGAGTACCCCTACGAGTGCACCGAGCAGGTCTTCAGCCGCTTCTACGCCAACGCCCTCGCCGCGCACATCGCCAACAGCGACCCGCGCATCCGGCAGGTGTTCGAGCAGTGGCGCCGCGCGGACGCCGCCGTGCTCCGCTCGAACCTGGAGCGCAACGAAGAACTCAAGGCGCTCCTCCTGGAGCAGACGCCGTGGGTGCAGGAGGCGCAGGACGAGACCGAGCGCAAGCGCCGCATCGGGCTCCTCTTCGACCTCGCGCGCGTGGGCGCCGAACTCGACCGCACGCTCGCGCAGCTCGAAGAGCGCCAGATGGGCAACGGCGCGTGGCCGTGGTTTCCGGGCCTCCCCGAAGACCGCTACACCACCCAGCTCATCGTGGCCGGGCCTTGGGCGCCTCGGCCACCTCGGCGTGCTGACCGCGAGCCAGCAGCAGCCGCACCGACCGCCTCGTGGCGTCCGCCGTGCGCTTTCTCGACGCGCAGACCGTGCGCGACCTCGAAGAACTGCGTCGCAGCCGCACCGACCTGAGCAAGTTCGTGCCCTCCGACCTCACGGTCCACTACCTCTACGCCCGCGCCTTCACGGCCCTCCCGCCGACCGAGGGCAGCGCCGAGGCGCTCGACTACTTCCGCACGCGCGCCACGGCCTCGTGGCAGGGGTACCGCCTCTACACGCGGACGCTGCTCGCGCTCGCGCTCCACCGCACCCACACCGGCGCCGACGTGCCGCAGCGCATCCTCCGCTCGGCCCGCGAATCTGCCCGCCGCTCGGACGAACTCGGCATGTACTGGGCCGAAGAGCGCGGCTGGTTCTGGTACCAGGCGCCGATCGAGCGGCAGGCGCTGCTCATCGAGGCGTTCCTCGAAGTGGCAAGCGACGCCGCCACCGCCGAGGAAGCCCGCATCTGGCTGCTCAAGCAGAAGCAGGTGCAGGACTGGCGCACCACGCGGGCCACCGCCGACGCCATCTACGCGCTCCTGCTCGGCACGCCGGGCCCGGGAGGGCGCACGGGCAACCGCACCATCGAACTGCTCGCCGAGGTGCCCGCCGTGACCATCACCGTGGGGCGCGAGGTGTACGACGCGCGCCGCACCGCCGCCGTGCAGGAAGCGGGCACGGGCTACTTCAAGCAGACGTGGACGGCCGAGGCCGTGCGCCCCGAGATGGGCCGCGTGCAGGTGACGAACCCCGGCCGCGAGCATCGCCTGGGGGGCGCTCTACTGGCAGTTCTTCCAGCCCATCGAGCGCGTCACGGCAAGCGCCGAAACGCCCCTGCGCCTGCAACAATCGCTCTTCGTCGAGCGACGGAGTGCGCGCGGGCCGGTGCTGGAACCGCTCGGACAGGGCGCCGCCCTCCGCGTGGGAGACCGCCTGGTCGCGCGCCTCACCCTCCGCGTAGACCGGGCGATGGAGTACGTTCACCTCCAGAGCCTCCGCGCGAGCGGCCTGGAGCCCACCGAGCAGCTCTCGGGCTACCGCACCCAGGACGGCCTCGGCTACTACCAGACCACGCGCGACGCTTCCACCGACTTCTTCTTCGGCTGGCTGCCCACCGGCACCTACGTGTTTGAGTACGGCCTGCGCGTGCGCCATGCGGGCTCGCTTCGCGGGCGCGCTCAGCCGCATCCAGAGCATGTACGCCCCCGAGTTTGCCGCCCACAGCCAGGGCGTGCGGATCGAGGCGGCGGAGTAAGCCGGCTGCGCCGCAGGAGAAAAGCGGCGAGCTGGCGCCCGTCTTGCCGCAGCGCTGTGGCGGCCCGGCGGGCGCTACCTTCGGGGGCGACGGTGCCGTGTGGGCCGGTGCGTCTCTCCCGGCGATGCGTCCGCTCCTGCTGCTACTGCTCCTCGTGCCCGTGCGCGCCGCTGCGCAGCGCGAGCCGTTTGTGCGCTACGGCGCCCGTGAGGGCCTCGAAGACGCCCGCGCGCTCGCCCCCGATGGGCCCGGGGCCTTGTACGTCGCCACCGGCACGGGCGTGGGGCGCTTCGACGGCGAGCGCCTGAGCGGACTCGTGCCCCTCCCCGAAGGGGCCGTCCGGCTCGCCGCCGAAGGTCCGCGCGCGTGGGCCGTCTCCGGCGACGGGGAGCTCTGGCGCATCGAGAGCGGCGCCGCGCAGCGCTTACGGGTGCCTGCTGCGCTCGCGCGCGTGCTGCGCGACCCGTACCGCGTCCGCCTCCACGCGGGCGCCGGGCGCCTGTTCGTGGCCGCGCGCGAAGCCGGATTGTGGGCGCTCGACGAACGCCCCGGCGAGGCGCCGCGCTGGGCTCGCCTCGACACCCACGCGGTCCGCTCGGTCGCCCGTGGACCCGATGGCACGCTCTGGGCCACCGCCCGAGACGGCTTCGGCGTGCGAAGACCGGGGGCGCGTGCTTTTGCGTGGCACCCGCGCCCGGCGAGGCGCTTCGACGCCGTCGTGGCCGTGCCGGGCGGTGCGTGGCTCATCGCCGACGACGGCGTGTGGCGCGCCGCGCCGGACGGACGTACCCGCCGCGTGCTCGGCCCCGACCTCGTGGCGTGGTGGTCGAGCCTACCGGCGGCCACCCCCGGCGGTGGGCTACTCGCGGCGCTCTGGACCCGCCCCACCGGCAAGATCCGCGTCTACGAACTCGACGGCGCCGGGCGCCTCATGCGCGTGCGCGACGAATCGAGCGGCATCGGCGACCTGTTCGTGCGCGACCTCCACGCCGACGCCGAGGGTGGCCTGTGGGTCGTCCACGCAACCGGCATTCGTACCGTCCTCCCACCGGGACGCGCCTCTACCCGTTCAACGCGCCCACGGGCGAGCGGGAACTGGCCCGCGAACTTATCCCGCGCGACGACTCAACGCTCTGGGTCGTGGCGTGGGCGGGCGTTTACCTCGCCCACGCGCAGGGACGTCTCGCCCGCCTCAGCCCAGCCCTGCGCATCGTCCCCAGTGGCCTCGTCGCGGACGGGCCGTGCGCGTGGTGGCGGCAGGGCGAGCAAACGTTTCGGTTGTGCGGCGGCCCGGCCACAGCGGCGCCCGAGGCGGTCGCGGCGAGGCTGCCGGGGGGCGCCCGTCTCGTGCGGACGATCCATGACCTCTGGATCGAACGCGCCGGGCGGCGCACGCGCGTGGGCCCGGTCGAGGGAGACCTGACGGTGTTGCAAACGCGCGGCATGGTCTGGCTCGTCGCCGCGCCCGGCGGCCTCGACGTCCTCATGGGCGATTCGCTCGCCTCCACGATGCGCGGGCCGCTCGCTGCTGGGCTGCGCGACATCCTCACGGCGTTGCGCGGCCCGATGGAGTTCCCCACTCTCGACCGCGTCGGCCGCATCTGGATCGCCGACGGTTTTGGCCTCGGCGCGGTCTTTCACGAGGGGGCGCGGTGGCGGCTCAGGCGCTTCGGGGTGCGCGACGGGCTCCGCACGGGCACCGTCCACGGCCTCTCGGTGGGGCCGAGCGGGCGTCTGTGGATAGGGACGCGCTCGGCGGACAGGGCTTTGAGATCACGGACGCTCGCCGATCCGCGCCTGCGCCCCGTCGCCGCGTTCGCGCAGGCCGATGCGTACCACGAGCATCGGGCCGGTGCTCGAAGACGTGCGCGGCACGATCTGGACGATGGGGGCCTGCCCGGCTTCGTGGCGCTCGACTCAGCGTCGCTCGGTGGAGACCTCGCCTGCGGCCACGCTCGCCTCGCTCGTCGTAAACGGGCGCGAGACGACGCCGCGCGCGTGCGGGCCGACACCGCCCGGCTCGCCTTCACACTCGGCGCGGCGTCCTTCCGCGAGCGCCACCACCTGCGCTTCGAGTGGCGGCTCGTGGGCCTGTCGGAGCGCTGGGCGACGCTCTCCGGCGACGCACGGTGCGCTTCGGGGCGCTGCCGCTCGGTGATTACGCTTCGAGGCGCGCGTGCGCCGGGGCGAGGCCGCGCCGGGACTAATGGCGGTGCGGGCGTTCACTGTCGTGCCGCCGTTCACGCGCTCGTGGGGCTTTGCGGGTCTCGTCGGGCTTGGGCTCGTCAGGCTCGGCGCAGGGCTCTACCGCGTGCGGGCCGCGCGGACGCTCGCGCTGGAGCGGCAGCGGCTCCGGATTGCGGCCGATCTGCACGACGAACTCGGCTCCGGCCTCTCGCGCGGTGTCCGTGGCGCTCGCGGCGATCGGGACCAGCAGGGCACCGAAGACACCCCCGCCCTGCTCGCGGGCCAAGCCGGCGAGACGGCGCGGCGCCTCTCGGGGGCGATGCAGGACCTCGTGTGGCGCTTCGCCCGGGCGAGGAGGCCTGGGCCGCGCTCGCCGCCCGCCTCGTCGAACACGGGCAGGGTCTGGCAGAGCCGCAGGACATCGCCTTCGAGGCGACGGGCACAGGGGTGGCGCCGGGAGGGCTGCCGCTTGCGTTCCGGCGCAACGTGGTGCTCTTCGGCAAGGAAGCGCTCCACAACGCCGTCCGCCACGGCGCTCCGTCCCAGGTCACGATCGCGTGGGCGTGGGCCGTGACCGCGCTGAACGATCGCTGACGACGGGCATGCGGTTTCGATCGGGTGACGGCTAGCGCGGGCAACGGCCTTGTGTAGACTGCGCTGCTCGGTGCGCACGAACCTCGGGGGCACCTTCACGCTCGACACCGCCCCCGGTGCTGGGGACCGGCGTGATGCTGCGGGCTGAAGGCGTGAAGGGGCATCGGCCCAAAGGGCGCCACGCGGGGTCTCCAGATTGTGCCCGATGATCTTGCCACGGATCTGCACGAACGTGCGGTTGCGGCGCACCGGCCCGCATGATAGCTTGGGCCCCTTCCCCGCAGCCCGTCCTGCTCCACCCCCTGTGGCCGATCCTGCTCCCTGCGCGTGGCGATGCTCGAGGACGACGTAGCCCTCTGCGATGCGCTCACGATGCTGCTGCCGGCACGCTGGCTTCCGCGTGCGCCGCAGCTTCGGCTCGGCCGAGGGCGCCCTCTCCGACCCTGCGGCCGCGCCTGACGTGGTGCTGCTCGACGTGGAGCTGCCCGGCCTCTCTGGCATCGAGGTGCGGGGAGGCTGCGGGCCTCGTGGCCCGGCGCCGAGGTGCTGATGCACACCGTGTTCGACGAAGGCGACCGCATCTTCGAGGCGCGCACGGCGGGCGTGATGGCTACCTGCTCGAGTCCACGCCGCCCGCCGATCTGCTCCGCGCGCTTATCGAGGTGCACGCGGGCGGGGTGCCGATGCTCGGCGGAGACGTGGCCTGGCGCGTGGTGGAGCAGCTGCGGCGGCCCGCCCCCGAGGACGCGCTGTCGGCGCGGGAGCGCGAGGTGCTCGGCTCCATCGTGGCGGGGCACACGAAGCGGCGCGTGGGCGAGCTGCTGTTTCTGAGCCCGCACACGGTCAGCTTCCACGTCGGCGCGATCTACGAGAAGTCTACACGTCCAAGACGGCGCGCGCGGGCTCGTCGCCCGCGCTGACGGGGATGAGACGACAGGGCACCGGCTGGGCAAGACCGCACGAACGTGGACAGAGTTGCGGGCAGGACGAATCGGTGCGGGGGAGGTCTGAGCCCCAGCCAGCCTCGCCCTGATGGCGCCTGGCTCTTCTGTGCTCGCTGCCCTCCTCGCCGGCGCTCGCGCCCGCCGTCCGCGCGCAGACGTGTACGCAGCTGCTCACGCGGATCATCGCCGACCAGGGCGCAGCGACAGGCCCTGGGGCATGCCTGGACGGTATCTGACGGCTGATACGGCTCTGGACGACGGCCATGGCTAGACGTCCTGGATACTCAATGTCATTCGGGGGGAATATCAGATGGTTCAGGTCGAACCGGGGGCTTCTTTATGGCCTACATCGGCTGCAATACGGCGCTGCCGGCTGTCTTGGTGGAACCGTCTGCATCCACGCCTCCGCCGCTTCTACCTCAGCGTCGCCCTTGCATTGACCCAGGGGAAGCTGGGCTCCACCACTCGACTTCACGCCGCGCATTCTGGTCACCCCGACGCGCGTGCCGTGGAAGACCGGGCCCAGAGCGTGGCCGATGGTGCCGTGGGGCCGGCGGTCTTGACGGCACCTATGGGCACCCCCTCCGGGCGCGTGCTGACCTGGAACGGTAGCGCCGCCTCGTGGCGCCTCCGCCACCAGCAGCTGGCCTGCCCGCAACGAAGTCGGCGCCGTCAGCCTGACCGACAACGATGGAGCAACGACGGATCGCATCGCCATTGGCAGCGCCGACCGAGGCGTCAATCCGGTCGGGGCGGCATCCGCCTGATGTGGTATCCGATCAAGCGGCCTTCGGGTGGGTACCGTCATCGACGATCACTGGGACGACGCGAACGTCGGGCAGAACTCGGTGGCGATGGGGGCCAACACGCGCGCGACGGGCCACACGAGCACGGCGCTGGGCTTCACCACGACGGCCAGCGGCATTGGCAGCACGGCACTGGGCGAGCAGACGACGGCGAGCGGCCAGACCAGCTCGCCGCCGGCTTCATCTCGGTTGCGAGCGGCGAGAGCAGTACGGCGCTGGGCCTGCAGACGACGGCGAGTGGCGCCCAAAGCACGGCTTGGCGCCTACACAACGGCGAGCGGGGAGAGTAGCACGGCGATGGGCAGCGGCACGACTGCTGCCGGGGTACGCAGCACGGCTCGGATCGTTTACGACGGCGCAGGCCTACGGCTCGCTCGCCATCGGCACGTTCAACGTCGTGGCCGGCAACCTACGGCACTGGTCGACGCCATCCGCTCTTCGTGGCCGGCAACGAGAGGACCCAGCGCGCCGCAACGCACTCACGCTCCTGCGCAACGGTAGCCTCACCACGGCGGGCCAGATCCGCAGCCAGGCCGGCGGCTTCCGCTTTCCCGACGGCACCGTCCAGACCACCGCCGCCACGGGGAAGGCGGCCTCCCCCGTAACGTGGTGGGCGCGGTGGACCTCACCGACGCCGACGCCAGCAACGACGGCTTCGTCTCGAACGGCCAGATCACCGAGCCGCCTCGACACTCCCGGTCACCGGCCTCGGCGTACGCCTCCGCCATCCCGGTCGGGCCGCCTTCCGCGCCGGGCAAGTGGAAGGCGCTCAGTGGGATGCCGCCAACATCGGCGGGTTCTCTGTGGCGATGGGCTTGGAGGTGACCGCCAGCGGATCGAACTCCGTGGCGATGGGCCTGGAGGCGAGGGCCAGCGGCGATGGACCGAGCCGCCGCATGTCCACGACGGCCAGGGCGATTACCGGTTCGCTACCGGTTGCAACACCTACGCGGGTGGCAGCAGCGCCTTCGCGAGCGGCAGGGACACGCGCGCGATCGGCCAGCACGCGACGGCGATGGGCCTGGGCACGATCGCGCGTCCCTTCGGCGCGTTTGCCATTGGCCGCTACAACGTCGAAGTCGGCGACCCAACCGCCTGGGCGGCGACCGACCTGCTCTTCGTGGCTGGCAACGGCGCCGCCGACGAGGCCCGCGCCAACGCGCTCACGCTGCTCAAGAACGGCAACCTCACCACGGGGGGACAGATCTACAGCCAGGCCGGCGGCTTCCGCTTTCCCGACGGCACTGTCCAGACCACCGCCGCGACGGTGGGGAGCGGCCTGCCGACGGCGACGGGTTCGCCCGCCGGCTCGTTCCTGCTCTGGGATGGCTCGAACGTGGTCTGGGGCGGGCTGAACCTCGCGCAGGGCACGCTTGCGCTGAACCGCCTGGCCACTGCCGGGGCCGCCAACGGCAACGTGCTCACCTTCAGCGCCGGCGTACCGTCTGGGCTGCCCCGACGAGAGGCGGCGGAGGCAGCTTCTCGCTTCCCTTCTCCGGCACGGGCGCCGTGGGGGCCTCCGGCACGGGCGTGTTCAGCGTGAGCGGCACGGGCGCGGGTGTCGGATCGGTGGGGCGCTTTGCCGTGGCGGCCGATGCCCCCGCTACCGGCCTCGTCCTCTGACCGCGAAGGCAGCGGCGTGGGCCTGAGCATCCAGAACTTCGGGGCCACCAATGCGACCGGCAACGCCATTGACATCTCGCACCCGAGCGCGACAGACCCGGCGATCCGCGTGCAGAGCCAGGGGCCGGGCGCCCGGTTCACGACCTCGCAGCAGTTCAGCGGACGCCGCAGGATGCCGCGTTCGGCAGAGCAGCCTGCTGGCTAGCGCTCCGCGTGCGCGGCCTCAACGGCAACGCCGCGATCACGGCCCCCACCTTCTACCTCACCGACAACTCGACCGATGCGCGCACGATTGCCCGCATCGAGGCGGAGCAGGAGTACGGCTTCACCGGCGTCAACCTGCACCTTCAGCGCATCCGCTCCACCTCCGGGGTCAACGGCGGGACGAACCTGCTGCTCGAATCCGGGGCGGCGGGCAAGCTCCTCTCCGCCGTCCGCACGGTGAGCGGCGCCTCGACGGAGGTGACGACGCTCTCGCCGCAGGGCACACTCACGACCGCCGGGGCCCTCCGTTCGTCGCAGCGCGCAGTGGGCGAACTCATGACGGACGTGACGACGGGCGGGTGCACGGCCGGCGACGTGATGGTGGTGACGACAAGCGGCGGCACCTACGCCGCCACGCGCAGCACGGTCGGCCAGTCGCCTGCGGTGATCGGCGTGTGCGCCCCGGATGCGGGCACGGTGCTCGGCGTGCCGGTGGTGGCCGCGCCGTCCGGGCAGTCCGTCGTGGCCTTCTCGGGCATCGTGACCGTGGGCGTGGTGGTGGACGCGGGCGACATCTTCCCCGGCGACCTGCTGGTGTCCTCGAACACGGCGGGCAAGGCGCAGAAGGCGGGCGCGAGCCCGACCCCCGGCACCGTCATCGGCAAGGCGCTCACCACTAACGCCACCGGCACCGTGCCCGTGCTGCTGATGCTCCGGTGATCCCGTTCGCCTGCCGCGTGAACGACGATCCGTCCGGGCCGTCGTGCCCGTGTCCACGATGGCCCCTTCATCGCCTCCGGCGATTTTCTGGCCTCCTCCATCAGGGATGGGTACGCCGGGCGAGCCCCTACGCAGGGGGAGACGGGTCGCCGGCAGCCTCCTCGTCCGCTGCCCTCCTCATGCTTCGCTGAACGACCATGCGCCTGCTCCTGATCGCCCTCCTCTGCGTGGCCCCGGTGGCGCACGGCCAGACCATCGTCGCTTCGTCGCTCGGCACCTTCGGCGGCACCGGCTCCGACGGCACCAACACGATCGTCTCCTCCTTCGGCAACTCCACCGTCGGGTCGGGGAGTGACGGGACGAACAGCACGTTCAGCGGCTTCCTCTTCCAGTCGAACGTGGGCGGCACGGGCCCGCTGCCGGTCGAACTGCTCCGCTTCACTGCCCTTGCCGACGGCCCACGCGTGCAACTCGCCTGGACGACCGCGAGCGAGACGAACAACGCGGGCTTCGCCGTCGAGGCGCGCCTTCCGGCCGGGCGTCAAGACCCGGCGGGTCTGGCCATGTGGCGCGAAATCGCCTTCATCCCCGGCCACGGCACGACGGCCGAGGCGCACGCCTACGCCTACACGCACACCCCGGCCACGGCCGCGCCGGCGGTGCGCTACCGGCTGCGCCAGGTGGACCTCGACGGCACGGCGACCTATTCGCCCGAAACCGAAGTCACTCTCGGCGCGCCGCAGGTGTTCGCGCTCGGCGTGCCGATGCCGAACCCGGTGCGCACATCGGCGATGCTCCGCTTCGACGTGCCGCGCGCCGCCCCCGTGCGCGTGACGCTCTTCGATGGCCTGGGGCGGGAAGTCGCCGTGGTCTTCGCCGGCGAGGCCGGTCCGGGCCGTCACGCCGCCGCCTTCGACGTGGCCGGGTTCGCCGCCGGCGTGTACGTCGTGCGGCTCGTGGCGGCGGGCGTGGTCGTCACGCAGCGGCTTGTGGTGGCGCGCTGAGGACGGCGGCAGGTCTTGCCCGGCATGGAGCCTCCGGCCATCGCCGAAGGGGCGCTCCCAACACGGCACCTACGTGTTCGAGTACGGCCTGCGCGTGCGCCACGCGGGCAGCTTCGCGGGCGCGCTCAGCCGCATCCAGAGCATGTACGCCCCCGAATTCGCCGCCCACAGCCAGGGCGTGCGGATCGAAGTGGCCGAATAAGGCCGGGAACCATGAGGGACGATGGTCTTATAAAACAAGGACATGAGCGCAATACGGGATCCTGCTCCAGCGTTTCCCGTACCCAGGCGTACCGAAATCCACGCACCCAACCACACCACCTGATGCGGAGCTTCCTCGCTGCTTTCCTGCTCTTCAGTGCTGTGCCCGTGATGGCGCAGACGACCGACTCGACCATGGCTCCGGCCCCCACGCCGGTCGTCCAGCCTGCCCCGGTACCCGCCGAACCCACGCTGACGGTGGGCGAACTCATCGCCGCCGACACGTCGCTGTCGATCTTCAAGCAGGCGCTCGAGAAGGCCAACCTCCTCGGGTCGCTCGGGCAGGCCTACGAGGCCGGCTACACCGTCCTGGCCCCCACGAACACGGCGTTCCGCAAGCTCGCCAACCTGGACGGCCTTCTGGGCCCGGCGCAGACGCAGATCCTCTACACCACGCTGATGTACCACATCGTGCCGGGCAAGTACCTCGATGTCCACTTTCCGCAGCTCACGACGGTGCGCTCGTGGCAGGGCAGCGACATCCCGGTGATGATGATGGGCGACATCGCGATGATCGGCGCCGCCCACATCGCGGGTGCCGAAGTGGTGGGCACGAACGGCGTGCTGCACCCCATCGACGCGGTGCTCGTGGTGCCTGCCGCAGGCTCCCACTGAGCCACGCCTTTTGACGCGCCTCTCGGGGCGGTGGCCGGACCGGCTGCCGCCCCTTTTTCGTAGCCTCTGGGCAAGCTGCCGCCCCGATGCCCGCCTATCCGCACGTTCCACTCGCCTTCACGCCCCGCCCGCCCGAGGAGATGGAAGCCCGCGCGGCGGCGTTCTACGCCGAGATGAACCGCCGCCGCACCGTGCGCCACTTTGCGCCCACGCCCGTGCCGGAGCGCGTCGTCGAAGACGCGATCCGCGCGGCCGGGACGGCGCCGAGCGGGGCGCACCTCCAGCCGTGGCACTTTGCCGTCGTGCGCGACCCGTCGGTGCGGGCGCAGATCCGCGCGGGCGGCGGAGGAAGAGGAGCAGGCCTTCTACAACGGCCGGGCGCCGCAGGAATGGCTCGACGCCCTCGCCCCGCTCGGCACCGACGCCGACAAGCCGTTTCTGGAGATCGCCCCGGTGCTCATCGCGGTGTTCGTGCAGCCCTACGGCCTCCGCCCCGATGGGGCGCGGATGAAGCATTACTACGCCACCGAATCGGTCGGCATTGCCACAGGCTTTTTGCTGGCCGCGCTGCACCATGCCGGGCTCGTCACGCTCACCCACACGCCCTCGCCAATGGGCTTTCTCGGCACCCTGCTCGGGCGGCCCGCGCACGAGCGCCCATTTCTGCTCGTCGTGGCCGGACTGCCCGCCGAGGACGCGCACGTGCCGGACCTGGTGCGCCGGCCGCTCGGCGAGATCGCCACGTTTGTGTAATCGGCCGCCGCCGTAGCCGCTTCGTTGCCGCGCGGCGAAACGGGAGGGGCAGGGTAGCGGGTAGCACGCGCTGTCCGACCAATTCCCACACCACCGGTCCCCATGAAACGACTGCTCTCGGCGATGCTCCTCCTTGGAGTGTTTGCCACCCCTGTGCTGGCCCAGCGCCAGCCCGTGATGATGGAAAACGGCAAGCGCGTCCAGATGGTGCGCCTGCCCGACGGCACGACGCGCAAGGTCTACCTCGACTACCGGATGTGCGAGGAACTCTCCAGCCGGGCCGACTGCGACGCGCGCATGATGGCCAACCGCCCGCCGCCCCCGCCCATGGACACCCGCCCGAGCCAGCCGACGCAGCCCGTGCAGGTGGACGAAGGCGCGGCCCGCGCGACGACGATTGCGGGCATCGCGATGGACGACCCGCGCTTCTCGCGCCTCGTGTCCCTGCTCCAGCAGGCCGGCCTCGCCGACGCGCTCATGGGCGAAGGCCCGTTCACGGTCTTCGCGCCCACCAACGCCGCGTTCGACCGCGCCAACCAGGAAGCGCTCAACCACATCGTCAACGACCCGGCGCGCCTGCGCAACCTGCTCATGTACCACGTCATCCGGGGCCGCTACGACGGGCGGACGCTCAACAACCGCGCGTCGTCGTCGCCGGGCTTTACCGAGCAGACGCTCGCCGGTCCCCTCCCCACGGCAGCGGGCAGCGCCGGCTACACGATCGGCAACGTGCAGCCCATCACGTTCGATGTGCGCGCCTCCAACGGCTTCATCCACGTCATCGATCACCTGATCAAGCCGCCCTCCGAGAACGGGCTCGACCGCTAAAAGGCACCGCTGTTGGATTATGGGGCAGGTCTGCATAGCAGGCCTGCCCTTTTCCGTGCGCGCAGAGCCGCTTCGGGTGCCCCGGCCGTGCGATACCAGATCTCGTTGAATCGTGCGGGAGGATCGCGTTGATCACGGATTACTGGCCAGAGATGCTGATAGGCGTTCGCGGGGAGTGGGGTGCATTCTCGTAGGGGCGCGATCAATCGTGCCCTTCGTCGCAAGGCATTCATCATGATGAGGGCGCGGCACGTCGGGCCCCTACTGCCGACGATACATGCACCACCATTGCGGCGATCCCATATGAGAGGTGCCCTCTTGCCATGATCCATCATCCATGATCCATCCTTCAGCGGGCATTCTCGCCTCCTCGCCGGATCTGGCATCAAAGAGCCCGCCAGCGTAGCCGCTCAGGGTTCGGCGCCGGCGGGCTCGGCGGTGGCGGTGCGCGGGTCCCAGGCGTACAGGGCGGTGAGCGCGTCGAACAGTTCGGGGTGGCGCCGGGCGAGCGCGTGCGGGCGTTCAAAGAACACCTCAGTGGAGACGGCGAAGAACTCCGTCGCGTCGTGGGCGGCGTAGGCGCGCAGGAGCGACTTGCCCACGCGCACGCGCTGCATCTCGCGCCGCACGAGGGCCGTCCACGCGTCCACTGAGCCGTCCGCGACGAGCGAGGGGACGCCGTCGTGGCCGTCGCGGTCGAAGTCGAACAGGTGGGCGAGTTCGTGGAGGATGACGTTCGAGCCGTCGGCGTGGCGCCAGGCGGCATCGAGGGCATCGGCGGCGAAGATGACGGGCCCCTGCGGGTGGGCCATGCCGTCGAACTCGCCCCACTCGGCATCGTCGTCGTACTGCCCGTCGAAGCGGGTGGGGTAGAGGAGCATCGTGCGGCGCGTGCCGAGGGTCCAGCCGGGGCGTCCGTGGAGCAGCGTGGCGGCCCCGGCGGCCACGGCGAGCCGGCGCTCGGGGGTCCACGCGGCGGCCTCCACGGCCTCGAAGCGCTGCTGGGCCAGGAAGGCGGCCGCGTTCGCCTCGAAGTGGGCGAGCGCGGCTCCCGTACCGTGGGCGTAGGCGGGCACATGGGCGCGCAGCCAGGCGCGGGCCGGGGCGTCGAGGGTGGTGGCGCGCGGGCGGCGGCGCCACATCATCCACGCGCCGAGCGCGAGCACGGCGGCGGCAGGCCAGGGGCCGATGCCCGCGCGGAGCCCGGCGAGGGCCGCCACGAGGGCGCCAAGGAGGAGGGCGAGCGTGCCCAGCGCGGCCAGCAGCACCGGTATCCGTCTCATTCTGTTCAGGGACGGAAGCTAACGCCGCCGGATGTTCAGGCTGAGACGGAAGAGTTTTCCGGGCGCGCACGCCCCGTTTTTCCTGTTGGCCCACGCATTTGGGGCAAACGGCGCATTTACACCCACTTTGTAGGGGCCGTACGGGGCGGCTATGGATAGGTAATCGGTTTTGGCACGGCGGTTGTTAAGTCTTCTCCTCGTCCCCCTACCTGTCTCGTCCCCCCCGGACCACCCCAGCCGCCGCCATGACCCCTTCGCTCCAGAACCTCGCCGAGCTCTACGCCGCCGACCCGACGCCGCGCTTCCGCCAGGAGACCGCCCTTGCCGGCCAGGCGCTCGTCCGCGCCATCGTCTCCCGCACCAGCGTGCCGACCCACGTCCTCGCCTCCCGTGAGGACCTCGAGAGCGTGGGCATGATGGGCCTGCTCCAGGCGCTCGACGGCTACGACCCCACGCGCGGCACCCCCTTCGCCTCGTTCGCCTACGGCCGCATCCGGGGCACGCTCGTCGACTACCTCCGCTCCATCGACCCGCTCTCGCGTGAGCAGCGCCGCCGCCTGGCCACCGCCCAGGAAGCGCAGGAGCGTCTCCGCCAGCGCCTCGGCGCCGAGCCCGCCGAAGCCGACATCGCCGAGGCCGCCGAACTCTCCGTCGATACCTACCGCGAGCTCATGGCCACCGCGCAGGGCCGCTTCTCGCTCTCGCTCGACGCCGCCGTCCACGAAGACGGCGACAGCAACCTGCTCGACCTGATCCCGTCGGACGATGCCGGCGACGCCTTCGAACTCATCGAGCGCTCGTCGCTGATGGACCACCTCGGCCTGATCGTGCGCACACTGCCGGTGCGCGAGCAGCGCATCCTCGCGCTCTACTACTACGAAGACCTCACGCTGCGCGAGATCGCGGGCCTGATGGAGCTCACCGAGGCGCGCATCTCGCAGATCCTCAGCAAGACGCTCCGCACGCTCCGGGGCCACCTGCAGCCGCAGCAGCTCTCCAAGGCGGCGTAATCGGGCGGGGGACAGGACGGTTTTGCGGGCCGGTGCTCTTTGGGGGCGCCGGCCCGTTCTTGTTGGGGGACCGGCCAACCGGGCGCCTTTTTCGCAGACCTTCCGCGCGCCGGGGGCTGGGGCTTATGCGGGCGAGGCCTTACCTTCACCCTCTTGTCTGGGCCGTTTGTGCGCACTGCACAGCGTCCCAGACGCCGGTGTTTTATTCAAGTTTAGAGCCAGCAGCCTCATGGGCGTCATGAATCGACTCCGGGACAATGCCGGAGCCATCCTTATCGTGCTCGTTTTCGCCTTCGGCGTGATCTGGGTGCTCAACGACGTCGGCCTGTTCGACGTCTCGGGCGCGCGCACAGCCGGCAACGTCATCGTCGTCAACGGCGAGGGCATCTCGGTCGACGAGTACCAGAACCGGGTGCAGCAGGAGCAGAACATCCTCCAGCAGCAAAACCCCGAGATCGGCCCGCAGGCGCTCGACGAGGCCACCGACCGTGCCTACAACGGCCTCATCGAAGACAAGCTCATCGAGCACGAGATGAACCGGCTCGGCATCACGGTCTCGGATGCCGAGGTGCGCGACATGATCACGGGCCCCAACCCGCACCCGATCATCCGCGCCAACTTCTCGGACGGGCAGAACGGCATCAACCGGGCCGGCCTCCAGCAGTTCATCGACCAGACGCGCGAGAACCCGGAGGCTAGGCAGCAGCTCATCCAGCTCGAACAGTACCTCCGCGCCCAGCGGCAGCAGGAGAAGTTCGCCGCGCTCGTCGGGGCCACCGCGCGCGTCTCCGACGCCGAGGTGCTCGACGCCTACAACCGCGACAAGCGCCTCACCACCGCCGACGTCGTGGGCGTGCGCTACGCCACCATCTCCGACGACTCGGCGCGCGTGTCGGACGACGAGGTGCAGGCGTTCTACAAAAACCACCGCGACCTCTTCGAGCGCAAGAAGGGCTGGTCGGTGTCGGTCGTGTCGGCCTCCAAGCAGGCGTCGAAGGAAGACTCCGCCGCCGTGCGCAGCGACCTCGACCGCCTCCGCGACCGCTTCGCCGCCGCCGCCGACGACTCGACGTTCCTCGCGCAGGAAGGCTCGACGCGCCCCTACACGCCGGGCTTTGTCAAGCCGAACGAACTCGACCCCGCCATTGCCGCCGCGATCTACCCGACCCCGCAGGCCGGGCAGGTGATCGGCCCGGTGTTCTCGAACAAGGAAGCCCTCCTCGTCAAGGTGAAGGGCGTGCGGCCCGCCGAGGGCGCCGGCTACGTGCGCGCCCGCCACATCCTGATCTCCGCCCCCGCCGCCGACTCGGCCGGCCGCCAGCGGGCCGCCCTGCGCCTCAACGAGCTCAAGGCGCAGATCGCCAGCGGTGCCTCGTTCGAGACGCTCGCCCGCGCCAACTCGCAGGACCCCGGCAGCGCCGCCCAGAACGGCGACCTCGGCTGGTTCACGCGCGACCAGATGGTCAAGCCGTTTTCCGATGCCGCCTTCGGCGGGAGCGTCGGGCAGGTGATCGGCCCCGTGTTCACCGAGTTCGGCGTCCACCTCCTCCAGGTGACGGGCCGCGCCAACAGCGACGTGCAGGTGGCCACCTACAGCACGGCCCTGCGCGCCGAGGGCACCACGCTCCGCCGCGCCGAGGACAAGCTCGAAGACTTCCGCTACGAGATGGAGCAGGGCGCCGACAGCGCGGCCGCCGAAGCGCAGCGCCTGGGCCTGATGCACGAGCAGTACGACTACGCCGACGGCCAGTTTGTCTATCCCGGCGTGGGCCGCAGCCCGGCCGTGCGCCGCTTCCTCGACAACGCCGACGCGGGCGACCTCTCGCCGGTCGTCGAACTCGACGACCGCTTCGTGGTGCTCCAGGTCCACAAGGTGACGCCCGAGGGCGTGCGCCCGTTCGACGAGGTGCGCGAGGAGGCCACCGCCCTGGCCCGCAACGACAAGCGCAAGGAGATCGCCATACGCCGCCTCCGCCGCGAACTCGCGCGCGGCTTCGACGGCCTCGCCACCCGCGTGATGGGCCAGCAGGAATCGGCCACGCTCTCCGGGACCAACTTCGCCCTCGCCAGCTTCGGTGCGCAGCCGCGCCTGGCCGGGGCGCTCTTCGTGACGCCGCAGGGCCGCATGACGCCGGTGATCGAGGGCATGGAGGCAGCCTTTGTGGCCCGCGCCACACAGGTGGCCACCGTGGCGCAGATTCCCGTCGCCGAACGCGAGGCGCTCGTGCAGCGCCTCGTCGGGGTAAAGCGTCAGACGATTGGCTCGCGCTTCCGCACGGCGCTCCGCGAGTCTGCCGAGATCACGGACAACCGCAGCAAGCTCTTCACAGACTGAGACGCGCGTCCTGGACGGTCGGGGCCGGTGGGCAAGCGCTCACCGGCCCTTTTTGCGTTCAGGCCCCCAGGAGCGCCTTCGCGTCCACCTCGACCGTTCCGCGAAACGTGGCCTCGGCAGGGCCCGCGAGGGTGAGGCCTTCGACGGCTTCGGCGGGGCTCCCCGGCGCCCACTGGAACCCCACGGTGAGGGTGCCGCCGGGCATGGCCACGCGCACGGGTGCCCCGGGCACGCGCCCGGCGTGGTAGGCGGCGAGTGCGGCGGCCATCGCCCCGGTGCCGCAGGCGCGCGTTTCGGCCTCGACGCCCTTCTCGAACGTCCGCACGCGGAGCCCGTCGCCGTCCACTTCCACGAAGTTGACGTTGGCGCCGGGCGCGCCGAGGGCCGGGTCGTGGCGGATCGCCGGGCCGAGCGTGTGCAGGTCGAGCCCGTCGACGTGCCGGACAAAGCGGACGACATGCTCGGTGCCGGTCCAGACGTACGTCGCGTCGAGGCCGCCGAGGGCGAGCGGGCGCAGGTCGCGGGGGGGCGGCAGGTGCAGGCACACGTCGGCGGCCGTGTCGTCGGGCACGTCGGCGGTGAGGCGGCCGGCGTCGGTGTCGAAGACGAGGGGGGCGCCGGGCGTGCCGAGGCCGGCGGTGCGGGCAAAGCGGGCGAGGCAGCGGGCGCCGTTGCCGCACATCGTGGCGCGCGAGCCGTCGGCGTTGTAGTAGAGCATCCGGAAGTCGGCCCCGTCGTCGCCCGGATCGAGCGCGAGCAGGCCATCGGCGCCGATGCGTTCGGTGCGGCGGCAGAGGTCGCGCGCAAGGGCGGCGAGCTCCGCGCTGGCGAAGCAGTAGAAGCGGTTGTCGAGCACGACGAAGTCGTTGCCCGCGCCGTTCATCTTGGTGAACTCGACGACGAGGAGGCGTGCCATACCTAGGTGGTCAGAACCCGGGCAGAACGCCCACATCAGGGAAAAGCCTCCACGACCCCGCTGGTGTCAAGCACACACGCCTGTTTCGGCTAGCTGTCCAAACGCAATCCCAGTGCTCGGACAAGGTCAAGTTGCTGGGCTGTCACGGGGTGCGCCGCGAAGCCATCTCCCGGTGAGAGCGCACACGGGGGGAGATGGTCGCCTCGCTGCGCTCCACGCAATGACAACGAGCAGGTCAACGCACTCAGAAAATCGCCCTTCTGAACGCGCTGGCGCAGCACAGGACTTACCAGTTCGGCCAAAAAGTGTCAGGAAGTGGCCAAACGCAGGTGGGGCCCTGGCAGGCCTTGCACCCGATCAGTAGTCTGCTTCCGAACCCTTTCACTAACCCTCTCCCTCGTATGCCTCACCGTTCACTATCCCGTCTCCTAGCGGCTGGTCTGCTGGCCAGCCTTCTGCTTCCACTCCAGCCTGCCGCGGCGCAGTTTGCCGCCTCCGTGCCTAGGCAGGAGAAAGAGTACCTCGGCCAAGACCTCATCGCCCAGCGGAGCGGTGCTTCGTGCCCCGCCAACGGGGACTACACCTTCACCAACGCCGACTGGTGGCCCAAGAACGAGTGGGGTACGGGCAACACGAAGCTGGTAATCTCGGGTACCATCCAAGTGTCGGGGTGCAAGTACTATTTCAAAAACGGGACTGAGGTGCGCTTTGCGCACTTGGCCGACTACTTCAAGTTCAGCAACGGGCTGAATCAGAATGGCGTCAATGGGGCGGAAATCTACGATGCCAACGACCAACGCCTCGTTTCTGTGCTGGGGACTGGCGAAGCTGCCAATGGATGGAATGAGCTAGTCGGACAAAACCAAAGCAACAACACAGAAGAACAATCCCGCGTTGTTTTCAAAACATCCTACCCCAATGTCGCACTTTGGCGCGGGCCAAAATATATATGGAATGGGGGTTTACGTTTACTACAACTTCACCAAGAACGGCAGTGGCGGTGCGCTAAACACTCGGCTCACCAGCGGCCAGGCCAGCACGGTCGCCTTCGGCGCTACAACCGGCACCTCGCTTGAGGCCACGAGCCTGGTCGAGATTCCGGTGGACCTGACCTTTGCCAACGCGAAGAACTTGCAGGGGCTGCAAATGGACGTCAGCACGTCGTCTAGCCTGGTGCAGTTCGTGGGCGTGAGCCGGGGCGCGGCGGTTGCAAATACGACGAACTGGCAGGTGAGCGCGCAGACGAGCGGGGCTGCCAAGCGCGTGCTCATCCTGGGCAACGGAAGCAACACACTCGCCTCGGGCGCCTACAAGCCCGTCATCGTCCTGCAGTTCAGCGTGGGCAACCTGGCCGCGCTCGCCAGCACCACCATCGACGTCACGCTCTCGAACGTGCTGGGTGCGCTCGCGACGCCCGAAGGCACCGACGCCGCCCTGCAAATCGGCGATGGGGTGTACAAGCTCACCGTGCAGCCGCGTGTGGCCACGTTCTCGGCCAATGCTACCGCGCTCGACTTGGGCAGCGTAGCGGTTGGGCAGACCGGCACGAAGACCGTCACAGTCACGAACCCTTCTGCATCTACGCGCAGCCTGAGCATCACCGGCGTGGCGTCCAGCAATGCCCGCTATACGGTAGCCCCCACCTCGGCCAGCCTCGCGCCTGGCGCCTCACAGGTGTTCACCGTGACGTTTGCCCCCACGGCGGCGCAGGGCGGGCTCCAGAACGGCACCCTCACGTTCACGCACAATGCCGGAACGGGCATGAACGCCGCCTCGACCACTTCGACGGCCTCGCTCACGGGGCGTGGCACCTACGCCCGTGGTGACGGCGACGGCGACGGACGGACTGACGTGTCGGACTTGGTGAAGGCGATTGACTACGCCCTCGGCCGGGAAACGCCGACCGCGCTCGGCCTCGCTGCTGTGGACCTGTACCCGTTCCCGGCCGGCGACGGTCAGGTGGACGTACGGGACCTGACGGTGATCGCGCAGGCGATCGTACGAGGGGTGTGGCCGGATGCGGTCTCTCTGCCGGCAGCGGGGAGCGCCTGGGCGGCCTCCACCGACTTCCATACAGCCTCCGCCAGCGCCACCTCCAGCGCCTCTGAGGTGCGCGTGAACGTCCAGACCATGGGCGACCGCGCGGTGCTCTCGTTGTCCTCTAGCGTTGCGCTGCGTGCTCTGCAGCTTGAGCTTCAAACCCAGGAAAACGGCGTCAGCAACGTGACGCCTGGGATGATTGCTGAAAAGGGGATGGTTCTGCTGACCTACGGAGAGGCTGGGCGCGTGCGTCTACTCGCGTACCGTCTGGATGGGGAGGCGCTTTCTGCTGGTGACGTCGAACTGGCCACGCTTCAGTTGAGCGGTGGGCTTCACGTACGCACGGTCGAAGGCACGGCGGTGGATGCCTCTGGTACGCGCCACGATATCCGCATGCAGGCAGCCACCGCCTCGGATGAAAGCGGAAACGCTACAGGCTTTGCCCTGGGCAGCGCGTACCCCAACCCTTTCCGTGCAGAGAACGCCCGGTTGCAGGTGCCACTTGTGCTGCCGGAAGCCGGAGCCGTGCGTGTGTGGGTCCTCGACCTGCAGGGCCGGCAGGTAGCAAGCCTCATCGATAACACACTGGCAGCGGGCCGTCACCTGATCGAATGGGGCGGCGACGACCTACAGGGGCGCCGGGTGAGCGCCGGGGTCTACTTCGTTCGCGCCGAAACGGCCGGAGGGACGCAAACCCGTCCGCTCGTGATTTTGCCTTGAGCGCACCGACTGGTCCTTGGAACCGGTTTGCATGACGGGGGCTGGAGGTCAATCCTCCAGCCCCCTGATTCTTGAACGAATAAGGTCAGCTGCCGGGGAAAAGGGCTTTTTTCAGTAAGGTTAAGAGCGAAGCAAACGCGGGGCAAAGGCAAAAGGGTTAAGCAGTTTTGGAACTTGGCTGGTAGTGGTACGCGAGCGTCGAAGGCGCGGTTAGAGGAGCCTCAGTAGCGTGGCAGGCGGCTTGTTTCGAACTGGCTGGCGCTGATATAGAGCGATGGTTACTTTGGCCAGGTCAACGACAACAGTGGTTGATCTGGTTAGCGCTTTCTTGTCGTAATGCGCCCTCTCCCCTCTGGGCTCTTCTTATTGCTGAGCCTGCTTCTGCTGAGCCTGCTGGCGCCGACGCTCGTCCGCGCGCAGGCGCCCCTGGCTTTTCAGCGCCTGACGGCCGAGGACGGGCTCGTGCAGAACAACGTGAAGGCCCTCCTGCAGGACCGCACGGGCTTCGTCTGGATCGGCACGCAGGAGGGGCTCAGCCGCTACGACGGCGTCCGTTTCACCGCCTTCCGCCACGCGTCCACCGACACGACGACGCTCCTGCACGACTACGTCTATGCGGTGCGCGAGGACCGCGCGGGGTTCATCTGGGTCGTCACCAACGGGGGCCTGAGCCGGTTCGACCCGCGCACCGAGCGCTTCCGGCGCTATCCGTACCACGCCGCGCAGGAACGCAACACGGTCGTCATGCTGGACCTCTACGAGGACCGCGCCGGACGGCTCTGGGCGCTCACCTGGGACCACGGCCTCCTGCGCCTCGACCCGTCCACGGGCCGGTACACGCAGGTGCTCCCGCCCGCGATGGGCCTGCCCGGCGCCTACGGCGAAGGCGAGCACGCCCTGTTTGCGATGCACGAGGACGCCGCCGGGATGCTCTGGCTCGGCACCCGCTTCGGGCTCGTCCGCTTCGATCCCCGCACCGGGGCGCTGCGCCGCTACGGGCTCGACCCGCGCGATCCGGCCTCGCTCGCCAGCCCCGCCGTGCGGTGCGTGGCCAGCGACGGCAGCGGCGGCCTCTGGCTCGGCACCGAAACAGGGCTCGTCCACTTCGAGCCGGCCACCGGGCGCGTCCAGCCTTACCGCAGCCACCCGGCCCGGCCCGCGAATGCGGTCACCGATGCCGTGCGCGCGCTCCTCGTGGACGCGGACGGAACGGTGTGGCTGGGCACCAACGAAGGCCTCGACCGCTTCGACCCGGCGACCGGGGCGTTCACGCAGGTCCGCCACGATCCGGAGGATCCGGCCTCGCTGGGCGCCGGGCGCGTGTCGGCGCTGCTCGAAGACCGCACAGGGGTGCTCTGGGCCGGGACCGAACGCGGCGGTACCAGCCGGTTCGACCGGTACGCGCGCCGGATCACGCGCGTCGAGCGCTTGCCCGACGGGCGCACGGCGGGCCTCGTCAAGGCGTTTCTCGAAGACCGGGCCGGGCGGCTCTGGTTTGGCAGCGAAACCGGGCTCGTCCGGCAGGACCCAGCCACCGGGGCGGTGGTGCGCTTCACCGAAGCGGCCAACGGGCTGCCGGGCGCCAGCATCAACGTGCTCTACGAAGACCCGCAGGGCACCGTGTGGGCGGGCACCGAAGGC
This sequence comes from Rhodothermales bacterium, assembly GCA_963740755.1. Classification (GTDB taxonomy): domain Bacteria; phylum Bacteroidota; class Rhodothermia; order Rhodothermales; family BA12; genus CAVSDF01. The sequence goes on from CAVUFJ010000007.1 coordinate 86,267, forward strand.
GCCGGGCTGGGCCGCCTCGCCCCCGGTGCCACCCGCTTCGAGATGATCCAGACCGACGTGCGGGGGGAGAACTTTGTCTACGCGCTCCTCCAAGACCACACGGGCACGCTCTGGGTGGGCACCAACGGGGGCCTCCGCCGCCGCGACGCCGCCGGCCGCTGGCGCACCCTCCTCCCGGACCCATCCCGCGCGGGCCTCCCCTGGGTCACGGCGCTCGCCGAAGATGCCACCGGCACCCTCTGGGTCGGCACCGACGTCGGGCTCGAACGCCTCGACCGGGCCCGGGGCACGTTCACCCATTTTCGCCACATCCCCACCGACACGACGACGCTCCCTGGCGGGACCATCCTCAGCCTGCGCGTGGGGCGCGGCGGGGCCCTCTGGGTCGTGACGGAGGGCCTCAACCGCCTCGACACGCGCACGGGCCAGGTGACCCGCTTCACGGCGGCCAACAGCCCGCTCCTCAGCCGCCTCCTCTACGGGGTGCTCGAAGATGGGGCCGGGCGGCTGTGGATCAACGGCTCCACAGGGCTCGTCCGCTTCGACCCGGCCACCCGTGCGTGGCGCCGCTACGACACCGGGCCGGTGTCGATGCCCCTGGATCAGGCCCTCGGGGCCTATCTCCGCACGCGCGACGGACGCCTTTTCTTTGGCCGGCAGGACGGCTACCTCGTCTTCGAGCCAGCGGCCCTCCGCGACAATCCGCACCCGCCCCCGGTGGCGCTTACGGGCCTCCAGGTGGGCGAGCAGCGCGCGCCGCCGGGGCCCGGCGGGCCGCTGCCGGTGGCCCTCCCATTCGCGCGGGCGGTGCGCCTGGCCTACGACGACCGCTTCATCACCTTCGAGTTTGCCGCGCTGCACTTCAGCGACCCCGCGCGCAACACGTACAGCTACAAGCTGGAAGGCTTCGACGCACAGTGGCACGCCGCGTCGCACGAGGCGAAGGCCACCTACACGAACCTGCCGCCGGGGCGCTACACGTTTCGCGTGCGCGCGGCGAGCGCCGACGGGGTCTGGAACGAAGCCGGGGCCTCGGTGGCGGTGCTGGTGACGCCGCCGTGGTGGGGCACCTGGTGGTTCCGGCTCTTCGCCGTGCTGGCGGTCGTGGCCGCCGTGGTGGCAGCAGTGCGGTTGCGATTGCGCGCGCTGTCGGCGCGGAATCGCCAACTCGAAGTGCAGGTGGCCCGCCGCACCAGCGAGATCGAGCAGCAGCGCACGCAGCTCGCCGCGCAGGCCACCCGGCTGCTGGAACTGGACGAGACGAAGTCGCGCTTTTTTGCCAACCTCAGCCACGAGTTTCGAACCCCGCTCACGCTCATCCAGGGCTACCTCGAAGATGTGGCCGAGGCGCCGACGGCGCCCGTCCGCCGCACGCAAGGCCGGGTTGGCAGCGCGCTGGACCAGACGCAGCGGCTTGCGTCGCTCGTCGAATCGCTGCTGGACCTGACGCGGTTGCAGGAGCACCGGCTGCGGCTCCAGCTAGAACCGGGCGACCTCTCCGCCTTCGTGACGCGGGTGGCTGGGGCCTTCTCGTCCCTCGCCGCGCGGCGGCAGGTGACGCTCGCGGTCGAGACGGCGCCGGAGCCGCTGCCGCTGCTGTTCGATGCGGAGCGGATGGAGCAGGTGCTCACGAACCTGATCGGCAACGCGCTCAAGTTCACCCCGCCGGGCGGGCAGGTGCAGGTGCGGGCCTTCCGGGCGCCCGCCGCAGAGGGGGCCGCGCCGCAGGCCGTGTTTCAGGTGACCGACACGGGGCCCGGCATCGCGGCGGAGGTCCTGCCCCGCCTCTTCGAGCGCTTCTACCAGGCAGACAGCTCCTCCACGCGGAGCTTCAGTGGGCTGGGGATCGGGCTGGCACTCGTGCAGGAGCTGGTCGAGCTGCACGGCGGCCACGTGTCGGCCGAGAGCCAGCCGGGGCAGGGCAGCACCTTCACCGTCCGCTTCCCCCTGGCCGCTTGCAGTTCCGGACCGCGCCGGCGATCCGCGTTCGCCGGCGCGGCGCAGGAAGACCGCCGCCGCCGAGGTTGGAACGGGGGCGCACCGTCCGCCGGCGCGCAGGGCGATGGGGCGGCCCTCGTGGCGCCGACGCCCACGCAGGTCGGCGGGCGGGTGCTGGTGGTGGAAGACCACGCCGAACTGCGCGCCTATCTGGCGGAACACCTGGCGCCGCCCTACCGGGTGACGACCGCCGTGAACGGCCGCGATGCCTGGGCGCAGATGGAGCAGGAGCCGCCCGATCTGATCGTGAGCGACATCATGATGCCGGTGATGGACGGCCTCGAACTGCTCGCCCGGGTCAAGCAGGACGCCCGCTTCCGCACGATTCCGGTGCTCCTGCTCACCGCGCGCTCGGACCCCGACGACCGGCTGGCCGGGCTGGAAGCCGCCGCCGACGGCTACCTCGCCAAGCCGTTCCGGGTGGCCGAACTGCGGGCCCAGGTGCGCAACCTGCTCGGCCTGCGGGAAGCCATCGCGCGCCAGAGCGGCCGGCAGGTGGTGGCCGTGCAGCCGGCCGAGATGCCGCTCGAAGACGCCGACGCCGCCTTCATCCGCCGCGTGCAGGGCGTGCTCACCACCCACCTGCAGGACGAAGGCTTCAGCCTGCCGGCGCTCGCCGCCGAGCTGTTCGTGAGCGAGCGCACGCTGCGGCGCCGGATCGTCGAACTGACCGGGTTCTCGGCCAGCGCGTACGTGCGGCACGTCCGGCTGCTGCACGCGAAGGCCCTGTTGGACCGGCACGCCTACCGGACACTCTCGGAGGTCGCCCATGCGGTGGGCTTCAAGAACGTCTCGCACTTCACGCGGCGCTTTACCGAAGCCTTCGGCGCCCCGCCCCCGGAGCCCACCGCCGACGCGCCTGTGGAGGCCGACGCCTGAGGGGCGTGCCGGTCCGGCCACCACTGGGGCGGCGAACCCGGGGCGCCCGGAGCCGTATCCGGTCCGAATCGTCTCCTTTGCCCATGCCGTCCCGCACCATCTCCCGCGCCCGGTTTCGCGCCGCGCTCGCCCTCGCGGTGGTGGTGCTCATGGTGGGCTTTCTCCTCAACGCGACCACGGCGCGCGAACGCTACCTTGCCCTTGCGCTCATCGCGCTCGGCCTCGTGCAGGCCGTCCGCGAGTGGCGACGTGCCCCCTAAGGCGCGGCGCGTGAAGGCGTCGCCCGGCAAGAGACCGCCTTCGAGACGCGCGACGCTGTCCGTTTTACGTTCCCCGACTTTCATCCCCTCCGTCTGCCTGTGGCCGAAAAACGCCTCACCATCGAGAACGCCGAGCCCCTGCTGCTCTTCGGCTTCAACGATGTCTACCTGCGCCGCATCGAGGCCGCCTTCCCCGACACCCAGATCACCGCGCGCGGCACGAACGTCGTGCTGCGCGGCGAGCCCGACCGGATCGCGCGCATCGAGCAGGTGCTCTCGGAACTCGTGGTGCTGCTCAACCGCAACGGCAACCTGACCGAGAACGACGTCGAGACGGTGCTCGCGCTCACGTCGCTTGGCGATGGCGAGCGGCCGAGCGCCACCCCGGCGGGGCGCGATGCGATTCTCTTCACGCCCGGCGGGGGCGTCGTGCGCGCCAAGACGCCCGGCCAGCAGCGGCTCGTCGAGAAGGCGCGCGGCAACGACATCGTGTTCGCGATCGGCCCGGCGGGCACCGGCAAAACCTACACGGCCGTCGCGCTCGCGGTGGCGGCGCTGAAGTCGCGGCAGGCCAAGAAGATCGTGCTCGCGCGTCCGGCGGTGGAGGCCGGCGAGCGGCTCGGCTTTCTCCCTGGTGACCTCAAGGACAAGATCGACCCGTACCTGCGCCCGCTCTACGATGCGCTCGAAGACATGATGCCGCGCGAGCGCCTCGCGGCCTCGCTCCAGGACGGCACGATTGAGATCGCGCCGCTGGCCTTTATGCGCGGCAGAACGCTCAACACCTCGTTCGTCATCCTCGACGAGGCGCAGAACGCGACCGTGCCGCAGATGAAGATGTTTCTCACCCGCCTCGGGGCCGGCAGCCGCGCCATCATCACCGGCGACGCCACGCAGACCGACCTGCCCTCGCGCGACATGAGCGGCCTCGCCCACGCGCGCGACATCCTGGAGGGCATCGAGGGCATCGCGGTCGTCGAGTTCGACCGGGGCGACGTGGTGCGCCACCGGCTCGTCAAAGACATCATCGAGGCCTACGAGCGGGCCGGTGCCAACACCAGCGTGTAGGGCCCAGCGATCCTGCGTGGAGGGTGTATCGGATACGTTGCCAGGCCCGATCGTTATCGACGTGCTGAACAGAATGCGGGCGATGGAGCGCTTTTCCGCCACGCCCCTCATCGCCTACGCGCGCTCTGGGGGCCGTGAGCGGTTTCTCGCCGACGTGTTCACAGGCTACCTCGACAGGCCGTTTTCGCCGGACGCCCTGCGCTCCCTCGTCGAGACGATGGGGGCTGCATAGGCGATCGGGCCGGAGGCGCTTTCGGGAAATCGGGGCGAGGACGGCGGCGCGGCTTGACATGGGGGGCCCGGATTCCCGATTTCACCGGCTCACCCTTGCGGTCTGCGCGCCATGCTCCGTTTTCTCACCGCCGGCGAAAGCCACGGCTCCGCCCTCATCGGCCTCGTTGAAGGCCTGCCCGCCGGCGTGCCGCTCACCCAGGCCGCGCTCGACGACGAACTGGCGCGCCGCTGGCTCGGCTTCGGGCGGGGCGGACGCGCCAAGTTCGAGGCCGACCACGCCGAAGTGCTCTCGGGCGTCCGCTTCGGCAGGACGACGGGCGCGCCCGTGGCCCTCCGCATCGAGAACGCCGCCCACGCGCGCGACAAGGCGGGCTGGCCGGAGGTGCTCGCACCGTTCGGGACGGGCGAAGGCATCGAGCGGGTCACCCTCCCGCGCCCCGGCCACGCCGACCTGGCGGGCCTCCAGAAGTACCACCACGACGACATCCGGCCCGTCATCGAGCGCTCCAGCGCCCGCGAGACAGCCATGCGCGTGGCCTGCGGCAGCCTCGCCCGCGCGCTGCTGCGCGGCGTGGGCATCGAGGTGGGCAGCCACGTCGTGGCGCTCGGCAGCGAAGGCTACGGCGCGGCGGGATGGGCGGCGGTGGCCTCGCCGCTCGTAGGGCAGGGCGGCGAGGCGCTCGGACGCGCGGCGGACGCGAGCGAGGTGCGCGTGCTCGACGCCGCCGTGGCCGCGCGCATCGTGGCGGCCATCCGGCAGGCCAAGGCCGACGGCGACACCCTCGGCGGCGTCTACGAGGTTGTGGCGACGGGCGTCCCGCCCGGCCTGGGCTCGTACGTGCAGTGGGACCGCCGCCTCGACGGCCTGCTCGCCCAGGCCATCCTCTCGATCCAGGCGCAGAAGGCGGTGGAAGTGGGCGACGGCGTGCTCGGCGCGGGCCTGCCCGGCAGCGGCGTCCACGACCCCATCACGCCGGGCGAGGGTGGGGGCTACGGGCGCGCGAGCAACCATGCCGGCGGCGTCGAAGGGGGCGTGACGAACGGGCAGCCGGTGGTCGTGCGCGGGTACATGAAGCCGATTCCGACGCTCATCCGGCCCCTCGGCACGGTGGACCTGGCGACGGGCGCGTCGGTGCCCACGCGCTACGAGCGCTCAGACGTGACGAGCGTCCCGGCCGCCGCCGTGGTGGCCGAGGCCGCCGTGTGCTGGACGCTCGCCGTGGCCCTCCTCGACCGCTTCGGCCACGACCGCTTCGACTGGATTCAGGCCGCCGTCCAGGCCTCCCGGTAGGGACACGGCTTGCCGTGTCCGCATGGGCCGCCCGCAGGAGACGCCTGGGGGGACAATACGCCTTGTGGGCACGGCACTTCTTGCGGGCACGGCGCGCCGTGCCCCTACGGCAGCACGGCGGCGAGGAAGGCGTCGGCGTCCTCACACGAGTCGAGCAGCACGTCCGGGGCGTGGGCTTCGAGGGCGGCGCGGTCGTGGTGGCCAGTCGCCACGGCGACGGCGCGGGCGCCGATGACGCGGGCGCACATCACGTCGTGCTCGGTATCGCCCACGACGACGACGCGGGACGGCTCGAAGGCCGTGCCGGTGTGGGCGTGCGCGCGGGCCAGGGCCACGGCGGGCAGCTCGCGGCGGGCCTCGGCATCCGAGCCGAAGGCGCCGAAGGGGAAGTGGTGGTCGAGCCCGACGGCGCGCAGCTTGGCGTAGGCGGTCGTCTGGAGGTTGCCGGTGAGCACCGCGAGCGTCACGCCGGGCCGGGCGGCGAGGGCGTCGAGCACGCGCGCGACGCCGGGCAGCAGGGTGAGCCGGGCAGGCGTGATCTCCTCCAGCATGTGCCCCTCGAAGGCGCGCAGCACGTCGGGGAGCGCGGCGTCGGCCGCCTCGCCCGTCACGCCGCCGCTTGCGAGCACCTCGCGGAGGATCTGGGGGTCGGTTTTGCCGGAGAACGAGACGGCGTCGAAGCCGAAGGGGCGGCCGAAGTGCGCCTCCACAGCGCGGGCAACCGAGCGGCGCCCCACCCCGTCGGTGCGGAGGAGCGTGCCGTCGATGTCGAAGAGAAAGAGGGTCACCAGGGGAGCAGGCAGGGGCGGCAGAGAGGGCGAACCCGGGCACGATAAGCCACCGGGGCCGGCGTGGGCGCGTGACGATCCGGTATGCCCCTGTTGCCGGGCGCTATCTTCCCCCAAACCCCCGCCGTCGATGCGATTGTCGCTGCTCGCCGTTCTGATGGCCACGTCGTCCTGCGCCACCGGGCAGCCGTCCTGGAACCGCCCGGCGTCGTCGGCGCCCACCGCCACACCGGCCCCGAAGCCGGCCCCGCCGCCGCCGAGCCTGCCCGCCCCGGCCCCCTCGCGCCTCGACACGGCCCCGCTCGCCTACCGGGTGGATTCGCTCCTCGCGGCTGCCGTGCAGGACCGCGCGTTTCCCGGCGCCTCGGCGGCCATCGGCGTAGGCCAGAACACGCGGCTGCTCACGGCGGCGGGCCACTTCACCTACGACCCCGGCGCGCGCGCGGTGACGACGGCCTCGGCCTTCGACATGGCCTCGCTCACGAAAGTGATCGCCACGACGACGGCGGCGATGCTGCTCTACGACCGGGGGCAGCTCGCGCTCGACGTGCCGCTGGCGCGCTACCTGCCCGAACTGGCGAATACCAACAAGCGCTCCGTGACCGTCCGGCAGGTGATGATCCACAGCGCCGGGCTGCGGCCGTTCATCCCGTTCCACACGCAGGGCGTGACCACGCGCGAGGGCGTGCTGAACGCCATCCTCGCCGACTCGCTCGTCTATGCGCCGCTGACCGACATGAAGTACTCGGACTTCGACTTCATCCTGCTCGGCCTCGCCATCGAGCACATCACCGGCATCCCCCTCGATCAGTTCTGCGCCCGCGAGCTCTGGGGGCCCCTCGGCATGACCGCCACGCACTTCCGCCCCATCGGCCGCACGCCCGACAACGACCTCATCGTGCCCACCGAGATCGACAACCTTTACCGCCACCGCCTCGTGCAGGGCGAGGTCCACGACGAAACCGCGTGGACGCTCGGGGGCGTGGCCGGGCACGCGGGCCTGTTCTCGACCGCCGAAGACCTCGCCCGGTTCGCCGCGATGCTCGCCTCCGAGGGCAAGCTCCCCGATGGACGCGTGTTCATTCGCCCGCAGACGATGCATCTTTTCACCACCCGCGCCGGGCATCGTGCCCGGCTCCTCGCGCGCCATCGGGTGGGACACGCGCTCCGAGACCGGCTATTCGTCCGCCGGGACGAAGTTCGGGCCGCGCGCCTTCGGGCACACCGGCTATACCGGCACGAGCCTCTGGGTGGACCCCGACCGGGGCCTGTGGGTGGTGCTGCTCACCAACCGCGTCTATCCGACCCGCGACAACAACAAGCACAGCGCGGTGCGCGCCAGGATCGCCGACATCGCCTTCGAGAGCGCCGGACGCTGAGGCAACCCGCCCCGGTGCCCATCGTTGGCCCTTGCCCACAGCAGCCCCCATGCCTACCTACGTTTACAAGCGCGACGACGGCACGACGTTCGAGATCCAGCAGCGCATCACCGCCGATGCCCTCGACACGTGCCCGACGACCGGGCAGAAGGTGCGCCGCATTCCGAGCGCGGGGGCCGGCCTCGTTTTCAAAGGCTCCGGCTTCTACCAGACCGACTACGTGCGCCGCAGCGACGGCAGCACCCCCGACGGCAGCGGCCGTCCGGCGCCCGAGAAGCCCGCCAGCGACGCCCCCGCCGAGGCGCCTGCGGCCAAGCCCGATCCCGCGCCATCGGCCCCGGCCTCGGCTCCTGCCCCCGCCACCGCGGGCGCTTCGACGCCCGGCAGCGCCGGTTCGACCTGAGCGCTGCGCGTGCGCTCTTTGCCTCTTCGCGCGGCCGCGCTGCTGGCCCTGCTGTGCCTCGCGAACGGGCAACCGGCGCAGGCGCAGCCGGAACTCGTGCCCGCCGAGCACCCGGTCTATGCCTTTCTGCAGGCGCAGCGCGTGGCAGGCCTGCTGCCCGAATACGCCCACGAACGCCGCCCTTTTGCGCGCGCTGAGGTAGAGGACGACCTGGACTCGCTCCAGGCGCGCCGCGCGCGGCTTGGTGCCGGCATGGGCCGCTGGCTGGACCTGTACCGGCAGGAGTTCTTCGAGCCCGATGAGCGCGCTCGAAACGGTGGTGGGCGACGGCGGACTCCATCTGCCCACCGGGCGGGACACCGAGAAGTTCTTCTACACCTACCGCACGCCCGAGTGGCGCTTTGCGGCCAACGTAGGCGGCCACCTCGCCCTTCGCGCCGCCCGCGACTCGGCGCGCACGTCGGGCCGCAGCGCCGCCGCCGAGGTGCGCCTCCAGGGGCACTTCCGCAACCTCGCCGGCTTCTACACCGAGACGTTCGACGGCGCCAACCAGGGCGATCCGCTCGTGCTGCTGCGCGACCCGGATCTGCGTCCGCTCTACTATCCGCAGGTGCAGCCCGCGCTCGGACAGTTCGACCGCTCGACGGCGGCGCTGCGCATCGGCGGGCGCGTGTTTGCCGAGATCGCGCACGCGCGCCTGCCGGCAGGCAACACCTTCGGGGAGAGCCTCGTCCTCTCGTCCACCCCCGACTACTTCTCGTTCGTGCGCATCGGCGCGCGCACCCGGCGCGTGGGCTACACGTTCGTCCACGGCGCCCTCGGCGACCGCAACCGGCTCGGCTATTCCGACCTGCCCGACTCGGCCGGCATCATCGTGAGCGGAAACGAACGCTATCTGGGCCTTCACCGGGTAGACATCGCCCTGTCCGACCGCTACCGCGTGGCGTTCACCGAAATGGTGATCTACGGGCGCCGGGGCGTCGAACTGGCCTACCTCAACCCGGTCAACCCGTTCAAGACGAGCGAGCACGCCCTCTACGACCGCGACAACACGCTCTTTGCCCTGGAAGCCACCGCCAACTCAGGGCGCGGCCTGGAAGCCTTCGGAAGCGTGCTCGTGGACGACTTCGACCTCGGCGCCATCGGCAAGCACGACTTCGGCAACAAGTGGGCGCTGCAGTCGGGCGTGGGGTGGACGATGCCGCTAGGGATGGGGTGGGTCGAATACACGCGCGTAGAACCGTTCGTGTACACGCACCGCTTCTACAAGGACGGCTCGTTCTACAACGCCTACACCCACAACGGCTTCGGCCTCGGCCACCCGATTGGCCCCAATGCCGACCAGTGGGAGGCCGGGGCGCGGCTCTGGGGCCGGTCCCGGACAACGGTAGAAGCCCGCGTGCGCGTGCGCCGCTGGGGTCGCAACTACACCACGCCGGAGGGCACGTTCGTCAACGTCGGCGGCGATCTCGGCAACGGCACGGTGCCCGACCGGACACCAGCGGGCGTGGAGGTCCGCAACAAATACTTTCTCGCGGGCGACCTCGTGCAGGGCCCTGGCGGACAACTTGCGCTCTCATGGGAGCCTGTCCGCTCAGCTGTGCTGGTCACTGTCCTCGCGAGCGCCCAGCGCTGGAGCGGCGACACGCCCAGCGAGGCGTTTCTGCGCTTCGACGTGCGGCTGCGCCTGTAGCTCCTCTCCGACGCCCCCTCGCTCCCTTCCGAAGAAAGCAGGCGAGGAGAACGGTTCTTCGGAGCGCAGCGCCGGCTTACCGCACCACCACCGTCTGCGTGGCCACCTGCGTACCCGCCACAACGCGTACGACGTACACGCCCGGCGCCACCCCGGCGAGCGGGAGGGCCACCTCGCCCGGCACCGGCGCGGCCAGGCGGGCCACCTCGCGGCCCAGCATGTCCACGAGCGTCACGGTCGCATCCGGGGCGGCGGTGCGGACGATCAGGCGCGTGTGCGCGGGGTTGGGGTAGAGCGCCGGAGAGCAGCGTAGCGAACGCTTCCGGGGCCGTCTCCGCCGCCGTGGCGATGTGCGCGAGGTCGAAGCGCGCCCAGACCGGGTAGTGATCGCTCGTCGTGCTGAGGTAGGAGCCGATGTACGACGGGTTCTCGATGCGCACCGTGCCCCGGTAGTAGTCGCTGTAGAGCTCGTCCGAGATCGTGATGTGGTCGATCACCTGCCCGCCCCCCGTCGTCTGCTCGTTGGCTTCCGAGAGCCGCCGCGAGACGGTGCAGTAGGGCTGCGCGGCGTTGCAGACGTCCGAGACGTGCGGCGCGAGCGAGGCGTAGGTGGAAACCCGGCTGCCCACGTTGGACACGTCCACATCGTCGTTGTAGTCGCCCAGGAGGATCAGCGCCTCGCTGGGGCGGGCGTCGAGGGCGGCCTTGAGGGCGGCGAAGTCGCTCGTGCGCGCGTCATAGTCGGCGACGGTCGAGCCGGCCTTGGCGTGGATGACGGTGGCGGTGATGCGCTTCGAAGCCCCTTCGACGTGCGCGTCGAACGTGAAGCGGTAGGGGTAGCGCCCGCCGCCGCCCGTGCCGCAGCAGAAGCCCCACGAACCGTTGGTCGTCAGAAAGCCGGCCGAGACCGAGTCCACCGTCGCAACGCGGTAGATGAAGCCGGTCTTCTGGCCCGCTTCATTCGGGTTTTCGCCGGCCGAGATCTGCCGGATGGGGGCGATGAAGCCCCGGAAGGTGCCGGGCCGCCCGAGGTTGAGTGAGTCAATGAGGGTGCGGAAGGCGCGCGTGCTCACCAGCTCCTGCAGCCCGTACACGTCCGCGTCGATGTTGCGGAGCACGCGGGCGGCGTTCTGGATCTGCACGACGATCTTGGCGGTGTCGGGCGTGGTGCCGAAGGCGGCCGAGCCGAAGAACTTCATGTTCCACGTCGCCACCTCGAAGGTGCGCGCCTTGGGCACGTTTTCGCCCGGATACACCTTCGGCGCGATGCCTACGTCGGCGGTCGAGCGCGGTTGGATCTGGCGCGTACCCCGGAACTGCCCCACCGTCCCCACGATGCGAAAGGCGCCCGTCGGACGCGTCCCGCCAACGAGGTTCGTGTTGTTGTCGATGAACACGTCTACCGTGCCGGTGCCGTCGCTGATCGGGTAGCTTGTCCCCGCCTGGAAGGTGCCCGTGGTGGTGAAGCGCACGTTGTCAATGGTCACGAGCTGCGCTTCGAGCCCCTCATTGATGTCGGCGATGCGCACCACGCGCGGCGCCACAGGCCGGCGCGGCGTGTTGACGATGGTGTAGGTCACGCACGTCGTGTTGCCGGTGGGGCAAGAGATCTGCCCGAGGCCGGTGCCCGGCTGCCCGGGCGTCGGGTTGAACTCCGAGATCGGGCCCGTCACCACGACCGAGTCGCCGAGCTGCACGGCGTTCGAGAGCGCGGTAAAGAACACCGGCATGGCGCCCGTGTCGTCCTGGAAGTAGCTCGGCCCGCCATATTCGTTCGCCACCGTCACGCGCCCGGCCACCGTGACGACGGTGCCAATGGCCTTCCCCTTGGCCGTAGCGATGGGCTCCGGCGTCTGGGCGGAGGCGACGAGGGGGGCGCACAGCAGCGCGAGAACAGCAGCGAAACGCATGGCGAGGGCCGGAATACGGGACGGATAAGGCCGCCCAGAATACGCCACCGCCCGGCCCATAACCACCGGCGTTACGTGGATTTATGCGCTGCGCCCCGGGGGAGGCCTGCAGGCGCCGCGCCGGGCGGTCAGTTGGCCACGAATCGGAGGCGGATGCTGCCGCACTGCGCTTCCTGCGGCACGTTGTCCGGAAGCGAGGCGAAGTGCCAGCGGGCGAGCGTCGCGGCGGCTTCGCGTTGCAGTTCGGGGTTGCCCACGCGCGTCCACCGGCTCACGCGCACGCTGCCGTCGGGCGCGGCGCAGATCTCGGCGACGAGCGTGACCGTGGCGCCCGCCGTGTTGCGCGGCGTGGGGCGGCTCGTAAGGCGGCGCCCGGCAAAGCCGGAGAGGTCTACGCCGCCCCCGGTGCCGCGCGCGGGGTCGTTGCCGGTGCCGGGCACGCCCGGAGGCGCCCCGTCGCGGCCGTTCGGGTCGCCGCCGGCGCGCTCGGCCGTGCCCTCGCGGCCCACGCGTCCGCCGCCGTCGCGCGTGGCGTCGGGGCGGCTCGTGGCCCCGGTGCCATCGGCGGGCCTGTCGGTGCGGGGAGGCGTCTGCGGGGCGACGCGTTCGGCCGTCGGGGTGGGCGTCGGGGTCGTGCGCGGGACGTTGACCGGCGGCACGTAGCGGCGCGTCGCGTTCTCCCGCGATGGCGCCGGCGTGGACGGGCGCGGGGCAGGCTTGCGCGGCTCGACGATGGACGGGCGGCGCGTCTCCGACACGGCGGGCTTCTCGGCGCGGCGCACCACGCGGCGGCCCTCGCCGGTGGCCGAGGGCGCCGGGGTGGGCACGAGCGGCTTGGGCGGCGGCGGTGGCGGCTTGGGCGGCTCGAAGCGCACCGTGATCGTGTCGAGCTTGGGTCGGTCGGCGCGCGTCGGGGGCGCTGGGGCCACCGCGACGAACAGCAGCAGCACCGCGTGCACGAGCACGCTGCCGATGGTGCCGAAGAGCGAGGGACGAGACATGGCGAGAAAGGGCGCGCGTCAAGGTAACGCGCGCGAATGGCCCGGATTGTCCACGCCTTCCGGCAGATCCCCGCCCCGATCAGTGCAGAATCCCGTAGCCTTCCTGCTCGATGGCGGCCACGAGCGCCTGCCGCGAGGCCTGCGCGTCGTCGTAGCGCACGTCCGCGCGGCCGATCTGTACGTCGTCCACCGTCACGCCGGGCAGGCGTTCGAGGGCCGTTTGTACGGCGCGGACGCAGTGGGCGCAGGTCATGCCGTCAATCTGGAGGGTTTCAGCGGTCGTCGCCATGGGGATCGGAGGGGAGGGGGTGGCAGGTGCAGTCGAGGCAGCCGTGGCGGGCGCACGAGCGGCAGGTGGTTTCGAGGCGGTCGCGTAACTGGCGGCGGGCGCGGTGGTGGCGCACCTTGAGGGCCCCGCGCGAGATCCCGAGGCGGTCTGCCACGGCACTGGCCGCCTCGGCGCGCAGGTCGAGGGCGTCGATCACCTCGGCATAGGCGGGGGTGAGGGTCGGCAGCAGGGCGCGGAAGCAGGCGCAGAGCACCGCCTCTTCCTCCGGGGCGAGGGCCGCCGCGTCTGACGCATCGGCGTCCGGGTCCAGCACCGCCTGGCGGACGCCTCGGCGGCGGTAGTGGTCGGTGACGGCGTTTTCGAGGATCCGGTAGAACCACGGCACGAGCCGCGCCTCGTCGCGCAGCGCCGGGGCCGCCCGCAGTGCCCGCAGCAGGGCGTCTTGCAGCAGGTCCTCGGCCACCGCGTCCGAGTCCACGCGGCGCCGGAGGTAGCCGAGCAGCGCGGCGCGGGCCGGCAGGAGGTTCAGGTCGAAGGCAGCCGTCATCGGGTCAGGGGAGGTGGGGCAGGTCGCACCCGCGCCGCCCCGAGGTTGACCGGGGAGGCCGCCCCCGAGCCCGCCGCGAGTCCCGGGCCGACGCCGTTCCTGAAGCGGCCCTCTCCCGGAGGGGCGTTCGTCATGCCCGGCACTTGCCCCCTTGTGGGCAGGCGCGGGGGCATTAGGCGGGGCGGACGTCATGAGTGAGGGGAGAGGATGCGCCTACAGACGCCGCACGGCGCCCCCGGTTACACCCTCCACCGTGCGCGGGGTTGTCGGCCTTCGTCCCACGCAAAAACGCCCCCGCGCCGAAGGGCACGGGGGCGTTGCAAGCGAGGCGCCGAGCGTCAGGCTTCGACTTCCGCCGCGTCCACGTGGACGAACTTGCGGTTGTTCTTGCCGCGCGTGAAGCGGACGGTGCCGGGCGTGGTCGCGAACAGCGTGTCGTCGCCGCCGCGCATCACGTTGGTGCCCGGGTGCGTGGGCGTGCCGCGCTGCCGGATGATGATCGAGCCGGCGGTGACGAATTCGCCGCCGAAGGCCTTCACGCCCAGCATCTTGGGCTTCGAGTCGCGCCCGTTCTTGGTCGAGCCGACGCCTTTTTTGTGTGCCATGGTGGTTGCAACGGCGGCCTCCTCCCCCAAAGGGGCATCGGACGCGCCAAAAGGATCAGTTGAGGGTAATGGCGCCGATCTGGATCTGCGTGTAGTCCTGACGGTGGCCCTTGAGCACCTTGTAGCGCTTGCGGCGCTTCTTCTTGAAGACGAGGATCTTGTCGCTCTTGACGTGCCCGAGCACGGTCGCGCCGACGCTGGCGCCGCCCACGGTGGGCGAGCCGACCTTCGTTTCATCGCCGCCGACGAGGAGCACCCGGTCAAAGGTGACTTCGCCGCCGACGTCGGCCTGCTGGCGGGGGACGTAGAGCTTCTGCCCGCCTTCCAGGCGGAACTGCTTGCCCCCAATTTCGACGATGGCGTACATTCGAAAAGCCTCTGCTTGAGGGCGCCGGGCTCACGGATGCGAGGATCCGCCTTCCGGCGCGAGAGTGAATGGAAATCTCCGACCGGGCCACGATGGCACCGGTCAAGCCTCGAAAGGTACGGCACCCCCTGTGCCCTCACAATGCCCGCGCGGCGCGCGCCCCCTGCATGGACCTCACGCTCCCCTCCGGCCAGACCCTCAAGCCGGGCAAAATCGTCTGCATTGGCCGCAATTACGCGGCCCATGCCCATGAACTCGGCAATGAAGTGCCCGAGGCGCCCGTGGTTTTCCTGAAACCTTCGACCGCCCTCATTGCCGATGGCGGCACCATCGCGCTCCCACCGCAGACGCAGGACGTCCACCACGAGGTCGAACTCGTCGCCGTGATCGGGCGGGCGGGCAAAAACATCCCCGAAAGCGACGCGCTCGGCTACGTGGCGGCCTACGCGGTGGGCCTGGACATGACCGCGCGCGACCTGCAGAGCGAACTCAAAAAGAAGGGCCTGCCGTGGACGCTCGCCAAAGGCTTCGACACGTTCGCGCCCCTCGGCCCGCTCGCCCCGGCTGCCGACGTGCCGAACCCGGACGCGCTCGCGATCACGCTCAAGGTGAACGGCGAGACGCGCCAGCAGGGCACGACGGCGCATATGCTCCATTCGGTGGCCGCGCTCGTGGCCTACGCCTCGTCCCTCTTCACGCTTGAAGCAGGCGACCTGCTCTACACCGGCACCCCCGAGGGCGTGGCGGCGGTGCAGGACGGCGACCGCCTGGAGGCGGAAATCGAAGGCCTGCCGCCTGCTCCACGTCAGCGTGAGCCGCGCCGCCTGAGGCGCCTAGCCCGGCACGCTGCGCGTCATGCGCACGAGGGGGACGGCGAGTGCGCCGGGCAAGGGCAGGGTGAACCGCTCGGCCTCGGCAAAGCCGCACGCGCGGTAGAACGGCTCGCCCGGCAAGGTGGCGGCGAGTTCAAGTCGGGTGAAGCCGTGCGCCGCTGCTGCAAGGGCACTGTGATCGAGCAGCTGCCGGGCGAGGCCCTGCCGCGCCCACGCAGGGGCCACGAAGAAGGCCCGGATGCGGGCGGCATCGCGCGGTGGGACGAGGAGCGGATCGGGGCCCGTCTTGGCCTGATCGCCCCCAAAGAGCGTCTGGCGGCGGCTCCAGCCGCCGCACGCGGCCAGTTGGTCGCCGTCCTCCACCACGAAGTACGTGCCGTCGGCAATCAGCTGCTGATCGACGCCGAAGACGTACCGGACGAGCGCGTCGGTCTGGGCGGGCGTGTAGAAGCCGGGGCTGAGGGCGTGCGCCGAGGCCGCGATGAGGGCGTTGAGCGCGGGCACCTCCTCGCGCCGCGCCGGGCGAAGCACCGGCATCGCTCAGCGGAGGTGTACAAGCGTGCCGGTGCGGCTGCCGGCGTCCGTCGTGAGGCGGTAGACGTAGAGGCCGGGCGGCATCGCCTGCGCGTCGAAGGGGACGCGCTGCGGGCCCGCCGGGCGCACCTCGTCGGCGAGCGTGGCGACGGGGCGCCCGAGGGCGTCGGCCACGGTGAGGCGGACGTGTCCGGCGCGCGGGAGCGTGAAGGCGAGCGTGGTGCGTCCGGCGAACGGCTGCGGCGCCACGCGGAGGGCGAGCGCGTCGGCGGTGGGCGCCGGGTCTGCGGACACGAGCACGTCGAACACGCGGGCGGCCACGACGCGCTGGTAGAGCAGGCGGTGCCCGGCGTCGTTGAGGTGGATGCCGTCGCCGCTGTCGTACTTCGGGTCGAGGCGTCCGTCGGGCAGGGCGAGGCCGGTCCAGAAGTCGAGCGCGCGGGAGCCGTAGCGCGCCTTGATCGAGTCGCGCACGGCCATCAGGTTGGCCCGCCCGGCGTCGTTCACGTTGTTGGTGCGCGGCTGCGTGGTGGCCACCCACACGCGCACGTTCTGCGCCTGCGCGGCCGTCACGACGCGGTCGAAGTTGCGGAGCTGCTCCTCGACCGTGTAGCCGAGCGTGGCGTCGTTCGAGGGCATGTTGACGATGATCGCGCGGGCATCGTTGAGCAGCGCCTGCGTCACGTTGCGGTCGCGGTCGGGGGCGGGGCGCCCCGCAGGCACGGGCGTGCCGGTGGGCACGATCTGGTAGGTCGTGTAGCCGCCCACGCCGAAGTTGTAAACCTCGTAGCGCGGGTTTTGCGCAGTGGCATAGCGCGCATACCGAAACACCCACGCACTGTCGATGCGGCTGCTCGCGCCGGTGCCGAAGGCGGTGGAGGAGCCGAGCACGAACAGGCGCACCGGCTGGGCAGAGGCCGACGCAGCACCGAGGAGCAGGGCCAGCAGGAATGGGATCGTGCGCATGGGAAAGAGGGCTTCAGGAGATACAACGCTCAGGTTCAGCGGGCACAACGCTCAGGATCCGGGCGTGAGCCACGCCTCCACGAGCGCCTCGGGCGTCACGCGGGCCCGCAGGAGCCGCGCCGTGCCCGCCGGGTCTACCCACACCTCGGCGGGGAGGGGGCGCAGGTTGTACGTGGAGGCCATCGCCATGCCGTAGGCGCCGGCGTCGAGCAGGCCGAGCACGTCGCCCTCGCGCACCTCCGGGAGCGTGCGGTGCTCGGCGAAGATGTCGCCGGTCTCGCAGATGTTGCCGGTCACGGTGTAGGGCCGCGCGGCGCCCGCCGGGTTGGAGAGGTTGACGACCTCGTGGTAGGCCCCGTAGACGGACGGGCGCACAAGGTGGTTCATGCCGGTGTCGGTGCCGGCAAAGGTGCGCTCCTGCCCGTCTTTCACCGCCGTCACGCGCGTCAGCAGGACGCCCGCGTGGGCCACGAGAAACCGCCCGGGCTCGAACCGCACGCGCACGTCCGGATGCTGCGCGCAAAAGGCGGCAAGCGGCGCCCCAACGTGCTGCCGGAACGCCTCCACCCCGAGCGGCCGCTCGCCCGGCGCATACGGCACGCCCAGCCCCCCGCCGACGTTGAGAAAGCGCAGGTCCGGAAAGGTCTCTGCCACCGCGAGGAGCGCGTGGAGCGGGGCGGCAAACTGCGCCGCGTCGAGAATGCCCGAGCCGATGTGCTGGTGCAAGCCCACGAGCCGCAGCCGGTGCCGTTCGAGGACCGCCCGGAGTTCGGCGAGGCGCCCGAGCGGGATGCCGAACTTGGTGCGCTCGCCCGCCGTGATGACGTGGGCATGATGCCCGGCGCCCTCGCCCGGATTGAGCCGCACGCACACCTCGGCGCCCGGATAGGCCGCGCCGAAGTGGTCGAGCCGCGAGAGTTCGCCCACGTTGAGCAGCACCCCGGCGGCGTGCGCGGCGTGCATCTCGGCGTCCGCCATCATGTTGGCCGAAAACAGGATGCGGTCCGCGCGGAAGCCGAGGCGCTGCGCGAGGATCAACTCGCCCGGCGACACCGCATCCACGCCGAAGCCTTCGTCGCGCAGGAGCGCTAGGAGGGCCGGCGCGGAGTTCGCCTTGAGCGCATAGAGCAGGTCGGCGGGCAGCCCCTCTGTGAGCGCGCGGAGCGCGGCGATCTGGGCGCGCAGGGCCTCCTCGGCATACACGTAGGTGGGCGTGCCGAACCGGTTGGCGACCCCGAGCAGAGCATCGCGGGAGATGGGCAGGTCAGGCAAGGCGCTGTGGAAAGGTCGAAGGTCGCATCAGGCGTCGCCCCCGAGCACGCGCCGGAGGGCCTCGGCAGCAAAGGCGGCGTCCTCGGCCGTCACGTCGAGGTGGGTGGTCAGGCGCAGGCGGTGCGGCCCGAAGGCGGAGACGCGGACGTGGGCCTCGGCGAGCGCCGCGACGGCGTCGGCGGCGCGCATCGGCACGTCCACCATCACGATGTTGGTGTCGGGCGGGGCGGCAGAGACGCCCGGGAGGCCGGCGACGGCGTCCGCGATCAGGCGCGCGTGCGCGTGGTCGTCGGCGAGGCGGGCGCGGTGGTGGTCGAGCGCGTAAAGGCCGGCGGCGCCGAGGATGCCCACCTGCCGCATCCCCCCGCCCCAGCGCTTGCGGAGGCGGTGCGCCCGCTGCACGAGGTCTTTGGGCCCGGCGAGGAGCGAGCCGACGGGCGCGCCGAGCCCCTTCGAGAGGCAGACCGAGACGGTGTCGAAGGGCGCGGCGAGGGTGGCCTCTTCGGTGCCCGTGGCCACGGCGGCGTTCCAGAGGCGGGCGCCGTCGAGGTGGAGGGCGAGGTTGTGGGCGCGTGCCACCTCGGCCACGGCGTGGGTGCCTGCCGGGTCGAGCACGAGCCCCCCGGCGCGGTTGGCGGTGTTCTCCAGCCACACGAGGCGGGTGCGCGGCTCCCAGTAATAGCCGCCCCGGCTCGCCGTCGTCACCGTCTCGGGCGAGGGCAGGGCGCGGGCGCCAGGGAGGGGCGTGATCTGCAGGCCCGAGAGCGCCGCCGCGGCGCCGGACTCGTAGTGCAGGATGTGGGCGTCGGCGTCGGTGAGCACCTCGTCGCCGGGCGTGGTGTGGACGGCGAGGGCAAGCTGGTTCGCCATCGTGCCCGAGGGCACGAAGAGGGCGGCTTCCTTGCCGAGCAGTTCGGCCACGCGTGCTTCGAGGCGGGCGATGGTCGGGTCTTCGCCGTACACGTCGTCGCCCACGTCGGCCTCGGCCATGGCGCGGCGCATGGCGGGGGTGGGGCGGGTAACGGTGTCGGAGCGGAGGTCTACAGGGCGCACGGCGCTAAGGGCGGGGACGGAGGGAAGAAACGAGCCGCGAAGGGCTTCCGGGCGGGACGGGCGGCGACGCGTGCGCTAATTTCCGTCCCACCGGGGTGGCCGATGTGCCAGGGGCCACCCAGCTATTCTACCCATCGCTACCATGTGGAAGGAGTTCAAGGAGTTTGCCGTCAAGGGCAACGTGATGGACCTCGCGGTCGGCGTCATCATCGGCGGCGCCTTTGGCAAGATCGTCGACTCGGTCGTCAACGACCTCATCATGCCCGTCATCGGGGCCCTCACCGGCGGCCTCGACTTCTCGAACTGGTTCGTCGTGCTCAAGCCAGGCACCCAGCCGGGTCCGTACCTGACGCTCGTGGCGGCCAAGGCAGCGGGCGCGGTGACGTTCAACATCGGGCAGTTTCTCACCGTGACCGTCAACTTCCTCCTGCTCGCCTTCGTGGTGTTCCTGCTCGTCAAGGCCCTCAACCGGGTGCGCCGCCGCGAGGTCGAAGCCCCTTCGGCCCCGCCCGCGCCGACGAAGGAAGAAGCGCTGCTCACCGAGATCCGCGACCTGCTCGCGGCGCGCTCGAGCGCCGTCCGACACGACCCGTATCGCGGGACAGTGCGGTCATGATCCATGATCCTCCATTCCGCCCCGCGTGCGCTTACCACCCGAACTGCCGCATCCGGCGCAGGATGAGTGGGCGGTACCAGCCCACGTTATGCCGGGGTGCGCGTGATGGGGTTGGGCAGCAGCGCCGCGAGCGTGGCCGCCTGCGTGCGCGTGAGCGTCCGGGCCGATTTGCTGAAAGTGGTACTGCGCCGCCGCTTCGGCGCCATAGACGCCCGGCCCAAGCTCCACCACGTTCACGTACAGGTCCAGGATGCGGTCTTTGCCCAGCAGGGCCTCGGCGGCGAACGTGAGCGGAATCTCGGCGGCCTTGCGCACGAGCGAGCGGTGCGTGGTCAGGAAGAGGTTCTTGACAAGCTGCTGCGTGATCGTCGAGGCGCCGCGCATGGGCCGGCCGCGCCGCCGCGCCTGCTCGCGGGCCGTCTGGAGCGCTTTGAAGTCGATGCCGCCGTGCTCGTAGAAGCGCCCGTCCTCGGCCGCCACAACGGCGTGCGGCAGGTGCTTCGTGATGCCATCGAGCGCGGTCGGCGCGTAGCGCTTGGTGTAGGCGAGGTCGCCGTCGGCGAGGGCCTCGATGCGGCGCTGCACCTGCACGCCCGTGGTGGGCGGGTAGACGACCTTGTAGAGCACGAGCAGCAGCAGGCACACGCCGAAGTACGTGGCCATGAGCCCCACCACGAGCCCGACGACGCCCTCGATCAGCCGGCGGCCCAGGGGGCGCTTTTTGCGCGCGTGCGCGGCGTGGCGGGCGGCCCCGCCGAGGGGGGCGTGGGACGGCTTCGGCGTGTTCCGCGCGGGCGCCGGCGCCGGGTGCGGCGTAGCGGTGCGCCGGGAGGGCGGCGGGCCGGCCACGGCAGCGTCAGCGGCTGATGTCGAGCACTTCCAGCTTGATCTTGCCCGAGGGTGCCTTGATCTCGACCACCTCGCCGATGCCCAGGCCCAGCAGGCCCTTGCCGATCGGGCTCGTCACCGAGATCTTGCCCGCCGCGAGGTCGGCTTCTTCGGCGGCCACGAGCGTGAAGGACTGCTCCTTGTTCACGTTGTGGTTGCGCACCTTCACCGTGGAGAGGATGCGCGCCTTCGAGGCGTCGATGTGGCGCTCGTCGACGATGCGGGCGGACGAGACCGTCTCCTCCAGCTTGGAGATGCGGGCTTCGAGGTGGCCCTGCTCCTCTTTCGCCGCGTCATACTCGGCGTTCTCTGACAGGTCGCCCTTTTCGCGCGCCTCGGCGATGGCCCCCGCTACGCGGGCGCGTTCCTTCGTGCGGAGCGTGTGGAGCTCGTCCTTGAGGCGGTCGAGCGCCTCGGGCGTGAGGTAGGTAGCCATCCGAACAGGGCAAAAAAAGGATCGCCACGGCCCGGAGGCGGCGGCGATTCAGCGGGAGCGGGTCAAGCAGAGTCGAGCCCCTGTACGCCCGCACGCCGCTCAGGATCCCACCCGAGCGGCACGGGGCGGCTCAGAGGCGCGAGGAGGCGCGCAGGCCGACGGCGGCGGCGCTGTGGCCTTCGAGGCGGCAGGGCGGGCGGGGGCCGGGGCCGTCTCGGCCGGGGGCGTGATGCCTTCGAGGAACGGCGCGGCGGCGTCCTCGAGGTCGTCCATGAAGTCGCTCAGGTCAAAGTCGAAGTTGGGCGCGTCGGGCAGCTCGGAGAGGTCGAGCGGCAGCACGCGGCGGCCGCCGAGGTAGCGGCTGCTCCAGTAGCTGTCCGAGAGCGAGGCAATCGAGACGCCCTGCGACGAGGCCGAGTTGGCGAACTCCCCGGCGCCGAGGTACACGCCGATGTGGGTGACCGTGCGGCCGGCGCCGAAGTAGACGAGGTCGCCCGCGCGGAGCTGGCGCTCGGAGACGGCGCGGCCTTCACGGGACTGCTCGCGCGAGGTGCGGGGCAGTTCGACGTCGAACAGGTTGCGGAACCACACCACCATCAGGGCCGAGCAGTCGATGCCGGCGCGGCCGGTGCCGCCAAAGCGGTAGCGCACGTTGTCCCACTCGTCCACCGCCTCACGCAGCGTGGCCTCGACGCGGGCCTCGGCGCTGTTGGTGAGGTGGCTCATCGCGAGCAGTACCTGGGCATCGTCGCCGGCGGGTGCCTGCGCCTGCGCGGGCAGGGCGAGGGTGGGCAGGGCGAGCGCGGCGAGCAGGGCAGCGCGGCGAGCGGCAGAGCGAACAGAAAGCATCAGATCGAAGTTGGCCGGGTCGTGGGTGAGGCGAGGGCCGGGCACCGCGGGGGGCGGAATACCCAATCGTTCACACAAAATAACACGTTGCGGACAAGGGCGTTACACTGCAGGGCAAAAATTGGCACGCTTCTCCGTAACTTTTCCCTAAGTATCGCCCTGATTTCGGGGGACTTAAGCCTTTCTCGCTCATGGCCCGTTCGCGCCCTCTCTCGCCTGCTGCGGTGGCCCTGCCCGCGCTCGGCCTTGCGGCGGCCGCTGCAGCGGTCACGTACCTGCTCACCACCGACCACGGCCGCCGCACGCGCGACGCCGTCGCCGGCACGTCCGCCCAGTGGCTCCGCGCCCACACGCCCGACGTCCAGCCCCAGCTGGCCCGCATCGAGCGGCAGATCGACGCGCTCGGCACCGACCTGCGCCGCCGCCTCGACCACCTCCAGGAAGAGATGCAGCCGCTCGTAGACGCCTCGTTCCACGTCGACCGCACCGACGTGCGCCACGACCTGCCCGGAATGCCCGGCTGATGCCGGCCCCTCGGTGAAGATCGCGGCAGTGGCTTCAGCGCCGGGAATCAAAGCGCGGCGCCGCGTCATTCGCGCTCCTACCTCTATCCCCTTGCGCGCTATGCCTTATCCCGAACCGCTCGTTGCCCCCATGCGCCAGGAGCTGACCCGCCTCGGGGTCGAAGAACTGCGCACGGCGGACGCGGTGGACGCCGCCTTCGCGCCGCCCGGCACGACGCTGCTCGTCGTCAACTCGGTGTGCGGCTGCGCCGCCGCCAACGCCCGGCCGGCCGTCGCCCTCGCCCGCTCTACCGATGTGCAGCCGGACCGCTACGTGACCGTATTTGCCGGGCAGGACGTGGAGGCCACCGCGCAGGCCCGCCGCCACCTCGCGGGCATCCCGCCCTCCTCGCCCTTCATGGCGCTCCTGCAGGACGGTGAGCCGGTGTTCGTGGTCGAGCGCCGCCACATCGAAGGCCGCTCGGCGAGCGCCATTGCCACCGACCTCGTGCGCGCCTTCGAGGCCCACTGCGGCGCTGCCCCTTCGGGCGATGGCGCCCCGGCCCGCCCGGACGTGCCCGAGGCCGACCCCGAAGCGCGCGGCCTCCCCTCGACGTTCCGCTCGATCCTCTGAGCGTTGTGGACGTGAGATCCGCCGGGATGGGCTCAGGCCGGTCCCGGCGGTTCTGTTTCGGCCCGCCACACGAGCGCCGCGTAGACGGCCCCGCCGCGCCAGCAGCCGGCAAACGTGAGCACGGGCCGGCCCAGCGAGACGCCGGGCAGCAGCGGCAGCACCCCGAGCAGGGCGTACGCGCCGAAGCGCGCGGTAGGGACGCGCGATCGCGCGCAGGGGCGTGTGGGCGACGCGCAGGAGCAGCAGCACATGGAGGCCGCGCAGCAGCGCGCCCGTGGCGCCAAGGGCGGTGAGCGCCGTGCGGGGCGTTGCGCCCGCGAGGTGGGCGCCGGTGAGCACGGCGGCGGTGCCGAGAAAGAGCAGCGCGGTGGTGGCGAGGTCGCGCCGGTGCTGCTCGGTGACGTCGAACAGGGGCGAGAGCGCGCTCGCGGTGGCGGCCAGCATGAGCCACGGGGCGGTGATCTGGGCGAACACGCCGGCCTCGCGCCATGCGGGCCCGAAGACGACGGCGAAGAGGTCGGGCCCGGCCACCACGAGCGCGAGCGCAGGCCAGAGCCCGAGCGCGACGAGGCGCGTGTGGTAGCGCGCCGCCACGGCGGCAAGGGTGCCCGCGCGGCGCCCCTCGGCGGCCTCGACGGCGAGCACGCGCGAGGCGGCGCCCGTCACGAAGCTCAGCGGCACCGCGAGGGCGAGGTACACCCGCCCGAACAGGCCCACGACGGCGGCGGGGTAAAACGCGGCCAGGAGCAGGAACGGCAGCCGCGTGGCCAGGCTCGCCAGGAGGGACGACGGCGTGGTGAGCAGCGCAAAGCGCCGGTAGCGCCGCGCCAGTGCCCGCATACGCGCGCCCTCGACCGGCTGCCAGAGGTCCCGCCCGAGCGGCCCGAGCGCGGCCGTCTGCACGAGCGCCGCCACCGCCGAGCCCGACACCTGGCTCACCACGAGCACCCCGCCCGCATCGCCGGCAAGGCCCAGCGCGAGGCGGTGCCCGCCGGTGACGCCCGCCCGCACGACGTTGCCGGTGGAGATGGGGGCGAAGCGGCGTCCGCGCGCGAGGTAGGCCTCCAGGATCCGCGACCAGCGGAGCACGAGCAGGCCCGGCGCCAGCCACACGAGGTAGGGCCCGAGGGCGGCGTAGCCCGGCAAGCGCGCGGTGAGGGCGGCGCCAAAGAGCGGCACGAGCGCCACGAGCCCACATGTGCCGAGCGTGAGCAGCACGCACAGCCAGAACAGGTGCGCCGCGTCGCGGTCGTCGTCCGGCAGCACGAGCGCGTCCTCGTAGCGCAGCGAGGCGATCGGGAAGAGCACGCCGAGGACGGCCCCGTAGAGGTCGGCGGTGCCGAAGCTTTCCGCGGAGAACAGCCGCGTGAGCACGGGCTGCACGGCGAACGTGAGCACGGTGGCGAGCACCGAACTGCCGGCGAGGCCGAGCACGGCGCGGCGCGCGGAGGGAGGCGGGGCGGCGCTCATGCCCCCAAACGTACGCCCGTCACACGAGCGGGCGCACGGCGGCCACGAGGCGCGGCACGCCCGGCCGGTGCCAGGTGGCGCGCACGAACGGCACGAGGTGCGCCCCGAGCCGCCGCTTGTATTCGGCGATGGAGGGCGTGTTGGCGCCGATGAGGTCGAGCGTGGCGATGCCCTCGGCGTGCAACGCGGCCGCGAGGCTCCACACGAGGCGCGTGCGGTCGGCGCCCGGGCGCTCCGCCCACGAGCAGGTCGTAGGCGACGCCGCCGTGGGTGGCCACGAGGGCGGCCTGGTCGCCGAGGGCGACGGCGCGGGCCCCCCCATCGGCCAGCACGGCGCGGGCGACGCGGGCCACCGCCGCCGCCGAGAGCGGCCCGGCCGTGCCGTGGCGGGCGTACGAGGCAGCCGTGCGGGCACCGAGCGTGGCGGGGTCGGCCTCGCCGAGCGGTTCGGGCGCCGGCGCCGAGGGCGCGGCGGGCGTTGGGGCGCATCGCGGCGCGGACGGCCTCGGGCGGGCCCGTGGCGAGGCGGTACGTGTAGCGCACCTCCGGCACGAAGCCGTGCCACTGGAGCGGCCGCACGTCGGGCAGCGTGCCGTCGGGGAGGGGCGCAAGGGACAGCGCGACGGCGTCGAAGTGGGCCGTGAGGGCGGCCAGGAGCGCGTCGAGGGCGGTGGTGCGGGCGTGGACCTCGGCGGCGCGAGGGCCACGCGGGCAGCACGGGTCCGTGGTAGTAGGCGAGCGGCGGCTGCACGGCGCAGCGCCACGGCCCGCGCCGTTTCTCGCACACGAGCAGCCCCGCCGTAAAAGGGCCCGGCGTGGAGCCCGCAGGGGCGTCCTCTGCCTGCACCGCCAGCACCCGCACGTGGGCGCCGATCTCCCGCGCCACGGCCTGCACGAACGGCAGCGCCGCGTGGGGCGTGGCGCCCGGGCTCCGGGCGAGCAGGTCCGCCCACGCCTCCGCCACGCCGGGCGCCTCGGGGTCGAGCAGGTGGGCGGTCATGCCAGGCAGGGAGGAGCGGGAGCAGGGGCCGGGCATCGCAGAACGGCGCCCGCGGGCTCCGGTCTCTCCGGTCCCGGTCCCCGATGCCCTCACAAAATGTACTGGCTCAGGTCGCGGTTCTGGGCAATCGCGCTCAGGCGTTCGCGCACGAGCGCGTCCGTCACCTCCAGGTGGGTGCGGGGCGTCCCGTCGGGCACGTCGAAGAGGACCTCTTCGAGCAGCGTCGTCAGCACCGTGTGGAGGCGGCGGGCGCCGATGTTCTCGACCTCGGCGTTGACCTGCGCCGCCACGCGCGCGATCTCCGCGACCGCCGCGTCGGTGAACGTGAGCGCCACGCCCTCGGCGGCCAGCAGCGCCGCATACTGCTTCAGGAGCGCGTTGCGGGGCTGCGTCAGGATGGCGAGGAAGTCGGCCTCGTGCAGGCTCTCCAGCTCGACGCGGATCGGGAAGCGGCCCTGGAGTTCGGGGATCAGGTCGCTCGGCTTGGCCACATGGAACGCGCCCGGCGGCGATGAACAGGATGTGGTCGGTGCGGACGGGGCCGTACTTGGTCGTCACCGTCGATGCCCTCGACGAGCGGCAGCAGGTCGCGCTGCACGCCCTCGCGGCTCACGTCCGGCCCGCGAGCCCTGGCCCGAGCGCGAGGCCACCTTGTCGATCTCGTCGATGAAGACGATGCCGGCTGCTCTGCACGCGGTCGAGCGCCTCGCGCGTGATGCCGTCCTTGTCGACGAGCTTCTGCGCCTCCTCGGCCGTGAGCAGCACGCGCGCCTCGGCCACCGTCACGCGGCGCTTTTTGCGCTTTTTGCCGAGCCCGCCGAAGAGCGTCCTGCATGTTCATGCCCATCTCCTCCATGCCCATCGGCCCGAACACCTGCATCATCGGCGAGGCCGACTCGGACACTTCGATCTCCACTTCCGACGTGTCGAACGAGCCGCTTCGGAGCCGCTCGCGCATCTTGGCGCGCGTGCGTGCTCTCCGGCGCCGGTTCGGCGGGCGCGTGGCGGGGCGGTGGGCTGGTTGAAGGGGAAGGGCGCCGAGGAGCTCGCGGGCGCGGGCGGCGGCACGAGCAGGTCGAGCACGCGCTCGTCGGCGAGTTCGCGGGCGCGCTCCTGCACGCGCTCCTCGTGCTCGGCGCGCACGAGGCCCACCGCCTGGTCGGTGAGGTCGCGGATCATCGAGTCCACGTCGCGCCCGACGTAGCCGACCTCGGTGAACTTGGTCGCCTCGACCTTGATGAAGGGCGCGCCGGAGAGCTTGGCGAGCCGCCGGGCGATCTCGGTTTTGCCCACGCCGGTCGGCCCGATCATGAGGATGTTGGCCGGCATGATCTCGTCCCGGATCTCGTCCGGGGCGTTCTGGCGGCGCCAGCGGTTGCGCAGCGCAATCGCGACGCTCTTCTTGGCCTCCGTCTGCCCGACCACGTACTGGTCGAGCGCGGCCACGATCTGGCGCGGGGTCAGGGAATCGAGCATAGAAAAATGGTCAATGGTCAATGGTCAACAGTCAATGATCAACGGGATAACCAGATGACGCAGGGGTTTTCTGTCGCATCCCATTCGCAATTGACCATTGACGGTTGACCACTGACCATTCAAGGGTTCACGGGGCCTCTTCGACGGCTTCGTCTTTGGGGTACGCGGGGTCTTCGAAGGCGTCTTCTTCCTCTTCGTCTTCGAAGAGCTCGCGCACGCGCTGCACGTCCGGGTGCTGGCCGTCCACGAGCAGGACCGTGTAGTCGTGCGGGTAGCCGCGCCGCTTTTCGAGGTAGACGGCGCCGAGGGCTTCGAGGTCGGAGACGATGATCTTGGGCTCGTGGCCGCTCTCGCCGAGCTCTTCGGTGAGCTTGCGCAGAAGGGGCGTGAGGTACACCTCGTCGTACTGGCCGAAGAACTCTTCGATCACTTCGAGCGCGCGCAGGCCCACGGTGCTCTCGACGCGCTTGTAGTCGATGCCGACGCGCGGGGCGCGGGGTTCGGGCGCGGCCTGGGCCTCGGGGGCGAGGTCGAACACGCTCACCACGTCGCCTTCGCCTTCGCGCTCGCGTGAGGCCTCGGTCGTGAGCACGATCACGCGGCGCCCGAGCGCGCGGGCGCGGCGCATGAGCGGCGCGTAGGTGCGCGTGCCGGAGACGACGACGAGGATCGCGAGGTCGGGCTCCTTGTCGAGCATCACCGCGGCGTCCATCGCGACGGCGAGCTCGGAGGCGTTGCGCGCCCCGCACACGAACGTCGGCTCGACGTTGGCCGTGTAGAGCGTCTTCTGCATCTCCGCGCCGCCTTCGATGGCCGAGAAGTCGCCGTAGGCGCGCCCGTGGTTGAGGCGGGCGCCGAAGGCCCGGCCCACAAAGCCCGGCACCGCGCGCAGGGCGTCGGAGACGAAAGCGCCGGGGTTGGTTTCGCGGGGCAGCTTCTGCAGAAGGGCGCTGTAGAGGTCGTCGAGGTCTACAAAGAGGGCCGCCTCACGGGGCCGCTGGGCATTGGCCGCACGCTGTTGGGCTCGCATAGGAATGATGGAATGGATGAAATAGAAGAAGATCGCTGGCAGGACGGTGGGGCGTCAGGCGGCGTCGATCTCCATGATAGTGAGATGATGATTTGTGTAGATGCACACGTCGGCGGCGATGTGGAGGCTGTCTTCCACGATCTGCCGGGCGGTGAGCGTCGTCCGGCCCGTGCTGGAGCATCGCGCGCGCGGCGGCGAGGGCGTACGGCCCGCCCGAGCCGATGGCGAGGATCGGATCGTCGGGCTCGATCACGTCGCCGGTGCCGGAGATGAGCAGCAGCCGGTCGCTCGCGGCGACGGCGAGGAGCGCTTCGAGGCGGCGCAGGAAGCGGTCGGTGCGCCAGTCTTTGGCGAGTTCGACGGCGGCGCGCGTCACGTTGCCGCCGTAGGCCTGGAGCTTTTCCTCGAACCGCTCGAAGAGGGTGAACGCGTCGGCGGTGGCGCCGGCAAAGCCCGCGAGGATCTTGCCGCCGTGGAGCGAGCGCACCTTCTGGGCCTTGTGCTTGAGCACGGTGTTGCCCATCGTGGCCTGCCCGTCGGAGCCGAGGGCCACGCGGCCGCCGTGGCGCACGCCCACGACGGTGGTGGCATGGATCTGGAAGGCCGAATCGGCAGCGCGCGGCGTCATGCGAAGAGAGCGGGAGGGGCGGCAGATGCCGCCCGTACGGAGAAGGTCAGTTGAGGCCAGCGAGCACGTTCACCGCGTCGTCCTGCGCGCCCCGGGCGGCAGACGACCCGGACGTGTAGTGGTTCACCATGATCGAGAAGGCGAGCACGCGTCCGCCCCGCGTCGTCACGTAGCCCGAGAGGCTGGACACGGCGCCGAGCGAGCCGGTCTTGGCGCGCACGTTGCCCGTGGCGCGCCGTCCCGCGAAACCGGTTTTCGAGCGTCCCGTCCACCCCGCCGATGGGGAGCGAGGCGCGGAAGGCCGTGCGCACCGCCGGGTCGGCGTGGCGGTGCATCGCGCGCAGGAGCGCCACCGTGGAGGCGGGCGTGACGAGGTCGAGGCGCGAGAGGCCCGAGCCGTCCACGAGCTTCGTGCCCACCGTGTCCACGCCCATGCGCGCCCACACGGGCTGGGCCACCTTGAGGCCGCGCTCGTGCGAGCCGAGCGGTTCGCCTTCGGTGGGGCGGGGCCCCTGCGCGCGCGTGCCGATGAGCTTGAGCAGCTCGTCCGCCCACAGGTTGAGCGATTCTTTGTTGACGCCCTCCACGATGCGCCCGAGCGGCTCGGAGCGCCACGAGGCCACCGGCGTGGCGGTCGCGTAGTCGGGCTTGGTCGTCCGGTCGTCGGCGTCGAGCGCGTCGCCCGTGACCGCGATGCCGGCGTTCATGAGCACCGTGCGCAGCAGATAGGCGGCGTAGCGCGTCGGGTTGTGGACGGTGAGCGTCTCGGGGTCGCGCGTGTCGCGGCCCACCTGGCTCGTGAGCGTGATCGTGTTGGATTCGAGCGGGCGCGCGTAGCCTTCGCGGACGCCGCTGCCCGCCGGACGCGTGACGGTGCGGTTGATGAACGAGACGTAGTCGGTGTTGAAGGGCTCCCACGTGAGGGTGCCGGGCGCGCCGACCGTGTCGCCGGGGCGGATCGTCAGGTCTACCGTGTTGTCGTAGAACGAGAGGCCGGAGAGTTCGGCGCTGTAGTAGAACGGGATGTCGTCCCACGACCACGCGTAGCCGAGCGGCACGTCGTCGTACACGTCGTCGTCGCCCACGATCGCCCCTTCGATGCGGAGGATGCCGCGCGCCCGGAGGCTGTCGGCAAAGGCGCGGAAGGCGGCGAGGCGGTCGGTCTTGTCCTTGTCGGCGAAGTAGGCGGCGCCGAGCGTCGGGTCTCCGGCGCCGCGCAGCACGAGGTCGCCCCGGAGCGTGCCGCCGTCGACGGGCCCCATCGCGTGGAGGGTGGTGACAAACCGGAAGCCTGCGCCGAAGAGGTCGAGCGCGGCGGCGGTGGTGTAGAGCTTCGCGTTGGAGGCGGGCATGAAGCTCTTGGCCGCGTTGCGGCTGTAGAGCACGGTGCCCGTGCTGGCGTCCGCCACGGTGACGCCGGCAAAGGCGTTGGCGAGCGTGGGCCGGTCGAAGATGCTGTCGAGCCGGGCGCGCAGCGACGGCGGGGCCGGCGCGCGGCGCGTCTGTGCGTGTGCCGGGGCGAGTAGGAGCGAAACGAAGACCGCCACCAGGGCCGTACGGCCAGAAGAGCGCAGGAGCAATGCGGTAGGAGCGGGCCGCGGGAGAGGAGCCGCAGCGGACGGAACACAGGCGCCCAAATGTTGGGGCGCCAATCGGATGGAGGGCAGCACGGCGACGGTTCGTGCTTGTTCCGCCGTGGGGGGCGGTGTGCCCTGTATGGAGCCCTCAAGATAGCCTTGTCGCCCGGCCGCCCGGAGGTCAACCGTGCCTTTGCGCCCGGTTTTTGGCGCGCCCGCTTGGTGCGTCTGCCTGGGCGCTCATCGCCCGGGGCACTGGTTGGCGGGCGCCCAGGGGATTTCGGTGGGGAGGTTCCAGTAGAGGTCCACGACGGTCCCGCGCGCGTCGAGGAGCACGGCGAGGTAGCGGATGGTGCCGCCCTGGCCCTCGCCCACGATCCAGCTCAGCACGCGCTCGTTGCGGAGGCGCCCCACCCGGGTAGGCGTCCCGAAGAGCGCGCGCGCCTCGGCCTCGGTGGTCGTGCAGAGCGCGAGGCGTTCCACCGCCGCGTCGGCATCGAAGCTCGGGTGGGGCGGGGCAGCTGTGTGGGCGCAACCGGCCAGGAGGGCGCCGCTCAGGAGCAGGGCCGCCTCAGCGGCGCGTATGGCGAGACGGCGCGGCATCGTGCGAGCAATCAAAGAGTACCGAAGGCGGGATTCGAACCCGCACGCCCTCGCGGGCAATCGATTTTGAGTCGACAGCGTCTACCGTTCCGCCACTTCGGCCTACGTCCAAAGGTAGGGCATTCTGGCCAGTCCGGAGAAGTGCCGGGTATGACCCCGCCATCTGTCACAAAAGCATCCCGAAACGGTGGCGAGTCGTGCAGCGCAGGAGCGCCTAAGAACCCACCTTGCCACGCGGACGTAACGGGGCGTCTTTCTGCCTCTTTCTGCTCTCTGGTTCATGGCGTCGCGTCGCAAGGTGGTGATCTGGTCGTCGGTGGCGCTCGCGGCGGTGGTGCTGCTCGCGCTGCCCAAGCTGATGGAGAAAGACGAGGGCCCCGGCGCCGGAGCGCCTGGCGGGGCGCGTCCCGGCGGTGGGGGCGGGCGCGGCGGCGGTCCGCTCGTGGCGACGGTCGGGCTCGTGGCGCAGCAGCCCCTCTCCGACATCCTCTCGGCCACCGGCACGCTGTTGGCGTGGGAATCGGTCGACGTGAGTGCGGAGGTGGCCGGGCGCATCGTGGCGCTGGGCTTTCAGGAAGGGGCCTACGTGCGGCAGGGGCAGACGCTCGCCTCGCTCAACACGGACGTGCTCCAGGCCGAACTGCGCGCCGCCGAAACGCGCTACCGCCTCGCCGCCGTGCAGGCGCAGCGCCAGCGGCAACTGTTCGAGATTGGCGGCCTCGCCCGCGCGGCGCTCGACCAGGCCGAAAGCGAGGCGAGCGTGCTCGGCGCGCAGATGGCCGAGACGCGCGCCGAGATCGGGCGGCGGCGCATCACGGCGCCGTTCTCCGGCAAAGTGGGCCTGCGCGCGGTGAGCGTGGGCGCCTACGTGTCGCCCGGCACGCGCATCGCCACGCTCAACGTGACGAGTCCGCTCAAGCTGGAGTTCACCGTCCCGGAGGCCTACGCCACGCAGGTGCGCGTCGGCGCGCCCGTCGAGTTCACGGTGCCGGGCGAATCGGGCGTGTACACGGGCGCCGTCTACGCCGTCGAGCCGGGCATCTCGCAGAGCACGCGGGCGCTCACCGTGCGGGCGCGCGTGGGCAACGCGGGCGACGTGCTCACGCCGGGCGCCTACGCGGAGGTGCGGCTCGTGCTCACCGAAGTACCGGACGCGCTCGTGGTGCCCACCGCCGCATTACTGCCGGGCGTGGACAGCGCGGCGGTGTTCGTCGTGCAGGGCGGCAAGGCCGTCCGCCGGGCCGTGCGCACCGGCATCCGCACGCCGGACCGCGTGCAGGTGCTCGGGCGCGTCGCGCCGGGCGACACGGTGCTTACGTCGGGCATCGACCAGGTGCGGCCGGGCCAGAGCATCAAGGTGGCCGGCGCCGGGCGCGGCGATGGCGTGGGCGAGCAGCGCCGCCTCCGCCCCGATTCCACGCGCCGCGCGCAAAACTGAAAAATGGTCAATGGTCAACAGCCAATGGTCAATGGCCAACGGAAGAAACAGAATGCTCCGGCACCTTCCCGGCATCCCATTGGCCATTGACTATTGGTCGTTGACCATTGACCATTAATCATGGCCTCGCTCTACAGCCTCTCCGTCCGGCGGCCCGTGCTCACCACGGTGGCCTCGCTCGCCATCGTGATCGGGGGCGTGCTCGGCTTCCGGTCGCTCGGCATCCGCGAGTACCCGATCATCGAGACGCCGGTGATCTCGGTGCAGACGAGCCTGCGAGGGGCCAACGCCGAGGTGATCCAGAACCAGGTCACCGAGCCCATCGAAGAGTCCGTCAACGGGATCGCGGGCATCCGCTCGATCACGAGTTCGAGCCGCGATGGGGGCAGCAGCGTGACGGTCGAGTTCGAACTCGGCGAGGACCTCGACAACGCCGCCGCCGAAGTGCGCGACCGCGTCTCGCGGGCGCGCGGCCGCATCCCCCCGGAAGCCGACGAGCCGGTCGTGTCGAAGTCCAACGCAGACGCGAGCCCGGTCGTGTTCCTCACCGTGGCGAGCAACACCCGCAGCCTGCTCGAGATCACCGACCTGGCGCGCAAGTTCTTCGTCGAGCGCCTCCAGACGATCCCCGGCGTGGCGAGTGTGGACATCTGGGGCGAGAAGCGCTATGCGATGCGCCTCTACCTCGACCCGACGCGCCTGGCCGCCTACGGCCTCACGCCCTCCGACCTGCGCGCCGCCGTGCAGAGCCAGAACGTGGAGTTGCCCGGCGGGCGCATCGAGGGCAACCAGGTGGACCTCTCGATCCGCCCGCTCATGCGGCTCCAGACGGTGGAGGAGTTCGAGAACCTCGTGCTCAAGGCCAGCGGGCCAAGCCTCGTGCGGATGAAGGACGTGGGGCGCGTGGTGCTCGCGGCGCAGAACGAGCGGCAGATCCTCAAGCGCAACGGCGTGCCCATGGTGGGCGTCGTGCTGCGCCCGCTGCCCGGCGCTAACTACATCGAGATGGTAGACGAGTTCTACACCCGCCTCGACCACATCCGCCGCGACCTGCCCGACGACGTCGTCACCGAGGTCGGCTTCGACAACACGCGGCAGATCCGCGCGTCCATCTCGGAGGTCGAGGAGACCGTGGCCATTGCGATGGCGCTCGGTCGTGCTCGTCGATCTTCGTCTTCCTGCGCGACTGGCGCTCGACGCTCGTGCCGATCCTCGTCATCCCGGTGTCGCTCATCGGGGCCTTCGGGATCATGGCGCTCGCGGGCTTCTCCGTCAACGTGCTCACCCTACTCGCGCTCGTGCTCGCCATCGGGCTCGTCGTGGACGATGCCATCGTGGTGCTGGAGAACATCTACGTGAAGCTAGAGGAGGGGATGGCGCCCCGGCAGGCGGCCATCGAGGGCACGAAGGAGATCTTCCTCGCGGTCATTGCGACGACGGCGGCGCTCGTGGCGGTGTTTCTGCCCATCATCTTCCAGAGCGGCGTCGTGGGCGCGCTCTTCCGCGAGTTCGGCGTGACCCTCGCCGGGGCCATCCTGATCTCGGCCTTTGCCGCGCTCACGCTCACGCCGATGCTCGCCTCGCGCTTTTTGCGGCGCGGCGCCGAGCACCCGTGGCTGTACCGCCAGACCGAGCCGTTCTTCGAGCGCATGAACGGCGCCTACAGCGGCGCGCTCGACGCGTTCTTGCGCCGCCGCTGGCTCGCCTTCGTGGTCATGGGCGTGAGCAGCGTGCTGGTGGTCGTGCTCTTCAGCTCCCTGGAGAGCGAACTGGCGCCCCAGGAAGACCGCTGGCAGCTCAACGTGAGCGCGCAGCAGCCGCAGGGCACCACCTACCAGGCCACTGTGGCCTACATGGAGCGCCTGACCGAGGTCGTCAAGCGCGAGGTGCCCGAGGCCTCCGGCGATCACCCAGATCGTGAGCGCCGGCTCCGGGCGCGTCTCGGTGACGCTCGTGCCGCCCGGAGAGCGCGCGCGCTCGCAGGACGAGATCGCGCAGGCGCTTCAGGCCGCCGTGCGGCGCGTGCCGGGCGCGAGCGTGAACGTGCAGCAGTCGCCGACGATTGCCACGTCCAACGCGCGTGGCACGCCGGTGTCGTACGTGATCCAGGCGCCGACGCTCGAAGCGCTCAAAGAGGTGCTGCCGAAGTTCGTGGCCGAGGCCGAGGAGTCGGGGCAGTTCTCGTTCGTGCGCGCCAACCTGGAGTTCACCAACCCCGAGCTGCAGGTGTCGGTAGACCGCTCGCGCGCCCAGAGCCTCGGCATCGACCCGCTCGACGTGGCGCAGGCGCTCCAGGTGGCGCTCTCGGAGCAGCGCCTCGGCTACTTTATCCGCGAGGGGCAGCAGTACGAGATCATCGCCCAGCTCGAAGCCGCCCGCCGCGCCGACCCGTCCGCCCTGCGCGGCCTCTACGTGCGCAGCAGCACGGGCACGCCGATCCTGCTCGAAAACCTCGTCACCACGCACGAGAGCGCCGCGCCGCCGCAGCTGTCGCGCTACAACCGGTTTGAAGCCGCCACCGTCAACGCGCAGCCCGCCCCCGGCGTGACGCTCGGCCAGGCGCTCGACACGATGGACGAGATCGCCGACCGCGTGCTGCCGGAGGGCTTCAGCCGCGACGTGACCGGCCAGAGCCGCGACTTCCGCGAGTCGTCGGGCAGCCTCTACTTCGTGTTCCTGCTCGCGCTCGTGCTCATCTACCTCGTGCTCGCGGCGCAGTTCGAGAGCTTCCGCGACCCGTTCACGATCCTGCTCACCGTGCCGCTCGCGCTCGTGGGCGCGCTTGCGTTCCTGTGGTACTTCGGCGCCACGATCAACGTGTTCTCGCAGATCGGCATCGTGATGCTCATCGGGCTCATCACCAAGAACGGCATCCTGATCGTCGAGTTTGCCAACCAGCGGCGGGAGGCGGGCGATGCGATCTTCGAGGCCGCGCGCAACGGCGCGGTGGCGCGCTTCCGCCCGATCCTGATGACGAGCCTGGCCACGGTCCTCGGCACGCTGCCGATTGCGCTCGCGCTTGGCGCCGGCGCCACGAGCCGCATTCCCATGGGCCTCGCCGTCATCGGCGGCCTGCTCGTGGGCACCGGCCTGACCCTCTTCGTAATCCCCGCCGTGTATACCTACGTCGCGCCCAAAGTTGTGGCGCACCGCGACGCCGACCTCGATGCGCCGGAGGGCGGCGATGGCGCGTCCGCCGGCGACGGCGCCGGTACAGACGTGCTGCCCACGCCGACGCAGGAGGGCGCCCATGCCTGAGCAGTTCTCCCCCGAGCGCGCGCACGGAGCGATGGCGCGCTCGTCCGAGGCCGGAGCACCGGGACGGCGTCGTTCGCGCGGGT
Source organism: Rhodothermales bacterium (assembly GCA_963740755.1). GTDB lineage: Bacteria > Bacteroidota > Rhodothermia > Rhodothermales > BA12 > CAVSDF01. Next base: position 122,126 of record CAVUFJ010000007.1, read on the forward strand.
TCTGGAAGGGTGGGGCCGCGCGTTGGGCGCTCGTCGGGGCATGGCTATTCGTCGCCCTCGCTGCGCACGCGCAGGCGCCGCTCGGCGTCCGTCCGCCCCTGCCGGACACGCTCCGCCTCTACGGCATCCACCTCGCCCTCCGCGTAGACGTGCCCGAACTCGGCCCCCCCGCCGATGCCCGCGTGGTGACACTCGACGAGGCGGTCGCGCTCGCCCTCGCCCGCAACCCGGACCGCCTCTCGTCCGCGATCGAAGCCGAGCGTGCCGCCAACGATGCCACACGCCGCAACGCCGGCTACTACCCGGATGTCGACTTCAACACGCGCCTCGCGGGCTCCCGCACCGGCGCTGCGGCCACGACCGGCGCCGACGGCACCGTGCGCCGCAACCCCGGCGCCACCGCCCTCACGAGCGACATCTCGCTCGGCTATACCCTGTTCGATGGAAATCGCCGCGCCGCCACCTACCGCCGCCTTCGCGCCGAGGGCCGGCGGGCCGCCTTCACGGCCGATGGCGACGCCGAATTCCTCGTCCGCGACGTGACGAGGCGCCTACCTCAACGTCGTCCGTGAGCAGGGGCTCGAAGCGGCCCGCCGCGAAGCCGTGCGCGTGTCGGAGGAGCGGCTGCGCGTGCAGGACGCCCGCGTGCGCATCGGCACCGCCGCCGAGGTCGATGCCGCGCTCGCCCTCGCCGACCTCAACGCCGACCGCGCCGCCCTGCTGCGCGAGCGCCTCACGCTCCGCACCGCCCGCCTCACGCTCGGCGAACTGCTCGCCCTCGACGACCCGGAGGCCGTGACCGTGGCCGACCGCGAGGTGCCGCCCACCGACGCCGTAGGCACGCTCGCCCCCGCCGCCCTGGCTGCCGCCGCCGAGGCGCGCAACCGCGACCTCCAGGCCGCCGCCGCCGCCGAGGACGCCGCCCGCGCCGCCGTGCGCGAGGTGCAGGCCGAGTTCTTCCCCAGCGTGCGCCTTACGGCGGGCTACGGCGTGGCCGCGCTCGACCGCAGCTTCTTCCCCGAACTGGCCCTGCCCACGCTCACGGGGAGCCTGAACTACGGCCTGGCCCTCTCGTGGCCGCTCTACGACGCCCGCGACCGCGAACGACGCGCGGCCAACGCGGGCCTGCGCGTGGAGCAGGCCGAACTGGCCTCCGAGCGCCTCCGCAACGGCCTCCGCGCCGACGCCGCGCGCCTGAGCGCCGAGGTGGACGGCACCGCGCGCCTCGTGGCCCTCGAAACGCAGAACGCGGCCATCGTCCGCCGCAACGTGCGCGTGGCCCTTGCCCAGCTCGACCTCGGCCAGATCTCGCCGCTCGACCTCCGGCAAGTGCAACTCGCTGCCCTCGACGCCGACACGCGCCTCGTAGACGCGCGCTACCGCCTCGCCCTCGCCCTCGCCGAACTGCGCCTCGTCACCGGCACGCTCCTCCCCGAAGGCGCCGCCATCGCCGAACCGTAGGGGCAGGGCTTGCCATGCCCGTGCAGGCCAGGCCGGTCCATCCCGGCATCGTAACAGCGCGGCGGGCTCTGGTGCGGTAGCTTGGGCGCCTTCTCCGCGTCCATGTCCGACGAACAGATCGCCACCCGTCCGGAGGCCGAGGGGCACCTCGACCGCCTCCGCAGCATCGCCCGCGTGCTCGACGACCTCGTGCCCGTGCCCGGCACCCGGATGCGCTTCGGGCTCGACCCGCTGCTCGGCCTCGTGCCCGGCGCGGGCGACGCCGTGGGCGCGGGCGTGGCGCTGCTACGCGCTCTTCGTCGCCGTCCGCCTCGGCGCGCCCCCGCACGTGCTCGTGCGCATGGCCGGCAACGTCCTCATCGACGCGCTCGCCGGGACGGTGCCGTTCGTGGGCGACCTGCTGGACTTCGGGTGGAAGGCGAGCAAGAAGAACCTCCGCCTCGTGGAGCGCTACGCCGTGCAGCCCGAGCGCGTGAAGGCGTCGAGCCGGATCGTGCTGTGGCTGCTCGTGGCCGTGATGCTGGGCGGCGCCGTCGGCATCGTGTGGCTCGGCGTCGCCGCGCTGCGCTGGGTGTTCGGGCAGATGTGAGCAGGGCGGGGAGCGTACCTTTCTGGACGCCCTTTCTGCCGCCCGTGCCGCTCCATCCTGCCGCCATGCCCACGGTTCGCGCCCCGCGCGGCACGACGCTGTCCTGTAAGGGCTGGCACCAGGAGGCGGCGCTGCGGATGCTCATGAACAACCTCGACCCCGAGGTGGCCGAGCGGCCCGAGGACCTCGTCGTCTACGGCGGCACCGGCAAGGCGGCGCGCAACCCGGCGTGCTACCACAAGATCGTGGAGACGCTGCGGCGCCTGGAGAACGACGAGACGCTCCTCGTGCAGAGCGGCAAGCCCGTCGGCGTCTTCCGCACGCACGACGAGGCGCCGCGCGTGCTCATCGCCAACAGCCACCTCGTGCCGCGCTGGGCCACGTGGGACGAGTTCCGACGCCTGGAGGCGCTCGGCCTGACGATGTACGGGCAGATGACGGCGGGCTCGTGGATCTACATCGGCACGCAGGGCATCCTGCAGGGCACCTACGAGACGTTTGCCGAAGCGCGCGCGCCAGCACTTCGGCGGCACGCCTGGCCGGGCGCCTCGTCGTCACCGCCGGGCTCGGGGGAATGGGCGGCGCGCAGCCCCTCGCGGCCACCATGAACGGCGCGGCCTTTCTCGGCGTGGACGTGGACCGCGCCCGCATCCAGCGCCGCGTGAGACCGGGCTACTGCGACCGCCTCGAAACACGACCTCGACCGCGCGCTCGACCTCGTGCTCGACGGCGCAAGGCGCGCGGCGAAGCCCTCTCGGTGGGCCTCGTCGGCAATGCCGCCGAGCTGATGCCGGAGCTCGTGCAGCGCGGCGTCCTCCCCGACCTCGTGACGGACCAGACCTCCGCCCACGACCTCCGCACGGGCTACCTGCCCGCCGGAACCACGCCCGAGACCGCCCCTGCCTTCCGCGCGGCCGACCCCGAGGGCTACGACGCCGCCGTGCTCGACGCGATGCAGCGCACGTGGCGGCGCTGCTCGAGATGCAGGCGCGCGGGCGCCGTCGCCTTCGACTACGGCAACAACCTGCGCGGGCAGGTGGCCGACCACCGGGGCATGACGGAGGCGTTCGAGATCCCCGGCTTCGTGCCCGCCTTCATCCGCCCCCTCTTCTGCCGCGGCGCCGGGCCGTTCCGCTGGGCTGCCCTCTCCGGCAACCCGCGCGACATCGCCGCCACCGACGACGCCATCCTGGAGCTGTTTCCCGAGAAGGAAGCCCTGGCGCGGTGGATCCGCCTGGCGCGCGAGAAGGTGCAGTTTCAGGGGTTGCCCGCGCGCATCTGCTGGCTCGAATACGGCGAGCGCGCCGAGGCCGGGGCGCGGTTCAACTGGCTCGTGGAGAAGGGCCGGGTGGACGCCCCGCTCGTGATCGGGCGCGACCACCTCGACACCGGCTCCGTGGCGAGCCCCAACCGCGAGACGGAGGCCATGAAGGACGGCTCCGACGCCATCGCCGACTGGCCGCTGCTCAACGCGCTCCTCAACACCGCCTGCGGCGCCTCGTGGGTGAGCCTCCACCACGGCGGCGGCGTGGGCATCGGCTACTCGCATCCACCGCGGCATGGTGGCCGTCGCCGACGGCACGGCCTCCGCCGGCGCGCCGCCTGGAGCGCGTGCTCACCGCCGACCCCGGCACCGGCGTCATGCGCCACGCCGACGCCGGTTACGAAGACGCCATCGACGTCGCGCGCGAGCGGGGCGTGGACCTGCCCATGATTACGGGCTGAAGCGATGAATGGTCGATGGCCAACAGTCAATCGACAATAGCCAACGGAAGAACCCGGCGCCGAACGCACGGGCGCCTGTTCGCTCGGGGCGCTGAGATTGCGGCATCTGCGGCAGCAGGGTCGCGCAGGCGGGCGCGGCCAATTACCTTGGAGGTGGTTTCGCCCGACGCTGCCCCATGCCCCGTCACGTTTTTCGCTGGCTGCCCGCCCTGTTTCTACTCGTGCTCGCCGCCTGTAGCAGCACCGCGCCCATGCACGCCGGGCCGTCGCACGAGCCGATACCGACCGCCACCGCGCGGCCCGCTGCCACAGGGCCTTCCGCCCATCCCGGCCCGGCGACCGAACTCGAAGCCCGCTACTGGGCCCGCCAGGACAGCGCACGCCGCGCCTTCAGCCCGGCCGACGTGGCCTTCATGGACGGCATGATCGGCCACCACGCGCAGGCGCTCGTCATGTCGCAACCTCGCCCCGACGAACGGCGCCCGCCCGGCTGTGCAGACGCTCGCGGCCCGCATCATCAACGCGCAGCAGGACGAGATCGCGGCGATGCAGAAGTGGCTGCGCGACCGCGGCCAGCCCGTGCCCATGGTCCACATCGACGGCCTCACGCTCATGGTCCACGGCGGGGCCGGCGGGCACGAAGGGCACCACATGATGCCGGGGATGCTCACCGACGCGCAGCTGCACGAACTGGCGGCGGCGCGCGGGCACGACTTCGACCGGCTGTTCCTGACCTACATGATCCAGCACCACACCGGGGCGGTGTCGATGGTGGACGGCCTCTTCGCCACGGCCGGCGCCGTCACCGGCGACGCCCTCTTCAAGATCGCCTCCGACATCCACGTCGACCAGATCACCGAGATCGCCCGGATGCGGGGGATGCTTGAGGCGCTGGCGGACGAATGAAGGCCCCCGCTACCAGAATCCCCAGAGGCTCTTTCCCATCACGCCCGCTTATGAACCACCGCTCCACCCTTCCTCTGGCCTCGGGCCGCCTGCTGCTCGGGCTGCTCGGCCTGCTCGGCCTGGGCGCGTGCTCCACCGCCCGGCCCGCGATGACCACCGCCCGCGACTGGCACCTCACCGTGGCGCCGCCCACGCCCGACCCGCGCGTGGGCCTCTCCGCCGGCCTGTTCGACGCCGGGGAAGCCCTCTGGAACCTGCGCAAGCTCTCGTCGACGCCGCCGCCGCGAGGCGTTCGTCGGCGTGACCAACTCCGACCTCGCCTTCAAGGGCCCGTACGCCATCCAGGGCAACTACAACGGCATCATCGTGTGGGACCTCTCCACCCCGACGGCGCCCCGCGTGGTGACCTCGTACGTCTGCCCCGCCTCGCAGAGCGACGTGTCGGTCTACGGCAACCTGATGTTCGTCTCCGGCGAGGGCCTCGGCGGGCGCCTCGACTGCGGCACCGCAGGGGTGCCCGAGACCGTGAGCAGCAACCGCCTGCGCGGCATCCGCATCTTCGACATCAGCGACATCCGCGCGCCGAGGTACATCTCCAACGTGCAGACCTGCCGCGGCTCGCACACGCACTCGCTCCTCAAAGACCCCGACGACGACGCGAACGTGTACGTGTACGTGTCCGGCTCGGCGCCCGTGCGGCCAAGCGAGGAGCTCGCCGGCTGCTCCGGGCGCGCGCCCGGTGAAGACCCCACGACGGCGCTCTTCCGCATCGAGGTCATCAAGGTGCCGCTCGCCAACCCCGCGCAGGCGGCCATCGTCTCCTCGCCGCGCATCTTCGAGGACCTCCTCGCCCCGCCGCAGCACGGGCTGGCGCCGGACGACTTCGCGGCCATCGAGGCCGCGCGGGCGCGGGGCGCCTTCGTCGCCGACATCGGGGGCCAGCCCCGCGTGCTGCCGGCCCGCATGGTGGCGCCGATGCTCGACGAGATGGTGCGTCGGCGCGGCGGCACCGGCGCGCCGACGGCCGCCGACACCACGGCGCTGCGCGCGGCCCTCCCCGAACTCGTCGCCCAGCGCTTCGGCCGCGGCCGAGCCGCGCGGCCCGCGCCCCCGGCCCGACGCAGTGCCACGACATCACGCTCTATCCCGCCATCGGCCTGGCCGGCGGCGCCTGCGAGGGCTACGGCCTCCTGCTCGACATCTCCGACCCCGCCAACCCCGTCCGGATGGATGCCGTGGCGGACTCCAACTTCTCCTACTGGCACTCGGCCACGTTCTCCAACGACGGCATCGAAGGTCCTCTTCACCGACGAGTGGGGCGGCGGCGGCCAGCCCAAGTGCCGCGCCACGGACCCGAAGGAGTGGGGCGCCGACGCCATCTTCACGCTCAACGGCGGCAAGATGGACTTCCAGAGCTACTACAAGCTCTCCGCCCCGCAGACGACGGCCGAGAACTGCGTCGCCCACAACGGCTCGCTCATCCCGATCCCCGGCCGCGACGTGATGGTGCAGGCGTGGTACCAGGGCGGCATCTCGGTCTTCGACTGGACCGATGCCGCCCACCCCGTCGAGATCGCCTTCCACGACCGCGGGCCCGATCCGCGCGGGCGAGATGGTCTCGGGCGGCAGCTGGTCGGTGTACTGGTACAACGGCGACCTCGTGTCGTCGGAGATCGCGCGCGGCCTCGACGTGTTCGAGCTGGCGCCGAGCCCGTACCTCTCGGCCAACGAGATCGCCGCCGCGAAGACCGTGCGCCTCGACTACCTCAACGCGCAGGGGCAGCCCAAATTCGAGTGGCCCGCGACGTTCGTTCTCGCCCGCGCCTACCTCGACCAGCTCGAGCGCAGCGGCGGGCTCGCCACGGCCCGCATCGCCGCCGTCCGCGCGGCGCTCGTCCAGGCCGAGGCGGCCCCGGCAGCGGCCCGCACGCGGTCCCTGGGCGCGCTGTCCACCGCCCTCGCACGCGACGCGAACGGCGCCCGCGACGGGGCAAAGGTGAGGATGCTGGCCGACGCCGTGCAGCGCCTGTCCGCGGTGCGCTGATCCGCGGCCGGCGGACGGAGAACGACGGGAGGTTCGAAGCCATGTGGCCCCGGGCCTCCCGTCTCACGTCTGTGCGCCAAGCCCTTGCGCCGGACGCTGCGGGGAAAGCTGAAAATGGTCAATGGTGAACAGCCAATGGTCAATTGCCAACGGCAGATGCAGGTGGCTCCTGCGCTTTCTGCGCCTCCCATTGACCATTGACACTTGATCGTTGACTATTGACCATTCTGGTTCTTCCATGCCTCCTCCTGTTTCCCGCACCAAAGAGCGCCTCGGCGGCGTGCTGCTGCTCATCGTGGGCGTGTGGCTCACCGTCTTCGGCTGGCGCGTCGTCGCCGAGCAGGGGTGGTTCAACGTGGCCGGCTCGGCGATGGGCCCGGCGAGCATCGTGATGGGCCTCGCGCTGCTGGCCTTTCCCGGCTACCGGAGCGAGCGCGCCGCGCGGGGCGAAGACCCGGAGGCGCTGCAAGGCTGGGCGATGCTGACGCCCCGCTGGAAAGGCGTCACCGTGGCCGCGCTCGGCCTCGGCCTGCTCAACATCGCCGCGATGTACTTCGGCGTCTCGCCTGTGCTGTGATGACACAGGCGCGTCGCCACGCGGGTCGCCGATCCCGGCGGGCGCTGCGGCGTTGGGTCCTGAGATGAACACCGGAACGGACATGACCTTATTCGACCGCATCACGCATGACCCTGCGCTCATGGGCGGGAGGCCCTGCCTGCGAGGGCTGCGCGTAACGGTGGGCACGGTGGTCGGGCTCGTTGCCGCCGGGCGCACGACCGAGCAGATCCTCGCCGCGTATCCCTATCTGGAAGCCGAGGATGTGGGCGCGGCACTCGCGTATGCGGCCTGGCGGGTCGAAGAGCGCGAAGTGTCGCTGGCCTGAGGCGCGCCCATGCGGCTCATCGTAGACATGAACCTCTCGCCGCAGTGGGTAGACCTGCTCGTGGCGCACGGGCATGAGGCCGTGCACTGGATGCACCTCGGCGCGGCGACGGCGCCAGACACGGCCATCATGCAAGCGGCGCGGGAGCAGGGGGCCATCGTGTTCACCCACGACCTCGACTTTGGCGCCCTGCTGGCCGCTTCGAGGGAGCAGGCTCCGAGCGTGCTGCAACTGCGCATGACAGACGTTCTGCCCGAGGCCTGCGGGGCAACGGTGCTGGCTGCGCTGCGCCAGTTCGAGGCAGAACTGACGGAGGGCGCCTTTCTGACGCTCGATCCGCGCGGCTTGCGCGCCCGTCTGCTTCCGCTGCGCCCATGACGCTCGCCCCCCTGCGCCTCGCCACGCTCCACGCCGACCTCGCCGCCCGCCTCGCCGCGCTGCGCACAGATGCCTCCGCCGTGGTGGCCTCGCGGGCGCTCGTCGAAGCGGCGCTGGGCGATGGCGAAGCGCATTACGGCGTCAACACCGGTTTCGGGGCGCTCAAATCGACCCGGATTGCGGCGTCGGATGTGGCGGCGCTCCAGGAGAACCTGCTGCGGAGCCATGCGGTGGGCGTGGGGCCGCCTGTGGCACCCGAGATCAGCGCGCTCATGCTGGAACTCAAGGCGCACGCGCTCGGGCTGGGGGCGAGCGGCGTGTCCCTTCCCGTGTTCGAGCGGCTGCTCGTGATGGCCGAGCGGGGTCTCGTGCCGGTCGTGCCCTCGCGGGGCAGCCTCGGCGCCTCCGGCGACCTCGCCCCGCTTGCGCATCTTGCCCTGCCCCTGCTCGGGGAAGGGCACCTGTGGCAGGACGGCGCGCCGCAGCCCGCTGCACCCTTGCTGGCCGCGCATGGCCTCGGCCCGGTGCCGCTCGGCGCCAAAGACGGCCTCGCCCTCATCAACGGGACGCAGTTCATGCTCGCCCACGCCGCGCACCTCTTGCAGCGGGCGTGGCAGCTTGCCCGGACGGCCGATGCTGTGGCCGCGATGACGCTCGATGCGCTCCGGGGCTCGCTCCGCCCGTTCGAGGCCCGCGTACACGCGCTCCGCCCGCACCCCGGCCACGGGCAGAGCGCGGCCAACGTGCGGCGACTCCTCGACGGCTCTACGATCCTGCCCTCGCACGCCGGGTGCAGCCGCGTGCAGGACCCGTACTCGCTCCGGTGCGTCCCGCAGGTGCACGGCGCCTCCCGCGACGCGCTCGCCTACGCGACCGCCGCCGTGGAGGTCGAGCTCAACAGCGTGACCGACAACCCGCTCGTCTTTGCCGATGCCGACGGCGCGCCCGACCTCGTGAGCGCCGGCAACTTCCACGGGCAGCCCCTCGCGATCCCGCTCGATACGGCGGCGATTGCCGCTGGCCGAGTTTGCTAACATCTCAGAGCGGCGGACCTACCTGCTCGTGGACGGCTTCGATGCGCTCCCACCGTTTCTCGTGCCGGACTCGGGCCTGCACTCGGGCTTTATGATCGTGCAGTACACGGCGGCGGCGCTCGTGAGCGAGAACAAGACCCTCTGCCACCCGGCCAGCGTGGACTCGATTCCGTCGAGCAAGGGGCAGGAGGACCATGTGAGCATGGGCGCGTGGGGCGCGCTCAAGGCGCTGCAGGTGGTCGAGAACGCCGAGCGCGTGCTCGCCCTCGAACTGCTCTGCGCCGCCCAGGCGCTGGACTTCCGGCGCCCACTGCGCTCGGGGCGGGCCGTGGAAGCGGCGCACGCGGCGGTGCGGGCGCAGGTCCCGTTCCGGCAGCGCGACGTGCCGTTCGAGGGCGACCTGGCAGCGGCGTACGCGCTCGTGCGCACGGGCGCGCTCGTGGCGGCGGCGGAGGCGGAAGCCGGGCCGCTCGCATGAGCGATGGCGCCGCCGGGCGCGAACATGGCGGGTTTGGACGCGCGGCGCGTGGCGCACCCGGCTATTTTACCCCCCCTGCCGGTCCTCCCATGCTCGATGCTCCTGTCTGTGACGCGCCCGCCGCACCGCTCGTGTTTCGCCTGGCCACCGAGGCGGACCGCGACGCCATCGAGCGGCTCAACCACGCCACGTTTGCGGGCGAACTCCCGCAGCACGCCCCCACCGCGTCGGGCCGCCTGCCCGACCGCTTCGCCGCCGACATGACCTATGCGGTGGCCCTCGACGGCGATACCCTCGTGGGGATGGTCGGCCTCGGCGAGCGGCGGCCGTTCTCGCTCGACCACAAGCTCCCCGGCCTCGACGCCTACCTGCCGCCGCACCGGGCGGTGTGCGAGGTGCGCCTGCTCGCCATCGACCCGGCGCGGCGGGGCGGGGCGGTGCTGCGGGGCCTCGGGGCCGTGCTCGCCCGCCAGTGCCTCGCGCGCGGCTACGACCTCGTGGTGATCTCGGGCACGACGCGCCAGCTGCGCCTCTACCGGCACCTCGGCTTCGAGCCGTTCGGGCCGGTCGTGGGCACGCCGGAGGTGCCCTACCAGCCGATGTACCTCACGCTCGACCGCTTTCGCCCCCACGCGGCGACGTTCGGGCAGGCCGAGGCGTTGCCTCTGAATCCGTCTGCGCCTGCTGTGCCCGCCGGGCCGCCCGCGCGGTTCTTGCCCGGTCCGGTGGCGCTGCGGCCCGCCGTGCGCGCGGCGCTGGCCGAGCGGCCCGTCTCGCACCGGGGGGCGGCCTTTGGCGCGGAACTGGCCGAGGTGCGGCGGCGCCTGCGCGCGCTCACAGGCGCCGCGCACGTCGCCGTGCTCACGGGCTCCGGCACGCTCGCCAACGACGTGGTCGGCGGGCAGCTCAAGCGGCTCGGCACGCCCGGCGTGGTGCTCGCCTGTGGCGCCTTTGGCGACCGCCTGGCCGATCAGGCGGCGCGCTGGGGGCTGCCCCACACCGTCGCCCGCGCGCCGTGGGGCGCCACGTTCACGCGCGCCGACGTAGACGCTGCCCTCGCGGCGTGCCCGCAGGCGGCTGGTGCTGGACGCCGCTCTGCGAAACCTCTACCGGCGTGCTGCTCGACGCCGCGATGCTCCGGGCCGCCTGCGCCGCGCGCGGCGTCCACCTCGCCCTCGACGCCGTGAGCGCCCTCGGCAGCGTGCCCGTGGACCTGCGCGGACGTGTGGATGGCGAGCGGCACGAGCGGCAAGGGCCTGGGCAGCGTGGCCGGCCTCGCCCTCGTCTTCCACCGCGACCCTGTAGCACCGGCGCCCGACCTGCCCGCCTACCTCGACCTCGGCCTCTACACGCACAACGATGGGGTGGCGTTCACGCAGCCCTCGCCGCTCGTGCGCGCCCTTGCCGTCGCCCTCGCCACCTACCCGCCCGGCACCCCCGCGCGCGTGGCCTCCGACGGCGCCGCGCTCCGCGCTTCACCTGCGCGCCGCCGGGCTCACCCTCGTGGCCGACGACGCGCCGACCAACCCCGCCGTGGTCACCGTGGCGCTCCCGGCCCCCCTCTCGGCCACTGCCGTGGAACGGGCGATGCGCCACGCAGGCTTCGAGATCGCCGCCGAGAGCGCGTACCTGCAACAGCGCGGCTGGGTGCAGGTGTGCCTGATGGGGGCCTACGACGCCCCGCGCCTGCCGGCCCTCGCGGCCGCGCTCGGCGCCACCGTGCGCGACGGTCCCCCATAGGCGCCACACGCCCAGCGCGCGCTTACCAGATCCGGTCGAACGGGGGAGGAAAGCCCCCCGGGATCATGGATCATGGCCAGCGGGCCCATCGGGGCGTCTCTGACCATGATCCATGATCGGTGATCTCTCACCCTCCGACTGGATATGGCATCACGCCCCCTCCCTCCTATGCCCACGGTCCTGCTCGACATCGCCGAACTCGCGACCTGTCCGCCGGACGGGGGGCAGGGGGAGATCGGGTGCATCGCGGAGGCGGCGCTCGTGTGGGAGGACGGGCGGATCGTGTGGGCCGGGGCGGCGCGCGATCTGCCCACCGCCTACCGCAAGGCCACGCTGCGCTCGGCGGAGGGGCGGGCGGTGGTGCCGGGGTTCGTGGATTGCCATACGCACCTTGCCTTCGGGGGCGACCGGGCCGGGGAGTTTGGCGAGCGCCTTCGGGGCACGCCCTACCTGGAGATTGCCCGGCGGGGCGGCGGGATCGCGTCCACCGTGCGGGCTACGCGCGCGGCCACCGAGGCCGACCTCTACGCCCGCGCCCGGCAGACGCTCGCGTTCATGCAGGCGCGCGGCGTGACGACGGTGGAGGCCAAGAGCGGCTACGGCCTCGACGTGGACGCCGAACTGCGCACGCTCCGCCTCTACCGCCGCCTCGCCGCAGAAGGGCCACAGCGGCTCGTCTCCACCTACCTCGGCGCGCACGTCGTGCCGCCCGAGTTTCGGGACGACCGCGCGGCCTACCTCCGCCTGCTCACCGGCACGATGCTTCCCCGGGTAGCTGCCGAGGGCCTGGCCACGTTCTGCGACGCGTTCGTCGAAGACACCGCCTTCACGCCCGGCGAGGCCCGCGCGTACTTCGCCGCCGCGGCCCGCCACGGGCTCGTGCCCAAGCTCCACGCCGACCAGCTCACCGACACGGGCGGGGCCGCGCTCGCCGCCGAGGTGGGCGCCGCGAGCGCCGATCACCTCGAATGCGTCTCGCCCGAGGGCATCGCAGCCCTGCGGCAGGCCGGCACGGTGGCCGTGAGCCTGCCCCTGGCCACGCTCGTGCTCGGCGTGGCGCCCCTACCCGCGCGGGCGCTCATCGACGCGGGCGTGCCGGTGGCCGTGGCGACCGACTACAACCCCGGCAGCGCCCCCTCGCCGGACCTCCACCTCGCCGCCTGGCTCGCCTGCACCCGCCAGCGCATGACGCCGCACGAGGTGCTGAAGGGCCTCACCACCTACGCCGCCCGCGCCCTCCAACTCGGCGACCAGGTCGGCAGCCTCCTGCCCGGCTTTGCCGCCGACCTCGCGGTGCTCGACGCGCCGAGCGTGGAGGCGTGGCTGTACGGCTTTCGGCCCGGCCCGGTCTGGCGCACCATCATCGGCGGGGCGGCGGTGTGGCGCGCGCGGCGGGCACGCAAGGGTAACGTGCCGGGGAAGTGTGCGCAAAGTTGGCCGAAGCGCTGCAGGCGCGTCTGGGTGCGGTTGATACCTTGCCTTCCGAATGGAACCACTGTCCTCCCTCCGCTCGCCCGGCCTCGGGGCCCCCGCCTCCGACGCCGACGACCCCCGGCTCGGCCGCTGGTTCGTGTTCAACCAGCTCAGCCCCAACACCCGAGTGGCCCTCGTCGGTTTTCCGGTGGACGAAGGCGTGCGCCGCAACGGGGGCCGCGTGGGCGCCGCCGATGGGCCGCGCGCCCTCCGCGAGTGCCTCTACCGCATGGGCCCGGACCCCCGGATGTCCGGTGCCTTCGCCGCCCTGCTCGGCCGCACCGTCGACCTGGGCGACATCATGCCCTCCGACGAAGGCCTCGAACAGGACCAGGCGCAGCTTGGCGCGGTCGTCGGGGCACTGCTGGAGCGGGGGGTGATGCCGATTGTGCTCGGCGGGGGCCACGAGACGGCCTACGGGCACGTGCTCGGCTACGCCGAAGCCAAACGGCGCGTCCACCTCGTCAACTGGGACGGCCATGCGGACGTGCGGCCGCTTAAGGAGGGCAAGGGCCACTCGGGCAGCCCGTTCCGGCAGGCCCTCGAACACACCTCGGGCGTGGCGGCCTCCTACAGCGCCTTCGGGCTGCACCCGCAGCGCGTGTCGGCGGCGCACGCCACGTTCGTGCAGCGCCACGGGCGCCTCGCGTGGCTCTCCGACCTCACCGCCGCGAGCGTGGAGCGCTACGTGAACGAGACGACCGGCCCCGCGCTCGCCTCGTTCGACCTCGACCTGGTGGACGCCGCGCAGGCGCCCGGCGTGAGCGCCCCCGGTGTGGGTGGCCTCGACGCGCGCCTCTGGCTCTACGCCGCCGAGCGCTGCGCCCGCCACCCCGCCTTCACGTCGTTCGAGGTGGTGGAACTCAACCCGGCCCACGACGAAGGCGGACGCACGGCCACGCTCGCCGCGCTCACCGTCTGGCACCTGCTCCGGGGCATCGCCGCGCGCGGGTAAACCGGCGCCCGTGGATGCGCAACGTCCGTAGAATGGAGCGATCACGGTGCATTTCCGTAGGGGCACGATGCATCGTGCCCATCTGCGGCCCGTGCGGTTTGAAGAGGACACGATGAATCGTGCCCCTACGCCGATCCAACCGGGGCCGGGATCACGGGTAGCGTCGGCTTTGGATGCGTTTGACGCTGTGCATCGAACCTGGTAGCCGGCCCGCCAGGTGGACCTCCTCGTTGCCCGGCGGGGCCAGAGGAGTGCGCCGGGGGCGCCACCGGGCCGAGGGCGCGGAACCTTTGGAGCGCTGCGGCGCCCTGTGGGGGTCCTTCTGACGGCCCATGCAGCCCCCTGCCGAGAGCGCCTCCGAGATCCGCGACTTCCTGCTCGTTCGGCAGGAGCGGCGGGCCCTGTTTCCCCGCGCGCTCCTCGTGGGCGTGCTCGCCGGGGCGATGGCGGTGGCCTTCCGGATCGCCCTTGCGGCCGCCGACGGGGCCCGCGCCGCTGTGATCGGGTGGGGCCACGCGCTGCCGCACGGGGGCTGGCTATTGCCCGTGCTCTGGGGCGCGGCCGGCGCGGCGCTCTCGGTGCTGCTCGTGCGGCGCTTTGCCCCCGAGACCACGGGCAGCGGCATCCCCCACCTCGAAGCCGTACTGCACCGGCTGCGCGAGATGCGGCCCGCCCGGGTGATCCCGGTTAAGTTCATCGGCGGGGTGCTGGCGCTCGGGAGTGGCCTGGCGCTCGGGCGCGAGGGGCCGACCGTGCAGCTCGGCGGGGCCGTGGGCGCCGCCGTCGCCGACCGCATCGGGCGGGGGCAGCGCGACCGGCAGACGCTCATCGCGGCGGGTGCCGGGGCCGGGCTTGCGGCGGCCTTCAACGCGCCCCTTGCCGGGCTCATCTTCGTGCTCGAAGAGGTGCAGCGCGATTTTCGCCCGCTCGTGTTCGGGGCGGCCTTCCTCGCGGCGGCGGCGGCCAACGTGCTCGCGCAGTGGGCGTCGGGCCCGTTTCCGGTCTTCGAGGTGTCGAGCTTTCCGCTGCAGCCGCTTGTGCTGCTGCCGGGGTTTGCGCTCGTCGGCGTGCTCTGCGGCGTGCTCGGCGTGGCCTTCAACCGGGCCCTTCTCGTCACCCTCGATGCGTTTGCGCGCGTAAAGCACCGCGTGGCGCTCGCGGCGCTCGTGGGCGCCCTCGTGGGCCTCGTGGCGTGGCGCACCCCGCTCGCCGTGGGCGGCGGGCACAGCATGGCCGAGACGATCCTGAGCGGGCAGATTGCGCTCGGGGCCATTCCGCTCTGGTTTGCGCTCCGCTTCTGGCTCACGGTGGGCTCCTACGGCACCGGCGCGCCGGGCGGCATCTTCGCGCCCCTGCTCGTGCTCGGCGCGCTCACCGGGCTCGCCGTGGGGCAGGCGGCGCACGGCCTCTGGCCCGCGCTCGTGCCGCATCCGGGCGCCTTCGCGGTGGTGGGCATGGCGGCCTACTTTGCCGCCGTCGTGCGGGCGCCGCTCACCGGGCTCGTGCTCATCGCCGAGATGACGGGCGGCTACGCGCTCATGCTGCCGCTGCTCGTGGCCTGCATTCTGGCCTACCTCGTGGCCGACGCGCTCGGCACGCCGCCCATCTACGAGGCGCTGCTGGAGCGCGACCTCGCCCGCACCGGCGCCACCGGGGCCGCGCAGCCCATCGTGGTGGAGGTGGAGGTGCAGCCGGGGGCGCCCTTTGCCGGGCGCGCGGTGAAAAGCCTGGGCCTGCCGCGCGGCTGCGTGCTCGTGAACGTGCGCGAGGGCGGCCACGAGTTCATCCCCCACGCCGACACCGTCCTCGCCCCCCACCAGCGCCTCACCGCCGTCATCGCCCCCGAGGCCGCAGGCGCGCTCGACCTGCTCCGCGCGGGCGTGGGCCTGCCCGCCGGCCACGAAGGGGAAAGGGGCGATAGGAGGGATTGAGGCGCCGACGGAAGCTGGGGGAGACGTAAGAGATCGGCAACGCTTGGAGAGGGAAGCCGAACCGCGCTGCCCCTGGACGATTGACGGGGCCTCACCCAGCCTGTTTGCCCCATGTCCGCTCTGCTCGCCGCCACGCCCGGCATTGCCCACCGCTCCGGCACGTTTACGCTGCCCGGCGGGCCCACCGTCCACCGGCTCGGGTACGGGGCCATGCAGATCACGGGCAAGGGCGTCTGGGGACCGCCGGCGGATTCCGCCGAAGCGGTGCGCGTGCTGCGCCGCGCCGTCGAACTCGGCATCGACTTTATCGACACCGCCGATTCCTACGGGCCGTTCGTTTCCGAAGACCTCATCGCCGAAGCGCTCCACCCGTATGCTGACGGCCTCGTGGTGGCCACGAAGGGCGGGCTCACGCGGCAGGGTCCGGCGAAGTGGGCGGCGGTGGGGCGCCCCGAATACCTGCGTCAGTGCGTCGAGATGAGCCTGCGGCGCCTGAAGGTGGAGCAGATCACCTGTGGCAACTGCACCGCATCGACGCGGAGGTGCCGCGCGAGGAGCAGTTCGGCTTCATGAAGGAGATCGTGGACGAGGGCAAGGTGCGCTGCGTGGGCCTCTCGGAAGTGACCGTGGAGGAGATCGAGGCGGCGCGCGCAGCGGGGCTCACGGTGAGCACCGTGCAGAACCTCTACAACCTCGGCAACCGCAAGCACGAGGCCGTGCTCGACTACTGCGAGCGCGAAGGCATCGGCTTCATCCCGTGGTACCCGCTCAACACGGGCAAGCTGCTCGGCGAAGACGGCCACGGCCCCCTCGCCGACGTGGCCGAACAGCTTGGCGCCACGCCCTCACAGGTGGCGCTCGCGTGGCTGCTCCAGCGCTCGCCCGTCATGCTGCCCATCCCCGGCACCTCGCGCGTGGCCCACCTCGACGAGAACACCGCCGCCGCCGCGCTCACCCTCCCCGACGACGCCTTCACCGCCCTCAGCGCCACCGACGACTAAGCCGTGTAAGCGTTCGTGGTTCGTCGTTCGTGGTCAGAAGTCCCCGAAGGGGGCCGTGAAACGAATTCGCTCGCCCCTATGCCCTCTGGCGACGAACGACGAACTACCCTCGCTCCGCTCAGCGCGCCACCACGAACGCGCGCGTGCGCACCTGCCCGTCCGCGATGAGGCGGGCCACGTAGACGCCCGGCGCAGCGCCCTCGACCCTCCAGAAGGCCGCATAGGTGCCTGCCACCTGCGCGCCCTCGGCGAGTGTGGCGACGCGGCGGCCGAGCGGATCGTACACGAGCAGGCGCGCCACGCCGGCACGGGGCAATGTGTAGCGGAAGCGCGCCTCGGCTGTGGCCGGGTGGGGTCCGTCGAGGGTGAGCGTGAGCGCCTGCGCCTCGTCCGCGCCCTCCGCGCCGACGAACTCGGGGATCTCCACGAGCACGGCGTTGAGGGCGGGGTCGTAGGTAGACGTGTAGCGGGGCAGGCGCGCCACGGCCGGGCCGAGGGCCACGGTGCCGTCGAGGCGGAACTGCGAGCCGTGGTTGGAGCAGACGATGCGCTGCAGGGCGGCGCTGTAGGGGTTCACCTGCGTGCCCTCGTGCGTGCAGAAGGCCGAGAGCACGGAGAACGTGTTGCCTGCCTGCCGCGTCACCACGAGTTCAGCCGCGTCGGTCATGACGCCGGGCACGGCGAAGATCTTCGACCCGTTGACGCTCGCCAACTCGGGGTGCTGGGCCAAGTGGATCACGTAGCGCCCGAGGGCGGCGGTGGGTTCGAGCGGGGGCGCGGCGCGGAGCACGCGGGGCAGGGCCGCACAGGCGACGCAGGCGAGTCCGGCTTTGAGCGCGGCGCGGCGGGAAAGCTCAGGCATAGCAGCAGCACCTGGACCAGGTCCATGTTCGTGAGCCCGAACAGTACGCCACCCCGCCCACGATGGGCCACGGGAGCGGCCCCCGGCCCGGACGAATTCACGCGCGCACGCCGGTCAGCGCACGCGCGTCACGAAAGCGGTGCGGGTGCCCACCGGGGTGCTGAGGCGGACGACGTAGACGCCGGGCGCGGCGACGCCGGGGTGCCATACCGTGGTGGTGCGCGGGTCCGCCATGCCGTCCGCGAGCACGGCGAGGAGGGCGCCGGTGGCCGTGTACACCGCCACGCGCGCCGGCATCGGCTCGGGCAGGCGCACGCGCACGCCTACCGCGCCGCGCGCCGGGTTGGGGCCCACGCTCAGCGCCAGCCCCTCCGCCGCCGCCGGGGCCTCGGTGGCCACAAACGTGCTGAGGTTCACGGTGACGAGGTTGGCAGCGGCGTCGTAGGCGGTTGTGTAGCGGGTCAGGTTGGCGCGGGCGGGGCCGGCGAGCACGGTGCCGGTGGCCGAAAACTGGGCGCCGTGCCCAGGGCAACTGATGCGCTGCGTGCTCGCGTTGAAGAGGTTCACGAGCACGCCCTCGTGGGTGCAGTAGGCCGAAACGGCTGCGAAGGTGCCCATGGCCGTGCGCGTGACGACGAGTTCGTGCTCGTCGCCGGTGGCGCCGGGCACGCTGAAGGCATCGGAGCCGCCCACGCTGCCCAAACGCGGGTGCTGCGCGAGGTGGATCACGTAGAGGCCCATCAGTTCGGTGGGCGTGAGGGCGGCGCGGGCCAGGCGCGGCACGGCCGCCGTGGCGGCGCAGGCCAGGCACGCGCGGAGCGCATCACGACGAGTAGGCATGGCGAAGGGAGGGTCGCGTTTGTTGTTCGGGGTTGGTCGTTCGTCGTTCGTGGTCAGAGGCGCAGAGACATCCTGGTTCTTCTGACGACGAACAACGAACGACGAACAATGAACGCGACCCTGTCTGGGCGCTCAGGAGGTACGCGCGAAGGCCCGTCGCCTCCCTATGCGGGGCGCTAAAAATCCTGTCCGAGCGGGTGGATCGTCACCTCGTCGAGCACAAGCCCGGCGGGCTGGGACAGAATCCACGCCACTGCGTCGGCCACGGCCTGCGGGCGCATCGCCCAGGATTCGTCGCGCGAGCCCTCGGTGCCGCCGCCGAAATACGTGTCGATGATGCCGGGCAGGAGCGTGGTCACGCGCACGCCGTCGCCCTTGACCTCGCGGAGGAGGCTGCCGGCAAAGCCCACCACGCCGTGCTTGGCGGCGGCGTAGACGGCCAGGTTGGCGGCGGGCTTGCGGCCCACGTCGCTCGCCACAAACACGACGTGCCCGCGCCGGGCGCGCAGCAGCGGCAGCAGGGCCTGCGCCTGGTGGATCGGCGCGCGCAGGTTGACGTCGAGCACCTCGTCGATCTCCGCCGCCGTCCACGCATCGAACGGCTTGATGGGGCTCAGGCCCGCGTTGAGCACGGCGGCGTCGAGCCCCCCGAAGCGCTCCTGCACGGCGGTCAGGCAGGCGGCAAAGGCCGCCGCGTCGCGCACGTCGAGGCGGTAGAGGAGCGGCGTGCCCCCGGCGGCCGTCACCTCGGCGGCGACGGCGTGGAGGTCGGCGTCGGAGCGGGCGCAGAGGACGACGTTCATTCCTGCGCGCCCGAGCGCTACGCTCACGTGGCGTCCGAGCCCGCGCGAGGCGCCGGTGACGAGGGCGGTCTGGCCGCGAAGGTCGGGCATGGGCGTAGAGGCAGGCCGGAGGTTACGACCCCGCCCGTCCGGGCGCCGCAAAAAAGCGCGCCGCGCGGCTCACTGCAACGCGCGCTCCAGGGTACGGGCGCGGTCGAGGTGCTGGGCGATGGTGGGGCGCATCGTCTGGAGGAAGCCCTTCAGGTTCGCGTTCTGCACGGCGGGCGTGGCCGTGACATCGATGAAGTCGAGCGCGTTCTGGTGCATCACGATCTGGAGGCGGACGCTGTAGAGGTCGAGCGGGCGGCCGGAGAGCGTGCGCAGATAGTCGGTCTGCGCGCGGGCGGTGTTGTCGAGGTGGGTGGAGAGCTTGTTGGCGGAGGCCGTGAGGTGCTCGCTCTGCGCGAGCGCTTCGAGGCGGGCGATCACGTCGGTGTGGGCGCGGGCCATGTCCTGCGCGAAGGCGCGCGCGTTGGCGTCGGTGGCGCGGCTGGCGGCGGCCTCGTTGGTGAGCACTTCGCCCTGGTTGAGCGTGAGCAGCACGTGGAGGACTTCGCCCTCGGAGAAGGTCGTGGGGCTGAGGGCCGAGCCGCTGGAGGCGAGGACCTGCTGGGCCGTCTCGCAGGCCGAGAGCAGGGGGAGCGTCGCGAGCAGCAGAAGCGAGGCAAGGCGCGTGCGCATGGTTCGTACGAGAGGGAAAGCGTGTGAGCGAGAACGTGTACCAAATCCGGCTACAGTGTTGTCATTGCGA
This sequence comes from Rhodothermales bacterium, assembly GCA_963740755.1. Classification (GTDB taxonomy): domain Bacteria; phylum Bacteroidota; class Rhodothermia; order Rhodothermales; family BA12; genus CAVSDF01. Next base: position 142,020 of record CAVUFJ010000007.1, read on the forward strand.
GGAGCGCAGCGACGCGGCAATCTCCCCCTGACGCGCGTCGAAAACGCAGATTGCTCTGTCGGGAGACCTCCTCGCAGTGACAAACCTCAACAGAACAGCCGGAGTTGGTATGAGGCCGCATTCACACCGGCCCCTGCAGCCCGGTTTCGCGGGGCAGAGCAGCGCGCTGTCTCGTTACAGGCCCGCAGTGTCGCAATTTGGCGCTACGATGGCGGGATTCGACTTCCCCGGGCGGTCTAACATGCGGGTCCCAGACCGTCCTCCCCATGCCCGACGCGATCCCCTGCTACCACGGCGGCGCCTTCTTCGAGGCCATCGGCCCCCGCTTCGACGACCTCGATCGGCGCCATGCCATCGTCAACGCCGACGTGCTCGACGCGTGGTTCGACCCGGCGCCCGCCGTGCTCGACGCCCTCGCGGCGCACCTGCCGTGGCTGCTCCGCACCTCCCCGCCGACGCAGGTGGAGGGCCTCCGCGCCGAGATCGCGCGCGTGCGCGGGGTGCCCGAAAGCAGCATCCTGCCGGGCGCTGGCTCCTCGGACCTGCTCTTTCTCGCCTTCCGCGAATGGCTCACCCCGGCGAGCCGCGTGCTCCTGCTCGACCCGACGTATGGCGAGTATGCGCACGTCTGCCAGCACGTCGTCGGCTGCCAGGTAGACCGCTACGCGCTCGACGAAGCCGACGGCTACGCGCTCGACGTGGACGCGTGGGCGGCCGCCGTGCGCGCGGGCGCCTACGACCTCGCCGTGCTCGTGCATCCCAACAACCCCACCGGCACGCGCGTGGACCGCGCCGCCCTAGAGGCCGCCCTCGCCACGATCCCCGAGACGACGCGCGTGTGGGTGGACGAGGCGTACGTGGACTACCTCGGCCCGGACGTGACGGTGGAGCGCTTCGCGGCGGCGCACCCGCACGTGGTCGTGTGCAAGTCCATGAGCAAGGGGTACGCGCTCTCGGGCGCAAGGGCCGGCTACCTCTGCGCCCACCCGGACGTGCTCGCGCCGCTGCGCGGCCTCACGCCCCCGTGGGCCGTGAGCCTCGTGGGGCAGGTGGCGGCGGTGGCAGCCCTGGGGGCGCCGGACTACTACGCCGCCCGCTACGCCGAAACCCACGCGCTCCGCGCCAGCCTGGCCGCCGGCCTGCGCACGCTGGACGCCGGGCTCGCCGTGCGCGAGGGCGCCGCCAACTACGTCCTCGCCCGCCTCCCCGAGGAGGGCCCCACCGCCGATGCGTTCGTGGCGGCTTGCCGGGCGCGCGGCCTGTTCCTCCGCAACATCGCCGCGATGGGCACGCGCGTCGGCACCCGCACGGTGCGCTTCGCCGTCAAAGACGCCGCCACGCAGGCGCGGATGATTGCCCTCGCCGCCGAGGCCTTGGAGGAACTCCGGGCGTGCGGCGACGGGCACACTCGTGCCGCTACGATGACCGGCGGGTGGGCGTAGGAGCGGCGCTTACACCCGCCCGGGTCGTCAGGAGGCCGCGCCGCCATACTGCTGCCAGAAGCGGATGATGGTGGCGATGCCCTCGTGGTAGCGGTCGAGGCCGAAGTGCTCGTTGGGCGAGTGGATGGCGTCGCTCGGTGAGGCCGAAGCCGAGGAGCACGGCGTCCACGCCGAGGATGCGCTTGAGGTCGGCCACGACGGGGATCGAGCCGCCCTCGCGCATGAAGTACGGATCGCGCCCGTACGTCTCGGCAGCGCGGCTCTTGGCGGCCTGCATCGCGGGCTGGTCTGCGTCCATGAGCACGGGCATCCCGCCGTGGAGCTCCTCGAACGTCGAGCGTCATGGTGGGCGGGCAGTGCGCGCCTCGAAGTGGCGGCGCAGCTGCTCGGCCACTGCGTGCGGGCGACTGGCCCGGCACGAGGCGGCACGAGATCTTGGCGAAGGCCTTGCGCGGCAGCACCGTCTTCGAGCCCTCGCCCTGGTAGCCCGAGCCGATGCCGTTCACGTCGAGCGTGGGGCGGGCGGTGGTGGCCTCGAGGATCGTGTAGCCCTTCTCGGTGCTGCCCACTGCGTCAGGCCGATCTCGCCCAGCCACGTGGGCCTCGTCGAAGGGCAGTTCGGCCCACTCCTCGCGCTCGGCGTCTGTGAGAGGAATCACGGCGTCGTAGAAGCCGGGCACGGTGACGCGGTGGTGCGTCGTCGTGCAGGTCGGCGACGAGCGCGCGAGCACGTTGGCCGGGTTTTCGACGCCGCCGCCGTAGACGCCGGAGTGGAGGTCGCGGTCGGGGCCTGTCGAGGTTACCTGCACGTAGGCGAGGCCGCGCAGGCCCGACCGTCACGGACGGGACGCCGGGCGCCGAACATCGCGGTGTCGGAGATGACGATCACGTCGCACGCGAGCTCGTCCTTGTGCTGCTCGACGTAGGGCGCGAGGTGGTGCGAGCCGACCTCTTCCTCGCCCTCGATGAGCAACTTGAGGTTCACGGGCAGGGCGGTGCCGGTCTTGTAGAAGCTCGCCGCGGCCTTCACGTGCATCATACACCTGCCCCTTGTCGTCGGCGGAGCCGCGGGCGTAGAGCTTGCCGTCCTTCACGACGGGCTCGAAGGGCGGGCTCGTCCAGAGGTCCAGCGGGTCGGGCGGCTGCACGTCGTAGTGGCCGTAGACGAGCACGGTGGGCAGGCCGTCGCCCGCGTAGGTCGTGGACGCGTAGACGACCGGGTGGCCCGGCGTGGGCCGGATCTCGGCGTTGGCGAAGCCGATGGCGGCGAGGTGGTCGGCGCAGCCAGCTCGGCGCACGGCTGCACGTCGGCGGCGTGCGCCGGGTCGGCGGAGATGGACGGGATGCGGAGCACGGCCTTGAGGGCCTCCTCGAAGGCGGCGGCGTGGTCGTGCGCGTACTGGAGCGGGGCGGACATAGGGGAGGTTCGATGGTCGATAGGCCGGATGTTCGATGTAGGCGTGGCCGAAGCATCGCTCCTGTTCACATCGTACATCGAAAATCGTACATCGAACGTCGTTTACAGTTCGCTCTCGTCGCGCCAGCGGCGCAGGCGCCACGCAAGGGCGGCATCGCGGCGCACGAGCGTGAAGTTGACGTTGCCGTTGGTGCGGACCTCCGAGCCGTCTTCGGCGAGCGTGACGGTGAGGTCGAAGCCGCGCACGACGTGGGCCTCGGTGGCGGTGGTGTCCTGCGTGAGGATGCTGCGCCAGCGCAGGCGCACGTCGGAGGCGCCGGCAAAGAGGCGGCGCGTGATCTGGAGGTCGTCGGCGTAGCCCCACTGGCGCTCTACCTGCGCGCGGTCGTCGTAGTAGACGAACGTGAAGGCGGAGTCGAGCAGGGGTTCGTAGAGCGCGGCGTCGCGGAGTTCGTAGGCGGCACGGAAGCGCGTGAAGAAGCCCTCGACGGTGCGCGGGTCGCCGAGTTCGGTCGTGATCTCGCGCGTGTCGAGCGCCGGGGCGAACGGGTTGCACGCGCCGAGTCCGGCGAGCGCGAGCACGCCCAGCAGGGGCAGAAAGGCACGGGCACGCACGACAGGGCAGGGCAGAGCGCCAAAATAGGCGTGATCGTCTCCGGCGGACCGGGCGCGGCGCTGTCTGCTGCCTGCGCCCGCTACCGCTCCGCGCCACCGTTGTACCGGGCCCGGGGAGGCCGATCTTGGGGGCTCGCCCGCGCCGCCATGCCCGCTGCCTCCGACTTTTTCGACCGCGTCTACCGGATCGTCGCCGAGATCCCCTTCGGGCGCGTGACCACCTACGGGCTCGTCGCCGCCGCCGCCGGGTCGGAAGGGGCGGCGCGGACGGTGGGCTGGGCGCTCAACGGCGCCGTGGCGAGCGGGCTGCCCTGCCACCGCGTCGTGAACCGCTTCGGGGCGCTCTCCGGCGCCCGCCACTTTGCCACGCCGACGCTCATGGAGGACCTGCTCCGGAGCGAGGGCGTGGCGTTCGACGAGGCCGGCTGCGTGCGCCTCGGCGAGCACCTGTGGGTGCCCGGGGGCGGTGCGGAGGGGGCCTCCGGGCCGGGCGCCGCGCCCGGCGTGGGTAAGCGCTTACACAAACCCGGAAAAAGGACTTGACGCGGGCCGGGGCGCGGGTGTAACATCGTCGTTGTAAGCGCTTACACGATCCGCCGCCTCTGCGGCGCCCTGCTTCTTCTAATGGGCGTTACGATCTACGACATCGCGGCCCAGGCCGACGTCTCGATTGCCACTGTCTCGCGGGTCTTCAACGGAAGCCCCCGCGTGTCGGAGGCGACGCGTGCCCGCGTGGAAGGCGTGGCCGAGGCGCTTGGCTACCGGCCGCACGCGCTTGCGCAGGGCCTCGCCCGCAAGAGCACGGGCGTGGTGTCGGCGGTGATCCCGGTGCTCACCAACGACTTTTACATGGAGGTGCTGCGCGGCCTTCAGGCGGCGGTGTGCGCGCGGGGCCTCGACCTGCTCATCTACTCCGCCCTCACGCCCGAGGAGGTGGATACCCAGCTCGGGCGCGCCCTCCAGCGCGGCCGCGCCGACGGCGTGCTGCTGCTCTCGACCCCCGTCGACGACGTCCGCGCGCGCCAGCTCCAGGAGAGCCGGCAGGCCGTCGTGCTCGTCGACGCGGCGCACCCGGCCTTCGACTCGTTCACCGTCGCCAACGACGAGGGCGGCTACCTCGCCACGCGTCACCTGCTGGAAGCCGGCTATGAGCGGGTGGCGCACCTCTCGGTGAGCCCGGAGCCGCCGCCCGCTACGGCCCGCCGCGAAGGCTACGAGCGCGCCCTCCGCGAGGCCGGGCGCCTGCCCGAGGTGTACGCCTCCGCGCACCGCCCCTACGGCTTCTCCGAAGAGGCCGGCTACGAGGTCATGCACGGCCTGATCCGCACGGGCAGCTTTCCGGACGCGCTCTTCGTCGCCTCCGACCTGCAGGCCATCGGGGTGCTCACGGCGCTCCAGGATGCCGGCCTGAGCGCCCCCGCCGACCTGGCGGTGGTCGGCTTCGACGACGTGCGCATGGCCGCCTTCGCGCGCCTCTCCACCGTCCGCCAGCCCATGTACGCGATGGGCTACGCCGCCGCCGAGCGCCTGCTCGACCGGCTCGACGCGCCCGCGCTACCGCCGGTGTGCCACGAGTTCACGCCGCAACTCGTCGTGCGCGCCACGAGCGATCCGCGCGCCGCCGCGCCGACGTCCTTCGCCGCCACGCCCACCTCCGCCCTCGCCTGATCCCGATGCGTCGCCTCGTGCTGCTGCTCGTTGTGATTGGCACCGCCGGTGCCGGGCAGGCACGCGCGCAGGCCCCGGCGGGTCCGTCCAACCCGACGCTCGCGGTCGTCCACGGCGAACGCATCGACGGGGACGCGTTTCGGAGCCGCTACCTCGACCTGCTGCTCAAGAGCGGCCAACGCGACGACGTGCGCCTGCGCCGCGCGATGCTCTCCAGCCTCGTCGCCGAGCGCCTGCTTGCCCAGGAGGCCCGCGCGCAGGGGCGGGACACGACGGCGGCGTTCCAGCGCGAGGAGGCCCTCACGCGCCGGCGTTTTCTGCTCGCCCTCTACGCCGAGCGCGTCGCGTTTGCGCCGATCGAGGTGACCGAGGCCGAGCGCGAGGACGCCTTCTGGCGCACGCTCACCACCGTTACCGCGCGGCACCTCTATGCGCGCACCGAGGCCGACGCGCTCCGGCTCAAGGCCCGCCTAGACGCGGGCGAGACGTTCGAGGCGCTCGCCCGCGAGGTCTTCGCCGACACGGCGCTGGCCCACCACGGCGGCCTGCTGCCGCCCTTCTCGTTCGACGAGATGGACGCGGCCTTCGAAGACGCCGCCTTCACGCTCCCCATCGGGCAGGTGTCGGCCCCCGTGCAGACCGAGCAGGGCTATTCGCTCATCCGCGTAGACGCGCGCGCGACGAAGCCGCTGGCGTCGGCGAGCGACTACGCCACCAAGCGCGACCGCCTCGACGCGTACGTGCAGATGCGCAAGCGCACCGCCGCCCGTGCCGCGCTTGTGCGCGAGCGCGAGGCCGCCCTCGGCATCACGTTCGACGCGCGCGGCGTGGAGGCGCTGCTCGGGCAGGTGCGCGGGCGGCATCGTGGCCGTGCCGGGGCTCGAAGAACTCCGCACCGCCGCCCCCGCGCGGCAGGCCCTCTGGAACCGCCCCGTGGCGACGTTCTCGCTGGGAGCGCGCCGCACGACGTGGACGGTGGCCGACGTGGCGCGGCAGTCGGTCGTATGCGAGCGAGGCCCTGCGCGCCCGCGTGCGCACCGCCGAAGACCTCCAGCGCATCGTGGCCGGGCTCGCCGTGCAGGAGGCGATGGTGCAGGACGCCCTCGCGCGCGGCCTGCAGCGCGACGAGGAGTACAGCCGCGCCCTTCAGACCACCCTCGACCGCGCGCTCGTGCAGGAGCAGGCCGCCGCCCTCCGCGCCGTGGCGGTGCCCGAAGACTCGCTCCGGGCCTTCTACGCCCGCTTCGCGAACGACTTTTTGGAGGCGCCCACCGCCGATGTGTCCGAGATCCTCGTAGACGACGCGGCCCTGGCCCACCGCCTCCGCGCCGAACTCGACGGCGGCGCCGACTTCGCCACGCTCGCGCGGATGCACACCGTGCGGCCCGGCGGAAAGGCCCGCGGCGGGCACCTCGGCAGCGTCGCGCAGGCCGAACTGGGCGCCCTCGGCGCGTCCGTGTTCGAGGCGGCGCCCGGCACGGTGGTCGGGCCGCTTGCGGTGGACGGCAAGGTGGTGCTGCTGCGCGTGAACCGCCGCGTGCCGGGCCGCGTGCTGCCCTATGAGCAGGCCCGCCCGCGCGTGCGCGAGCTCGTGGCCCGCCGCCTCGGCGACCGCGCGCTCGACGCCCACCTGTCCGCCCTGCGCGAGGCCGGGGGGCTCACCTTCGACCTGCCCGCCCTTGCCACGCTCGAACTTTCCGCGTCTGTCACGACGGCCCGGCCCGCTGTTGCCGGAGGCCGCTAACTTCGTCGTGCCCTCAGAACCCTCGATGCCCCGCGTCTCTATGCTGCGCCTCACCAGCCTCGCGCTGCTCCTCTTTTGCGTCGCCGTCCCGGAAGCGCTTGCCCAGACGGGCAAGGTGCTGGGCACGGTCACCGAAGCGCCCACCGGCGACCCGCTCCCCGGCGTCAACGTGCGGCTCGAAAACTCCACCTTCGGCGCCGTCACCGACGGCGATGGCAAGTATTTGATCGTGGGCGTGCGGCCGGGGGCCTACACCATCGTCTTCACCTACCTCGGCTACCGCACCGAGCGCCGCGAGAACGTCCGCGTCAACATCGACCTGACTTCGACGGTCGACGTGCGGCTGCGCGAAGGCGACGACGTGGCGGGCGAGGAGATCGTCGTCGAGGCCACGCCGCCGGCCGTGCGCCGCGACGTGACGAGCTCGGAGGCGCGCGTGACGAGCGAGACGCTCGACCGGCTCCCCGTGCAGGAACTCGGGCAGGTGATCAGCGCGCAGGCCGGCATCACCGACCGGGGCGGCATCCACATTCGCGGCGGGCGCTCGTCGGAAGTGCTCTACATGGTGGACGGCGTGGCCGTGACCGACGCCTACGACGGCTCGCAGGCCGTGCAGGTGGAGAACGACGGCATCGAGGAGCTGCAGGTGATCTCGGGCACGTTCAACGCCGAGTACGGCAACGCCATGTCCGGCATCATCAACGTGGTGACCAAGGAAGGGCGCAACGACCGCTGGGGCGGCTCCTTCGAGAGCTACAGCGGCTCCTACCTCGTCGGCGACCGCTCCGGCGGGCGCGACCTGCTGCTCGGCCTCAACCCGCAGCAGTACACCGTGGCCGGCGTGCAGTACCGCGACGTGGACCCGTTCGGCTACCTCGGCTTCAAGCCCGGGCAGTACAACAACCTCGCGCTCGGGCTCGAAGGGCCCCTCCTGCGCAACCGCGCCACGCTCTACGTGCTCGGGCCGCTACTTCGACAACGACGGCTGGCTCTACGGCGCCAACCTCTTCAACGCCGACGCCACGCTGGGCGACTCCAGCTTGGTGCCGCTCAACACGTACCGGAAGTTCTCCTACCAGGGCAACCTCAAGCTCACGTTGAACCCGAAGATGCTCGTCAACGTGATCGCGCTCGGCTCGACCTCGCGCTCCCGCTCGGGCGATTTCTCCCGCCGCTACAGCCCCGACGGACGGCAGCGCTTTTTCGACGACGGCCTCGACACGAAGGTCAAGTTCACGCACCTGCTCTCGAACCGGACCTTCTACACGGTCGACGTGGCGCGCTTCAACCGACGCTCGAAGAGCTATCTCTACGCCGACCCGGCCGACCCGCGCTACAACGACCTCGGCAGCGTGCCGCCGTCGTTCATCGTCGTGCGCGGCGACACGCTCCAGCAGGACCAGTTCACCGGCGGCGGGCGCTTTCTGCGCTACGGCACCGACCTCGGGCGCGGCGACCGCACCACCAACACGTTCATCGGCAAGGCCGACTTCACGAGCCAGCTCCACCCCGTCCACCTCGTCAAGGGCGGCATCCAGGCCAAGCTCGAAACGCTCGACTTCGAAGGCTACGCCCTCCGCGATGTAGACGCGGGCGCGCCCGGCTTCCAGTCCGGCGTGCCGGACGTGACGAGCCTCGACTACAACGCCTTCTCCAACGTCAAGCCGTTCACGTTCTCGACTTACCTCCAGGACAAGATCGAGATGGAGAGCTTTATCGTCAACGCCGGCCTCCGCTTCGACTACTTCGATTCGCGCGGCCGCACCCCTGCCGACCCGACCGACCCGAACATCTACAACCCGTTCAAGAAGATCAACATCTACAACGACACCAACAGCGACGGGGTGATCACGGTAGACGAGGAGCGGACGGACAACCAGAAGACGGTGGCGGACCGGGCGGCCTACTGGTACAAGGACACGACGCCCAAGTACGCGATCTCGCCGCGCCTCGGCGTGGCCTACCCGATCACCGACCAGGGCGTGATCCACTTCTCGTACGGCTACTTTCTCCAGATCCCGACGCTCAACCGCCTCTTCGATAGCTACGACTACAAGATCCGCCCCGAGACCGGCACCTACGGGCCCTTCGGCAACCCGGACCTGGAGAACGAGCGCACGGTGATGTACGAACTCGGCCTCAAGCAGGGCTTTGGCGAATACGTGCTGGACCTCACCGGCTACTACCGCGACGTGCGCAACTGGGTGGCCCCGAGCCCGCCCATCAACACCGAACTGCCGGGCGTCGTCTACTCGATCTGGGACAACCGCGACTACGCCAACACGAAGGGCGTGACGCTCGCCTTCTCGAAGGCCTTCACCGGCGGCGTGGGCTGGAACGTGAACTACACCTTCCAGGTCGTCGAAGGCGGCCTCTCGGACCAGACGCAGCAGTTCTACTACGGCAACCAGGCCGAACTCGTGCTCCTGCCGCTCGGACTGGGACCAGCGCCACAAGGTGTCGGCCTCGCTCTACACGGGCGGCAAGCACTGGGGCGCGAGCACGCTCGTCAACTTCGGCACGGGCTTCCCCTACACGCCCTTCGCCCCGCAGGCGGCGCAGCAGGGCCCGGACGTGCAGCGCCCCAACGCGACCAACTCGCGCCGCATCCCGGCGACGTTCCAGGTGGACGCGAACATGTACCGCGAGTTCACGCTCGGCCGCACCCGCCCGCGCGTGTTCCTCCAGGTGTTCAACCTGCTCGACCGCCGCAACGTGCAGGGCGTCTACGGCGACACCGGCCGCCCCGACTACACGACCGTCACGGCGGGCGCCTACGACCCCGGCTTCTACATCAACCCGGGCTTCTACAGCGAGCCGCGCCGCCTCCACGTAGGCTTCGAATTCAAGTTCTAACTAATTGCCAATGGCCAATAGTCAATGATCAATGATAGATGGGACCCGCAGAAAGCCATGCCCTTTCTGCCTGTGCATCCCGTTGACCATTGGCGATTGACTGTTCATCATTGACTCTTCTTCCGCTTCTCATGCCTCGCTTTCTCTTTGCCGCGCTCCTGGCCCTCGGGCTTGCCGGGACCGCTGCCGCGCAGAGCACCACGTACACGCCGTCGAAGGAGCGCGTGGACCCGCTGGAGCGCCGCGCCGACAACATCCAGGGCAACAACATCCGCGCGACGATCACCAACTGGAACCAGACCGCGCAGTCGGGCCAGACGGGCGACTTCTTCTACGAGTACCCCAAGAACACGCGCCGCATCTACATCGCGCTCTCGCAGCTCTGGATTGGCGCCAAGGTGACCGGCACGGCGGGCGAGCCGCTCTTTATCGTGGACGTGGCCGACTTTCGCACCAACCCCGATGGGCAGAGCCGCAAGCGCTGGTCGCAGCAGCCGATCAAGGGCTACGTCAACCCCGCCGGCTCCAGCTTCGGCATCGCCCAGAGCGACGACAAGGCCTCGTGGCCGCCGTTCTGGCCCGACAAGGTGGCCGACGCCAACGACCCGGGCTGGCGCGGCGCGTGGAACGGCTTCTTCGGCAAGAACCAGTTCAACGCCGACCAGGAGTTTTTCTGGAAAGCCGGCGATGACCAGTACGACCGCTACACCAACGACGCCACCGCGCCGCTCACCCCCGGTGGGCAGCGCAACAAGTACTTTCCCGACGCCACCGACCAGACCCGCTCCGGCCTCGGCGTCGTGACCGAGAGCCGGATGCTCGCGTGGACGCAGGTGCTCATCGACGACGTGGTGTTCGCCCTCTACGGCGTCAAGAACGACGGCTCCAAAGACCTCCCGCAGGTGGGCGTCTCGGCCTGGCTCGCCGACCTCGTGGGCGGGGACGCCGCCGACGACCGGCCGTTCTTCGACATCGGGCAGGACGTCGTGTTCATGACCGACTCGGACGCGCGCGGCACCGCGCCCTTTGGCTCGGACGTTGTCGGCGTGGCCGGTATTGCGTTCCTCGAAACGCCGGGCAACGCCGACAACCGCATCGACGACGACGGCGACGGCACGACGCTCACCGAAGGCACCGTGGGCGAGCGCGGCGTCTACCCGCGCGACGTGGTCGATGCGGACATGATCGTGGGCGAGGACGCCACCAACGGCATCGACGACAACGGCAACGGCCTCGTCGATGAGTCGGCCACCAACATCCCGTTCTCCACCGCCGGCGTGACGAGCCCCGGCGTGGGCTACGCCGACCACATCGACAACGACAGCGACGGCGAAACCGGCGGCCCCACCGTGACGGCGGCCATGATCGCGGCGGCGGCCCCGGACCGCTGGCGCCGCTGGCCCCCGAACCCGGAGACCGACCCGTTCATCACCGCGCTCAACGGGCAGCCCGGCGCCGCGCGCGTGAAGGTGCACCTCATCCGCGTCGGCCCCGAGGACCAGGGCCTCACCTACAAGGACGGCATCGACAACGACAACTCGTCGGTGACGCCGACGGCGCGCTACCGCTATCTGTCCGAGAAGAACAGCCCCATGGTGACCGCCGCGATGGTGGCGCAGGCCGCGAGCGACCCGTACAAGCGCTTTGTTGTCCGCAGCGCGGGCAACGTCATCTGCACGATCCTCTACGACGTGGGCGCCGAAGATGTGGGCAAGGCCTACCGCGACTGCGTGGACAACGACAATGACGGCGCCACCGACGAAGGCATCGACGAGGGCATCGACGAGATGATCGACGAGAGCCGCGACAACGGCATCGACGACGACGGCGACTGGAACGCCCTGCGCGACGACGCGGGCCTCGACGGCGTCCGCTTCAACGGCGACCGGGGCGACGGCGACGGCGTGCCCACCTCGGGCGCCGGCACCGACCTGCCGGGCGAGAAGAACATCGACAAGACGGACGTCTCCGAGTCCGACCAGATCGGCGTGACGAACGTGCAGCGCGCGCCGGCCTTCACGATCAACCTGCAGCAGCAGGGCGACGGGTTGCTCTTCAACACCTACATGGTGCCCGGCGAGATCGACGCCCGCCCGCCGCTCGCGGGCGAGAACGACTTCGTGGTCTCGGCCGGCCTGTTCCCGCTGCGCGCCGGGCAGACCGAGCGCATCTCGATTGCCTTCGCCATTGCCGCCAGCGGGCGCAACAACACCGAGAACCAGGCCGAGGTGCTCCGCACGATTTCCAACGCCCGCGACGCCTACGGCGCCGACTACCAGTTTGCGCAGGCGCCCGCCACGCCCACGCTCACCGCGATTCCGGGCAACCACAAGGTGACGCTCTACTGGAACAGCGCCTCCGAGGCCTCCGAAGACCAGTTTCTCTCCGACCTCGGGCGCGCCGACGCGCGCGACTTCGAGGGCTACCGGATCTACCGTTCCACCGACCCGGCCTTCCTCGACCCGCTCACCGTGACCGACGCGCGCGGCAACAAGGTCTACCGGCAGCCCATCGCCCAGTTCGACCTCAAGGACGGGCGCAAGGGCTTCCAGGCCGTCGCCGTCAACGGGACGCAGTTTTACCTCGGCGACGACACCGGCCTGCAGCCACACGTTCGTGGACACGACGGTCGTCAACGGGGTGCGCTACTTCTACGCCCTGACCGCCTACGACTTTGGCGCCGTGGACATCAACATCTCGCCCACCGAGACGCCGATCCTGATCGAGCAGAAAGCCGACGGCAGCATCACGCCGGGCCCGAACGTCGCCGTGGTGACGCCGCAGGCGCCCGTGGGCGGCTACACGCGGCCCGGATGTGGTCAACCTGCGCCGCGCGAGCGGCTTCACATCGAGCCAGATCGGCTACCGGATCATCGACCCGACCGCCCTGCAGGCGGGGCGCAAGTTCCGCGTGACGTTCCAGGACACGCTCATCCTGGCCACCAACCCGGCGCTGCCCGACACGCTCACCACGCGCACGTTCTCGCTCGTCGACGTCGCCACGGGCGACACGCTCATCCGCCGCTCGCGCGCCTTCCGGCCCGGCGCCGAGTTCCCCGTGTTCGACCGGCAGGGCCGCCCGCTCGGCTTCTCGCTCCTCTTCCTGAACGACCCGCTCGTCGACTACGACGCCGACAAGAGCGGCTGGGCCGCCGGGGCCGCCGTAAAGCCCCTCACGGTGACGCCCTACCAGGATGCCATCGAGAACATCCGCGGCCTGCGCAACCCGGCCGACTACAAGATCGAGGTGATCCCGGACGGCACCGGGCGCTCCACGGCCTTCAAGTTCTTCGGCACGACGATTCCCGCGCGGGCCACCAACGTGCGCGTGACCAACACGAGCACCGGGCAGGTGGTCAAGTACGGCTTCATCAAGGCCGTCGGCAACGGCAACGACGTGCTCGGCACCACGCCGGCGCGCTGGGAGGCCGACGCGCAGGACTCGGACCTGCTCGTGATCATCGAGCCGGCCACTGGGGACGCCTCCGGGCGCGAGCAGTTCACCTGGCAGTCTCGGGCTCGGCATCCTGCGCGAGGACCAGACGAAGCGCAACCCGCAGAGCGGCGATGTGGGCACGGTGATCACCAAGAAGCCGTTCCTGCGCTCGGACGTGTTCGAGTTCGAGACCGCCGCGGCCACCGCCAACGCCGACTCGGCGCCGCCAGCGCGCTCTCCCGCGTGCGCGTGGTGCCCAACCCGTACCGCGCCGTCAACACGTTCGAGGCGCAGGGCGTGTTCGACCAGGGGCGCGGGCCGCGCGCGATCCGCTTCACAAACCTGCCCCCGCAGGCGACGCTGCGCATCTTCACGGTGGACGGGCGCCTCGTGCGCACGCTCCGCCTGAGCGACGGCGTGAACGACCCGTCCACCCCGGCGGCGCTCCTCAACGGCACGATTGCGTGGGACCTCATGAGCGAGGACCAGATCAGCGTCGCCTACGGGGTCTACCTCTACCACGTCGAAGCCCCCGGCGTGGGCGAGAAGACCGGCACGTTCGCCATCATCAAGTAAGGGTTGGTTGTTCTTCGTTGTTCGTTCGTGGTCAGAGGTGCCGAAGCATCCTGGTTCTTCTGACCACGAACGACGAACGACGAACCGCCTCACGATCTACGACCATGCACAAATCCTTCCTGCTGCCCCTGCTGGCCCTTGTGGCGGCGCCCGCGCTCGGGCAGTCGAACGGCAACCCGGCGACGCCCACCACCGACACGGGCGGGCGCGACGTGAGCAAGCGCGGCCTGACGGCGGCCAACTTCCTGCTCGTGCCTGTGGGCGCCCGCGCGACCGGGATGGGCAGCGCCGTGACGGCGACCGTAGACGACGCCTCGGCGATCTACTGGAACCCGTCCGGCCTCGCCAAGCTGCGCGGCGGCTCCTTCGAGGCCGAGTACGCCCGCTGGTTCTCCGGCATCGACTTCAACCAGGTCACGGTGGCCTACCCGCTCGCCGGGGGCACCGTCGGTGTGGCCGTGACGGCGCTCCGCACGGCGGACATGGAGGAGACGACGGTGGAGCAGCAGGACGGCACCGGGCGCACGTTCGACGCCGCCTCCTACGCCTTCTCGCTCGCCTACGCCCGCCAGCTCACCGACCGCTTCGCCATCGGCGGGACGGCCAAGTACATCTCCGAGCGCATCAACGTCTCCAACGCCACCGGCCTGGCCTTCGACGTGGGCACGACGTTCCGGACGCCGCTGCGAGGGCTGCGCCTCGGCGCGAGCATCGCCAACTTTGGCACCAAGCTCCAGATGCGCGGCGACGACCTGCGCATCCCGGTGGACGTAGACCAGAACAACTCCGGCAACGGCACCGGCAACTCGGGCCAGCTCGAAACCGACCGCTTCGACATGCCGCTGACGCTCCGCATCGGACTGGCCGGCGAGGCCCTCCGCACCAGCTCGACGCGCGTGACGCTGGCCGTAGACGCGCAGAGCCCGAGCAACGCGCAGCAGTTCGTGAACGTCGGCACCGAGATTGGCCTGCTCGGCGACCTCTTCCTCGTGCGCGCGGGCTACAACGAATTGCTGCTGCCGAACTCGTCGCAGGGCCTCACGCTCGGCGGCGGGCTGCACTACAGCGTGCGCAACCTGCGCCTCGCCGTCGACTACGGCTGGGAGCAGAACAAGTACTTCCAGAACGTAAATCGCCTGACCGTCGCGGTCGGATTTTAGCCTTCGAACGGGCTGCGCAGGAGGGGCCGCAAAAGGGCCTTGATCTTGACGCGTAAGCGCTTACATTTGACTGTTCTTCCATCGAACCTGTACGCCGGGCGCTCACCCCGAGCCGGTGCATAGCTACCCCTGCGGCGCCTGCCGCATCCCATCTACCCCAACCCCAACCAGAGAGCGACCATGAATCTCTCTACGATCCGCTGGCGCGCATTTTTTGGCGTGGCGGCGCTTTCGTGCCTGAGCGTGCTCGGGGCGAACGCGCAACGCACCGTCACGCTGCGCCTCAACACGGCCACGCTTCCCGACACGACCAAGACGACCACGGCCATTGAGGTCCGTGGCTGCCTCGACGCCTGCACCGACAACATGTCGGCCCTGCCCGGCGGCGGTGTCATCGCGTGGGACAACCGCACCACCCTCAAGCCCGTCAACAAGGGCGGCGACTACTGGGAGGTTACCTTCCAGATTCCCACCGCCGTCAAGCTGAACTACAAGTTCTACTCGCCCCAGGCCGAGCCGGTCATTGGCGGCTGGGAAGACGGCGGCAACCACGAAGATCGCCGCCGGCACGGGCGACGTGAACCTCACGCTGCCGCCGTTCGGGCACTTCTTCGAGCACAACGGCACCAAGTACGGCGACAACGACAAGGCCTACGACTGGCGGCCTTTCCCGTCGAAGACCGACTCGACGGGCGTGTACTTCCGCGTCTACATGGCCACCTCGGAGGCCGAGAACGACGGCTTCGATCCGCAGGCCAACCCCGAAGTGGGCGTCCGCGGCGATGACCTCACGCTCATGGGCCCGCTCGACTGGGGCGCCACCAAGGTCAAGCTCACGCGCGAGGCCACCGACCGCGCCAAGCCGGGCTACTACCTCTACTCGGGCGTGGCCTACTACGCCAAGGCGCTCCGCGGCCAGACGCAGAACTACAAGTTCTTCTTCGGCACGACGGGCTGGGAAGACGGTAACCTGACGGGCAACCGCACCTTCAAGGTGCCCACGCAGGACACGACGCTCATGTGGGTGTTCTACGGCAACACGCGCGCCAAGGAGTTTGCGCCCCGCGCCACCGCTGCCGTGACGTTCACGACGGACCTCTCCCCGCTCCAGACGCTCGGCATCTTCGACCGCGCCGCCGGCGACTCGATCGAGGTGCGCGGTGGCTTCAACGGCTGGGACTGCGCGGGCGACGGCTCGCCCGACGACTGCCTGCTCCGCCGCCGCCCGATTGGCAACCTGTACGACCTTCAGTACACGTTCGTCAACACGGCCATCGGCTCGTCGCAGGAGTACAAGTACTACGTCAACTTCCGCGACGACGTGTTCAAGCAGCGCTTTGGCCGCACGCCTCCGAGCGGCTGGGAGGAGAACATCAACACGACGGGCATCAACCGCAAGCTGACCTTCACGGGCGCGGCGGGCCAGACGGGCACCGAGTTCTTCCAGGGCATCCTGGCCGACAATGTGATCTCGAACGGCACCACGGTGAATGCGACGTTCCGCGTAGACATGCGCCCGGCGCTCGCGTTCACGCAGCAGCCGTTCGTGCCGACCACGGACTCCGTGTTCGTCCGCTTCGGCGACCCGTTCTGGCTCTTCACGCAGGGGGACGCGCTCAGCGCCACCGGCGATGTGGTCCACCTGCGCAAGTATCTGCTCCGGAACATCGGCAACAACATCTACGAGGGCACCTTCCCGCTCACCGGCGCGACCATCAACGGTATCAAGCTGGGCACCTACAGCGGCGTGCAGTACCAGTACGAGTTCGGCAACGCCACGAAGGGCTACTACACCGAGCAGGGCACGAGCACGAGCACGCCGGGCCGCCGGCGCACGCGCTTCATCGTCCCGACGAGCCCGGGCGTGTGGCCCTCGACGTACAACTTCACCACGGTGCCTGAAGTGATCCGTCCGACGGGCGCGCTGCCCTTCGAGTGCAACCCGGCCGCGACGGGCACCAACGCGGGCCTGCGCACGGCAGGTTGCCTGGCGAGCAAGAGCGTGGCGGTCGAGCAGGTAGACAACACGGCCTCGGCTGTGACGGTCAACGCCTACCCGAACCCGGCCAACGGCACGACGCGCTTCCGCTTCGACGTGCCGCAGACGGGCCACGTGAGCCTGAAGGTCTACGACACGATGGGCCGCATGGTGGCCTCCGTCGTCGATGGCACGCAGGCCGCCGGCACGTTCACGACCACGTTCAGCACGTCCGACCTCGCGTCCGGCGTGTACGTCTACCGCCTCACGGTGGGCGGCGCGAGCGTCTCGCGCACCCTCGTCGTCGCCAAGTAAGACGGCGGTGATCTGAGCGCCGGAGGTGGCGGTCGAGGCGACGCCTCGCTGCTGCCTCCGGCGCTTTTCTTTTGTACCCCGGGCGAGGCCTCGCCCCCGCTGCGGCCGACGCCGCACCCGATCCATGCTTCGTCGCTTTGCCCTGCTGCTCGCGCTCGTAGCGAGCCCGACCGCGCTCTACGCCCAGGTCAACGTCACCTTCCGCTTTTTGCCGGACCTCAAGGGGCCATCCTCGACGGTCGCGCAGGTGTTTGTGCCCGGCGCGTTCAACGACTGGGGGCAGCCCTACGTGAGCGGGACCGGCGGCGCCCGCATCGCGGCCGGGCATGCGTCGCAGATGGCCTACAACAGCACGCTCAACGAGTACCGCAAGACGGTGACGCTCACGGCGGGGCAGAGCTACCAGTACAAGATCCAGAGCCAGGGCGACACGAACCCCGCGAGCACCAACTTCCAGTGGTTTGCCGATCCGCTCAACCCGGTCGTCGTTGGCACGGACGGCAACTCGCAGGTGACGGTGACCGACCCGATGGTCTTCCAGCTTGCGCGCGAGCAGGAGGGCACGGGCAACGTGGTGGCCGTTTCGGCGGGCATCTTCGGGACGAGTCCGGTCTCCGCGCTCACCTTCGAGATCAACGGCGTGGCCATGAACGGCCTGACGGCGTGCGGCGGCGCCTCCTGCTTCGACGCCACGACGCGCCTCTTTCGCTACGTGCTGCCGGCCCCGATTGCTGCGGCGAGCCAGTTCAAGGTGACGGCCACCGACAGCCAGAGCCGCACCGCCACCGCCACCGTGGGCGCGATCACGACGCCCGCTGTCAAGGCGCCCCGCCCGGCGGGGATTCAGGACGGCGTCAACTACAACGCGGCGGACCCGACGAAGGTGACGCTTTCGATCTTCGCCCCCGGCAAGAGCAGCGTCTCCGCCATCGGCGACTTCAACAACTGGACCGCCACGAGCGCCTATGCGCTCAAGAAAGACTCGGTCCGCGCCGACAGCGTCCACTACTGGATCGAACTCTCGGGCCTGACGCCGGGGCAGGAGTACCGCTTCCAGTTTTTCGTCGACGGTGACCTCCGGGTGGCCGACGCCGTTTGCCGCCAAGGCCTACAACCCCGGCGAGAGCGGCTACCCGACGGGCCTGACCACGCAGCCGGTCTCGACCTTCCAGACCGGGCAGGCGTCGTACGCCTGGCAGAATAGCTTCACGCGGCCCGCGCAGAAGGACCTCGTCGTCTACGAACTGCTCGTGCGCGACTTCATCTCCGCGCGCAGTTTCTCGGTGCTCAAGGACACGCTCGGCTACCTGCAGAAGCTCGGCGTCAACGCGGTCGAGCTGATGCCGGTGTCGGAGTTCAGCGGCACCTCGTCGTGGGGCTACGACCCGGCCTTCCACCTCGCCCTCGAAAAGAGCTACGGGACGGCGGACGCCTTCAAGGCCTTCGTGGACGAGGCGCACCGGCGCGGCATCGCCGTCATCCTCGACGTCGTCTACAACCACGCCACGGACAACTCGCCGCTCGTCAAGCTCTACGGGACGAGCAACAGCCGCTTCATCAACTCGCCCGCGCCGCACACCGAGTTCAGCTTCTTCAACGACCTGAACTTCGAGGACCCCTACATCCGCTACTGGCTCGACCGGGCCAATCGCTGGTGGCTGGAGGAGTATCACGTGGACGGCTTCCGCTTCGACTTTGCCGGCGGGTTCATGGAGCGCGGCAGCTTCTTCGGCTACAACCAGAGCCGCGTGGACATCCTCACCGGCATGGCCGCGAAGATCTGGGAGCGCACCCCGACGGCCTACGTCATCCTGGAGGACCTCATCAACTCGACCCAGGAGTACGAGACGCTCGCCACGTTCGGGCGCAGCCGGGGCTGGCCGGGTGCGCTGCTGTGGATCAACGCCAACTACGCCTTCAACCAGGCAACGCAGGGCTACCCGGGCGGGGCGAACACCGCCGCTGCCTACTTCGGCGCCGGGGGCGTGGGCCTGAGCGTGCCCGGCAGCGTGTCCTACATGGAGAGCCACGACGAGCAGTGGCTCATGTACCGGAACCTGACCTATGGGGCCGTGGGCAACGGCTACTCGGCGCGCGACCTCCGGACCGCGCTCGACCGTGAGAAGGCCGCCGGGGCCTTCTTCTTCACGCTTCCAGGCCCGAAGATGCTCTGGCAGTTTGGGGAGCTGGGCTATGGCGGCGGTCCGGGTGAATGTTTGCAGGGCACCGGCGACACGTGCCCGTCTGGCACGCCCGGCCGCGTAGATCCGAAGCCGATCCGCTGGGACTACTGGGCCGCCGTTGCGCCCGGGGCGAATGTGACGCCCGCCAGCGAAAGTGAGCGCCGGGACCGCCAGCGCCTCAACAAGACCTGGGCGGCGCTGATCGCGCTGCGCCAGCGCCAGCCCCTCTTCAGGGACCCGGCCACGCAGGTCACGATGAGCGTGAACGGCCTGCTCAAGCGCCTCCAACTGCGCGGCACCGGCGCCGATGGGCAGCCCCTCGACGTCGTCATCGTCGGCAACTTCACGGTCGGCGATCAGGGCATTGCCCCGGCCTTCCCGACGGGCGGCACGTGGTACGACTTCTTTGGCCGGAAGACGATTGCGGCCACGACGGACCCGAACGCCATCCTACTGCTCGCTCCGGGCGAGTTTCACATCTACACGAGCCGCTTTGTCGGCTACCCCGAGCCGAACCTGACGGTAGGCGTCGAAGCCACCGGCGCGGCGCCGGTGACGACGGCGCTCGGCGCGGTCTACCCGAGCCCGGCGCGGGGCCTCGCGCACGTGCGCTACGGCGTGGCGAGCGCGGGCCGCGTGACCGTGGAGGTGTTCGATGTGCTCGGGCGCCGCGTGGCTACCGTCGTAGACGCCGATCAGGCGCCCGGCACCTACACCGCCGACCTCGGCACCGGCGGCCTCGCGCCGGGCACCTACGTGGTGCGCCTCACCGCAGGACGCACCGTGCAGAGCCGTCCGCTCGTGGTCGTAGAGTAGCGTTACCTTGCCTGAGGCACCCCGATTCTGAGATGATGCCCGACGTGCAGCTGAAGCCCTTCGTGCCGCGTGCCCGCAAGCACCGGCGGTGGACGTATGCCGATCTGGAAGCGATGCCCGAGACGACGCAGCGCATCGAGATCATCGACGGAGACCTCATCATGTCGCCTTCCCCGCACGCCGCCCGCCACCAGACTACCGTAGGAAACATCTTTACGCTGCTGCGGGCGTGGGTGCGGCCGCGCAAGCTCGGGCGTGTGTTCATCGCCCCGGCGGACGTGGTGCTCACCGAGCGGCGCGTGGTGCAGCCCGATGTGTTTTTTGTCCGTGCCGACCGGCTCGGGATCGTGGACGCGGCGGTGCGCGGCATCCCTGACCTCGTCGTGGAGGTACTCTCGCCCGGCAATGCGCGCCTCGACCGGACGGTCAAATTTCGGCTCTACGAGGACGAAGGCGTCCCTGAGTGCTGGATCGTGGAGCCCCGCACGCGCACCGTGGAGGTGTTCACGCTCACCCCGGACGGCTACCGGAAAGCGGCCACGGCAAAGCCTGGCGAGACGTTCTCGTCGCCCCTGCTCGCCGGCCTCTCGGTTTCCGTAGACGACGTTTTCGACGACATGCTCTGATGCGCTTTTTCGCCCCCGCTCTGCTCCTGCTGCTCGTCCTCGGCGCGCAGACGTGTACGCCTGCCGCAGAGCGCGGCGCCCGCTCTGCGGCCCCTACCGCCACCCGCACCGACTCGGTCTCCGTCGTGCCCGACTGGGCTGCCGACGCCGTGTGGTACCAGATCTTCCCCGAGCGCTTCCGCAACGGCGACCCCACGAACGATCCCACGCGCGAAACGCTGGAGACGCCTGTCGTGCCGGACTCGTCGTGGCGCGTCTCGCCGTGGACGGGCGACTGGTACGCCCGCGCCGCATGGGAGCAGCGGCTCGGGCCGGACTTCTACGACAACGGCGTCTTCCACCGCCGCTACGGGGGCGACCTCAAGGGCGTCCGCGACCAGCTCGACTACCTCCAGCGCCTCGGCGTCAACGCGCTCTACTTCAACCCCGTCTTCTACGCGCGCAGCCTCCACAAGTACGACGGCTCCTCCTTCCACCACGTCGATCCCAACTTTGGGCCCGACCCCGCCGGCGACCTGCGCCTCATGGCGACCGAGACCGCCGACCCGGCGACGTGGAAGTGGACCACCGCCGACCGCACGTTCCTCGACCTCATCCGCGACGCCCACGGGCGCGGGATGCGCGTCGTGATCGACGGCGTGTTCAACCACACCGGGCGCGACTTCTTCGCCTTCAACGACATCCGCGACGCACTGCGCGACGAGCCCGTACAAGGCGTGGTACATCATCCGCCGCTGCGACGACCCGGCCACCCCCGCCGATGAGTTCGACTACAAGGGCTGGTGGGGCGTCAAGAGCCTGCCCGAGTTCGCCAACAACCCCGACTCGACCGACCTCCACGCCGGCCCGAAGGACTACATCTTTGCCGCCACGCGCCGCTGGATGGACCCCGACGGCAACGGCGACGGCACCGACGGCATCGACGGGTGGCGCCTCGACGTGGCCGAGGAAGTGCCGGTGGGCTTCTGGCACGACTGGAATGACCTCGTGCGCCGCCTCAACCCCGAGGCCTACACCACCACCGAGATCTGGGACAACGCCGCCCGCTACCTCCGCGAGGGACGACTTCTCGGGCACGATGAGCTACTGGGCCTTCGCCTATCCGGTGAAGGGCTACCTCATCGACCGCACGATGCCCGCGTCCGCCTTCCGCGACACGCTCGGCGTGCGGCAGCAGGCGTACCCGGAGGCGCAGCGCTACGCACTCCAGAACCTCGTCGACTCGCACGACACCGACCGGCTCGCCTCGATGATCGTCAACGCCGCGCGCGTGCCCTACCGCGACGCCCGCCGCTTCGACTTCGACGAGAGCCAGCACGTCTCCCCCCGCAGCGACCGCGGCTACCGCATCGGCGCGCCGAATGCCGCGCAGCGCGACCTCCAGCGGCTCGTCGTGCTCTTCCAGAGCACCTACGTGGGCGCGCCGATGTTCTACTACGGCGGCGAGGTGGGCATGTGGGGCGCCGACGACCCGGACGACCGCAAGCCGATGCTCTGGGCCGACCTCGGCGCCTACGCCAACGAGGCGAGCGGCCCGCGCGGCCTCGCCCGCCCCTCCGACCCCGTCCGCGTGGACACGGCGCTGCTCGGCTACTACCGCCGCGCCATTGCCCTGCGCAAGGACGAGCCCGCCTTCCGCCGCGGCAAATATGCCCCCCTCCTCGCCGACAGCGCCTCGGGCGTGTTTGCGTTCGAGCGCACGTACGAGGACAAGCGCCGCGTGGTCGTGCTCAACCCGTCCGACGAAGCCCACAGCGTCCGCATTCCCGTGCCGGGCGGCGCGCAGGGGACGTATGCGGTGCGCTTCACCTCCACGCCCGGCGCGCCGGTGCGGGTGCAGCAGGACGCTGCCGCGCTCCTCGTCGAAATCGCCCCACGCACCGGCCTCGTCCTCGCCCCCCGATGAACGTGATGCGCCGATTCCAGAACGTTTCGTGCGGTAGGGGCGCCATGGATGGCGCCCCTACGGACCGCGGCGATGGCCTGGGCGTGCGCCGCCGCGTTGCTCGCCGGGTGCGCCCACACCGACGGTCCGCCCGAGCAAAGGGCCCGGTCGTGGTGGGCATCTGGCACCAGAAGGACGGTGAGGAACGGACGTTCTTCAATGAGGAGATCGCCCGCTTCAATGCCGCCAACACCGGGCCGCGTGCGCGTGGAGGCGCTCTACCGCGAGACCGAGGAGCTGCGCAACCTGTTCGTCATCGCCAGCGTCGGCGGGCAGGGGCCGGACCTGGTCTTCGGGCCGTCCGACAACCTGTCCATCCTCGCGATGACGGGCTCCGTGCGCCCCATCACCGACGTGCTGCCGGACGCGTATCTCGCGCAGTTCGACTCCACCGGCGTGCTCGGCTGGAACGGCAAGCGGTGGATGATGGCCGACCAGGTGGGCAACCACCTCGCCTTCGTCTACAACAAGAAGCTGCTCCCCACCGTGCCCGAGACGTGGGACGAACTGCTGCCCAAGCTCCAGGCGCTCACGAACGACGACAACGGCGACGGGCGCCCCGACCGCTACGGGCTCACCTGGAACTACACCGAGCCGTTCTTTTTCGTGCCCTTCCTCACCGGCGCCGGCGGCTGGATGATGGACGCACGAGGGGCACCCGACGCTCGACGACCCGGCGACCGCGGCGGCCGTCCGGTTCGTGCTCGACCTGCGCGACCAGCTACAAGGTGATCCCGCGCGAGACGCGACTACAAGTGGCCGAGACGCTCTTCAAGGAGGGCCGCGCCGCCGCCATCATCAACGGGCCGTGGGCGTGGGCGGGCTACGGCAGACGGCCGGGCATCGACTACGGCATCGCCCGCATCCCGAAGATCCGGGCGGGCGCTGGGCGGCGCCCGTGATGTCGGCGAAGGGCTACTCGGTCAACGTGAACGTGCCCGCGTGGAAGGTGCCGTACGTGCGCGAGGTGCTGGAGACCTCACCGGCGCGCGCGATGCAGCGCGCAGATGGCCGCGCGCCTCGCCACGATCCCGACGCTCCCGGCGCGTGCTGCGCGATCGTCGGTCGTGCGAACAACCCGATCCTGCGCGCCTCGCTGGCCCAGGTGCGCCGTGGGCCGTCCGATGCCGCTCGCCCCGCAGATGCGCCAGGTGTGGGACGGGATGCGCGGCCCGTACCAGCTCGTCATGTCGCGGCGCCGTCACGCCCCGAGCAGGGCGCCCGCCTGATGCAGCGCGAAGTGCAGAAGCGCATCGACGACACCTTTTTGTAGGGAGGACGTGCGACGGACGACGTTGGCGAATGTAGAACCCCGGTGGTAAGATGTCCCCGGCTCTACGCAACCCACGCTCATCCCTCGCCCGTCGCCTATCGCCACGCCTACTATGCCCACGATGGACGAAATGCGCACGAGGCCGCCGGCCACGAGGCGCGCGTGCGGGCCCAGCAGGACGCCCCGGCGGCGGTCGAAGCGCCGCTGCGTTTCCGGCCCGAGGTCGACGACGCGCCGAACGCCGCCGAGCGCCGCAGCGCGGGCGCTTTCTTGTGGCTGCTCGCGGGCCCACCGCGCTCATCGTGCTTGCTGGTCGTGGCCTACCCGTTCTTCTACAACGTGGTCGCTGTCGGTGTCGAACATGAACCTGTACCACATCCGTGACTGGGGCGTGATCGGGCTCGGGCAGTACGCGGCGGTGTTCGCGGAGCCCGCCTTCTGGAAGATTCTCGGCAAGACGCTGCTGTGGACGGTCGTGAACGTGGCCTTCCACGTCACGCATCGGCGTGCTGCTGGCGGTGCTGCTGCAACCAGAAGTTCGTCAAGGGCAAGCCCGGCGTGGCGGGTGCTGCTCATCCTGCCGTGGGCGCTCCCGCAGTACATCACCGCCCTCACGTGGCGCGGGATGTTCAACTACGAGTACGGCGCGGTCAACCTGTTCCTCGGCCAAGTTTCTGCACCTGAGTCCCGGTCGAGTGGCTCACGCAGCCCCACCGAGGCCTTTATCGCCGCCATCATCACCAACATCTGGCTCGGGCTTCCCCTTCATGATGGTCGTGGCCCTCGGCGGCCTGCAGTCGATCCCGGGCGAGCTCTACGAGGCCGCCGACGTGGACGGGGCGAGCGCGTGGACCAAGTTCTGGAACATCACGGCCCCGCTGCTGCAGCCCGGTCATGATCCCCGCCATCACGCTCGGCGTCGTGTGGACGTTCAACAACATCAACGTCGTGTGGCTCGTCTCCAACGGCGGCGAGCCGAACGACCAGACGCACATCCTCGTCTCGTACGTCTACAAGGCGGCCTTCTCGATGTACCGCTTCGGCTGGGCGGCGGCGCTCTCGCTCGTCATCTTCGCGATCCTGTTCACCTTCACGCAGGTGTTCCTGAAGAAGACCGACGCCACCGAGCCGGCGTACTGATTTTAGGGGTGGCTTGGTTGGTCGTCGATCGTTCATGGTCAGAGAATCAGCGGGGTCCGCTTCTGGCGATGAACGACGCGATAACGCCGGCGAGCCGCGGCCCGAAGGCGGCCCTGAACGCGCTCTGGGCCACGCTGCTCGTCGAAGAACTCGGGCGGCAGGGCGTGGCCTTTGTGGCGGTAGCCCCGGGCAGCCGCTCGGCGCCGCTCGCGCTCGCCGTGGCGGCCGCGCGGCATCCCGCACGCCGTTCACTTCGACGAACGCGGGGCGGCGTTCCTCGCGCTCGGGCACGCCCGCGTCACCGGCAAGCCCGCCGCCGTCGTCACGACGAGCGGGACGGCGGTGGCCAACCTCTATCCGGCCGTCGTCGAGGCCGAGGCCGACGGCGTGCCGCTACTGCTCGTCACCGCCGACCGTCCGCCCGAACTCCGCGCGACGGGCGCCAACCAGACCATCGACCAGGTGAAGATCTTCGGCGACCGGGTCCGGTGGTAGCTACGAACTGCCCGCGCCGACGGCGGACGTCGACCCGGCGTTCGTGCTCACGACCGCCGGGGCCGCCGTGCGCCACGCGCTGCACCTGCCGCGCGGCGCGGTGCACCTCAACGTCCCGTTCCGCGAACCCCTTGTGCCCGGCCCGGCATGAACCCGACGCCGAGATCCCGGCGCACATCGCCGCGTGGCGGGCTCGGGCGGCGCGCCTACACGACGCGTCGAGGCAGCCTGGCACGGCGCTCTGCCTCACAGCGGCGAACTGGCGGAGCTACGATTCGGGCGGTGCATCGAACGCGGGCTCGTGGTGGCGCGGACGGCTCGCCTCGCACGTCGAGGCGGCGGATGTGGCGGCGCTGGCGCGACCGGCTCGGCTGGCCGCTGCTGCCCGACGTGTGCTCGCAGGCGCGCGTGGGTCAGGAAGGATACGGGTCGGCGTCGTTCTACGACCAGGTGCTGCGTCTCGGAGCGCTTCGCGGAGGCGCACCGGCCCGAGGCCGTGCTCCTTGTGGGCGAGATGCCGCTCTCGAAGCGGCTGCTGGACCTTGCTCGCCGAGAGCCGCCCGCGCCTGTTCATCGTCGCCCGCGGCGGGCCCGGCCGCCTCGACCCCGCGCACCGCGTCACGCACCATGTGGCCGGCCGCACGCTCTGGTTCATGGACCGCCTCCTCGACGATCTGAGCTTTCTGCCCGAGCGCGCCCCGCACCGCGTATGCGCAGGCGTGGCTCGGCGCCTCGCACGCCGCCGCGCGGCGAGGTGGCCCAGGCGCTCGACCGGCCCGAGCGAGCTCTCCGAGCCGTTCGTGGCCCGCGCGGTGGCCCGGATGATGCCCGACGGCGAGCCGCTCGTGCTCGCCGCCTCGATGCCCGTGCGCGACGTCGATTTCTACGCGCCCGCCGACCGCATGGCCGTTCGCATCGTCGCCAACCGGGGCGCGAGCGGCATCGACGGCACCGTGGCGACGGCCGCCGGTGCGGCGCGCGCCGACGGCGATGGGGCCACGCTCCTCACCGGCGACCTCGCGCTGCTGCACGACCTGAACAGCCTGGCGCTCCTGCGCGGCGGGCCGCGCGTGGTCGTGGTGGTGCTCAACAACGACGGGGGCGGCATCTTCTCGTTTCTGCCGGTGGCGCAGCACGCCGAGGCGGGCGCGTTCGAGGCGATGTTCGGCACGCCGCACGGGCTCCGCTTCGAGGCCGCCGCCGCGATGTTCGGGCTCGATTATGCGGCGCCCGAGACGCCCGGCGCCTTCCGCGACGCCTACCGCGCCGCGCTCGCCCGCCCCACGTCGAGCCTGATCGAGGTGCGCACGGAGCGCGCCGCCAACCACGCGCTCCACCTGGACCTGCAGGCGCGCGTGCGCGCCGCCGTAGAGGCGGCCCTGCCGTGACGCTGCCCCTGCACGCGTTCGGCCCGCCGGACGGTCCGCCGCTCGTGGCGCTCCACGGCTTCCTCGGCACCGGGCGCGACTGGGCGGACCTCGCCGCGCGCCTGCCGGGCGTCCGCCTCCTCGCTCCGGACCTGCCCGGCCACGGCGCGGCCACCACCCTTCCGGACGCCGCCTACACCTTTGAGGGCGCGGCCGAGGCCGTCCTCGCCACGCTCGACGCGGCGGGCGTCAAACGCGCCGCCCTGCTCGGCTACTCGATGGGCGGGCGCCTCGCGCTCGCGCTTGGCGCACGCGGCGCCCGAACGCTTCGCCGCGCTAGTGCTCGAATCCGCCTCGCCGGGCCTGCGCACCGAGGCCGAGCGCGCCGCGCGCCGGGCCCTCGACGCGACGCGCGCGGCTACGCTCGCGCGCCGACCTGCCGGCCTTCCTGGCGCGATTGGTACCGGATGCCGCTCTTCGCCACGCTCTCCGAGGCCCAACGATCCGCCCTTGAAGCCACCCGCGCCCACGGCGACCCCTCCGAACTCGCCCGCGCCCTCGTCGGCATGGGCACGGGCGCCATGCCCGACCTGTGGCCCGCCCTCGCCGCGCTGCCCATGCCGGTCACCGCCATCGTGGGCGCGCGCGATGCCAAGTTCGGCGCCCTCGCCGCGCGCAGATGGCGGCGGCCCGCCCGTCGTTGCACGTCGTGTCCGTGCGGGGCGCCGGGCACAACGTGCACCTCGAAGCCCCCGAGGCCTTTGCGGCGGCGGTGCAGGGAGCGCTGGAGGCAGGCCGCTACTGGCCGTCGCGCTCCTCGTCGCCGTCGAGGTGGAGGTCGGACGGGTCGTAGAGGTGGTAGCCGCCCACCGCGTAGCCGTGGTCGCGTGTGCGGAGGAACACCGGGCGGCCCTCGACCCACGTTTCGAGCACCTGCGTGTAGGCGCTGAAGGGGTCGCCGGAGAGCAGGACGAGGTCGGCGTCCTTGCCCCCGTGAGGCTGCCGAGGCGGCCCTCTAGGCCCAGCATCTCGGCGCCGTTGATCGTGAGCGCGCGCAGGGCGCCCGCGCGCGAGAGGCCGCCCCGGATGGCGAAGGCCGCCGAGCGCAGCAGCAGGCGGCTGTCGGTGATCGAGTCGTCCGTGTGGATGGCCACTTTGACGCCCGCGCGCTCCAGCATCCCGGCCGGTCTCGAAACCGCACGCCCACCGCTTCGAGCTTGCCGCCGGGGCTGTCGAGCACGATGATGGAGGCCGGCAGCCCGGCCGCGCGCGATCTCGGACGCCACCCGCCAGCCTTCGGAGACGTGGTGGAGCACCGGCGCGAAAGCCGAACTCCGTGCGCGAGGCGCACCACGGTCATGATGTCGTCGGCGCGGTGCGTGTGGAAGTGGACTGTCCGGGCGCCCGAGAGCACCTGCCCGAGCGCTTCCATGCGGAGGTCGCGGGCGGGGCGCTTGGTGGAATTCGGCTGCTGGCGGCGCGGTGGGCATAGCTTTGCGCCTCCAGGTAGAGGGCGCGGGCGGCGGCGGCGCTCGCGGGCACGCGTGCCGGGGAAGGGCGGGTTGCCGATGGGATTGGTGCCGTTGGCCATCTTCATGCCCCCGCAGATGCCGTTCAGCGCATCGGTGCAGAAGAGCAGGTCTTCGACGCGCGCGGCGTCCGTGCGGCGCAGCTTGACGTAGAGCGTCTGCCCGCTCATGAGGTGGCCCGAGCCGGGCATCACGTTGGCCGTGGTGATGCCGCCGGCGCAGCGCGCGCCACAGGCTGGGTGCGTGCGGGTCGAACGAGTCGAGCAGCCGCACGTCCGGGTGCAGCGGCGACGAGCGGTCGCCCCCATCGCCCCCGCCGATGTGCGAGTGCGTGTCGATGATGCCGGGCATGAGCACGCGCCCGCGCACGTCGCGCCGCTCGGCGTCGGCCGGAATCGGCACGCGCCCCTCGGCGCCCACCGCCACGATGCGTCCGTTCTGGACCACCACCACGCCCTGCGGAATCTCGGGCCCGTCTACCGGCAGCACGCGCGCCCCGACAAACGCGATGGGCCGTTCCTGCGCCTGCAGGGGCGACGCGGCAAGCAGGGCAGGAGCAGGGCGAGGCGGGGCAGCGGCGCATGGCAGCAGCGGCGATGCGCGAACTTACGCTCCTCCTGCTGACCGTCCTGGCC
Organism: Rhodothermales bacterium; assembly: GCA_963740755.1. GTDB lineage: Bacteria > Bacteroidota > Rhodothermia > Rhodothermales > BA12 > CAVSDF01. The sequence goes on from CAVUFJ010000007.1 coordinate 171,236, forward strand.
GCCGCTGCGCTGCTGGTGGCCTTTGCCCCGGCCGCCTCTCCCCGGCCACCTACAGCATCGACAAAGCACACTCGGAGGTCACCTTCCGCGTGCGCCACCTCGGCATCGCTACTGTCACCGGGCGCTTCCGCGACTTCGACGCCTCTCATCACGCTCGACCCGGCCCGGCCTCGGCCACGTTCGCCACGCGGGCGACGCTCCAGACCGGCCAGCATCTCGACGGAGAATGAGCGGCGGGATAACCACCTCAAGAGCGCCGACTTCTTCGATGCGGCCCAGCACCCCACGATCACGTTCGAGAGCCGGCGGGTGCGCAACGTGCGTGGCCAGCGCTTTCTCCTCGACGGCGTGCTCACGATGCACGGGGTGTCGAAACCGATCACCCTGAGCGCCGAATACCTCGGCAGCGTCCGCGATGGACGGGGCAACGAGAAGGTAGGCTTCACGGCCACCGGCCGCCTCAACCGGCGAAGACTACGGGATGACGTGGAATCAGGTGATCGAGGCCGGAGGCGTGATCGGTGAGCAAGGAGGTCGAGATCCAGCTTAACATCGAGGCTACGCGCCCGCTCGCAGCTGCCCGCGCGGGCCGGTAAAACCACGGCTGGCACCCCGAGGGCCCACGCGCGTACTTGCGCCGTGGGCCCTTTTCGTTACCGCTACCTCGGCGACCGCTGGACGGACGCGCGCCTCATCGGGCGCCGCTGCAACCCCGTCCGCCGCGCCGATGGGCGGTGCGTCGTCTCCGGCCCACGTGCAACTGCGCTCGTCGTCTTCGAGACGGGCGAGCGGCACGTCGTGGCGCGCCGCCGGCTGCGCCTGCTCACCAAAGAACCCGCCTGACCCACCGTATGCCGCGCCTCGACGACCTCCTCGCCTTTCTCGCCGAAGACCCGGCGGACGCCTTCACGCGCTTTGCGCTCGCGCAGGAGTATGCCCGCGCCGGCGACCTCGGACGCGGCGCGCGCGCACTACGAAACCCTCCGCCGCGAGCAGCCCACCTACGTGGGCGTCTACTACCACCTCGGCAAGCTCCTCGAAGCGCTCGGGCAGCCCGGCGAAGCCGCCGACGTATACCGGGCTGGCATCACCGAGGCCACGCGCGCCCGCGACCTCCACGCCCGCGCGGAGCTGCAAACGGCCCTCCTCGCCGCCGAAGGCGTGGGCGACGAATAGCGCCGCCGCAACTTCCGGGGGCCGCGCACGAACGCCCCAAGATCTCCGCACCCATGGCCGACCCCCTCCGCGACATCGACGCTGCCCTCGCGCAGATGCAGGGCCTCTCCGGCGGCAAGAAAGGCGCGGGACCCGCCGCAAGCGCCGAGCGCCAGCGCCGCGCCTGCCGGCTACGTCGCGCTCACGCGGACGGCTACCTACGGCTTCTTGATGGCGCTGCCGCTCGTGGCGCTCTACGAGGCCCTCGCCCTGCTCACGCTCGGCAACGTGGGCGTGCGCGTCGGCGCGGACGTGTGGATCAAGCAACTGCTCGCCTCGGTCGGGGCGACGGGCGGGTGGGTGTTTGCGGGCATCGTGGTAGCGCTCGGGGCGGCGCTCATCGTGCGCGAGCGGCGGCGCTACGGGCCCCTCCCGCTGCGCGCCCGCTACTTCGCCGGGATGCTCGCCGAAAGCGCGGGGCTGGCCGTCGTGCTCGCGTTTGCCGTCTCGGCGGTCGTCGGGATGATCTTCGCGATGGCGCTGTGGCCCCTGCAGGCGGGCGGCGCGCCGGTGGGCTTGCCGGGGCAACTGGCGCTCTCGCTCGGCGCGGGCGTGTACGAGGAACTCGTCTTTCGCGTCGTGCTCGTGGGAGGGCTCGCGTGGCTGCTCCGCCAGAAGTGGACGAAGGGCCCGGCCTACACGGCGGCGGCCATCGTCGGCGCGCTCGTGTTCAGCGCGGTCCACTACATCGGCCCCTACGGCGACCCGTTCACGCTCCCCTCCTTCACCTTCCGGGCCCTGTTCGGCCTCGCCCTCAACGCCGTCTTTCTGCTGCGCGGCTTCGGCGTGGCCGCGTGGTCGCACGCGCTCTACGACGTGCTCGTCACGCTTCACCTGTTTCGGTGACAGGGACGAGGGCAGGGCGGCAGGCGCCCGTTGAGCGCGGGATCGTTAGGGGTTCGCCGTTCGTCGTCAGAGAGCCAAAAGGGGTGCCGCGCCTCTGGCAACGAACCACGAACCACCAGCGACGAACGCTCGGCACGCGCTCACAGCATGATCACCCCTTCCACCTGTGCGGCGCGCTGGTAGACCTCGATCACCTGCTCGGCGGAGTCCATGACGGGCTGCATGGTGAGGCTCACGTAGTTGCCTTTGGCGGAGGCGCGGTAGGAGGCCTCGTAGTCGGGGAAGAGCGCTTCAAGCTCGGGCACGCGGTCGAGCGGGACGATGAACTTGAAGATGAAGGGGGCGGGGAAAGCCGTCTGGTCCTTGAGCAGGGTCTCGAACCGGGCCCACCACTGGGCATCGCGTGGGGAGGAGGCGTCGGGCGCTTCGGCCATGGGGGTACGATGTGGTAATGCAGCGACGGGCGTTCGAACGACGATTCGGGGCTTCCGTTCAGGCCACGCGCCGGCACCCCGCCGGTGCTTTTCGCCTGTAACCCACCCTGATGGCCGCCCGCTCCTCCGCTTCTACCCCCGCCGCGCCCCCGTCCACGCCGCCCGCCAAGCCCCCCAAGAAACCCGCTGCGCCCCGCGCCCGGCGCCCGAAGGCCCCGGCCGCACCGGCCCCCTCGCCGCACGGCGGCATGGGCGCGCTGCTCGTCGACGGCGGCGTGTCGTTTCGGGTGTGGGCGCCGCATGCGCAGGCCGTGTCCGTCTCCGGCTCGTTCTGCGACTGGAAAGAAGACGGCGCCGCGCTCGCGCGCGAAAACGACGCCGGCTACTGGTCGGCCTTCGTGCCAGGCGTGAAGGCGGGCGACGCCTACAAGTTTGTCCTCCACACCGACGCCGGCACGCTCTGGCGCACCGACCCGTACGCCCGGCACATGACCAACTCGGTCGGCGAGGCGCTCATCTACGACGACGCGGCGTTCAACTGGGGCGAGGCCGAGGCCGCGTGGGCGCTCCGCGCGTGGAACAGCCTCGTCATCTACGAAGCCCACGCGGGCACCTTTCTCGGCAAGCCCTTTGGCGTCCAGGCCGAAGACGGCGCGTGGGCGCTCACCGAGCAGGCCACGCAGCGCCTCGACTATCTCCAGCGCCTCGGCGTGACGGCGCTCGGGCTGATGCCGGTGGCCGAGTTTCCGGGCGACGTGTCGTGGGGCTACAACCCCTCGCAGCCGTTTGCCGTCGAGAGCGCCTACGGCGGCCCGGACGCGCTCAAGGCCCTCGTGCGCGAGGCCCACGCGCGCGGCATCGCCGTCATCATCGACGTCGTCTACAACCACTTCGGGCCTTCCGACCTCGACCTGTGGCGCTTCGACGGGTGGAGCGAGCACGACGGCGGCGGCATCTACTTCTACAACGACCACCGCGGCGCAACCCCTTGGGGCCACACGCGCCCCGACTACGGACGCCCCGAGGTGCGCGCCTACCTCTGTGATAATGCGCGGATGTGGCTGCGCGATTTTCACGCCGACGGCCTGCGCCTCGACATGACGCTCTACATGCGCAGCAGCACGGCCAACCCGCAGGAGGACCCCATCGCCGAGGGCTGGCAGGCGATGCAGGAGGTCAACCGCACCGTGCAGCACGAATTCCCCGGCCGCATCACGATTGCCGAGGACATGCAGCAGGACGCCGCCATCACCGCCGCCGCCGATGCGGGCGGCGCGGGCTTCGGCGCGCAGTGGGACGCCGGGTTCGTCCACCCGGTCCGCGCCACCCTGGAAGCCCCCTCCGATGCCGACCGCTCGGTGGGCACGCTCTCGGGCGTGCTGCAGCACCGCTACGGCGACGACGTGTTTGCGCGCGTCGTCTACGCCGAGAGCCACGACGAGGTGTCGAACGGGCGGCAGCGGCTCTACGCGCAGGCCAAAGACGTGCTCGAAGGGGCCCGCGGAGAGGAAGGCGTCGAACTCGCCGCCGCGCTGGCCTCCCTCGGGCTCGTGCTCACGCTCACCGCCCCCGGCATCCCGATGCTCTTCCAGGGGCAGGACCTGCTCGCCGACGACTGGTTCGACGACCACGCCGACGCCGAACGCCTCGAAGACGCCACGCCGGACGCCCTGCCGCGCCGCCGCCGCGCCCGGGCCCTGGCCGGCCTCACCCGCGACCTCGTGCTGCTCCGCCGGGGCGAGCGCGGCGCGGGCGGCCTCACGGGCCAGCACGTCTCCGTGCTCCACGTCGACGAGCAGGCCAAGGTGCTCGCCTACGTCCGCACCCACGACGACGGGCGCGACCCGGTGATGGTCGTGCTCAACCTCGCCGAAACCGCCCACGACGCCTACCCGGTGCCGTTCGTGGCTGAGGGGCCGTGGCGCCTCGTGTTCAACTCGCAGGCCCGGGCCTACGAAGGCACCCCGGGCGCACTGGAGGCCGGCGACGTCACCGCCGAGGCCACGCCCGACGGCCCGCGCGCGACGGTGCCGCTGGCGCCCTACGGCGCCCTCTTGTTTGTGTGGGTAGATACGGCATGAGTCTGTATGTCCCAGAATCCAAGAGAAATGCGCTGACGGGAACCTGTGGTTGACGTGTGCGATCTAATTCCCTGTTTGGAGCGCCGTAAGGTTGCGGGCCTGTCAAATGGCCGTATGTTTTCGACCTCAGGCACCCCAGCCCCCACGCTGACGCCTGGATTCTGTTTTTCACCTGGGCCCCCCACCCCTAACCGCTTCTAAAAGGATGAAGAAGCCTCGCAACGTCTACCGGATCGACATCGAACCGTCGCCCGAGTTTCCCCACCGCCACCCCACGCACGGGTGGCAGGTCCGCATCCGCCGCGCCGGGGTGCAGAACACCAAGTTCTTCTCGGACGACAAGAATGGCAAGTCCAGCGCGCAGGCGCTCGCCTCGGCCATGAAGTACCGCGACGAACTCATGCCGAGCCTCCCCGAGGCCGACAGCCCGACGATGAAGTCGGCGATGGCGCGCACCAAGACGGGCGTCATCGGCCTGAGCTTCTGCACGAAGGACGACGGCAGCGGCACCCAGAAGCCCTACGTCCAGCTTTCGTGGACCGGCGAGGGCGGCAAGCGCGAAACCGCCTCCTACTCGGTCGAGAAGTGGGGCCTGCGCAAGGCCATCTGGAACGCCTGCATGCGCCTCGGCCGCGAGCGCGAACGCCTGAGCCGCGAGACGGAGGACGTGCAGGAGATGTTCAACCGCGCCTACGCCAACATCACGAAGAGCTACCCGCAGTTCGTGAAGGAGGAAGACGCCGAAGGTTGAGCGCCCCGGCGGCTTCGCCCGCCCGCTTTGCTACCGGCTCGCCCGCCGCGCCTCGACAAACCGAGGGCGGCGGGCGAGGTCGTTATGGACGGTTGCGGACGCCCACGCGGGGCCGCCGAAGCACGCCGCCGAGGCCGCCGCAAAGTCCGTGTGTGTCTCGGCCCAGAGCACGCCGCCGGGCCGGACGAGCGCGGCGCCGTGGCGGGCGAGGGCGTGGTAGAACGTGAGCGGGTCGGCGCCGGTGAAGAGGGCGACGTGCGGCTCGTGCTCGATCACGTCGGCTTCGAGCGTGCAGGCTTCGCCGTCGGGGATGTAGGGCGGGTTGGAGACGAGCAGGTCGAAGCCGGGCGCAAAGGGCAGGGTGGGCGCGCGCAGGTCGGCCTCGGCGAAGGCGACGTCGAGGTGGAGGGCGGCGGCGTTGGCGCGGGCGTGCGCGAGGGCCTCCGGGCTCACGTCGAAGGCGGTGACGTGCGCATCCGGGCGGGCGCTTTTGACGGCGAGGGCGAGGCAGCCCGAGCCCGTCCCGGCGTCGAGCACGCGCGGGGCGGCGAGGCCGTCGAGCGCGCCGATCACATGGCCGGCGAGTTCTTCGGTCTCGGGGCGGGGGATGAGCACGCCCGGCCCGACGCGGAGCAGGAGCCCGTGAAAATGCACGTGCCCGACCACGTACTGGAGCGGCACGCCGGCGGCCCGCTCGGTGGCGAGGGCGTCGGCGCGGGCGGCCACGCTCGGGGCGACGGGGCGCTCGGGGAAGGCGTGGAGGAGCGCGGCGCGCGTGCCGGTGGCCTCCTCGGCGATCCACTCGGCCCCCCGGCGCGGCTCGCCGACGCCCGCCGCGTCGAGCCGGGCGTAGAGGTGGCGCAGCAGGGCGCCCTGGGTGTGGGGAAGCGGGGGCACCGGCAAGGGCAAGAGGGGAGGCAGAGCCGCGCCAAGTGCGGCCGGGCGGGGTTCGTTCCTCACCGGGGGCCGCGCGAACCTGCGGAACCCTTGCTTCGGGCGGGGGGTGGTTCGTTACCTTGACGGACCTGCTCCCCGGCCCTGTCGCTCGGGGGCGTTTTTTTTGCCCGCCCGTGTAAGCGCTTACCTCCGCCCGCTCAGCGCCGCACCGACCCTGCTCCCCATGCCCATGACGACCCGCGAACAGCTCGACGCCGTAGCCGCCAACCTGTGGTGGTCGTGGCAGCCCGACGTGCTCGACCTGTTCGAGTCGCTCAACCCGGAGGCCTTCCGCGCGAGCCGTAACAACCCGCTCATCGCGCTCCGCGACGCCAGCGCCCGCAAGCTCGCCTCAAAGGCCGTCGCTGCGCGGGTGCAGGACGCCTACGACCGCCTCCAGACCTACCTCGCCACGCCCGGCACCCACGCCGACACGCCGCGCACGGCCTACTTCTGCATGGAGTACGGCCTCCACGAGAGCCTCAACCTGTACTCGGGCGGCCTCGGCATCCTCGCCGGCGACCACTGCAAGGCCGCCTCCGACCTCGGCGTGCCCTTCACGGCCATCGGCCTGTTCCTGCGCGACGGCTACTTCCAGCAGACGTTCGACGCGAGCGGCTGGCAGCAGGAATACTACCCCGAACTGCGCCCCGAGAACCACCCGCTCGCCCTCGTGCGCGACCGCGACGGCGCCCCGGTGACGGTGACGGTCCACCTCGCCGAGCAGCCGCTCCAGCTCCAGGCGTGGCGGATGGACGTGGGCAAGACGAAGCTCTACCTGCTCGACTCCGACTTCGACGCCAACCCGGAATGGCTGCGCGGCCTCACGCGCAAGCTCTACCAGGGCGACCGCGCGGCGCGTTTGCGGCAGGAGATCGTGCTCGGCATCGGCGGGCTGCGCTTTTTGCGCGCCATCTCGGAGGCGCCGCAGACCTACCACATGAACGAGGGCCACTGCGCCTTCGTGACGCTCGAACTGCTCCGCGAGCAGATGGACGCCGGGCGCACGCGCGAGGAGGCCGAGCGCTGGGTGCGGCAGCACTGCATCTTCACCACCCACACGCCGGTGATGGCGGGCCACGACCGCTTCGAGCCGAGCCTGCTGCTCGACGGGATGAAGCGGTTTCGCGAGAGCCTCGGCCTGGCCGGCATCTCCGAGCGCGACCTGCTCGCCTACGGGCGCGTCAACCCCGGCGACGACCAGGAGTGGTTCACGATGACGGTGCTCGGCCTCAAGCTCGCCCGCAAGGCCAACGGCGTCTCCCGCCTCAACGGCGAGGTGGCGCGCGACCAGTGGGCGGCGCTCTACGCGCAGGGCGGGGCGCTCGCGCCGCTTGGCTACGTCACCAACGGCGTCCACCTGCCCACGTGGACGAACGCCGAGGTGCGCGACTTCGCCAAAAAGTACCTCGGCGACTGGGCCACCGAGCGCGCCACGCCGGCCTTCTGGAAGCGCGTCGAGCGCGTGCCCGAGGGGGCGCTGTGGGGCCTGCGCAACGTGCTCCGCCGTCGCCTCATCCGCTACGCCGAAGATCGCCTGGACGCGCAGACGCTCAAGATGCCTGAGAGCCGCCTCGGCGAGGACGTGCTCACGATTGGCTTTGCGCGCCGCTTTGCCACCTACAAGCGCGCCCCGCTGCTCTTCCACGACGTCGAGCGCGTGGTGAAGCTGTTCATGGACGCCGACCGGCCCGTGCAGATCCTCTACGCCGGCAAGAGCCACCCCGCCGACGAGGGCGGCAAGCGCTTTATCCAGCAGATCTACAGCATGGCCCAGCTGCCCGAGCTGCAGGGGCGCGTGGTGATCCTGGAGAACTACGACATGGAGGTGGCGCGCTACCTCGTGTCGGGGTGCGACGTGTGGCTCAACACGCCGCGCCGGCCCATGGAGGCCTCCGGCACGAGCGGCCAGAAGGTGAACGCCCACGGCGGCCTCAACTTCTCGATCCTCGACGGCTGGTGGCCCGAGGGCTTCGACGGCACCAACGGCTGGGCCATCGGCACGGACGCGAGCGCGCAGATGGCGCAGGACCCGGCGGCGCAGGACGCGCAGGACGCGGCGTTCCTCTACGAGGCCCTGGAGACGAGCATCCTGCCGGAGTTCTACACGCGCGACGCGCAGGGCCTGCCCCAGGCGTGGCTCAAGCGCGTCCGCCGCGCCATGGCGACGCTCTCGGCCGAGTTCTCCGCCGAGCGCATGGTGGCCGACTACGCCGAGACGATGTACACGTGAGGCAGGGAGGGCGTAAGGCTGCGATGATGGAGTGCGGGTGTTCCAGGCGGGACGCCCCGCACCCCATGCTGTAACGAAGCTGAATGCCTCTTTGGCGGCAACTCTTTTGTGTATTAGTATGGAACATGCAAGTCGTGTGGGCATTCGTGTGCTAAACCCTACACGATCATAGCCGTCATCAATGCGCGAACCGCTTGTGGGTTGGTGAAAAAGCTCGTTGAGTGGCTCCATGTCGAGGTAGCGCCGGAGCGCCCAGTCCTCCGACACGCGCAGCATCACGATGGCCGAGAGACTCTCCGCGCTCCGCTCGTGCGGAAACACGCCCACGACTCGCGTGCGGCGCTTGACCTCGCCAAAGAGACGCTCCAGCCCGTTCGTCGTGCGGATCAACCGGTGATGGCTCGACGGAAACGCCGTGTACGTGAGCGCCTCCGCCAGACCCCGCTTCAGCGTGGCCACGGCCTTCGGGTACGAGGCGCTGTAGCGCTCAGCGAAGGCGGCGGCGAGCTGCTCGGCCGTCTCCTGCCGGGCGGCCTGGAAGATGACCTTCAGGTCTGACGCCACGCCTTCGCCTCTGCCTGCGGCACATGGCTGAGCACGTTGCGCTCGAAGTGGACCACGCACCGTTGCCACTGCGCCGACGGCAACTCGACCTTCACCGCGCTCTTGATCGACTCGTGGTCGTCGGAGACGACGAGCCGCACCCCGGTCAGGCCGCGCTCGATGAGTCCTTTGAGCAGCCCCCGGTAGCCCTCCGTGCGCTCGCCGGGCGCCGCTTCGACGGCAGAGCACCTCGCGGAAGCCTTCCTCCGACACGCCGACGGCCACCAGCAAGCGCCACATCGCGCACCGCCCCGGCCCAGCGCGCTTTCACGTACGTCGCGTCGAGGTACAGGTACGGATAGCTCCCTTCGAGGCGACGGCTGCGCCACTCGTTCAGCGTCTCGTTCAGCCGGTCGGCGATGCGGCTCACGACGTCCTTCGAGACGCTCACGCCGGAGAGCTTGCCGGTGATCTGCTCCACCTTGCGCGTGGAGACGCCCTGGAGGTACATCTCCAGCACCGCCCCTTCCATCGAGCCGGTCATGCGTCGGTAACGCTCGAACACCTCGGTCAGGAACGGGATCTCGCGGGCGCGGGGCACGCGGATCTGCTCGATGTGTCCGGCCTGCGTGGTCAGACCGCGCGTGTAGTGGCCGTTTCGCTGGCTCAGCCGGCGCTCGGTGCGCTCACGGTGGCGGGCCTGGAGTTGGGCGTCCATCTCCTCCTCCATCACCTGTTCGAGGATGGCTTTGATGCCTTCGCGCACGCGGTCTTCCACGCTCAGGCGGGCATCGCTTTCCAGTCGTCGTAAGGGGTCCATCGCCGTAGGGAGATAAACCCACAAATTTCGCTACACGACCCGCTGAATCACAGGTTCTGCGGCAAGCGGCCTCCAACTCATGGCAGAAGCATACGGGCTGGTCCCTTATCCTCTTCTTGGGCTGCACCTACATCGTAGCCCAGAGATGGATCGCTTCGACGTACTTCGCCGATACTCTCGCTAGCCCCCTTTCCAAAGTCGCAGCCGGTTTGCTTGTGGCCGGGCTATGGTGGTTCCAGAACAGCTACCGCCATAAGCATTCGCGCGAGGCCGTAGCGATGCAGACAGTGGACAGTCTGATCGAGAACTGGCAGGGTGGGGACCGGCGATCTGTGATCCGCCAGTTCGAGGTATGGGAGACAGAGAGCCCAGCTTGGCAGTACGAGTATGAGCCTTCCGACGACTAGGCCGCATAATCGCAATCTGTCTATTGCCAATGGTCACCGTCGTAGCCATAGACGAAGCAGGAGAGACGCACCTTCGGCGCTATCTCGTTGAGACGCCTGCGGAGGCGAAGGATGCGTTCATAGCTGAATGGATCGCAGGTGGAATTGCCTGGCAGAACTACGAATATGCCAGCCCCGAGCGTGGCATCAATCAGCCGTGGCACACGCCTGGAAGGCTGCTGGCTTTTACGCCTGAGTTCCTGGAAGAGACAGCGAACGACGTGCTTCACTGGCACCACGAAGAGACGGGTGTAACGGAATATGAATGGCGCTGCGTGCTCGGCATTCACGGCAGCGATGAGCACTCTGTCACCGGCTACTTTATTCCGTCTCGATAGGCACCAGAACCCTACACTTCGGCCGACGAGGGGCCGGACGGTTCGTTTCACGTTAGGTCTTCTTCGCTTCTCAGCCTAGCCCTGAATCCTGTTGGGCCCCTCGCGGCTGAACTTTGTCGTTCTACTGCGCTCCTGAACCGGAGAGGTAGGACGGGGGTACGATGGACCACATCTGATCTGCTTGTCCGATGAAGTACCGCGTCCTGATCGAGACAGACGAGGACGGCGTGTTCGTCGCCACCGTCCCGAGCCTTCCGGGCTGTGTTGCCGATGGGCCGACGCGGCAGCAGGCCCTCGCCCGTGTTAAGGAGGCCATCGCGCTATACATCGAGAGTCTGGAAGCGCACGGCGACCCCATCCCGCCGCCGATCACCGAGGAACTGGTCGAGGTGTAGCTGTGGGTGAGCTCCCCGTCGTCTCGGGCCGCGCCGTAGTGAAGGCGTTGGCGAAGCTCGGGTACGCGCTCGACCGCCAGAAGGGGCGCCCCATGCTCCTCCGGCAATCGGAGGCTCCGCACCGACGCGCGGTGGTCCCTGACCACAAGGAAGTAGCGAAGGGCACGCTCCGTTCGATCATCCGGGAGGCCGGCCTGACCGTGGACGAGTTCCGAGCGCTCCTGTAACCACCACGCCGCAGCACCCGCCGCAGGCCGTCGAAAGGCGCCAGCGGTAGTGCCTGCTCTGGCCTTGCCGTCTACCTGGCCGCAAAGCAACGTTCAGACCGGAGCCCTTGTGGTTGAGCAGCCTTCTGCTACCCCATCTGTAGCTCCGGCGGGATTGCCGCTGGGTCTGCGAGCCAGCCGGGCAGCGCGGCGCCAAGCAGCGGGGCGAGGAGCAGGCCTTTCGAGCCGAGCGCGGTGAACACCCAGACGCGCGTGTGGCCCGGAAGGGGGCCGATGCGGGGGAGGCGGTTGGGGGCGTTCACGCGGACGCCGGCCCAGGCATCGCCGCCGCTGAGATCGTGCAGAGCGGGGAGGAAGGGCGTGAGGCGCGCGAGCAGGTCGGTGCGGGCGGACGCGGTGGGGTGCAGGTCGGTGAAGTGGTGGTCGTAGGTGCCGCCGAGGTGGACGCGGCCCGGACCGGCGGGCACGGCGTAGGCGCCCGCCGCCACGGCCGGGAGGGCGTCGGCATCCGAGAGGGCGGCGGCGTGGACCTCGCCCTTGACGGCGTGCAGGCCCAGGGCGGCGAGCGCGGGAAAGGCGGCAAACCCGCCGCCGAGCGCGAGCACGAGCCGGTCGGCCACGAGGCGCTCGAAGCTGCCGTCAAGCTGCACATCGGCCCACGCCGCGCCGCCGGCTTCGCCCCAGCCGGTGAGACGCGCGGCCACGCGGTGCAGGGCGCCGGTCGGCTTCGAGCGCGGTCACCACCCGCGCCAGTCCGGCGGCGGGGTGCGGTCCAGACGCCGCCGGTGCGCACGTCGAGGGCGCCATGCGGGGCGCGGAGGGCGCTCCACCGCTCGGAAACCTCCTCGGCCCGCAGCCACGTGAGCGCGTCGGGGTGCGCGTGCGCACGAGCCGCAAAGACCTCGGCCTGCCGGGCATCGCGCGCGGGGCGGAGGAGGCCGGGCCGGAGCGTCGCGCCTGCCACATCGAGCAGGCCGCGCCAGCGCGCCGAGGGCCTCCGCGTGCCGCCACACCGGCGCCGCCTTCGGCCCCATGAACGGGTTGACGAGCCCGGCCGCCACGCCCGTCGCCCCGGCGCCCACGCCCTCCGCGTCCACGAGCGTGACCGCGTGCCCGGCCTGCACGAGTGCGTGCGCGGCGCTCACGCCCGCAATCCCGGCGCCGACCACAAGTACGTGCGACATACGACGGACGATGTGTGACGTAGAACGCCTGTTGATCTGGTTCTACGTCGCACGTCGCCTGTCGCACGTCGCACGTCGGTTCACCGCCGCATCGTCTCGGGGTAGAGCGACACCTTCACCACCTGGGCGGCGTTGAGGTAGCGGCGGGCGTCTTCCTGGATGCGCGCCACCGTGGTGGCGGTGACGAGCGCGTCGTAGCCCGCGAGGAAGCCCTCGGGGTCGCCGTTGGGCCAGGCAAACGTCTGGTCGAGGGCGTTCACCCAGAAGCTGTTCTGCTCCAGGCTCGTCTCGCGCTCGCGGCGCTGCTGCGCCTGCACGGTGGCCACCTGCTCGGGCGTCGGGCCGTTTTCCTGGAGGGCGCGGATCTCGGCCTGCACGGCGGCGGCAAGTTCGTCGGCGCGGGCGGGGTCGGCTACGAAGACGACGGCCACCTGGTAGCTCGTGTCCGGGCGCGGGTCGGCGCTGGCCTGCACCTGCACGCCGTAGACGCCCGAGAGCTCCTCGCGGATCTTCTCGCGCAACCGGATCGAGAGCACACTTTCGAGGGCGCTCAGGCGCTGCCGGCTCTCGCGGTTGTAGGTGAACGGCCCGTGGTAGAGCAGCACCACCTGGCTCTGCGGCGCGACGCCCTTGTAGACGGCGCGCGTCACCACGCCCGGGGTCACGTCGGCGTAGACGTCGCGGAAGCGGTCGTCGCGGCCCCCACCGGGGAGCGTGCCGAGGTACTGCTGCGCGAGCCGCGTGAGGCGCTCGACGTCGAAGTTGCCGACGAACGTGAACGTCATGTCGGACACGTCGGCGAAGCGGTCGTGGTAGAGCGCGAGCAGCCGGTCTGCCGTGAGCGCGTCCACCGCGGCGGCGGTGGGTACGGCGCGGCGCGGGTCGCCCCGGTAGAGCGCGCGGATGAGCGTGTCCTGGAAGGCGCCGCCGGGCGTGGCGCCCCGGTTGGCGAGCACGGCCTTCTGCTGGTTCTGGAAGGCCGCGAGCGCGCCCGCGTCCACGCGCGGGGCGGTGGCGTAGAGGTGGATGAGCTGGAAGAGCGTTTCGAGGTCGGCGGGGCTTGCGTTGCCGTTGAAGCCCTCGTCGGTGTCGGAGATGTAGGGCGCCACGCTCACGGTCTTGCCCGCGAGAAAGCGCTCCAGGTCCTCCTTCGAGAACGTCCCGGCACCGCTCTGCGATGCTACCTGCGCCGCCACAGAGGCGGCGAAGTTGTCCTGCTCCGACACGCGCGAGGCGCCGCCGGGGCTCGTCGCGGTGAAGCGCACCTCGTCGGCCTTGAACTGCGTCGGCTTCATCACCACGCGGACCCCGTTGGCGAGCGTCACCACGGTCGTGCCGATAGACGCGTACGTGCGCGTGGCGGCCACAGCGACGGGCATCGGCGGCGTCTCGACGAGCGCGGCGGCGACCGTGCGTTCCTGGTACGGCAGCAGGCCGCCCACGGCGAGGCGCGCCCGGATCGCGGTGTCGAGCGCGCGGAGGTCGGCCTGGTTCATCTCGCGCACGTTCGGGCGGTCGGTGCCGGCGAGCAGCACGAGGCGCCCGTCGGTCGCGCCGAGCCGCTGCTGGGCCTCGGCGTTCACGTCGGCGAGGGCGATGGTGGGGAGCAGGCGCTCGGCGAGGCGAAACTCGGCCTCGGCGCCCGGCATGGCCTCGCCGGTGAGGAAGAGCTGCACGAGCGCCTGCGCGTGGCGCGCGGAGGCGGTCCGTTCGCGCTCGTTGTAGGCGCGCTCGTAGCCGCGCAGCAGTTCGGCCTTCGCGCGGCCCAGCTCGCCCGCCGTGAAGCCGTGGCGGCGCGCCCGCTCGGCCTCGCGGAGCACGGCTTCGAGGCCGAGCGCCACCCGGTCCGGGTCCACCTGCGCGCCGAGCGAGAACGTCTCGGCAGGCCGCACGAGGCCGCCTCCGCCCACGAAGGCGCCGAGGTAAGGGCGCGTGCTCGCGGCGCCCGAGTTCGTCGAGGCGCTGGTTGAGCATCTGCGTGAAGAGCGCCTCGACGAGGGCGCCGCGCACATCAGCGCCGGTCTTCGTGGGCGTCGCGGGCGCGAGCGTCGTCACCTCGATGGAGGTCACGGGGTACTCGGGGTCGGTCGCGACGAGGTATTCGGTGCCCTGCCGCGCGGGCGCGGGCAGCAGGGGCCGGGCGCGCTCGGTAGCCGGGTTGGGCAGGTCGGCGAAGCCCGTGCGGATGCGCTGCTCGACGGCGTTCACGTCCACGTCGCCCACCACGATGAGGGCCATCAGGTCCGGGCGGTACCAGGTGCGGTAAAAGCGGCGCAGGGCCTCGTAGGGCGCGCGGCGGATCACGTCGAGCGAGCCGATGGGCACGCGCGGGCTGTAGCGCGACCCCGGCAGGAGCGCGGGGATGATGCGCTCGCGCAACCGCCCGACGGCGTTGGCATCGCGCACGCGCCACTCTTCCACGATCACGCCCCGCTCGTGGTCGATCTCGTCGCCTTCGAGTAGGGCCGCGCCGGCCCAGTCTTCGAGCACATCGAAGGCCCGGTCGAACAGGCGCGCCGAGTCGGTGGGGACGGTGAGCGTGTAGACCGTCTCGTCGAAGCTCGTGTAGGCGTTCACGTCGCCCCCAAAGCGCATCCCGGTGGATTCGAGAAAATGGACGAGGTCCTGCTTCGGAAAGCGCCGCGTGCCATTGAACTGCATGTGCTCGATAAAGTGAGCCAGCCCGCGCTGGTCTTCGTCTTCGAGCACCGACCCGGCGTTGAGTGCGAGATAGAGTTCGGCGCGCCCGCGCGGCTCGACGTTGCGGCGCACAAAGTAGGTGAGCCCGTTGGCGAGCCGGCCCGTCCGGATTGCCGGGTCGAGCGGGAGCGGGCCGTCGCCCGGGGCGGCGGGCTGGGCGAAGAGCGGGGCGACGAGGAGCGCCGCGAGGGCAGCGCAGGCAGAGAACCGGCGGTACATAAGGGGGCAAAAAAGGTCGGCGCCAAGATAGCGGATGCCGCGCCGCTCTTCGCCGGGCCGGCGCGCGTGGGTCGGACTTCATGGGGGGACCCTGGACGCCTTTGATCCCACGATGGCTAAAGACCGGCTCCTGCGGCCCTCGGGTTAGTCCGCCCCTCCGCTCCGGCCATCGGTGCTGCCGCGCCTTCGGTGCTCAGCCATGCGAGGGCGGCGTGTTCGTCTGTAAAGGTGGCCCGCACCCGCCGCCCCTGGGGGGCCCGGGCGGCGAGGAGCTTGCTCATGATGTAGACGTCCGACTCCCCTTTGCGGATGAGTATGGCTGTCCGCCCTGCCTGCAACGCCTGCTCCATCCGCTCCAAAGCGGCGTAGAGCGCCGGCAGGTCTTCGGGCACCATCACAAGACGGGCCACGGACCGGGCATCCCAGAGAAGCGAGATCGGTCGGCGAAAGGCGCCCTGCAGGAGGTGCTCCGTCACCGCCTCAAATGCCGCCCGTACGTCAGCGCCGGTGAGCGCCCCCGAAAACACGACGCACAGGCCCGGGGGGTCGTGTAAGGGCTTGATCACATGGCACATCGCGTCTTCTCCGTCTCTTCTCACACCAGTCTAACCCTCCCCGACGGACCTGCCCAAGGGGGCAATGCAACGGTCTTCGCCCAGTATTGGGAAGAAGTGCGCTTCTTATGGCCGCCAAGACCGATTACTGCTGGAGGAGCCCGCCGAGGCGCTGCCGGGGGTCCTGGCGGGGCTGCTGGATGCGCAGCAGTTCGCGCAGCTTGCCGCTCTTGACCTGCAGGTTGAACGCATACGAGCGGTAGCCCCCAAACGGCACCCACGAGAGCGACATCTCCCAGCAGCTGAAGTCGCGCAGGAGGGAGAGGCTCGTCGTCGAGATCTGGCCGGCCGTCACGTCGAAGCCGCTCGTGCCCTGGAGCTTCCAGTTGGGCGTCAGGTTGGCGTCGAAGCGGGTGTTGAGCACGAGCGCGCGCGAGGCGCGCAGGTAGGGGCGCCCGTACTGAAACGAGGCATCGATGGCGATGGACCACGGGATCGAGAAGTCGGCGTAGGGCGCCGCGCCAATCGTCGGGTTCACGAGGCCGCCGCCGGGAAAGCCCTGCTGTGGCAGGCCACTCGCCGCGCCGGGCACGAGGCTGGAGAAGCCCGGCCCCTGCGCAAACGCCGCCGTCTGCGACAATCGCGGATCGCCCCGGCGCCCGCCCGAAAACTGCGTGCTCGCGGCAAGCGTGACGCTCGCGAGGCGCCCGAACGGGACCGGGTCGAACGAGAAGTCGTAGGCGGGCGCGAGCGCCGTCGAGTCGCGGAGGCGGTAGGGCGACACGGTGGCGGAGGCTCACGAGGCTCACGCCGAACAGCTCGCTCCGGGCGCTCACGTTGAGGGGCGAGAGCCGGAAAGAGTCGGCGGCGGCGTTGTAGCTCCCCGACACGGACAGGTTGAGCAGCGTCAGCGGCGTCCGCGTGACGATGCCCGTGGTGTCGGTGTGGACGCGGCGGGTCTCGAACACGTTGTCGAGCGAGAACTGGAGTGCCGCCTGCCGCACGTCCGAGACGCCGGGCACGGGCGCGTAGCGGTCGGTGCGGGGCTGCCCGGTCGTGGGGTCGTTGTAGGTGACGCTGCGGACGTAGCGGAAGGGCGCGGCGCTGTAGTCCGGCGCGAACGTCACGCCCACGTTCGGGCGCACGGTGTGGCGCACCCCATCGAACGCGCCCACGCGCACGGGGAAGAGGCCGTAGAAGGTGGTATTGGCCGAGAGCGTGGCCGACACCTGCCGGAGCGCGAAGAAGCCGGTGTTGCGCAGCACATCCACGCCCGTCGTGTCCCGCGCCACGCGCTGCTCGGTCTGGTTGTACCACTGCTCGGAGTAGCTCACATTCGGCACCACGTTGGCCCGGAAGCCGGGAAAGCCGGGCAGCCCGCGCACGTCGAAGGTCGCCGAGATCGGCACGTCATGCCGGGCGGTGAGGGCGAAGGGCGTGCCGCTCGTGAGGCCGGTGGCGCGGCGGTACTGGTCCGGCGAGGCGAGAGCCTCGTACCACGAGATGTCCGCCGCGAGCGTGTCGCCGCGCTGAAGGAGCGCCGCGCGCGTGAGCGGCTGGAAGCTGAAGGCGTTGTTGAAGGTGGCGCGGTAGGCGTACGAGATCGTCTCGAACCACCGGGGCTGCCCGCCCGAGACGCCGCGCCGCTGAAACGGGCGACGCTCGTTCTGCGAAAACGACAGGCTCGGCAGGCCCAGCGTGACGGCGCCCGTGGTGATCGTCTGGTTCTGCGTGGCCGTCACCGTCAGGCTGCGCCCGGCGCGGGGCCACCGCGTCGCGTAGTTGACGGTGGACTGGATATTCTGCGACACGCGGTCGCTCAGGCTCGTCGAGCGGTTGTACAGGTAGTCGCTCGTGGCGAGGTTGACGTTGGCGTTGAGGTTCGTGTTGACGCCGATCGTCTGCCCGTGCTGCACGCGGATCGCACGCGCGCGGCGCACCCCATACCCCGGGTCCTCCGGCTCCCCGTAGCGGCTGCGCCCCTCGGAATACGCGATGGAGCCCGAGTAGTGGTAGCGGCGCGCGTACCGGAACGTCGGCGCGATCTCCCACGACCCGCGCGACCACACGCCGCCGACCACCTGAAGGTCGAGGTAGTCGGAGATGGGGAAGTACCAGCCGAGGTTGCGCAGGTAGAAGCCGAGTTCATCTTCGCCGTAGCTGGGCGCGAGCGGCCCGGCGCGGCGCCCTTCGGTGGCGGGCAGAAAGCCGAACGGCAACGCGAACGGCATCGGGATGTTGAAGAGGTAGAGCTGGATCGGGCCGGTGTAGACGCGCTTGCCGTCCACGATCTTCATCCGCCCGGCGCGCAGCGAATACGACGGATCGTCCACGCACGGGCAGGTGGTGTAGATGGCGTCGCGGGCATACACGGTCGAGTCCGGCGCCACTTTGACGACGGCGGCGCGCACGAACCCATCGTCGAGCTTGGTGCGGGCGCCGAGAAAGCGGCCCCGTTCGGTGCGCAGGTTGTACGCGATCTCCTCACCGACGACCTGCTCCTCGCCCTGCGCGAACTTCGGGCGGCCCACGATGCCGGTGTCCACGCGGAGGCCGCGCGCGCGCACCTCGTCCTGCCCGAGCAGCAGGGTGACGCGGTAGGCTTCGAGCACCTGCGCGCCGTACTGCACGCGCGCATCGCCGGTGAGCGTGCCCACGTCGCCCACGCCGGCCGAGTCGAAGCGGAGCGAGAGGCGATCGCGCGCGGAGAACTTGACGGGTTCGCGCAGGTCACGCCCGCGCACCGTCCGGGCCGAATCGCGGCGGAGTGTGTCGCCCGCCGCGATTCTGCGCAGCGAATCCGGCACAGCGCCCGGGATCACGGTGAGGTCGCCGGTGCGAAACGGCGCCCGCGCCGAGTCCGTCCGCGCGGGGCGCGGGGCATTGGGCTGCTGCGCCGCGGCGGGCATGGCGGCGAGCAGAAGCAGCAGGCAGGCGAGAGGCAGGGAGCGCACAGACAGGCAACGCAGCAGGGGGCCGCACCCGTGCGCCGAAGGGGGGTTCCGCCCCCCTCCGTCGCTGCGCGACACCTCCCCCGGATTCGGGGGAGGACCGCTGCCGGAGCGCGTCCAGCGCGGAGCAGCAGGTGGGGGCCAGACCGCAGCAGCAGGAGGGGGCGTCAGGGCGCGGCCTGCACGGTCATCGTGCCCTTCATCACGCTGGCGTGGCCGGGAAAGGTGCACAGGAAGGGGTAGACGCCCGCCGCAGCCGGCGCCACGAACGTGATCGTGTCGGACTCGTCGGCGCCGAGCAGGCGGGTGTGCGCGACCATGTCGGCGCGGCGGGCGGCGGGGATGAAGTCGGTGTCCTTGGCGCCGGCGGCCTCGGCGAGGAAGGCGGCCACGTCCGCGTTCTGCTGGAGCAGCACCAGGTTGTGGCCGAACGTCTCTTTGGGCAGCCCCCCGGTGTTGCGGAGCGTGACCGTGATCGAATCGCCGGGGGCGACGGCGAACGCGGTGAGGCTGTAGTGCATATCGTCGCCCGCGGTGATGTCGAACGTGCGGCCGGTGGCCGGCGCGGCGGGGGCCGTGGCAGTGGTGTCGGCGGGGGGCGCGGCGGGCGTTTCGGAGCGGCAGCCGGCGGCAAGGGCGGCGAGGACGAACAGGGCGAAGAGCGGGCGCATGGAAATCAGGGCAAAAGGTGGCGCTAAAATAGGCGTGCGCTCCGGGCGATGCGTGCGCGGCCCGCCGGGCGCACACGTCCGGCCCCGGCAGCCCGGACATGATGTGAGGAAACGGCGCTCAGGAAGCCCTTTCAGCACGGACGCGGGCCGCCGCACGCCCTGCACGGCGCTGCCGTCGCCGTAGATTGGCCCGAAACACATTTTCCGCTTTTCCCCCATGCCGCTCGCGACCTCGCGCATCGAAGAACTGCTCGGGCAGGACGCCTCGCTCCTGCAGCACGAGTCCAAAACGATCTCCAAAGACCTCCTCCACCTGCCCGGCCCGGACTTCGTGGACCGCGTCTTCACGCCCACCGACCGCTCGGTGCCGGTGCTGCGCTCGGTCCAGGCGATGTTCGACCACGGGCGCCTCGGCGGCACCGGCTACCTCTCGATCCTGCCCGTCGATCAGGGCATCGAGCACTCGGCCGGGCGCGAGCTTCGCCAAGAACCCGCTCTACTTCGACCCCGAGAACATCGTCAAGCTCGCCATCGAAGGCGGCTGCAACGCGGTCGCCTGCACCTACGGCGGGCTCGGCTCGATTGCGCGGAAGTACGCGCACAAGATCCCGTTCATGCTCAAGCTCAACCACAACGAGCTGCTCACCTACCCGAATAAGTTCGAGCAGGTGATGTTCGCGCAGGTGCAGCAGGCGTGGGACATGGGCTGCGTGGCGGTCGGGGCGACGGTGTACTTCGGCTGCGAGGGCGCGACGAAGCAGCTCGTCGAAGTGTCGCAGGCGTTTGCGCACGCGCACGAGCTCGGCATGGCGACGGTGCTGTGGTGCTACACGCGCAACGAAGGGCTTCAAGGTGGACGGGGTCAACTACGAGACGAGCGCCGACCTTACCGGGCAGGCCAACCACCTCGGCGTGACCATCGAGGCGGACATCATCAAGCAGAAGCAGCCCGACGTGAACGGCGGCTTCAAGGCCCTCAACACGGGCGGCTCGTCCTACGGCAAGCTCGACGAGCGCATCTACACCGAGCTCACGAGCGACCACCCGATCGACCTGACGCGCTACCAGGTGGCGAACTGCTATATGGGCCGCGCGGGCCTCATCAACTCCGGCGGCGGCAGCGGCAAGAACGACCTCGCCGAGGCCGTCCGCACGGCGGTGATCAACAAGCGCGCGGGCGGCATGGGGCTCATCTCGGGCCGCAAGGCGTTCCAGCGGCCGATGACCGAGGGCGTCGAGATCCTCAACGCGATCCAGGACGTCTACCTCGACGCCGCGATCACGATTGCCTGAGCCGGTGCCCTCCCGCCCCCGAAACTCTCGCCTGAACAGCTCGATTTCGCCCCCTTCCCATGGGAAGGGGGCCGACGCGCCTGCGTCGGGGGGATGGCTGCCCGCCACCGACCTCGCCGACGTGCAGCGCCGGTTGCGGGCGGCGCTGCCGGACCTATACGCGCGCTACAGCGTCACCGGATTGTCCGTCTTCGGCTCGTTTGCCCGGGGCGAGCAGACCGCCAAGAGTGACGTGGACCTGCTCGTCGAGTTCGAACAGGTGCCCGGCTGGGAGTTCGTCGCCCTCGCCGACGAATTAGAGGCCCTCCTCGGACGCAAGGTGGACCTCGGGCGCGCCAAATACGTGAAGCCCGCCATCCGCGACAGCGTCTTGCGCGACGCCACGCCCGTCTGACCCGTGGCACGCAGCCCACGCCTCCGCCTTCAGGACATTCTCGACGCGTTCGACGCTGCCATATCATTCGTGGCAGGTATGACCCTAGAGGAATTCGAAGGTGACATTCGAACGCAGTTCGCGGTCGCGCGGGCCCTCGAAATCGTGGGCGAAGCCTCGCGGCACGTCCCTGCCGCTCTCAAAGCACAGTATCCCGAAGTGCCCTGGCCAATGATGCAGGGGATGCGGAACCGCCTCGCGCACGTCTACTTCGGGACCGACCTAGAAATCGTCTGGCTTGCCATCACGGAGTATCTGCCCCAGGCCCGCCCGCTCGTGGCGCGCGTGCTGGCCGATCTTCCGCCCGATCCTGCCTGAGCCATGCCTGAACCTGTCCGCCTGCTCGTCCTCAACGGCCCCAACCTGAACCTGATCGGGCTGCGGGAGCCGGAGGTGTACGGCCACGGCACCCTCGCCGAACTGGAAGACGGCCTCCGCGCGGCCTTTCCGGAGGTCGCCTTCACGTTCGCGCAGCACAACCACGAGGGCGCGCTCATCGACGCGCTCCACGCGACGCGAGCGGACGGCACGGCAGGCGTGGTGATGAACGCAGGGGCCTTCTCGCACACCTCTATTGCCCTCCGCGATGCCGTGGCGGCGATTGCGCCGGTGCCGGTGGTGGAGGTCCACATCACGAACGTCCACGCGCGCGAGACTTTCCGGCACACGCTGCTCACCGCCGGGGCGTGCGTGGGCAGCATCGCCGGGCTGGGCCGGCTGGGCTACCACCTCGCCGTGCGCTTCCTCCTCGACCGCGCGGCGCCATGAACGTGCGGCAGGAGCTTCGGGCGTTCTGGAGCGCCGCCCGTGCGCTCGACCGGCAGGCGGTCGTCGTGCTCGTGCTCGCGGCGGTGCTCGCGGTGCTGCAGTATTCCTTGGGTGACCGCGACCTCTACCGGAGCCTTCTCGGCGGACGGCTGCCCGAAGCCTGGGACGGGCTGATGGCGTGGGGCTGGTGGTTTGCCGTGCAGGGCGTGCTCGGCTTCGTGATCCCGGTGCTCGTCCTGCTCGTCGGCTTTCGGCGGCGTCCCTCCGAGATCGGGCTCGGGCTTGGCGATGCGCGCTTCGCGGGCACGCTCGCGCTGCTGTACCTGCCGCTCGTGGCCGTGGGCACGTGGCTGCTCTCGTCGCGGCCGGACTTTCAGAGTGCCTACCCGCACTACGGCGCCGCCACCGGCAGCTGGCGCATCTTCTGGGCCTACGAGGCGCTCTTCCTGTTCTACTGGATGGGCTGGGAGTACCTCTGGCGCGGCTTCGTGCTCTTCGGCACCGCCCGCGCGCTCGGGCTCTACGCGATCCTCGTGCAGGCCGTCCCTTTGCCGCGATGCACGCGCAGAAGCCGTGGCCGGAGGCGGTGCTGTCCGTCGTGGGCGGCGTGGCGCTCGGCGCGCTCTGCTGGCGGGCGCGCTCCTTCTGGATCGCCGTCCCCATCCACAGCGCGCAGATGCTCCTGCTCGACCTTTTCTGCACGCTCCGCGCCCGTACCGGCGTGATGGGGCTCGGGCCGGGCGCGCTCGTGGAAATCCTGCGCCGCCTCTGACGCAGGGACGTCACCGGGGCGGGTTACCGTTCGGCAACCTTCCTTCAAGGATCATGGAACGCGTCCTCGGCCTCGGCGGCCTGTTCTTCAAAGCCCGCGACCCGCAGGCCCTCGCGCAGTGGTACCACGATCACCTCGGCGTGCCCCTCGAAGCTGGGGCGCCCTACGGCGTATTCGAAGCCGCTGCCGGCGATCAAACCGTCTGGTCCACCTTCCCGGCCGATACCGCCTACTTTGCGCCCGGCACGGCGCCGTTCATGGTGAACTACCGCGTGCGCGACCTCGACGCGATGCTCGCCCAGCTGCGCGCCGCCGGGGCAGTGGTAGATGAAAAGGTGCAGGACGAACCCTACGGGCGCTTCGGCTGGGCGATGGACCCCGAGGGCAACCGTTTCGAACTCTGGCAACCCGCGCCGCCTACGGGGTGAGTGGGAGCACGTGGTAGTGCTGCGCGCGGGCATCGTAGCGGTGCAGGAGCGCCTGCGCGGCGGGCGGCACGACGGCGGCCTCCGCATCCGGCCCAGCAAACGCGGTCAGCTGCGCGGGCGCGCTGAAGCCCAGGAGCGTCGTGAAGCAGCTTGCCTCGGGCGTGTCGTGGCGCAGGAGGACGGCGCCGGTGTAACCGGGGAGGTCACGCGCGGCAAATCCGGGCAGAACCGTCTGGCGGAGCAGGGCCTCGTAGGCGTCGGCGTGCGCGGGAAGCGCGTCGCCCGTCCAGCGCCGCACGATCCCGCCGGGCCAGCCTGGCGGCGGCGCGAGTTGGACGGCGGCGTGATCTACGTGCGGCGCGCGCGCGAGGAGGTAGGCATCGTCCTCAGGGTAGTAGCGCGCCACCGAGGCATCCGGCCCGGCAAAGGCGCGGATCGCCGCCCCGTTTTCCCAGAGGGTGAGGAAGGCCACGTGGTAGACAGCCTCTTCGGCGCGCCCGAGCAGGTAGACGCCGGCGTTGCCCGGCGTGGCGGCGTAGTCGGCCCCGCCGGTGCGCGCGAGGTAGGCGCGGTAGGCCTCGGCCCGGTCCACGGGCACCACGCCGTGCCACCACCGCGCGATCATGGCGCGGGCGCCTCCTCGCCCGGCGCCTGGGGCAGCGTGTAGTCGAGCGTGAGCGTGTGGCCGTCCGGCCCGGCGGCGATCTCGGCCGTGCCCTGCATCCCGGCGAGCGCCTCCGTGCCCGAGCCGGGGAGGATGTAGCCGTAGGTGAACGGCGTCACGCCCGGCCCGCCGATCCCGCCATGCTGGAGCGTGAAGGCGCCCGCGCGCCCGTCCAGCGTGCCGGTGATGCGGTCAATGGCCACGTAGACGGCGCCGGCAGCGAGGTCGCCGGGCACGACGCCGTGCATGAGCAGTTCGGCCACGGCGGTGCCGACGAGGGCGCCCTCAAACCGCTTCTGCACGATGACGCGCTGCACAGACGGCGCATCGGGGTGGGCGGGTTCGAGAGGGGCGGCCTCCCAGCCGGTGACGGTGAACGGAGCAACGAGGCGCATGGGCGAAGCGATGGGGTGAGGCGCCAAGCTCGCCCTTCCGGGTGACACTCCTGCGCCCCCGCCCCATCGGAGTGCGATTTTCAGCCGGCCTCCCGTGCTGCTGCACGCCCGGCGGTGCGCCCGGAGAAGAGGCAGCCGCCGAGAAACGTGCCCTCCAGCGCCCGGTAGCCGTGCATCCCGCCGCCCCCAAAGCCCGCCGCCTCGCCCGCCGCGTAGAGCCCCGGCACCGGCGCCCCCTCGGCCCCGAGCGCGCGGGCGTCCAGATCTGTCTCGATGCCGCCGAGCGTCTTGCGCGTGAGCAGGTTGAGCCGCACGCCGATGAGCGGTCCGGCCTTGGGGTCGAGCAGCCGGTGGGGCGCGGCGCTGCGGATGAGCCGGTCGCCCCGGTAGCTGCGGAAATTGCGCAGCGCGGCGATCTGGGCATCTTTCGTGAACACGTTCGTGAGTTCGCGGTCGCGCGCCTCCACTTCCAGATGGACGCGTGCCGGGTCCAGGCGCGGCGCGTCCGTGAGCGCGTTCATCCGGGCGATGAGCGTGTCCAGGTCATCGGCCACCGCGAAGTCGGCGCCGTGCTGCTTGAAGGCCTCCACAGGCGGCGGCGCGCCCTTGCCGATGCGCGAGAGCACGCCGCGCACGCTTTTGCCGGTGAGGTCGGGGTTCTGCTCAGAACCGGAGAGGGCGAACTCCTTTTCGATGATCCGCTGCGTGAGGATGAACCACGAGTAGTCGAAGCCCGTGGCCGTGATGGCGGCGAGCGTGCCGAGCGTGTCGAAGCCGGGGAAACAGGGCGCGGGCAGGCGTCGGCCAAGCGCGTCGAGCCAGAGCGACGAGGGGCCGGGGAGGATGCGGATGCCGTGGTCGGTCCAGAGGGGCGCGTAGTTGCGCAGGCCCTCGGTGTAGTGCCACATCCGGTCGCGGTTGATGAGCCGGGCCCCGGCGGCCTCCGTCACGGCCAGCATTGCCCCGTCCACAAAGTCGGGCACGCCGCAGATCATGCGGGCCGGCGCGGGCCCGAGGCGCGCCGGCCAGTAGCGCCGCACAAGGTCGAGGTTGGCCCCGATGCCGCCCGAGGCCACGATGGTGGCGCCGGCGCCGACCTCGAAATCGCCCACGACGGTGCGGGAGGTCGGGCGCCCGCGCTCGCGCATCGTCCGGGGCGAGCAGGTGCCCCCGCGCGCCGGTCACGCGCCCGTCCGTCGTCACCAGCTCCGTGACGCGGTGGCGGAAGCGCAGGGCGACGCGCCCGGCGTCGGTGTGGTGCTGGATCCGTCGCATGAAGGGCGCGAGCACGCCGGGCCCCGTGCCCCACGTCACATGGAAGCGCGGGACCGAGTTGCCGGGCCCCGTGGCGAGCCCGCCGCCCCGCTCGGCCCAGCCGACGATGGGGAAGAAGCGCACGCCCATCGCGTGGAGCCACGCGCGCTTTTCGCCCGCCGCCCACTGCACGTAGGCCTCGGCCCAGCGGCGCGGCCACGCGTCCTCGTCCCGGTCGAAGCCCGCCGTGCCCTGCCAGTCCTGCCACGCGAGCGCGTGGCTGTCGCGGATGCCCATGCGCCGCTGCTCGGGCGAATCGACGAGGAACAGGCCGCCGAACGACCAGAACGCCTGCCCGCCGAGCGTTTGCGGCCCCTCCTGGTCGAGCACGACCACGCGCCGCCCGGCGTCCGCGGCCTCACAGGCAGCAACGAGCCCGGCGAGGCCGGCGCCAATGATGAGCACGTCGGCGCGGTCGGTCATGGCGATGGGGAAGTGGGCTACAAAGTAGCGCTCCACAACCCGTCCCTCTTGGGGGATCGCCGCAACGCGGCGAGGGGGTTTGACGCGCAGCAGGACGCTTCTCGCCGGCGTCCAGGAAGAACCCCCTCCGGCGCTGCGCGCCACCTCCCCGGCGGGGAGGGTCAGGCGCGTTCGCGGGCCGCCGGGTGCGCGGCGTCTTCGGCGAGATCAGCGGCTTCGAGGCCGAGGCGAATCGTTTCGCGGGCGAGGGGCTCGGCGGCGAGGGCGCTGTCGGCGCGGGCGAGGGCGGTGGAGGCTTCGGCCACGGCGGCAAGTTCGGCGAGGGCGGCCTGCACCTCCATTCGGGCGGACGAAGGGGCGTCGAGGGGCGCCGTGATGCCGGCCACGGCTTCGGCGACGCTCTCGTCGAAGAGGCGGGCGGTGAGCGCGTGCAGCGCCGTCACGCCGTCCCGGAGGGGACCCCGCACGTCGGCGTAGGCGTCCGGGGCATTCGGACCGAGCGTAGCAAGCACGTCCTCGGCCTCACTGCGCAGTGTGGAAAGGCGTTCGAGCGTTTCGTGTGCCGAGCTCTTCTCTGCTGCCTCGTCGTCAAGCGCCGCGTCAATGCGGTTCTTCCACCAGACAAGCCGCAGATCGAACCGCGCCCGACCGAGCGTGTCAAGCCGTGCAGACAGCAGGTGATGAGCCTGGGCTAATGCCGCACCGGCTGCGGCATGATCCGCTCCTTGCGGCGCAATCAAGCGCAGGCGCTCTAACCGGTCAAACCGTCGCTGGGCGTCGCTAAGGGCAGCTCCGACGCGCTGCTCGGCTTCGTAGAGCGTCCCGGCCTGCTGGCGCGGACTGTAAGCATTCCACAGGTAGAGAAAGCAAGGCACGCTCCCTCCTAATCCAAGGAGCATCTGTAGCCACGCCATGAATGAACCGCCCGTCAACGCTGTCACCCCTCCGACAAACGCCAGCAGAACCATCGCGATAAATGCGGCGAGGGCGAGGGCGTGTGGCAGTGGGAGCGAATGCCATGGGTTGGCTTCGGGGCCACGCCCCCGGTAAGCCATTGGAGCCTCTGGGATTCGGTAGATGGGGATCGTAGCCGCAGTACGGGCAGAACGCCGTGCCGCGCGGGCTCGCAAAGCTGCACGTCTTGCAGCGCACGAGGCGGCGGCGGTCGGGTGGGCGGGGCACGGCGGCAGAACAGGCAGCGTCTGTCCTTCCAAGTTACGCGCGGGCCGTCAGGAAGGGCAGGAGCTTGTCTACGAGCGCGTCCCACGAGAACCGCAGCGCCTGCTGCCGCGCGCCTTCGGCGAGGCGCTCGGGGCCGAGGTCGTAGAAGCGCGCCACGCCGTCGGCAAGGGCAGCAGGGTCTTCGGGCGGCACGAGCACGCCCGCCACGCCATCGGGCACCACTTCGGCAAAGACGCCGAGGTTGGTCGTCACCATCGGCTTGCCGAAGAAGAACGCCGTTTGCGCCACGCCCGAGGGCGTCGCGCGGCGGTAGGGCTGCACGAGCGCGTCGGCGGCGGAGAAGTAGCGGTGGACCTCCTCGTTGGGGATGTACTGCGAGAAGAACCGCACGACGGGCGCCTCCCCCTGATCCAGCCCGAGGGCCGTCACCTTGCCGCGTAGCTCGTCCTCATTGTTGTAGAACTCGCCCGCCACGATCAAACGCGCCCCGGTGCGCCGGTGGATCTCCGGCATCGCGTCGAGCAGCACATCGAGCCCTTTGTACGGGCGGATGTAGCCGAAGAACAGGAGCGTCCGCGCCTCCGGCAGCCCGAGTCCGGCGCGCGCCTCTGCTGCCGGGATGGGGTCGTGGAAGATGTCGTAGACCGGGTGGAAGCCCTCGTAGATCGGCAACGCCGGACGCACCGCGTGGGCGTCGCGCAGAACGTGCTCGGAGAGCGTGAACGCCCGGTCGGCGGCGCCGAGGAGCGCGCGCATGAGCGGCTTCGTGGCCGGAAAGGCCTTGTGCGGATAGACGTTGTGCAGGAACAGGCTCACCTGCGGCGGCGGGGCGCCGAGGGCCTTCAGGCGGCGCCGCATCGCCCCGAGCACGCCGAGGTAGGCGGGCACGAAGAAGGGCAGCCAGTGCACGAACACGACCGCGTCGGGCCGCTCGTCGGCAATGGCCCGCCCCGCCTTGAGCCACGTGAGCGGGTTGATGGAGTCGATCAGCCGCTCCGGCGCGCGGGCGAACGCCCACGGCGTGTCCTCGAACTGCGACTCGCCCGGAAAGAGCAGTTTCGGATACTGCCGCGTGAAGGTGACCAGCCGCACGTCGGCCTCGGCCTCCATCGCCTGCGCGAGGCGGTTGGAGAAGTGCGCGATGCCGCCGCGAAACGGGGCCGCCGGGCCGACGAAGACGATGCGGGGGCGGGAGGAAATGGTCAATGGTCAACAGAGAATAGTCAATGGTCAACGACGCCCCCGCAGGAGGTGCTTTCCTGCATCCCATTGGTCATTGACCACTGGCTGTTGACCATTGACCATTGACCATGGCTTCCGTTTCCTCGGCCACCTGATACTGTTCGGTGCGCTCCATGCGCGGGCGGATGATCATCTCGCCGAGCAGGCCGGTGGTGAACATCTGCACGCCCACCACGACGAGCGTGACGGCGAGCAGCAGCAGCGGCCGGTCGCCGATGGGCTCGCCCTGAAGACGAGCTTGTCGACCGAGATCCAGACGCTCGTCACGAAGCCGACGAGGAACGCGAGCGAGCCCATCGTCCCGAAGAAGTGCATCGGGCGGGCGGCGAAGCGGGTCTGGAAGACGACGGCGATGAGGTCGAGGAAGCCGCGCAGAAAGCGCTCCAGCCCGAACTTGCTCCGCCCGAACTTGCGCGCGTGGTGCTGCACGGGCTTCTCGCCGATGCGCCCGTAGCCCTCCCACTTGGCCAGCAGCGGCACGTAGCGGTGCAGCTCGCCGTAGACGCGCACGGCCTTGACGACCTCGCGGCCGGTAGATCTTGAGGCCGCAGTTGAAGTCGTGCAGCGGGATGCCGGAGCTGTAGCGGGTGACGGCGTTGAAGAAGCGCGACGGGATCGTCTTGGAGAGCGGGTCGTGGCGCGTCTGCTTCCAGCCGCTCACGAGGTCGTACGTGCCGCCTCTCCATCATCGGCGACGAGCGCCGGGATCTCGGCCGGGGTCGTCCTGCAGGTCCGCGTCCATCGTGAGCACGTAGCGCCCCTGCGCGCGCTCGAAGCCCACCGCGAGCACGGCGCTCTTGCCGTAGTTGCGCCGGAAGCGGACGCCCGTGGAAGCGGGCGTCTTCGCGCGGCGAGCGGCGCGATGAGGCCCCACGAGTTGTCCGTCGAGCCGTCGTCGATGAGCCACACCTCGAAGGGGATGCCCGCCGTCTCGCACGCCGTGCGGATGCGCGCCGTCAGTTCCGGCAGCGACTCGGCCTCGTCAAAGACGGGCACGACGATGGAAAGCTCAGGCGTCACGAAGTGCGGACTGGGGTCAGGGACGCGATCCGGCATGGCGCCCACAGTTCGACCCTGCCACGACGGTTTCGAGGCAGCGGTGACTGCGAGGCGAGCTGAGGCATCGAGACGCCGGCTGGGACGTACGGGCGAAGCAGCATAATGCCAGAAGAGGCGTCACGGCTGTGGATCCACGCGAAGATCTGCCGAAATCGATGGTCCGAGGGTCATCGAGCGCAGCCGCTCCTTCGGCTTGCACAGCCTCCCACACGTCCGTGATCGCTGCCCAGCCCTGCAGACGCCTGCTCGACGACCGATTGCGACATCTATGCCCAGCCCGCGGAGGCGCGCCGCGCAGGCGCCGGTCGAAGGTTCTCATCGGTTTTGACGCACGTCATCCGCCAGAGCAGCACAAGGCGTTCCTGCACCAGCGGCGGCATAGGTCAGAGCACGCCCGTACCGCTTCTGGGGTCAGCCGACGGATAGTCCTGCCACGATTTCGTCCGGCGTCATCCCGGCCGCAAGGTTGTCGAGCACCACCGTCACGAATCACGCGGGTGCCGGTCACACACGGCTTGCCGTGGCAGATGCTCGGATCGCCGGAGATGTGGTCGCTGCCAGTCGCATGAGCAGCAGGAGGCTTGGAGCTTCACAACGTCGATGTTGGCGTAGGTGGCGTTGCGCTCGATGAACTTGCGCCGGGGCTCGACAACATCGCCCATGAGCATGTTGAAGGTGCGGTCGGCGGCGGCGGCGTCCTCGATCGTCACCTGCTGGAGCAGGCGGCGCGCGGGGTCCATCGTCGTCTCCCAGAGCTGCTCCGGGTTCATCTCGCCGAGGCCCTTGTAGCGCTGCACGCCCGGCGCGCCGCGCCCGTCGCCCTCCATGCTCGGCCACGTAGCGCTGCATCTCGTCCTCCGTCCACGCATAGCGCTCCTCCTTGCCCTTCTTGACCCGGTAGAGCGGCGGCTGGCCCACGTACACAAAGCCCGCCTCCACCACCGGGCGCAGGTGCCGGTAGAAGAGCGTCAGCAGGAGCGTGCGGATGTGCGCGCCGTCCACGTCGGCGTCGGTCATGAGGACGATCTTGTGGTAGCGCAGCTTTTCGAGGTCGAACTCCTGCCCCATCGTGGCGAGGCCCGTGCCGAGCGCGGTGACGATGTTGCGGATCTCCTCGGACTCGAGGATCTTGTCCAGCCGCGCCTTCTCGACGTTGAGGATCTTGCCGCGCAGGGGCAGGATGGCCTGGAAGTGCCGGTCGCGCGCCTGCTTGGCCGAGCCGCCGGCCGAGTCGCCCTCGACGAGGAACAGCTCGGACTCCTCGGCGCTGCGGCTCGCGCAGTCGGCGAGCTTGCCGGGCAGGCCGCCGCCCGAGAACACGTTCTTGCGCTGCACGAGCTCGCGCGCGCGCCGCGCCGCCGCCCGCGCCTGCGCGGCGAGGGCCACCTTCTCGACGATGCGCTTGGCCTCCTTCGGGTGGTCGTCGAGCCACTCGGCGAGGCGCTGCGCCGACCAGGCTCGCCACGATGCCCTGCACCTCCGAGTTGCCGAGCTTGGTCTTGGTCTGCCCCTCGAACTGCGGCTCGGCCACCTTCACGCTCAGCACGGCCGTGAGGCCCTCGCGGAAGTCCTCGCCCGAGAGCTCCACCTTCTGGTTTTTGAGCAGCCCCGAGTCGCATCGGCGTAGCCCTTGAGCGTGCGCGTGAGCGCGACCCGGAAGCCGGACACGTGCGTGCCGCCCTCGTGCGTGTTGATGTTGTTGACGAACGAGTGGACGTTCTCGGTGTAGCCGTCGTTGTAGCGCATCGCGAGCTCGACCGGCACCTCGGTGTTCTCGTCGGCGATGTAGATCGTGGTCTCGAGCAGGCTCTGGCCGGCCCTCGTCGAGGTAGTCCACGAACTCGGAGATGCCGCCCTCGAAGTGGTAGACTTCCGTGAGCATCTGCCCGTGCCGTCGTCGATCTCACGCTCGTCGGTGATCGTGATGGTGACGTTGCGGTTGAGGTAGGCGAGTTCGCGGAGGCGGTCGGCGAGCGTGTCGAACTTGAAGACGGTCTCGCGGAAGATGCTGCCGTCGGGGTAGAAGCGCACCGTCGTGCCGGTCTGCTGCCCCTCGGCCATCGTCCCGATCTGCTCGACCGGCCCGAGGGGCGCGCCGATCTCGAAGCGCTGCTCCCAGATCGCCCCGTCGCGGTAGACGGTCGCCACGAGCAGCGTCGAGAGCGCGTTGACGCAGCTCACGCCCACGCCGTGGAGGCCGCCGGAGACCTTGTAGGAGCCCTTGTCGAACTTGCCGCCGGCGTGCAGCACCGTCATCACCACTTCGAGCGCGCTGCGGCCCTCGGTCGGGTGCATGGAGACGGGGATGCCGCGCCCGTTGTCTACCACCGACACCGAGCCGTCCTTGTGGATCGTCACGCCGATGGTGTCGCAGTAGCCGCCGAGCGCCTCGTCGATGGAGTTGTCTACGACCTCGTAGACGAGGTGATGGAGGCCGCGCACGCCCACATCGCCGATGTACATGGCGGGGCGCTTGCGGACGGCTTCGAGGCCTTCGAGGACCTGGATCGAGGACGCGCCGTAGTCGGCGCCGTTGGGCGTGGTGCGGGGGTTGTCTGCCTGCATAGCGTGCGCGGCCCGAGGGCCGAAAGTCGGCGTTTAGAACAGGCTGATCAACGGCTGAACGGCCCTTTCGTTGCCGCTAGCGCCCCCGAGCATGGGGGTACGCAGAGGCTTCACCGCGCCAAAATACGCCGCCCGGCCCGCGCGCGTCGTGCGCTTCCACGCCGGCCTCGCCCGGTCCCTGCGCGCGCGAACGCGGGGCACGCGCCTGCCCCATGCCGCGCAGTGGACGGCGCCTTACGCCGCCACCTGCACAAAGCGCAGGCCCTGCGCCACCAGGCCACTCGCGGCGGGGAAGAACGTGGCCGGATCGAGGTCCACGAGGCGCGCGGCCTCGGCTTCGAGCACGCGCGCCGTTTCGAGCGTGGCGGTGGGCACGGCCGGGTACAGGCTCAGCAGGCGCTGGTGGAGCGTGCGCAGCAGGCTCTGGAGGCGCCGCGCGGTGAGCAGCCGGTCAAAGTGGCGCAGGCGGGCGGCCTCCTCGGGCTCATCGGCGGGGGCGACGAGCGAGGTGGCGAGGTGCATGAGCAGACCGGCCAGTTCGGCCCGCTCGGCGGGCAGGTGGCGGCGGACGGTCTCGGCGGGCTGCTCGGCGGAGGTGTCGTCGCCGGTGCGGCGGGCGCGGCACGAGGCCGCGAACTCGGTCGCCGCTTGCAGCGTCGCCACGAGCGTCATGGCGTCGGCAACGCGGAGGTCGGAAGGCGCTTGCATGCAGATGGACGTTGGTCATGGCGCTCGGCATTGGCGAGCTCCAATGCCGAATGTCCAATGCTCCGCTACACGTCGAGGTAGCGCATGAACGCGTGCACGCGCGCCTGCAGGTCGTCGGCATCCTCGCGCTCGCCGTAGGCATCCACCACGCGGTAGCCGTAGTGTTCGAGCACGGCGCGCACGCGGGCGGTGTCGGTGGAGTCGAGCTTGAGCGTGAGGCGCACGCGCGGGTCGGACGAGGTCTCGGCTTCGTCCATAGCGGACGCGTGGAAGGGCTCGGTCACCATCGAGCGCACGTGGACGCCGTTCTGCTCGGCGGCGTAGATAAGCTGCGAGAGCGCATAATCGCCCGGCTCCACCTCCACCGACACCACGGCGCCGGGGTCCTGGGTGGCGAGCATCCCGGCAAAGCGCTCGAAGATGTCGTGGCGGCGGGCAAAGCCGAGGTACTGCCCGGCCTCATCCACCACGGCGACGGCGGCGAGGTCGTGGCGCACGAGCAGGCGCGTGGCCTCGAACACGTGCGCGTCCGGGGGGATGGTGACGGGCGTGGGGAACGAGAGCGTGGCGAGGGGCACGTCCGGGCTGTCGGCGTCGAGCAGGACGCGCTCGGTGGCCAGGCCCACGAGGTGCCCTTCGGCGTCTACGACGGGCAGCACGCCCGTCTCTTCATCGAGCAGCCGCCCGAGGGCGTCCTCGATGGTCACGTCGAGCCGAAGGGGCTCCGGCGTCCAGGTGGCGAGCGTGGTGAGGGTCATGGGAGCGGGGGGGTGGCTGCCCTGAGGTAATGCAAAGGGCGTGCCTGAATGCAGCCACAGCGTGTTTACGAAAGACGCGCGTGAAGATGCAAGGGCAGAATGGGCGGATGACGGGCGTTTTACTGCCCCGGTGCCGGATTTCCGCGTCCGGGGTGTGGGATTTCCGCCCCCGTCGCACCCGCGTGTATCGTGTTACGACACCTGTTGCGCGGCGCGCCCTTCCGGCAGCTGCTACCGTGGCACCCGGCCCTTGCCGCTCGCGTCGTCCCGGCCGGACAGAATGTCCCGGTGCGTCATGCGGTCTCGTAGAGCGGATGGGCCTCGCAGAGCGCGCGCACGTCGGTCTTGACGGCCGCTGCCTGCGCCGGATCGGTGAGCACGCGGTCCATGAGGGCCACAACCTGGCGGAAATCGTCTTCCTTGAGGCCGCGCGTGGTCATGGCGGGGGTGCCGACGCGGATGCCGCTCGTCACGAACGGGCTCTCGGTGTCGAACGGGACCATGTTCTTGTTCACCGTGATGTCGGCGGCCTGGAGGCGCGCCTCGGCTTCCTTGCCGGTGAGGCCCTTCGAGCGCAGGTCCACGAGCACGAGGTGGTTGTCGGTGCCGCCGGAGACGAGCGTGTAGCCGCGTTCGGTGAAGGCCTCGGCCATCGCCTGCGCGTTCGTCACCACCTGGCTGCGCGTAGGCCTTGAAGGTCGGCTGGAGCGCTTCGCCAAGCGCCACGGCCTTTGCCGCGATCACGTGCACGAGCGGCCCGCCCTGCGTGCCGGGGAAGACGGCGGAGTCGAGCAGTTCGGACATCCCCTTGAGCCGGCCGCTCTTGGGCGCCACCTTGCCGAACGGGTTGTCGAAGTCCTGCCCCATGAGGATCAGGCCGCCGCGCGGGCCCCGGAGGGTTTTGTGCGTTGTCGTGGTGACGATGTGGCAGTGCGGGACGGGGTCGGTGAGCACGCCGCCCACCACAAGGCCTGCCGTGTGGGCCACGTCCATCCACAGAAGCGCGCCCACTTCGTCGGCGATGCTGCGGAAGGCCGCATAGTCGAAGTCGCGCGTGTAGGCGCTCGCGCCGATGGAGAGCATCTTCGGCTGCACCTCGCGGGCGCGCTGCCGCACGCGGTCCATGTCGAGGCGCCCGGCGAGCGGGCCGTCGGCTTCGACGCCGTAGAAGTGGGCGTCGTAGAGGATGCCGGAGAAGTTGACGGGCGAGCCGTGCGTGAGGTGGCCGCCGTGGGCGAGGTCGAGCCCGAGGAGGCGGTCGCCCGGCTTGAGCACGGCGAGGTAGACGGCGGCGTTGGCCTGCGCGCCGGAGTGCGGCTGCACGTTGCACCACGCGGCGCCGAAAAGCTGCTTCGCCCGGTCGCGCGCGAGGTCTTCCACGACGTCGGCAAATTCGCAGCCGCCGTAGTAGCGCTTGCCCGGCAGGCCCTCGGCGTACTTGTTCGTGAACACGCTGCCCTGCGCCTCCATCACGGCGGGTGAGACGAAGTTCTCGGACGCGATGAGTTCGAGGCCGTCGTTCTGTCGGTGCGTCTCGGCCTGGATGGCGGCGTAAACGTCCGGGTCCTGCTGCTGGAGGTCGGTCATGGAGTGCGCACGAAGTAGGAGAACCAGCATGTTGTCAGCGATCTCGATGAGTTGAACCACGAGGCTGTCGGTTGACATTGACGTTCTCCGGCGCCTCCTCATTCCGAGCTGCTGCCCCGCTCGGACACCTCAGCGGCGGCAAGGAGCGGGAAGATCACGGTGCCTCCCATGCTGATGGCGTTGAAGTCGTTGCCGGCGTCGTCGGCGTAGCTCGATCGCCGTATAGGCGAGGGCCACGTAGCGCACCCCGCCTCGACAGTGGCCCCGTGTGCTCCACCAATGCGGCACGTCCTCGAGAGGAGGCGCGTCGCCGTAGGAGGCGGGTGGCGGCGTGGTAGACGTCGCCGGCTCTTGCCCAGAAGCCGTTGCCGCTGCCCGGCATCGTCCCCACGGGGCAGCACGACAGGCGAAACTGCCAGCGGCAAGGCCCACGGACGTCTGGCGTTATCCAAGGCGATGGAGCCAGAGGAACTTGTCACCTTCAACCGTACGACCGCGTGTTCAGGCCGAGCGGGCGAGCGGGGTCGAGGCCGGAACGGTCGGCAGGGGCTCAGGAAGCACGACCCCGGCCCGGCCGGGAGCATCTGCGTAGCCCGCGCCGGCGGTATACTTCGATGATCTCGCCGAGCGCGGCGTCGTCGCCTCACGGATTTCCATAGCGCGAGACGTGGGAAGATGGCTCCGCTTCAACTTCAACGTACACGAAAGGGTCTCCCGTTTCCAGCGCCGCCGCCAAGCCGGGCGGCGGACGACGGCGCTCAGCGCAACCGCGAGATTCCGCTTCCGGACGGTCAGATCCACACCAGGGCATCAACACTCAGCAGAGCGTTCGGCTTGATCTGCGTCGAGAATCGGCTGGCGACGTTGAAAACGTCAATATCGAAAGCTCTGCGAGGAAGCAAGTCAGCGTGGCCCGACCGCTACTGGAAGGAATTGGCTGAAAACTCCTCTGGGCGGCCGTCGCGGACGATCTGCATTCGTGCGCGCTGAGGCGCCTCGCCGCGCCCGTTGACATCACAGGGTGCCTCATGACGAATGCAAAGTGCCGCACTCGCTCACCTCTACTTTTTGAGGGCGTCCGGGCGGTGGAGTTCGACGAACTGCGTGGCGATGCCGAGGAACTTCCACTCGTTGCCGGTGGCGGCGGGGCCGTCGAGGTCTACCGTGTAGGTGGAGAAGACGTAGTAGTTGTCGCGGCGGGTGACGCGCAGCACGGCGTCGGCGGCCATGCCGCCGCCGAGGCTGCCGAGCACGTCGCCGAGGCGTCCGCCGACCTGCTCGCCCACCATCTCGCCGGACTTGTCGCGCACGAAGGCCTTGAAGTCGCTCTCGTCCGGGTTGAACACGGCGAGCAGGACGGCGATGAGAATCAGGATCAGGAGCGAGCGCATGGGCGGGGGGCAGAGGGGAACGGTGCCGACGTAAAGGTAGGCATCCGGTTTCGCCGCACGCGCCGGGCCGTGCTCAGTTCATGAGCGCGTACGCGAGCAGGTTCACGCCCATCCGGAGCGCCGCCTCGCGCACCGCCGGCGGGTCGCCGTGGACCTCGGGCGGGTTCCAGCCGTCGCCGAGGTCGGCCTCGTAGTCGTAGAACACGCACAGGCGTCCGTTCGCGCACGTCATCCCGAAGGCCTGCGGGCGCTTGCCGTCGTGCTCGTGCACCTTCGGCAGGCCGTTCGGAAAGTCGTAGTGCGCCCGGAAGAGCGGGTGGCCGTAGGGCAGTTCCTGAAACGGCTGGCCCGGAAACACCTTCGCCATCTCGCGGCGGATCGGCGCGTCGAGCCCGTAGTCGTCGTTGATGATCAGGAAGCCCCCGGCGTCGAGGTAGCGGCGCAGGCGCTGCGCTTCATCGGCGGAGAGTTCGACGTTGCCGTGGCCGACGAGGTAGAGGACCGAGTAGTTGTAGAGCCGGTCGTCGGAGAGCGTGACCACGTCTTCCTTGGCCGGCACGTCGAGGAGCGTGTGGGCGCGCGTGTAGGCGAGGAGCGTCTCCAGGGCCCGCTCGTCGCCGTACCAGTCGCCCCCGCCGCCATACTGCACGCGCGCCATCTTGAACGACTGCGCGGTCATGCCCGGCGCCAGCAGCAAAGCCACGAGCAAACAGGCGATGTGCGACGTGCGACGTGTGACGTGCGATATACAACGTGCGACGTGTGATGGTCGACGTGCGATGGGGGAGCCATGCCGGGCTACATCGCCCGTCGCCTGTCGCCCGTCGCCCGTTGCTAGGCTTCCCACGTCAGGATGCTCTGCTCGGTGATGCCCTCGCGGGTGTTGCACTCGGGCAGCTCCGGCTTCTTCTCCGTGATGTTGTGCTCGGTCCATTGCTGCGACAGGTACGCATTCCACTGCGCGTAGTGTTCGAGGTGCGCGGGAAGCTCGTCGTCGGCATAGATGGCCTCCACCGGGCACACGGGCACGCACGCGTTGCAGTCGATGCACTCGTCGGGGTTGATGACGAGCACGTTGGGGCCTTCGTAGAAGCAGTCTACCGGGCAGACTTCCACGCAATCGGTGTGCTTGCAGTTGATGCAGGTCTCAGTGACGACGTACGGCATGGAGCGCCGGGCAGGGTTGGATGAGACGCGCGTAAAGGCGCACAGGGGCGAAAAGATTCGGCCCCGCCGCCGGATTGCACGCCTTTCACCGCCGGTCCGGACCCGGTTTCAACGCGCCGCCGCCCTGATTCGTACGGCCCCGAGGGGCGGGCCGCCCGTCTCAGCGGCCGGGTCTTCACGGCGCGCGTGCATCCTGTTGCAACACCCTTCGTTGCCCCGCGCTATGCCCGACACCCTCACCTCTGCCCCCGGCCCCGCAGTGCGCTCGCCCGCGCCGATCCTGTTCGCGCTCTGGCTGACCGTGTTCGCGGCGTCGAGCCAGGTCATCATCGTCTCGCCCATCCTGCCGGACATCGCGCAGGCGCTCTCGGTGCCCGAGGCGCACCTCGGCTGGATCGTGACGGCGTACGCGGCGGCGCTCGGCGTCTTCGCGCTCGTGGCCGGGCCGGTGTCCGACCGCGTGGGGCGGCGGCGGATCCTGCTCTATGGCACCCTCGCCATGACGGTCGTGCTGGGCCTGCACGCGCTCGCCACCACGTTTGCGCGCTTTCTGGCGGTGCGGGCGCTGGCCGGCGCGGCGGGCGGGCTGCTCTCGGGCGCCGCCGTGGCCTACGTGGGCGACTACTTTCCCTACGAACGGCGCGGCTGGGCGTCGGGCTGGGTGATGAGCGGCATTGCG
The DNA here is from genome assembly GCA_963740755.1 of Rhodothermales bacterium. GTDB lineage: Bacteria > Bacteroidota > Rhodothermia > Rhodothermales > BA12 > CAVSDF01. Next base: position 209,608 of record CAVUFJ010000007.1, read on the forward strand.
GCGGGGCAGGTGCTCGGCGTGCCGGCGGGCAAGTGGCTCACCCTCCGCTACGGCCTCCAGGCGCCCTTTCTCGCCTTCGCCGCGATGACGGCGGTGGCGTTCTTCCTCGTCCTCACGCGCGTGCCGCAACCGGACGTGCTGCGCAGCCAGCGGCCCCTCACGCTCGGCGAGGGCCTGCGCGGCTACGTCCGCCTGTTCCGGCAGCCGGGCCCGCGCGCGGCGATGTTCGCCTACGTGCTCATGTTCGGCGGGCTCGGCCTGTTCATCCCCTATTTCCCGACGTGGCTCGAACGCGCGGTGGGCATCCGGGGACAGAGCATCGCGCTCCTGTTCCTGGTCGGCGGCCTCACCAACGTCGTCGTGGCGCCGCTGGCCGGGCGGATCTCGGACCGCATGGGGCGCAAGCCGGTCGTGCTGGCCTCGGCCCTGCTCTTTGCGGCGATCATGCTGGCCGTGCACGCGCGCGGTCGTCGGGCTCGGCTCGGCGATGGTCTTCTTCGCCCTCGCGATGGCGTCGGTAGCGATGCGCATGGCCCCGCTCCAGTCGCTCATGACGGCGCTTGTGCCGGCCGAGGAGCGCGGGTCGCTCATGTCCGGCGCGATTGCCATCGGGCAGCTCGGGATGGCGGTGGCGGCGGGGCTCGCCGGCATGATCTACGCCACGTACGGCTTTGCGGGCAACACGTACGGCGCCGCCGCCTTCCTCCTCGCCATGGGCGCGGTGGTGTGGTGGGGCCTGCCGGAGCCGGGGGTTCGCCAGGCGTAACCACGCCCGCGCGCCGCCCTCACCACTCGCCCATGCCGACGCCGAAGAGGCGGTCGAGGTCGTGGCGGCTGTAGACGCGGAAGCCGATGAGCGTTTCGCTGCGCACGATGCCTTCCACAAGGCGCACCTTTTCCGTCACCAGCGTGGCGAGGTCGTCGTTGGTGCGCACGCGCAGGATGGCCACGAGGTCGAAGCGCCCGGCGACCGAGTGCACCTCCGAGATGCCGTCGATCCCGACAAGCGCCTCGGCGACGTCGTTCGTTTTCGCCTGCGCGGTTTCGATGAGGAGGATCGCGGTGACCATGCGGAATCTCAGGCGTCGGGAGAGCCCGAAGATAGGGGCGGCAGGAGCGCGGCCACGTCCTCGATCACCTCGGGGGTGCCGTCCGGCAGCGCGGCGGGCTGCCCATCGCCCTCGCTTTCGGGAAAGCGCTCCGGCGGGGCGGAGGAGGTGAACTGCATCGCCGCGAGTTCGGCGTAGAGGCCGCCGCGCGCGGTGAGTTCGGCGTGGGTGCCTTCTTCCACCACGCGCCCGTGGTCGAGCACGACGATCCGGTTGGCGCGCACGACGGTGGCAAGGCGGTGGGCGACGACGAAGGTCGTGCGGCCGTCCATGAGCCGGTCGAGCGCGTCCTGCACGAGGCGCTCGGAGGCCGCGTCGAGGGCGCTCGTGGCCTCGTCGAGCAGCAGGATCGGCGCGTCGCGGAGCAGGGCGCGGGCAATGGCCACGCGCTGCCGCTCGCCGCCGGAGAGGCGCACGCCGCGCTCGCCGATCTCGGAGTCGTAGCCCTTCGGGAGCGCGCGGATGAACGTGTCGGCGTTGGCGAGGCGGGCCGCGTGCTCCACCTCGGCATCGGTGGCGGCGAGGCGCCCGTAGCGGATGTTCTCGCGGACGGTGGCCGCGAACAGCTGCACGTCCTGCGCCACCGTCGCGATGGCATCGCGGAGGCTGAGCTGCTGGAGCGTACGCACGTCGTGGCCGTCCACCGTCACGGTGCCCGCCTGCACGTCGTAGAAGCGCGGCACGAGCCCGAGCAGCGTCGTCTTGCCGGCGCCGCTCGGGCCGACGAGCGCGACCGTCTCGCCGGGCGCCGCGCGGAGGGTGACGCCTTCGATCACGTTGCGCTCGTCGCCGTAGCCGAAGGTGACGCCGTCGAGGCGCACGTCGCCGCGCACGGGCGTGGGGAGGGCCTGCGCGTCCGGCGCGTCCTGCACGGCCGGCGCAGTATCGAGCACATCGAAGAGGCGCGAGGAGGCCCCGGCGGCGCTCACGAACGTCGTGTAGAGGCGCGAGAGGCCGCCCACCGAGCGGGCGATGTTGAAGGCGTAGAAGATGAACGCGATGAGGGCGCCCGCCGTGAGGCGCCCGGCGAGCACCTCGCGTCCGCCGAACCAGAAGATGCCCACGAGCGCGCTCAAAAACGCGAGTCCGACCACGTTCCAGAAGGCGCTCGTGAGCAGCCCCGAGCGGCGCCCGAGCTCGAACACGCGCTCGTTGGCGTCGCGGTAGCGCCCCGACTCGAACGGCTCGCGCGTGAAGCCCTTCACCACGCGGATCGCGATGAGCGCCTCCTCGGCCACCGCCGTGCTGTCGCCGAGCGACTCCTGCACGCGCCGCGAGAGGCGCCGCACCTTTGCGCCCACAAAGCGCGTCAAGAACGCCACCGGGGGCACGACGGCGAAGATGGCCAGGCTCAGCCGGGCGTTGAGCGCCACCATGAGCGCCAGCGAGCCGATCATCCCGATGCCCTGCGTGACCACCTCCACGAGCGCGCTCGTGACGGCCTCCTTGACGCTCGATACGTCGTTCGAGAGGCGGCTCGACAGGTCGCCGGTGCGCTGGTGGGCGAAGAAGCCGAGGTCGAGGCCGAGCAGGTGGTCGTAAAGGCGCTGCCGGAGGTCCGTCACCACGCGGCGGCCGGTCCAGTCGAGCAGGTAGTAGCCGCCGAAGCCGAGGGCGCTCTGCACGACGAACATGCCGAGCAGCGCCAGGGCGATCTGGTTGAGCAGGCCGCGGTTGGAGTCCTGGAAGACGGCGTCGAGCAGGCTCCGCAGGCCCAGCGGGATGGCGAGCCAGACGAGCGACGAGAGGATCGCGAGGACGGCGGCGAGCACGAGGCGGCCGCGGTAGGGCCGCGCAAACGCGAGCAGGCGACGGAAGATGGCAAGCACGGGCGCAGGGGGCGCGGGGCAGAGGGCAAACCGGCGCCGTTTTCCGAACGAAGGCCCTGCGGGTGCGTTTCGCGGGCGCGCTTCCCTCACCCCTTCTGCATGGGCACGATCCTCCGCTCCGCCTGGGCCTGGGCCATCAACGTAGTGCTCATCCTGCTGTGGCTGCCCCTGATGGCCGTCGTGCGCGTGTTCGACCGCGACCCGGCGCATTACCACACGGGCCGCATGTTTCGCCGCCTCGGCTACACGATGACGCGCCTGACGGGCCTGTGGCGCGTGGAGGTCGAGGGCACGTTTCCCGCCGATCCGCGCCGGCCCTACGTGGTCGTGAGCAACCACCAGTCCCACGCCGACATCCCCGTGGTGTCGGTGCTGCCGTGGGACATGAAGTGGGTGGGCAAAGCCGAGCTGTTCCGCATCCCCATCATCGGCTGGATGATGCGGCTCGCGGGCGACATCCCGGTCGAGCGCGGCGACGCGCGGGCAGGGATCAAGGTGCTCGGGCGCGCCCGGGAGGTGCTCGCGCAGCGCTGCTCGGTCATGTTCTGCCCCGAGGGCACCCGCTCGAAGGACGGGCGCCTGCTGCCGTTCAACGACGGCCCGTTTCGCCTGGCCGTCCGCACCGGCACGCCGATTCTGCCGCTGGCGCTCGACGGCACCTACGACGCGCTGCCCAAGCATGGCTGGAAGTTCGGCCCGCCGCGCACGCTGCGGCTCGCCGTGCTCGATCCCATCGAGACGCAGGGGATGTCGGTAGCCGAAGGCCGGGGGCTCGGCGACCACGTGCGCGGGCTCATCGCGGGGCAGCTAGCCACCTGGCGCGGGGTGCCCGTAGAAGCGGTGCTGGCCCCCGAAGTCGAAAAACCCGTAAACGCGGATACACCGGCGGCCTGACGCGGTATCTTGCGGGCCTGCCATTGCCCTGTAGCTCAACTGGCAGAGCGCCTGTCTCTGGAACAGGAGGTTTCTGGTTCGAATCCAGCCAGGGCAGCATCCAAAAACGCCCTGAAATGGCCTAAAAAGCTGTTTCGGGGCGTTCTGCTTTCGCGGCGCCCCTGTAGCCTCATGGGGAGGGCCGGCAAGAGGGCGCTACTCCGGGGCTTCCAGGAAGGCCAGCGCCGACGCCATGTCCTTGAACACTTCCAGCTTGATGTCCTGGAGGTAGGCCTTGAGCAGACGGGCAATCTCCAGGTCGGCGGGGCGGGTGGCGACGATGGCCACGCGCGGGGCGTGCGTCCAGTTCTCTCGCACCCGCTGCGCAAGCCCTTTTACGTCTTTAACGTCGACGACCATCGCGGTGATCTCTCGCCAGTCCCACAGCCGGCGGAAGGAATCATCCCATCCGGGGTCCGCTGAGAGCGCCTCGCCCGCCTCCACAATCGTATCAGCGGAGACCGTTCCCCACAGATACAGGGTGGCCAGGTCGGAGGCCGCGTTGAGTTCGTATCGGGCAGGCATGGCGCAGTAACGAGGCTAAATATCTAACCGTGTACGGATGGACGGGCTGCTGCCTTGCCGGTCGAACGGATTGAGCTGAAGGAGTCCACACTATCTTCAAACGAGGGCCTCACTGCTAGGATCTATGTCCAACTGTGATTTAGTCCTACCGTTTTGCTAGCCGCAGATTTTCTGAGGCCTTGCGCGAAGAAACTGGGGCGGTCTCAAGGGCTTTCCCCTCCCCACCGATGCTGGGAAGATGCACTGTGAACCTGTTGTCTCCTGATGAGTGTTCTCGCCCACCCGACCCCGGCCTACCTGCGTGAGCTAAACGCCTACGGCCTCCTCGATACCCCGCCAGAGCCTCGTTTCGACCGCATTGCCCGCCTGGCCGCCGAGCTGCTCGACGCGCCCATTGCGCTCGTTACCCTGCTCGATGAGGACCGGCAGTTTTTCAAGGCCCACATCGGGGTGGACCTGTGCGAGACGCCCCGCTCGGTTTCGTTCTGCGCGCACGCACTGGCCTCCGATGCGCCCCTCGTGGTGCCCGACCTGCGCCTCGACCCGCGCTTCGAAGCCAACCCGTTCGTCACCGATGAGCCGCATGTGCGCTTCTATGCGGGCGTGCCCCTGCGCGTGGCCTCCGGGCACCGCCTGGGCACCCTCTGCGTGATCGACACGCGCCCGCGCACGCTCTCGGCGCAGGAGCTGGAGCGGCTCCAGACGCTGGCGGCGCTCGTGGTGGACGAGCTAGAGCTGACGCGCCGGACGGCCGACCTCGAACGCGAGCGCGCCCGCACCCAGAACGTGCTCGATGCCATGAAGAGCGGCTTCGTCGCCGTTGACGCGCAGTGGTGCATCACCCACGTCAACCGCGAAGCGGAAGCCCTTCTGCAGCGCCCTGTGGCCGACCTGATCGGAAGGGACGTCTGGGAAGCTTTTCCGGACGCCGTGGGCACCGTCTTCGAGACCCAGGCCCGGCAGGCGGTAGCCGACGGCGCTCCGGTAGAGTTTGAGGCGTATTTCCCGCCGCTCGCCGCCTGGTTCGCGGTGCGCGCCTATCCGTTCGACGAGGGCCTGAGCCTCTACTTCGACGACGTGACCGAGACGCGCATGGCGCGGCAACGCGTGGAGGCATCCGAGCGGCGCTACCTCGCGCTCGCCTATGCCTCTGCCAGCACGATCTGGAAGATGAGCGCCGATGGCCGGACGCAACTGGACCTGCTGACCATCCAGGAGGGGGAGATGCCCCGGCAGGGCGTCAGCGCCGCCAACTGGCTGGAGTTCATCCATCCGGACGAGCGCGCCCGCGTGCGTCAGGGCTGGGCCGAGGCCATCCGCGCCCGCGTGCCTTTCGATACCGAAACGCGCGTGCTGCTGCCCAGCGGCGAAACCGGCTGGTACCACCTGCGCAACGTGCCGGTCTTCGATGCCGAGGGCGAACTGTGCGAGTGGATCGGCGCGGGGGTGGACATCAGCGAATACAAGCACGCCCAGGAGCGCCTGCGCGCGAGCGAGGTCCGCTTTCGGAGCCTGGTCCAGAACTCGTCGGAGATCATCACCCTCGTCGGCGCCGACGGGATCGTGCGCTACCAGAGCGCGTCGAGCATGCAGATCAGGGGCTACACGCCCGAGGAGAGCACGGGCGTCAGCGCCTTCGCGCATATCCACCCGGAAGACCTGCCCCTCGTCCAGGGCGTTTTTCAGTCGCTGCTCGGGGGCGCTCTGCGTGGCACAGCGGTGTACCGGTCCCAGACCGCCTCGGGCGCGTGGCGGTGGTTCGAGGCGGAGGCGTCGAACCAGCTCGACGTGCCCCACGTAGAGGCCATCGTGCTCAACGTGCGCGACATCACGCCGCGCATCGAGGCCCAGAAGCACCTGGAGGCGTCGGAGGAGAAGTACCGGGCCATCGTGGAGCAGTCCGGGCAACTGGTCTTCGAGTACAGCCTCGCCACCCATACGATCTCGTGGTCTGGCAATGTGGCCGCGATGATGGGGAGCGCGCCGGAAACCTTCGCGCCCGACCTGGACGCCTGGACGGCCCTGCTCCACCCGGAGGATGCCGCCCGCGTACGCGGGATCCTGGACGCGGCGATCCAGCAACGAACGCCCTACCGCGCCTCCTACCGCCTCCGCGATGCCAGGGGCGGGTACCGCCACATCGAAGCCCGGGGCCTGCTGCTCCCCTCCGACGCCGACGCCTCCGAACGGATGGTAGGCGTGCTGACCGACGTGAGCGAGCGCCTGTGGAACGCCGAAGCGCTGCGCACCAGCGAGCGCCGCTACCGGATGCTTTCCAAACTGGTCAAGAGCTTCGCCTATGCTTACGTCGTGCCCGACGATGGAAGCCTGCCCACGCTCGAATGGATTACGAGCAGCGTCGAGGACGTGCTCGGCTGGCCAGTCGAGGAAATCCAGGGGCTCAGCTGGGGCTCGCTCGCCGGGAGCCGAAGATCGCCCGCTCATGGAGGAGCGGCGGCTGGCCCTGCTGGCCGGCGAAACGCGCACCGACGACCTGCGCATCCGGACCAAGACCGGCGAGGAGCGGTGGGTCCGCCTCAGCGTGCAGCCCGAACTGGACCCAGAGACGGGGCGCGTGGTGCGCATCCTGGGCGCGGGCAAGGACGTGACGCTCTACAAGGAGGCCGAAGCCTCGCTCCTCTCCGCCCGCAACGAGGCCGAGCACGCCCGGCAGCGCGCCGAGGAGATGATGCGCCTCAAAGACGCCTTCCTGGCCAACATGAGCCACGAGATCCGCACGCCGCTCACGGCCATCCTCGGCTTTTCGGAGCTGCTGCGCGACGAGGTGAGCGAGGAGGGCCGCGAGTTCGTGGACATGATCGAGGCGGGCGGAAGGCGCCTCAAAGACACGCTCACGTCTGTGCTGGAGCTGTCGCAGCTCAAGTCCGGCCACGTGGCGCTCCACCCCACCCGGTTCAACGCTGCGGCCGTCGTGGCCGAAACCCGGGAACTGCTCCTCGGCCAGGCCCTCACCCAGCGCCTCACCCTGAACACCGTACTGCCGGCGGCGCCGGTGCCGGTCTACCTGGACCAGGCGGCGTTTGCGCGGGTGCTCACCAGCTTGTCTACCAACGCGATCAAGTTCACGCCCCCCGGCGGCATCGTCACGCTCGAACTCGCCTACGCCGACGCGCAGGTGTGCCTCACCGTTTCCGACACCGGCGTGGGCATTGCCGACGAGTTTCTGCCGCACCTGTTCGAGGAGTTCCGCCAGGAGTCGCTCGGCATGGCCCGCACCTACGAAGGCGCGGGCCTCGGGCTCTCCATCGCCCACCGCCTCGTGGAGCTCATGGGCGGCACGATCGCCGTCGAGAGCGCAAAGGGCCGGGGCACCACGTTCACCGTGCTGCTGCCCCACGGGCAGCTTCCCTCGGAGACGGTCCCGCCGCAGGCGGCCACGCCAGAGGCGCCCCTGCCGGCCAAGCGCCGTGTGCTGATCGTCGAAGACGACGACGCCACGCGCGTGTTTCTGCGCCGCGCGCTGGGCCGGGACGTGGAGGTGGTGGAGGCCGACGGGGTCGAGGCCGCCCGGGCTCGTCACCGCGTCGGCGGCCTCGTTCGACCTGGTGATGCTCGACATCAACCTCGGCGAGGGCCTCAGCGGCGAGGAATTCCTCCCCGAGGTGCGGGCCTTCCCGTGCTGCCAGACGGCCCGGATCGTGGCCATGACCGCCTACGCGCTCCCCGACGACCGCGACCGGTTTATGCAGGCCGGCTTCGATGCCTACCTCGCCAAGCCGTTCAGCCGCGCCGAGCTTCAGGCCATCCTTGTCGAGACGCCCGCCTGATCCCGACGCCGGTTGGATCGGGAGGGATCACCGGGTGATCATGGATGATGGATCATGGATGATGGTCAGAGACGCGCAGATTTGCCCTCTGGCCATGATCGAACATCCATGATCAAGTGGGTATTCCCGTACCCTCCGGCCGGATTTGGATGACGCGTCCGGTGCGCCGGGGGGCCGCCAGCGGCGCGCCGGGGTCAGGACGCCGCGCGCACGGGCAGCGGGCGGTGGAGCGTGACGACGCGGCCCATCACCTGCACGACTGTCACGTCTTCCATCGTCTCCGCGAGCGCGTGGGCCGCGGTGCGGGCATCGTCCGGGCGCCATTTCGAGCACCTTGAGCTTGACAAGGTCGCGCGTGCGGAGCGCGTCGGAGACGGCGTGGATGAGCGCCGGCGTGATCCCCTCCTTGCCCACATGGAGCACGGCCTTGAGCGTCTGTGCGCGGGTGCGAAGCGCGGCGCGGGCGGGCGAGGAGAGGGCAGGAGCAGGCATGGCGGCGGCGGAAGAGCGCCCTCGAACCGCATCCCCGGCCTGCGGCTCCCGTAGGGCCGTCGGACACGCCGGGCGGCGGGATATATTGCCGCCGGTGCTGGTTCGTTCTTGGGTAGTTCCACCCTTCGGGCCCCCGCGCCCCGCCTTTCATGACGTCGTTTTTCTCCCGGCACGCCGCCGGCCTGGCGCTGGGCGTGCTCGCGCTGGGCATGTTCGCGCGGCCCGCCGCCGCCCAGACGCACGACCACGCGGCCATGCAGCCGGCTGCCGTCACGGCCGATCCCCTGCGCGGCGCCACGCAGGCCGATGTGGCCTTTATGCAGGGCATGATCCCGCACCACGCCCAGGCCCTCGAAATGGTGGACCTCGTGGCCGCCCGCACCGCCAACCCGGGCTTCCGCCTGTTCACCGAGCGCATCCAGGTGGCGCAGCGCGACGAGATCCGGTGGATGCAAACCTGGCTGCGCACGCATGGCCAGACGGCGCCCGAGCTCGGCCCCGACAACCGCGTCGTGGCCCGCGATGGCGGGCATGAACCACGCGATGGCCGGGATGGACCACAGCACCATGGCGGGCATGGACCACAGCGGCGGCATGACGCACATGATGCCCGGGATGCTCACGCCCGAGCAGATGGCCGACCTCGCCGCCGCGACCGGGCAGACCTTCGAGCGCAAGTTCCTCACCTACATGATCGGCCACCACGAAGGCGCCCTCCTGATGGTGGACACGCTCTTTGCCACGCCCGGCGCCGGGCAGCTCGCCGACGTCTACACCATCGCCACCGACATCGACGCCGACCAGCGCGCCGACATCCTCCGGATGCGGGCGATGCTGGCCGCGCTTCCGCCCGAGCCCACCCCGGCCCCAGCGATGGACCATTCGCACCACTGACGCGGGGCCGTTGCCGCGCGCCGCTCTTTCTCCCACCCCACCCCGAGCCCATGCTTCACCGCTTGCTCCCCACCGTCCAGGCCCTCTTTGTGGCCGGGGCGCTCCTGCCCGGCCTCGCCGCCGCGCAGACCCTCACAGGCAACCTGCCCTCGCCCCCACCGCCCTCCACGACCGACCCGCGCGTCGGCCTGAAGGCCGGCTGGAAGGACGCTGCGGTCGCCTCCATGAGCCTGCAGCTCGTCGGCCACGTCGACCGGCAGGGCAGCTTCGTCGACGAGAACAACGTCGGTGATTTCGGGCTGATGAACTCCGACATGGCGTTCAAGGGCAACACGCTGTTCATGGGCAACTTCCATGGCGTGCAGATCTACGACATCTCGAACCCGATGCGCCCGCGCCTGCGCGGGGCCATCGAGTGCCCCGGCGGCCAGGGCGACGTGTCGGTGCATGGCAACCTGCTCTTCATGTCGGTCGAGGAAACGCGCGGGCGCGTGGACTGCGGCGGGCAGGGCATCGACGGGCCGCATCAGCGCCGACCGCTTCCGCGGCGTGCGCATCTTCGACATCCGCAACCTCGACCAGCCCCGCCAGGTGGCGATGGTGCAGACGTGCCGCGGCTCGCACACGCACACGCTCGTGCCGGACAAGAACGACCCGGCCAACGTGTACATCTACGTCTCGGGCACGTCCGGCGTGCGCCCGGCCGACGAGCTCGCCGGCTGCTCGGAGGCCAGCAGACCGACCCGAACAGCTCGTACTTCCGCATCGAGGTCATCAAGGTGCCGGTGGACGCGCCGCAGCAGGCCGCCATCGTCAACTCGTCGCGCTTCTTGCTCGGGCTCGCCAAGCCGCCCGAGCACGGCCCCGCCGCCGCCGACATCGCGGCCGCTGCGCAGCGCGCCGCCGCCGCCCGCGCCCAGGGCAAGTTCACGGTGATGGTGCAGGGCACCGAAGAGGTGCTGCCCGACCAGTTCGCCCAGCAGCAGCTCGCCCGATCATCGCCCAGCGCGGCGGCACCGGCGCGCCCACGCGCGGCCGACTCGGCGGCCCTCGCGCGGCCCTGCCGGGCATCGTCGCCCAGATGATCGGCACGAACCAGGCGGGCCCCAACCAGTGCCACGACATCACGGTCTACCCCGAGATCGACCTCGCCGGCGGCGCCTGCGCGGGCTACGGCATCCTGCTCGACATCTCGAACCCGTCCGAACCCGAAGCGCATCAACGAGGCCTCCGACGCCAACTTCGCCTACTGGCACTCGGCGACCTTCAACAACGACGGCTCGAAGATCCTCTTCTCGCGACGAGTGGGGCGGCGGCACGGCCCCGCGCTGCCGCGCCACGGACCGCCCCGAGTGGGGCGCCGACGCCATCTTCACCCTCGGAGCGGCAACACGATGCGCCCGGCGAGCTACTACAAGCTCCCCGCCGCGCAGACGTCGGAGGAGAACTGCGTGGCCCACAACGGCTCGCTCGTGCCCGTGCCCGGCCGTGACATCATGGCGCAGGCGTGGTACCAGGGCGGCGTGTCGGTCTTCGACTTCACCGACGCGGCGCACCCGGTAGAGATCGCCTACTTCGACCGCGGCCCCGTCAACGGCGACGCACATGGCGATGGGCGGCTTCTGGTCGGTGTACTGGTACAACGGCTACCTCTACGGCTCCGAGATCGCGCGCGGGCTCGACGTGTTCAAGCTCGTGCCGAGCGCGGCGCTGAGCGCGGGCGAGATCGCGGCGGCCGAGGCGGTGTCCACCCCGGTGGCCAACCTGCAGACGCAGACGATGATCAAGTGGGCGAACACGCCCAAGACGGCAAGTGCCTACCTCGACCAGGTGGCGCGCAAGCACGGCCTCGCGCCGTCGCACATCGCCCGCCTCCGCGCGGACCTTGCGGCGGCCGAGCAGGGCAACGCCGCCGCGCGGATGCGCCTCGTGGCCTCGGCCTCGGGCGTGTCGGCCGCCGCTGCGCACTCGCCGCAGGAGACGCGCCTGGAGCGCCTCGCGGCCACGCTGCGCGGGATGCGCCGCTGATGATCGCGCCCGGGGGGCGGTAACCCCCCGGTGTCGCCCCGTACTTTGAGGGCCGGTGCCGCCGATGCGGTGCCGGCCCTTTTGCCGTTTGCCCATGCGCTGCCCCCTCGTTCTGATCGCCCTCGCGGTGGCCCCCGCCGCCCTCGCCCAGCCGCCCGCCCCGCTCGCCCCCACCCTCCAGGCCCGCTACGACTCGGCGGCGGTGGCGTGGGACGCGGGCGCCTACCCGGACGCCCTCGCCCGCTTCGACCGGCTCCTCGCCGGCCCCGACGCCGAGGCCGTGCGCGTGCCGCTCGCGCTCATCACCGGCGAGCGCTACAGGACCACCGAACTTGCCCCCGATGGCGCGCGCCTGCGCTGGAGCCCCGATGGGCGCCTCGCCGCCTACACGGCAGGCCGCACCACCGCCGTGGTGGACGTGTCCGGCGCCCGGCCGGTGCCCCGGTTCCAGATCACCGGCAGCGGCCTCGCCTTCAGCCCGGACAGCCGCCGCGCCGCCTACTTCGCCCTCGTCGACACGCCCGAAATCCGCGCCGCCCGAGGCCGGGCCGACTCGCTCCAGGCCGCCGGGCAGGGCCTGCTGTGGCAGCGGCAGATGCAGCTTGTGAACCGCCTCGAACAGGAGGCCGCCCGCCTCGTCGTGCGCGAGATCGCCTCGGGGCAGGAGCAGCCGGTGCCCACGCCCGGCCTCACCGCGCGCCAGGTGGCCTTCGACGCCGCCGGGCGCGTGTACGTGGTGGCCTCGCCCCGGGGCGACCCAAGCCAGACGAACGTGTACGACGTCACCCCCGGCGCGCCCGTGCGGGCGCTCACGCAGGGCGCCGGCATCAAGCAGGGGCTCGCCGTGGCGCCGGGCTACGCGGTGCTCACCGCCGGCCCGGCCACGGTCGTGCTGATCCAGCTGGCCACCGGGACGCTGCGGGAGTTCGAGGGCGAAACGCCGGTGCTCTCCGACGATGGATCGGCGCTCGCGTTCGTCGCCCGCACGGGCGGCGAGTCTGTGCTCCGCATCGTCCGCACGGGCACCGACGCCGCGCCCACCGACCTCAAGCGCAGCCCGCGCCCCCTCGCCACGCCCGCGTTCTCGCCCGACGGGCGCCGCGTGGCCTTTGCGCAGCAGCTCCGAGATGACTGGGACGTGTACGTGATCGGGACGGACGGCACGGGCGAGGTGCGCCTCTCGCACGAGATCCAGCACGACCGCTTTCCGCGCTGGCTCGGCAACCGCCGCGTGCTGGCGATGAAGGGCGAGCCGCGCCATACGCGCGCCTACGCCTACACCCTCCCGGACTCCGCGAACGGCGATGTCTACGAGGAGCGCCTGTTCCACAACAACACCGTCCGCACGGTCGCGCCGGAGTACGAATGGGCGGTCGGCCCTGAGGGCGCCCGCGTGCTCGTCGTGGCCGACCGCGACGGCGACACGATCTCGCCCGAGCGCGGCGTCTACCTCGTGGACCTCACGCGCGAGGTGCCGGTGGCCGACCTCCGGGCGCGCGTGCAGGCGCAGCAGGCCGCCGAGCAAGGCCTCCGCGCCCGCGGCGAGGCGATGTTTGCCGGGACCGAGGCCGCCGTGCGCGCGGTCACCGAGCAGGTGTCCACCGCGCGCATCTACGGCTACGAGCAGGCCTTCTACAACTTCGACTCCAAGTTCATCACCAAGCCCGGCAACCGCCGCGCCATCGACTACATCGCCCAGCAGGTGCGGGCGATGGGCTATACGCCCGAGTTGCAATGGTTCGAGCCGCGCCCGGGCGTGCGGACCGCCAACGTCGTCGCCACCCTGCGCGGCACCGCCGACCCGGACCTCGTCTACGTCGTCTCCTCGCCACTTCGACTCGGTGGAAGGCGGCCCCGGCGCCGACGACGACGCGACGGGCTCGGCGGCCCTGCTCGAAGCCGCCCGCGTGCTCGCCGGGCATCCGCAGCGCGCGACGATCCAGTTTGCCTGGTTCACGGGCGAGGAGGCCGGGCTGCTCGGCTCGCGCGAGTTCGTGCGCCGCGCCGTGGCCGCCGGGACGCGCATCGTGGGCGCGCTCAACAACGACATGGTGGGCTGGAGCAACGACCACCGCCTCGACAACACGATCCGCTACTCCAACGACGGCATCCGCGACCTCCAGCACGCCGCCGCGATGCGCTTCGGGGGGATGATCACCTACGACGCGCGCTACTACAAGAACACCGACGCCGCACGCCTACTACGAGGCCTACGGCGACATCGTGGGCGGCATCGGCTCCTACCCGATCCTCGGCAACCCGCACTACCACCAGTCGCACGACGTGCTGGAGACGATCAACCACCCGCTCGTGGCGGCGGTGAGCAAGACCACCGTCGCCACGCTGATGCACCTTGCCGCAAGCCCGTCGCGCCTCACCGGGCTCACCGTAACGGGGCAGGGCGCCCGCGCTGAAGCCACCTGGACGCCCGCCGTGGAGTCCGGCGTGACGGGCTACCGCGTGCAGTACGGCCCGCCCTCGAACCCCGCCGCCCACACCCTGGACGTAACCGCGCCCCGCGCCACGCTCCCCGACGCCCCTCCGGGCACCGTCGTGCTGGTAAAGACCCTCGGCGCGAACGGGCAGGTGGGCTGGGACTGGGCCCGCGCCCTCCGCCCCTGACCGAACTCGGTCCTATCCGATCCGGCCAAAGCTTCGCCCAACACGGGGCGACCCGCCGGGGCGCTCGGACGTACGAGGGGCCGTTTCCGATCCGCTCATGCTCTCCGACCTCCGGGCCACCTCCGGCCTCTCGCTCGCCGAACGCGGGCGCGCCGCCGACCGCAGCCTCATCACCCTCGACCGCCGCCTCTACGTCCAGCTGCTCGCCTTCACCGGCTGCACCGACACCGCCCCGATCGTGGACGCCGTGCGCGCCGCCGGGTTGGACGCCGTTGTGTACGAGGAGGTAAACGACCCGCAGGGCGTGGCGCTGCTCACCTGCTCGGAAGACCCGGCGCACTTTCTCGGGCCCGTCCGGGCGCTCGTGCAGGGCCCCGGCTTCGGCGCGCTCACGTTCTCGCCCCGAGATGGCCATGCTCGGGCGCACGTACGCCATCGGCTACGAGTCGGACCTGGAGGAAACGCTCCTGCTGCGTCCGCGCCGGACGGTGCTCAACCCGTCGTGGCCGTGGGCGGTGTGGTATCCGCTGCGGCGCTCGGGGGATTTCGAGCAGCTCTCGGCCGAGGAGCAGCGCACCCTCCTCATGGAGCACGGCGGCATCGGGCAGGCCTACGGCCGCGCCGACCACGCCCACGACGTGCGCCTGGCCTGCCACGGCCTCGGGCGCGAGGACAACGACTTCATCGTCGGCCTCGTCGGCCCCACGCTCACCGGGCCGAGCGCCGTCGTGCAGCATATGCGCAAGACGCAGCAGACGTCGCGCTACCTCGACCACCTCGGGCCCTTCTTCGTCGGGCGCGCGGTGTACCAGGCGCCGCTGTAAGCTTTTTTAATCACACGGACCTGGGTATGTCCGGGGAAGAACCACTGCACCGCCTGCCGCTGTGCGTCTCGCCTGGCCCCCTCTCAACGCCGTACGGCAGCGGCCACATGTGCGGCGACGCCCGTGCATCGGATCAGGTAGAGTCCGTGCGCCAGCTCCGGGGGCACCACGAACGGCAGGGCTTGCCCGGCCACCGCAACGCCCTCGAACAACGTCGCCACCTGCTGGCCCAGGGTGTTCAGCAGCACGACCCGAACGGGCTGCGTTTCGGCCACCACCAGCCGAAGCGCCTGGCCGCGCACCTCCAGATGGAGCGCCTCTGCCGGCATCACTTCGGCCGAGACTTCAGGGCTGTAGTGGGAGGTGCCATCCAGGTCCACCTGCCGAAGCCGGAAGTGGTGAACGCCGGGGGGCAGGTGGGGCACGCGGTACACGTAGGAGGCCCGTTCGGCCGTCGTGCCTCGGCCTCCCACGAACCCCTGCTCGCGCCAGCGGACGCCCTCACGCACTTCGACCCCGAACCCGGCGTTGTTGGTCTCGCTCGCCGTCGCCCAGGTGAGCACGGCGTCGCGCCCATCGGCGCGCGCGGCGAAGGTGGTCAGTTCTACCGGGAGCCCCTGGAGCTGCGCCGCGGCCTGCCGAAGCTGCGTCACCGATTCGAGGTTGCCGGAGCCCCGCGCCCAGACGACGGCGAAGAGCAGTTCCTGCCCCTCTCCCGGTTGCAGGTCGAACGGGCCTGCCGAGAGCACCATCCGGAGATCCTGCGGGGTCGCCAGCGTGAAGGTGGCCGAGGCCGGGTACGTATTCCGGGCGCTCCACCCGGTACGCGCCACGGGGTCTCCGGAATACGTCCACGTAGTGACCGGGCAGGTGGGCTCGTTGTAGCCGTTCCCGCAGGCGCGCAGCAGCGTGCCGTCGCGCCAGCGCCCTCGCATGAGGTTAAAGGCCTGGGTCGTCCCGTTCTGGGGCGCCGTGAGGGCCGAGGATCCGTTGTAGAAGGCCATCCCCACCGACGCCCCGATGCGGCGCTGCCCGGGGTAGCGCGTGCCGTCTGGATCTACCCAGGTACCCGCGTCGGGCACGAGCGGCCCTTTGAGCAGGCGCACCCCGATGGCGGGGGGCGGCGTGCCGTAGCCGTCGGTGCCTTCATCGAAGTTGTCGGCGTTGTAGGTGTAGGCCAGCCCGAGCACCGAGTCCGTGCCCGGATAATCGTCAGTGGCATTGCCGAGGTCGGGGTCGACCCAAAAGGAGGCGTAGGCGCCCACGATGGGCACGGGAAGCCCGCCGGCGTCTCGCGCGCCCCGGTTGACGAGCCGGTAGCGGTAGAAGGTCATGTTGCCGAGCGCCCCTGCGGCATTCGACGCGAAGGCGCTCACCTGCGCTTCGAGCCCGAGTGGCGACGTGCCAGTGGCGGCGTGCGCCCGGCCCACGTCGTTCAGGATCCACCACGCCATCTGATCGCCGCTGAGGAGGGGCAGTTGACCTGCATTGAGGTCGATCACCTGGGTGCGCGAGGTCGGCACGACGAGCGGATCGGTGCCCGCGTCGTAGATCCCGTTGGCGTTGAGGTCGGTGAAGGCGGGCGCCCCCAGCCCCACGGGCCAGTCCCGCAGGTCGTCGGGCAGGGTGCCCGCCGTTCGGTAGGCGCGCAGATCGTCGGCCGTGAGTTCGTAGATGCGGTCATAGGGCTGGCAGTTGGCCGGCGCGGCGCCGTCGGCGCCCAGCGGCCCGGGGGTCCACTCGAAGTTGCTGTACGAAGCCGCCGCGAGCCGCAGGGCGCCCTCGACATAGCCTCCTACCCAGAGGCCGGCCGCAAACAGCGCGTTCGGGGTGCTGCCGGTGAGCGATTTCGGCACGTTGTAGACGTTGCCCGCGCCATTCCAGAACAGGTTGCCCGTGGTGTAGAGCCGGGCGCGCACATTGGCGATGTCGAGGTCGCGTGTGGCGGTGCCCACCCCACACGTTCCGGCGGTCTGCGCGTAAAGGAGGGACGGGGCGAGCGCAAGGAGGCCCAGAACGACCGAGAGGAACAACGAACGCATGAGGCAGGGCGGCGGCGAACTTCCCACCCAAGTTAGTGCTCCCCGGCGCCGCCCCCCAACGGGCGCGCGGTGTATCAGGCGCCGCTGTAGCACTGCGGCTGGGGGCAAATGGGACGTGGCTGTGGGGAGGATCCCTGGCGCGATTTTTGCCCATACGCCAGGCTCCACTTTCCTCCGGGCAACCATGCAAGCGTCCCACTGTGCCTTTCCCGATGCCCGCACCGAAGCCGGCGTCGCCACCGCTGGCCTGGACCCGGGCGATCCGGCCACCTGGCGCCTCTACCTGGCCATGTTTGTGGCCTGTCGTGGCGGCGCACGTGCCGAAGACGCCGGAGAGTTGCAGCTCCTCGACGAGCGCATCCGCAGCCTGGCCGGCTCGACGAGTTGCCGCAGGCGTGACGCGTGCCACGTTATGTGGGCGGTGAGGGATTCGAACCCCCGACCCTCTCGGTGTAAACGAGATGCTCTAACCAGCTGAGCTAACCGCCCCCGAAAGGCGCCGAGGTCCGAAGCAGGGCGCCTCGAACCTCGGCGTTCGCGAGCGGGAAACGGGATTCGAACCCGCGACCCTCAGCTTGGGAAGCTGATGCTCTACCAACTGAGCTATTCCCGCGATTGGGGCCTGCAAGGTACACCCGTTTTCGGTGAAGGTCAAGCGGAAAGCAAGGCCCGCGGGCAGGGTGCGTATCTTTGAGACCCGAACTCTTTCTTTTCCCGTACCATGAAGCGTACGTATCAGCCCAGCCGTCGCAAGCGCGCCAACACGCACGGTTTCCGCCTGCGCATGTCCACCCCTAATGGCCGCGCCGTCCTCGCGCGTCGCCGCGCGCAGGGCCGCAAGCGCCTCAGCGTGTCGGACTCGAAGCCCGGCAAGTGACCCGGCCGGCGGAGGCGTCGGGCCCCACGGCCCGGAGCCAGCGGTTTCCGGGCACGCTGCGCCTTAAACAGCGCCGCTTGCTCCGACCGCTCTTCCGCCGCAGCGAAGCCGCGTCGGTGGCCGCCGGTGGCATCCGGCTCCTCTACCGCCGCGTGCCCCGTGCCCCGCAGATGCCGCCCCTCCAGGTGGCCTTCCTTCCGGGCAAACAGCCGACGAGCGTCGTCCGCAACCGCGTCCGGCGCACCCTCCGAGAGGTCTACCGGTGCCACCACGCGCGCCTGGTAGACCTCTTGCCGTTGGGCCCCGCCGAGATGCTCACGCTCGGCGTGCTCCTGCGCGCGGCCCCCACGCCCGACCTCTACGCGCGCGTCGCGCACGACCTGCCGCGCGCCCTCGACCGCCTCGTGGCGGCCCTCGGCGCGCCGGACGCTTCTTCGCACAACCCCGGCGGGCCCACGGCGTAACGCCCCGCCTATCGCGCTGCCCGGCGCGCCCGCTCCGCGCCCCCTCCCCTTCCGATGGACCGTAACACCGTCACCGCGACCGCGCTCATCGCGCTCATCCTCGTCGGGTGGTTTCTGCTGATGCCCAAGACGCCCACCCCCGCGGCGCCCTCGCAGACCGACTCGACGATCACCGTAGACGCGGTGCCCACGCCCGAGACGAGCAGCACGACCGCCACCACGACCGTGGCCGACTCGACGCTCGGCGCCGCCGGGCAGGGCACCGCCCGCGCGGTCACCGTCCAGACCGAGTTCTACACGGCCGTGCTCTCGACGAAGGGCGGCACGCTGCGCTCGTTCACGCTCAAAGACTACCAGCAGGCCGACCGCCGCACGCCCGTCCAGCTCGTCGATACGGCGCAGGCAGGCGCGCTCGGGCTCGTCTTCTCGACCCCGCGCAACCGCACCGTCGACACGCGGACGCTCTTTTTCGACACCCCCGCGCAGGGCACCGTGGTCGTCACCGGCGATTCGCTCGTGGTACCGTTCGAGGCGCAGATCGGGGCGGGGCGGCTGCGCTTCGAGTACGTGTTCAAGAAGGACGATTACCGCATCGGCTGGCGCGTGGCCCGGCAGAACGCGGCGGCCTTTGCCACCGCCGACGGCTACGACGTGGTGTGGAGCGGGGCGGTGCCGTTCTCGGAGGCCACCCACGAACGCCACGACGAACTCATGCGCAGCGGCGCCTATGGCCGCTCGGGCGGCGACGTGGAGCACATCGCCCTCGTGAGCGACGCCAGCGCCACCAAGACGCTCTCGGGGCAGGTAGACTGGGTGGCGACCAAGAACAAGTACTTCACCGCCGCCCTCTTCCCGCAGCGCCCGACCCGCGGCGCCACCCTCGAAGGCGTGCGCGACGGTGCCGCCGACGCGCCGAACGTGACGCAGGACTACAGCGTCCGCCTCGACATGCCGACGCTCGCCGAGGGGCAGGTGGACCGCTACGGCCTCTATCTCGGGCCGATGGACTACTTCCGCCTCCGCCGCCTCGACGGCGATCTCTACGACATGGTGGACTTCGGGTGGGACTGGATGGAGACGGTCACGCGGCCGCTCACCAAGCTCGTCTTCAACCCGTTCTTCCAGTTCTTCGGCTCCTTCATGCGGTTCGGGTGGGTGCTCATCATCTTTGCGCTCGCCATCAAGCTCGTCACGCACCCGCTCACGCGCGCGCAGAGCCGTTCGATGCTCAAGATGCGCGCGGTGGGGCCCCGGATGCAGGTCCTCAAGGAGCGCTACAAAGACGACCCGCAGCGGCAGCAGCAGGAAACGATGAAGCTCTACAAGCAGGCCGGGGTCAACCCCCTCGGCGGCTGCCTGCCGATGCTGCTCCAGTACCCGGTGCTGATCGCGCTCTACCAGTACATCCCGCAGTCCTTCCTGCTGCGCCAGGAGCGCTTTCTCTGGGCCAACGACCTCTCCGCGCCCGATCCGATCCTGCACTTGCCGTTCAACGTGCCGCTCTACGGAAGCTACGTGGCCGGCTTCACGCTCCTGATGGGCCTCTCGATGATCGTGCAGATGCGCATCCAGAGCCGCAACCAGCCGGTTGCCTCGCCTGAGCAGGAGGCGCAGATGAAGGTGATGCTGTGGATGCTGCCGCTCATGATGTTCGTCTTCTTCAACCGGGCGGCCTCGGGCCTGAGCCTCTACTACCTCTGCTACAACGTCTTCTCGGCCGCCGAGCAGTGGTGGATCCGCAAGACGACCCCTGAACTGCGCCTCGACGACGATGACGTGGCGGACGCCAAGGTGGTCTCGACCGCCCCGCGCTCGACGCCCCCCAAGCGCAAGCTCGAAGCGCTCGCGCAGGCCGAAGCCGCGCAGAACGGCAAGAAGAAGTGAGCCTTGCCCCCCGCTGCCTGCCGCCCCTCTTCCCCTCGGAAGGGGGCGCCGCACGCTGACCCCGCTGCCGCAGATGGACACCATCGCGGCCCTCGCTACCGCGCCCGGCACCAGCGCCCTCGCCGTCGTGCGCATGAGCGGACCGTCCGCCGTGGCGGTGGCGGATGCGTGTCTGGGCGGACGCCTGGCCTCGGCGGCCTCGCACACGGCGCACGTCGGCTACTTTGTGGCGCCGACGGGTGAGCGGCTCGATCAGGTGGTGGCGACGGTGTTTCGGGCGCCGCACTCGTCTACCGGCGAGGACGTGGTGGAGATCACGACGCACGGCGGCGCGCTCGCGTCCGCGCTCGTGCTCGATGCGCTCGTGGCCGCCGGCGCCTGCCTCGCGGCCCCCGGGGCCTTCACGCAGCGCGCGTTCCTCAACGGCAAGCTCGACCTCACGCAGGCCGAGGCGGTGGCCGACCTCATCCACGCCTCCGCGCGGCAGGCGCACCGCACCGCCCTCGCCCACCTGCGCGGCGACTACGCGCAGGGCCTCGCGGTGCTCCGCGACCGGCTGCTGAGCACCGCCGCGCTCGTCGAACTCGAACTGGACTTCTCGGACGAAGACGTCGCCTTTGCCGACCGCACCGACCTCGCCGCCCTCCTTGACGAGGCCGACGCGACGCTCGCGGACCTGCTCGGCTCGTACCGCTACGGGCAGCGCCTCCGCGACGGCGTGCGCGTGGCGATCCTCGGGCGGCCCAACGCCGGCAAGAGCACCCTCCTGAACCGCCTCGTCGGTTACGACCGAGCCATCGTGAGCGCCACGCCCGGCACCACGCGCGACGAGGTGGAGGCCGAGATCGAACTGGGCGGCCTGCGCTTCGTGTTCGTGGACACCGCCGGCCTCCGCGCCACCGACGACGCCATCGAGGCCGAGGGCGTGCGGCGTGCCCACGCCCGGGCTGCCCACGCCGACGTGCTCCTCTACGTGTTCGACCTCGCCGCCGGCCTCGCCACCGATGAACTCGCGCTCCTGCAGGGGTGGCAACAGGAGCACCCGGATGGTGCGCTGATGGTGGTGGGCAACAAGCAGGACACAGCACCCCGGGCCGGGCTTCCTGACATACCCGGTGCCGCACCGTTCGCCCTTTCGGCGGCGGAAGGCGCGGGCCTCGATCCGCTCGTGGCGGCGCTCGCCGAGGCGGGGCGGGCGGGCGCCGTTGAGGCCTCGCACACCGTCACAAACGCCCGGCACCGGGCGCACCTCGCCGCCGCGCACGAGGCGGTGCAGCGGGCAAGCGCGGGCCTCACGGGCGGCCTCACGGGTGATCTGCTCGCGCTCGACCTCCGCGCGGCCCTCCACGAACTCGGCAGCATCACCGGGCAGGTGACGCGCGAAGACGTGCTGGGGGCGATCTTCTCACGCTTCTGCATCGGGAAGTGAGGTGGTTGTTCGTCGTGCGTCGTTCGCGGCCAGAGACGCGGCGCCTTTCCTGACCTTCTGACCACGACCAACGAACGACGAACCATGAACACGTTTGACGTCATCGTCGTGGGCGGCGGCCATGCGGGCGCCGAAGCGGCCCACGCGGCCGCCATGCTGGGCGCGCGCACGCTGCTCGTCACCCAGGCGCTCGACCGGATCGGGCAGATGTCGTGCAACCCGGCCATCGGGGGCATCGGCAAAGGGCAGATCGTGCGCGAGATCGACGCGCTCGGCGGGGCTGATGGGCCGCGCCACCGACGCCGCCGGGATCCAGTTTCGCCTGCTCAACCGCGGCAAGGGGCCGGCGGTGTGTGAGCCCGCGCGCCCAGTCCGACAGGCGCCGCTACCCGAGCGCGATGCGCGCGCGTGCTGGAAGCCGGCCCGAACCTCTGCGTCCGCGCCGAGGCCGCCGTGGACGGCCTCACGAGCTCGGCGTCGACGGACGGCCGCGCATCGACGGGCGTCGCGACGCACGCTCGGCGGACGCAGCCGCTGCGCGCGCCGTGGTCGCTCACGACCGGCACGTTCCTGCGCGGCATGATCCACGTCGGGCGAGCGCGCAGATCGGCGGCGGGCGCATGGGCGAGGCGCCGGCGCTCGGCCTGCCGCCGCGCTCGACCGGCTCGGCTTCCAGCTGCGGGCGCCTCAAGACCGGCACGCCTGCCGCGCCTCGACGGCCGCACGATCGATTACGCGCGCCGTCGAGCGCCAGCCGGGCGACGACCGCCGCCGGCCGTTCTCCGTCCTGACCGACGCGCTCGCCGGCCGCAGAGCGGCCCTGCTGGCTCACCTACACCAACGACGCGCGTCCACGACCTGATCCGCGCCAACCTCGACCGCGCGCCGATGTACAGCGGGCAGATCGAGGGCCGCGGGCCGCGCTACTGCCCGTCGATCGAGGACAAGGTCGTGCGCTTCGCCGACAAGGAGCGCCACCAGATCTTCCTCGAGCCCGAGGGCCTCGACACGCCGAGGTCTACCTCAACGGCATCTCGACGTCAGCTGCCGAACGACGTGCAGCTGGCGATGCTGCGCACGATCCCCGGGCTGGAGACGCGCACGATGCTGCGCCCCGGCTACGCGGTCGAGTACGACTTCGTCGACCGCCCGACGCAGCTCACGCCCACGCTGGAGACCGAAGCGGTCGCCGGGCTGTACTTCGCCGGGCCAGATCAACGGCACCTCGGGCTACGAGGAGGCGGCGGCCCAGGGGCTGATCGCCGGCGTCAACGCCGCGCTGCGCGCTGCGCGGCGACGAGCCGCTCGTGCTCGCGCCGCGACCAGGCCTACATCGGCGTGCTGGTCGACGACCTGGTCGACCCAGGGCACCGACGAGCCGTACCGCATGTTCACCGCGCGCGCCGAGTACCGCCTGCTGCTGCGCCACACCACGCCGACGCCGCCTGACGCCCCTCGGCCGCCGCATCGGCCTCGTCTCCGACGCGCGCCTCGTCCGGATGGAACAGCGCCAGGCCGCCCTCGCCGCGCTCATGGCCGCCCTCCGCGACACGCCCGTGCGCCCGGAGGCCGTCAACCCGTACCTCGCCTCGGTTGAAACCGCCGAGATTGACCGGCCGGTGCGCCTCGCCCCGCTCGCGCTGCGCCCGGAAGTCCGCCTGGCAGACCTGCTCGCTGCCGCCCGCCTCGACGATCTCGTGCCCGACACCCCTGGCCTCGACCCGCTCGTGGACCAAGCTGAGACGACGCTCAAGTACGCCGGTTATGTAGAACGAGAACAGGCGTTTGCGCGCGAGATGCACCGCCTCGAAAACGTGCGGGTCCCGGCCGGCTTCGACTTTGCAAACGTGCGCGCGATCACCCTCGAAGCGCGCGAAAAGCTCGCCCGCATCCACCCCGCCACGCTCGGGCAGGCGTCCCGCATCTCCGGCGTGAGCCCGGCCGACGTGCAGGCGCTCCTCGTGCTCCTGCGCCGGGGCACCCCCGCCCAGAGGCGCCCAACCCACCCTCGCCGTGATGACCTGGGACCCTCGCGCCGACGCTCAATGCGGCACAACACGGCCAGCTGGAGGCCTACGGCACGCTTCTGCTCGAGACGAACGCGCGCGTCAACCTCATCGCCCGCACCACCGACCCGGCGGAGGTGCCCGTACGCCACCTCGCCCACAGCCTGACGCTCGCCCGGCGCGGCTTTCCGGACGGCTGCACGGTCGTGGACTTCGGGACGGGCGGTGGCTTGCCGGGGATTCCGCTCGCCATTGCCTTTCCCCATGTCCAGTTCGTCCTGCTCGACAGCACGCGCAAAAAGGTGGAGGCCGTAGACGCGATGGCCCGCACGCTCGGCCTTGCCAACGTCGACAACGCACTGGGGCCGCGCCGAAGCGTGGGATGGGCACGCGCACTACGCCGTTTCGCGCGCCACCGCGCCCCTGCGCGACCTCTGGCGCTGGTTTGCCCGCGCGCGCCAGCCCGTGGTGGTCGGCCCCGAGGAGTGGGCGCCCGGCCTACTCGCCCTGAAGGGCGGCGACCTTGCGGCCGAGATCCGCGCGCTCCCCAAAGGGGCCGGGCGCACCGAAACGCACGACCTCGCAGCGATGACCGGCGAGGCTACGTTCGCCGGCAAGGTGCTTGTGCATGTGCACACGCCGTAGGGGCAAGGCATGCCTTGCCCCTACCCACCGGAATCCGCGCCGGTCCGCACATGATCGGCAACCGATGCGCTGCGCTGCGCGTCGAAACGGCTCACCTCTGACGCGAGCCCGACCTCATGGCCAACGCCGAGCGCGTGCTGAACCGGACCGAGCGCCTCTTTGCGCTCGTGCTCCTGCTCCAGAACAAGCCCAACCTGAGCAGCCGCGACATCGCGCGCCACTTCGGCGTCTCGCGCCGAACCATCTTCCGCGACCTGCGCGCCCTTTCCGAATCCGGCGTGCCGCTCACGTACGCCGAGGGCGGCGGCTACGAGATCCTCGAAGGCTACCAGCTGCCGCCGCTCATGCTGAGCGCGCGCGAGGCCGCTACGCTCCTCATCGGCGCCGAGTTCGTGAAGCTCCAGCCGGACCCGAGCCTCCGCAAGGACGCCGACGGCGTGGCGCTCAAGATCGCCCAGGTGCTGCCGGACGAGGTGCGCGCCTACGTGGAGCGCCTGCGCGACGCCACCGTGCTCGACCCGTACTGGCTCCACACGAGCGAGCCCGCCACCGACGAGCAGGGCCGCTGGTACGAACTCTCTGAGGCCGTCGCCCGGCAGCGCGCCGTGATGATGGACTACTACGTCGCCTCCCGCGACGAGGTGACGCGCCGCAAGGTGGACCCGCTCGGACTCGTCTACTACTCCGACCACTGGAACCTCATCGCGCACGACCACCTGCGCGGCGACATCCGCAACTTCCGCCTCGAAGAGATCCGCTGGATGCGCGTGCTCACCGAGACGTTCAAGCGCCCCGAGGGCTTCGACCTCGCCAAGCACCTCGAAGAGCGCGGCACGCAGACGCGGACGCAGCAGCGCGTCATCCTCCGCTTTGCCTCCGGCGCCTACCGATGGGCGCGGCGCGGCATCCCGGCGCGCATCGAAGAGGAGCGCGAGGTGAATGGGCAGACGGAGGTCACCTTCTACTTCGAGAACCTCGACTACGTGGCCCGCTGGCTCCTCCGCTATGGCACGCAGGTAGAGGTGATGTCACCGGACGCCCTCCGCACTCGGATGCGCGAAGAGGGCGAGGCGATGGCGGTTCTTTACACGGCGTAGGTAGAAACAAGCGCCGATTTTCGCCTCTGTGGCGCCAGGGGGTGTTTTCGGCCCCTGGGCTGGATGCCTGTGTGTTTGCGCCATCCATCCATCGTTTTGAAGGGCGTTTTGGATGCGCGCACATCAGAGTTTCGTGGTGGTAGGGGCAAGGCGCGCCTTGCCCCTACGGCGGTGACGCGGCGAGCCGGGGTGCCCACCGGATCGGGCGTCAAGGCGATCAGTACGTCGCGTGCAATTGACAGGCTGCGGACATCCTGCACGATGACGCGGAGTTTGCGGCCGGTCTCCTTGAGCACGTAGCGGCGGCCCGAGCGTGTCGAGGCGGGCGAGGAAAGGCTGGAAGAGCGTGTCGTAGAAGTAGGCGTCGCCCTCGGGCTCGGGGGTGTCGAGCCAGAGGCGTTCGTTTTTGTACTGCACGCGGGCCAGGCGCAGGCTCCGCGCGAGCAGGCGCATCTCGGCGCCCACGAGCAGGTGCTCGACCGGCTCCGGCACCGGACCGAAGCGGTCGCGGAGTTCGGCGCGCAGTTCGTCGAGCGCGGCCGGCCCATCGGCCTCGGCGATGCGGCGGTAGAGGTTGAGGCGCTCGATGTTGTTGGCCACGTAATCGTCCGGCAGCAGCGCGTCTTCCTCCACGTCGAGCGTCGTCTCGGCGGCGCGGGGCGGGGGGGCTTCGTGGAAGAGGTGGGCGAACTCGTCGTGGCGCAGCTCCTGCACGGCCTCCTCTAGAATCCGGTGATACGTCTCATAGCCCAGCTCGGCCACGAAGCCCGACTGCTCGGCGCCCAGCAGGTTGCCCGCGCCGCGGATGTCGAGGTCGCGCATGGCGAGGTTGAAGCCGCTGCCCAGTTCGGCAAACTCTTCGAGCGCCTGCAGGCGCTGCCGCGCCTCGCGCGTGAGCCCGGCGATGTTGGGCACGAGCAGGTAGCAGTACGCCCGCCGGTCCGAGCGGCCCACGCGCCCGCGCAGCTGGTGCAGTTCGGCGAGGCCGAAACGGTCGGCCCGGTTCACGATCATCGTGTTGGCATTCGACACGTCGAGGCCGGACTCCACGATGTTGGTGCTCACGAGCACGTCGAACTTTTTCGCCATGAAGGCGAGCATCACGTCTTCGAGGTCGTCGGCCTTCATCTGCCCGTGCGCCACCCGCACGCGGATGCCGGGCACGAGCTCCTGCACCTGCGCGGCCATTTCCTCGATGGTCTGCACGCGGTTGTGGACAAAGAACACCTGACCGCCGCGCCCGACTTCGTGCAGGATCGCATCGCGGATCAGGTTCTGCCCGTACGTGTGGATCTCGGTGACGATGGGCTGCCGGTTGGCCGGGGGCGTCTGGATGATCGAGAGGTCGCGCGCGCCGAGCAGCGAGAACTGGAGCGTGCGCGGGATCGGCGTGGCGGTGAGCGTGAGCGTGTCTACGCTGGCGCGCATGGCCCGGAGGCGCTCCTTCACGCCCACGCCGAAGCGCTGCTCCTCGTCGATGATGAGCAGGCCGATGTCCTTGAACTTGACGGTTTTCGCGGCGAGGCGCTGCGTGCCGATCACGATGTCTACCGCCCCTTTTTCGAGCCGTTCGAGCGTCTCCTTGAGTTGCTGCGGGCTGCGGAAGCGGGAGAGCTGCTCGATGCGGACCGGGTAGCCTTCGAGGCGGCGCGTGAACGTCTCGTAGTGCTGCGCGGCGAGGATCGTCGTGGGCACGAGTACGGCCACCTGCTTGCCGTCCTGCACGGCCTTGAAGGCGGCGCGTACCGCCACCTCGGTCTTGCCGAAGCCCACATCGCCACACACGAGCCGGTCCATCGGTGCCGGCAGCTCCATGTCCGCCTTGACGGCCTCGGCGGCGGCGGCCTGGTCGGGCGTGTCTTCGAACTCGAACGAGGCCTCCAGTTCGCGCTGCCAGGTGGAGTCGGGCGTGAAGGCGTGTCCGTTGGAGCTGTGACGCGCGGCGTAGAGCGCGATGAGGTCGCGCGCGATGTCCTTGACGCGCTTTTTGGTCTTGGCGCGCGCGCGCTCCCACGCCCCGCTGCCGAGCTTGGTGAGCTGCGGTTGGTGTCCCTCCTGCCCGGTGAACTTGGACAGCTTGTAGAGCGCGTTCACGTTCACGTAGAGCACGTCGCCCCCGTGAAAGAGCAGCCGCACGGCCTCCTGGTGCTTGCCGCGCACCTCGATGGTCTCCATCCCGGCGAACTTGCCGATGCCGTGGTCGGCATGGACGATAAAGTCGCCGGGCTGGAGGTTCTGGAGGTCGCGCAGGTTGAGGCCGCCGGTGCGGCGGCGCCCGCGCGCGGCGGTGGGCCGGTGGTAGCGGTTGAAGATGCCGTGGTCGGTATAGAGCGCAAAGCCGGCCTCGGGCAGCGCAAACCCTTCGTGGAGCGTCGCCGACTCAAGCTGTACGGCGCCGCGTTCGACCTCAGTGTCGAGCAGGTCGGCGAGGCGGTTGCGCTGGCCGGGGCTGTCGCAGAGGATCGTCGTGGCCAGCCCGGCGCGCTGGTTGTCGTGGAGCAGGCGGCGCAGCATCTCCATCTTGCCGTTCACGCTCGGCTGGGGCAGGGCGCCGAGGTCCACGTCCCCGTGCCCGCCGACGCTCTCGAAGCGCACCTGCGAACGCGTGGCGAGTGCTTCCTCTACCTCGCGGGCGGTGAGATAGAGCGCCTCCGGAGGCGGCTCGGTCGCCTTGTCGGCATGGCGGGCGAAGGCGTCCTGGGCAGCGTCCAGGCACTCGGCCACGCGCGCAGCCACCCGGGCGGTGTCGAAGAGCACGGTGAGCGCATCGCCGGGCAGGTAGTCGAAGACGGACTCTGAGGCGCCGCGGTGCGCGTGCACGTCGAGGTTGGGGAGCAGGCGGACGGTGTCGAGGCGGGCCACCGAGCGCTGCGTAGCCGGGTCGAACTCGCGGAGCGCGTCCACCTCGTCGCCGAAGAGTTCGATGCGCACTGGGTAATCGCCGGCAAACGGGTAGACGTCCACGAGGCCGCCGCGCACGGCGATCTCGCCCGGCTCGGCCACAAACTCGACGCGTCCGAAGCCCTGTTCTTCGAGGCGCGCGAGGAACGCCGGCAGGTCGAGCCGGTCGCCCTGCTTCACGACCGTCGCGGCTTCGTCGAGTTCACGCTGCGCGGCCACGCGCTCCGAGAGCGCCTCGGCGGAGGCCACGAGGATGCGCCACGGCTCGGCGTGCAGCGCTTGCAGCACTTCGGCGCGTGCGATGAGCGCGCGGGCGTCCGGCACCTGCTCGTGATCATACGGCTTCTGACCGGAGGCGGGCAGGTGGAGCAGGCGGAAGCTGCCCGGCAGGAGCACGCCGAGGTCGCCGAGGAGGTAGCGCGCGGCGTCCTCGTCCGGCAGCAGGCACACGAGCGGCGGCAGCGCCTCCTCGCTCGCGAGCGCGGCCACGGCAAAGGCGGGCGTCGATCCGGCGGCGTGCGCTACGTTCGTCACGCCGCTGCCGGCGCGGTCGCGGAGGGCATGGTAGGCGGCGGTTTCGGAGAAGCGGCGGAGGGCGTCGCGGAGCGTCACGGGGCAGGGCGGCGGAAAATGCAGCACGCGGAGCGGCCCCTGTGGCCGTTCCGCGCAGATGCTGCTGCAACGCGATCCCGCGCTTCCGGCGCCCGCGTTGCCGTGATTTCGCAGAGGGCGTCAGTCCGGGTGCGCCACGCCCTGGATCGCGTAGCGCACGAACCCGCGTGCCGCGCCGAGGCGCTGCGTGGCCTCCTCGCGCGAGACGCCGCCCATGAGCATCACGAGGGCCGTCTTGACGTGCCCGTCGGCCTCCTGTAGCACACGCGCGGCTTCCTCGTAGCCTGCGCCCGTCGCCATCATCACGATGCGCTTGGAGCGCTCGACGAGCTTGGCGTTGGTCATCTGCAGATCGATCATCATGTTCTCGTACGTCTTGCCCATGCGCACGAAGGCGGCTGTGGTGAGCATGTTGAGCACGAGCTTCTGCGCCGTTCCACTCTTCATGCGCGTCGAGCCCATGAGCACCTCCGGCCCCACGACTGGGCAGATGGCGACGTCTACCGCGAAGGGGATTGTTTCACGTGGAACACAGGTCACGAAAAGGGTCGCCGCGCCGATAGAGGTGCGCGCGTGCTGGAGCGCGCCAACGACGTACGGCGTGCGGCGGCTTGCGGCGATCCCGCAGACCACGTCGCGCGCGGTGACGCCGTGCGCGTCGAGGTCGCGGGCGCCGTGCTCCTCGCGGTCCTCCGCGCCTTCCTGCGCGGCGAACATGGCCGCATTGCCCCCCGCGATGAGTCCCTGCACAAGAGCCGGAGGGGAGCCAAACGTGGGCGGGCATTCGCTCGCGTCCACCACCCCGAGGCGCCCGCTCGTGCCCGCGCCCACGTAGAAGAGGCGGCCGCCGTTCTGGAAGGCCGCCACGATCCGCTCGACCGCCTGCTCGATGTAAGGCAGTTCGCGGCGCACCGCAATCGGCACGAGGTGGTCTTCCGTGTTGATCGTCTCCAGGATCGCGCGCACCGACATCGTGTCGAGGGACGTCGAGCGCGGGTTGCGCTGTTCGGTGGCAAGGCCCTGAATCTCGTTGAAGAGGGCGCGCGGGTCAGCGGGCATAGCGGCGGCGTTTCCGGAAGGCTACGGCCCCGGCGAGCAGAACCACAAGCACCGCGCCCCCGATTTCGACGAAACGCACCGCCCGGTGCGCAAACCAACGCGCGGGCGGGAGCGGGATCACCTGGGCAGGCCCGTAGAGCAGGGGGGCGGCCCAGAGAAAGGGCGAGGCCTCCGGATGCGTGCTTGCGGTAGGATTGCTGCGCCTGCTGCAGCGCCACGTCGGTGGGACGGCCCTCGGCGAGGGCGCGGTAGAACCCGCCCATGAGTTCGGCCATCGCGGCGTCGTCGACCAGCCAGAGCGTGGCGATCACGCTCTCGGCCCCGGCCGCGCGAATGCCGTACTGGAGGCCGGCCATGCCTTCGCCCGCCTGGAGGTGGCCCTGAGCCGTAGCGCAGCCGCTGAGCACGGCCAGGCGCAGGGGCAGGCGCAGGCCCTGCACCTCGTGCAAGCGGAGCAGGCCATCCTCGCGCGCATCGGGGGTCAGCCGGAAGGCGTAGTAGAGGGGCGATGGATCGCGCAGATCGGTGTGGGTGGCCAGGTGCAGCACATCGGCCGAAGCGGCGGCGTCCCGCACCCGGCTCTCCTGCGCCTCAGCGTCGAGCAGCACCTGGGCCTGCACGGCCTCCGCAATAGCCGCCACCTCCCGGCGCACGTTGGGCAGGTTCATGCCTTCGGCGGGCGAGAAGCGGCTGCGCGCGGCCACGAGCAGCGAGGCCGTGTGCAGCGGCGGCGGTGTACGCAGCAGCAGCGACGGCGCCAGCTCGGTGGACAAAGCCAGTTGCTGCCCGAGCAGGCGCCCATCGGGCAGGAGCAGGGCCGCAAACGGCACCCGGAAGAGGGGACCGTCAGGGAAGACGACGAGTCGCCGGACCCGCTGGAGCAGCGGCCACACCGGCCCCAGCGTGGCCTCGAACACGGTGCGGCGGGCCCGGGGGTTGAACTGGAGCGCCTGCATCCCCGCGCCCTCCGGGTCGGTGAGCGCGGGCGAGATGCGCCCGACGAGCGCGCCCATCGTATCCGCATGCACTGCTAGCGCCACCGCTGCCACGGTGTCCGGGGTGACGACGAAGGCGAACGAGCGCAGCGGGTCGGCGGAGAAAGGGCTCGGGCGTGTCGAGCAGGAAACCGACACTGGCCTGCCCGTTGCGGCGCAGCACCCGCTGAAGCGCCGCCACGTCCAGCAGCGCGCGGGCAGGCAGCCGCGTCTGCGTGGCGAGCGCGGCGGAGAGGCTATCGAGGCGGGCTTCCAGGCGGGGGCGTGCGGGGTCTGCACGGCGTTGCAGCCATGCGGTCGCGCAGGGCTTCCTGCTTGCGCCAGCAGGCGGGCGATGGGGCCTCCCCCCGTGGCGCGAAGCGCGGCGCGGCTACGGTACACATCGAGGTAGCGGGCCTGGGCCGCATCGAGAACGGCCCAGGCTTCTGCCGCGCGGCCGGTCTGGGCGAGGACGCGGCAGAGCCCTCGGTAAGGGCGCTGCCAGACATGCTGGCTGAGCAGCCACGAATCGTCCGTCCCGGCGGTGGCGATGAGGCGGTCGAGGGCAGCGAGCGCAGCGCGGTATGCCCCCTCTGCCGCTTCCCACCGCTCGGCGCGTTCGTAGAGGGCCCCGAGTTCACCGTAGAGGTCCTTCACGTCGCCGGGCTCGTCGGTGAGCGCCGAGAGGGCGCGGTGGTAGCCTGCGATCGCCGCCGCGTCGCGGCCCGCCCGCGCGTCGAGGCGGGCGAGGTCCCAGTCGGCGTAGGGCCAGTAGGTCTCGTCGGGGAGGGCCCGGATGCGGGTAAAGGCCGCGCGCGAGGCCGACAGGGCGCCAAGGTAGTGCAGCGCTTCGCCCTCAAAGAGCCAGGCGATGGCCTCGGAGGAGGGATCCGCCTCTGCCTGCGCCAGATGAACGGCCTCGCGGGCCAGCCGAAGCGCCGACGCCATGCGCGGCCGCGCCTCTGGGAGGGTGCCGCTCTCGTGCCAGGCCAGCAGGTTGCCCGCCCGTTCGCTGCGGGCGCGGAGTTGAAGCGGACGACGCGCAGCTCCGTAGAGGTGCGTTTCGACGACGCGCCCCATCGTTTCGTAGACCGCCTCGGCGTCCGCATGGTTGCCCGTGAGGCTGTGCGACCACGCCAGCGCCGAGAGCGTGCTCGCCTGCAGCAGCGGCCTCGTGGCAGGAAGCTCGCTGAGCAGCCGGCGCTGCAATGCCAGGCCCTCGCTCGCCCACCCGCGCACCACGAGCGCCACCCCCGCCGCGCTTTCCACCCGGGCACGGTCTTCGAGGGGCGCTGGGCGATCCGGACCGAAGGCGCGCTGGTAGGCGCGCCAGAGCGTGAGCAGGTCGTCCCAGCGCTCGTCGTTGACGAGCCCCCAGGCCTCGGCGGCGTAGAGGCCCGCAGGCGCGGCAGACCCGGCACAGGTGCGCGCCGCCTGCGCGCGGCGTACCACCTCCGCCCCGTCGGCCCGCGCGGCATAGCGCTCCAGGGCCGCACGGGTGAGGGCGTCGCAGGGCGCGGCGTGGAGCAGGGCTGGGCAGAGGCCCAGCATCAGCAAGCAGGCGGTTCGCCCCATCGACAAGCACCGGAGAGGCGCGCAAAATAGGAGGATACGCAGCGGGCCGGCGAGCGCCTGTGCAGCGGGCATAGCGGAACCTCCCGCCCACCGGGCGCGCTAGCCGCATCCCGCCTTCTCGTCTGTGCGCTGCCTTCGCCTGAGCCTGCATCACTTCCGCGCCCACGCGGAGCGCACCGTCGCGTTTGGGCCGGGCCTGAACCTGCTCTACGGGCCGAACGGGGCCGGCAAGACGAACGTGCTCGAAGCACTCTCCTATCTGGCGCTCACGCGAAGCTTCGTGACGTCCCAGGACGCGGTGGCCGTGCAGGTAGGCGCCGCCCACGCCGAACTCACGGGCAGCTTCGAAGGAGAGCGGCGGGGCCCGCTCACGGTCCGCTTGCTCCTCGGCGGGGAGGTCAAGAAGGCGCTCTTCGTCAACGGGGCGGCGGTGCCGACGCTCGCCGAGCACGCGGGGCGGATTCCGCTCGTGGTGCTGGCGCCGCAGGATGCGGCCCTGACGGCGGGGGGCCCGGAGGAGCGGCGGCGGTTTCTCAACAACCTGATCGGGCAGGCCCGGCCCGTCTACCTCGACGACCTGCTGCGCTACACGCGGGCCCTGCGGCAGCGCAACGAGCTGCTCCAGAGCGGGCGCAGCCGCCGCTTCAACGTCTCCACCGACCTGCTCGACGCGTGGACGGAGGAGGTGGTCGGGCTGGGCAGCCGGATCGTGCAGGCGCGGATGCAGGCGCTCGACGGCTTTCAGCGCCACCTCGACGCGGCCCACGAGCGCCTCGGCGCCCGCCTCGAAGCACCGTCGTTCCAGTATGAGGCGCCCGTCGCCCTCACCTCCGACATCAGCACCGAGGCCATCGCGGAAGCGCTGCGGCAGAAGTTTGCCGCCGTGGCGGCGCGCGAGCGCGAAACGGGGCGCACGCTCGTGGGGCCGCACCGCGACGAGGTGACCTTCCGGCTCGGTACGCTTCGAGGTGCGGCGCTACGCCTCCCAGGGGCAGCACCGCACGTTTGGCGTGGCGCTCCGGCTCGCCCAGTATTTCTACCTGCACGAGCGCACGGGCGAGACGCCCCTACTGCTGCTCGACGACCTCTTCGCCAGCCTCGATGCCCACCGCACGGGCTTGCTGCTGCGCTTCCTCACCTCCGGCGAGGTGGGGCAGAGCTTCGTCACCCACCCCGACCGGGAGGACGTCGAGCGCCACGTCGGCTTCGATGAGGGGCAGCACTGCGCCCTCGAAATTCAGCCGGCCGCCCCGGGCACCACCCCCGATACAGCGTAGAGATTGCCGAGGCGTTACCCGGGCGCGGAAGCCCTCTGGTCGTACCGGGGTAGGCAGAGGGCATCCAACCCTGCTTCCTCATGCCTACGGCTTCGACTCGCCGCCGGATGTTTCATGTGAAACATAGCCTCGCGGCCCTTCTGCTCCTCTCCTCCGCCGGCTGCGCGGCTACCACCAAGGACGTCGTCACGGGCCAGCGCCGCGGGCTCGGCTACACGTGGCAGCAGCAGATCCAGATCGGCCGCGAGTCCGACCCGCAGATCCTCGCGCAGTTCGGCGTCTACGACGAGCGCTCGATCGACAGCTACGTAAACGAAATCGGGCAGCGCGTGCTGGCCGTAAGCCACCTGCGCCGTCCGGAGGCGGCTGCGGAAGTGCAGCAGACGGCCTTCACCTTCCGCGTGGTAGACAGCCCGGTGCTCAACGCCTTCGCGCTCCCCGGCGGCTACATCTACGTGACGCGCGGCCTGCTCGCGAACCTCGAGAACGAGGCCCAACTCGCCGTCGTGCTCGGGCACGAGATCGCCCACGTGGCGCGGCAGCATGCAGCGCGGCAGGCGTTCACCGCCCAGCGGGCCCAGCTTGGGCCTGCTCGGCGCGGTCATCGCAGGGTCCGTGATCGGCGGCACGGCCGGACAGGTCGCCAATGCGCTCGGCCAGTATGGTGGCTCGGCCCTCCAGCTGCTCCTGCTCAAGTACAGCCGCGCCGACGAATCGGAGGCCGACCAGTACGGCGTCGAGTACGCGACGCTCGCGGGGTATGACGCCGCCGAAGGCGCGATGCTGTTCGAGAGCCTCAAGCGGCAGGCCGAACAGTCCGGCGGGATCGCTGCCCGAGTGGCAGTCGAGCCATCCCGACCCGGGCAACCGCGAGGTGCGCATCCAGCAGCTGGCCGCCGAGTGGAAGGGGCGCGTCAGCACGCCCGCCAACAAGGTCGAAGAAGCGGGATACAAGAGCCATTTGGACGGCATCGTGTTCGGCGAGAACCCGCGCAACGGCTTTGTCGACGGCAGCACGTTCTACCATCCCGACCTGCGCTTTCAGTTCACGGTCCCGCAGGGCTTCCAGGTGCAGAACGACGCGCAGCGGGTGGTGCTCGGCAACCAGCAGGGGCAGGCCATCATGCAGATGAGCGTGGCCCAGCAGACGAGCGCACAGGCTGCCGCCCAGGCGTTTTCACAGCAGCAGGGCATTCAGGTGGTCAACTCGGGCAGCGACACCGTCAACGGGCTCCGCGCGGCCTACATCATCGCGGACGCGCAGACGGAGCAGGGCGTGATTCGCATCGCCGACTACTTTATCGAGTACAACGGCAAGGTGTACGACCTCGCGGGCCTGACCTCGCAGCAGGGCTTCACGACGTACCAGGGCGTGTTCGGGCAGTTCTTCAAGTCCTTCCGCGCCCTCACGGACAGCCGCTACCTCAACGTGCAGCCCTCGCGCGTCAACGTGGTGACGGCCTCACGCACGGCGCCGCTGCGCTCGCTGCTGCCGTCGAATCCGCCCAACAAGATCACGCTCGAAGACCTCGCCATCGCGAATCAGCTTCAGCTCAACAGCACCGTTCAGGCCGGCGCCAAGATCAAGACCGTGCAGTAACGCACATCCAGGGTCGGAGAAAGGGGGATCGCAGACAGCGGCACGGGCCCGTCTGCGATCCCCCTTTTCCATGTGCCCGACTCAGTCCTTCGGCGGGATGAGCACGGCGTCGCCGCCCATGGCCATCTTGCCGGCGCGGTAGACGTACACCTGCATCCGGATGTGCTGGAAGCGCTCCAGCTTTTCGGCCACCTGCACCTCGATCGTCACCTCGGAATCTACCGGGACGGGGCGAAGGAACTTGCAGGTGATGGAGACCGCCACGGCGCCCGCGCCCGGAAAGTCGCGCCCGAGCACTTTGGAGACGAGCGCGGTCAGAAAGACGCCGTGCACGATGGCATCGGGAAAGCCCTGCGCGCGGGCGGCCTCCGGGTCGAGGTGGAGCGGGTTGTCGTCGCCGGAGATGCGGGCGAAGTCGCGCACGTCCTCGGCGGTGATCGTGCGGGTGAATGAGAAGCGGTCGCCGACCGCGAGGGTGGCGTAGGTGTGGCGCGGGGCGGCGTCGGGCATGGTCGGGCGAGAGGAGCGAAACGGCGGGCATGATACGGTGGTATCCCGGCCCCGCTCCCGCCTGCCGCCTGTGCCTGCTCCCCGCATCTCCTGCCTGATGGTCACCGCCGACCGCCCGGACTTTGCCCGGCGGGCCATTGCGTCGTTCGCCGCGCAGTCGTGGCCCGACAAAGAACTCGTCGTGCTCGACAACGGCGCCACGCCGATGCGCGCGCTGCTGGACGGGCTCCCGCCCGAGCAGGTCGTCTACCGCCACACGCCCCGGCAGGAGGGCCGGTACATCGGCGCGCTCCGCAACGAATCGCTGGAGATGGCGCGGGGCGACTTTGTGGTGCCGCAGTGGGACGACGACGACTGGTCGCACCCGGAGCGGCTCACCATCCAGGCCGAAGTGCTCCTCGGCGGCTACGACGCCTGCGCACTCCCCGGCACGCTCATGCACGTCGATGCGCCGCGGCTTCTTCCTGCATCCGTTCATCGGGCTGCTCAAAGGCGGCGTGCCCCCCACGCTCATGCACCGCCGCGACCCCGGCATCCGCTACCCCAACCTGCGCCGCACGAGCGACACCTCGTACCTCGGGCCAGTGGCACGCGCGGCCCTACCTGACGCTCGCGCGCGGCACGGAGCACCTCTACGTGCGCTACTTCCACGGGGGCAACCTGTGGGAGGAAACGCACTTTGTGCGCCGGATGCGCAACACCCCGCGCGACTTCCTGGCCTACGGCTGGCACCGATTCGTGCGGCGCAACCTGCTCGGCCACCCGCGCTTCCGCCTCTCTGCCGAAGCCCGGACCGCCTTCGAGCGCTACCTGGACGACTCACGCCGCTTCGGCTTCTTCCGTCACGACCCGGCGGCGTCCGGGCACTGCGTCCGCTTCTTCCGGCGCGGGCTCCTGATAATGCGGCGTGAGGGATCGGCGCGGCGCGCGGCCAAGCGCCCGGCGAACGGCCCGAGCGCGAGGAGCAGGCACAGCCCGGCCGCTTCGTGGAACGCGATGCCCATGCTGTAGAGGATGCCCACATGCATCGCGGCGATGAGCAGCAGGATGGGCAGGCGGAAACGCCGAAACCACACGAGCCACGCCGTCGCCTCGACGAGCCAGCCAAAGCCGAGCACCGCCGTGCCGAGGCCGCCGGTTGCCGAGGATCATCCGCTGGAGCGCGTTGAAGCGATGCGTGCCGAGCTTGGCGATGCCGTCGATGTGCTTCTCCTGGAGCCACATCCACAGGTGCGTGCCATCCGCCCAAGACGGGCCGGTGCCGACGAGCTTGCTCAGCGCCGCAAGCCCGTAGGTGAAGCCGAGAAAGAAGAACGTGAACCCGAGCGCAAACCGCCCCCGCGCGGGCCGCGCCGGGAAGAGCACCGCCGCGAGGCCGAACCCGAGCAGCGCCAGCGACACGAGGTGCGAGGCGTGCGACACCTTGCCGAGCACCTCGTGCGCCGCGTGGAGCAGGTGCATCCCTACCACCACCGCGAGGTAGGCCCCGCGCCACGCGTTCACGAAGCCTGCGATGAGCAGCAGCGTGAGCAGCCCCGCCCACACGTACGGCATCGCCGGGCCCTGGAGCCAGGTGATGGGCAGGTAGTGTGCCATGCCCGT
This sequence comes from Rhodothermales bacterium, assembly GCA_963740755.1. GTDB lineage: Bacteria > Bacteroidota > Rhodothermia > Rhodothermales > BA12 > CAVSDF01. Next base: position 247,206 of record CAVUFJ010000007.1, read on the forward strand.
AGGCACCACGACCCCGTCGAGGCGGGCGGCGAGGGCGGCCCAGCGCCACACGAACAGCAGGCTCACGAGCACCACGTACGTTTCGACGAGCCGGTGGTAGAAGCGCTCGCCCGAGGCTTCCGGGCGGTCGAAGCCGAAGAGGTGGCGGCTGAGGGCGGTGAGGGGCGCGGCCATCAGGGCAGGGGGGCGAGGGGAGGCCGCCCTCCGGCGTGCGCGCGGGCGCCAGCGCGACGTGATCGCCGGCGATGAGCGCGAAGGGCGCGAAGGTCGTCTGCACCTGCGTGCCCACGAGCGTGCCGTTGGCCTTCACGAGCAGGAGCGGGCGCGTGGCAGGCACGCTGCCGAAGAGCGTGCGGAGCGCCCGTTTGCGTTCGGGCGTCCACACGTCCGTCTTGCCGACGAGTTCGGTGAGGTCGTAGAAGCGGATGCCCGCCCGTCCGAGCGCGTAGGGTTCTCCGGGCAGCGCCGCCGCGTTCACCGCCGAGCGCCAGCCCGCCGTGTCCTCGGGCGCGAGTTCGCGCACGACGATCCGCTGCCAGGGCTGCCCGGCGCGCGAGAACATCGGAAAGACGCTGAAGGGCCAGAACTCGCCCGCATGTGTCGCCACGAGTACGGCGTAGACGACGAGCACAGCGGCAAGCGTGCGCAGAGCGCGGCGCGATTCGGGCATGGGCAGGCGGGGCAAGAGCGCACGAACACACGTCAACCTCGCGCGTGCGCCGCATCGGCAGGTAAGTTCGGACGTTGAGCCCGCAAAACCATCCTTTCCGAGCACGCCGGTGCGCGTGGTCCACTTTAAAAGCCGGTACCTGAACCCGTCCGAGACGTTCATTGACCGGCTCGTGCGGCACGCTGCGCGCTACCGGCCGGTCGGTGGCCACAGTGGAAGCCGGGCGTGTACACGGAAGGGCTGACGGTGTTTGCGCCGAAGGGCGGCCTCGCGGGGCGGCTCAACAACACCGCCCGCAAGATCAATGCCGCGCCTCCGGTGCTCTTCGAGGCGGTCCGGCAGACGCAGTCCGGCAGTAGTCGCACGCCCACTTTGGGCTCGACGGCTTTCGCGCGCTAGCACTCGCCCGGCGCGTGCCCCTCGTCGTCTCGTTCTACGGCTCCGACGCCTCGCGCCTGCCTGCCGAGCCCGGATGGGCGCGCCGCTTTCGCCACCTCGCCGAGGGCGCGCACGCCTTCACGACCGTCTCTGCCGAGATGCGCAGCACGCTCGTGGCGATGGGCTTCCCGTCCGACCGCACGCACGTGGTGTGGATGGGACTCGACTTGGCCGCGTTTCCCTTCACCCCGCGTACCGAAGCCGGCCTGCGGCTGCTCGTCGTGGGGCGCCTCGTGGAGAAGAAGGGCTTTCTCGATGCCATCTCGGCGGTGTACCATCTCCGGCAGGGCGGCCATGCCGCCACGCTCCGCATCGTGGGCGATGGGCCGGAGCGCGGCCCGCTCGAACGCCACGCCGACCGCCTGGGCGTCCGCGCGCACGTCACGTTTGCGGGCGCACTCCTCAACGGCGCGGTCAACCAGGCCTTCCGTGAGGCCGACGTGATGCTCGTGCCCAGCGTCACGGCGCCGGACGGCGACCGCGAGGGGATGCCCAACACGATCATCGAAGGGCTTGCCTCGGGCCTCCCGCTCGTCACGACGGACCATGCGGGCATCCCGGAGATCATCACGGAGGGACACACGGGCCTGCTGGTGCCGGAGCACGCACCCGAGCGGATCGCCGAGGCGGTGCTGCGCTATGCCCGCCATCCCGAACTGACCGCGCGCGTGAGCCACGAAGGCCGCGCACGCGTCGCACGCGACTTCACGGTCGAGGCCTACGTAGCCAAAACCGAGGCCGTCTACGACGCGGCACGGGCTACGTTTGCCGGACCACAGCCATGAAGTTCGCCTGCGGCTGTGGGCACCTCGTCAGCGGCGCCGGCGAGACGCTCCCTACCAGGGCGCACCTGCTGCCTGATACAGCGTGGTTCGCCACGCTCGATGCGCTGGACGCCACGCTCGCGGCCCTCGCCGCCGGACAGCTCAGCGCCGACGCTGCTTCCCGTGAGGTCCGGGAGCGCCTGAGCGATACGCTCCGGCCCGTCTACGCGTGTGGGGCGTGCGGGCGGCTCTACGTGACCGATCCGAAGGGCACCCGCCGCGCCTACACCCCCGAGCCGCCGAGCACCCCTGTGGTGCTCGGCGCCGGGTAGCATCCCTCAGCGGCGCGGGGTCGGGCCCTTGCGGTGGGTCTTGTGCTTCAGCTCCGGCCGATGGGCCGCCGCCGGACGGGCCTCGCGGGGCGCGGGGCGCTCGGCGGGCACGTCCTGGGCGTCGCTCAGGCGGAAGGTGGACGGCTTGCCGCGCAGGATCACGCCTTCCATGCCTTCAAGGGCCTGGGCGTGAAACTCGGCCGGCACTTCGACGAGCGTGCTCGTCGGGAAGACGTCGATGTTGCCGATGCGGGGCACGGGGATGCCGGTGCGGTTGGCGAGCGCGCCCACGATGTCGCCCGCGCGGATGCCGTCGTTGCGGCCGGCATCCACGTGGAGGCGCACCATGCCGTTCTCGGTAACGACCGGCGCAGCGACCGGGGCCGCCTTGACGGCCTTCGGAGCAAACGGCGCCGCGTCGGTGACGAGCGGGGCATCGCCGAAGGTGAGGCGCACGGCGGCGGCCGCCACAGCGGCGAGCGACTGGCCCGTTTCGGCGGCGAGGGCGTGAACGAAGGCCTCAGCGTCGTCGAGGTCCGTGGTTTCCAGCACGTCCACGAGGCGCGCCTTGAAGCGCTCGGCGCGGCGCGCGGCGATGTCGGCGTCGGAGGGGACGCGGGCGCTCGTGAGCTTCTGCCCGGTGTAGCGCTCGATGTTGAGCACGAGGCGTTCCTCACGCGGCGTCACGAAGAGGACGGCCTTGCCCGAGCGCCCGGCGCGACCGGTGCGCCCGATGCGGTGGACGTACGACTCGGGGTCGTTGGGCAGGTCGAGGTTGACGACGAGCGCGATCCGCTCCACGTCGAGCCCGCGCGCGGCGACGTCGGTGGCGATCACCACGTCCACCTGCCCGGCGCGCAGCTTGCGCACCACGGCCTCGCGGTGGGCCTGGTTCATGTCGCCGTGCATGGCCTCAGCGGTGAAGCCGTGGGCCACGAGGGCGTCCGTCACTTCGTCGGCGCCGGCCTTGGTGCGCGTGAACACGAGCGCGGCCTCGCCCGGCGTGGCCTCGAAGGCGAGGAGTTGGGCGAGCGCTTCGAGCTTGGCGCGGTGCTGCACGCGCATCACACGCTGCGCGATGTCGGGCGCCGTGCGGGTGGCGCGCTGGATCTCGACGTTGACGGGTTCGCGGAGGTACTGCTCGGCGAGGCGGCGCACTTCGCGCGGCATCGTGGCGGAGAAGAGCGCGGTCTGGCGCTCCTTGGGCGCCTGCTCCAGGATCCAGTCGATGTCTTCGGCAAAGCCCATGCGGAGCATCTCGTCGGCCTCGTCGAGCACGACCACCTGGAGGGCGTCGAGCGCGAGCGTGCCGCGGCGAAGGTGGTCCATCACGCGCCCCGGCGTACCGACGACGACGCTCACGCCGCTGCGGAGGCGGCTGATCTGCGTGTACATCGAGTCGCCGCCGTAGACGGGGAGCACGCGCACGCCGCCAAGGGCGGCCGCGTAGTTCTCAATGGCCGCGCACACCTGGAGGGCGAGTTCGCGCGTGGGGGTGAGCACGAGCGCCTGCACGCCGCGCACGGTGGGGTTGAGGCGTTCGAGGAGCGGGAGGGCAAAGGCGGCCGTCTTGCCGGTGCCCGTCTGGGCGAGGCCCACGAGGTCGTGCCCGGCGAGGAGCACCGGGGATCGTCTCGGCCTGGATGGGCGTAGGGGCGTCGTACCCGCGCGCGGCGAGCGTTTCGACGAGGGCAGGGCGGAGGCCGAGGGCGGCAAAGGTGGGCGCAATCGGCGCCGGGCGGTCGAGTTCGGACACGGAAGATCTGGCTAGGGCCGGATGCTTCCGGCAGAGGGCGCTACGTCGCGCAAGGACAGGATGATGCTGATAAACGCATCCGCCCCTGCCATGCCCCCTCCGTTTGGCGAAAACCCTGCGCGCGCACCGCAGCTTCACGCGCTGCCCCGGTGCGCAAACGGCGGTTGCGCGGTGCGCGTGCGCGCCCTAACGTACCGCCTCGCTCCTCACGCCCCATGCGCCGCCTTGCCCTGCTCTTGCTCCTCGCCACGCCCTGCGTCACGCGCGCCCAGTCCGGCCCCTCCGCCACCGAAACGCCGGCGCCGCCCGACCTCTCCAGCCGCATCGACGCGCTTGCCGGGCAGATCGAGGGCCGCGTGATTGCGTGGCGCCGCCACCTGCACGAGCACCCGGAGCTGTCCAACCGGGAGGTCGAGACGGCGGCCTACGTGGCCGCGCACCTGCGGAGCCTGGGCCTGGAGGTGCAGACCGGCGTGGCGCGCAACGGGGTCGTGGCGGTGCTGCGCGGGGGCAAGCCCGGTCCCGTCGTCGCCCTCCGCGCGGACATGGACGCGCTCCCGGTGACGGAGGAAGTGGACCTGCCCTTTGCCTCGAAGGTGCGCAGCCTCTACAACGGCCTCAGCGTGGGCGTCATGCACGCGTGCGGCCACGACGTCCACACCGCCGTGCTGATGGGCGTCGCCGAAGTGCTCACGAGCGTCAAAGCCGACCTGCCGGGCACGGTCAAGTTCATCTTCCAGCCGGCCGAGGAAGGCGCCCCGGCGGGCGAGGCGCCGGCGGGCGCCGAGCTGATGGTGCGCGAAGGCGTGCTCTCGAACGCCCCGGCGCCGGAGGTCATCTTCGGCCTCCACGACACGGCCACCTACACCGCCGGGCAGATCGCCTACCGGGCGGGCGGCGTGCTGGCCAGCGTCGACGACCTCAGGATCATCGTCCACGGGCGGCAGACGCACGGCGCCTACCCGTGGCAGGGCGTAGACCCGATCACGGTGGCCGCCCAGATCATCCTCGGCCTCCAGACGATCCCGAGCCGCCAGATGGACATCACGAAGGCCCCCACGCTCATCACGATTGGACGCATCGACGGGGGCGTGCGCTCCAACATCATTCCCGATTCAGTGCTACTCGTGGGCACCGTGCGTGCCCTCGACCCGGCCATGCGCACCGATTTGCTCGCACGCATCCGCCGTACGGCCACGAACATCGCCGAGAGTGCGGGCGCCACGGCCACCGTCACCCTTGGGGCAGAGGCGTCGTACCCCGTCACCGTCAACGACCCGGCGCTCACGGCTCGGATGCGGCCCACCCTCGCCCGCGTGGCCGGGGCTGGGCTGATGGAAGGCGCGCCCGTGCTGGGGGCGGAGGACTTCTCGTTCTTCGCCGAGCGCATCCCCGGCCTGTTCGTGTGGCTCGGCGTGCGCGACCCGCAGACGCCCGCCGGCGAGGCCGCGTCCATCCACTCGCCCCGCTTCCGCGTGGACGAGTCCGCCCTCGTGCTCGGCGTCCGCACCCTCGCCCACCTCGCCACCGACTACCTCAGCGGCACGCGGTGAGGGCTTACGCGGCTTCAATCGGCGGAATTCGCGTCCAGCCAGGCCGCGACGGCAGCGATGAAGGTGTCGGCCATCTGGAGCGCGTCTGAGGCGTGTTCCGCCGTCAAGAGGGCGCCGTCGTCGTAGTCGGCGGTCTGCCGGAGCGTGGAAAGGCGCGTCAAGTTGCGCGCTGCCTCTGCTGGCAGGTGGCCGGGACGCACCAGCACGTTGTGCACCTGCGTATGCACCCCCTTGTGTGTGGCCGCAGAAGCGCCGGCATGTTCGAGCGCCACCTGCGCGGCTTGGAAAGCGGCATAGTAGGCCCGCGTCACCGCATCGGCGCTGAAGCCTCCCGTCGCAAGAAAGCGCGCCGCCTCTAGCGTGCGGCGGGCGCGGTGCAGGTCAACGGCAGGCATCAGACGGGCACTGCTTCGCGCCGAACTTGACGCACGAACACCGAACCATTCTCGCGAAAGCGTTCGAGGGAGAGGGGCAACATCGAAACGTATTCGCCGGAGTCTAGCACGAGGTCGTCGGTGGCGTCTACGATGCGCCGGATTTCGAGGCCCGGTCGAACCTCGCCTTCCAACACCACGAGCACATCCACATCGGAATCTGACGTCGCGTCGCCGCGGGCCTGCGAGCCGTAGAGGTACACGCCCGCGAGGCGCTCTCCGTAGAGCACTTCGAGGCGGGCGCGCAGGCCTGTCAGCAGGGTTTCGAGCGCGGCGGTCATGGGCACGGCTACGTTCTACGCCGCCGCTAGTTGCTTCTCCAGTTGGTCGATGGAGTCGCGGAGTTCGGCGGCGCGCTCAAACTGGAGGGATTCGGCGGCCTCGAGCATCTCGCGCTGCATCTGGACGATGAGGTCGCGCTTCTGGTCGGCCGTGAGGTACTTCACGAGCGGGTCGGCCGCCATGTTGTACTGCTGCTTCTCCTCGTACGGACGCCCCGGCGTGCCCTCGGTGCTCGCGCGCTCCTCGGCCACAATGGTGCCCTTCATGATCTGCTCGCGGCTCTTCTTGACCGTGCGCGGCGTGATGCCGTGCTCCATGTTGTACGCGATCTGGATCTCGCGGCGGCGCTCGGTCTCCTCCATCATGCGCTGCATGGAGCCCGTTTCGCGGTCGGCGTAGAGGATCACCTTGCTGTCGGCGTTGCGGGCGGCGCGGCCGGCCGTCTGGATGAGCGAGCGGTCGGAGCGCAGGAAGCCCTCCTTGTCGGCGTCGAGGATGGCGACGAGCGAGACTTCCGGCAGGTCGAGCCCTTCGCGGAGCAGGTTGACGCCGATGAGCACGTCGAAGGCGCCCAGGCGCAGGTCGCGCAGGATTTCGACGCGTTCGAGTGCGTCGATGTCGGAGTGGAGGTAGCGCACGCCGATGCCGAACGAGTCGAGGTAGTCGGTCAGGTCTTCGGCCATGCGCTTGGTGAGCGTGGTCACGAGCACGCGCTCCTTGCGCTCGATCACGATGCGAATCTCCTCCAGCAGGTCGTCGATCTGGCCGGCCGTCTTGCGCACCTCCACCTTCGGGTCGGGGATGCCGGTGGGGCGGATGATCTGCTCGACGAACACGCCGCCGCTCTTCTCCAGCTCGTAGTCGCCCGGCGTGGCGCTCACGAAGATGGCCTGGTGGTGCTTGCCTTCGAACTCCTCGAACGTCATCGGGCGGTTGTCGAGCGCGCTCGGCAGCCGGAAGCCGTGCTCGACGAGGTTGATCTTGCGCGCGCCGGTCGCCGTTGTACATCGCCCGCACCTGCGGAATGGTGACGTGGCTCTCGTCGACGACGAGCAGGTAGTCGTCGGGGAAGTAGTCGAACAGGCAGTACGGGCGGTGGCCGGGGGGCAGGCCCGTGAGGTGGCGGCTGTAGTTCTCGATGCCCGAGCAGTAGCCCACCTCCTTCATCATCTCGATGTCGTAGAGCGTGCGCTGCTCCAGGCGCTGCGCCTCGACGAGCTTGCCGATGTCGCGGAGCACGCCCAGGCGCCAGCGCAGCTCCTCTTCGATGCTCTTGATGGCCCGGTGCATCGTCTCCTGCGGCGTGACGAAGATCTTGGCCGGGATAGATCGTGAGGAGGGGCTCTTCCTTGAGGTCCTTGCCGGTGAGGGGGTCGAACACGCTCAGCCGCTCGATGTCGTCGCCCCAGAAGGCGATGCGGTAGGCGCGGTCTTCGAGGTAGGCCGGAAACACCTCCACCACGTCGCCGCGCACGCGGACGGCGCCGGGCCCGAATTCGACGTCGTTGCGGGCGTAGAAGATGTTGATGAGCCCGTGGAGCAGGTCGTTGCGCTTGATCGTCTGCCCGGTTTTGAGCTGCACGATCTGCGCCTTGTACTCTTCCGGCGAGCCGAGGCCGTAGATGCACGACACCGACGCCACGATGAGCACGTCGCGCCGCCCCGAGACGAGCGCGGAGGTCGCCCGGAGCCGGAGCCGGTCGATCTGCTCATTGATCGCCATGTCCTTCTCGATGTACGTATCCGAGTGGACGATGTAGGCTTCGGGCTGGTAGTAGTCGTAGTAGGAGATAAAGAACTCGACGGCGTTGTCCGGGAAGAAGCCCTTGAACTCGGCGTAGAGCTGCGCCGCGAGCGTCTTGTTGTGCGACATCACGAGCGTCGGCCGGTCCAGTTGCTGCACGACGTTGCTCACCGCGAACGTCTTGCCGGTGCCGGTGGCGCCGAGGAGGGTCTGGTACGGATCGCCGCGCCGGAGGCCCTCCACCAGCTCTTTGATGGCGCGCGGCTGATCGCCGGTAGGCTGAAACTCGGACTCGATGCGGTAGGCGCTCATGCGGACGTAGGGGGCGGGCAACCGGGCAAACCTACCCGCACCGGGTGACAGCGTGCCTTCACACCGCACAACGTTACAGCCCCCCGCACTCCATCCCACACGCCCCGAGACGTGTAGGGGCAAAGCCTCCGCTGTGGGGCTTCTGCACGGTGGACCGCCCGCCCCTCCCCAACGCCGCCGCACGTCGTGCCGCACGAGGCTTCGCCCATGTGCGCCGGGACCCACGCGGGCGAAGCACCCGGGCAGGGCCACGGACCGGACCGTTGCAGAGCTGGGGGGCGAGGCGAGGAGCGGCGGCCCCACAGCGGGTGCTCTGCCCCTACGCAAACCGCACGCGCATCCCGCACCGCCCGTATCCGCCCGCGCGCCCATTCGCCGTGGTTCGATTGTACCATGCGGCCGGGCGCGAACGGTGCCCGCGCTACTCTCCAACCCCCACGTTTCCATGCTCCGCTTTCGCCGAGCCGCTGCGGCCGGTGTGTGTGCCGCCGCGCTCCTGGCCCTGCCCGCGCGCGCGCAAGACGCGCCCCGCAACGGGATCGACCTGACCGCCCTCGACACGTCCGTCCGCCCCGGCGACGACTTCTTCCGCTTCGTCAACGGCGCGTGGCTGCGCACCGCCGAGATCCCCGCCGACGAGAGCGCGTGGGGCGGCTTCACGATGCTCCGCAAGAGCAACCGCCAGCGCCTGCGCACGCTCCTCGACGAGGCCGCCGCGCGCCCCGGCGCCCGGGGCAGCCTGGGCCAGCGCGTGGGCGACTTCTACGCCGCCGCGCTCGACACCACCACCATCAACGCGCGCGGCTGGTCGCCCCTGCGGCCCTACCTCCAGCAGCTTGGGGCCGTGCGGACGACGCCGGAGCTGATCCGCTTCAGCGCGCAGCACCAGAGCTGGGTCGGCGGCACGATCCTCGCCGTCGGCGTGCGGCCCGACGCCAAGCGGCCCGGCGTGAACGCGCTCGGGCTCGGCCAGGGGGGCCTCGGCCTCCCCGATGTGCCCTACTACACGCGCAACGACGCCGCCACGAACGCCCTCCGCATGGCCTACCGGCGCTACCTCGTGCGCCTGCTCACGCTGACGGGTGCATCGCAGGCGCAGGCCGAGTTCGACGCCACCGAGCAGCTCGCCCTCGAAGGCCAGCTCGCGCGCTTCCAGAAAGACCGCACGCAGCTGCGCGACGTAGTGGCGAACTACAACAAGCGCGCAGTGGCCCACATCGACCGGATGCACCCGCACCTGATGCTGGGCGCGTACCTGCGCGCGGCGGGCCTGCCGGCGGATTCGATCATCGTCACCAACCCGGCCTACCTCGGCAAGCTCGACTCGCTCCTCGGCGCCGTGCCCACGCGCACCTGGCAAAACCACCTCAGGCTCGGCACCCTCCGCGCATGGGCGCCCACGCTCTCGGGCGAGTTTCGCAGCGCCGCCTTTGCCTACAACGGGCGCGCCCAGCAGGGCCTCACGCAGCGGCCCGAGCGGTGGGACGAGGCCGTCAACACCATCGACGGCACGATGGGCGAACTGCTCGGGCAGCTCTACGTGGACCGCTACTTTCCCGCCGCCGCCAAGCAGCGCATGACGGCGCTCGTGCAGGACCTCAAGGGCGCCTTCCGCACGCGCATCGAGCACCTCGACTGGATGAGCGCGCCCACGAAGGCCCAGGCACTCCAGAAGCTCGACGGCCTCCGCGGTGATGGTGGGCTACCCCGACACGTGGAAGCCCTATGAGGGCGTGACCATCCGTAGCGGACGACTATTTCGGCGACGTGCTCGCCATCCGCCAGTACGGCGTCCGCGACCAGCAGCAGCGCCTGCGCGATCCGGTGGACATGAAGGAGTGGGGCATGACGCCGCCCACGGTGAACGCCTACGCGAACCCCTCGCTCAGCGTCATCGTCTTCCCGGCGGGCATCCTCCAGTGGCCGTTCTTCGACATGAACGCCGACGACGCCTTCAACTACGGCGCCATCGGGGCCGTGATCGGGCACGAGATGACCCACCACTTCGACGACCAGGGCCGCCGCTTCGACGCCACCGGCCAGCTTCGCGACTGGTGGACGCCCGACGACGCCCGGCAGTTCGAAGCGCGCACCCAGCGCGTCGTGGACCAGTACAGCGCCGCCACCGTGCTCGACAGCCTCCACCTCAACGGGCGCCTCACGCTCGGCGAGAACACCGCCGATTTCGGCGGCCTCGCCATCGCCTACGACGCCTTCAAGCGCACCGAGGAGGGCCGCACCAACCCGACCATCGACGGCTACACCGCCGAGCAGCGCTTCATGATGGCGTTTGCCCAGATGTGGCGCACCAAGTTCCGCGACAACGCGCTCCGCCTCCAGGTGCAGACCAACCCGCACTCGCCGGGCGAATTCCGCGCGCTCGTGCCGCTCTCCAACTTCGACCCGTTCTACCAGGCGTTCAACGTGCAGCCCGGCCAGCGGATGTACCGCGCCCCCGCCGACCGTGCCCGCGTGTGGTGAGCCGCCTCCCCCGCCGCTGACGCGTCTGCCCGCTTCCCTCGCAAGCGGGCGACATCGAGCCGGCGCGGTTTCTGGGGGAGGGCCTTTCACCGCCTCGTTGCGGACCGGCGCCCGCCGATGGGCCGATCTTGGGTCCGGTAGCCTCGGCTGCCGGACCCTTGTTGCATGGACCTTCCCGACCGCCTCGACGCCCTTCGCGCCCGGCACGGCGCCGACGCCGTAGCCGTATCGTTCTACGACTACGAAACGGGCCACGCCTTTGCCTACCACGGGGCGCGCCGCTTCCACGCGGCCTCCACCATCAAGGTGGCGGTGCTGCTCGCCCTCTACGACCAGATCGCGAAGGGCCACCTCGCCCCCGAGAGCTCTGCTGCACGTGCGCAACCGCTTTGTGAGCGCCGCGCCGGGCGGAGGCGTGTTTCAGGTGGGCGCCGAGCGCGACGCCAACGCCGAGGTCCACGCCGCCCTCGGGGACGTGATGCGCCTGCGCGTGCTCGCCGAGCACATGATCACGACGTCGAGCAACCTCGCCACGAACCTCCTGCTCGACCTTGTGGGCGTGAAAACGGCGCAGGCGGCGCTGCGGCGGTGGGGCGTGCAGGGCGTCCGGCTCGTGCGCGGGGTGGAAGACGAGGCCGCCTACGAGGCGGGCCTGTCCAACGAAGTCACCGCCGACGGGCTCGTGGCGCTGCTGCGGGTGCTCGAAGACGGAGAGGCCTTCCCCGCCGCCCTTGCCGACGACATCAAGGAGATCCTCTTCGGGCAGAAGTTTCGGGCGGGGCTGCCCGCCGGGCTCCCCGAGCAGGTGCGCAGCGGCGCCCGCGTGGCGCATAAAACCGGCGAGATCTCGACCGTCGCGCACGACGCCGGGCTCGTCTTCCTCCCCGACCGCAAGCCGTACGTGCTCGCCGTGCTCACCGAGTGGCAGCCCGGCGCCGGGCACGGACGCTCGGGGCTCGTGGCCGGCCTCGCCCGCAACGTCTACGACGCCCTGATCGCCGACTGACCTGGTGGCCGACTGACCTGCGCGGGCCTGCCCGCTCCCTCCCCGATGCAGACCCGCCGCCCGACCTCCCCATGACGGAACACCCCTCCCCGCTTGGCCTGCCGGTGGTAGACGGCCTGACGCTCCCGAAGCGGCTCCAGAAGCTGCTGCGCCCCGGCGAACCTTTTCCGGATGGGATGGGCGGCTGAGGCCCCGCTGCCGCGCTACTTCTACCGCGTGGACGCGTGGCAGCAGGCCAAAGACACCGCGCTCGCCCCCAGCTTCGGGCTCTACGAGTTTATGCGCGTGGACCTGCACGAGCACCCGGACGTGCGCGCGTGGCCGCGCTACGTGCCGTGCGCCGTGGGCGTGCTCGCCGCGCACCTCTCGATCCTGCGCCTGACGCTCGGCACCTACGTCCACGTGGCGGCCAACGGGGCGTACCGCTCCCCCGCCCATCGCCTCTGCACCGGCGCCGACACCGCGCACGCCTGGGGCACGAGCGCCCAGCTCTACCGCATCGGCGACAGCTGGCTCGACGACGAGGCGACGATCAAGAAGTACCGCTCCACCGTGCAGGAGCTGCTGCCCGCCGTGGCGATCCGTCCGTATGGGCACGGCCCGGAGCAGAGCGACGACCACCTCCACCTGCGCCTCGGGCCGCTCACGCTCCAGCCCCCACCGACCTCCTGAGCGGCCGGGGCGGCTGTGTGCCGTACATGTTTACAGCCTCGTCATTCTCAGCGCACGGGGCCTTCGCAGGTGACGGTGTTACTTGCCCCCGGCGCCTCAAACGCCGCCGCCGTAGGCGCTCTCTCCGTCCCGCAAGCTGTATCCATGCGCGCCGCGTTTCTCGCCAAACCGAAGAAGGCCCTCTTCACGAAGGCCGACCAGATGGCCGGGCGCCTCGACCTGGCGGCCATTGGCCTGGAAGCCGAGTTCAAGGTGTTTGTGGACGGGCATGAGACCACGCCCGAGCGCCTCTGGGGCACGCCGCAGGCGTTTGTGCGCGAGCGGCTGCTCCACCGCGAAGGCCGCTCGTACCACCTGCCCACCGGGGGCGCTGTCTACTTCGACACGGGCGTCGTTGAGGTGGCCACGCCGCCCATCGAGGTAGATGGCGGGTGCGCCGAGCGCGCCGGGCGTTCGCTCTGGGAGGCCATCGGGTTTGTGCGCGACGAACTGGATGCGTGGGAGGCGCGCACCGGGCGCCGCGTGACGCTCCAGGGCTTTTCGGCGCACTACAACGTGTCGTTCGAGGCGCCGAGCGCGCAGCACCGCGTCGAAGACCTCGCGTTTCTGCTCGCCCACATCCTCCCGGCGCCCATGATGCTGGTGGCCGCCAACCCGCGCTCGACGGGCGTGGGCGTGCGCCCGCGCGGCGCCCGGCTGGAGGTGACGGTGGACTTCACGCCCGACGCCGCCCTCTCGTGCGCTGCGGCGGCGCTCGTCGCTGGCGTCACGCGCGCCGTGATGGGCTGGCCGTCCTACCACCCCCAGATGCTCACGCGCATGGGCATCCCGGTGGTGACGGGCTTTGTGCCGGTCCCGCACACGTCGCGGCAGGGGTGGCTCGCGCACGCCTCGTGCTACGACGAAAACCCGTTCGAAACAGGCCCCGAGACCCGCCGCTGGATGACGACGGCCGGCGGTCCCGCCACGCTCCGCGAGATCGCGCGCGGGATCTACCGCCGCTTTCGCGCGAGCATCCGCGCAGGCGCCGAGCCCGCCACGCTCCGCCTGCTCGACGACCTGTTCGAGGGACGCGCGCCCGCCCTCCTCGGCCTGCCCGACCGCCCCGCCGCCTACGACGATGTGGGCCGCGCGTGCCGGTGGGAAGCCCTGTTTCCGCCCCACGCGCTCCGGCGGAGCCAGTACGAGACCGTGCTCATCCACGCCGTCCGCGGCGACACGCTCCACCTCGGCGGACGCACCTACCGCCCGGCCCGGCCGCTCGGCTGGAGCGCCTTCGAGTTTCGCGACGGCACCGGCGCCCGCCGCACCTTCACCGTCGATTACCTGCTCGCGCACGCCCGGGCGTGGCGCGCGGCCTGAGCGCGGCGCGTGTAGGCGGCATCGCGGCCATTCGGGCGGGGGTGCTCTGGATCATCCGGCAAATGCCGAGGGGGCCTGGTGCGGGCACGATAGCCCGCGCGCTTGGTGCCATGCCGGCGCAACCGGCTGCGCCACGGGCGGTTGGCGTGGCCTTCTCCTTTTGCCCACGCCCCCGTGCAGGAATCCCCCACCGTGCAGGAGTCCAAGGTCGTCGTCATCACCGGTGCGAGCAGTGGCATCGGCGCCGCGCTCGCCGAAACGCTTGCCCACGCCGGCCATACGGTGGTGCTGGTCGCGCGGCGGCTCGATGCGCTCCGCGAAGTCGCGTCGCGGTGCCGCGAGCGCGCGCACGTCGTGGCCGCCGACGTGACGGACCGCGCGCAGGTGGAACGCATCGTAACGACCGCCCTGGAGCGCTTCGGGCAGATCGACGTGTGGGTCAACAACGCGGGCGTCGGCATCACGCGGGTGCCTTCCGAACTGACGGACGAAGACCTCGACGCGATGATCGCGGCCAACGTCAAGTCGGTGCTCTACGGGATGCAGTCGGTGCTGCCCCACTTCAAGGCGCGCGGCACCGGGCAGATCGTCAACGTCTCCTCGATGCTCGGGCGGATGCCGTTCGCCGTCATCCGGACCGCCTACAGCGGCGCCAAGCACTACGTGAACGCCCTCACGGCGGGCTTCCGCGCCGAACTCGCCGACGCGTACCCCGGCATCGTCGTGTCGCTCGTCTCGCCCGGCGTCGTCTTCACCGACTTCGGCAAGAACGCCCTCCACGGCGGCCCCGACTCGCGGGCGTTTCCCGAAGGCCAGACGCCTGCCGACGTGGCGGCGGTCATCGCCGACGTCATCGCCACGCGGCGTCCGGATGTGTACACGCGCACGGGCGCCAGAGCCCGCGTGATCGGCTACTACAGCGACCTCGGCGAAGACCCGTGACGCCTACGCGGGCACGCACTGCCGCACCGCAGGCTCGCCGGACGTACACGCCTCCGGGGCGCAGGGCAGGGTGAACGTAAAGCGCGCGCCCTCGCCGGGGATGCCGGTGCTCTCGACGCCGACCTCGCCGCCGAGCTTCTCGACGATGCGGCGCACGATGGACAGGCCCAGTCCGTGGCCCTCGGCTTGCGAATCGCCCACGCGCGAGAACGGCTGGAAGAGGCGTGCGGACGCCTCTTGCGTCAGGCCCGGACCCGCATCCTGCACCCAGAAGCGCACCGCGCCCCCGGAGGGGGCGTCGAAGCCGAGCGTGAGGTGGGGCGCCGCGCCGCCGTACTTGAGGGCGTTGGAGACGTAGTTGGCCCACACTTCTTCGATCCAGGGGCCGTAGCCGAGCACGCAGGGCCACACGTCCGGCACGTCGAGCGTGGCCCCGGCCTGCTCGATCTGGCGCGCGAGGCGCGCCACGACGCGCGCCACGACGGGCGCCATCGAGACGGGTTCGGGCGTGATCGTCTGGCGGTTGACCCCGGCGAGGAGCAGGAGCGCCCGCACGATCTCGTCCATGTGCTGCGCCTGCTGCAGGATCGTGGCGACGCTGTCGGTGCGGGCGGTGGCCGGCATCTCGTCGCCCATGTCGAGCAGCAGGTCCGCCAGGCCCTGGATCACATGGATCGGGTTCTTGAGGTCGTGCGCGACGGTGCGGGCAAACGCGTCGAGGTCGTCGTTGCGGGCTTCGAGGACCGCGTTCATGTGGCGCAGGGCCGTCTCGGCCAGGCGCCGGGCGGTGGTGTCGTGGAGGAGCACGAGGTGCCCGGCCGGACGTCCGCTGCGCAACGTCAGCGGCGACACGCGCAGGCTGAAGTACCGCAACAGGTCGCCCTGCGCGAATGCGATCTCGGCCGACGGTTGCGCCGGGTCGAAGCCGGGCAGCACCGTCGCGACCGGTTGGCCGACGGGTTCGGCCGTAAGGTGGAGCATCCGTTGCAGCGCCGGATTCACGTCCACGATCTGGCCGTCGACGTCGAGCACGAGCATCCCTTCGTGCAGGCTCTCGATGAGCACGTTGCGCGCCACCGGCCGGTAGGTGAGCAGGCGGTACCGGTAGAGGCCACGCGCCATCAGCACGGCCCCGGCGGCGGTGGTGAGCGAGGTGAAGTCCTTCCGCGTGGGGATGAGGTGGGCCACGTAGAGCACGTTGCACACCACCGGCAGCAGGGCCCCGAGCGCAATGGCCACCGAGATGCGGCGCGTGCTGCGGTAGGCCTCGGCGTATTCGCGCACGACGAGCCCCGAGCCGAGCAGCATCACCACCCAGCAGAGCGCGGCATGGGCAAAGAACCACGGGCCGTGCGTGGTGGTCATGCCGAGCATCCGCCCCACCGGCACAAAGCCCACCGAGGGCCAGAGGAGGCCGTGGAGCGGGTTCGTGAGCGCGGCCACCGCCGTGGCGGCGTTGAGCACGAGCAGAAGCCGGAAGGCCCAGGAGCGCGTCCACGCCATCCGGTCGGTGAAGGCGCAGGCGAAGGCCAGCCAGGCGGCCGGCGCAAACGACGAGAACAGGTACGTAGCCTGCGCAAAGCGGTAGGTGCCGGCAGGCGTCGGCGCCCAGACCTCGAGCGCGTTCGTCGTGATCCAGCCGATGCACAGCACCGACAGCACCGTCAGGGACGTGCCTTCGGGCCGGCGGCGCCACGCGGTCCATGCCACCGTTGCCAGCAACGCCAGCGCGAGCGGTACGAACGCGAGGAAAACAGCGTAATCCATAGCACAAAGGAGCCCTTCCAGGATCGGCCAAAGCGGCGATGGGATAAGACCTTGCCCTATTTTTTGCAGGCAGAATCACGCCCGCTTGCCTTCTCCATGGTTCAGCTTCGCACCGACCGCCTGCTCCTGCGCCCGCTCACGCCTGCCGACGCGCCCGCGCTCGTGGCCCTGCTCAACGAGCCGTCGTTCCTCCGCTTTATCGGCGACCGGGGCGTGCGCACCGAGGCCGACGCCCTCCGCTACCTCGACGAGGGCCCGCTGGCGAGCTACGCGGCGTACGGCTTCGGCCTCTACGCCGTCGAGCGCCGCGCCGATGGGGCCTGGCTGGGCCTGTGCGGCCTGCTCCGGCGCCCCGCCCTCGCCGACCCGGACCTCGGCTTCGCCTTCCTCCCCGCCTTCTGGGGCCAGGGCTACGCCCGCGAGGCCGCCGGCGCGTGGCTGCGCTACGGCCAGCACACGCTCGCGCTCCCGCGCATCGTCGCCATCGTCGCCCCGGAGAACGACGCCTCGATCCGCCTGCTCACCCACCTCGGCTTCGCCTACGAGCGCGACATCGTGCTAGAGGCAGACGGCGCCCCTGTCAAGCTGTTCGCGGCCGCTGCACCGCGCTAGCGCACCCGGTTGGCCACGAGGTCGTCCACAACGGCGGGGTCGGCGAGGGTGGTGATGTCGCCGAGGTTGGACGTGTCGCCCTCGGCGATCTTGCGCAGGATGCGCCGCATGATCTTGCCCGAGCGCGTTTTGGGCAGGCCCGGGGCAAACTGGAGCCGGTCCGGGCTGCGCGAGCGGGCCGATGACCTGGCGCACCTGCACGCGCAGGGCCTCGCGGAGCGCGTCGGAGGGCGCGTGGCCCTCGACCAGCGTCACGTAGGCGTGGATGCCCTGGCCCTTGATGTCGTGCGGGAAGCCCACCACGGCGGCCTCGGCGACCGCTGGGTGCAGCACGAGCGCGCTCTCGATCTCGGCGGTGCCGAGGCGGTGGCCCGACACGTTGATCACGTCGTCCACGCGGCCGGTGATCTGGTAGTAGCCGTCGGCGTCGCGGCGGCAGCCATCGCCGGTGAAGTAGCGGTCGGCGTACTGCGAGAAGTACGTCTGCTCGAAGCGCGCGTGGTCGCCGTAGACGGTGCGCATCTGGCCGGGCCACGAGTCCTTGAGCAGCAGCAGCCCCTCGGCCTCGCCTTCCAGCACGTTGCCGGCGGCGTCCACGATCTCGGGCTGCACGCCGAAGAACGGCAGGCCCGCCTTGCCGGGCTTCTGGTCCACCGCGCCGGGCAGGCCCACGAGCAGGATGCCGCCGGTCTCGGTCTGCCACCACGTATCCACGACCGGGCAGCGCCCCTCACCCACCACCTCGTCGTACCAGCGCCACGCCTCGGGGTTGATGGGCTCGCCGACGGTGCCGAGCAGCCGCAAGCTCCTGCCGCGACGTGGCCTGGACCGGCGCGTCGCCCTTGGCCATGAGCGCGCGGATGGCCGTGGGGGCGGTGTAGAGGATCGTCACGGCGTGGCGGTCCACGATCCGCCAGAAGCGCGACGCGTCGGGAAACGTCGGGATGCCCTCGAAGATGACCTGCGTGCTGCCGTTGGCGAGCGGGCCGTAGGTGACGTACGAGTGGCCGGTGATCCAGCCCACATCGGCGGTGCAGAAGAACACGTCGCCGGGCTGCAGGTCGAACACGAGTTCGTGCGTGAGGCTGACGTAGACGAGGTAGCCGCCGGTGGTGTGGAGCACGCCCTTGGGCTTGCCGGTCGAGCCGGAGGTGTAGAGGATGAAGAGCGGATCCTCGGCCTCCATCCATTCGCACGGGCACGTGGCGGGCGCGTGTTCGAGTTCGGCGTGGAGCCAGCGGTCGCGGCCCTCGGCCATCGCCACATCGGCGCCGGTATTCCGCACCACGAGCACGGTGTGGACGTCCGGGCAGCGTTCGAGCGCGCGGTCTACGGCGGCCTTGAGGGCCACGCGCCGGCCGCCGCGCTGCGCCTCGTCGGCGGTGATGACCACGCGGGCGTCGCCGTCGAGGATGCGGTCGGCGAGGCTGTCGGGGGAGAAGCCGCCGAAGACGACGCTGTGGACGGCCCCGATGCGCGCGCACGCGAGCATCGCCACGACGGCGTCGGGGGTCATGGGCATGTAGATCGTCACCCGGTCGCCGCGCTGCACGCCGTGCGCCTTGAGCACATTGGCGACGCCCTGCACGCGCCCGAGCAGATCGCCGTAGGTGACGCGCTCGGCCTCTACGTCCGGGTCGTCGTGCTCGTAGATGAGCGCGGTGCGGTCGCCGTGGCCCGCCTCGACGTGCCGGTCGACGCAGTTGTAGCACGCGTTGAGCCGCCCGCCCTCGAACCAGCGGACCGAGACGTCGCCGGGCGTGAACTGCGTGTTTTTGACCGTCGTGAAGGGCGTCTCCCAGGCGAGGCGCTGCGCCTGCTCGCCCCAGAAGGCGTCGGGGTCGGCGATAGAGCGGTCGTAGAGCGCCCGGTAGGCCTCGTAGGAGGCGATGCGCGCGTGGGCGCGGAAAGCGGCGGGCGGCGCGTAGCGGTCGGGCGTCGTCGTCGGGGCGGCAGCGTCGGGCATGGGAGCGAGCGGGTAATCCCTCCGATCCTACGAATTCGGCGAAGCGCTTTCAAAACCGGGCGGCGCGCCCCAACGACGACGGACCGCTGTGACCATTTGAAAGGGCAAGTTTGGTAGCTTGTTCGTCGTTCGTCGTCAGACGAAGCCCGCAGAAGGCCTCTGCCTCTCTGACCACCAACGACGAACGACGAACGACGAACAAACCCGCACCCTCAGCCCGCCTTCTCGTCGTAGTCCGGGTCGAGCCACTTCTGGCTGGGGGCGCGGACGAGGTCGTGCGTGCTCTTGTGCTCAGCCATGTAGGCGGCGAAGAACGCGCACATCGGGACGACGCCGAGGCCCTCCTCACGGGCCCACGCGAGGGCCGCCTCGACGAGCGCCGTGCCCACGCCCTGACCGTTGGCGGCGTCCGGCACCTCGGTGTGCGTGAAGGTCACCTCGTCGCCGTCGCGCGTGTACTGGGCCTGCGCGAGCCCGGCGTCGGTCTCGGTTTCGAAGCGGTGACGGGCGGCGTTGTGGGTGATGGTCATAGAGGCCGAGCAGGGGAAAACAGGCGGGCAAGCTACGCCGCCGGGGAAACGCTACCTTCCGGGGCCGTGCGGTGGCTTGTGCGCGACGTTTTTGTAACGTAAGTTCTGCATCTTCCCAGCTTTATCCTATGCGCCGCTCCCTCCGGCTTCTGCCCTTCGCCCTGGCCCTCGGCCTCGCCGCCTGCGACTCGGCCCCGGATGTGCCGGGCATCGACGGGGGCTCGTTTCTGGCGATGCGCGCGCAGCTGCTCACGCCCACCTGCGCCACGAGCGGCTGCCACAACACGGTGAGCCGCGCGGGCGGCCTCGCCCTCGACGACGTGCAGGCCTTCGACGCGCTCGTGAACGTGCGCCCACAGAACAGCGTGGCCCGCAAAGAAGGCTTCTACCTCGTCCGCCCCGACGATCCGGAGCACAGCTTCCTGCTCCACAAGCTGGAGATGGGCCTCGAAGGCAGCACCACCCACAACCACGGCGCCACCGATGGGCACGGCGACGCGATGCCGCTCAGCGGCGCCCCGCTCACCGCCGATCAGGTGGCGTTCGTGCGCGCGTGGATCCTGGCCGGGGCCCCGCGCAGCAAGGTCGTGGCCGACTCGGCGATGCTCAAGCCCGCCGACGAGGTCATCGCGCCCTTCGTGCCCCTCGCCCCGCCCGCGCAGGGCCTTCAGCTGCACCTCAACCCGTTCTCGACCGACCCCCGCGCCGAGCGCGAGGTGTTCGTCTACGGCAAGCTGAACACCGCCGATTCCATCTTCGTGCGCCGCTTCGACGTGCAGATGCGGCAGGGCTCGCACCACTTCATCCTCTACGCCCAGAACGCCACCACGCTCACGCCCGGCGCCGTGCGCGACCTCGGCGGGCTCGGGCTGCTAGAGGAGATGCTCTACTTCAACACGCGCACGTTCCTCGTGGGCAGCCAGGCGCCCGAAACGACGGTGGAGCTGCCCGACAACGTGGTCATCCCCCTTCCGCCGGGGCAAGGCTACGACCTCAACGCCCACTACACCAACCCCACAGCGGCGCCGCGCACGGGCGAGGCGTTCGTGAACCTCCACACGGTACGCCCGACGCCCCGGCCTCAAGTACGCGAAGGTCATCAACGACGGCGTGACGGACTTCGTGCTGCCGCCCGGCCAGCGCACGACCGTGACCCGCACGACGCGCTTCTCGACGAGCCGCAACGTGTTCATGCTCACGAGCCACGCCCACAAGCTGCTCCAGAGCTTCCGCCTCTACGGCGTGGGCGGCGCCTACGACGGGCAGCTGCTCTACGAGTCGTTCGCGTGGGACCATCCGCTCATCAAGGTCTTCCAGACGCCGCTCGTCTTTCCCGCCAATACGGGCTACCGCATCGAGGCCGTCTACAACAACACGACCACGCGCACCATCCGCTTCGGCCTCACGAGCGAGGACGAGATGTGCATCGTGTTCGGCTACTACTACCGCTGAGGCCAGGTGACCATGCGGAAAATGATGGGCCCACCGGGGTGCTCCGGCTCGTCGTATTCGACCCGGTAGCCATCGTCAAGGGCGGCGCCGGGGGCGAGCGCGGCGGCGTCGCGAGACAGGAGGGCGAGCAGCAGGCGCCGCATCCGCCGATCGAGGTGGGCGACGACTGCGGGCGCGTTCGCCGAGCCGCTCCGCGAGCGCAGGGCGTTCGACGGCCACGCGCACGAACCGCTCGAACATCCGCACGGCCGCATCGGCGGTGGCGGTTTGCAGGTAGCGACCTCGCTCGTAGAGGGCGGCGGCATAAGCGGCCGCGGCCTCTACGTAGACGAGCGCGCCCTCGGCGGCGAGGCCTGGATGGTCGGCCGCGAGGCGTTCGTGCTCCCGCAGCAGGCGCCGCGCCTCCGCAAGTTCCGGACGGCTTCGGGGATGCTGCGTGCGTGAGAAGAAGCAGGTGCGGAGCCGCGCCGAGAAGGCGTCGAGCACCGCGCCGGTGTCCACGGCGTCGGAGCCGAGCAGGAAAAGCTCGACGAACGTGCGGTTCTGCGGGTTCAGCTTGCACAGCTCCGCGATCACCTCGCGCAGATCGTCCGCTTCGAGGTCGCGCAGGAGCGCGGTGAGGGCAGCGGGGCGGGAGGGCCATTTTAGACCTGCAGGATGAGGTCCTTGCCATAGTTCAGGCCCGCTACCTCGCAGGCCATCTGCAGGCGTTCGTGGATGCTGCCCAGGCTCACGTTCAGGCCCAGCAGCCACCCTCCCGGCATTGTCCGCGCGTTCGATTGCTGAAGCTCGGGCTGACCCGGAAACAGCTCCTCGGCGGTGCGGGCGAGGTAGCGGCGCTTTTTGCCGTGTTTGAGGGCCGCAAAACGGGCCGCGAACTGCGCATCGCGCTCGCACAGCAGGCGAAACGCCTGGGCAAAGGCATCGGCGCCGGAACGCGCCGGGTGGAACGTCCCCTGTAGCACGAAGCCTTTGCCGCCCGGCGCGCGCGTGGAGGGCTCCGAACGCGTGAGACCACCTCGCGCGGGGGCCGACGTACCGGCGCGGGGCCCGTGGGAGCCTCGCTGGTCTGCGCCCGCAGAAAACGGGCGATGCGCTCCGGCGTGGGCTTGTAGCCGCTCAGGCTCTCGACCTTTTCCGCCAGCACGGCCGCGAGCGCCTCGTCGGCGTCCGAGAGCAGCCGCGCCCACGCGGCGGGAAGGTGACGCTCGATCTCCCGCGCGGTGGAGAGGTCGCGGTAGTCTGCCCAGGCCGACTGGATCGTGTGCTGCACCTTCGCATCCTCGTAGGCGAGGTAGCGCGTGAGCCGCGCCGCGCTCTCCTCGACCGTTCGCTCCAGCAGGTCGAGCAGGTAGAAGCGGCGGTCCTCGTACGACCCGGCTCCACCGGGCAGGTAGAAATGCCACTCGCCGCCCGTCTGTCATCACGGCCAGCGGAATGCCCCCTTTGAGCAGGTACTTGAACAGCTGTTCATCGGCGCCCATGCCCTTGCCCGTCTGCTTGACCTCCACGAACACGAGCGGCTTGCCTACCGGATGGCACAGCGCAAAATCGACGCGCTGCCCTTCGGTCTGGTACTCGGGCCAGACCACGCGCGTGTCGTAGGTCGGCCAGCCGAGCGCACCCAGCAGGCGGAGCACGATCCCCTGCGAGATCGCGGACTCGTTCGGATACCGCTGCTCGTGGAGCCCGAGCCGGACGTCCTGCAGGTGGTCTGATAGCGTCATGCGCCGCAATCTATCACACAACAATCCTCTCGCATACCCCAGCGGCAGGCGCACCGCACGGGCCGTCCTCGTGCGGCCCGCTACCGCCCGGTAAAATGCATGGCCTCCCAGATATAGAATCCCATGACGATCATTCCCGCCCAGAAAAATAGCCGGCGCCACAAGACCCGCCGGATCAGAAGGGATACGCTTACGAGGCTTCCCGCTAGGGATATCAGCACGAACATCCGGTCCAACGCACGCAGGTGCGCCTCATCGGTGAACATGCTCCAGAGGCTGTACACCAAGCCGGCCACGCACAGCACTACCAGCGAGTCCACACCCGGCGAAAGTGCGGGCCAACCTGATCGGCCAGGGAAGGGGCGGCAGCGTCATCATCCTGCGCGGAAAACGGCTGCCGTCTACACCCGCTTTTATAGCCTTCGTTCCCAGCCCCTACACCACGATCTCCTTGCGCATCCGGGCCACCGGCACGCCGAGTTGCTCGCGGTACTTGGTCACCGTGCGGCGGGCGATGTTGAAGCCCTGCTTCTCCAGCATCTCGGCGATGTGCTGGTCCGAGAGCGGGTGGCGCTTGTCCTCGGCCATGATGATGCGGTCGATGATGGCGCGGACCTCCTTGTTCGACACCTCCTCGCCGGAGTCCGTGGAGAGGCCCTCGG
Source organism: Rhodothermales bacterium (assembly GCA_963740755.1). Classification (GTDB taxonomy): domain Bacteria; phylum Bacteroidota; class Rhodothermia; order Rhodothermales; family BA12; genus CAVSDF01. The sequence goes on from CAVUFJ010000007.1 coordinate 270,670, forward strand.
AGAAAAAGTACTTCAGCTCGTAGACGCCAAACTCCGTCTGCACGTACTTGCCGTTGACGACCCGCGAGATCGTCGAGATGTCCATCCCGATGCGCTCGGCGACGTCCTTGAGGATCATCGGGCGGAGGTTGCCCTCGCCCTCGCGGAAAAACTCGGCCTGCAGTTCCACGATGGCGCTCATCACCTTGAGCATCGTCTGCCGGCGCTGCTGGATGGAGTGGATAAACCACTTGGCGCTCTCGACGCGCGTCTTGAGGAAGTTCTTCGTCTCCCCGTCGATGCGCTCTTTGGGGCGCTCGCGCTTCTGGTCGGCCGAGAGCTCTTCGAGCATCTGCCGGTACTCGCGCGAGATGCGCAGCGGGGGCGTGTTGCGGTTGTTGAGCGAGATCACGAACTCATCGTCCACCACGTCGACCGTGAAGTCGGGCACGACGTAGTTCTGGCTGGCCTGGATGTCGCCCTCGCCGGGCTTCGGGTTGAGCCGCGTGATGAGGTCGAAGGCCGTTTTGAGGGCCTCGCTGCTCAGGTTCAGGCGGGCCTTGATCTGCTCGAAGTGCTTCATCGTGAAGGCCTTGTAGGCCTTCTGGAGCACCCGGAGCGCGTCGTCGCGGCCGGGGGTGCGCAGCGGCAGCATCTCCAGTTGCACGACCAGGCACTCCTGCAGATCGCGCGCGGCAAAGCCCACCGGGTCGAGCCGCTGCACCACGGCGAGCACGCGCTCGATGTCGGCGTCGGACACGTTGAGCCCGTGGTTGAACATCACGTCGTCCACGATCGAGTCGAGCGAGCGGCGGAGGTAACCGTCCTCGTCCACCGACCCGATGATCTGCTCGGCGACCACGTGGTCGGGCTCGGAGAGGTGGGCAAAGGTCAGCTGTTCGAGCACGTAGTCGGACACCGACGAGCCGGCCGTGATGGGCGTTTCGCGGCGGTCGTCGTCGTCGCCCTGGTCTACCTGCGCCTTGTGGCCGTAGAGGTCTTCGGAGGCGTGGAGAAACTCGTCCCAGTCGTAGTCCTCGTCGCGCGTGGCCTCCGGAGCCGTGGGCAGGTCGAGGTCGTCGCGTTCGTCGGCGGCCGCGACGGGGTCGTCGCTCGCCTCGTCGTCGGTGCGCTCGTCGAGCTCTTCGCCTTCCTCGCCTTCTTCGAGGAGCGGGTTGGTCTCCAGTTCGGCCTTGATGCGCTGCTCCAGGGCCAGCGTGGGCAGCTGGAGGAGCTTGATATACTGGATCTGCTGCGGCGAGAGCTTCTGCTGCAGCGACTGTCGTTGCTGAAGGTGGAGCATCGCCGGGGGATCAGAGGGAGGAGGAAGGGACGGGCCGCAGGGCGGCGCGCCGCTCGGCAAGGGCCGTCTTGAAGCGGCCCACCCACAGGCTTCCGTATCGCCGGGTGAGGGGGGCTTCTAAAAAGTCGGCCAGTTCGACGCCGGCCTGCGCGCCGCACGCGCGGCCCGGATCGCAGAGTTCGATGCGGTCGTAGTTGAGCACGTCGAGGTCGCCGTAGGTCTGCACGCGGATCGGGTAGAGCGCGCACGAGAGCGGCTTGGCGATCTCGGTGCGGCCCGCGCGCTGCGCCTTTTCGATGCTGCACAGGGCGATAGGGCCTCCGGCGCCCCGCGCGAACGTCGTGAACACGCACGCCCCGGAGCCGTGCTTGCCGGCCGGCACGCAGGTGGTGTTGTAGTGGCCGGGGGCGGTCTCCTCCCACACGCCTTCGCGCGCCACCACGCGCCGCGCCTCGGGCGTGAGCAGGGCCTCCACGACGGGGTAGACGGCCTCCAGGTCGGCCCGCTCGGCCTCGGTGATGGGCGCGCCGGCTTCGCCGTGTACGCAGCAGGCGCCCCGGCAGGCGCCGAGGTCGCAGGCAAAGGGCGCCTCCAGAAGATCGTCGGAGACGAGGACGTGGTCTACCGCAAACATGATGCCCCAACGATACCCTCAACGCGCGTGCCATGTCAATGGCTAAGCGTGCCGAAGTTGAGGCAAGGTTACAGCAGCGAGCCCCCGCGCCGCGCCTCCGGCAGCCCCTTTGCGCCGCCGCGCCCCTGTGATACCAACGCCGGCTGAAGGCTACGGGAATGCCCGCCGGATCATGGATGATGGATCATGGCCAGAGGGCAACACGGGGCGTCTCTGACCATGATCGATGATCCGTGATCAATTCGGTGATCCCGCACGGTTCAACTGGATCTGGTGTGACAGGCCCTCGTCACGGGCGCGGGCGTAGCTTCGCGCGTAGTCGCACCCGTTTCCCTATGGCCACCCCGCCGCGTCCCCCTGCCGCCCGCAACGAGGAGGACTTCGACAAAGCCCTCCGCCCGTCCCGCCTCGGGGACTTTATCGGGCAGCAGAAGATCAAAGACAACCTGTCCATCTTCGTCACCGCCGCGCTGCAGCGCAGCGAAGTGCTCGACCATGTGCTGCTCTCGGGCCCGCCGGGGCTCGGCAAGACCACCCTCGCGCACGTGATCGCCGAGGAGATGGGCGCGCAGATCAAAACCACGAGCGGCCCCGTGCTCGACAAGCCGGCCACCATTGCGGGCCTGCTCACGAACCTCTCCGAGGGCGACGTGCTCTTCATCGACGAGATCCACCGGATGCCGGCGGTCGTGGAGGAATACCTCTACTCGGCGATGGAGGACTACAAGATCGACATCCTGATCGACAGCGGCCCCAACGCGCGCTCGGTCACGCTCTCGCTGCCGCCCTTCACGCTCATCGGCGCCACGACGCGCAAGGGGCTCCTCACCGCCCCGATGCGCGCGCGCTTCGGCATCGACTTCCGCTACGACTACTACACCGCCGACCTGCTCACGCAGATCGTGCAGCGCTCGGCGAGCCTCACGAACGTCGAAATCGACCTCGACGGGGCCTACGAGATCGCCCGGCGCAGCCGGGGCACGCCCCGCATCGCCAACCGCCTGCTCCGCCGCACGCGCGACTTTGCGGAGGTCGAGGGCGATGGCCGCGTCACGCGCACGGTGGCCGACCGCGCCCTCAACGCGCTCGACGTGGACGAATTCGGCCTCGACGACATGGACACGCGCCTGCTGCTCACGCTCATCGAGAAGTTCGGCGGCGGCCCGACCGGCGTGTCCAACCTCGCCGTGTCGGTGAGCGAGGACACCGGCACGATTGAGGAGGTCTACGAGCCGTACCTCATCCAGGAAGGCTTTCTCGAGCGCACGCCCCGGGGCCGCGTGGCCACGCGCCGCGCCTACGCCCACTTCAACCTGGAGCCGCCCGCCAAGCCGTTCGACCTGTTCGAGTAGGCGTCCGCCCCTCTTGACCCGGCAGATCGGCGCGGCCTCTGCGCGTTGTGCCGGGGCCTCCCGGGCAAAGGCCGAGGCGCCTCAGCGGCCGGGGGCCTCGCGCGCCACCACGATCACGCGGCGGTTGAGGGCGCGGTTCTGCGGCGTGTCGTTGGGGGCGACGGGCTTCGTGTCGGCAAAGGCGGCGAGTTCGAAGCGCTCGGCCGCCAGCGTGCCGGAGGCGGTGAGGTAGCGGATCACCGCCGCCGCGCGGGCAGACGACAGTTCCCAGTTGCTCGGCCAGCGGTCTTTGATCGACGGCCCCGGGGGCGTGTTGTCGCCATGGCCTTCGACGCGGAGGCGCGTGGTGGCGGGCAGCCGCCCGATCTCGAACGCCACGCGGTCGAGGATGGCCTGCCCGAGGGGCGAGAGCGTGGCCGAGGCCGGGAGGAAGAGCTCGTCGGCGGTGAGCGTGTCGGCAAAGACCTCGGCGGGCAGGTCGGCGCGCGTCGGATCGGCCTTCACGGTCGGCGCAACGGGCTGCGTGGTCTCGGGCGGGGCCGGGCGGGCGGGCGCCGGGCGCGCCGGGGGACGCGTGGCGGGCGTGGCCGGCGGCGCCGTGCCCGTGGGGGGCGTGCCGGACGGGCGGCGGCGCACGAGCGCGTCGTTGGTGCGCCGCAGCGCCACCAGCGAGTCGGCGAGCACCGCGATCTCCTCCCGCTGCGTCTGCGAGACGGTAACGAGCGAATCGCGCTCGGCGGCCACGGCGCGGGGGTCTGCGCCCGGAGGCGTGGCGGCGCGTGAACCGGCGCAGGCCGAGCAGAACAGACAGGCGAGCGCGGCGAAGGTCAGGCGCATGTGGCAGCAGAGGTCAGAAGACCGCTCGCATACGCCCGGGGGGCGTCCGGGCTCCGGGGCTAGTCGGGCAGCGCCGCGATGCGCACGCGCCGGTTGCGCGCGCGGCCCTCAGCGGTGGCGTTGGAGTCTAGTGGGTCGAAGGCGCCCATGCCCACGGCTTCGAGCCGCGCGGGGTCCATGTTGTGGACCTCCTGGAGGTAGCGCACCACCGACGTCGCGCGGGCGGTCGAAAGCTCCCAGTTGGTCGGAAACTGCGTGCGGAGCGTCGGCCCGATGGGCTGCGTGTCGGTGTGGCCTTCCACGCGCACGCGGCGCCCGGCAAACTGCGCCCGCAGGTGGACCGCCACCGCGTCGAGCCGCTGGAGGCCGCCGGGGGCCAGGTCGGCCGATCCGCTCTCGAACAGGAGGTCGGAGAGCAGCACCTCGACGGTCTGGCCCCGGTAGGCATCCTGGGGCACCGGGCAGGTGGTGGCGGGCACCACCGGGCGCTCGGCGATCCGGCGCAGGCGCTCGTTTTCGAGCCGCAGCCGCTGCACGTCCGCCTGCAGCGCGGGGACATCGGCGGGGGGGAGGTGGCTGGCTGCGGGGTGACGCAGGCCGCGAGCAGGAGCGGCAGCAGCAGCGAGGAGCGCGCGCATCGAAGCAGGGACGGAAAGGAGGGGACGTTAAAGTAGCACGCCGTCCGTTTCAGAACGCCCTGCCTGCCGGAACGCCGCCCTTTCTCCCGCTAGCCGCGCCCCCAGACCTGCTCGACGCGCGCATCCCGGCGGCAGCCGAGCCGGTAGCTGTGGTAGCGCTCCGGGTTCTTCCGGTAGAAGTCCTGGTGGTAGCCCTCCGCGCGGTAGAAGGGCGTCTCGGCCACGATCTCGGTGGCCACCGCGCGGCCAAAGCGGGCCTCGTAGACGGCCTTGAGCGAGTCGGCCACGGCGCGCTGGCGGGCCGTGCGCACGAACACGATCGGGCGGTACTGCGAGCCGTGGTCGCAGAACTGACCATCCCCCGTGAGCGGGTCGTGGTGGTGCCAGAAGTAGGCGAGCAGGGCGGCGTAGGGCACGCGCGTCGAGTCGTAGACCACGCGCACGGCCTCGGCGTGGCCCGTGCGGCCACTTCCGACCTCCTCGTACGTCGGGTTCGCCTCGGTGCCGCCGGCGTAGCCGGACGTGGTCGAGCGCACGCCTTCCACCTTGTCGAAGTCCGCTTCGACGCACCAGAAGCAGCCGCCGGCGAACACCGCGTAGGCGGTGCCGGGCGGGTCGGCGGCCGGCGTCACCGCCGTCGTGCGGTCAGTGGCGGACTCAGCGGGCGCCGCCGGGGCGCGCGATTCGGACGAGCGGCAGCCGGCCAGCGTGAGCACCTCCGGCAAGGAGCAGGATGGCGAGGAGGGGAGCGGCGCGCATATCAGGTGCGGAGGGCCGGGAGCGCCTGCCCGCGGGGGACGAAGCGGAGCGCGACCCCGTTGTTGCAGTGGCGCAGGCCGGTCGGGCGGGGGCCGTCGTTGAAGATGTGGCCCTGGTGCGCGTCGCAGCGGGCGCAGTGGTACTCGGTGCGCGTCATCCCGAGCGCGCGGTCCTCGTGCGTGGCGATCCGCCCGGACATCGCGCGGAAGAAGCTCGGCCAGCCTGTGCCGGAGTCGAACTTCGTGGACGCGTCGAAGAGCGGAAGCGCGCACGCTGCGCACACGAACGTGCCCGCGCGGTGCTCGTCGTTGAGCGGGGAGGTGAACGGGCCGCTCGGTCCCCTGCTCGAACATGACGTGGTACTGCTCGTCGTCGAGGATGCGTTGCCACTCGGCGCGCGTCTTGACGAGGCGCGTGAACGGCTGCTGCGGCACCGGCGTGGCCGTGACGGGCAGCGCGGGGGTGGACGAGGTGGCACGGGCGCACGCGGCAACGAGCGGCGCGGCCATGCCGAGTCCGAGAAGGCGGAGGGTAAAGCCTCGGCGGTCCATAAAAATCAGCGGTTTAGCGGGCGGTGATACCCGAAGAACGCGCTGGGGTTCAACTTTCGCGTTTGCCCCGCACGAGTGCATCTAGGGCGGCGAGGGTTTCGTCCGGCGGGGCCAGGCTGAGCAGGATCACGCGGTCGCCCGCCTCCCACAACTGGCCCTCATGGACGATCTCCGGGCTGCCTTTGCGCTCGCGCACGAGCGGCAGGACGCCGTGCGGCATCTCGAGCGTCTCGGCGGCGGCGCTGCGAAAGGCCGCCGGAATCGTCCAGGCAAGGGGGTGGCCTGCGGGGCAGGCGATGGTCCCACGCCCGCACGTCCAGCGGGCGCCCGAAGGCGAGCCGCCCCCCGGAGCGCCCGATGAGCGTGGCGGCGGCGCCCCCGCTGGGGCGCGGCGAGGGCCGGGTAGGCTCGGGCGACGCCGAACTCTTCGTGGGCAAGTTGTACGGCGAGGGCGTTGACCTCGGCGTTGGTGGTAAGGGCGAGGAGCGTCTCAGCTTCATCGGCCCCGGCGTGTTCGAGCACGGCCTCTTCGAGCGCGTTGCCCGCGTGGGCAGCAAACCCCTCCGCCCGCGCCTGCTCAACGAGCGCGTCGTTGCGGTCGATGCAGCACGACGGCCCGCCCGAGTCCATCGAGTATCCGCGCCACGGCGCGCCCGAGCGAGCCCGCCCCGACGATGAGCACGGCGCTGCGCTCCAGGCTGCCCACCCGCAGCAGGCGCGCGGCCAGCGGCGCGGTGAGCCCCTGCACGGTGACGGTGAACAGGATCATCAGGAACGTGAGCGCGAGCACCCGCTCGCCTCCGGCCAGCCCGCGCTCGGCAAGGGCGAGCGCAAAGATGGAGGCCACCGACGCCGCCACGATGCCGCGCGGGCCGATCCACGCCACGAACAGCTGCTCGCGCAGCGACAGGCCCGTGTTGTACGTCGAGAGGAGCACGGCGATGGGCCGCACGGCGAACACGAGCAGCAGGACGGCCCAGAAGCCGCCGCCGCGCTCGGCCCAGAGCGTTTCGAGCTGGAGGCTGGCGGCGAGCAGCACGAACAGCAGCGACACGCCCAGCGTGGTGAGCTGCTCTTTGAAGTGCCGCAGCGTGCGCGCGCCCGGCGGGGCGAGGCGCTGGAGCGCGAGGCCCATCGCCACCGCCGCCATGATGCCGGCCTCACTCTCCGCCGATTCGGCGAGCGCGAACGTGAGCCACACAAAGCTGAGCGCGACGAGGCCCGTCAGCTCGCGCGGCACGAGGCGGGGCACGCGCAGCACGCCCGCCAGCGCGGCCGCCCCGGCCACGCCAATCGCCCCGCCGATCACGAGGCGGCCCGTGTAGCCCCACACGGCCCCGAAGGGCCCGAGCGCGGTGCCGCCGAGCAGCCCGAGCACCACATCGAACACCGCCACCGCGAGGAGCGCGCCGATGGGGTCGACGAGGATCGCCTCGCCTTCGAGCACGGTCTTGACGTGCCGCGTCACGCTCAGGCGGCGCATGAGCGGCTGGATGACGGTGGGGCCGGTCACGGTCATGAGCGCGCCGAAGAGCACCGCCAGGGGCCACGACAGGCCGGCCACGAAATGGGCCACGAGCGTCGCGAGCGTCCACGAGATCAGCACGCCCACCGTCACGATGCCGCGTACGGAGCGGACCGCGTGCCGGAGGTCGCGCAGGCGGAGGGCGAAGGCGCCCTCGAACAGGATCACGGCCACCGCCAGCTTGACGATCACGCCGAGCCCGCTGCCGAGGGATTCGGGATGGACCACGCCGAGCACCTCGGGCCCCATGAGCACGCCGAAGGCGAGCAGCAGCACGATGGCCGGGATCCGCCAGGCGTGGGCTAGCATCTGCGCGAGCAGACCTACGGCCACGGCCCAGCCAATCGTGAGGAGGGGAGCGAGGTCATGGTGCATCGGGAGAAGCTACGGGATGCGGCGCCTGTTCTCACCGCGCACCATCGCCGGAGCCGCAGGTCGGCGAGCGCAGGCAGCGCGCGGGAGCGCCGCCCCAGGCCCGGCAGGTACCATCGCAGGACTGTTGAGGCCGAGGCTGCCCTCAGCTGCCCAGCGTAGCAAGCCGGGCGCATCACCACCGCAGGAGCCCAACGTGCCACCCAGGGTGCCCGGAGATGCCCCACGCGCGCCCACGTCAGCGCAGCGAGACCACGAGGCGGCGCCCGTTGCGCGTCACACGGGCGCCCGTGAAGCGGGCCTCCACGCCGGGGGCGTGCACCGTCACCGTATCGGCGGCCTGCGTCACCTCGGGGCGCAAGAGCCCCGACACTTCCGCGCGGACCATCCCGTTGAAGAGCGGGTGCGCGCCGGCCCCTTCGGTGCGCGTGGCATGGCCGAGCACGGCGAGGCTTCCAGCGGCGTTGCCGATGCGCACGGTGCGGGTATGGAGCACGCGCGGGCCCTCGCGCCACACATTGAGCGGGTCGAAGTGCTGGGGCCAGAGCGGACTTCCGGGCGCCGCCTCGACCACGAGCAGGGTGCCCGGCTGGCGCGCGAAGGCGGCAAAGGCGGCAGCCCGTTCCCGCTGGAGCGCCTCCACGCTCGCCCCCGCCGCCCGCCCCGCCTCGGCGGCATCGTCGGTAGCGCGGGCACACGTCGGGTCCGGAGGGAGGGCCCGACCGAGCAGGCTGTCGAGCGGGAGCGCAGCGTGCGCATTGACGGTGTCGCGCCACGCCCACGCAAACCGGTCGAGCAGAAAGGCGAGCGCGGGGCCGGTGTGGTAGGCGCGGTCGCGCACGGCGCTGGCCCGAAACGGCGCCGCTATCACGGAGGCCGGGGTGCGGTGGGCCGCGCGGGCTTCCACGTACGTGGCGAGGCCTTCGTTGAGTTCGCTCTCGCGCTCGTACGCCCGAAACGGAGCCTCCATGCGGGCATAGCGCTCGGCGCGCAGGGCGAGGGCCGCGCGGGCATCGCACGCCGCCTGCGCAAAGGGCGCCTGCAAGGCCCGGTGGAGGGCGCGGCGCTCCCGCTCGGCAAGGGCCAGCAGAGGCGCGTCGGTGTCGGGGTAGACGAACAGGTCGGCTTCGTTGGCCGTCCAGCCGGGGTGCGCGCGGCGCTGGTAGACGTGGAAGGCCTCGTGGAGCGCGAGCGCCGCCACGTCGCGGAGGGACTGCGTGGCCGGCACGCGGTCGAGCAGCACCGTGGCCGTCATCGCCCCGCCGATGTCGGCGCTGCGTGTTGGCCGTCATCGCCGGGTGGCGCCCCGGCCACCTTGCCGCCGGCGTCCCCGACACAAACCCTTCCGGGGGCGCGGGATGCCGAAAGAGCCACGTCTGGGCACCGTCGTAGACGGCGAGCGGCACCGCGCGCGGGTCGTAGCCGGGCCAGAGGTCCGGCGCAGCGGCCTGCACGGCAGCGTCGAGCGCAGCAGGCGAAGGGCGCTGGGCGCGGGCCGGCAGGGCACCGAACAGGAGGAGCAGCAGCAGCAAGGCGCGCATGGGTAGATCGGGAGAGGAGCGGGAACGCGGCCCGGACGGGGCCAGAGATCCCAACGCCCCGGGGCCCGGCGCGCGTACACGCGGGGCCAATTTTTTGGCACGCGCGCTTCTTCCTCGCCCGCCCTCGCCGCGTCAGGGGGCGGGCGCAGCGGTGTCGAGCGTCCAGTAGCGCGCCCCGGCAACGGCGGCGCCCGCCTCGGTCACGCGGGGGTCCATGAGCACGCGGCAGTGGTCGGGGCTGCTGCGCCAGCCGGCGAGCACGGCCTTCACGCTCGGACTGCCCACGGCGACCGCCTCCCCGAACGCTCCGGGCAGGTAGCCCGCCTCGGTGATGCGCAGGAAGGGCGTGCTGCCGTCGGAGCCGGTGTGGCTCGAACGGGCGTGCGCGGCAAGGTCGCGGCTGTGGCGCGTGGCGGCCTCGGCGAGGCGGCGGTTCCACACGAGCGGGGGCGCGGCGGCGAGGCGCTCGTCGCCGCAGGTGCGGGCGGTGCGCCGCGCGTCGTTCACCTGCGCGAGCAGCTCCCGCGCGGGGTCGCCGCGCCGCCGAGCCCATCGCAGCCCAGCGGCAGGGCCGCGAGCGCTAGGAGCGCTGCGCAGGAGCGGCCGCTCATCCCATCTCGCCCATGAGCGCCACGAGCCGGTCGCGGTAGCCGCGCGAGAGCTTGAGCTGCGTGCCGTCCTCCAGGATCACCACGTACTCGCCGTGGAGGTGCGGCACGAGTTCGCGCACGCGGTTCACGTTCACGATGGTGGAGCGGTGGATGCGCACGAACGTGGCCGGGTCGAGGCGGCCTTCGAGGGCCGAGAGCGTGCTCCGCAGGTGGTAGCGGCGCTTGCCCGCGTGGACCTCCACGTACACGCCGGCGCCCGCTACGTGGTCGATCTCGTGCGTGCGCAGCAGCACCATCTTGCCGCCCACACGGATGCCGAGCCGTTCGAGGTAACTGGCCGCCGCCGGCGCTACCGGCGCATCCCCGGCGGGTCCGGCCGCGCCGGGCGACGTCTTGAGCTCGCCGAGCAGGCGCATCAGCTCGCGGCTGAGCGCTTCCACGCGCCCGAGGCGGACGTTGTGGAACGCCCGCGTGAGCACCGCGTCGAGGCGGGTGTCGTCGAAGGGCTTGAGCAGGTAGTCGGCCGCGTGCAGTTCGAAGGCGCGCACGGCGTGCTCGGCGTAGGCGGTCACGAACACCACGGCGGGCGTCTCGGTGGGCCCGAGGGCTTCGAGCACGTCGAGGCCGTTCATCTCGGGCATCTCCACGTCGAGCAGCACGAGGTCGGGGCGGTGCGCGCGGATGGCGGCGAGGGCGGCGGGACCCGTGGCGGCCTCGGCCACGACGGTGACGTCGTCGCGGGCGTCGAGAAAGCGGACGAGGCGGGCGCGCTGCTGCGGCTCGTCTTCGGCCACCAGAACGCGAAGCGGATCCATGGGGAGAGGACGGGGGGCGCCCGGTCTCTACGGACGCCCGGCGCGAGGTTACAGCCGCAGGCTCAGCGCGGGCTCCGGGAGCGCGTCGAGCACGTCGGTGAGGTAGGGCATCCGCAGCGTGACGGTGGTGCCGCGCCGGGCGTGCTCACGAGGACGAGCTCGGCGGCGTCGCCGTAGAGGCCCTTGAGGCGCTCGCGGGTGGTCGAGAGGCCGATGCCGGTCGAGCGCGTGGGCGCGTCGTCGCGCACGCCGGGGCCGTCGTCGCGCACGGTGAGCACCAGCACATCGTCTTCCACATGGCCGTCCAGGCGCAGCGTGCCGCCCTCGGCAAAGGGCGCAATCGCGTGGCGGATCGCGTTCTCGACGATGGGCTGCAGGATGAGGTGCGGCACAAGCGCCGCGCGGGCGTCTGCATCGACGTCGAACTGCACGGTGAGGCGCTCGCCGAGGCGTTCGGCCTCGATGCCGAGGTAGCGCGCCAGAAAGTCGATCTCCTCGTCGAGCGGCACGAAGGGGCGGCGGACGCCGTCGAGCGAGCGGCGGAGCAGGTCCGAGAGGTCCACCATCAGGCGGCGCGCGCCGGGCACGTTCTCGTCCATGATCGCCGAGATCGTGTGGAGCGTGTTGAAGAGAAAGTGGGGGTTGAGCTGCATCCGGAGGGCCCGCAGCTCGGCCTCGGCAAGCTGCCGCTCCAGCCGCTCCAGGCGGACGGTCCTCGTGCGGGCCGTCTTTTCGAGCGCGAGCGCGTGCGTGACGGCGGCGATGCAGAGGTAGAAGAGCAGGTCGAAGAAGAGGCTCCGCAGCACCGCATAGCGAAAGTACTCGACCGGATCGAACGCCTTGCCCATCATCACTTCGACGCTCCAGCGCACGCCTGTGTAGAAGGCCACCTCGAACAGGCTCACGAGGGCGGCAAAGCCCAGGTGGAGCGCCACGCGGCGCGGCCAGCGGGGTCCGGCAATCGGGAAGCGGCGCGTGAGGTAGGCGATGAGCGGCGTGAGCCCGATCCACACGTACCAGCCCACAAACTGCCAGACTGCCACCTCCGCCGTGAACGGCACCCCCTCGATAAAGTGGAGGGCCAGGTACTGCACGACGAACGCGAGGCCGACGAGCGACCACAGCAGCACCTGCAACCCCATCCGCACATCGGAGCGCAGGAACGCGCGCGGCGCGGCGGAGGCAGGCAGTTCGGAGGCGAAAGGCACGGGCATGGCGGGCATCCAGGCGCAGGTTACGGCCCCCGGACGCCCGCGCACGCGCGAGCGCCGCGCCGGATGCCGCCGGGCCCGCCCGCGTGTTGCAAGCGGGACGCCCCACAGCGCGAACAGCACCCCACCTGCCTGCGGCCTCGGCGCCAGGCGGCCTCCGGCAGCAGTGCGGCGGCCGAGGAGGGTCAGAAGCGGAACGAGAGGGCCAGGCGCGGCACGCCGCCGAGGCGCACGTTCAGCTTGGGCTGCCCGCCCACCGGTTCGGCCCCGTTGCCGGCCGCATCGTAGGCGAACACCTCGTTGCCCGTCGCCACATCCACCGACAGCTCGTAGCGCGCATTGAGCGTGAGCCCGTCCATGAGGCGGGCCTCGGCGCCGAGCCCGGCATCGCCGCCGAAGACGGTGTACGTGTTGGCGTCGTCGCGGAAGTCGTTCGAGAACGAGAGCACGCCCACGCGCCCGTCGAGGGCGAAGAACGGATGCACGCGCCCGCTGCGCCCCAGGTGGCTCTCGGCGCCCACGGTGGCCCCGAGGGAGAAGACCGAGCCATCCGGACGGTCGAAGTCGGTGTACGAGAAGTCGAGCCGGGTGGTGAGCGCCGTCTGCGGGCCGAGCCAGAAGCGCAGACCCACGCCGTCGGGCGAGAGGCCCTGCGTGTACACCTGCAGGTCGGTGCCCCGCGCGTCGTCATCGTCGCGGGTGATGCGGTAGCGGCGCTGCGCGTCGGCGGAGAGCGGCAGCAGGAAAGCGAGGGCCATCACCAGGAGTAGCGAGCGCATAGGGCAGAGGGGTTGGGATGAAAAGCACGGCCCACCGGGGGCCTGCACGCCCAACGCCGCACCCGCCCCGACCCGTGCCCGGCGTCGCGAAAAAATTGGCATTCAGGCCGTTTTGCCGCTCAGCCGCGCCCGGTGGAGCCGAAGCCGCCCGTACCACGCGCCGTTTCGGGGAGCGCTTCGACCTCTTCCCAGACGGCCTGGGCGTGCGCGGCCACGACAAGCTGCGCGATCCGCTCGCCGCGGCGCACCTCGAAAGGCGTGCTGGAGAGGTTGACGAGCAGCACGCCGCATTCGCCGCGGTAATCGGCGTCAATCGTCCCGGGGCTGTTGAGGACCGTCACGCCGTGCTTGTAGGCGAGGCCGGAGCGCGGACGGACCTGCGCTTCGTAGCCCTCGGGCAGGGCGATGCTGAGGCCGGTAGGCACGAGCGCCCGCCCGAGCGGCGCAAGCGTGATCGGGGCGTCGGCGGGCACCGCCGCGCGGAGGTCGAGGCCGGCGGCGTGGGCGGTGGCGTATGCGGGCAGGTCGAGGCCCTCGGCGTGGGGCAGGCGCACGACGGGGACGCGCACGGAATCGGGCATGGGATCAGGAAGGGGCCAAAACAAACGTCGGGGCAGGTTTGGAACCCGCCCCGACTGAGAAGCGAACGGTCGGCGGGGGCTCAGGCCACGCCGCGGTCCTGGGCGGTGGCCATCATGCGCCGGATCGGGATGATCAGCAGCGCGCACGCCACGGCGGCGATGAACAGGAACGTGGTGGTGAACTTGAACAGGCCCGGCATCTGCGCGAGGTTCTCCGGGTCCACGCCGCCGCCGAGCAGGCCGGCCACGACGTTGCCCACGCTCGCCGCGAGAAACCACACGCCCATCATCTGCCCCACGTAGCGGCGCGGCGAGAGCTTCGTCATGGACGAGAGGCCCACCGGGCTCAGGCTCAGTTCGCCGATGGACTGGAAGATGTAGCTCACGACGAGCCACCACGGGCTCACGAGCGTGCCCACGCCGCCGGCCACGATGGCGCGGGCCGGGTAGATCATGATCCAGAAGCCGATGCCCGCGAAGGCGAGGCCGAGGGCGAACTTCGCCGGGCTCGACAGCGCGATGCCCCGCTTTTCCATCCACACCCACAGGGCCGCCATCACCGGGGCCAGCAGCACGATGCACGTCGAGTTGACGGACTGAAACCAGGTGGCCGGCACCTCGAAGCCCCCGATGGTGCGGCGCGTGAAGTCCTTGGCGAACAGGTTGAGGCTCGTCGGCGCCTGCTCGAAGGCGGCCCAGAAGAGCGCGGCGAAGACGAACAGCAGGAAGATCACCGCCATGCGCTTCTTCTCGTCCGTGGTGAGCCCCCCGGCGACGAACAGGTAGGCGAAGTAGACGACCGCCAGGCCCACGAGGATGAACGTCATGTAGCCGGCAATGGTGACGGCGTCGAGCGTGAGGGCGCCGGTGGCGGCGAGCACGAACACGAGCGCGACCACGGCCAGGCCCACCGCCACCGAGAGCTTGATCGTCCGCTCGCGCCGCGCCTGCACGGCCGGGTCGGGGTCGCGCGTGGGCTCCAGGCCGAGCGGCCCGAGCGTGGCGTTGGCCCGGAGGGCAAACCAGGCGAGGCCGGCGAGCATCCCCACGCCCGCCGCGCCGAAGCCCCAGTGGTAGCCGTAGTTCTCGCCGAGCAGGCCCGTGATGATCTGCCCGAAGAACGACCCGGCGTTGATGCCCATGTAGAAGATCGAGAAGCCCGCATCGCGCCGGGCGCCGCCCTCGGGGTAGAGGTCGCCGACGATGGCCGAGATGTTGGGCTTGAGCAGGCCCGTGCCGAGCACGATGAGCGCCAGGCCGAGGAAGAAGCACACCTTGCCCGCCGTGCCCTGCCCGGCAAAGCCCGAAAGGCCGATGGCGAGGTGGCCGCGCGAGATCAGCACGGCGCCGGACGAAGATGGCCCGCCGCAGGCCGAGCCAGCGGTCGGCGATCCAGCCGCCGGGCAGGATCGCCAGGTACACGAGCGCCGCGTAGATGCCGACGATGGCGGAGGCCTGCCCGCGGTCGAAGCCGTAGCCGCCTTCGTTGAGCGCGGCGGCCATGAAGAGCACGAGCAGCGGACGGAGCCCGTAGTACGAGAACCGCTCCCACATCTCCGTGAAGAAGAGGGTCGAGAGGCCTCGGGGATGCCCGAAGAAACTCCGGTCGTGCGCCGGGTCGAACGGCTTTCCGGCCGTGGAGGACGTCTCCATAGGTAGATGTAGGTCAGAGCGAAGCCGCGAAGATAGCGCGAAGCATCCCCACAACCCGTTTCCACCGTCATCGCCCGCGCCGTTCGTGCCGCGCGGCGCGCCTTACTCCACCGCGCGCCCCAGTTCCGACACGCCCACGCGTGCCCGCACGGGCGCCCCCCGGTCGAAGGCACCCACCCAGATGGCGTAGGCGCCGGCGCGCGGGCGGGGCAGCACGAGGCGCGGGTTCAGGTTGCCGCCCGCGTCGTCGTCGCAGAGCCACTTGCCCGCCGGGGTGCGCACGAGCAGCACGAGGTCCACCTCCGGGTCGTCGGCGGCGGCGGTAAAGGTGAGGGCGAAGCGGCCGGGGCGGAAGCGAAGCCCGAGCGTGGGCGCGCCGCCCGTCACGAAGCCCGCGCAGCCGCCCGTGCGGAGCGTGTCGAGGCCCCCGGCGAGCACCGCGCGCACGGTGGGGTCGGCCGCAAAGCCCGAGCGCAGGCGGAGCGTGCCGCTGCGGGGCAGCGCGGCCGGGTCGAGCACGGCCTGCGCGCGCACCGGGCGCGCAGCCCCGCCGAGCAGGAGCAGAAGCAGCAGAACGCGCATGGCGGCTACGGTACGACGGGCGCCGTTACAACGGGCGCGGGGCACGAAAAAGCCCCGGCGCCACTGGGGCACCGGGGCCGGTCCTGGCCTGGGGCCGGGCTCACCACTGCGGGTCCAGTTCGGAGATGAAGAGCTTGGAGCCGCGGTAGTTGTTGGTGGCCTGGTAGGCGCCCACCCAGATCTGGTAGGTGCCGGAGGTGCGGGCGGTTGATCTTGATCCACGGGTTGAGGCCATTGCCGGAGTCGTCGTCGCACACCCACTGGCCGTCGGCGGTGTAGATGAGCAGCGACACGTCCACGTCGCTCTTGACGTAGAAGTTGAGCGGGCGGGTTCCCGAAGCCGCTCGTGTACGACAGTTCGTAGTCCGGCGCGCTCGCATTGATGAAGCCCGCGCAGCCGCTGCCCGAGACCGGGTTGCGCGTCGAGCCGCCCACCGTGATGTCGCGCACGTGCGGGTCCGGGCGGAAGCCCGCGCGGAGCGTGATCTGCCCGTAGGTCGGGTCGGCGCGCCAGTTCGGCATCCCGTCGGAGGTGGACGAGGAGGTGCTGCTGCTGCTCGACGACGCCGAGGGCGTGGCACCGGCCTCGCGCCCGAGTTCGGAGAAGCCGACCGTCGTGCCCGGGCGGTCGTCGGTCTGGGCGTATGTGGCCACCCAGATCGAGTAGACGCCCGAGGGCGCGTTCTGGATCGTCAGCTTGGCGTCGAGCGGAGCGTCGGCGCCGTCGTCGTCGCAGAGCCAGCGGCCATCCGGCGTGTGGACGACGAGCGAGACGTCAGACGCGGCTGAGGCCGAGATCGTGAGCGCGAACGTGCTCGCCGAGTAGTTGAGGTCGAGGTCCGGGGCGCTCGCGTTGAGGTAGCCCGTGCAGCCCTCGCCCGAGAGCGGGTTACGCGTGCTGCCGCCGGCATTCACGGTGCGCACGCGTGGGGTCCGGCGAGAAGCCGTGCGTGAGCTGGACCGTGCCGTACACCGCGCTCGCGCGCCAGTTGAGCGGGTCCTGCTTGGTGCCGCCGTTCACTTCTTTCTGGGCGAAGGCCGCAGGCGCCGTAGCGAGCGCAAGGGCGACGAGCGCTCCCAGAGGCGCGATCCGAGGCAGAGACGGAGTCATGGTAGAGGAGGGAGAAGGCGCCTGGCCTGGGTGCAGGAACAGGACACAAAGGCAACGTACGAAGAAACTTAGCCGGGCACCTATGCGCCTGCACCCGCAGGCCAGGGGCCCCGGCGTCAGTTGGCCATGCGCCCGAGTTCCGAGACGCCCACGGTGGCGGTGGGACGGTCGCTCATGGTGCGGTACGTGGCAATCCAGACGTTGTAGTTGCCGGCGGCCGGGCGCGCAATCGTGATCTTCGGGTTGAGGTTGCCGCCGGAGTCGTCGTCGCAGAGCCAGCGCCCATCGGCGGTGTAGACCACCATCGAGATGTCGGTGTCGGACGTGGCGGAGAACGTGAGCGACAGGCTGCCCGAGCCGCTGTAGTTCACGTCCACATCGGGGGCGGTCGTCGTCAAAAAGCCCTTGCAGCCGGTGCCGGAGAGCGGGTTGGGCGTAGACCCGCCGGCGCGGACCTCGATCGTGGTGGGGTCGGGCGTGAAGCCGCCGCGCAGGTTGAGCGTGCCGAAAAACGGCGACGCGCGCCAGTTGAGCGGCGGCTGGGCAGTGCCCTTCGAGTTGCTGGGGCTGCTAGGGCTGCTGCCGGATCGGTGGAGGAGCGAGCAGCCCGAGAGCAGGGGGGCGGCGAGGAGCCCGAGCACGAGGGCCGGGCGGGCGAGGCGCTGCAGGGAGCGACGCATGGGGAAAATGGAGATTGGGGTGGGAGAATCCGTCCGTCACCAGAGCGCGCAGTATCGCGGCAGACCTGCGCAAGGGGAGCGTACTGAGCAGCTCAGCGGCCCCGCATCCCCGGAACGGGGGATTCTCTCCCCGTCGGGGATTTCTTCGGGGAGCTTCCTTGCATCGTTCCTAGCATCTGGGGCCAGACGGGGGCATCTTGGGGCGAGCCAGGCTCGTCTGAAGAGTTGGGCGCCCGTCCCTGAGATTTTTGCCGCCGCGCGGCGGCGCTTTCCCGCCGGGCGGGTTGAACGCCGCCCCTGCCGCCCCGAATCCATGCTCCAGAACCCGCATCCGCCCCGCACGCACACCTGCGGCGACCTCCGCCCCGAGCACGCCGGGCAGACCGTGACGCTCGAAGGCTGGGTGGATACCCACCGCAACCTCGGCGGCGTCGTCTTCTTCGACCTGCGCGACCGATACGGGCTCACCCAGGTGGTCGTGCTGCCGCAGCAGGAAGCGGCCTACGCGGTCGCCGAAGGGCTCCGCTCCGAATACGTCGTGTCCATCCAGGGCACCGTGCAGGTGCGCGAGGCGGTCACGAACGCCAAGCTCGCCACGGGCGCGGTCGAGGTGCTCGCCGAGAGCGTGGTGCTGCTCAACGCGTCCGAGCCCCTCCCCTTCACGGTGTCGAGCCACAGCGAGCGCAACCTCGGCGCGGGCGAAGACCTCCGCCTGAAGTACCGCTACCTCGACCTGCGCCGCCCCGAACTCGCCGCCAACCTCGTGCTGCGCCACCAGGTGTACCGGATCACCCGGCGCCACTTCGACGAGCACGGCTTTCTGGAGATCGAGACGCCGGTACTCATGAAGTCCACGCCCGAGGGCGCGCGCGACTTCCTCGTGCCCTCGCGCGTGCATCCGGGCAAGTTCTACGCGCTTCCGCAGAGCCCGCAGACGTACAAGCAGATCCTGATGGTGGCCGGCCTCGACCGCTACGTCCAGATCACGAAGTGCTTCCGCGACGAAGACCTCCGCGCCGACCGGCAGCCCGAGTTCACGCAGATCGACGTGGAGATGAGCTTTGCGCGCGAGGCGCTCGTGCAGGACCTCATCGAAGGGCTCATGGTGAGCCTCTGGCGCGAGCTGAAGGGCGTCGAGCTGTCCACTCCCTTCCGCCGGATGCCCTACGCCGAGGCGATGCGCCGCTACGGCTCCGACAAGCCGGACCTCCGCTTCGGTATGGAGCTGCACGACCTCACGGAGACCCTGCGCGGCACCGGCTTCCGCGTGTTCGACGACGCCGAGGCGGTGGTCGGGATCGTCGTGCCCGGCGCGGGCGACTGGGGCCGCGGCCAGCTCGACCGGCTCGACAAGGACGTCGTGCGCGGGCGGCTCAAGGCGGGCGGGTTGTTTCATCTGCGCCGTCCCTCGGACGGCAGCGCGGCCGTGTCGTCCGTTAAGGCCGACGTGCTGCCGGCCTCGTTTGTGCAGGCGGCGCTCGGCGGCGGCGCAGCGTGCAGCCGGGCGAGGCGCTCTTCCTGCTCGCCGGCAAGGCGCCCAAGGTGTTCTCGCAGGCGGGCGACCTGCGCCTGCACCTCGGGCGCGAACTGGGGCTCATCGCGGAGCGCGCGGACGGGCCGTGGTCGTTCCTGTGGGTGACCGAGTTTCCCCTCCTCGAATACGACGAGGACGAGGGGCGCTATTTCGCCATGCACCACCCGTTCACGAGTCCCCACCCCGACGACGTGGCGCTCCTCGGCACCGAGAACGCCGGGCAGGCCCGCGCCCGGGCCTACGACCTCGTGCTCAACGGCACCGAACTCGGCGGCGGCTCGATCCGCATCCACGAGCAGGGGCTCCAGCGGCAGATGTTCAAGCTCCTCGGCATCTCGGACGACGAGGCGCAGCGCCGCTTCGGCTTCCTCCTCGACGCCTTCCGCTACGGCGCCCCGCCCCACGGCGGCATCGCCCTCGGCCTCGACCGCCTCGTGATGCTCCTCGCCGGCGCCCCGAGCCTGCGCGACGTGATCGCGTTCCCCAAAACGCAGAGCGCGCAGGAGCCCATGGTCGGCTCGCCGGACGAGGTGGACGCCCACCAGCTCACCGACCTGCACGTCCAGACCGTGATGCCGCGTGAGGGCGAGCGCAAGGCCGGCCGGCCGATGTGACGGCCCCCTCCGCCGCAGCCCCCTCCGTCCCTGCGGGACACCTCCCCCAATTTCGGGGGAGGACCGCTGTCGGAGCGCGTGCAGCCGGAGAAGCAGGTGGGGGCTACCGCACCACGAGGGCGCGCGTGACGACGGTGCCGCCGGCCACGAGGCGCACGAGGTAGACGCCCGGCGCCCACGCCTGCACGTCGGTCTCGGTGGCGAACGTCGCCGGGGCCGGGCCGTCGTGGAGGACGGCGGCGAGGCGCCCGCGCGCGTCGTAGATCGCCACGCGCACGGGCTGGCCGTCGAGCCCGGAGGCGCGCACGGTGACGCGGCCCGCCGCGGGGTTGGGGCTGAAGACGAGCGTGAGCGCCGCCGCCGCCGGGCCCGGTTCGCTGGCCACGCCGCTCGTCATGCGGAAGCGGTAGAGGCCCGCGCCGCCCGGTTCGGTGAACGAACACTGCCACGCGTTGCCAATCGCATAGTCGGTCGTCGCCGAGAAGTTGGACGTGCAGAGCGCGGCGGGGTTGGTGGTGAGCTTCGGGTAGGTGGCCGAGACGTTCGTGATCGTGGCGCCCTGATCGCGCGTGATGGCCACTGTCGTGCCGAGCGCGGGCGCGTCGTTGAGGAGCCACGCGCTGCCCGAGGGATTCGTGTAGACGTACCCGAACGTCGGGGTGGCCGCCGTCGTCACCGCGCTCCAGGTGGCCCCGTTGTCGGTGGATTTGACGACGCCGCCAACTGCGGCCTTGGCGAAGAACGTGGTGCCGACGCGCCAGAGGCCCGCGAAGCCGAAGGCCCCGTTGATCGCAATCGGCGTCCACGTGGTGCCGTCGGTAGAGCGGGCGAGCTGGGTGCCCACGTTGAGGCCCACGAAGACGGTGCCGTTGGAGACGGCGCTGTAGAGGAGGGTCCCGCTGTCGGCCCACGTGGCGCCGCCATCCGCCGAGCGGCGCGCCAACCCGGACGCCCCGCGCGGCACCACGACGACGTTGCCGAGCCGCGCCACCGTGGTGGCGCTCGGGGTCACCGCCGACACGCTCGTCCACGTCTGGCCCTGGTCGTCGGAGTAGAACAGGACGCCCGCGTTGCTCTGCGGCACGTACACGCGCCCGCCCGCCCCGACGATGGTCTGCGCGCCCGCGCCCCCGGCAGCAGCGTAGGCCGTCAGTTCGGTCCACGTGCTGCCCTGCGTGCTCGACCGAAACATCCGGTAGCGGCGCTCGGCTGTGTGCAGCACGGTCGCGTAGAGGTACGTCCCGTCGAAGCCGGTCACATTGACGACGTAGTCGGTGCCAGAAGTGCCGGAGAGGCCGAGGTTGGGATGGATGGGCTCCCACGTCTGCGCACGCCCAGCCGGCGCAAGCAATAAGACGGCGAGGAGGGGCAGGAAACGACGCATGGCGGAACGACGGGTTGGAGAGCGGAACGGCCTCGCGCGGGACGCGCGTGCTCCACACGTTACCCCGAGCACGCCAGGCGGCGCCATCGTCCGAACGGAGGATTTTGGGCGGCCCGGCTCCCGGATCCGGATCGTGCGTAAGAGCGGGCCTTTCCGTCCGTTCATGCGCGTCCGTACCATCCAGAGTGGCTTCTTTATTGGCCTCGTCGTGCTCGTCACGGTGGCGTTCGTGTGGCTCGTGCGGGGCTTCTTCGAGCCCGTCGTGTGGGCGGCGACGCTCGCGGTGGTGTTCTACCCGCTCTACAAGCGCCTCCAGAAAAGGCTCGGCAAGGGAAAGGTGCTCGCCACCGGGCTTACCGTCGTTCTCATCCTGCTCGTGGTCATCCTGCCGGTGGCGGGTCTCACGGTGGCGGTGGTAGCGCAGGGGCAGGCGCTCTACGCCAAAGCGACCCAGCAGAGCGGCGCCATCGAACAGGTGGTGGCCTACTACGAGCGCACGCTCCCGCTCGCGCGCAACGTGCTCCAGAACGCCGGCATCGACTCCGGACGCATCCAGGGCACCATCGCCAACGCCGCCACGTCTATCGGGCAGTTTGTGGCCGAGCACGCGCTCTCCTACACGCAGGGCGCGCTCACGATCGCGGTGATGTTCATCGTGATGCTCTACCTGCTCTACTTCTTCCTCAAGGACGGGCCGCGCATCCTGGAGTCGATGATGTCGGCCTTCCCGCTGGGCGACGAGCACGAGCGGCAGCTGCTCACCCGGTTTGCCGACACCGCGCGCGCCACGATCAAGGGCTCGATCATCGTCGGCATCGCGCAGGGCGCCCTGGGGGGGATCGCCTTTCTCGTGCTCGGCGTCGAGGGCGCCATCTTCTGGGGCGTCGTGATGATGGTGGCCTCGCTCATCCCCTCGTTCGGGACGGCCATCATCTGGCTGCCCGCCGCCATCGTGCTGCTCGCCACCGGCCACCCCTACAAGGCGCTCATCCTGTTTCTCTGGGGCAGCCTCGTCGTCGGCATGGTGGACAACTTCCTCCGCCCGGCGCTCGTGGGCCGGCAGACGCAGGTGCCCGACTGGATCGTGCTGCTCACCTCGCTCGGCGGCATCGCCATCTTCGGCTTCTCGGGCTTTCTCATCGGCCCCATCATCGCCGCGCTCTTCCTGACCACCTGGCGCCTCTTTGCCGAGGAGTTCGACTACGCCGAGGCCCTGCAGGCCTCCAGCGTCGTGGTCGTGAAGGGGGGCGAGGAGCCCATCCAGGTGGTGAAAGCGGGCGACGCCCCGCCCGCTGCCTCGCCGAACGACGGAGACGCGTCCGACCCGGACGCCACGGAGGAGCCCATGCGCAAGGTACCCGGCCCGGAGCGCGAAGCCGGGCAGAAGGTCCGGGGCTACAGCCGTGCGAGCAGCGCCTCGGCGAAGCGGTCGGCGCTCACGGGGTCGAAGAAGAGGGCCGGCTCGGTGACTTCGAGTTCCATCAGCGCGAACCGCCCGCCGCGCACGATGCCGTCCACGCGGGCGTAGAGCTCGTCGGCGGCGCCGGCGGCGGCGAGCACGGCCTGGGCCTCGGCGATGAGCGGCGGGGGCGGTTCGGCCGGGGTGTAGGTGCCGCCGTGCTGCGTCTGGACCCGAAAGTCGCCCGGCCGGGTGCGCTTGACGACGGCGTGGGAATAGCGCCCGCCAAAGAACAGGAGCGACCACTCACCCTCCGCCACGACCTCGGGCAAGAACGGCTGCACGAGCACGGCGCCCGCGCGCGAGCAGGGCCGCGAACCGCGCCTCGTCCTCCGCCGTGCCGGGGGCGGTGACGCGAAACGTCTCGAACGCCCCGCCCGACACCGCAGGCTTGACGACGGCGTCGGCCCAGCCGTGCGCGGCGAGCACGTCGGCGAGGCGGTCGCCGGGGGCGGGCCACGCGGTGGGCACGACGGGCACGCCTGCCGCCGCAAGCGTGCGCAGGTAGCGCTTGTCGAGGTTGCCGCGCATGACGCCGAGGCGGTTGAAGACGGGCAGCGCCGGTGGCTTCCAGGTGGTCGAGCCAGGCCTCGAACTCCGGCAGGCGGTGGAAATAGTCCCACGGCGAGCGGATGACGACGGCGCGCGGTGCCGCCGGGCAGCGGCGTGCGTCCACGGCACGAACGCGACCTCGGCGCCGCGCGCGCGGAGGGCGGCGGCGGCGAGGTGGTCGTTGGGCTCGCCGCTCGGGGCGGCCTTCGTAGGTGACTGAAAGACGATCACGGAGCGAGGTGCGGCCGAAGGGTGATAGGACGGCCTAGCGCCGGGCGAAGTTACCCCTCGCCCTCGAGCGTCGTGCCGCCCGCCACCGTCGCCCATCGCCGTCGCATTCGCCCATGGCCCTCCTGCTGCGCCACGAACTGCTCGCGCCCCGTCGTGGCGGCGCACCTGCCGTGGGCGCGCTGGGAAGCGTTCGTGCAGCGCAGCGGCGTCACGCTCGACCGGCCGCGCGGCCACCGCCACCCGCGCTTCCCGGACATCGTCTACCCGCTCGACTACGGCTACGTCAACGGGACGGACGACGGGCAGGGCGAGGGCGTGGACGTGTTCGTGGGCACCGCGCCCGCGCTCGGGCTCGTCGGCGCCCTCCTCACGCGCGACTTCCGGCGCGGCGACCGCGAGGTGAAGCTGCTGCTCGGCACCCGCCCGGAGGAGGTCTACCTCGCCCACGGCTTCCTCAACTTCGACCGCACGCTCCTCGACGCCACGCTCGCGCTGCGCTATCGCGATGGGCGAACTGTGGGACCGGGTGGCGGGGTGACAGGCGGGCGAAGCACCGGAGCGGGGCGCCGGGCGAGCCGGTGCGGAGAAGGGAGGCGTGCTCGGGGGACGCGGCTGGACAGCGGGTGCTTTGCCCCTACGAGGGACGGCGATGATGGGGACGCTGGTGCGTGAAACGGGTGTGGGGCGCCGGAGGTAGGCGCCGGGCGGCGGTATCTTGCGGGTTTCGCTCCTGTTGTGGCACGCATTCTCATCACCGGAGGCGCCGGATTCGTCGGGCGCCACTTTACGCGGCGGCTCCTGGAGGCCGGGCACGAGGTCCACGTCGTCGATCCCATCGCGCCGCTCACGGGCGGCATCCACCCGGAGGCGGGCTGGCCGCTCTTCGACCCGCGCGACCACGCCGGCTTCCACTTCCACGAGGAGGACTGCCGCGCCTACTTCCGCGCGCACCCCGAGGAGCCCTTCGACCTCGCCTTCCACCTCGCGGCCATTGTGGGGGGGCGCCTCGTGATCGAGCACAACCCGCTCGCCGTCGCCGACGACCTCTCGATCGACGCGCACTACTGGGAGTGGGCGAAGCAGGCGAAGCCCGGCAAGAGCCTCATCTTCTCGTCGTCTGCCGCCTACCCGGTCTCGCTCCAGCGCCCGGACCACTACCGTTTGCTCGTCGAAGACGACATCCGCTTCGACGGCGCCGACCTCGGGATGCCCGACCTGTCCTACGGCTGGTCGAAGCTGACGGTCGAGTTTCTCGC
Organism: Rhodothermales bacterium; assembly: GCA_963740755.1. GTDB lineage: Bacteria > Bacteroidota > Rhodothermia > Rhodothermales > BA12 > CAVSDF01. The sequence goes on from CAVUFJ010000007.1 coordinate 295,214, forward strand.
GCGCCTCGCCTACGAGCGGCACGGCCTGCCGAGCGTGTGCTACCGCCCCTTCTCGGGCTACGGCGAGGACCAGGACGACACCTACCCGTTCCCCTCCATCTGCAAACGCGCCCTGGCGCACCGGGGCGCGGAAACGCTCACCGTGTGGGGCTCGGGCCGCCAGATGCGCGACTTCATCCACATCGAGGACTGCGTGACGGGTGTGCTCGCCACAATGGACGCGGTAGACGACGGCAGCGCCTTCAACCTCTCGACGGGCCGCCTGACCAGCTTTATCGCCTTTGCGGGCATCGCGGCAGAGGCCTGCGGCTACGCGCCCGTCATCACCGGCACGAGCGACAAGCCCGAGGGCGTCTTTGCGCGCGGCGGCGACACCGCCCGGCAGGCCGCGCACGGCTTCACCGCCACGACGACGTTCGAGCAGGGCGTGGCGCAGGCGCTCGCGTACTACGAGGCGCAGGCCTCGGCGGGGCAGTGACGGTCCTCGCGCTTCGCCCCGACGCCACGCTCCACGCGGTCGGTGGCGTGCTCGAAGTGCTCGGCTTCGAGGTGACGGGCGTGGACGCCGAGGGCGGAGACCTCCGGCGCGTCTTCTTCGCCGACGAGGCCCGCACCACGCGCGTCGTCCACGCCGCCGATGGCTACCTCGACGTCGCCTACGGCGTGCTCACAGGCGCAGGCGCAGGCCGGGTGGAGGTGGCGCTCACCGAGGCCCGCCTCGCCTACAGCGTAGACGCCCTCCTCGACGCCGCCCGCGCCGGCCTCGACGCCACCGACCGCGAAGACATGAAAACGCTCGTTCGCCTTGCCCTCGCCGCCGGGCCGGCGCACGAAAGCGCTGTGGTGGACGTCTTCCAGCACCTCGCCGAGACCGGCAAGACCGCCGCCCGCTTCACGCTCATTGCCGCCATCTCGTGCCGCTCCGTGCAGCCCAATGGCCTGGTCGCCTTCCGCCCCCTCCTCGACCGCCTCGCCGACGCCGACCCGTCCGACATGGTGCGCGAGGAGGCCACCGTGCTCCGCGCCGCCCTCGACGGCGCGCCCGACGTGTAGCCGGCACCCACGCCCCGCTCCGGCGTTGCGCTTTCTTCTTCCGCCAACCATGACCGCCGACACGCTCAAAGCCGAAGCGCACCGCCTTGTGGACGCGCTCCCCGAAGAGGCCACGTGGGAGGACCTCGCGGAGCAGATCTTCGTGCGCCAGGCCATCGAGAAGGGCCTGGCGGATGCCGCCGCCGGACGCATGCGGCCCACCGAAGACGTTCGCGCGCGTCTCGGGCTCGCCCCATGAACGTCTTCTGGACCAATGCCGCCTTCGACCACCTGCTGGCGCTGCGAGATTACCTGGCCCGCACGTCTCCCGCCTTTGCAGAGCGCACGCTGGACCGCATCACGCGGCGGGGCGATCAGATCGGGCAGTTTCCGCATTCCGGGCGCGTGGTTCCAGAATACGGGCGAGAGGCGGTACGCGAGGTGATCGAACGGCCTTACCGGATTATCTACCGGCTCACGGAGACGCGCGTGGAAGTGCTCGCGGTCTTGCACGGCGCCCGCCCCTTGCCGGACACGCTCTGAACGATGCACTACGACCCCATCAAAGACCGGCTCGGCGCCTTCTTCGCGCAGCGCCCACTGCTCCAGAAAGGCTTCTACCGCGGCCTCGACCTGTTCTTCCTGCGCGCCTGGCACGTCCATGCCACCCTCCACCGCCTGCTTGACCGGTGGCCCAAAGACCAGCCCATCCGCGTGCTCGACGCCGGCACGGGCTTCGGGCAGTACGCCGACTTTATCGCGCGGACGTGGCCGAACGCGCAGATCCTCGCCGTGGACGTGAAGGAGGATTACCTCGACAACGCAAAGCGCTACTTCGCCGCCACGTCCTACCGCGACCGCGTCCGCTTTGCCGTGGAGGACCTCACCGACCTGCAGGCCGAGGGGCCGTTCGACCTCATCCTCTCCGTCGATGTGATGGAGCACATCGAGGACGACCGGGGCGTGTTTCGCCACTTTGAACGCGTGCTCGCGCCGGGCGGATACGTCGTCATCAACACGCCGAGCGACCAGGGCGGCTCCGACGTGCAGGGCGAGGGCGACGAGAGCTTCATCTCGGAGCACGTGCGCGACGGCTACAACCGCGACGAGCTCATCTCGAAGCTCCACGAAGCCGGGCTCGCCGTGCAGGACGCGCGCTACACGTACGGCCGCTACGGCGGGGCCGCGTGGCGCTGGATGATCCAGCGGCCCATGAAGATGATGAACCGCACGATGGCCAGCGCGGCGCTCCTGCCGTTCTACTACGCGCCCGTGCTGCCCGCCGGCCTCGCCCTCCACGCGCTCGACGTGCGGACGAAGAACGAGACGGGCACCGGCCTGCTCGTGGTCGCGCAGAAACCCACCGCCTGAGCCGGTTCAGGCGCGCGAGCGGCTGCGCCGTGACGGTCGCTTCGGACGTCTCCGGAAGCTCGGTCCAGCGCCACCAGGGGGATGGCGGCCTCAGATGCGCCTGCCGGACTGCGAAATGGCTCGGCGCCTGAGGCTGCGATAACGTCGGCGATGGCATCGCCGAGGGCGTCGAGGCGGTCGTGCATCCGGTTGCGCCACGGGCGGTCGAGCGCGAACGTTGCGAGGGCCAGGAGCAGGTCATGCACGCGAGCACGCACGGAATCACGACGGCGGGCGTACAGAAAGCCCCCGCCCACGGCGAGCAGAGCGCCAGATGAGGCCGGGATCCAGCCCAGGCTCGAGCCCGACAAACGCGCCGTCCGTGACGCTCGTGCCGAGGCCCACGCGCTGCGACAGGCGCAGGCGCACGCGGTCGCCCCGGTCGCTCACGAGCACGCGCGTCTCCACGCCGAGCCCGTCGGTGTGGGTCCATTCGCGGTTGCGGCCCACCTGCTCCACGCGCCCGGACGGGGCCGCTCATGGGCATCATCGACTGCCAGGCCGGCTTTGCCGAAACGGTTCTGGAGCTCGGCCACTATGTCGTCCCACGCTCCTCGGTGAGCGGCGCCCGGCACCCAGCGTTCCACGTAGAGGTGCGCCGCCGAGCGGCTCCGGCGCTGCGTGGCGCCCCCGGCGGCGTCCACCTCGGCGGCCGCTGCGCGCAAACTCGCCGCGTCGATGCCGACCTCCGCGCCGATGCGTTCGAGGTCGTCGAGCGTGAGGCCGGTTTCGGGGGCGGGCCGCTGCCGGGCCTGCCGCTCGGTGGCGCGCTCGATGATCTGGCTGACTTCCTGCTCCGAGTAAACACGCATGGGGATGACGTCCTGGGGGGCGCTACGGAGCGGCACGGGGCCGGATGCAGCCGAAGCTTGTGCAAAAGGTACTACGCCCGCAGGCCCACGTATCCCGGACCGTACCTTGAAGCCCGGCGTGCGAGCGCTGATCGTGGGCGATCCGGCCCCCGGTCCCCGATCAACGATCCCCCGGAGCCGTGGAAGCCCGCTACATCTTCGTTACCGGCGGCGTCACGTCGTCCCTCGGCAAAGGCATCGTCTGCGCCAGCCTCGGACGCCTCCTGGAGGCGCGCGGCCTGCGCGTGACGATCCAGAAGTTCGACCCCTACCTCAACGTGGACCCGGGGACGATGAACCCCTACGAACACGGCGAGGTCTACGTCACCCACGACGGCGCGGAGACCGACCTCGACCTCGGCCACTACGAACGCTTTCTCGGGCCGCGAGACGAGCCAGGCCAACAACGTCACCACGGGGCGCGTCTACCTCGGCGTGATCGAGAAAGAGCGGCGCGGCGAGTACCTCGGGCGGACCGTGCAGGTGGTGCCGCACATCATCGACGAGATCAAAACGTGGATGCGGCGCCTCGGCCAGACCGGGCAGTACGACGTGGTGATCACCGAGATCGGCGGGACGGTGGGCGACATCGAGGCCGAGCCGTACCTCGAGGCCATCCGCCAGATGCGCTACGACCTCGGCCCCGGCTGCACGCTCGACATCCACCTGACGCTCGTGCCCTACCTCCAGGCGGCGGGCGAGCTTAAGACGAAGCCCACCCAGCACTCCGTCAAGACGCTGCTGAGCTACGGCCTCCAGCCCGACGTGCTCGTGTGCCGCACCGAGCACCCGCTCGACGACGACCTGCGCGGCAAGATCGCCCGGTTCACGAACGTCGAGCAGCGCGCCGTCGTGGCGAGCCCGGATGCCGAGACGATCTACGAGGTGCCCCTCCTGCTCAAGGAGCAGGGCCTCGACACGCTCGTGATCGAAAAACTCGGCCTCGAAAAGCACGCCGCCACCGACACCGAGCTCAAGCGCTGGACGGGCTTCCTGAAGCGCCTCAAAAACCCCAAGGCCACCGTCCCGATTGCGCTCGTGGGCAAGTACGTGGCGCACCAGGACGCCTACAAGTCCATCTCCGAGAGCTTTATCCTGGCCGGCGCCGAGGCGGGTGTACACGTAGACGTGCGCTACATCCTCTCCGACGACCTGACGCCCGAGAACGTGGCCGCGCAGCTCGACGGCGTGGCGGGGCTGCTCATCGCCCCCGGCTTTGGCGAGCGCGGGATCGAGGGCAAGATCGCGGCGGCGCAGTGGGCGCGCGAGCACGACCTGCCGTTCTTCGGCATCTGCCTGGGGATGCAGATCGCCGTCGTCGAGTTTGCCCGCCATGTGTGCGGCTGGCCCGACGCCCACTCGGCGGAGTTCAACCCGGCCACGCCGCACCCCGTCATCGCGCTCATGGAGGAGCAAAAGCGCCTGACCGACAAGGGCGGCACGATGCGTCTGGGCGCCTACCGCTGCGCGCTCGCCGACGGCTCGAAGGCCCGCGCGGCCTACGGGCAGGACGAGGTGCAGGAGCGCCACCGGCACCGCTACGAGGTCAACAACCTGCTCCGCTACCGCCTGGCCGAGCACGGAATGCTGTTCACGGGCCGCAACCCCGAGCGCGACCTCGTCGAGATCGTCGAGCTGCCCGACAAGCGGTGGTTCGTGGGCGTGCAGTTCCACCCCGAGTACCGCAGCACGGTCGGCGCGCCGCACCCGCTCTTCCGCGCGTTCGTCGACGCCGCCGTGGGCTACGCAAAGGAGCAGGGCATCATCGCCGCGCCCAAGCCGCCCCGCCGCGCCCGCGCGCCCAAGCTCGCCGCCGCCAAGGTGTAGAGGCGGGGCCTGCCGCGCCGCGACCGTGGCGAGGCGACCGGGGCGGGTATGCGGACGCTCACCGCGCGCACGGCGTACCGCTGGTGCGCCAAGTCGTCCGTGTATGTGCACCAGGGCTTCCGGCGCCAGCACGGGGGCAGATGCTCCTTGCGCCCGGATCGGCGCACATCAGACGGAGGTTTGTGACAGAATCGCCATGATACCGGGGGGCCTGCTGCCGTTACGTACAGGCACTCCTCTTCGCCTCATGCGCGCTGCCGTCCGCCTGCCGTTCTTCGCCCTGTTGGGCCTCACGCTCGTCGCCCTGTCGGCGTGCTCGTCGTCCAAGCCCGCCGCGTCGAGCACGCCCGCGCGCCCTTCGTCTACCGCCACCGCCCCGGCGCCCACGCGCGGCGACGCCGACGTGATGCGCACGCCCCCCAGCGGTCCGGCGGGGCAGCAGGCGCCCCGGGGCGAGCGACGCATGGACGGGCAGGGTGGGCAGGGCATGACGCCCGCGCAGCGCGTCAACCTGCGCCTGAACCAGCTCAAGGAGGAGCTTGCGCTCTCGGAAGCCCAGGAAGGCCGCCTCCGCGCGCTCCTGATCGCCGACGCGCAGAACGCCCCCCAGATGCGCCGCGAGGACATGCAGAACATGGACCGCGAGCAGCTCCAGACCATGATGCAGGCGATGCAGCAGCGCCGCGAGCGCCTCAACACCGCCATCGAAGCTGAACTGTCGCCCGACCAGGTGCAGCTCTACCGCGCCTTCGTGCAGCAGGAGCGCCAGCGCATGATGGAGCGCGGCCGCCAGATGATGAACGGCGGCGGCAACTGATTTCCCATTGGGTCGCCCTTCGGGGGGGCTCTCGACGAGGCCGGGCGTGCTAGAGAGGACGCGCCCGGCCTCGTCTACATTTGTCCGGTTCGGGAGGCCCCGGAGAAGGGCACGCCTTGGGGGGCGCCCCGTTGGCCTTGCGGGCCCGGCCCTCCGGGCGTAACGTGCCGGACGCGCCTGCTCTGCCCGCTCGCCGCGTCCCCGCCATGTTCCGTGCCCGCGCCGCTGTTGTCTGGCTCAGCCTCGCCGGGCTCGTGGGCGCCTGCGCGAGCACCGCGCCGCTCCCCACGCCCTACGCCCCGGACGCGCGCGTTGCGTCCGCCGATTCGCTGCTCGCGCGCGGCGACGTTGCCGGGGCCCGCGCCCGCCTCGAACCCCGCGTGCAGGCCCGGCGCACCGACCACGCCGCGCGCTACGCCCTCGCCCGCACCTACGCCGCCCCCGGACCGGGCCAGGACAACGGGCGCGCCTACACGCTCGTCCAGCGCGCGCTCGAACTTGCGCCCGGTTACCCCGGCGTACCTCGACCTCCGCCTGGACCTCGAACAGCAGGGCGAGGGCGTGCGCGCGCTCCCCGTCTTTCTCCGCCGCCAGCAGCGCCGCGACACCGCCAACCGCCTGCTTCGCCTCGACTCGACGAACGCCCGCGCCAACTACGAGCGCGGGCGGCAGGCGCTCGACGACTTTCTCGCCATCCGCGACCGCTACGTGACGCGCCTCGCGGGCCTGCCCTCGCGCAGCCGCGCCGAATCGCGCTTCGACCTCGATGCCCTCATCGGCTCGGGGGCGATTCTCGTCGATCCAAGCGTGCGGCGTCCGCTCGGCGAGGCCCAGCGCTTTCTGGGCCGCGTGGGCCGCTACGCGCCGGGCTTCGAAGGGGCGTTTCAGGCCCGCGCCACGCTCGCCGTGGCCACGCAGGACTTCCGGAGCCTGCGCGACCTCGCCCGCAACGCCCGCGCGAGCGGCGCCGACACGCTCTACAGCGCCCTCTACGGCGCCACCGCCCTCTACCGCCTCAGCCAGCCCGGCGATGCCGAGCGCACGTTCGACGCCGCGTTCGCCCGCCTCCCAGACGCCGAACGCGCCGCCTACCTCGACCTCCGCCGCGTGCTCAGTCCCGACGACGCCGGCACGTTCCGCCTCGAAGGCGACCGCTACGCCGAGGGCTACTGGGCCAGCGCCGACCCGCGCCGCCTCACGCGCGAGAACGAGCGCCGCGCCGAACACTTCGCCCGCATCACCGAGGCCGACCTGCTCTTCGGCTCCGGCACCACCCCGGGCCGCGACACCGCGCCGGGCCGCGCCTACGTGCGCTATGGCGCCCCCCGCCGCCGTGCCCTCCTGCCCAACCTCTACCGGGGCGACCGCCTCTACCCCATGGTGTGGGTGTGGGACTACGGCGATTTCCAGCTCGCCTTCGGCCACACCGGCATGTACTCCGACACCGGCATCGGCGCCGTGGACGTGTATGCGCCGCCCGTGTCGGAGATGAGCAGCGAGGGCGCCCAGCGCGACGACAGCGTCAAGCGCCTCGAACGCCTCCAGCGCACCATGCCGGCCCAGACCACCTACATGCTCGCCGTCACGGCCCAGGTCCCCGTTGCCCAGTATGCCTTCCGGGGCGAGGGCGGGCGGACGGAAGTGGTGGTGGCCTTCGGCATCCCGCTCGTGCCCGAGGTGCTCGGCCAGGGCGACGTGCCCGTGCCCGCACGCACCGCCGTGACGGTGTTCGACGGGCTGCGCGCGGTCGTGGCCGAGCAGCGGCGCTCCTACGCCCGCCTCGCCGACACGAACACCGTGGTGATGCCCGAGGGCGGCCTGTGGATCGGCGCGGAGACGTTCCGGCTCGAAGTGGGCGCCGTCCACCTCCACGCCGAGTTCGACATGCTGCAGGGCCGCGCCGGCGGCTACGCGGACCGCGCCTACACCGTGCCCGCGATGGGCTCGGCGCTGCGCCTGAGCGACCTGATGCTCGCCCACCGCGCCGTCTCCGACTCGGCGGGCGTGCCCTTCGGCTACGTCCACCGGGGCCGGCAGGCCTACCTCCCCGCCGCCGACGCGGTGTTTGCGCGCACCGCGCCGATCCACGCCTACGTGGAAGCCTACGGCCTCGGCCAGCGCGCCGGCCGCACCGACTACGAGGTCGAGACGAGCCTCCAGCCCGTGCGCGACCGCCGCAACCGGCGCGACACGCGCGGCGGCATCGCGACGCGCTTCCAGAGCGGCAGCGTGGGCCCCGACGCCGCCTACCCCGTCCGCCTCGACGCCTCGCGGCTCGCCCCCGGCGCCTACACGCTCACGATCCGCTTCCACGACCGCGTGAGTGGCCGCACCACCGAGGCGTCGCGGGCCGTAACGCTGTTCTGAGGGCCAGAGTGTGCTGACGGCCACAGCGCGCGAAGGGGTCCGCCCGGTGCGTAGGGCGCCCTTGATGTTGCAGACCGGCTATCGCCGCGTCCCTGAAGGCCGATATCTGTTCGTTAAGAGAGCACATCCCCCCGCCTTATGCGCTCCGGCCTTCTTCTCGCCTTTGTACTCGGCAGCCTGGCTGCCGACGTGGCCCTCGCCCAGCCGCCCTCCGGGGTGTCCGCGTCGCCGTTGCCGGTCCGCTTCGAGCGGCTCACGCCCCGCGAGGGGCTCTCCCAGGGCACGATCCACGCCGTGCTGCAGGACCGGCAGGGGTTCTGGTGGCTCGCCACCGAGGACGGGCTCAACCGCTACGACGGCCACGGCGTCACGGTCTTCCGGCAGCAGCCGTTCGATTCGACCTCGCTCGCGTCCAGCATGGTCCGGGGCCTGTACGAGGACGCGCGGGGCGTGCTGTGGGCGGCGACCGCGATGGGACTCGACCGGATGGACCCCGGCACGGGCCGCTTCCGGCACATCCCGATGGCGAACGAGGGCACAGGCGACGCGCGCCACCTCGGCGCCGGCTACGTCTTTGACGTGACGGGCGACCGCGAGGGCGGCGTGTGGGTGACTACGATGAACGGCCTGAGCCGGTTTGAGCCGCGCACGGCCCGGTTCGAGCATTTCAGCCACACCCGGGGCACCCTCCCCTCCGACACCGCCTACACGGTCTACCAGGACCCGTCAGGACAGGTCTGGGCCGGTACGCGCCAGGGCCTCGCCCGCTTCGACGCCCGCACCCGGGCGTTCCGGCCGTTCCGCTCGATCCCGCCCTCGGACGGGTGGCGGTGGGCGGAATCCTCGCCGACCCCGGGGCCGCGCACGTACTCTGGATTGTGGGGGCCCGCGGCCTGCTCCGCTTCGACACGCGCACGGCGGCTACCACCCAGTTTTCGGTCAGCGCCGATCCGGCGCGAAATGGCGCGCTCGACCTCGCGTTCGACCCCGACACCCCCGCCATCCTCTGGGTGACCGTCTACCGCGACGGGCTCCGCCGCTTCGATACGCGCACGGGCCGCATGGACGCCTACCGCCACGACCCGGCCGACGCGCAGAGCCTCCCCGACGACGACCTCGGCCAGATCTACGTAGACCGTACCGGCACCATCTGGACGGGCGCCTACCTCGGCGCCTCGGGCGCCGTGCGCTTCGCCCCGTCCGCCGGCCGGTTCACCGAGTACGACTCCGTGCCCCGCGACCCGAACCGGCCGCAGGCCCGGTACGTCTGGTCCGTCCTCGAAGACGACGCGGGGGCCCTCTGGTTCGGCACGCGTGGCCCGGCCCTCACCCGGGTGGACCGGCGCACCGGCGCCCGGCGGACCTGGACCACCGAGCTGGCCGATGCGAAAGCGCGCTACCCTGCCGACGTCAACGCGCTGCTCCAGGACCGGAGCGGCGCGCTCTGGATCGGCGCGGGCACGCTCGTGCGGATGGACCGGGCCACGGGCCGGCTCCAGCGGTTCACGCACGACCCGGCCAACCCGGCCAGCTTGCCCGACGGCGGCGTCGAGACCCTCCTCGAAGACGCGCAGGGACGCCTGTGGGTGGGCACGCGGACGGGGCTGGCCGAGCTGGACCGATCTACAGGACAGTTCCGCCGCCTCGACCTCGGCATCGCGCCGCCCGCCATGAGTGGGGAGAACATGCCCGGCCTCGCCTTCCGGGGCCTCCAGCAGGACCGCACGGGCGCCCTGTGGATGACGACCAACGCGGGCGTTGTGCGCTACGACCCGGCCACGGGCGCGAAGCGGCGCTGGACGCACGTCCCGGGCAACGCGGCCACGCTCACCGCGAACGACATGTACGGCCTGCTCATCGCCCGCGACGGGACCGTGTGGGTGGGCGGCACGTACGCCGACGGCCTCAACCGGATCGACGGGCGCACCGGGCGGGTGACGCACTACCTGACGGGCAACAGCGGCCTGCCCAGTGACGGGGTCTGGGGCATCGTCGAGGACGCGAACGGCCTGCTCTGGCTCAGCACGAACACGGCCGGGGTGGTCCGCTTCAACCCGCGCACGGGGCAGTTCCGCGCCTTCGGCGTGGCCGAGGGGGCGCAGGCGCAGGAGTTCAACGCGGGGGCGTTCTACCAGAACCCCCGCACGGGCGAGGTCTTCTTCGGCGGCGTCGAAGGGGTGACGGCCTTCAACCCGGCAGGGTTCACGCCGAACCCGCGCCCGCCCGTGATCGCGTTTACGGAACTGCGGATCTTCAACCAGCCCGTCGTGCCCGGCCCGGATGCGCCGATTGCGGCCCCGCTCGCGCCCGGCGCCACCGTGCACCTGCACCACGACCAGGACCTCGTGACGTTCGGCTACGTGGGCCTGCATGCGCAGAACCCGCGCGCGGTGCGTTACCGCTACCGCCTCGCCGGCTTCGACCGGACCTGGATCGACGCAGGCGACCGGCAGACCGCGACCTACACCAACCTCGACCCGGGGCGCTACACGTTCGAGGTGCAGGCCGCCAACGCCGACGGCGTCTGGAGCGCCCCCGTGGCCGTGCGCATCGTGGTGGCGTCGCCGTGGTGGCAGACGGGCTGGGCCTACGCCCTGTATGCCTTCCTGCTCATCGGCGCGCTCGTGGGCGGCGCCCGCGTCCACCGGCGCCGCGTGGTGAAGACCGAGCGTGAGCGCGCCGCGATCCGCGAGGCCGAGCTCAGGGCCGAGGCGGCCCAGGCGCGCCTCCAGGCGGTGGACCAGGAGCTGGCCGTCGCCCGGCGGATCCAGCAGGCCGCCCTGCCGAGCCGCCTCACGAGCGGCGCGGCCACCGTGCACGGCGCGATGGCGCCCGCGCACGAGGTCGGCGGCGACTTCTACGACTACTTCTGGCTCGACGACGACCGCCTCGCCTTCGCCGTGGGCGACGTGGCGGGCAAGGGCGTCCCGGCGGCGCTCTTCATGACGGTCGCGCGGAGCGTGCTCCGCTCGGTCGCCACGCCGGCCATCGAGCCGGGCGAGTGCCTCCGGCGCGCCAACCGCCTGCTCTACCCCGAGCGCATCCCCGGCGTGTTCGTCACCGCCCTCTACGGCATCCTCAACACCCGGACGGGCGAGGCGCAGTATGCCTGCGCGGGCCACTTCGCGCCCGTGTTCGTCCGCGCCGATGGGCCCGTCGAAGCGTCTGTGCGCACCTCCGGCCTGCCGCTCGCCGCCGTGCGCGAGGTGGCCTACCCGACCCACCGGGCGCACCTCCAGCCCGGCGACGTGCTGCTCGCCTACACCGACGGCGTCGTCGAGGCGCGGGCGCAGGGCGGCGGGCTCTTCGAAGAAGACCGCCTGCTCGATGCGCTCCGCACCGCCGACGCCACCTCCGCCGAGGCCGTCGTGCGGGCCGTGCTCGACGCGGTGAACGCCTTCGCTGAAGGGGCCCCGCAGGCCGACGACGTGACGGCCCTCGCCATCCGCCTGGCCCCGCCGGTCGTGCTGCCGCTCCCGATGCCGGAGCCCCGGGACCTCGAAGAAGGCACCGGGGTATCGCCACGCGGCCCTGTGCCCCGGGCGCGTGTTCTCGTCCCTGCCCGCTGACGCCTGCCGTGGCCGTTTCCCACCTCCTCCGCGCCCTGACGCCGTCCCCGCCGGACGGGTCGCGGCGCGTGCAGCCCCGGCGGCGCCTGCCGCTGCGGACGCGCGGGGCCGGGGAGATCCGGGGCCCGCTGTTCGAGGCCATCGTTGCGCGCGCGCAGGACGGCATCCTCGTCACGACCCCTTCGCTGGAGGCGCCCGAGATCGTGTACGTCAACGACGCGCTCGTGGAACTCACCGGCTACCCTGCCCGGGCCCTGCTCGGCCAGTCGCCCGGGGTGCTCGACGGGCCCGGCACCGACGCGGCGGCCGTGGCCCGCATCCGCGCGGCGCTGCGGGAGGGCCGGGCGGCGCAGGAGGAGCTGATGCAGTACACGCGCGCGGGCATCCCCTACTGGGCCGACGTGCGCGTGGCGCCCATCACCGACGCGGCGGGGCGGCTGCTCCACTTCGTCTCGCTCCACCGCGACATCACCGAGCGCAAGGTGGCCGACCACGCGCTCACCGCCTCGCAGGCCCGCTACCACGCCCTCTCCCGCCTCATCTCGGCCTACGCCTTCGCCTACCGCGTCCACGACGACGGCCGCATGGAGCTGGAGTGGATGACCGACACTGTGCACGACGTGCTCGGCTTTGCCGCCGCCGAGATGCGCAGCCGCTCCCACGACACCCTCGTCCACCCCGACGATGTGGCGCGCTGGAACGAGCGCCACGCGCGCGTTCTCCGGGGCGAGGAGTTCAGCAGCGAATTCCGCCTCCGCACCCGCTCCGGCAGCTACCGCTGGATGCGCGTCTACGCCTACCCCGAGGCCACGCCGGAGGGATGCGTCACGTTCATCTACGGCGCCGCGCAGGACGTGACGGCGCAGAAGGAGTCGGAGGCCGAACTTATCGGCGCGAAGGAGCAGGCCGAGGAGATGATGCGCCTCAAGGATGCGTTCCTGGCCAACATGAGCCATGAGATCCGTACGCCCCTTACCGCCATCCTCGGCTTCACCGAGATCCTCCAGCTCGAACTCGGCGAGGAGCATCAGGAGATGGTGGAGATGATCCAGAGCGGCGGGCGCCGCCTCATGGACACGCTCACGTCCGTGCTCGAACTCTCGCGCCTCCGCGCCCAGCGCGTCACGCCCCACCTCCAGCCGCTCGACGTGGGCGCGCTCGTGCGTGAGACCGTCGCGCTCCTCGCGCCCCAGGCCGCGCGGCAGCAGAACGCCCTCCGCGCCGTCGCGCCCGCAGTGCCGCTTTGCGCCATCGCCGACCGGGCCGCGCTCGAACGGGTGCTCACCAACCTGCTCAGCAACGCGCTCAAGTTCACCCAGCAGGGCGAGGTGCGGGTCGAGGTGAGCGAAGAACTCGGCGGCATCGTGCTCCGCGTGTGCGACACCGGGCCGGGCATCGCCGAGGCGTTCCTCCCCCGCCTGTTCGACGAGTTCCAGCAGGAGTCCACGGGCCTCGCGCGGAGCCACGAGGGCGCCGGGCTCGGCCTCGCCATCTCCAAGCGGCTCGTGGAGCTTATGGGCGGCTCCATCGGCGTGGACAGCGAAAAGGACGTCGGCAGCACCTTCTGGATCTGGCTCCCTCCCGGTCCCCCCTCCTGACGCTCCGGCCTAGCCCCCTCCTGACGGCTTCGCGCTGGACGCGCTCCGCCGTCGGTCCTCCCCCGATTTCGGGGGAGGAGGTCCGAAGGACCGGAGGGGGACGGAGGCTACCGCACCACGAACGTGCCGGCGGCGGTGCGCGCCTGCACCTCGGGGCGGTACATGAGTTCGGCGTGCGCGGGGGGGAGGACGTAGGTGCCCGCCGTCGTGGCGCGGGCGACGTAGGTGAACGTGTGCTCGCCGGCGTCGAGGCGGTCGGCGAAGAGGAGCACGCGGTCGTCGCGGGTTTCGGTGTGGGAGAACGAGCCCCAGTAGCGGCCCTGCCCGGCGTCGGCGCGGTCGAGGAGCGCCTGGTCGGTGGTGGCGAGGGCGGCGTTGAGCACTTCGAGGCCCGCCGGGAGCGCGTCGTCTACGGCCACGTAGGGGCGCTCGGTGGGCGTGCTGAGGCGGAGGGTGACGCGCACGAGCGCGCCCGCCGTCACCGCCACGCGGCCCTGCGCGTCGGCGGCGAGGGCGCGGCCCTGGCCCGTGCGCGCGTCGAGCAGTTCGAACGTGCGCGCGAGGGCGAGCCCGGCGCTGAGGGGCGCGCGGGTGGGGCGGACGAGGCTTTCGAGGCGCATTGCGAGGTAGAGCGCGCCCGTGCCGGTGCGGCTCACCTCTACGGGCACATTTCCCCCTGGGAGGCCCCCGAGCGTGCCTTCCTGCACGGCGAGCGAGCGCCCCTGGAAGCTGCGCCCGCACCACGTCGCGCCCGAGCGCCCGCACGCGCGCGGTGAGCGCCGGGCTCGCCCGCTCAAAGCGCCGCGCGTAGAGCCCGAGCGCCTCAATGAGCGCCGCGCCCTCCTGCGTGGAAAGCTGCGCGTCCGACCGCTGCCCGACGAGCCCGCGCACGAGTCCGGCCAGGATCGGGGCCTCGCCGTCCGGGACCGTTTCGGTGAGCGCGGCAAGGCCGAGGGCAGACGCGCGCACGTCGGAGCCGAAGTTGACGGCGGCATTGGGGCCAGCGTCGAGATAGGCGGCGGTGCCGTCGAGGCGGAGGCGGGCGCGCACGCGCTGCACAAGGTTCGTGCGAACGGTGGCGAGGGCAGGGCGACGACCGGCGGCGGTGACGGCGCGCAGCAGCAGCGCCTCGCCCTCGGCCGAGAGCGGAGCGGTAGCAAGGGCCTGCATCTCGGCGTCGAGCACCTCGCCGTGGCGGGCGAGCGCGTAGAGCATGAGCGCGCGCGTGTCGTTCCACGCCTCGGGGGCGAGCCAGTCCGGCCGCTCGGAGGCGCGGCGGACGCGCGCGGCGAGCCATGCCACGGCCTCGCGCGTGAGCGCCTCGGGCACCGCATAGCCCGCCGCCTTCGCCTCGGCGAGCGCGAGGATCGTGTAGGCGCTCGCATACGGATGCACCTCGGCCTGCCCGCCGGGCCAGAGGGTGAAGCCGTCGCCCGTCCAGAACGATTCGAGGCTGCCCAGCCACGCCTCCACGCGCGGACGTCCGAGCGCAAGCGTGGCCGCGTCGTAGCTACTCAGCACCTCGCGCCCGGCCAGAAACGCCCGCGCCGCGCTCGTGCGCTGCTCGAGGCAGCCGTAGGGGTACTGCACGAGGTCGCGGGTGACGAGGCTGAGCCCGGCGAGGGCCGTGCTGGAGAGGCGCGCGGTGACGGAGGCCGAGATCCGATCCGCAGGCACGGCCAGTTGGATCGTCGTCGGTTCGTCCACGCGGGCGAACGTGGCGCTGGCCTCGCGCACGGCGGGCACGTCCACGCGGAGAGGCGGCTTCGAGGCCGTCGCGCTCCGCCCCGAGCGTGCCGGTAAAGGCGATGCGGGCGGTGCCCGCGCGCGGCGCGTTGAAGCGGAAGCGCACCTCGCGCGTCTCGCCCTTCGCCAGTTGGATGCGCTGCGGCGTTCCCGCGAGCGTGAGGCCGTTGGCCTGCGCCTGCACGACGGCCTCGCCGGCGGCAGCAGTGCGGTTGGTCACGAGCACGCCCGCCTCGAAGGTGTCGCCCTGCCGGGCAAAGCGGGGGAGCGCGGGCGAGAGCACGAGCGGCTGGGTGACGATGGTCTGGCCGAGGCCCTTTCCGAAGCGGTGGTCGAGCGTGGCCGCGCTCGCCATGAGGCGGAGCGTGGTGAGGCGCTCGGGCACCTTGAAGCGCACGGTCGCCCGTCCGTCGCGCCCGGTGCGCAGGCTCGGCGCCCAGAAGGCGAGCGGGCGAAAGTCCTTGCGGAGCCGCTCCGGATCGCCGCCGCCGCCGCCGGTGTCTTCCTCCTTCTGCCCGAACGCGCGCTGGTCCACGAGCACCGACCGGCTCTCGGTGGTCGTGACGGCGAGGCTGCGGGGGCCGTAGAAGCTGTCGTAGGGGTCGGGGAGGGTGTACTTGATGAGGTCCACCACGCCCGCGTCGGCGGCGGAGAACGCCACCTCTCCCGCCACGCCGCGCCCGTCGCGGTCTACGAGGCGGAGCCTCACCTCCACCTCCTCGCCCGGACGCACCTCGGCCTTGCTCGCCTCGACTTCTACGTGCAGGTGCCGCGCGCCCGCGTCCACGCGCAGGTTGGCGTAGCCCACGCGAAACTGCGGCGCGCCCACGTCGGCGTTCGCGGTCGGCGACGCGGCGCGGCCCGTGAGCAGGATCACGGACACGAACGCGTTGGGCAGGTGGGCGTCGGTGAGCGGGACCTCGATCTGCGGGGCGCTCCCGCGCAGCGTCACCACCTGGCTGCTCATCACGCCCTCGCGCTCGACCGTCACGAGCGCCGTGGCCTCCTCGAAGGGGCTCTGCACGAGGATCCGCGCCGTCTCGCCGGGCGCGTAGGCCGTCGTGCGGTCGGGGACAAGGTCGATGCGGTCGTCGTCGGCGCGGCGCCAGGCCACGTAGCCGGAGCCGGCGGCGAAAAAGTAGGTCTCCGTGCGGACCACGTTGCCGCGCACGTCGCGCGCGGTGGCGCGCACGCGGTAGGTGCCGCCTGCAGCCACCGGCATCTTGAGGCGCGCGAGCTTGCCCGGGGCCGTCGTCACGGACTGCGCGCCCTTCGCCTCCTCGCGGCGGTTCGAGACCCACCGGAGCCGCCCGTCGGCGCCGACCTCGCGCACGCTCGTCCACTCCTCGCGGATAAGTTCGACGTCCACGCGCGCGCCCACGGGCACGCCGCCGGGGTCTACCGTCACCACGTCCACCTCCAGGTCTTTGCCCCGGCTCAGGTCGAGGTACGAGGTGCGTGGGCGCAGGCCGATGTAGAACAGGCCTGGATGCAGCATCACGGTCGTCTCGTCGGACTGCTGCTGGCGGCTCGGGTCGGTCACGGTGGCCGAGAGGCTCAGTTCGAGCGGCACGCCGGTGGTGGAAGGCGCGAGCGCGGTGGCGAGCGGCAGGCGGCCCTCGGCGTCGAGCGCGGCGTCGGCGCTCAGGAGGGTGCTGTAGAGGTTGTCGGTGCTGCCGGCGCCTTCGTCGTACGCGTCGTCGCCGGGGGTGAAGGCGCCGAAGCGCCAGCCGTCGTAGCCCTCGGGGGCAAAGCCTGCGGGGCGCTGCGTGAGCGTGTAGGAGACCGGCGCGCCACCCATCGCCGCGCCGAAGAGGTAGTGGCCGGAGAGCGTCGCCTCGAAGCGCTCGCCCGCCACGTAGGCGTCGGCGGCAGGGTCGGCCTGGACGCGAAACGAGGCGGTGCGGAAGCTCTCGACGCGGAAGCTCCCGCTCGCGAGTTCGTGCTGCCACAGATCGTAGCTGTTCACCGAGACGGTGTCGCGCGCCTTGAGGAGGGTAACGCCGTAGGTGCCCTGCGGCGCGCCCGTCGGAATCGGAAGGGCAAGGTCGAAGGCGCCGAGGTCAGAGAGGCGCAGGCGCCGGTCGAGCGTGGGGCGCCCGCGCGCGTCGAGGAGCACGAGGCGCACGCTGTCCTGCACGACCGCCCAGTCGCCGGAGGTGCGGCGCCGCAGCCAGCCCTTCAGGTTGACGGTCTCGCCGGCACGGTAGAGGCCCCGGTCAGAGAAGACGACGCCCGCGAACGTTTCGGGCTTCGGGTTCCAGTCCACGTCCACATCGAAGCGCCACGGCTCCAGGCCGTCCTCGAACAGGTTGGAGGTGAAGGCGAAGTCCTCCCCGCGCTCGGCGAACACAAACTGGATCGGCTTCTGCCACGCCTGGCTGGACGCGATGCCGAGGCGGCCCCAGCCGGGCACCGCTACGCGCCCGTCGCGCCCGGTCTGGCCCGTCCACCGCACCCGGTTGGCAAGGTCGCGCACGGTGACTTTTGCGCCGGCGATGGGCTGCGCGGTGCCCAGTTCGGTCACGAGCACGAGGCTCTCGTGGGGGCTGTGCTTGACGGTGAGGCCCAGGCGCGTTACCTGCGCGAGGCCCTTGTGGACCTGAAGCGCCGCCTCGCCGCCGAGCGCGGGCGTGCGGAGCGCAAATCCCACCACGCCCGTGCGCACGCCGCCGGGTCCGGCGCTCAGGAGCGAGTCGAAGCGGAGGGGGGCCTTGCCGGGCACGTTGGGGCGCAGGCCGAGGGCCGCGAGGCGCGTGGGCGTGCGCGGCTGCGGGCGCGTGGCCTCGTCCTCCTCGCCGTAGTAGTGGTCGGTGTCGTAGGCGCGCAGGCGGGGCACGACGGTGGCGGGCGTGAGCCGTTCGGCGGCCACGAGCACGCCGGGCACGTTGGTGGCGCGCAGGGGCAGGGCGCCGTTCGGCCCGGCCTCCACCACCATCACGCCCTCGGGCACGCGGAGCGACGGTTGGAGGGCGCTCGTGCGAAACCGCGCGGTGGTGGGCGCGAGCGTTTGCCCGAACACATCTTTGAGGCCGGTGAGCGTGAGCGTGTAGTCCGTCTCGGGGGCAAAGGGGAGGCGGAACGTCTGCGCCACACCCTCGCCCGCGTCGCCCGCTTCCACCCCGGCGGGCCACGCCACGGCGGGGGTGAAGCGGAGCGCGCGCCGCACATCGCCCGCGCGCACGGGCGTGGCGAAGCGGAGCGTGAGGCCGCGCTCGGGGTCGAAAGGGCTGGCCGTGCGCTCCTCGCCGTAGCCCTCGGACTGGGCAAGGCCCTCGAAGGCAAGCGCGGGCGCCACGCGGAAGGTGGTGGTGTCCGGCGCCTCGGAGGGCAGGGGGCCGCCGCGCCCCTTGAGGCCCGCCCCGGCAACCAGGTGGTAGGTGGCGCCCCGCTCCAGCACCGCGTGCCGCAGCACGAGCGCCGAATCGCCCGCCTGCAGTACGTCGAGCGCGACGCGGCGCCCGCCGCGTTTCGAGCACGAGCGCGCCCTTCACCTGCGCGGCGGCGACCGGCTGGTTGAAGTCGAGCCGGAGCGGGGCCGTGGGCGAGGCGAACGTTTCCCCGGGGGCGGGCTGCGCGGCCACCACGGCGGGGCGGGGCGTCTCGAACGTCCACGACGTGTCGCGCGCGAGGGCTTCGCCGCCGTCGAGGCTCTGGATCCCGGCGGCGCGGAGGCGGGCGGTAAAGCGCGTGGCTGGGGGCAGCGGAGCAGTGGGCTGGAAGACGAGCGTCTGCCCCCCCTCCCAGCGGAGCGTGCCCGGCACCGCCGGATCGAGCGCAAGGGCGTTTGCAGGCGGCGCGGGCGCGTCGCCAAGCGCCACGACGGGCTTCGTGAACGCCACCGCCACGCCCTGCGCAGGCCCGATGCCCACCATCGTGCCGGACGGCGTGGCCGCGAGCACGCGGAGTGGTCCGTCGAGCACGGGCAGGAACGGGCTCGCCGATGCCGGCGCCTCGAAGGCCACGAGTTCCGGGCGGAAGGGCCCCTCGCCAGCGGCGTCCCCACCGCGCCGGCACCCGCCACATCCGGCGGCAAACAGGGCCAGCAGGACAAGGGCAGCAGGCAAGCGCATCATCAGCAGCGGGGGCGTGCCGCCAATGTAGGGGCGAAGCCGCCGGTGTGGGGCCCCGGTGCGTCGCCCCGCGCGGGCCACCACCACGCCGCCGCACGCGGTCTTGCGCGCGGCTTCGCCCGGTATGCGCCCCCGGGCATGACGGCGGTGAACGCCCTCCCGTTCGGGCGAAGTCGCGCGCGGCCGCCCGTTCGGTGCCGTTGCGACGGACCAGGGCGCCCGGCGGTTCGTGCCCCACACCGGCATCGCCCCTACCTTCCGGGATGCCCGATCCGCTCCGCCTCGTACTCGCCACGCGCAACCCCGGCAAGGTGCGCGAACTCGCCGCCCTGCTCGACGCCCTGCCGGTCGACCTCGTCCCGTGTCCGGAAGACGCGCCCGAGGTAGTGGAGGATGCGCCCACGCTCGCGGGCAACGCCGAGAAAAAGGCCCGTGCGCTCCACGGCGTTCACCGGCCTGCCCGCCCTCGCCGACGACACCGGCCTCGAAGTGGACACGCTCGACGGGCGCCCCGGCGTGCGCTCGGCCCGCTTTGCCGGCGAAACCGCCACCGACGCCGACAACCGCGCCCACCTCCTCGCCGCCCTCCAGCACGCCGCCGACCGCCGCGCCCGCTTCCGCACCGTGCTGGCCTTTGTAGACGCTTCGGGCACGCTTCGCACCTTCGAGGGCGTCTGCGAAGGCCACCTCCTCGACCACGAACGCGGCGAGGGCGGCTTCGGCTACGACCGGCTGTTCGTCCCGGAGGGCCAGGCCGAGACGTTCGCCGAGATGCCCCGCGCGGCCAAGAACGCCATCTCCCACCGGGGGCGCGCCCTGGCCGCCTTTGCCGCGTGGCTTTCCCACCAGTTGCCCCCTCCATGACGTTTCGCTGCCTCGCCCTGCTCGGCCTGCTCGCCGCCGCGGCCCCCCGCCCCGCCCGCGCGCAGGCGCCCGTGGACACGAGCCGCCTCATGGCCGACCTCCGCTTTCTCGCCGACGACGCCCGCGCCGGGCGCCTGCCCGAAACCGAGGGCAACCGGCAGGCCCGCGCCTTTATCGAGCGGCGCTTTCGCGCGCTCGGGCTCGTGCCCTTCGACGGGGGCTTCGTGCGGCCCTTCGCGTGGACCGCGCGCGACACCACCACGCGCCTCGGCGCCAACGTGGTGGGCCTGATCCGGGGCACCGCCGTGCCGGACTCGTTCCTCGTCGTCTCCGCCCACTTCGACCATGTGGGCGTGCGCGGGGGCGAGGTCTACAACGGCGCCGACGACAACGCCTCCGGCACCGCCGCCATTCTCGCCGCCGCCGCTTACTTCGCCGCCCACCCGCCGCGCCACACGCTCGTCTTTGCGGCCTTCGATGCCGAGGAGCAGGGCCTGCGCGGCGCCCGCGCCTTCGTGGCCGATCCGCCCGTGCCGCTCGCGGCCGTCAAGCTCAACATCAACCTCGACATGGTCGCGCGCGGCGACAAGGGCGAACTCTACGCCTCCGGCACCTCCACCACGCCCCGCCTGCGCCCCTTCCTCGAACGCGCTGCGGTGGGGCTGACCGGCATCGCGCTCCGCTTCGGGCACGACACGCCGGCAGCGGGCGCGACGACTGGACGAACCAGTCCGACCAGGGCGCGATGGGAGAGAGGTGGAACGAGATGATCAGGTCTCCTACGGAGTGGAACAGCACAATGAGATCAAGCAGCTACTACAGGACGATGGCGGATCAGGACTTCGGGGGTGACGAAGGACTTGCCGCGACCGCGGGTGCGAGCGCGCGGAACGCGGAGAGAGCGTCCGGTGCGCAGACAGGCGAGTCAGATCGCGGGGAGGGCGCCGCGGCCTTGAGATGTAGAGAGCCTGGTAGATGGCCTCGTGGCTGATGCGCATGGCCATATCGTCTAGGGAAGTCGAGCCGCAGGCGGCGGGCGATCTGCTCCGGGCTCCAGGCGCTGAGCCCAGCGTCGGTGCTGCCGAGGACCGTGCCGGCGGCCTTTCCAGCACACGACAGGACCGGCAGACGCGACGCCGCTCAGCGCGCTGATGCCTCCGGCGAGGCGATCCTGAACGTAGTCACGCAACGCGGCATTGACAGCCAGCTTCGCAGGCTTGGGGCGCCGGGCGGAGCGGTCGGAGTGCCACTGGGCAGTGGTGGCCTTCCACGCCGCGCACGTGCCGTTCGTCTACTTCGGCGTCGAAGACCACCCGGACTACCACCGCCCCACCGACGACGTGGCGCGCATCAACCCGGCGTTTTACGGCGCCTCGGCCACGCTCATCCTCCGCGCCATCGTCGCCCTCGACGCCGGTTTCTGAGGCAACAGGTTGGTGCAGGGCTCCACCGTCTTCCGTGGGGGGCCAGTGCCTTGCGCCGAAGGGGCTTGACGTGACGACGGATCCAGAACCCCCTCCGGCGCTGTGCACCACCTCCCCGAGCGGAGGTGTGGTTACGGGCTTATTGCGGGGCGCGTGCAGCCTTTGGTAGACGCGACGGGTTGAGGTCCCCTCATCCTGATCCCCGCTTGGAACACGTTTTCCGTACCACCACGCGTCTGCCGCTCCCGCGCGCGGAGGTGTTTCCGTTCTTCGCCGCCGCCGAAAACCTGGAGCGCATCACGCCCCCGGAGCTGCGCTTCTCGATCCGCACGCCCGGCCCCATCGATGTCCACCAGGGCACGCTCATCGAGTACCAGCTCAAGCTCTTCGGCGTGCCCTTTGGCTGGCGCACCGAGATCTGCGCGTGGGACCCGCCGCACGCCTTCACCGACCAGCAGCTCAAGGGGCCGTATCGCCAGTGGATCCACCGGCACACCTTCCGCGAGGACGGGCCGGACGCGACGATCATGGACGACGAGGTGCGCTACCGGCTGCCCCTCGAACCCCTCGGCGACCTCGCGGCGCCCCTCATCCGGCTTCAGGTGAAGCGCATCTTCGCCTACCGCGCCAAGGCCATCAGCCACCTGCTCCTCGGCGAGCCGCTCCGATGAACCTTCTCGACCTGCTCCAGTGGCCCGCGATGGCCGTGACCGTGGCCGGGGCGTGGCTCACCGCCTCCGAGCGCGACAAGCGGCGCGCGTGGGGCTTCTGGGTGTTCCTCGCCAGCAACGTGCTCTGGGTGATCTGGGGCGTCCACGACGACGCCTGGGCGCTCATCGTGCTTCAGGCCGTGCTCGCGGGGCTTAACATCCGGGGCGCCCGCAAACAGGACCCCGAGGTAGAAACGTGAACGTGGCCCCGCTCATCGAAGCCGCCGGCGTGGCCGTGGACGTGGCGGGCGTCGTGCTCATCCTCGCCGGGCTCGCCTATACCACGCTCCGCTTTCTGGGCAAGATGCACGACGCGGGCGACGCCGCCTACCGGCGCTACCGCGAGGGACTCGGCCACACGCTCCTGCTCGGACTTGAATTCCTCGTCGCCGCCGACGTGATCCGCACGGTGGCCGTCGAGCCCACCTACGCGCGCGTGGGCGTGCTCGGGCTCGTCGTGGCCATCCGGACGTTCCTCGGCTGGGCGCTCGAAGTCGAACTCGAAGGCCGCTGGCCCTGGCAACGCCGCGCCGACCCCGACACTCCGGAGAAGATCAGCGGGGTGTAGCCGCCTGCGCCACACCCCGCGCCCGCTCCGCCGCGACCGCTGCGACGAGCCAGTCCCCCGCCTGCTGAGCCTCGTCCACCGTGGTGGGCCGCCCCAGGCTGATGCGCACGCTCGCGCGGGCCTCTGCGTCCGAAAGTCCCATCGCGCGGAGGACGTGGCTCGGCGCGGCTTTGGCGCTCGCGCACGCGCTGCCGGTGGCGAGGGCAAGGCGCCCGCCGAGGGCGGCGAGGAGCCGCGTGGCGTCTACGCCGGGAAACGTGACGTTGAGCGTGTTCGGCAAGCGGGGTGCATTGCCCCCGTTCACGCGGGCGCCCGTCTCCGCGACGAGCCGCGCCTGCAGCACATCCCGGAGCGCGCCGAGGCGGGCGCCGTCGGCCTCCAGGCCGTTCCTGCGCGAGTGCCGCCGCCGCGCCAAAGCCGACGATGCCCGGCACGTTGAGCGTGCCCGAGCGCAGGCCCCGCTCCTGCCCGCCGCCTTCCATCTGCGGGGCGAGCGCCACGCGCGGCCCGCGCCGCCGCACGACGAGCGCGCCCACGCCCATCGGGCCGTAGAGCTTGTGCGCCGAGAGCGCGAGCAGGTCGGCGTGCGCGAAATCGAGGGGGACCTTGCCGGCCGCCTGGGTGGCGTCGGTGAAGAAGAGGGTGCCGGCGGCACGGCACACGGCGGCGAGCGCCGGCAGGTCGCGCAGGACGCCCGTTTCGTTGTTGGCCGCCATGAGGGCCGCGAGGACCGTGCTCGGGCGGAGCGCGGCGGCGAGCGCGTCGGGCGCGACGCGCCCCTCGGCATCGACCGGCAGCACCGTGACCTCGGCCTCGCCCCGGCGTTCGAGCGCGCGGAGCGTGTCGAGCACGGCGGCGTGCTCGGTGGCGGCCGTCACCACGTGGCGGCCCTTCGCGGCGTAGCGCGCGAGCACGCCCTTGAGGGCGAGGTTGCACGCCTCGGTGGCGCCGCTCGTGAAGACCACTTCCTCCGGCGCCGCGCCCACGAGCGCGGCCACCTGCGCCCGCGCAGCTTCCACGGCTTCCTTGCGCCCGCCAGCCCGCCGCGTGCGCCGAATGCGGATTGCCGACCCACTCCGTCAGCCACGGCCGCATCGCCGCAAAGGCCTCCGGGGCGAGGGGCGTGGTGGCGTTGTAGTCGAGGTAGACCGACATGGGACGTGCGACAGGGCGTGGGACGTAGACTGCGACATGCGAGGTAAAGAAGGGATGAGGCGTACGTCATCCCTCAGCTATCCCCCGTCGTACGTCGCACCTCGCATGTCGTACGTCGGCTATCGCAGATAGTCCTCCAGCCGCACCGACCGCTCCGTGCTCGCGTCGCGGTACTTGACGATCATCGGCGCGTAGAGGCTCAGGCCGTGCTGCCGGCCAAACTCGGACTGTACGGCGCGGCTGCCAGGCACCACGACGGCGCCCGGCGGGATCACGAGCGGACCGGATTCGCTTGCGCGGTACGTCTCGCCCTTCACGAGGTCGAACACCGGCGTGCCCGCGGTGAGCTGCGTGCCCGGCGCGAGCACCGCGCCTGCGCCCACGCGCGTGCCCTCGTACACGCCGCACCCGCCCCCGATGAGCGCATCGTCCTCGATCACGACCGGCATCGCGCCCACGGGCTCCAGCACGCCGCCGATCTGCACGGCCGCGCTCAGGTGGACGCGCTTGCCGATCTGCGCGCACGAGCCCACGAGCGCGTGCGAATCCACCATCGTGCCCGCGTCCACGTACGCGCCCACGTTGATGTAGGCGGGCGGCATCACGACCACGCCGGGCGCCACAAAGCACCCTTCGCGGATGGACGAGCCGCCCGGCACGATCCGGACGCCGTCGGCGAGGGCGAAGGGCTTGAGGGGGTAGGTGTCCTTGTCGAAGAAGGGAAACGGGCCGGCGTGCATGTCCACCACCTGCCCGATGCGGAAACCGAGCAGGATGCCCTGCTTGACCCACTGGTTGACCTGCCAGCCGCCCGCGCCGTCGGGTTCGGCGGCGCGCACCTGCCCGTTGTCGAGCATCTGCTTGAGGTGCGCAAACACGGCGCGGTCGTCGTAGGAGAAGGTGTCCTTCTTGTCGGCAATCGCCTCAATGGCGGTGCGAACGTCGGTGGGGGAGCGCATAGGGCAGGCAGGGTTCGACACCAGAAGCGTCACGGGGTCGGGACAGTGCAGGTCGCGGCAAATTTTACGGGCGAGTTGTTCGTCGATCTCTCGATGCCGGGGCACCGTCGAGATCTTGCGGGTGTCGAGATGAACGAACACGGTGTGGTCGGCCTCCTTCACCCGCAGCAGGCGGCAGCCATGGGCATTCGAGGTGACGCACCGAGGTCCGGCGGCCGCTTCATGGGCTCACGCGGACGAGGCGTGAAGGGTTCGCGAATCACTTCGTGCGCGCCGATCATCGGCTTCACGCCAACGCCCGGTTCGCTTCCGAGCTCAACCAGGTGCCACCGGTCGTCTCCTGAGATGGTTCTGCCGCGGCCATCGTCAGAGAACGTCGCGCCGCTGCGTGTTGGCCCAGCGGGCCGTGTCTGTCGACGAAGGTCTGATGGGTACGCGGAGCGGCACGCGCTCGAAAGATCGGCGGTCGAACCGCACGCTTCCATGAGGCGTAGCAGACACGAAAAGCTCCGTCCGGCACACGCGTGCCGTGACGATTCCAGGTTCAGAGCAAGCCAAGGTCGGTCAGCCAGCCGCGCATCTTCTCCCGCGTGGCGTCGGCGACGGGACGAGGGGCAGGCGGAGGTGCTCGTCGATGAGGCCCATCAGGGCAAGGCCGGCCTTGACCGGGCCGGGGCTCGTCTCGACGAAGTTGCCCTCCATGAGCGGGAGCAGGCGGTAGTGCGTGGCGCGGGCCGCTTCGTAGTCGCCGGCGCAGGGCGGCGTTCACCATCTCCACCATGAGCCTCGGCGCCTGGTTGACACCACCGACACCACCCCGTGGACGCCGCAGGCGATGAGCGGCAGCGTCGTCGCGTCGTCGCCCGAGAGGACCGCAAAGCCTTCGGGCGCGCCCGCGATGATCTCCATGATCTGCGAGAAGTTGCCCGAGGCCTCCTTGGTGCCGACGATGTTGTCCACCTCGCGCGCGAGCGTCAGGCAGGTGCTCGCCGCGATGTTGGTGACGGTGCGGCCGGGCACGTTGTACACCACGATGGGCATGTCCGGGTGCGCCGCCGCGATGGCCGGTAGTGCGCGAGCAGGCCCGCCTGCGTGGGCTTGTTGTAGTACGGCCCGACGGCGAGCAGCGCATCGGCGCCCGCGTCTTTGGCGCGCTGCCCGTTCTCGATCGCCACGCGGGTGTTGTTCGAGCCGATGCCCGCCATCACCCGGGCCCGCCCTGCCGCCGTCTCGACGACGGTGCGCACGATGAGCTGGTCTTCCTCGGCGGTCGTGGTCGCGCTCTCGCCCGTCGTGCCCACGGGCACGAGCAGTTCCACGCCGCCCGCAATCTGGTGCTCGACGACGCGCCGGAGCGCGTCTACATCCACGTTGCCGTCGGCGTTGAAGGGGGTGACGAGCGCGGTGCCCACGCCGGAGAGCCAGGAACAGGTCATGATGCGGTGCGATGAGTGCGATGTAGGATGTCCGACGTAGGGGCACGATGCGTCGTGCCACTATCTTAAAGAGGCGCGCCACCGTCACCCGAGCACGTCGGTCCATGACGGTTTCAAACGGGACGAGCCCGCGCTGCCCGGACGGCGAACGCCCCGGCGGCCCACGCGGCGCCACGAGCGCGCCCTGCGCAAACCCCTCGCGCGAGCGGGCCGTGTGGGTGAGCAGCACCTGATCGGGCGCGCCGTCGAAGCCGACGCGGTGGGTGCCGGGGATGTGCCCGGCGCGCGTCACGGCCACATCGAGCGCCGCCTCCGGAAACGCCGCCGCCACGCGCCGCTGGAGCGAGAGCGCCGTGCCGCTGGGGGCGTCTTTCTTGGCCGCGTGGTGCTGCTCTTCGAGAAACGGGGCGTAGCCGCCCGCCTTCGCAAACAGGGCCGCCGCGTGCTCGACGAGCCGGAAGAACACGTGTACGCCCACGGCGAAGTTGGACCCATAGACGACGAGCCCGCCCGCCGACGCCGCTTCCACGGCCGCCTGCTGCGCCCCCCAGCCCGTTGTGCCGGTCACGAGCGGCACCGCTGCCGCCGCGCAGGCCGCGACGGTCGGGAGCAGCGCCTGGGCGTGCGAGAAGTCGATTGCCACATCGGCGCCCGCGAGCGCCTCCGTCGAGGCCGGATGGCCGGATGTGAACGTGGCCGTGACGGTGTGGCCGCCCTCCAGGGCCAGCCGCTCCACAAGGCGGCCCATGCGGCCGTGGCCCACGAGGGCGATCTGGAGCGGACGGGGGGGCATGGCGAGGCAGGGCGAAGCACATCGCCAAGGTACACGCCGGGCCCGGGGCGCCGGGCGGCGGCGCTACGGTGTTGCCGGCGTTTCCCGATGCGCCTCAGCCCGCCGGCTCGATCCGCATCACGAGGTCTTCCACCTCGGTGTCCTTGCACTCGGGGTCGCCGGCGCACGAGGTGGCCTGCACGGCCTGCTTTTCGGTGACGAGCCGTACGGACTTGCCGACGAGCGTCGTGTCCTCGCACAGTTCGAAGGCGCCGAGGTGCGGGAGGGCCTCGCCGCTCGCGCCGGTCGCGGTGACGTAGCAGCCCCGGTCGCCCGCCGACAGCTCGTTCAGCATGACGGGGCCTATCGTGGCGGACGACGTGTCCACCGGCGCCGGGGGCGCGGGCGACGGCTCAGGCGGAGGGGTGGGCTCGGTGCGGCAGGCGGCAGCGAACAGGAGCGTGGCAAACACACACGCGCGGACCATGCGGAAAGGGGCAGGACGGCGCATCAGGGGAGGGTGAGAAGGGTTTGGACGAGCGCAACGTACGCATCGGCGGCGGCTTCCAGCTCCTGCGCCGCAATGTGCTCGCCGTCCGTGTGGGCGACGAGGATCGAGCCGGGGCCGAAGAGCAGGGGCGTGCCCCAGCGGGTGAGGTACGGCACGTCCGTCACGTAGCGCATGACGCGCGAATCGTAGCCCTCGGGCACAAAGAGCCGCACCGGGTCGGACTGCGTGAGCACTTCCAAACGGCACCGGTCCGCCACGATCCGCTCGATCTCAGCGATCACCGACGCGGGCGGCGTGACGAGGCGGATCTGGAGGAGCGCCTCGGCGTGCGGCGCGATCACGTTGGCCGCCACGCCCCCGTGGAGCGTGCCCACGTTGAAGGTGGTCTCGCCGAAGAGCGGATCGGTGGGCCAGGCGTGGGCGCGCAGGTCCGCGAGCACGTCGAGCAGGGCATGAAGGGCGCTGTGGCCGGACTCCGGGTAAGCCGAGTGGCCTGCCACGCCCTCGGCCCAGAGCCGCACCCGGAGCGAGCCCTTGGTGCCGGAGGCCGGGAGGCCGTCGGTGGGCTCGCCGTTGATGAGGAAGCGCACCTGCTGCGCCATCGGGTGCTCATTGGCCACCTTCGCGCCCGCGCTCGACGCCTCTTCGTCCACCGTGAAGAGCAACCCGATGCGGCGCTCGCCCGCGTCGAGCAGGCGCGCGGCGGCGGCGATTTCGGCGGCCAGGATGCCCTTGGCGTCGCTCACGCCGCGCCCGTGGAGGATGCCCTCCTCCAGGCGCACGGGCACGTAGGGCGGCACGGTGTCGAAGTGGGTGGAGAGGACGACCTCGGGCCGCGCCTCGGTGCGGGCGAGCAGGTTGAAGCGGTCGCCCTCCACCGGCTGCCGCTCGACGGTGAAGCCGAGCCCTTCGAGCACGTGCGCGATGCGCGCGCCGCAGGTGGCTTCGCGGCCCGTCGTGGAGTCGATCGCGCACAGGTCGAGCGTGAGGGCAACAGGGTCGCGCGGGTCAGGAGTTTGCACGGGAAAACGGGTAGAGCGGAGGCAGGGGGGCGGTGTATCCTGCCCCGGTTCGCCCCGTTCCGCTAGGCTCATTCCGCCCGGCTCGTTCCACCGCTGCCCACCGCCCTGATGCTCGACGAAGCCGCCCGCCTTGCCGCCGTGCACGCCCGCGACGCCCGCGCGGACGGGGCGTTCGTCTACGCCGTCACGACGACGGGCGTGTACTGCCGCCCGTCGTGCCCGGCGCGCCGCCCGCTTGCCGCCCACATCCGCCTGTTCGACGCGCCCGAGGACGCCCGCGCCGCCGGCTTCCGCGCCTGCCGCCGCTGCGCCCCGGACACCGCCGCCGGGGACGCCGCGCGCCTCGCCCGCCTCGCCCGCACGCTCACCCCCGACGCCGACCTCGCCGCGCTCGCCGGCACCCTCGGCACCGACCGCCCGGCCCTGGACCGGCTCGTGCGCCGCACGCTGGGCCTCTCGCTCCGCGCGCTCCGCGATGCCCTCCGCCACGCCCACCTGCGCGGCGCCCTCCAGCGGGGCACGCCCCTGCTCGAAGCGCTCTACGAGGCCGGCTATTCCGGCCCCAGCCGCCTCTACGCCGCCACTTCCGACCTCCTCGGCATGACCCCCGACCAGTTTCGCCGCGGCGCCCCTGCGGCCGCCCTCACGTTCGCCACCACCGAGACGCCCTTCGGCACCCTCCTCGTGGCCGCCACGCCGCGCGGGCTGTGCAGCGTCTCCCTCCACACCACGCCCGAGGACGCCGAGGCCGACCTCGCGCGCCTCTTTCCGCACGCCACGCGCACCCGCGACGATTCGGCGCTGGCGGAAGCCATCTCCGGCCTCGTGGCGAGCCTCGGCGGCGCCCCCATGCCCACCCTCCCGCTCGACCTCCAGGCGACCGCTTTTCAGCGGCGCGTGTGGGAGGCGCTGCGGGCCATCCCGCGTGGCGAGACGCGCACGTACGCCGAGGTGGCCCGGGGCATCGGGCAGCCGGAGGCGGTGCGCGCGGTGGCCGGGGCGTGCGCGGCCAACCCCGTCGCCCTCGTCACGCCCTGCCACCGCGTCTCCGCAGCGATGGCAGCCTGAGCGGCTACCGCTGGGGCCCCGCCCGCAAGGCCGCGCTGCTCGCCGCCGAGGGCGCCTGCGTGGCGCCAGACCTTTGCCCGACCTAAGCCACGCGGATCCGGCGCCGTTGCCGGTGGCCCGCCAACGCGACCGGCGCGTACACGAGCACGAAGAGCGCGAGCGCCATGAGCGTGCCGGTGAAGATGTACAGCGGGTACGGACCGAGGTGGTCGAGGAGCGAGGCC
Source organism: Rhodothermales bacterium (assembly GCA_963740755.1). GTDB lineage: Bacteria > Bacteroidota > Rhodothermia > Rhodothermales > BA12 > CAVSDF01. The sequence goes on from CAVUFJ010000007.1 coordinate 325,217, forward strand.
GTGTCGGGCTTGCGCTGCGTGAACGCATAGTTCGTCCCAATGCCCGTGTTGATGGCCTTCACGACCGCGATGTAGGCCACGAACGCGGCGGCCGCAAGGCCGAGCCCGCGCATCGTGGGCCGCTCGCCGTAGACGACGATGGCGTAGAGCACCGCCCACACGAGCGAGACGTGGAGCAGCCAGTAGCGCACGAACTCGTAGTGCGGCCACCCCTCGCGCAGGTTGGGCGTGAGGAGGGCCTGGATGCAGCCCGCGAGCACGAAGAAGTAGGCCACCTCGAAGGCCCGGTGGCTTCGCACGCGCGTGAGCACGAACGGCAGCACGAAGGCCATGAGCGGGCACAGGTTGAGCGGAAGGTCCACCTGCTTCGTCCAGTCGCCCGTGATCGAGCGAAACACGTTAAACGTGGCCCACACGCCGAGCGGCAGCCACCCGAACACGTTCCCCATGCGCTGCTGCCGGGCCGCATCGCCCCGCCGCGCATAGCGCGCCGCGAGCCCGAACACGACCGCAGCGATGACCAGCACGACCCCGTGCTGCGCGCCATAGGCCCGAAAGCTGGCGTCCGGCCCGAAAAACGGCGCGCGGTAGAACGTGGGATGCGGCATAGAGCGGGCGCTGGAATCGCCGGGATAATACGGGCGTCAGGTTTTGGAGGCCAGGCGCGCGGCCAGATCGTCCGGCGCGAGAAACACGTACGTCTTGCGTACCTGGCGCCGGTCTAGCAGCCCCCGCGCTTCCAGGTCGAGCAGGTCGGTACGGGCCGTCTGGTAGACGACCCCGTGGCTGGTGCGGTGGGACGCAATCGAGTAGGCGAAGCCGGGATGTGTCAGGGCGTGGGCCAGCAGGGCGCGCTGGCGGTGGTTGAGCGTCTCGCCGCGCAGGAGCCGGGAGGCGGCGCGCAGGTGTTGCGTCTTGCGGGCGAGATAGGCCTGCAATGCGTCGAGGGCCTGCTCGAGCACGCGCAGCTGGGCGAGGAGGAAGTACGTGAGGTCGTTGTCGTCCGTCTCGGTGTAGAGAAACGACCGGGCGTAGCGCGCGGGCGCCTGGTGCAGCCGCGCGGAGATGGAGACGAACTCGAAGAGCCAGAAGCCGCTTCGGAGCATCTGCCAGTAGAAGAGCGCCCGCGCCGTGCGCCCGTTGCCATCCACGAACGGATGGTCGTAGGCGAGCCAGAAATGCAGCAGGATGGCCTTGACCGCCGGGTGCAGAAAGATGCCCGTCTCGGCCCCGTTGGCGAAGTCGCACAGTGCTTCCAGGCGCGCGGCGATCTCGGAAGCATGGGGCGGCGCGTGCAGGAGCGTGCCCCGGTCGTCGTTCGCATAGACGGCGATGCCATCGCCAGGCGCCCGGAAAACGTGCGCTTCGTCCTCCAACGTGCCTTCGGTGAGCACGCGGTGGATCTCCTGCACGAGCGCCGGGGTGAGCGGCTGGTCTTTCCACTCTCGCAGGCGCTGCATCGCGCGGAAGTTGTTCACGATCATGCGCTCGCCCTTCGTGCGCGGATCGCGGCCGGTGCGCAGCAGGTCTTTGGCGACCGCACGCGTGGTCGCCGCGCCCTCGAGCAGGCTCGACGAGATCGCCTCTTCCATGAGCGACGAGATCAGGTAGCGGTCGCGCGTCTCGGGACTCGTCACCGCCTCGGGCAGGGCAATGCGCCCGCTCCCGTCGCGGTCTACCCGGTGAAGGCGCTCCAGCAGCGGGTCCGGAAGGGTGTAGTGGAAGGCGCCGCCCGTTGTGTCGCGGAGGGGCATCGGACGGCGCATCTGGAGGCGCGCCAGCTTGATCGCCGTCCACCACAGCTCAGAGGTGAACCCGGCGGGAGGCGTCACATGGCGCAGCGTGTCCCAGTGGCGGTAACGCCCCTCCGGCGCCGGGCCTATGCCACGCGCCAACAGATCCAGCAGGCGGGCGCTGTGGCCGGGCGTGCCGGGATCGCCAAGCACCCGGAGAAATGGCGGCGGGGCGTGCGGGAGCTTCATGGCTCCTGATTACTAATTCAATACTAACGTGGTTGCAAATTAGTATTGAGGTCCTTCGCGCATCGCGTTCTCTACCTTGCCCGGTACACCTCGGCGCCGCCGATGAACGTACGGAGCACGCGCATCTCGCGGAGCTGCTCGGCAGGGATGGTGAGGGCATTGCGGTCCCAGACCACGAAGTCAGCGGCCTTGCCGGGGGTGAGCGTGCCGGTTTCGCGGTCCCAGAAGCCGGCGTAGGCGCCGGCGCTCGTGTAGGCCCGGAGCGCGGCCTCGACGGGCAGCTTCTGCGCGGGCACCCAGCCCTCCGGGTGCGCGCCGTCGAGTGTGGCGCGCGTGACGGCGGCGTAGAGGCCCTCGGCGGGGGAGAGCGGGGCCACCGTCCAGTCGGAGCCGAAAGCGAGGCGGGCGTTCGCGCCGAGCAGGGTGCGGAATGCGTAGGTGGTCTGGATGCGGTCGCCGATGCGCTTTTCGGCCCAGCGCCCGTCGTCGATGGCGTGGTAGGGCTGCATGGACGGGATCACGCCGTCGCGCCCAAAGCGGGCAATGGCAGCGGGCGTGAGGTGCTGCGCGTGCTCGACGCGGAAGCGCCGGTCCTTCGGCCCGTTGCGGGCGGCGATGCGCCCGTAGACGCTCAGGATCCAATCGTTGGCCCGGTCGCCGATGGCGTGGACGGCGATGTGGAGGCCCGCAGAATCGGCGCTTGCGAGGTCGCGCGCAAAGGCGAGCGTGTCGATGGTGACGAGGCCGGCGGTTTCGGGGGCGTCGGCGAAGGGGGCATAGAACCAGGCGGTGGTGGAGCCGAGGCTGCCATCCACGAAGCCCTTGAGGCCGCCCCAGCGGTGCCGCTCGTCGCCCCAGCCGCGCTCGTTCACGTAGGTCCGGAGGCGGCGCCAGGTGCTCGCCGGCACGAGGCTGTACACGCGCAGTTTGAGCTGCCCGCGCCGGTGCGCCCGGTCGATCGCCTCAAGGTCGAGCCAGCCTCCGAACGAGCCCACATCGTGTACCTGCGTCACGCCAAGCGCGAGCGCGTGGGCCTGCGCGCGGGCAAAAGCGGCGTCGAACTGTGCGGGCGTCGGGTCAGGGATCGCGCGGTAGATCGCGTTCATCGCCTCGTCCTTGAACACGCCGGCGATACGTCCGTCGGGCGTGCGGACGATCTCGCCGCCGGACGGTGCCTGCGCCGCGTCGTCGATCCCCGCAAGGCGAAGCGCGAGCGAGTTGGCGAGCGCCATGTGCCCGTCGAGGCGGCTCACAAATACGGGGTGCTGCGCCGTCACCGAGTCGATCCACGCCCGTTCGGGCAGCCTTCCGCCCCATGCCTCGTGGTCCCAGTCGCCGCCCGTGATCCAGGTGCCGGGCGGCTGGGTGCGCGCGAAAGCCGCAAGGCGCTCGATGAACTGCTCCGGCGTCTGCGCCGCCCGCAGATCGACGCCGGCAAGGTTGAAACCACCCGTAAAGAAGTGAACGTGCGCATCCACGAAGCCCGGGGTCACGAAGGCGCCGTGCAGATCCTCCACGCGCGTATGCGGTCCCAGGAGCGTGCGCATGCGGGCAGCGATGCCCATCCCCGCCACGCGCCCGTCTCGCACGGCAAAGGCCTCGAACGTGCCCGCGCCCGTCCACACGACGCCGTTTGTGTACACCACATCGGCGGGCTGGGCGTGCGCTACGATGGGGAGCAGCAGCAGGGCAAGGCAGCGAAGAGGACGCATGGGCGCGCGGAAAGGCCCTATGGTACAACGCGCGCCCCGTGCGTCCACCCGCCCCAACGCCCGGCCACCCCAACATCCACCCGCCCCAACGCCCGGCCATCCCTACGACCACCCACCCCAACGCCCCGCCGCCCGTAGGGGCCAAGCCTCCGCTGTGCGGCCCCCTCGCCCGGTCCCGCCCCCGCCCAACGGCGTCACCCCTGCCCGTCGCCCCGCCGCGAGGCTTCGCCCGCTCCGCACAGGCGCAACGCCCTTCATCGCCGCAGGAGCGCAAACGCGATGTTCGCGCCCTGTCCCTGTTTGTAGGCGAGTGTGATCCAGAGCAACGCCAACGACTCAAGCAACCCCGCCTGCGCGAGCCCGCCCGCGTCGACCGCCTCGAACCCCACGGCCTCGATGAGGGCTGCCGCCGTGCGCTTGGACGCCGGATGATCGCCGCAGTAGGGCATCATGGGCGCCTGTGCGCCGTAGTGCGCGTCCCGCATCGTGCCCGCGCCGACCGTGTTGAACGCCTTCACCACATACGCCCCCTTGGCCCAGCCCGCAATCTGCTCGGCCGCCGAGGTAGGCAGCTTCAGCAGCGCGAAATCCCGCCCGATGGGGTTGGTGGCGTCCAGAAGGACTTTGCCGCGCAGCGGGAGGCTCCTGACCACCTCCTCGGCGGCCTCCCATGGGGTGGCGAGCACGACGGCATCGGCCCCCTCAACGGCGTCGGCGGAGGCGAGGGCTTCACCCCCCACCTCCGCCGCAAGTGCCTGCACGCTATCGCGGTCCGGGTCGCGCGAGCCGAAGACGACCGCGTGGCCGGCCTCGGCCAGCCGAACGCCCAGCGCCGCGCCCACCTGCCCCGTCCCGACGATAGCGACGCGCATGGTTACGCCTCCGCGCCGCTCAGCTGCGCGTCGAGCGTCACGCTGATCGCGCCGAGGGCGCGGGAGATCGGGCAGGTGGCCTTGGCCTCCTCAGCAAGCTTCTGGAACTCGTCGGCTTCGATGCCCGGCACGCGCCCGCGAAGGGTGAGCGCCGAGGAAATCACGGTCCAGCCCGTGCCGCCGGGCTCCTGCTCGATGGTCACGACGGCATCCGTCTTGAGCTCATCGGCGGTGTAGCCGGCGCCGGCGAGGCGAAACGAGAGGGCCATGTTGAAGCAGCCCGCGTGGGACGCCGCGAGCAGTTCCTCAGGGTTGGTGCCGGAGGTGCCGGCCTCGTCCTGGAACCGCATCTTGGTCGAATACGGGAGGTTCTGGAAGGCGCCACTCGTGGTGGAGAGCTGGCCCTGGCCTTCGAGGCCGTTGCCACGCCAGACGGCGGAGGCTTTGCGTTTCATGGGGGTGGTTGGACAGAGTGAGGCCGCGCTTACCCCGCCCCGCGCCGCCGGGGTCCCTGTTGCAACGGGAATCGCCCCGCCCTTCCGGACCCGTTACGTTACCCCGCCACCGCTGCCGCGCCGAGGTGGGCGGCGATCCGGCTCGCGTGGATGCGCCCGTTCTCGATAAACCACCGGCTCGTGGCGAGCCCCCCGCAAACCGTCCCGGCGAGGTATACGCCCGCGCGGTTCGTCTCCATCGTCTCCGGGTCATAGACGGGCGTGCGCGCCGCGTCGTCCTCGGTGGCGATGCCGAGCGCGCCGAGGAGGCCGTAGTCGGGGCGGTAGCCGATGAGGAGGTAGACAAAGTCCGCCGCGAGCGTCTGCGGGCCCTCGGCCGTCACCACGTCGAGTTCGCCGGGGCGAATGGCGGCCACCGTGGTGCGGAAATGGGCGGTGATGGCGCCTTCTTTGATGCGGTTGAGCAGGTCGGGCCGGATCCAGTACTTGACGCTGGTCGAGACGTCCTCGCCCCGCACAAGCGAGCGTAACGACGGCGCCCGCACGGTAGAGGGCGAGCGCGGCCTTCGCGGCCGAGTTCTTGGCGCCCACCACGGCCACGCGCTGCCCGGCGTGCGCGTACGGCTCCTTGAAGTAGTGCGCCACGTGCGGCAGTTCCTCGCCCGGCACCCCGAGCCGGTTCGGCGTGTCGAAAAAGCCCGTCGCGACCACCACGGCGCGGGCGCCGATGCGGCCTTTCTCCGTCACCACCGTAAAGCGGCCGGCCTCGCCTTCGAGGCCCGTCACGCGCTCGTAGAGGCGGAAATCGACCGCTTCGGCAAAGGCCACGCGGCGGTAGTAGTCGAGCGCTTCCTCGCGGATGCGGCTTATAGCCCATCGTGGGGAAGGGGTGGCCGCCGATCTCGATGAGGTCGGGCGTGGAGAAGAACTCCATGTGCGTCGGGTAGCCGACGAGCGAGTTCACGAGCGCGCCCTTGTCTACCACGCACACGCGCCGCCCGGTGCGCCGCGCCGCAAGGGCCGCCGCGAGCCCCACCGGCCCGGCGCCGATCACGACGACGTCGTAGGGCTCGGAAATCGCAGGCGGGGCGCTGGGGTCGGTCATGCCGCCGTCAACGCCCCGCCGCGGCGGCTGTTTTGCGCGCTATGTGAAGCGCTGGGCCAGGCTCAGCCTTCCGAGATCTGCTCGACGAGGTGGCCCGTCTTCTGCTCCGAAACCTTCCGGGCCACGTCCGCCTGGGCGATGATGCCCTGCAGCGTGCCGCCTTCGCACACGAAGATGCGCCGGATCTGCCGGGCGCCCATGAGGCGGACCGCCTCGTCCACCCGGTCGCCTGGCGCGACGGTGGCGAGTTCGGTGGTCATGATGGCGCGGGCCTCGGTGTCGGGGCCGTGGCCCTTCGCCACCGCGCGCACGGCGATGTCGCGGTCGGTGACGGCGCCCACGAGCCGGTCGCCGTCCACGATGGGGATGATGCCGGTGTCGGCGTCGGCCATCATCGCGGCCACCTGTTGGAGCGTGCTGCTGGGGGAAGCGGTGGTGAGGTCGGCGGTCATGAGGTCGCGGCAGGTTTCCATGGGCAGGGTCGGGGCTGGGTTGCAGGTCTGACCTCCCCCGCGTGCTGCGGTGCCGCCGCGCCTGTAACCGCCGCGCTACGGCTGCGGCGGCGCTACCGGTGCGGCGGGAATCTGGCCTCCGTGAGCGCCCTCGCCACAGCGTCGGCCACGAGCCGGTGCCCGGCAGGCGTGTAGTGGTCCTCGTCGAGAAAGAGCGTGCCAAGCGGTGTGCCGCTGCGTTCGACGAGCGCGGCCACATCCACCACCGTGACGTCCTGCGCCCGGGCGTGCGCGGCGAGGCGGCGCTGGGGCTGCTGCAGGGCGGGATGGCCGAGTTGGAACGTATGGGGAAACACGACGAGCACGAGGGGCAATCCGGCCCGGTGCGCGTCGGCGTAGAGCGCGGCGAGGTCGGCTTCGGCGCGGCCGAAGGCGTGCTCGGCGAGCGTGTCGCCGGGGGCGAGGGCCACAAGGCGCGGCACGCGGTAGGCCTGCGCGCGCGGGGAGGGAAAGCGGCGCTCCAGAAAGCCGCGCACGAACACGGCGAACCGTCCGAAGCCGGTGTCGCCGAGGAGGTAGTTGAGCACCTGCCCGCCGTGCTCGCGGACGCTCTGGTAGCTCAGGCCCGTGCCGCCGTAGGCGCGCTGGACGAGGTAGGGCTCGGTCACGTCGTTCATGCAGAAGCCCACCACGAGCGCGTCTGGGCCGAAGCGCAGGTTGCGGCGCAGCACCTCGCGGTGCTGCCACGTGCTGTAGCCCTGCACGCCGGCGTTGATCATCGTGTAGCGCCCCGGTCCCCACCGGCGGGGGGCCTGCTGTTCGAGAACGCCGGGAAACGCCTCTGCGGCCGTTACGCCGTGGCCCATCACGATAGAGTCGCCGAGGAAGAGCACGCGGCGCTCGCCGGGGGCCTTGTGCTCGGGGAAGTCGGGCCCGTGGTGGCCGTAGCGGTTGAGGCGCAGCGGGCGATGCGCATAGTGCCGCCCCCAGTCCGTGCGCACGTTGGGTCGGTGGACGAAGCCGAGCGTGGGATCGACCTGCCAGTACGAACGCCCGAGCCAGGCGAGCAGCGCCCGGTCTACGCCCACGAGGAGCGCGAGCGTGCAGGCGAGCAGCAGCAGGTTGCGCCGCACGGCTCAGCCGCGCCGCTGCGCGAAGAACGCCCGCATCAGCCCCGCCGCTTCCTCGGCCATCACCCCCGAGACGACCTCGACGCGGTGGTTCAGGCGCCCGTCCTGCACGAGGTTGTAGAGCGTGCCACAGGCGCCCGCGCGCTCGTCGAAGGCCCCGAAGACGAGGCGAGAGAGCTTGCTCCACACGAGCGCGCCCGCGCACATCGGGCAGGGTTCGAGCGTCACGTAGAGCGTGCAGCCCGAGAGGTACTTCTCGCCCGTGGTCTCGAATGCCGCCGTCACCGCGATCATCTCGGCGTGGGCGGTGCTGTCGCGCAGGGCCTCGACGGCGTTGCGCCCGCGCCCGACGACCTCGCCGGCCCCGTGCGGTCCGTGGCGCACAACAACCGCGCCCACCGGCACCTCGCCCGCATCGAAGGCCCGCTCGGCCTCGCGGAAGGCGAGCTTCATGAAGCGCCGGTCGTCGGCGAGGGCGCGGTGCAGGGCGGTGGCCTCCATCGTCAGCGGCGCGCCTTCGCCGGCCCGGCTGCGAGCCTGCGTGCTGTAGCCGAACTCCGGCTGGTAGAGCGTCGCGCCGAGGTCGTCAGTCACGCGGGCGAGGTGGGCCTGCACGTCGCGCACGGCCTGGTTGTACACGCTCGGCCCGATCTCGGGGAGCACGAAGTCGAGCAGAAAGCCGGCCTGCAACTCGCCGATTTCCTCGCCCCGCTCGTCACGGAAATAGCGCTGGATCCCGTGGATCAGCGGCGTTCGGGCGGAGTCGTCGAGGGAGAGTGGCATGACACAACGGCTTGAGTTCAGGGCATCGTGCGCTTGAGGTACTCGTCGAACATGGGCACTGTGAACGCCGTGTCGCCGTGTGCAGGGCTGTAGGCCATTCCTTTCTTGATGACACCATCGCGCAGTGGTGCAGCCTGATTGACTCCTTTTCCCATCTGCGCGGCGATGTCACCAGAGCGGTGTGGACCTGGACCCAGCAGGGCCATTGCGTACATGTATTCGCGTTCCTTCGGGGTCAACCGATCCAGTCGTACGCGGAAAAAACTGGTGTCCAGTTCGGTGAGGGCCTTCTGAGCGGCCTCTTGCGCATCCTGTAAGCCGATGACGGGGCCTGCCGCCACGTTCCAGGCATGTTTTCCCCACGCCTGAAGAAAGTAGGGGTAGCCGCTCGTTTGCCCTACGATCCAGTCGAGGGCATCCTCAGCATAGTCGGCGCCAGATCGAAGCGCGGGGGCCCGGAGCGCTTCGCCCGCATCAAACCGCGAAAGTGCGCCCACACGCGGGTAGGTGAACAGACGTTCGGCGTACGATTTGGCATCGCCTGCAAGGCCTGCAATCTGTGGGAGACCTGCTCCAAAGAGGACTACCGGAAGTTGCCGCTGGGCGATACGGTGCATCGCAACGATCAGGGCTGACAGATCCTCTTGGTGGAGGTACTGCACCTCGTCGATCAGAATGGCGACCGGAAAACCAGCCTCACGAGCGGCGTCTCCAATGGTTCTAAACAGATCAGGCAGATCCATGTCGATCTGTCCGGAGTCGGCGACTCCCACTTCTGGCTCAATTCCAACGCCAAAGCCCTCGAACTCGACCTTGAAGACTCCAGCGAACGAGCGTAGCGCCCGGCTTGCCCGCTGCGCGAGCTCTCGCGCGGCCTCAACCTTACTGAGGCGGATGAGCACATTCTTGAGTCGAGGAACGAGCAGGTCTGGGATGCGACGCCCCTCCGGTGCCTCGATGAACACTGTGCGGTAGGACTCGTCCTCCGCCATTTGCTCGATCCGGTTGAGCAGAACAGTCTTCCCTACTCCACGTAGCCCGAGGATGAGTTGACCCTGGGCCGACAATCCCCGTCGGATGCGTTTCAGGACGATCTCCGCCTCTTCGAGCAGGGGGCCACGTCCAGCTAATTCAGGGGGCGGAGTGCCTGCGCCGGGAGCGTATGGATTTTCGAGCGCGTTCAAAGGAGGCCGGGTTTATAGGAAAGTTAACCCGGGTATAAGAAACTGGCGGCGCAGGGTTAGGAAAGTTATGAGGTCTTATGCGCGCTGGAGCGGGAGGGTCATGCAGCGGGGGCCGCCGCGCCCGCGCGAGAGTTCGGTGCCGCCCATCTTGATGGCCACCTTCTCGCCGTGCGCGTAGGCGCTCTCCTCGTGGTAGGCGAGGAACCCCTCGGCGGAGACGACGCGGTAGCCGTGGCGCTGCAGCATCTCGAAGGTGCGGTAGTTGCGCTCGTAGCCCATCACCACGCCCGGCGCGAGCGCAAAGAAGTTGGCCCCGTCCGTCCACTGCTCGCGGCGCTGGCTAGAGCGGGTCGTTGCCGCCGCAGGGGATGAACGTGAGCGTGCGCCCGAGCAGTTCTTCGAGGAGGCCCTTGAAGTCCGGCTGCACCTGCGAGAGAAAGCGGTCGGGCGCGTCGCCGCGCGTGAAGTGGACCACGCTGCCGGGCACGCGCGCGTCGAAGAGCGGCGGGAAGACGATGCACTCCTCGGGCGTGATGAAGTTGAACACGGTGTCGAGGTGCATGCAGGAGCGCCGCTTGGGCAGGTCCACCATGAGCACATGCTCGACCGCCGTGTTCTCGAAGAGCAGCCCGGCGAGCGCCATCACGCCCGAGAAGCTCGTCCGCTCCGAGTGGCCCAGGAGCACCACCTTTTCGCTCGCCACGATCAGGTCCCCGCCCTCGAAGGTGACGCCCTCGGGGAGCGTGAGCACCTGCGCGCGCGCACCTGCAAAGAGCGGGTGGTAGCGCAGGATCGTACCCATGATCACGCTCTCGCGCGCCCGCACGCTCGTCGCCGGGTGCGAGAGCACGACGTGGTCGCCCACGACGGCCGCCACGTCGCGCATGAAGAGCAGGTTCGGGATCGGCTCCTCGTGGAGCGGCAGCAGGCTCTGCCCGGTGAGGGCGAACCGGTGCAGCTCGTCCGGCGAGAGGCGCACGAGGCGGCTCTCGAAGGCGTGCAGGTTGCGGTGCTGCTCCACCGAGCACAGCTCGCGCACAAAGCTCGCGCGGGCCTCTTCCTCGCGGAACGCCTCGCGCAGCAGGGCGGACGCCTGGAGCACGCCCCCGGTGCGGCCGATCACCTTGTCGAACACCTGCCCCATGAGCAGGTGCTCGTTGCGGGCCTGCGGGGCAAACAGGATGTCGTCGAAGAGCAGGTCCATGCGCGTCTCGGGCGAGACGAGGTCCATCTCTTCGCCCGGCGTGTGGACGATGACCTGCCGGAGCAGGTCGGTTTCGGAGCGGATGCCCAGCTTCACGGGCTCGGCGTCGACGGGGGTGGCGGTCAGGGTCGTTTCCATGCGCCGGAAGGTACGGCAGGGCGGAAATCGAACCGGCGGAAACGCACATCGCCGAGGGCGCGGGGCGCTCTGGAAATAGACGGGGCCCCCCCTCCCGCTTGTGTATCCTGATGAGGAATCCCAGATGATCCTATGAACCGCCCCCGCCTGCTGAGCGCTGTCTTTGCCGTACTTGCCACCGGCACCTGCCTCACCCTCTCGGGGTGCGACTTCGACGCGGCCAAGGAAGCCTTCACCAACGCCAAGATCGTCCTCGGCCTCGAAGACCAGAAAACGACCGTCGGCGTCCGCTTTGTCGATGCCGCCACGGGCGCGCTCCTGCCCGGCGAGTTCCAGGTGGACCTGACCGGCGCGGACGCGGCCACCGTGGTGGACTCCTACGGCGACCCGCTCACGAAGCGGACAGCGCGGGGCGGCCTCGTCGGCTTCTCGATCAACAACGCGAAGGTGCCCACGAGCGCTTCGCCGCTTGCCGTTCGCGTCTCGGCCACTCCGCCGGGCTACCTGCCGATCAGCCAGAGCATCGTGATCTCGGACACCGGCGCGATGTCGGTGAGCGTGGCAGCACTCCGGCAGGGTGCGCCCTCGCCCGGCACGCAGACGGCCTCGCAGCAGACGACGGCGAGCAGTACGACGGGAATTCCCGCATCGCTTACCGTCACGACGCCTACAACGCCGCCGCCCGGCGGTGGACAGGCGCCGCCACGCGACCTCGCTCGTGGCTACCGATGCGGCACCAAGGGTTCTGCGACGCGAACAACCAGCCCATCAGCGGCGCGGTGACGGCGACGGTGGTCTCGATCGACCCATCGCAGCCAGAGTCGATGGCGCTGCTGCCGGCCGATGCGGAGGCGGGCCTTGGCAAGAGCAGCGCCACGACGCGCGTCACGGTCGCCTCTGGATACGTAGGCGCGATAATCCAGCAGCCCATCCTTGGAAACGATGTCGGCCAGTACGGCATCTTCGCGTGCTGTGCTGACGTCAACGGCGACGGCAACATCACGATGCAACTGGGCATCCCGCGCACGCTCGCGAACAACCCGGCGACGGGGCAGCCGTGGCGCATCGGCGAAACGGTGCCTGCGTACCGTCAAGACCCTGCGACGGGCAGGTGGATACGAGAAGGCGCGTTCAGTGTCGTGGTAACGGGGGCCACGCAAGAGGCGGTGCTGCGCCTGTCGATGAGAAACCTACAGTCTGGCTACTGGCAGGGTGCTGTGGACGTGCAGACGACCAACATCACGCTGAACATCAACCGCAACGGGCAGACTGGCCCGCTCACGGCGATGCTTTCGCAGACGGGCTTACGCAGGTGCGCAACCTCTCGCCGTCCGTGAGCCAGGTATCGTTTACGAACGTGCCCAATGCCACCACGCGCATGATCACGGTCAGCTACGGCAACTACCCGAGTGCGACCATCAGCCAATCTGGGTCGACTTTGGCATGGAGCTTGCCGCGCCGAGGCCGGAAGTCACCGTCACGGTCACGCCGAAGTGCCCGGCAAACCAGGGCGTGTACTTCGCCCGGCTCCCGTCGCTGTTCCTCTACGCCGCGATGTCGGGTCAGAACAAATACTTCGACGTGGGCGACGTGAGCAAGCTGGCGACGATCAACTACGCCAACGGGGGCCGAGCGGGCAAGATCGTCTCGGTGGTGTTCAAGACGCGCCTGTTCGAGGTGGGCAAGACCTACAACCTGATCGGCTCGTATGAAGGCAACCAGTTCGGCCCCGAGACGCAGGCGGTCACCGGCACCACGATGGCGCTCAACTGGACGGTGGATCCGGACTACTGCCAGTAACACCAACTCCGGTTGAATCGTGAGGGACACCGGGTTGATCACGGATCATTGATCATGGTCAGAGACGCCAGAAGCGCCTTCAGGCCATGATCCATCATCCCGCAGGCATTCCCGCACCGTCCGGCCAGATTGGGTATACCGGCACCGACCGACCGCGCAGTTGATGCCGCCTTCGCCACGCCACGGCCTCCCTCGTGCGCGGCGCCGGTCGTAGGGCGCAGCGTAGGCGCCGGGCACCCGCGCCAGGTCGGGCGTGAAGGCGGGCGCATGCGCGGGCAGCATCGCCCGCTGCCTCAAACGGGGGGGCGCAAGATGCCTGGGAGAGCGTCTGCCGCACGGGATCGCGGTTCACAGGCCGGGCTACCCCTTCCATCCCGAGGGCGCGGGTCGCTTGGCGAGTGATGTAACTAAGGGGGGGGGCCCGTCGCTGCTCCTGTCGGCGCTATCGTTGCTGCCGCAGCAGCTCGAAGAACCGCACCACCGCCGCCACGAGCAGCAGGATGATGAGCACCTTGAAGGCCACCGAGAGCAGCGACCCGGCCAGGCTCGCCACGGCTCCGATGATCATCACCGCCACGAGCAGCAGGATGATGACGACGAGCCAGCGCAGCAGCGTATGGAGGCGGTTCATCGGTTACAGGGTGGCGGTGTAGAGGAGCGAGCCGGCGAGCGCCGCAGTGCGGGCGGCATTGAAGCCACCAACGACCCGTATTCGACCGTTGCCGACGAAAGTTGCAGTGGCATCGAGGCGGGCGTCCAGAAAGTCGGCCTGGGGGACAAGCACGTAACGCTGGGCGCGCAGGCTGAAGATCTCGGCGCGGGCGCTCACCTCGGTGGCCGAGCGGTAGCCGCCCATGATGAAGCCGTAGTCGGGGCCGAGGAGCGCAGCGGCGTGGTGCGTACGCGGCACGACCGGCAACGGCGCGGCCACCTCGCGGATGCCCGTTCCGGTGAGGCGGAGGGCGAAGGCCACCGGGTCGAGGCGCGCGCCGGTGAGGCGGGCCCCGGCCACGAAGGCGCGCACCGGGGCCCCCGCCGCGGCCAGCTCGAAGAACGGCAGCACGCTGTGGCCTTCTACGGCCTCGAACGTGGCCCCACGCCCGTCTACCGAGCCGGGCGGCAGCGCGGTCAGCCGCACCGGGTTGGTCTCGACGGTGAAGTTGCGCACGTCGCTGCGGAGGCCGTAGCGCGGGCTGCTGTAGCTCACGTCGCCCTCGCCGCCGATGAGGTAGAGCGTCTGCGTGGCCCCGCGCACGTCGAGGAAGGCCGCGTGCTGCACGTGCCGCACGCCCGCGCCAACGACGGGCACATCGGAGAACGAGTTGTCGGACGGGTCGAAGAGCTCGACCGTCTGCACGAGGTCGGAGGGGGCAGGGCTGCGGTCGCGGCGCGTACCGCCGACGATGAGCACCTTGCCGTCGGGCAGGAGCGTGGCCGTGTGGCCGGTGCGCGCCTGGAGAAGGTGGGTCGTGAGCCGGTCGAAGCTGCCGGCGCCCACGCGGAGCACGAACGCCTGGTTCGAGGCATCGCCGCCCGGCGCGGCCACGCCCCCGGTCACGAGCACCCGCCCGTCGTTGAGCTGCACGGCAGCGTGGTCGGCGCGGGGCTCGGGAAGCGCGGGGCCACTGAGCGTGCCGCTGCGGAGCGAGAGCAGGCGCAGCGTGTCGTGCCCGACCACCCCGCCCGCGTCCACGGCCACGAGCGGGATCAGGTTGATGCCCGGCTGGAGGGGGATCGTGCCCTCGTAGGCCGCCCCGCCGCCCACCGCCTGCAACACGAGCCCGCCCGCCCGCACGGTGTCGATGGCGCGAAACGACGTGGCCTCGACGCGCAACCGCACCTGCGTGGACGAGATCGCCTCGGTGGTGTCGGGCGTGATGACGTGGAAGACGGGCCGGGACACTTCCACGTAGGGCCGCTCGCACGCGGCGAGGGCGCCGGCGAGCGCGAGGAAGCAGAGGCGTTTCAACACGTTACGGATACGGCAGGGCGCGCCTGAACGCCCAACCGCGCGGCGGGTGCCTCACGCATAGTCCACGCGTTCCAGCACGAGCCCGCGCGCGGGGGCGGCGGGGCCGGCGCGGCGGCGGTCCTGGCTGGCCAGGATGCCCGGCAGGGCCTCGGCGGGGAGCTTGCCGCGCCCGATGAGCAGGAGCGTGCCCACAAACGCCCGCACCATGCCGTGCAGAAACCGGTCGGCTTCGACGCGAAAGCGCCAGTCGCCGGGGCGCGCCTCGGGCTCCCAGACTGCCGTCGCGACATTGCAGACGCGGTTTTGCGTGCCCGACCGCGTCCGGCAGAAGGCGCCGAAGTGGTGCTGCCCGTGCAGCTGCACGGCGGCGGCGTTCATCGCGGCGAAGTCGGGCGCGGGGTAGAGGAGCAGCCGCGCGCGGCGGTCGAGGGCGCGGGCCTCGGTGGCGGCGTGGTAGTGGTACACGCGCCGGCGGGCATCATAGCGGGCATGGAAATCGTCCGGCGCGGGGTCGAGCGCGCGCACGACCACGTCGCGGTCGGCCACGGCGTTGAGGCCCCGGAGCAGGCGGGGCAGGTCGGTGGCGTCGGGCAGGTCGGCGTGGGCCACCTGCCCGCGCGCATGGACGCCGGCATCCGTACGGCCCGAGCCGTTGAGGGTCACCGGGACGCCGACGAGCGTGGCGAGGGCCGCCTCCAGTACGCTCTGCACGGTGCGCACGCCGGGCTGCACCTGCCAGCCGCCGAAGTCGGTGCCATCGTACTCGATCAGCAGCCGGATCCGCATGGCAACGGGGAGCGAACAGCGCGCGGGCGCAAGCGAACGAGGCGCCGGCTCAGACGAGCGGCTCGGACGCCATCAGCTCGCCGAAGGCGGCGTCGAGCGCGTCGCAGGCGGTGCCGAGGTCGTCGAGGGAGGCGGCGTAGGAGAGGCGCACGCAGTCGGGGGCGCCGAAGGCGTCGCCGGGCACGAGGGCCACGCCGTGCGTTTCGAGCAGGAAGAAGCACAGTTCTTCGGCGTTCTCGATCACGCGGCCCTTCGAGGCCCGCCCGTAAAAGCCCGACACGTCGGGGAAGAGGTAGAAGGCGCCGTCGGGGCGGGGGAGCTTGAGCGCCTCCCAGCGCTGGAGGCGGCCGAGGAGGAAGTCGCGGCGCTGCCGGAAGGCGGCCCCCATCTTTCGGATCTCGCCGAGGTCCATTTCGAGCGCGGCGATGCCCGCCTTCTGCGTGATCGTGCTCGGCGCGCTGGAGAGGTGGCTCTGGAGCGTGTCGCAGGGCGTCGACGAGGGCCTTCGGGGCGGCGAGGTAGCCGAGGCGCCAACCGGTCATCGCAAACGCCTTCGAGAAGCCGTTGACGGTGAGCGTGCGCTCGTACATCCCCGGCAAACTCGCAAAGGCGACCGTCTCGACGCCGTAGACGATGTGCTCGTAGATCTCATCGGAGATGATGAGCACGTCCGGATGGCGGCGCAGGACCTCGGCGAGGGCCTCCATCTCGTCCGGCGTGTAGACGGCGCCGGTGGGGTTGTTGGGCGAGTTGAGGATGAGGAGGCGCGTCCGGGGGCTCAGCGCGGCCTCCAGGGCCTCCGGCCGGAGCTTGAAGCCGTCGTCGACGCGCGTCTGGGCCACAACAGGCGTGGCGCAGGCGAGCTTCACCATCTCGGAGTACGACACCCAGTAGGGCGCCACGATCACGACCTCGTCGCCGGGGGCGCAGAAGGCGAGCACGGCCTGGGCGACGCTCTGCTTGGCGCCGTTGGAGCAGAGGATCTCGCCGGGGGCGTACGTGAGGCCGTTGTCGCGGAGGAGCTTGGCGGCAATCGCCTCGCGCAGTTCAGGCAGGCCCGCGTTGGCGGTGTAGTGGGTCCAGCCCTCGCGCATCGCCTGCGCGGCGGCCGCCACGATGGGCGCCGGCGTGTCGAAGTCGGGCTCGCCGGCGCTCAGGCTGATGACGGGCTGCCCGGCGCGCTTGCGCTCGTTGGCCCGCTGCGTCATCGCGAGCGTGGCAGAAGGCTGAAGGGCAGCGACGCAGGGATTGAGGCGGACGTCGGGCATGGGCGCAGCAAGCTCGGCGGTCAAAGTACGCCCCGCCGTCGCCGCTTGCCGCCCGGCCGCGCCGGCAAGCGGTTCCATCGCCCATTGTTCACGGCCTCCGTCATCGCGGAGGGGGTTCGTGGTTGGTCGTTCGTTGTTCGTGGTCAGAGCGGCGGAGACCTTCTGCCGGGTTCTTCTGACAACGAACAACGAACGACGAACAAACCACCAGCGTCTCAGCCGCCGTGCCGCACGTCTACGACGAGCCGCGTGGGCGCCCGCAGGCGGAGCACCCGGAAGGACGCGCGGGCGGACATTCCGAGCGCCCACGCCACGTCGGCCTCGAAATCGCAGGTGAGCACCGCGCGGGCGAGCACGGGCAGGCCGAGCGTCTGATCCCGCGAGAACGGCATTGGCGCGCCGGCTTCGGTGTGGGCCACGGCAGGCAGCAACTGGACGCGGAGCACCGCCGGGGTGCCAAGGTCGAGCGTGCGGCCCTCGCCGCAGGTCTGCACGGCGTCCACGTAAGCGATGCGGTAGCCGGGCAGTGCCGCGCCCGCAAACGTGAAGGTGATCCGGTCGTAGCCCTCGTGCGTGCCCGTGCGCACGCCTTCGAGCGGCACAACGCCGCCGCCCTCAGCCGGCGCCTCGACGGGCCGGGTCGCGCCGGCAAACGGCGCCTGCCGGACGTGTCTGAAGCCGGCGCCGAGGGCGCTGCGGCGGTGTCCGGCGAGGCCTGAACGGGCGGCGGGGAGGGCGGGGCGGCTACAGAGGAGGCCTCCGGAGCTGCACGGCAGGCAGCAAGCGCGAGGGCGAGCAGGGCGAGGCGGTGCATCGGCTCAGGCGTCGGCGACGAGGCGCGCAAGGTGCTGCTTGCGCAGCTTCGACACCTTCGGGGCGATCACGAAGGCGCAGTACGGCTGGTAGGGATGCGAGTTGAAGTAGTCCTGATGCTCCGGCTCGGCCACGTAGAAGTGGTCGAGCGGGGCGATCTCGGTCACGATGGGCGCGTCGTACACCGCCTGCGCGTCGCGGACGGCCTCCTCGGCTGCCTGGCGCTGCGCGTCGTCGTGGTAGAGGATGACGGAGCGGTACTGCGGGCCCACGTCGTTGCCCTGCCGGTCCTTCGTCGTCGGGTCGTGCGTGGTGAGGAAGACGTCGAGCAGGTCGCGGTACGAGATGATGGACGGGTCGAACGTCACCTGCACCACCTCGGCGTGGCCGGTGCGCTTGCCGCACACCTGCTCGTACGTCGGGTGGGGCACGTGGCCGCCGGCGTAGCCGCTCACGACGCCGGAGACGCCGCGCAGGCGCTGGATGACGGCTTCGACGCACCAGAAGCAGCCGCCGCCAAACGTGGCCTGGTCGGTGCGTGGAGAGGAGGCTTCCATAGCAGGGGGAGGATCTGCGGCCCCCAACGCCGGACCCTGCGCGCCGGAGCCCGCCCGCTGCAACGATGGGGCGACGTTCCACGCGCACCGGCACGGGCGCGCTTGCGCGGAAAGCCCGGACGCCGCGCGCCTGAACCCACCCTCTACGTCCGCGTTGGCGGGCGCATGGACGCTGCGTTCTCGCCCTTCGCCCCCACCGCCGCCGACGCAGCGCGGGTGGAACGTGCCGCCGACGCCCTCGCGCGGGTTCTGGAGGGCCGCCGGATCGCGGTGCTCACCGGCGCCGGCATCTCCACCGAGAGCGGCATCCCCGACTACCGGGGGCCCGAGACGCGCAAGCGCGCCCGCTCGCCGATCCAGTACAACGCCTTTCTCGGCGATGCGCACGCGCGGCAGCGCTACTGGGCCCGCGCCACCGTGGGCTGGAGCCGCATCTGTGAGGCCGCGCCCAACGCCGGGCACCGCGCCCTGGCCGCGCTCGAAGCCGCCGGACGCGTGGCGGGCATCATCACGCAGAACGTGGACGGGCTGCACGGGGCCGCCGGGAGCCAGCGCGTGGTCGAGCTCCACGGCGCCCTCGCGCGCGTGCGCTGCCTCGGCTGCGGGCAGCCGGTGCCCCGCGCGGACCTGCAGCACCGCCTCGCCACGCTCAACCCCGACTGGGCGCCCCGCACCGCCGACGCTGCCCCCGACGGCGACGCCGAACTCGACGACGACGCCCTCGCGCGCTTTGCCGTGCCCGCGTGCGAGGCGTGCGGCGGCGTGCTCAAGCCCGACGTCGTGTTCTTCGGCGAGTGCGTGCCGCCGGCCACCGTGGCCGACGCCTGGGCGGTCTTCGACGACGCCGACGCGCTGCTCGTGGCCGGGTCGAGCCTGGCCGTGTTCTCGGGCTACCGCTTCGTGCTGCGCGCCGCCCAGGAAGGCCGCCCCGTCGCCCTCGCCACCCTCGGCGAGACGCGCGGCGATGCCCTCGCCGCCGTGAAGGTCGAGGCCCCGCTCGGGCAGCTGTTGCCGGCGCTCGCCGCGCGGTGGGGCGCATGAGGTGCTGCTGGCTGCTCGCTCGCCCTCGCCGCGCTTGCCGCCTGCTCCGAGGCGGGTCCGGACGACGTGCGCCCGCCCGCGCACGACGACACCGGCGAGGTCCGCACCGATGCCCACGGCTACGTGCAGTACACCATCGGCAGCGCGCCGCTCATCCTGGCCGCGCCCCACGGCGGCGACCTGCTCCCGGCCACGCTCAAAGACCGCACCTGCGCCGAGTGCGTGACCGTGACCGACGTGTTCACGCGCGAACTGGCCGAGGCGGTGGCCGACAGCTTCACCGCCGCCTTCAAGTGCCGCCCCCACCTCGTGGTGAGCCACCTGCACCGCCGCAAGCTCGACCCCAACCGCGACCTCCCCGAAGCCGCCGACGGCGATCCGGGCGCCGCCGCCGCATGGGTCGTCTACCACAGCTTTTTAGACACCGCGCGGGCGCGGGTGGCGCGCCGCGCCG
The DNA here is from genome assembly GCA_963740755.1 of Rhodothermales bacterium. Lineage (GTDB taxonomy): Bacteria > Bacteroidota > Rhodothermia > Rhodothermales > BA12 > CAVSDF01. The sequence continues at coordinate 344,925 of CAVUFJ010000007.1, forward strand.
GGCGGCGGACTCTTTGTGGACCTCCACGGCCACGGCCACCCCATCGCGCGGCATCGAACTGGGCTACCTGCTCACCGGCGCCGCCCTGCGCACCTCCGATGCCGCCCTGGACGCCAGCGGCGTGGCCGAGGGCACGAGCATCCGAGCGCTCGCGGCGCGTGAAGGCGCGCTGTCCGCTCTCGTGCGCGGCCCGGCCAGCCTGGGCGCGCTCCTCGCCGAGGCGGGCTACCGCGCCGTGCCGAGCCCCGCCGAGCCCGCGCCCGCCGCCACTGATCCCTACTTCAACGGCGGCTACTCGACCGTCCGCCACGGCTCGCAGCCCGGCGGCGCCATCGACGGCATTCAGGCCGAGTTGCCGGGGCCCGGCGTGCGCAACACGCCCGCCGAACGGGCGCGCACGGCGGGCGTGCTGGCCCGGCAACTGGGGCGCTACCTGCAACTCCACTACGCCGCGCCCCTGCCCGCGCCCTGCCGGTAAGGAGCCCACGCCAGGGAACGGATGCGGCCCGGTCGGCGCTGCCGGGGCCTATCACCCCCAGCACCATGGCCGAAGTCCCCACGCTGCCGGAGTCCGCGCCGGATATCCAGGCGGCTGCCACGCACCAGCGCTACGAACTGCTCGAACGGCTTGACCGCTGGCTCGAAACGCCGATGCTCGTGCTCGGCGGCGTGTGGCTCGTGCTCCTGGTCGTCGAGCTCACGCGCGGCCTCACGACGCCGATGGAAATCCTGGGCACGGTCATCTGGATCGTGTTTGTGCTCGATTTCCTGCTCAAGCTGATCCTGGCGCCCGAGAAGAGTGCGTTCCTGCGGAAGAACTGGCTCACCGTCGTGTCGCTGCTCGTGCCGGCGCTGCGCGTCTTCCGAATCTTCCGGGTGGTGCGGCTGCTACGGGTGGCGCGGGCGGCGCGCGGATCCGACTTGTCCGGGTGCTCACGTCCGTCAACCGGGGGATGCGTGCCCTCGGGGCCAGCATGCAGCGGCGCGGCCTGCCCTATCTCGTGGCGCTCACGCTCGTGGTGCTCTTTGCCGGCGCGGCCGGGATGTACGCCTTTGAGCAGGAGCAGGGGCTCCACTCGTACCCCGAAGCGCTCTGGTGGACGGCGATGCTGCTCACCTCGCTCGGCTCCGAGTACTGGCCCCAGACGGGCGCCGGGCGCCTGCTCTGCTTTCTGCTAGGCCTCTACGGCTTCGGCATCTTCGGCTACGTGACGGCGGCGCTCGCAAGCTTCTTCGTCGGGCGCGACGCCGAGAGCGACGACGGGGAAACCGCCGGTGCCAACGACGTGCGGGCCCTCCGCGCCGACATCGCCACGCTCACCGCCGAAATACGAGCGCTGCGCGAGCAAAGCCGCTAGCGTTCGGTCAAGGGGAGGGGATCGGCCCTGCGTTGGTTGTTCGTGGTTCTTCGTCAGAAGTACCAGGGGCGACCTCCTCTGACGACGAACCACGCACGACGAACGACGCACGGCGAACCCACCAGGCGCCGGGCGGCACCCTCACCATCAGGCCTGCACGTCGCGGCGGACGGCGCGGGCGGCGAGCCACGCCAGGCCGAGCACGCCGGTGGCCACGCAGAACAGGTGGAGCGCCTGCAACCCCACCACGCGCAGGAGCGGGTTGGCATCGGTGAAGGGCCAGAACGGGCGGATGTCGCGGTGCATGACGCCGTCGAGCAGGACGTGGAGCGCCCCCCCGAGGCCCCCGCCCCAGATCGCCGCCGCCAGCCGAGGGCCCCGCACGCGCAGCGCCCGCGCCCCGAGGCACACGAGCAGCCCGAGCGCGAGCCCGACCGGCACGCCGAGCACGAACGTGTGCACCTGCGCATGCACCGGCGTCTGCCCCGTGAGCAGGTTCACCCCCGACTCGATGTCGATGACCACGTTGGCAAGCGCGTAGGCCGTGAACGAGAAGCGCGTGGGCGCGGCCGCCTTGACGAGCAGGCCGGGGCCGAAGTGGAAGGGCGTGACGGGCATCGGCGGGGGACGCTCAGCGCCTGCCTATGCGTGCCAGAGCGGACCCCGCGGGTGTCTCACTTCGGATACGCAGGCCGGCGCATGGAGACGCGGGGCAGGGGTGCGCGCCGCGCGCTGCCTGAAATATCATGATTTCATGCCATTGTAAGCGATTACACCCCGTTTCCGCCAAAGTTTGCACGCTTCTTGAGGAAGTGGTTTCCGTACGTTCTGCAGTCTCTCCTTCTTCATGCCCGACTGGCGCTACGAAACGTCGTCTAGCGCACCCGATAGCCCCGTTGGCTATGGGGTGCTGGATGCGTTTGGCCTGCGCATCGGGACGGTGGACGGGTGGATGCGTAGCCCTGGGGGCGAGGTGCTCTTTGTGGTGGTGGCCGTGCGGAACCTGCTGCGCACGGCGCGCCACGCGCTCCCGCTCGGCTACGTCGTGCAGTTCGACACGCGCCGCCGCCAGCTCCACCTGCGCGAACTGACGCGCCGGAGCCTGCCGCAGCGCTGCCCGCGCTTCGAAGGGGTGGCGCTCCCGGCGGAGCCTGAGCTGGACGCCGTGCTCCGCGAGGCGCCCCACGTGCGCCCAGAGATCCGCGACATGATGGCCAACCCGGGCGAGGGCCTGCGCCCGATGCGGCCCGGCCGCCTCACCGCCGCCCCGGAGCAGGGCGACGGCCGCGCCGGCCCGCCGCCCCCACCAGCACCGCCCCCAGCCACCTGGAGCCGCGTCGGCCCTGCGCTCGCCGCCGAACCGGCGCGGGTCCCGAACGCCGTGCGCCCCCCGGAGCCCGCCCCGACGGCCCCCGCCGCCCGGCCCTCCTGGCAGCCCCTGGCGTCCATCCGCCCGACCTGGCAGCGCCTCTCCGAGTTCGCCCCGCGCGACGACGGCTGAGGGAGCGCACCGAACCTGGCCCTAACCACTGGCCGGTTGGATTCGACAATTCGGCCGGCCCTAGAGACCGGACGCGGTTCTGTTGCAACGGGGGACGTACGGCGGCGCCTACGTTCGGGAGGCCCATCACCCCGCATCCCCATGCGCGCCTTGCTCCTCCTCGCGGCGGTCGTTCTGACCGTGGTCCCCGCAGCGTTGGCCCAGACGACGTGCCCTGCCGGCACCACCACCGACACGCTCGCGGCCAACAACGTCCGCGCCCTGCTGCTCAACAACGGCGGCCTGTTCTGGAAAGGGGCCGGCAACGTGTACAACGTGCCGGCGGCCGCGCCGGGCCGGCCCATCGCGCCCAATGCGCTGTTTGCGGCCAACCTCTGGGTGGGGGGACGCGCGGGCACGGAACTCCGCGCCGCAGGCGTCAACTACAGCAACTGGGACTACTACCCGGGCCCCCTGGACGCACAGGGCCAGCCCGCCGCCGACTGCGCCGCCCAGGACCGCATCTACCGCATCACCCGCGCCGATCTGGACGCGCTCCAGGGCGGCACCCTCACCGCCGCCGTGCGCGACTGGCCGTGGAGGCTCGGCGCGCCGGTGGTGGACGGTGACGGCGTGGCGGGCAACTACAACCTTGCCGGCGGCGACCGCCCCGAACTCCTCGGCTCGGAGACGCACTGGTGGGTGATGCACACGATGGGCGCGCACGTCCGCGCCGGGTCGGCTCCTTTTCCCCTAGAGGTGCAGGTGTCGGCCTTCGCCGTCGCCTCCCCCGATGCGGCCCTCAACGACGCCACCCTCTACCGCTACCGCTTCGTCTGGCGCGGGCCCGGTACGTTCACCGAGGCCTTCGTGGGCCTCTGGAGCGACCTCGAACTCGGCAATGCCAACGACGACTACGTGGGCGCCGATTCGGCGCGGGCCATGGTCTACGGCTATAACGCCGACAATGACGACGAAGGGAATGGCGGCTATGGAATGGCACCGCCTGCCATCGGCGTCTCCTTCGCGCAACTGCCCGCGAGCAGTGGAAGCCTCCTCGTGGCCGCGCAGATCAACCCGAAGAACGATCCTGTGTGGGGGACCGAGAACCTGCCGCAGTACACGCCCCAGACCTACCTCAACCGGCTCATGGGCCTCAGCACGCAGGGACAGCCGCACCCGCGCTGTGGCGATGCCTTCGCTGCCCCGTATCTCTCGTGTGGGACCACGCGCTTCACCTTCAACGGCCAGCCAGAAACACGCGCTGGCTGGACGATGCTGACGCCCCTCCCGCTCACATCACCGATCACGTCGAGCGATACGCGCATGATGCTGTCGGCAGGGCCATTCACGTTTCAGGCGGGCCTTCCTCAAGACGTGGTCTTTGCGATCACGTACGCCCGTGGCAGCAACCACCTCGACGCCGTGGCCCGGCTCCGCGCGGCCACCGACCGCGTGCAGCAGACGTGGCGCACCACGGGTTTCCGGGGCCTGCCGGCCTATGTGATGACGGCGCCCCAGGCGGCGCCGCGCGGGCTTGCCCCGACGGACCTTGCGACGGCGCAGCACGCGCCGATCACCTTTTCGTGGAGCCTCACCGCAGGCGCCACGAACTACGAACTGGAAGTGTACAGCAGCACGGGCCCGGTGGCCACCGTCACCACGGCCGGCACTTCCGCCACGGTCGCGATTCCGGACTCCCTCGCACAGGCGGGCCGGGTGCTGGCGTGGCGCGTGCGGGGGCTCAACCGGGTCGGCGCGGGCCCGTGGTCGGCCACGATGCGGCTGACGCAGGGGGGCGGTGCCCTGCGGGCGCAAACGTCGGCGTTCGTTGATTTCCTCGTGACGCGCAACGGGGCCGGCGCGCTGGCCCCGCCCGAGTACGGCGCCTTCACAAGCAACGGGAGCGGCTTTCCGAACCCCACGACCGGGCCACAGCCGACGTCAAGGCAGCAAGCCTCGCTGGCCTCCGGCGTTTCTGCTGGATGGGCCCTCACCACGCCCGGCCCTGTCAGCAAATACGCCGACTGGCAGCGCATCGTAACGCGGGCCTTCGCCAACGTGGCGGCGCTCAGTGGCGGCTTCGAGTGGCGCTTCACGGGCACCTCGGTGGCCGCGCGCCCCTACGACACGGGCGGCCCCGCCACCATGACGGTGCCGTTCGAGCTCTGGAGCACCGGCACGCAGCCGGGCGCGCAGGACGACGTGCGGATGATCCCGCTCGTGTGCGAAGCCGCCTGCGGCGCGGGTACCACGGCCGGCACGTTCGACCTCGGCGGCGACTCGCCCCTCTCCGGCGGCGCCGACGACCCGGTCACCGACGCCGTGACGTGGCGCTTTCCGAGCGACCGCACGCCGGGGCAGAGCCGGCTACCTCGCGTGGGCGGCGCAGGCCGGCACGCCCGGCGCCCCGGCCTTCCTCGGCGCCGAAGCCCTGACCTACGTCTCGCTCATGGGCTGGAACATGGGCGCGGCGCCGGGTCCCTACCGGATGGCGCTGCCCGAGCCGGGCACGGTCTTTCAGATCACGACGCAGCCGGTTTTCGTGGAGGCCCCGGTGCCCTCCGGCCCGGCTGAAGGCGCCACGGCGGTGCCACGCCCGTGACGCTCTACTGGAACGAGCCGCCGGACGTGCGTGCGCCGCACGGTGCAGGTGGCGCGCGATGCCGCCTTTGCCGACCTCGTCGTGCAGGACACGGCGCGTGCGAGCGCCTACACGGTCCGCGTGCCCCTGACGCCGGGGCAGCGCTACTACTGGCGCGTGCGCGCGGAGGCCGGCGGGCTCCTGAGCGCGTGGAGCACGCCGCAGAGCTTCACCGCCGGCACCGCATCGGGCACGGGCGCCCCGGAGGCCGCAGCCGTGTTTGCCATCCGCGCGCTCTACCCGCAGCCGGTGCGCGGCCAGGCCACGCTCCAGATCGGGATGCCGGAGGCGGGCGCGCTGCGCGTCCACCTCTACGACCTGCTGGGCCGCGCGCAAGCTGTCCTCTTCGAGGGCCCGTGCCGGGGCCGGGGTACAGACGCTCACGCTCGACGCGTCCGCGCTCGCGCCGGGCGTCTACGTGCTCCGCGCGACGCTGGGCGCCCAGGCCATCACCCGCAGCCTCGTCGTCGCCCGATGAGAACGCGGCTCCTGATCGCCGCCGCGCTGGCCCTCCACACGGGCGCAGCGGCGCAGAGCCCGTGCCCGGCCGCCACCGCCGACCTCGACGCTGGCAACGTTCGCGCCCGCCTGTACAACGACGGGGCGCTGTTCTGGAAAGGCGGCGGCAACGTGTACAACGTGCCGAAGGCGCTTCCCGGCCGGCCCATCGTGCCCAACAGCGTCTTCTCGGCGTCCCGCTGAACCGCGGGCGCGGGGCGGTTGGGGAAAGCGCTGACGCATGTAGTTGGGCGCTCCAAACCCACTTTGTGCTAATGTATCGCCGACTGCTACTCCTGCTTCCGCTGTTCTGGGTGGTCTTACCTGCCCGCGCGCAGTTTACCACGTACTGGGACGCACCGCCACAAACGGCATGATGCCGTCGTGGATTTCCCCCACGCCTCTACCGAACGCGGCCTGGGCTACGGGGTCGTGAACGGCAACGAACGGGTGTATGTGGTCAGCCGCACCCTTAGCCTGTCGGTGCAGGTGCTCAACGCCAACACCGGCGTTGAGGTGAATACCCTCTCGACAACCGGCGTCACCGGGGGGACGATCGTGCTCAACGATATCGGCGTGACGACCGACGGGGTGATCATCGGGTGCAACCTCACCACCACCAGCGCCACCAGCGCCTTCATCTGCTACCGCTGGAGCAGCGAAAACGCAGCACCTGCCGTGGCATTCAGCCAGACCATTGCGGGCCCGGGCGCGACCAACTACCGCTTCGGCGACAAGATCACGGTGACGGGCAGCACCGCCGACAACACAGCGGCCATCTGGATCGCCTCCGCCAATGGGGCTTCCTCCGATGCTACCACGGAGGTGGTCTACAAGCTCACGACCGCCGACCTGGGCACCACCTTCACGCCCACCCTCGTCACCACGACAACGACCAACAACACCTTTGGCAACACGCCAAGCGTGGCGCCGGAGGGAGGCAGCAGCGCCACCTCGTGGTACGTCAAGGGTGCCGGGGTGCGGCCGGTCGAATACACCGGCAACACGCTCACCTCGACCGCGAGCAACGTGCCCACCGGGGCCTCGGCCATCCGGTACTTCGCGCGCAACAGCCGTGAGTTCATCGCCACCCATACCTACGTCACGAGCGGCATCGACGCTGCCCTCAACACCGGGCAGGCCGCCGTCTACGAAGTCAGCGGCGACGCAACGGGCACGCTCTACGCCACCACCCCCGACCAGGCGACCAATAGCAACGCCAACGGCACGGGGGATGTAGAGGTGCGCGACAACGGCAACAGCACGTACACCTTCTTCGTGCTCACGACCAACAACGGCATCGGCGCCTACACCAGCAACGCGAGCCCGCTGCCCGTCGAACTGACCGCCTTCGAGGCCGCCGCGACCGTCGGCGGAGCGCTGCTGCGCTGGTCGACGGCCAGCGAGACGAACAACGCCCGCTTTGTGGCCGAGCGCCAGCAGGGCACAGCGTGGGTGGAGGTTGGCAGCCGCGCGGGCGCCGGTACGAGCGCCGAGCAGCAGCACTACACGCTCACCGTGCAGGGCCTCACCCCCGGAGCGCACCGCTTCCGCCTGCGCCAGATCGACCTCGACGGCACCACCACGCTCAGCAGCGTTGTCGAAGCCGTGGTCATGCCGGGCGCGGCGCTGAACCTGAGCGCGGCCCGTCCGAGCCCGTTCGAAGGCGCCACGCAGACGCTCCTTTCGGTGCAGACGGCGCAGCGCGTGCGCGTGGTGCTCTTCGACGCGCTTGGTCGGCAGCAGGCCGTCGTGTTCGACGGGGACGTGTCGCCGGCGGCGCCCCGCGCGCTCACCGTCTCCGGCACGAACCTCGCCCCCGGCGTCTACGTGCTCCGCGCCGAGGGCGCTGGCCATACGGCCACCACGCGCCTCGTGCGCCACTGAGCCAACCGGCCGAAAGCACGCAGGGGGCCGGATCGCGCGATCCGGCCCCCTGCGTTCACAGCGGCCAGGGCTACGGGGCTTCGCAGCCGACGGTGGCTGTATAGGCGGCGCCCACCTCACGCGGGGCCTCCGCGCCGAGCGAGTCCGCCGCTTCCGTGCCCCAGTCGGCGCGGACGAGGCACAGCACCGGGCCCTTACGCAGGCCATAGGCCGTCTCGGCAGCCCCGTCGGCATCCAGGGCTGGATCGCGCTGCCACGCCGCGCCGAGCGAGTCGGGCAGGGCGGTGACAACGAGCGGGAGGCGACGAATCGGCGGGCACTGGGCCGGTGGCGCGCACGACGCAACCGTAGCGCTGCGCGGGGCCGGTGAAGGCCGGGAACGAATCGGGGCGCTGCGCGGCGGTGGCGCCCATGCGCTGCAGGGCGGCCTGCACGTCGTCGCAGGCGCCGGTCACCGCCGCCGAGAGGGGCGCGGGCGCCGGGTCTACGGGGGGGCCGGGTTCGGCTTGCAGCCCAGTAGCGCCAGCGCGGCGGCGAACGCCCAGCGGTTCATGCCCGAGAGAAGGGTCATCTGGATAGAGTGGATAGACGAAGGGAAGGGCGCACCTGCAAGTGCAAGCGGGCGTTCCCGTCCGCCGGGAGGGCGTCAGAGGAGGTGCTTGAGTTCCTCGATGCGGCGGACGAGGTCCTCGCGCTCGGCATCGCGGTACTGCGCGGGCAGGAGCGCGCGCGAGGTGCATTCGAGCACGGCGGCGAGCGTCTGTAGCTCCACTTCGAGCGGGTAGGTGGGCGGGAGAAAGTCCTCCACGGTGGCCTCAATCGTCTGCGCGGTGACGGGGCCGCCCTCGCTGGCCGCGCGGAACTTGGCGCGCGTGAAGAGGGCCTCGGCGTCGGCGCCAGAGAACGTGCGCGTGCCGTCGAGCAGGTCGGTGGGGAGGTCGTCTACGGTGAGGTGGACGCCCGTGCGGCGCATCATCACCTCGTAGAGTTCGGCGCGCTCGTCCCGGTTGGTCGGGTAGAAGAGGGCGATGTGCTCTTCGGCGCGCCCCTGCCGCTTGAGGTCGATGGGCATCAGGTCGGGACGGGCGGTGACGAGGAAGAAGATCACCCGCCCGCGGTTCTTCGTGTTCGACATGAACGTCGCGATCTGCCCGAACACGCGCGACGACACGCCGGAGTCGCCGGAGCTGTCGCGGTCGCCGAGCGCCGCGTCGGCCTCGTCGATCATCACCGCTACGGGCGTCATCGCCTGGAGCAGGCCGAGGATCTTCTCCAGGTTGCCCTCGGTGACGCCCTGCCACTGCGAGCGGAAGTTCTTGAGCTTCACCATCGGGATCCCGATCTCGCCCGCAAAGCAGGTGATCAGGAACGTCTTGCCCGTGCCCACCGGGCCGGAGACGAGGTAGCCCATCGGCATCACGTCCGGCCGGCCGGACTTGAGCGCGCCCGCCGCCTGCCGGAGGTGCTCTTTGGCGTACTTGTGGCCCGCCACCATGTCGAGCGTGTAGTCGGTCTCGATAAACTCCAGCAGCCCGTAGGCCTCGGCCTCGATAAGCTCCTTTTTGCGCTCCGAGAGCCGCTCGAAGGTGAGTCGGATCCGGTTCTCGAACACGTCGGCGAGGATCGTGCGGAGCTGGATGTAGCCGAGCCCGGCAGTGTTCTGCGCGAGGATCGGCACGGACACGTCGGAGAGGCCGGCAAAGTCCGCCGCGCGGTCTTTGAGTTCGTGGTCGAGAAAGGCGCGCCGCTCGTCGCCGGTGGGCATCGAGAGGCGGATCTCGGCGGTGTAGGGGCTCTGGACGAAGCTCTGGTGCAGGTCGCGGAGGTTCTCGGTGAGCAGCACCGTCGTGAAGTCGGCCGCGAGGAACGTCGGGATCGACGGCCCACTTGCGGAGCGAGACGAGGGTCGCGCGGTCTTCGGCGGACGTCGTGCCGCCTTCGCCCATCGGGATGAGCGTCTCGGCGTAGTCGAGGATGCAGGCGATGCGCTTGCCCTCGCCGAGGCGGAGGCGGAAGTAGTTGTCGAGCAGCTGGAAGACGCGCGCCGGGTCTTTGGGGAGCTTCTGCGCGAAGTCGGTGCCCATGAGCGTGTCGTAGCCGGACACGGCGCGGTTGAAGTCGCGCTGGCTCGCCTGGTCGAGAAAGTGGATGCCGGCGGCGCGGTCGAAGAGCACGACGAGGTCGCGCGCGGCGAAGAGTTCGTCGGCCAGGAAGCCGCGCAGCGGCACGTAGCGCTCGATCTCGCCGGTCTTGGGCGCGCGCAGCGGCACGAGGTCGTGCACGTTGCCGTAGAGGACGAACGTGCAGAGCGTCTTGGTGAAGTACTTCCGCGCGAACGCCTGCGCCCACGCCGGCAGGTGCCCGAGCGGGTCGGGCGGCGCGGCGGTGGCGGTCGCCGTCTGCGTGGCGGCTTCGACGGCGTTCACGGGCTGGCCCGGCTGCGGACCGGGTGGCGTAGGTGCCGGGACCGGGTCGGGTATGGGCGCCGGAGTGGGGGCCGGGCCGGGCGTAGGCGGCGGCACCGGGGCGGGCGTCGGGTCGAAGGCGGGGGCGTCGGAGGTCGCAGCGTCCATCAAGGTCAGGGGTTACGGCAAGATAGGCGTGGACCTTACGTGCCTTCGCTACGCGCGTTGCGTGCGCCGGCCCGGTCTCGCTTCATCCGCGCGGGGCAGGCCGCCGCGCCGGGCGCCGCAGGGCCTGCAGGCGCTTCTGCGCTGCCTCCAGGCCCGTCGCCTGTTCAGGCAGCGCGTGCCACGGATCGGCGCCGACATCAGGGCGCGCGAGGACGTTCCGGCGGCGGAAGCGGCGCGCGGTGAGCACCAGATCGTCCAACTCCGCCCACGCGAGGGGCGTGGCCACGGGCAATGGGGCGGGCGCGCTGTGCCCGAGGCCCGCACGGTCACGCGATGTTTACCACAAGGCCATCGTGGGCCAGGGCGATGCCGTCGGGAAGCAGGGCGCTCGTCGCGGCGTGTGCCACGGTGTGCGTCATGTGGACGAAGTACGTCTGCCGGGCGCCGATCTGCTGCGCCATTGCCACCGCCTCGGGGATCGAGAAGTGCGTCGGGTGCGGCGCGGCGCGGAGGGCGTCGAGCACGAGCACGTCGAGGCCGCCCAAGAGGCCAAGCGTCGCGGCGGGGATGGCGCTCACGTCGGTGAGGTAGGCGAGGCGGCCCATGCGGTAGCCGAGCACGGGCGCTTTGCCGTGCAACGCGGGCAGGGGCGTGACGGCGAGCGTCGCGGGACCGCCGTAGCGGCTCGGGAGCGTAAAGGGCTCCGTTACTTCGTGGAGGGCGAGCACGGGCACCCCGGGATAGGCGCTGCCGCCCCAGGCGTACGGGTACACGCGCCGGAGCGCCTCGGCGGTGGGCGCGTCGGCGTAGCAGGGGATCGGCGTCTTCTCGTCGAACAGAAACGGGCGCACGTCGTCGAGGCCCGCCACGTGGTCGAAGTGGCTGTGCGTGAAGAGCACAGCGTCGAGGCGGCGCAGGCCGGCGCGCAGGGCCTGGGTGCGGAAATCCGGCCCCGTGTCGATCACGACGCTCAGGCCGTCCGTCTCCACGAGCGCGCTCGTGCGGAGGCGCTTATCGTGCGGATCGGCCGAGCGGCACACGTCACAGCCGCAGCCGACCACGGGCACGCCGGTGGACGTGCCGGTGCCGAGGAAGGTCAGGCGCATGGCAACGTGCGACGTACGACGTGCAGCATACGACGTAAAGGCGGAGGTGGTTGGAGGGGGAACGCGTCAGGGCACGGCAGACGCCAGGCTACCTGAATCATCCGCCCGTCGCACGTCGTCCGTCGTCCGTCGCGTGTCTTCGAGCACGCGGCGCACGGCGGGCGGCACGAACAGCCCATCGAGGTCCACGCGGCGGAGGGCCTCGGCGAGCACGGCCACGTTGGCCTCGGGCGGATGCAGGCGGTTGAGCACCACCATGCGCCGCGCCTCGACGCGGCACGCCCCGCCCCGAAAGCGCCCACGCTCGGTGCGCACCTCGAAGCCCACCGCACGCGCGAGGGCTTCGAGTTCGCGCAGGAGCGCTTCGGGCTTCATCGGCTCACGCCCCCGGCGCTGCCACCTCCGCCTGCGCCAGGGCGTCGGCGCCGTTGCGGCGTTCGCCCGGAGGAGCGGTCAGCTCGTCGCCGCTCGCGCCGTCGTGGACGCGGAAGGAGAACGGCCCGAGGCCGGCATCCTCTTCGACGCGGATGCGCGTGCGGAAGCGGAGGCTCCAGCGGATGGAGTAGGCGGGAAACACGCGCGCCAGGAACGCGGCCGTGAACGGATGCACGCGGAGCACGAAGCCGCGCCCGGTGCTCTCGCCCCGGTGCGCCTCGAACCACGCCGCCACGCGCTCCACAAACGCCGCCGGGTCGTCGCGGCGCCGCTCGCGGCGGTCGCCTCGCTCCCCGCGCTCGCCGCGATCACTCCGTTCCCCACGGTCGCTGCGGTCTCGGTCGTCGCGCCCGCCGCGTTCGTCGCGGGGGCTTCGCTCGTCACGCCCACCGCGTTCGTCGCGGGGACCTCGCTCGCCCGGGCGGTCGCTGCGGTCCCGGTCGCCGTCGCGGGCGGTGCGGTCTTCGTCGCGGGGTTCGGGTGCGCGGTCGTCCATGCGCTCGTCATCGCCGCGCCCGCGGCCCCGGCTCCGCCGTCCGCCGCGCCCGTCCCGTTCTCCGCGGCCCTCGCGGTCCCCGCGTCCATCGCGCCCGCCCCGGTCGCCTTCCCGCGCGGGGGTGGGGCTCATGCCCACGCCCGCCGGTTCGGGCACGAAGTCCGGCAGCGGATCGTCCACGAGGGGCATTTCGGTGCCCTGCGAGACGGGCACGTCCGGCCCGAGCGCGGCGTCGCGCCCGGTGTGGGTGTAGGAAGGGCGCAGGCGCTGCCGCGTGATCTGCACCACCCCGAAGTCGCTCATCGGCAGCACCTTCGTCACCGCGCGGTCCTTCTTGAACTCGCGCTTGATCTCGTCGAGCACCTTGCGGCGGTTCTTGTCGTCGCGCAGGTCGATAAAGTCGATCACGATGATGCCGCCGAGGTCGCGCAGGCGGATCTGCCGGCACACGATGCGCGCGGCCTCCACGTTGATGCGGACCGCGTTCTCCTCCTGGCTCAGGCCCCGCCCGGCGCGGCCCGAGTTCACGTCCACGACATGCATCGCCTCGGTGCGCTCGATGAACAGGTAGCCGCCCGAGGGCATCTGCACGCGCGTGTCGAAGGTGGCGCGCAGGTCCTGCTCCACGCCGACGGCCTCGAAGATGGGCCGGTTGCCCTTGTAGAGCTGCACGGCGTCTTCCATCTGCGGCGCCACGGCGCCCACGTAGGCCTTCAGGCCCCGGTAGAGGCGCGGGTCGTCGATCAGGATGCGCTCGTAGTCTTCCGAGAACAGGTCGCGCACGACCGACGAGACCATGTTCAGGTCTTCGTGGAGCAGCACCGGCGGGCGGGGCGTGGCCGCGAGGCCCGCCTCGATGGCGCGCCACTTCTCGACCATCAGCCGCAGGTCGGTGTCGAGCGTGCGGGCGCTCTTGCCCTCGGCCTGCGTGCGCACGATCACGCCGAAGCCGTCGGGCACGAGCGAGCGGGCGAGGGCGCGCAGGCGGCGCTTTTCGCGGAACGAGGAGATCTTCTTGGAGACCGCGATATAGTCGGCCAGGGGCACGAGCACGAGAAAGCGCCCGGCGAGCGAGATGTCGGTCGAGGCGCGGGGGCCTTTGGCCGAGATCGGCTCCTTGACGATCTTGCACGAGGATGCGCTGCCCCTGCTGGAGGTAGTCTTCGAGCCGGTTTTTGCGCGGGATCTGGCGGATCGGCGTGGCCGCCGGCGAGGGCGTGCGGCGGCGCAGCACGTGCCGGTTGGCCAGCCAGCGCTGCGTGCTCGCGCGCGTGGGCACGCCGGTGCCGACCGGACGGCGGCGCACCGGACGCTTCCGCTTGAGCCGCGCGAGGTGGACCTCGGTGCGGATCCGCACGTGCCCGACGACCGGCTTCTCGTCTTCGAGAAAGGCGAGTTGGATCGGGAGGTTGTCGGTGAGGTCCGAGAAGTGCAGGAACGCGTCCTGCTTCTGGCCCACGTCCACGAAGGCGGCCCGGATGTTGGGCATCACCTTCTTGACCTTGCCGAGGTAGATATTCCCGATGGTTCGGGCGTGGTCGGGGCTCTCTAGGTGGAATTCGGCTAGCTGGCCGTCTTCGAGGAGGGCGATGCGCGTCGTGCTCTTCTGAGCGTTGACGACGATCTGCTTGGACATACAGGAAGAGTGAAGCCGGGCGGCGCGGCCACAGGGCGGCGCGGCGGTCGCAGGCGGCCACTACGGGGGTACATACGGGGGCGCCGGCGCGCTGCCCAACGGGCGCGCGGTCGTCGATGCCGCCCGGACCCGGAGGGACGCAGGCGCGCGGCCCCTGGAGGAGCCGCCCGAAGGTGAACACGAGCAGGCCTGCACAGGCAGCGAACACGCTGCGATACCGGCGAAGGCCCTCAAACGAGGCGAACAAAGCGAGAGGCCGGAGAGGCCCCGGCGAAAAAGCTTGAGGGGGGCGCCAAACGCGGGCCCTCCACGCCGCAAGGTACGACACGCGTTCGCCGCCTTCACAGACCCCCGGAGGATTCGCCGCACGATCCCTACGCACGATCCGCCCCCCGAATTCTGCGCGCCCTTCACACGTCCGGTACACGGCGGGGGCACCACGGCGGCGCCGCGCGCGTAAACGGGGGCGTAAGCGCTTTTTGCCTCCATCCGCGAGCCCTCTGCCCGCGCTATCCATCGCTCCCGTTATGCAGACCCCGGCCTCCACGCCCGCAGGCGACGGCGCCCCCGCGGCGGCCCCTCAGAAGATGAAGTCGCGCGGCCTCGAAGGCGTCGTGGCCCTCGATACCGCGCTGTGCGACATCGACGGCACCGCCGGCGAGCTCATCTACGTCGGCTACGACATCGACGACCTCGCCCACAACACGACGTTCGAGGAAGTCGCCTACCTGCTCTGGCACCTCGAACTGCCCACGCAGCCCGAACTCGACGCGCTCAACGCCAAGCTCGTCGAATACCGCGGCGGTCCCCGAGGCCATCTACGCGATCCTCCGCGCCGCGCCGCAGGACGCCAACCCGATGGCGGTGCTCCAGACGGCCGTCGCCGCGCTCGGCCTCTACGCGCCCGACGTCGACGCGACCGACTGGGACGAGAACTACGACCGCTCGCTCAAGCTCACCGCGCAGCTCCCGACGATCATCGCGGCCTTCGACCGCATCCGCAAGGGCAAGGAGCCGGTGGCGCCGCTCAATGAGGGCAACACGGCCTTCAACTTCCTCTACATGATCAACGGCGAGCGGCCCGGCCCGGCCGCCGTCAAGATCTTCGACGCCGCGCTCACCCTCCACGCCGAGCACAGCCTCAACGCGAGCACCTTCACGGCGCGCGTCGTCGGCAGCACCCTCTCCGACATCTATTCCTCGACGGCCGCCGCCATCGGCGCGCTCAAGGGGCCGCTCCACGGCGGCGCCAATATCGAGGTGATGAAGATGCTCATGGACATCGACGCGCAGGGCATGGATGCCGGCGCGTGGGTGAAGGAGCGCCTCGGACGCAAGGAGAAGGTGATGGGCTTCGGCCACCGCGTCTACAAGACGTTCGACCCGCGCGCCACCATCCTTCGCGAGACGAGCGAGGACCTGGCCAACGAGCGCCCGGGCCAGAAGAAGTGGTACGACATGTCCGTGCAGATCATGGAGACGGTCAAGGCGGAGAAGAACATCGACCCCAACGTCGACTTTTTCTCGGCGTCCGTCTACTACATGCTCGGCATCGACACGGACCTCTACACGCCCATCTTCGCGCTCGCGCGCATCACCGGCTGGACGGCCCACCTGCTTGAGCAGTGGAAGGACAACCGCCTCATCCGCCCGGACGCCGACTACATCGGCCCGCGCGGCCTCAAGGTGACGCCGATTGAGCAGCGCGGCTGATTTCGCCCGCCCCCTCCACATGGACGCCCGTTCCCGCTTGCCGGGGGCGGGCGTTCTGCGTAACTCCCGTAGCGTCAGGCCGTACGCGCTCACTCCCCATCCCCCTTTTCTGCCATGCATGACGCCGAGTATGCCGCCCGCGATGCCGAGCGGCGGTTTCGCAACCAGGCCCGCTCGATGCTCTCCGTGCTCGCCATCCTGGGCCTCGTCAACGCCGTGACCTCCTGGGGGCACTGGTGGATTCAGTGGCCCGCCCTCGGCCTCGCCATCGGACTCGTCATGCAGTACCGGAGGATGCTCGACGCGCGCGACGAGGCCGCGCATCTCGCCCCCACAGGCGCTCCGCGACGACGATGCCACGCCTGCGGCCCGCCTCAACGCCGCCCCTGCGGAGGCCGACAGCCTCGTGGCCCGCGCGGAAGCCCTCGCCGAGCGCGAACGCGCCACCCGCTAGCGCGCAACCCCACCCGCGCCGCCTCCGTAAGGCCCCTCCAATCCACGCGCCCCCCACCATGCTCGACCAGGTCCGCAAACACGTTCCCGCTGCGCGCTCGATGTCCGATGGTCGGCTGGCAGCGCTGCTGGCCGCGATCGGCGTCATGCTTTACATGATCGCAGACAAGGACACGTTCTGGGTCGCCGCCATCGTCATCGGCGTCTGGTACGCCATGCGCCACAAGCGCGGCGCGTGGATCGGCCAGAAGGCGCGCATTGCCCCGCACGTGGCGGCGCTCCACCGCGATCTGTTCGAGCGCACGCCGGCGCCGGACGAATCCGCCACGCCACCGCCGCCGGTATATGCGACGTCCAACGACCCGCTCGTGGCCCGCGCCGAAGCGCTCCTGCGCCGCGTCGAAGCGCGGGCGTGACCTACTCCGCCGGGGGCGTAAACAGACGCGCGGCCCGCTCCTCTACGAGCGATCGGTAGCGCTCCTGGCGGGCGGGCGTCAGAAAGGAGTGGGCGATCATCTCGTACCAGACCGGCAGCACGGCCTGCACCTCCTGCTCGATCTGGGCCACGATTTGCACCGACAGGCCCATCCGCTCCCGCGCGAAGTACCTCAGCAGCATCGCCCGCGTGAGCGCTCGTTTGCGTCCGTTGAGCGAAAGGGCGAGTTCTTCGGTGGCCGCGTTCAACACGAGCGTGGTGTTGACGAGGTCGTAGGCCGGGCTGAGCTGCACAATCGGCCCGTGGGTGACGAGGGAAAAGTTCTTGAGGTGCGCGTCCTCGTTGCCCGTCAGGAACGCCACGAGCGTGTAGCGCAGCAGGCGCGCCTTCTCGCGGAGCGGGTTGGTGCAGTAGCGGTCCAGGACGCTGGCCACCCGCTCCATCGAGCTGTCGTACTTGGTCTCACGTGAGCGGCCGAGCAGCTGCGCAAAGTCCTCCATCGCGCGCTTTCCCGTAGGCGTCCGGTCGAAGCGCGCCACGAAATAGCACAGCGCGCCGTCGTCGGTATAGACGAGCCCGTGGGGCGGCACCTCCATCCCCGCGAGCGCCCCGAGGTGCATCGTCAGGTCCTCGTTCTCGGGCACCTGCCGGTAGGAGGGCACCTGCGGCTTGAGGATGTACGTCCCCCCCAGGTCGACCGGCACAAACCGCCCGCTCGGCACGTCGAGCACCGCCGACACCTTTGGCTGCACGCCCTGAATGGACATCTTGGGCGAGCGCGCGGCGGCCTGTTCGAGCAGTTGGGCGGTAGTGAGCCCCACCGAGAGGTCCTTCAGCCCGGGGGCGAGGTGGCGCAGGCCCTTGCGGCTGTAGCGCCCCTGCTCCAGTGGCACGTAGGTGAGCGGGCAACGCGGCCCGGGTGGGGGAGCGGCGGTCATGGCGCGGCTTCGGAGGGCAGGACGGTCACGGCCCCCACAAGGTCGGCCCCCACGGCGAGCAACTGGCCCATGGGGTCGTTGCGGTCGATCTTTCGGGCGCGCAGCAGGGCGTCGAGCGCATAGCCCTCGGGCAGCAGCCCATCGAAGAACGCCGGAAACGCACTGAACTCGTACGGCGTGGGCCGCAGCGGAAGGGCGAGCGAAACGGGCGGCCCGGCGTAGACCGGGGCGTACGCAAACGTGTAGCGCGTGCCCGCTTCGACGAGCCGCCCGGCATAGATCCCGTGCATGAACACGTCAGCGCTGCGTGGCATGGTGGTATTCCTCCATAAGCGGACTCTCCACGACGAGCTTGATGCCGAGCGCCCCCAGCACGGCCATCACCGTGTTGAGCTGCACGGTCGGCTTGCCGTGCTCCAGGTCGTAGAGCGCCGTCTTCCCGACGCCCGCCAGCGCCGACGCCTCGCTCCGGGGCATCCCGTAGCGCTTGCGGTGATAGGCGACAATGCGCCCCAGTTCGTCCGGTGTCATCATTTACCGCTTTGACGGCAAAGTACACCCTTCTCCCGCCTGTCAGTCCTATCGGCGGGAATTAAGGATGTAAATTACCGTTTTAGCGGCAAGCTTGATCTCGCAATTCTCGGCGGTTAGCAAACGCTGGCCCGGGCCGCCGCCGCTGTCAAACGTTGAAGCGGAACAGCATCACGTCGCCGTCTTCGACGGTGTAGTCGCGGCCCTCGGCGCGCATGAGGCCCGCTTCCTTGATGGCGGCTTCGGTGCCGAGGCGGTCGTAGTCGGCGAACTTGATCGTCTCGGCGCGGATGAAGCCGCGCTCGAAGTCGGAGTGGATGACGCCGGCGGCGCCGGGGGCCTTCGTGCCGCGCCGGATGGTCCACGCGCGGGATTCTTTGGGGCCGGCGGTGAAGTAGGTGATGAGCCCGAGGAGCGAGAACGCGGCGGCGATCAAACGGTCGAGGCCGGGGCGGTCGAGGCCCATCTCTTCGAGGAACGCCGTGCGCTCCTCCGGCTCCAGTTCGGCGATCTGCGCCTCCAGGTCCGCGCACACGACGACCACCTCGGCGCCCTGCTCGGCCGCGATCTTGCGCACCGTCTCGACGTGCGGGTTGCCCACGCCGCTCGGCAGGTCGCCCTCGGCCACGTTGGCCATGAAGAGGATCGGCTTGGCGGTGAGCAGGAAGAGGGCGCGCAGCCACGCGGCCTCCTCGTCCGTGTGGGCCTCGAAGGTCCGCGCGGTGAGGCCCTCGCCGAGGTGGACGAGCAGGCGCTCGTAGAAGGCGAGTTCGTCCTTGGCCTTCTTGTCGCCCGTCTTGGCGGCGCCGAGTTGCTTTTTGGCGCGCTTCTCGACCGTGTCGAGGTCCTTGAGGAGCAGCTCCGTCTCAATCACCGCCGCATCGGAGGTAGGGTCTACCCGGCCGGCGACGTGGATGATGTTGTCGTCTTCAAAGCAGCGCACCACCTGCACGATGGCGTCTACCTCGCGGATGTGGGCGAGAAACTGGTTGCCGAGGCCTTCGCCCTTGCTCGCGCCTTCGACGAGCCCGGCGATGTCCACAAACTCGATGGTTGCGGGGACCGTCTGGGCCGAGCCGGCCAGCTCGGTGAGGCGGTCGAGGCGGGCGTCCGGCACGGGCACGATGCCCACATTGGGCTCAATCGTGGCGAAGGGGTAGTTGGCCGCCAGGGCCGAGGCGCTCGACGTGAGCGCGTTGAAGAGGGTGGACTTGCCGACGTTGGGCAGGCCGACGATGCCGCAGCGAAGGGCCATTGGGACGTGCGAGGTGTGTGAGGCGACGAGTGACGGGCGACGTGGAGGCCTCCTCCATCGAAGGTCGCACGTCGGAAGTCATCCGTAGAGTTAGCCCCGGTAGGGTTCAAACGTAAAGGTGCGCTCGGGGAGCGTGACCGCGCAGAGGCGCCCGAAGTCGGCGCGGCGCGGGCCGAAGACGCAGCCAGTGTCGATCATGAGCAGGTTGGGCTCGTTGATGGGCTCGGCGTGGGGCGTGTGGCCGCACACGACGGGCCGCTCCCACAGCCGGGCGCTGTCGGGCACGCGGAGGTGGTCGCGCGTCCACATAAACGTGTCGGCGGTGCCGTGGCGCAGGTTCTCGGCAATCGAGTAGGCCGGGTGCAGGCCGGCGTGGACGAAGAAGAAGCCGGGCGTGTCGTAGAAGAGCGTGGTGGCGCGCAGGAACGCGAGGTGCTCGGGCGGGATCGTGCGGTTGGGATACGAGCGGAGGGCGACCTCGCCGCCGTTCGTGAACCACAGGTCGAGCGCGTCCGGGTCGTCCACGAGCGCATCGGTGTCGCGGTCGTAGCAGGAGAGCAGGAGCGCTTCGTGGTTGCCGCGCAGAAAGACGGTGTTGGTGTGCGCGGGGAGCGCGATCAGCTGGTCGAGCACGCCGCGTGTGCTGGGGCCCCGGTCCACGTAGTCGCCCACGAACACGACGGTATCGTCGGCGCCCGGGCCGAGCCGGTCGAGCAGCGCCGCGAGGGTCGCCGCGCAGCCGTGGATGTCGCCGATGGCGTGGAGGGCCACCGATCAGCCCTCGGCGGGCGGCGCGCCGCCGTCGTCGCCCGTAGTGGGCGGTGCCCCTTCCGCCGAGGGAGGCGCCTCGGGAGCGTTGCGGCGGGGACGGCGCTGGCGGAAGCCCGGGCGGGGTCCGCTGGGCGCCGACGGCGCCGAGGTGCCGGGGCGCACCATCCCGACGAGCCCGCGCCCGGACTTGGAGAGCCGCCCGGCGTTCATCAGGTCGAGCAGGACGCCGTCGAGCAGGCCGTTGACGAACTGGCCGCTCCGGTGCGTCGAGTAGCGCTTGGCGATCTCGATGGCCTCGTTGATCGACACCTTGGGGGGGATGTCGTCGAAGGCGATAAACTCGGTGATCGCCATGCGCAGCAGCACATGGTCGATGAGCGCGATGCGTTCGACCTCCCAGTTTTTGACGCGCGCCTGGATGAGCGCGTCGGCCTCCACGCTGTGGTCGAGCGCGCGCAGAAACAGGCGCTCCGCAAAGCGGAGCGTCGGGGCGTCGGCGTCGGGGAGGGCGGGCTTGAGGACGTGTTCGATCACGCTCTGGGCCTCGCCGCCGCCCTGCTCGAACGCGTAGAGGGCCTGCATCACGCGCTCGCGTGCTTCGCGCCGGGTGCTCATCGTTCAGGGTCGAAAAGATCGGGTTGCACACGTGGGCGGGCACTCGGTTCACCGGAGGCCGACCGTTCACGCCGAGTTCGCCCGTAACCGGCGCGAGATCGGCCCGTAGCGCCCGTCCAACCTGCCGCCCCGAACCGATGTCGCGCCGCGCCCTGCTTGCTACCAGTGCGGCCCTTGCCGGGCTCACCGGGGCGTGCGTGCTCCTGTTCGACACGCCCGTGGCCCGCCTTGCCGCCCACAGCCCGGCAGGATGGGAGCAGGCCTGCCGCCGCATGACCGCCGCGCTGGAATGGGGGGCGCTCTTCCCCGTCTCCAAATTTGCCCTGAGCGTGCTCTTGATGGGGGTCGGAGGCGTGCTCTGGAAGTACCGGCGCCGAACGGCGGTAGCGTTCCTGTATGTGGGCGCGGCCGCGTTCACCGCGCGGATGGCGGCGGGTCTGCTCAAAAACGTGTTCGGGCGCGCACGCCCCTTTGAAGCAGCGCCTGACTACCACGGGGCCTTTTTCGTAGACGGGAGCGCGTTTCCGTCCGGCCACGCGGCGCACTTCTGGGGCCTGTACTTTCCGCTCGCCTACCTCTTTCCGCGCTACCGCTGGCCCTTGCTGGTGCTACCCGTGGCGGTCTCGGTGATGCGGGTGAGCGTGAACGACCACTTTCTGGGCGACGTGGTGGCGGCGGCGGCGGTCTCGGCAGCAGCGGCATGGCTGCTGGCGTGGCGCGTACCTGCACCGGAGCAGGGGCTGCGCCTGGGCGCCTAGGGCAATGCCAAGGCGAGGGTCACTCGTCGTCACCAAAACGAGGGGCGCGTCGATCAGCACCTGTTGAACCACGGACGCAGAAAAGAGGTGCGCCCCCTTTACAACGGTAGCGGCGTTCTCTAATCTCCGGGCGTTCGCTCTGACGCCCGATGCGCTCCGTCCGGCCGGATCTGCGCGTGTACCCCGCTGTGCTGGCCGCGCTGGCGGTCGGCAGCGGCGTGGTGCTGGCCGAGCGCTGGGGCGGGACGCCCGTTGCCTGGGGCTGCACCTCGGGCGGCCTGGCCCTGCTCGCGCTCCTGCCGCGCCCGCGCCGGCGGCTCGTGTCGCTGGCCCGGCTGGGGCAGACGCTCCTGCTCGCGGCGGCGTGCGTCGCCCTGGGCGGGGCGGTCATGGCCGCCCACCAGACGGTATCCCCCCGCGACATCTCCCGCCTCCTTCCGCCGGGCCGCGAGGCTGACGTCACGCTCGACGCGGTCGTGGTGGGCCTGCCCGTCGTGCGCCCGAGCGGGACCCGCCTGCGCGTCGACGTCTCCCGCGTGGTGCTGCCGTCTGGCCCCGTGGCCGCCTCCGGGCGCGTGGAGGTGACGCTCGCGCAGCCGTACGGACGTCCGCCGGAAGCCTACGGCGCGTTTCGCCCCGGCGATCGCCTTCGCCTCACCGGCACGCTGCGTCCGCCGCCCGCGCACCGCAACCCCGCCGACTTCGACCGGGGCCGCTGGCTGCGCCGGCAGCGCGTGACGGCGACCCTCCGCGCCGTGCAGGCCGCCGACGTGCGGTTTCTCGGCCATCACCTGGGCCCGCTCGATGCGCTCGTGGAACGCGTGCGCGCCCGCACCGAGGCGGCATTTGCGCGCTTCGTGCCCACCGAGGCCGGACGTTCGTTCCAGACGGCCCTCGTGCTCGGCGACCGGCGCGGCCTCGACGACGACGTGCGCGACGCGTTTGCGCGCACTGGGTTGATGCACCTGATCGCAGTCTCCGGGCTGCATGTGCTGCTCGTCGGGCTGTTGCTCTACCGGCTGCTCAAGGGGCTCCTGCTGCGCCTCGGCGCGCCCCTGCGCACGGTGGATGCGGTGCGGGCGGGCGTGACACTCGGGGTGCTTGTCGTGTACGCGCTCCTCACGGGCGGCTCGGCGTCGGTCGTGCGCGCGGTGGTGATGACGGCGCTCGTGGTGGGCGGCGATGTGCTGCAGCGGCCGAGCCCGCCGCTCAACGCCCTCGGCGTGGCCGCGCTCGTGCTCCTGCTCTTCGACCCGATGCAGGTGTTCGACGTGGGCTTTGGGCTCTCGTTTGCCGCCGTCGCCGGGCTCGTCGTGCTCACGCCCGTGCTGACGCAGGCCGTCCCGGCGCGCTGGCGCGAGCGGCGGGCGGTGCGGGCGTTCACGTCGGCCGTTATGACCACGCTCGGCGCCACCCTCGCCACGCTCCCCCTCCTGCTCTACAGCTTCGGGCGCTTGCCCATCGGCGGGCTTGCGCTCAACCTCATTGCCATTCCGCTCACGAACGCGGCCTTTTCGGCGGGCTTGCTCACGGCGCTCTTCGGCGGATGGCCCGGGCTCGCGGCCCCGTTCGGGGCGATGGCCGACGTGCTGGCGCGCGCGGTCGTCGCCTTCACGGAAGCGGGGGACGCCGGGCTGGGCGGGCTCGCCTACGAGGGCTACGTGACGCGCGGGCTCGTGCTGGCGGCACTCACGGCGGGCCTGCTGAGCCTCGCCGCCTGGGAGTGGCCTCGGGGGCGCGTGCGGCTCGCACTCCTCGGGCTCGCCTTCGGCGTGGCGGCGCTTTGGCAGGGCGTGCTGCGCGGCGAGGCCCGCCCGCACCTCGAGCTCGTGTTCTTCGACGTCGGGCAGGGCGACGCGCTGCTCGTGCGCACGCCGTCTGGCCGCACGCTCCTTGTGGACGCCGGCAGTTCGGAGAGCGATGCGGCGCGGCGCACGATCCTGCCCCACCTCCGGCGCTACGGCCTCTCGCACCTCGACGCCGTCGTCGTCACCCATCCGCACGACGACCACGAGGGCGGCGTGGCCGCGTTGCTGCGCGCCGGGCGGGTGCGCGGCCTCTACCGCAACGCCGACACGCTCCGGAGCCCCTCGCGCCGCCGCACCCAGCGCCTGGCCGACAGCCTCCGCGTGCCCGTGCGCGTGCTCACCGCCGGCGACACGCTCGCCCTCGACCCCGACGTGCGGATCGCCGTGCTCGCCCCGGCCCGCGGCTTCCCGGCGCAGAGCACCAACGACGGTTCGCTCGTGCTCCAACTCACCTACGGCGCCACCCGCGTGCTCCTCCTCGGCGACGCCGAAACGCCCTCCGAGACCGCGCTCGTGGCCCGCTACGGCGCGCTCCTCCAGAGCGACGTGATCAAGGTGGGGCACCACGGCTCCCGCACCTCGTCGAGCGGACCCCTCCTGCGGGCGGCGCGGGCTCCGGGCTGCACTGCCGTCGTCAGCGTGGCGGCCCGGAACGTGTACCGGCTCCCCGGTCCGGAGGTCGTGCAGCGATGGCGCCGGACGTGCCGCCGCACCCACCTCACCTCCGCCAACGGCGCGCTCTGGCTCCGCTCCGATGGGCGGACGGTGACGAAGCAGACGTGGCGGTGAAGCGGCATGGACAGCGGGCAGGCGGCGATGAGGCAAGCTACCTGCCGGGGCAGGGTCCGTCCAAACCGCCTGTCTCTCCTTCTTGCTCTTCCAGTATCTGTTTTCTTTTTAGAAAGAAGGAGGATGGTAGATAGTAGGGGCGGTGGATATGTGGAGAACCGCGCTATCCACATCGCGTGGAGCAAATGTGGATAGAAGGGCAGGGTTGTCCCCACGTTCTCCACGGGGTGGACAAGTCGCTGGGGGCATTTTTAGGTGGGTTGAGCGGGTTCGGCGCGCCGTCGTCCACATACCCACGGCTATCCACAGAAAGAGGGGCGGCGGCGGCGCTCCGTCGTCCACATCCATCCACATTGTGGATAGCCGTGGGCGGCGTGTGGACCGTGGGGGGGCTTGTCCACGTTCATCCACATCGGGGGTGGGCGTAGCGACTTCCCTACATTTTGCCCCAGCTTATCCACACGGTTATCCACGGTGTGGATAAACACATATCCGCCCCCGCCGAAACCCCTTCGCCTGCCCTTCACGGGCCGATCTCTACACATATGCCCGGTGAACTCGACGGACGGCGCGTGGTGCTCGGCATCACCGGAGGGATCGCAGCCTACAAGAGCCTGCTGCTGCTGCGCGCCCTCCGGGCCGCCGGGGCGGACGTGCAGCCCGTGCTCACGCCCGATGCCGAGCGCTTCGTGCCGCGCCTCACGGTGGGCGCGCTCGCCGCGCGTGAGGTGCTGGTAGACCTGTGGCCGGCGCATGCCGCCGGGTCGTGGACGCAGCACGTCGACCTCGGGCTGTGGGCCGACCTCATCGTGATCGCCCCGGCGACGGCCAACACGCTCGCCAAACTCGCCCATGGCCTCTGCGACAACCTGCTCACCGCCGTGTGCCTGTCGGCGCGCTGCCCGCTGCTCGTGTGCCCGGCGATGGACCACGACATGTGGCACCATGCGGCCACGCAGGCCAACGTGGCCCTGCTCCAGGCGCGCGGCGTGCGCGTGATGCCGCCCGAATCCGGCCCGCTCGCCTCCGGGCTCATCGGCGAGGGGCGCCTGCCCGAGCCCGAGAGACTCCTCGCCCGCGTGATCGCCGAACTGACGCCCCGCGCGTCGCTCGCCGGGCGGCGCGTGCTCGTCACCGCCGGGCCGACGCGCGAGCACCTCGACCCGGTGCGGTTTCTCTCCAACCCCTCCACCGGCACGATGGGCTTTGCGCTCGCCGCCGAGGCCGCCCGGCGCGGCGCCGACGTGACACTCGTGGCCGGCCCCGTCGCCCGCGCCACCCCGGATCGCGTGCGGCGCGTGGACGTGGTGAGCGCGGAGGAGATGCACGCCGCCGTGCAGGCCGAAGCCGCCGCGTCGCGACCTCGTGCTCATGACCGCCGCCGTGGCCGACTACGCGCCGGCCGAGGTCCACGCCCACAAGGTCAAAAAGGAGGACGGCCCCGCCACGCTCGCCCTCCGCCGCACGCCCGACATCCTCGCCGCCCTCGGCGCGCAGAAGCGGCCGGGCCAGACGCTCGTCGGCTTTGCGATGGAGACCGACGACGGCGAGGCCCACGCGCGCGGCAAGCTCGCCCGCAAGCACCTCGACTTTATCGTGCTCAACCTGCTGAACGAGCCCGGCGCGGGCTTCGGCACGGGCACCAACCGCGTCACCGTCTTCGGCGCCGATGGCACCCGGCACGACCTGCCGCTCGCCAGCAAGGCCGAGGTCGCCGCGCGCCTGCTCGACGTGGTGGCGCCGGCAGCCTGAGGGTCAGGACAGGATCGCCTCGAAGCGGGCGGCCAGCGCCTCCGTGTCGAAGTGCTGCTCGGCATAGGCGCGGGCCGCGGTGCCCATCGCGCCCCGCCGGGCCGGATCGTCGAGCAGCGCGCGGGCGGCAGCGATGAAGCCGGCGGTGTCGGAGGGCGGCACGACGAGTCCGGCGCCGCTGCGGGCCACGATCTGCGCGGCGAGGTTCTCGGGCGGCACGGCGAGCAGCTGCGCGCGCCCGGCGCACAGGTTCGTGAGCACTTTGGAGGGCACCGAGAACACGCCCGCATCGGGTTCGAGCACGGCCAGGAGCACGGCGGCGCTGCCGAGCACGTCGGGCATGGCCTCGAACGGCTGGAAGCCGAGCACGCGGAGCCGGTCGAGCCCGCGCGCGGTGGCTTCGGCGCGCACGAACTCCGCCCCCGCCCCCTGCGAGGTGACGATCACATGGGCGGAGGGCCGGTCGCGGAGGGCGTCCGCAAGGGCGACGAGCAGGGCCGGGTTGTGCTTGAGCCCGAGCGTGCCCGAGTAGAGCAGCACCTCCTGCCCGGCCACGCCCTGCGCGCGGCTCCAGTCGTTCGCCTGCGGCCGCACGGGCATCGCCGCCACCGGCGCCCAGTTCTGGACCACATGCACCCGCTCGGGCGCCACGCCCATGCGCGCGAGGAGCGGCCGGAAGTCCTCGGTGATCGCGACCACCGCGTCGCTCCCGCGCAGCAGGCGCGCTTCGAGCCCCTGGTAGTACGCGCCGATGAGGTGCCCGGCCACCGGCAGGCGCCGCGACAGCAGCCGGTACGCCGCCTCGCCGATGAGGTCCTGCAGCCAGAACACGAACCGCGCTCCGGCGGCATGGCTGGCCCTCAGCGCTGGCGCCTGCGCGTCGAGCGGCGTGTCGGCCGAGAGCACGGCATCGGGCCGGAAGCGGGCGATCCGCGCGGCGAGGGCGGCGCCGTAGGCGCGCTCGCTCCGGAAGCGCCGCACGAGGTTCGTCTTGCTGAAGCCCGGCGCAGCGATGCCTTCGACCCGAAGCCGCTCGGCGGCGCCGGCCTCGGCACTCTGCGGGTTGGAGTTCAGCGACGGGCAATACACGTGCAGCACCTCATGCCCCCGGCGGGCCAGCGCACGGCTGAGGTCGAGCGGAAACGCGTAGCCGGCGAAGTCGTGGATGAGCAGGCGCATGGGCAAGGATAGGCCTCAGGCCTCGACCGTATGAAAGGCATCGACGCGGCGGCTGAGCCGGCCCAGCACCCGAAAGGACGCCGCCACCACCGGGTCGAGGTCGCGGTGGCAGCGGGTGCGGGCTACCGCGAGGGCCGTTTCCATGCCGGAGGTGAAGCGGTCGAGGTCCCACTGCGCGATGATCGCTTCGCTGTGCGCCCCGAAGGCGGCCAGGTCGGCCTGTTCGAGGCGGATCAGGGCATCGGCAAACGCCTCCGGGCTATGGGCCTTGAACGTGAAGCCGTTGGCGCCGGGGCGCACGAGGTCCTCGTGGCATCCGGTGCCTTGCGAGACCACCACAGGGAGGCCCGCCGCCATCGCTTCGTTCACCACGAGCCCCCACTGGTCGATGCGCGCGGTATGCACGAACGCGGAAGCAAACGCGTAGTAGGCCGGGATGTCCTCGATCTGCCGGAATCCGGCAAACGTGACCTCCGAGATGCGGCGCTGGGCCACCAGGGCTTCGAGGGCCGGCCGCTCGGGGCCGTCGCCGAGCAGCACGAGCCGCGCGGGATGGGCCGCGCGGCGGCGGTAGCGCGCGTAGCCGAGCAGGAGCACGTCCAGGGCCTTGCGCGTGATGAAACGACTGGAAGCCAGCAGGTAGGGCGTGGGGTCGGACAGGCCGGGCAGGCTCGGGCGCGGCTGTTGCCGGGCGGCCTGCGCGGTCTGGCGGAAGTAGGCATTGTCCACCACATCGTAGCCGTCCGAGATGGCGTCGTCGGGGTAGCCGAGGGTGTGGAGGTAACGCCGTGCCGCCGTGCCCGAGATGAGCGCCGCGTCGTACTGGGCCACGATGCGCCGCTTGAGCCGTTCGCGCCAGAACTGAACGCGTGGCGCGTCTTCGGCGCGCGAGTCGTTCATCAGGATCGCCGGGACCTGGTGGCGGCGGCACCACATCAGGATGGCGCGGGCGTCGGGGTAGCCGTACGAGTGGATGGCCACTGCGTCGGGCCGGAGCGCGTCGAGGCGGGCGGTGACCCCGGCCATCATGTCGAGGGGGCGGATGTCGTTGAAGGAGCGGCCTTCAAAGACCTGCACGCGCGCAAAGGGCTGCGCCTCGGCTTCGCGGCGCCACGCGTAGATGCGGTCTTCCGACGCCGTCTCGAACGCGGTCACATCCACTCCGCGCGGGGCCAGGTGCGCATGGAGCGCGCGCAGCCGGGCCAGGTGATACGGCCCGAGGCGCGGCCAGTGAACGAACAGGCGGGTGCGCGGCGGCGCCGCTCGAAGCATCGCCACCGGACGCGCGGCGTCGGGCGCGCGCCTCGGTCAGACGGGCAGGCGCGGCAGAGGCGATGCTTGCGGGCGAGGTAGCCACCGCCGGGGCGACAAGCTGAAGCCAGGCCTGCCGCACCACCGCCGGGGCAAAGCTGCGGTCGAAGCGGGCACGCGCCGCCACCGAGGCGGCCTGCCACACCGACGGATCGCGGAGCCGTGCGAGCGCATCGGCCAGCGCGGCGGGGTCGCCAGTGGGCACGAGGTAGCCTTCCTGTCCGTGCTGGATGAACTCGGGAATGGCGCCCACGGAGGTCGTCACGACGGGGGTAGCCGTAGCGAGCGCTTCGAGGAGCACGAGCGGCTGCGCCTCGACGGCGTACGTGCTCGGGAGGGCCAGCACGCTGTGCGAGAGGAGCAGGCGCCGGAGGTCGGCGCGGTCGTGGACCATCCCCGCGTACTGCACCGCGCCGCCCAGGCGCGCCGCCTGCTGCTCAAAGCGGTGCCGGACGCTGTCGCTCGGCCAGCCCCCGGCAAACGTGGCCTCGGCGTCGAGGCCACGGGCGCGCAGGTGCGCGAGGGCGTCGAGCACGTCGAACACGCCCTTGTCCGGAAACATCGTGCCCAGAAAGAGGATGCGGAACGGCTCTGAGGGCTGCCCCTGTCGCCGCGTCCGGACCTCGTCTGTCGTCGCGATCACCCGGTCGTCGACCGTGTTCGGGATCACGAATCGCTTTTCGGGCGGAATGAAGGGGGCGCAGCGGTCGGCGAGGCCGTCGCTGAGAAACACGAACCCATCGAGGCGCCGCACGAGCGCCCGGACGGTGGGCCGCAGCAGCGCGTGGTGGCCGAGGCCGTCGAAGTTGCCCCAGTGGAGCACTGCGTAGACGCGCTGGTCGGCCCGGAGCGCAGGCAGCACGAAGGCCACGTCGCGCAGGTGGCTGAGTGGCTTGGGCGAGACGCTCGCCCACAGCACCGTGGCGCCCGGGTGGGCGCCGAGCGTGCGGCGCCACTGCCCGGAGGCCCGCGCAAAGTCGGCCGCGCGGTGTACGCGCGCCATCGGTCCCTGGCGGACGTCGCTGCCGCCGCTCTCGCGCAGGGGCACCCGGGCCACGGGCAGCACCGGGGCGAGCAGGGACACGAGCCGCTCGGTGGCGACGGCCTGCCCGGTGAGCGGGGGCGGAAAGTAGCCCGCCACGACGATATCGGAAGACGGGGGCATCAGGGTTCGCGGAGGGCGTGAAACGTGGAGGCCGATGGCGCCTGGCGCATCGTCCAGAGCAGCGCCCGCACGAGGGGGCTGAGGCCCCGGCGCGCCCGGCGCTCGCCCGCCTCGGCGGCCCCCAGCAACCCGGCGGCAAAGCGCTCCGGCGTCCACGCGGCAATGATCGCGCGCGAGGCTTCGCCCATCGTGCGCAGCGTCTCGGGCGGGTGCGATCCGAGCCGGACGAGAGCGTCCGCCAGCGCCCCGGCATCGCCCGGCGGCACGCGGTAGCCATTGCCGCCTTCGTCCACCAGATCCCGCGCGCACCCGGCGGCGGTCGAGACGATCACCGGCAGCCCGGCCGCCATGGCCTCGTTGACGACGAGCCCCCACTGATCCTGCAGCGCGGGGTGTACGAACGCGGAGGCCCGGCCATAGTAACCGGGCAGCGCCGGCAGCTGCGCAAAGCCGGGCAAGGAGACATAGGGCGCGAGGCCGAGGGTCTGGATCTGAGCTTCGAGCGCGGCGCGCTCGGGGCCATCGCCCAGCAGGACGAGGTGCCAGGGCGCTGCCACCCGGGCGCGATAGCGCGCGTACGCCTCCAGGAGCACGTCGAGCCCTTTGCGGCGCACAAAGCGGTTGGCGGCCAGAAAATGGGGCCCGGGCGACACATCCGGGTCTGGCCGGGCCTCCCGTGCTGTGGCGAAATAGGCATTGTCGACCACGTCGTAGCCGAGGCGGATGGCCGTGGAGGGGAATCCGAGGCCTTCGAAATAGGCCTGCTGCGGGGTGCCCGCGAGCAGCGCGGCGTCGAACTGCCCGACGATGTGCGCCTTGAGGGCTTCGCGCCACGGGCGTCGGCGGCCGTCATCGGCCTTGGAATCGGTCATGCAGATGGCCACGCGCCGGTGGTCCCGGCACCATCGGAGGGCGGCGAGCGCATCGGGCAGGCTGTACGAGTTGATGGCCACCGCATCCGGGTTGAGCCGGCCGAGCGCCGCGCGAACCCCGGCGGCGATCCGGCGGGGCGGGACGTCTTCGAACGAGGCGCCGGGAAAGACGGTCGTCCGTTCAAAGGTGTCCTCGGCGGGGGCGTGGGGGTCCCAGGCGTAGGTGCGATCCTGACTTGCGGTCTCCAGCGCAGTCACGCGGCGGCCCTGCTCGGCAGCCACCCGTCCCAGCGCACGAAGCCGGGCGACATGGTAGGGGCCGAGGCGCGGCCACTGCACGACGAGGTGGTGAAGCATCAGCGTGCCGCGAAACGGTTCACGCGCACCCGCCAGATCGGGCGAGTGCCGCACAGAAGTGCCGTAGCGGCGGTCCCGCGCCTGAATCGCGGTAGCGCGAAACGATCATGCGGCCGATTCGTGCGGTGGCGCTGGGATGAAGCCAGAAGGCGCATGGGCACCATCGTCGGACGGCACCGCTGAACGTCCAGGGCGCTCATGGTTCGGGGGCGTCCATCAGACGGTCGAAGATGGTCGCGGCAAAGTGGGCTGAGGTGTTGGCGCGGGCAAAGGCCGCCGCAGAGGCCGGGTCGAACGGAACCGACGCCGGGGCTTCAAGCCACCCCGCGAGTGCTGCGGCGACTTCGGCGGGTTGCGTGGTGTCTACCGTGAGCCCCAGCCGGTGGAGGCGCGCGTGGGCGCCGAGAAGGCCATAGGAAGACGTGAGGACCGGGCGCTGGGCGTGGGCGGCGCGCACGAGTACGCCCGAGGAGCCGACATGGCGCACGTAGGGCATCAGCACGAGGTCGGCGGCTTCGAGCAGCGGCTGAATCTCGGCTTCCAGGAGAAAGCGCTCTTCCAGCAGCAGCTGTACCGCCGTGCGGCCGCGCACCTCCGCCAGGCGCGCGTGGTAGTGCGCCCGCTCGGCAGGATGCATCTGGCCCGCCAGAACGACCGCCAGGGCTCGCTGCGCCGAGACGGGCAGGTGCGCAAGCGCGTCGAGCACTACGCCGAGCCCCTTGCGCGCATCGAGCACCCCGAAGAAGACGGCGACTTTCCGACCCGGTTCGACGGCGTCGAGCAGGGGCAGCCGGGTGGCCGCGTGGGCGGGCAGGGGCGTAAACGCTTCGGGCAGCGCGACCACGGCGTCGGGGCGCCCGCTGAGGGCGCGGGCCGCCGGGACGGCAAAGGGGTCCAGCTCGAAGAGGGTGTGCATCCGGGGATTGGCGAAGGCCGCCCGAACCGCCCACGCCTTGCGCCGCTGGCTCAGGCGCTCTTTCAGCGACGCCGGCGCCATGCCGAGCGACGGGTAGTGAAACGTGGGGCGGAAGTGGATGCCGGAAAAGCGCGTCCTTCCCCCGCCGCAACTGGGTCGCCAGCGACAGCAACGCGTGATCGGCGTACATGAACAGCAGGTGGTCGGCCCCGAGCCGCCGGCTCCAGTAGCGCGCTTCCTGCCCATGCCTGAAATCCCATCCCAGCAGAGACGTGGGCGCTGGAAAGGGCCGGGTCTCGTGCACGTCCACCGACGGCGTGGTTGCGGCCTGCGTCGCCACCTCGGGGTGCTGGGCCCAGAACGCCGGACTCCCCACGATGTGGAGGTGGCCGGGCAACCGCTGGTGTTGCCAGTAGGATACCAGGTCCAGCACATACTGCCCGTGGTGTCCGCCCGGATAGAGTTCGAGGAGCACGAGGTTCATACGCCGGGGGCCGTAACGGGCGCCTGCAGGGCCTGTAAGAGCGGTTGCCGCACCGGATGGCGCCACAGCAGCCGGGCGGCCACCCCGCCGTACCCGAGCAGCAGCACCGCCAGCAGGGCGATGCTGAACACCGAGGGGGCGCGGGTGAGCAGTTGATGGGTGCCGAGGTACGCCGCGAGGCCGCCCAGCAAACCCGTCGCCAGCAGGAGGGCTTCGTAGCGTCCGAGTACCGCCGTGGCCGATCCGCCTAGCCGGGTCCGGTACAGGCCGATGGTGGTCAGGCTCCCCAGCACGAGGGCCAGGGCAAAGGCCAGGGCCACGCCAAAGCCGCCGAACAGCCGGCCCAGCAGCATCCCCAGCAGGAGGTTGGCGGCGGCGAGCACCAGGTGGCTCGTGACGTTGGGGCCGAGCGTGCCGCGTCCGGCAAATTCGTTGTAGGCCGGGTTGGAGAGCAGGTTGACGCTCCACGCCCCCAGCAGGAGCACGAGGAGCGCCTCGGCGGGGCCGGGGCTCCGCCAGAA
The DNA here is from genome assembly GCA_963740755.1 of Rhodothermales bacterium. Taxonomy (GTDB): domain Bacteria; phylum Bacteroidota; class Rhodothermia; order Rhodothermales; family BA12; genus CAVSDF01. Next base: position 377,662 of record CAVUFJ010000007.1, read on the forward strand.
GGCCCCGACGAGGGGCGTGAGGCCCATCACCACCGGCATGACCAGCAGGAGGATCCCCAGGGTGGCGCGCAGGCTGAGCCCGTAGAACACCCGCAGGCGGTCGGCGGCCTGCGTGTGGAGGCGCGTCAGGTGGGGCAGCAGGGCGCTCTGCATGGCCGCGAGCACGTTGCGCAGCTGAATCGCGACCTTCGAGGCGAACTCGTAGTGACCCACGTAGGAAAGACCCCCGTGGAGGGTGATGAGGGCTTTCGTGCAGGGATCGGCGAGCAGCATCAGCAGCGAAATCGCTTGCCAGCGCATCCCGTAGCCGATCAGGCGGCGAAAGCGCGCGCGCGACCAGCGGTGGGGCAGCCACGAAAGCGCGGGGAGCCCACGCCGCAGCAGGGCCCATCCAACGGCCAGGAGAAACACCGCCTGCACCGCCTGGGCCCCCACAAACCCGACGAGCCCGAAGCGCGGCACGAGCACGAGCGCCGCCGCGCCGAGCACCAGGCTGCCCATCACCACGAGGCCGCTGCGCACATGCACCCGCTGGGCGCCGTCGAGCGCGCCGATGCAGGACGCGCTCGCGCCGGTGAGCACGAGCACGCCCAGGGTCCAGGGGAGGAGGGCACGGGCCTCCGTGAGCAAAGCGGGAGCCTCAGCGCGCATCACATAGCCGAGTCCTAACCAGAGCGGACCGTAGAGCACGCACCCCCCCACCACAAGCAAGCCCATGGCTGAGAGAACCGCAGTTTCGGCCAGCGCGGCGGCTTCCTCCGGGAGCCCTTCTCCGAGGGCATGGGCCACGTAACGCAGGGTCGCCCCCGAGAGGCCGAACTCGGCCACGTTGGCGCTCAGGGTTGTGCCGACTACAACCGACCAGACGCCAAAGCGGTCGACGCCCACGGCGCCCTTGACGAACCGGTAGAGCAAGAACAACACCGCCGCGTTGACCACCACCTGGGCCGCCGCTGCCACCGCACCACGCCCAACATTTCCACGGGTTGTCACAGGCGACACGCGTTAGAAACGGAAGTAGAGGGCGTCCATCTGGAGCAGCCGTCCGGTGGAGGGGTCCGTAAACCCGGGCTCGACCGAGGCCAGCATCAGGCCGTATGGCCGCAGGAAGGCCGTGATCTCCTCGAACGACGCCTCGCCTTCGTACAGGGGCACGAGCGACACTTCCACCTGCACGCCGGCGATCCGGTCGAGGCAGCCGGTGGCGCCTTCGAGCACGGCCTGCTCGAACCCCTGCACGTCGATCTTCAGCAACGGGCGCTCCCTCGGGCCGACGAGCGTATCGAACAGCGTATCGAGGCGGCGCACCACCGTCTGCTCCGCGTGGTCCTGCTGCGATTGGGGAAACGCGTTCACCGACGCATCGAGGACGGGGAGCAGCGACGAGCATTCGGTGCTCTGGCCCACGAGCAGGGTCGCCTCGCCTTCGGTGGCGCCGAGCGCCATCTGGTGGGCGCGCCAGATGCCCCCGGAGGCGGCGGCCTTTCGGGCGAGGTGGGCAAAGGCGGCCGAACCGGGCTCGAACGATTCGATGCGCCCGGTGAACCCGTAGTTGCGCATCGTGTCGGCATACTGCCCTTCGTTGGCGCCCACGTCCAGCACCACATCGATGCCGGCATGGGCGAGCAGCCGGAACCGGCGGGCCTCGTTGTTGCGCGAGAGGGTGTAGCGCGCGATGTCGAAGCCGAGCGCGCGCTGCCCGAAGCGGCGCAGGCGGGTGGTGAGACGGGACATGGGGTTCAGGCAGGGCGCGGCGTGTGGCGGGCGTGGGTGCCCGAGGCAATGCCGCCCATCAACGCGAAGTACAGGATCCCGTCGGAGTTGTGAAACGGGTTGGCCACCATCGTCGAGAGGAAGTAGCAGATCAGGGCGATGGCGCAGCTGAAGGCGGCGGCCCGGCTGAGCAGCGGCACATCGTCGCGGCGCCACAGCGAGAGCCCGCGCCGGATGGCGCCCAGCCAGGCCGTGAAGAGCAGCAGCGGCCCCCACAGGCCAAAGCGGTACCACAGCGAAACGTAGCCGTTGTGGATGAGGGTGTGGCGAAACGTGACCTGCGAGATGATGTCGAAGTATGGGAACGGCACGCCGACCCCGTAGCCGAGCACCGGATTGTGCCGGATCATCTGCAGGGCCCCCCTGGCCTCATAGGCCCGGCTGATGAGCGAGAGGTCGCGCGAGGAGGCGCCAGAAAGCGAGGCAAACCGGCTCGTCAGGCCTTCGAGCACCGCGGTGACCTTGTTGCCGGCAATGACGAGCAGGAAGAGCGACACGAACACCCCGCCGCCCACGATCCACAGCAGCGCCTGCCGCCGCTGCACGCCCCGCCCGAGCAGCACGATGAGCCCGAACCCGAACAACACCGTCACCCACTGGGCGCGGCTGAGGGTGATGAGCAGGGCCAGCAGGGTCGCGGTGACGCAGGCGGCCATGAGCAGCCGGTAGCGCCACTGGGTCGCGGCGCTCAGCAGGGCCATGCCCGCGATGGTCGAGGCCATGAGCACGTTGTCGTTCATCACGACGCGCCGGTTGCGGATGTAGTTGGCCAGGATGGCCTGGGCGAGCAGCTCCTGATACATCATCAGGTTGCGCACGGCCACGAAGACGGCGATCCAGAACAGCAAGATGAGCGAGAGCCGCACCCCATCGTCCCAGCGGATGCACGCCTCGCGCATCGGAAAGTAGAAGGCGAAGTAGGCCAGCGCCGACATCCCCCCGATGTACTCCGGCAGGTCGCCGCCGAGGGAGAACGACCACGCCGTCGAGGCCACGATGCCGAAGAGGAACGCCAGCAGCGCCTGATCGCCCACGTACCGGGTGATCGGTTCTCGGTAGACGAACACCCGCAGGAAGAACCACCCGGCGAGGTAGGACACGTAGTAGAGCCCGTAGAAGACCTCGCTCAGCTGGATGCCTTCCTCGAAGCCGATCGTGAGGACGGACAGCGCCATCACGAGGATGAAGTTGAGCTTCGAGCTCCGGGCCACCACGGCGGCGGCGAGCGCGCCGAGGGCCGCGCCCGGCACGGCCAGCAGCAGCAGCAGCGGCGCCTGGAGGGCGACGAGCGCCAGCAGCGCGGCCACGCCGAGCACGAGCGCGCCCACGAGCACGCGGTCGCGCCCGCTGTGCGTGAGCGGCATCGGCAGGGCCCGCATCGTCAGGAGGCCTTGCCTTCCACCTGCCGGGTCCACGCCCGCCAGTCCTCCCGGTAGGTGACCCAGAACTCGCGCACCACGACGAACACGAGCCCCAGCAGCAACGCCGAGAGCACGGCGGTGAAGACCAGCGTCATCCGCGCCGGCGCCACCTTGCGATGGGGGGGCGTGGCATAGTCGAGCACCTGCACCGTTTCCACCTGCCGGCCTTCTTCCATGCGCGCGGCCTCGTACATGGGCGCGAGCACTTCGAGGGCGGATTTCTGCATGACGCGCTCGCGTTCGAGCTGGGCATACTCGCGGGCCACGGCGGGCACCGCGCCCCGGGCCACCGGCAGGGCGGCCTCGCTGCCGCCGAGCGCGCGCTGGTACTGCCGGGTCGCCTCGGCCAGCCCCTGCTCGGCCGCCTGCACCTCGGACGCCTCCGGGCCGAGCTGGCTCCGCAGCGCCTGCAGCTGGATCTGCAGGCGCGCCTGCTCGGCGCGCAGCGCCCCCATCTGCGAGAAGTACGCCTGCGTCTGGGCCGGCAGGTCGATCACGCCATAGCGCCGCTGAAAGGCGGCCGCCGCGTCGAGCAGCGAGTCCACGGCGAGGTTGGCCTCGTCGTAGCGCTGCTGGATGAAGAGGCGGTAGTTGCGGGCGTTTTCGGTGGACAGCGCCGAGTTCGTGCGGTTGAGCAGCCTGACGAACAGGTTGGTCATCGCCGCCGCGCGCTGGGGGCTCTCGTCGCGGACCGCGATGGTCAGAAACTCGAACTGCTCGTCTACCCCGAACGAGGTGTTGCTGGCCAGCTCGCGGATGGCCTCGTCGCGGGGCGCCTTGGTGTCTTCGAGTTCGTAGACATGCACGAGGTCGAACGAGTCGACGACCGCTTCGCTCACCGTGCGGCTTGAGAGGATGGCCAAGGGGCGGTTGTAGGTGCCCACGTTCGTGCCGCTGCCGAGAAAGCGCCGGGCGGCGCTGGACGCGCCCCCGCCCAGGAAGCTGCTCAGCATGCTCGTGCTCGCATCGGGCGTGAGCGCGCGTGCCTGCGCCTCGTAGACGTTGGGCATCAACAGCGTGATCACGACGCTCGCCACCCCGACGAGCCCGACGAGCCCGGCGAGAAACCAGCGCCCCCGGTAGAGCGCCGCCATCATCTGGGCCGCAAACTGGCGCAGCAGCCGCTGCCGGTCGGTGTCGCTCTGGAGCGCCCGGTCGGCGGGGGAGGCTGCGGGCTCTGCGCCGCGGAGGTGCGTGGCTTCCATGGTCAGGAGAGGATCAGTTGGACGCGGCCGCCGTGTTGCGGTTGTCGTAGCGCAGCACGAGGTACGTCGTCACGATGGCGGCGGCGGTCGAGAAGGCGCCGAGGGCGGCGGAGAGGGCCTGGTAGCGGCGCGTGGAGCGCTCCGACCGCTCCTGGATCGCCGTCTGGCGTTCCTGCAGCACCAGCTGACGCTCCTGCAGGCCAATCTGGCGCTCCTGCAGCCCGTAGCCGAGGCCCTGGAGCGAGAGGCTGTAGAGCCCGGGAGCGTTGGCCGGGTCGTCGGTGGTGACGACGAGCACATCGCCCGATTGGGGCACGGTGCCCTCGGCGGGGCGCAGCTGCTGGGTGCCGGCGGAGATGAGGTACACCTGCTGCGCTTCGCGGCGCAGCCCGCCGGCCGCCTCCAGGTAGGCGCTCGCGAGCGTGCCCATGCGCACCGGCACATAGCCGGGCCGCGCCACCGCGCCGGACACGAGCACGGTCTTCTCGTCGCGCGGGATCACGAGGCGGTCGCCATCGAACACCGGCACGTCGAGCGTGCCCGTGAGCGCATCGCCGGGCAGCGCGAGCAGCGTCTGGCCGCTGGAATCGATGAGCGCGGCGCGCTGCACGAACGGCAGGTCGCCGGCCCCGCGCAGGGCGCGCAGGGCGAGGTCGGTGGCGCGGGGCTGCAAGGGCCCGCCGGTGGGGCGGACGAGGTAGGCGCCGCGCACGAGCGCGTCGGGGCGCAGGCCGCCGGCGGCCTGGATCACGTCCCGGACGGTCGTGCGGCCTTCCTGCACCGCCTGCGCGCCCGGAATCTGCACCGCTCCTTCCACGCGCACGCGGCCCCGGTCGCGGTCGCCTTCGACGTACACCGTCGCGCCGGGCGGCACCGGCAGTTCGGTGCCGCCGGCCAGGTCCGCCAGGCGCACGGGGGCGCCGCCGTTCACGCGCACCGTCCGGATGTCGTCGGGACGCAGCGCGCCGTCGGCCAGTTCGAGCAGGCGGGTGGCGGTGTCTTCGGGGCGCCGCTCGTAGAGGCCCGGAAAGGCCACGGCGCCGCTCATGCGCACGCCGGCACTCAGGCTGTCGAAGGCGGAGACGCGGATGCGGTCGCCATCGCGGAGGTAGGGGTTCTGCGCGAGGTCGCCGGTGCGGCGGTAGCGCAGCAGGTCGTAGGTGCCGCTCGTGCCATCGGGGTGCTCGACGACAATGCTGCGCAGGGCCGGGCCGATGCCGATGCGGGGCCGCGCGCCGCGGAGCGTGTCGCGGGCGGCGGCGTCGGAGGGCACGAGGGCGCGGACGACCGCGTCTTCCAGGCGGGCCACGGGCCCCACGGGCAGGCGTCCGGCCGTCGGCACGGCGCCGGAGACGTGGACATAGAACGTGCGCGGCGTCGCGAGCGCGGCATCGACCCCGTTGCGGAAGTAGTTGCGCAGCGCCGTCACGATGCGGTCGCGGGCGGCTTCGAGCGTCAGGCCCGCCACCGGCACCGCGCCCACGGTGGGCAGCACCACCTGCCCGTCGGCGGTCACGGGGGCGAGCACCTGCCCGGCGGGGCTGCCGCCGACGGTGATCGCAAACACATCCCCCGGGCCGATCCGGTAGGTGCGGGCATCGACGGGGCCTTCGAGGGGCACCGCCAGCCCGGGGATGGTGGAGACCCCGCCCGTCCGTACGCGCAGCGCGGACGAGGAGGCGCGGTCTTCGGGGTCTTGCGCCCGGGCGCTGAGGGCCGGGAGCAACAGGACGAGCGCCACGCAGCAGGCGTAGCGAAAGCGAAAGAACCTCATACCGTCGATGAAACCGGTGTTACCGCAGGAGAGAACACGCCCGTGTCGATGCGCGTGCTGGAAGCTGTAACGAGAGGCGAATAGGCGACGGCGGTCCGGGCGAGGGCAGGGACGAAGGTACGGCGGGGGCACACCCCCGTGCAATTGGAGCGGATGCGCGCCGGCGGGGTTGAGGGGGGCCTGCGCCGCTTTCGGCGGAGACTTCACCCCTCCCACGCCCCTGCCGCCGCCGCTCCCGTGACGTATACACACGCCGCGCCCGCCAAACTCAACCTCGGCCTGCACGTTTTGCGGCGCCGCCCCGACGGCTACCACGACCTCGACACGGTTTTCGTCGCCCTCCCGTGGGCCGACACGCTCACCGCCGCGCCCGCCGACACGCTCCGCTTCGCCTGCTCCGACGCCGCCCTGCCCACCGACGGGCGCAACCTCGTCGTTCGCGCCGCCGAAGCGCTCCAGCGCCACCTCGACACCGCGCAGGGCGCCGCGCTGCACCTCCACAAGGTGCTCCCCTACGGCGCGGGCCTCGGCGGCGGCTCCTCCGATGCGGCCGCCACGCTGCGCCTGCTTGTCCAGCTCTGGGGCTGTGCCCTACCCGAGGCCGACCTTTACGCCCTCGCCCGCACCCTCGGCGCCGACGTGCCGTTCTTCCTCGACCCGCGCCCGGCCCGCGCCACCGGCATCGGCGACGTGCTCACGCCGCTGCAGGGCGACGACGGCGCGCCCTACGCCCTGCCGTTTCCGCTCGTCGTGGCGGTGCCGCAGGTGGAGGTCTCGACCGCTGAGGCCTACCGGCGCGTCACGCCGAGTGATGAACCCCGTCCGGACCTCGCCGCGGTGGTGCGCGCCAACGACCTCGACCGCTGGCGGCGCGAACTGGTGAACGACTTCGAAGCGCCCATCGTGGCGGCCTTCCCCGAACTCGCCGCCACGCGCGACGCCCTGCGCGACGCCGGGGCGGCCTACGTTTCCATGTCGGGCTCGGGGTCCGCGTTCTTCGGGGTGTTCGAAGACGACCGCACGGCGCTCGCGGCCGCCGAGGCGCTCCGCTACAGCGGCCTCACCGTCTGGCACGGCACGCTCGACCCGTAGCCGCTGCATCCTTTCGCGGTGCCACGCGTCTGTGGCACTTCCCCCTGTGCGTGCGCGTTCGCCACGCCGTGTCTGCCCCTTCCCATGGCCCAGAAGAGTTTCTACGACGTACTTGCCGTGGCCGAGACCGCGTCCGACGCCGACCTCAAGAAGGCGTACCGGAAGCTCGCGCGCGAGTACCACCCGGACCGTAACCCCGACGATAAGGCCGCCGAGGAGCGCTTCAAAGAGCTGCAGGAGGCCTACGAAACCCTCTCGGACCCCGAGAAGCGCAAGGCCTACGACTTCCGGCGCCGCCACGGCGGCGGGATGCCGGGCGGCGGCTTTTCGGGCGGCATGGGCGGTTTTGAGGACGTGTTTCCGCGCGGCAGCGGGGGACGCTACCGCGCCAACGCCGACGGCACGTTCATCCGCTCCGATCCCTTCGGGGCGCCTGCGGAGGAAGAAGGGGTCTTCGGCGACATCTTCGGGCGCATCTTCAGTGGCGGCGGCGCGGGCGGGTCCGCTGCGCCGCCCCCGCCGCGCGCGCGCGACACCGAGGCCGAGGTGCAGCTCACGTTCGAGGAGGCGCTGCGCGGGGGCGCGCAGGAGTTCACCCTCGGGCGCCAGAACATCCGCCTCACCGTGCCGAAGGGGGTGCCCAACGGCTTCAAGATCCGCCTGCGCGGCCGGGCGCCAGGCGGGGGCGACCTGTACGTCCGCTTCCGGGTGGGGCCGCACCCGCGCTTTCGCCGCGAGGGCGACGACCTCATCATCTCGGAGGCCGTTACCGCCTTCGAGGCCATGCTCGGCTCGCAGCGCACCGTGGCGACGGCCTACGGCAACCGGCTCAAGCTCACCATCCCGGCGGGCACGCAGCCCGGCGAGCGCCTCCGCGTGCGCGGCCAGGGCGTAGACCGGGGCGACCGGCAGGGCGACCTCTACGTGGAGGTGGCCGTTACCGTGCCCAAGCTCACCGACGAGCAGCGCGACGCTGTCCGGCAGGCCGCCGAGGCCAACGGGCTGCGCTGAGGGTTCCGCCCCGCCCCCTCCGTCCCTTCGGGACACCTCCCCCGAATTCGGGGGAGGACCGCTGCCGGAGCGCGTCCAGCGCGGAGGCAGCAGGGGGGAGGGCTACGCCGCCTCTACCTCCACGGGCACGAGGTTGCGGTAGCGGCCAAACGTCGGCTCGGCGTCTTTGGCGTGGTGCGCGGCCAGGCGCAGCGACAGGCGCACGGCGGCGACCGGCGTGTTGGGCTCGCCTTCGCGCCAGCGCTCGCGCTCGGAGAAGCGGGCGAACACGTACGTCTCCTCCAGCACCTCGGCCACGCGGCGCAGGTGCGCAATCGCGCCGCCCTCGGTGAGCGGCAGGATCGCCTCGCGCGTCACGTAGCCGGCCTCCGAGAGGTCGAGCATCCGCGTGCGGAGCGCGTCGAGGCCCACGCCGCGCAGGGCGGACACGTAGACGGCGTCCGGAAACTCCTCGCGCAGGGCGGTGAGCAGGCCGCGCTCCTCCAGGGCGTCCACCTTGTTGAACACGAGCAGGGTGGGCTTGTCGGCGGCTTCGAGCTCGTTGAGCGTCTCGCGCACCACCGTCACGTGCTCCTCGAAGCGCGGGTGGCTTGCGTCCACCACATGGAGCAGCACATCGGCCTCGCGGGTCTCGTCGAGCGTGCTTTTGAACGACTCGATGAGGTTGTGGGGCAGCTTGCGGATAAAGCCGACGGTGTCGGAGAGGAGCACCCGCTTGTTGCCGCCAATGGTGACGGTGCGCGTGGTGGCGTCGAGCGTCGCGAAGAGGCGGTTTTCGGCGAGCACGCCGGCCTCGGAGAGCGCGTTCATGAGCGTGCTCTTGCCCGCGTTCGTGTAGCCGACGAGCGCAAAGCGCACAAACTGGCTCCGCCCGGCGCGCTGGGTCGTCCGCTGCCGGTCGATGGCGCCGAGCTTTTCGCGCAGCACGGCCATGCGCGCGCCGATGAGGCGGCGGTCCGTCTCGATCTGCGTTTCGCCCGGCCCCTTCGTCCCAATGCCGCCCTTCTGGCGCGAGAGGTGGGTCCACTGGCGCGTGAGGCGCGTGCGGAGGTAGTCGAGCTGGGCGAGTTCGACCTGGAGCTTGCTCTGGGCCGAGCGCGCGCGGCGGGCGAAGATGTCGAGGATGAGGCCGGAGCGGTCCACGAGCTTCACTTCGAGGGCGCGCTCGAGGTTGCGGAGCTGGTTGGGCGACAGGTCGTCGTCGAAGATGACGAGGTCGGCCTCGTGCAGTTCGATGGCGGCCTTGATCTCGTCCACCTTGCCCGAGCCCACATAGGTGGCCGGGTGGGCGGACGGAGAGGTTTTGCGTGATGCGGGCCACCACATCGGCGCCGGCGGTGTCGGCCAGTTCAACGAGTTCGTCGAGCGAATCGAGGGTGTCGTGGCGGGTACGCGCATCGGCCATGACGCCGACGATGACCGCCTTTTCGCGCTGGTCGCGCTTGAGTTCGTGCAAGAACGGAATGGAAAAAGAGAACGGCGCCTCGGCCAGGAAACAGGGACAGAAGCAGGCGCCTGAACGCGGCAGGGCCGGTTGTGTTACACCGCAGCGGCGCCGAATACCCGCCCGCGCGGACCGCCTGGGTCAGCCTTCGAGGGCCTGGTGGCCGGCGTAGAGGCGCGCGGCGTACTCGAAGCGGGCGTCGAGGCAGGCGCTCGTGATCTGGGCCACGCGGAGGCGGAAGGCGCGGGGCACCGGCACATCGAGGCGGCGCCGGGCCTGCCCGTCGTGGTAGAAGAGCGCAAGCCCGGTGGCGGTGTCCGCGTAGTCGTCCACCGAGTTCCACCGCACAAGCTGGTCCCACGTCGTCACGCCGGTGGGGCTCACGCGCACGCGGCAGCGCAGCGCCAGCCCGTAGAGCATCAGCACGAGGCCGAGGCCCACGAGCGCTCCGAGGGCCATCACGACGGGCGCGGGCAGATCTACCGCGCGCAGCAGCAGCCCCACGACACCCCCAGCGGCAACGGGTAGCAGGAAGACGCGCCACCGTGCCGCATCGAACCACGAGGCGGCGTTGTAGCGGCTGCGGCGGTGGCGCGCGTACGTGCGGGCAAACCCTACGCCGGCCAGCAGGCAGAAGGCTCCGGCAAGGAGCAGCAGCACAGCGCTGGCAAGCGAGGAAAGCATCAGGGCAGGCGACCGATCAGGCACGCGCAGCGCGGGTTGTGCCCCGGCGCGCGATGAAGGATTCAAGAACAAGCAGGGCCAACGCGACCCCGAAAAGCACGTTCCACACCTCCCTGCCCGCCGGGGGGCTTTCCTGGTCTGTTGCACGCCACGTTCCGCCCTGCCCACTCGGCACCACCTCCACGCGGCGCCCGGCGAGGGCGGCAAGGCGCTCGCCAAGGTCACGGCGCGAGAGGCGCGTCAGGTCGCTCTCGCGCGGGTCTTCGCCGAGGGCCACGCGCGCCACGAGGCTGTCGCCGCTGCGGACGCTGTAGAGGCCCGCGCGCGGCACGGCGGGGTCCACGTAGGTGCCGGTGCGCGTCGTCCGCTGCGGCGGCACCGTACGCGTGGCGCCGGGCGCGCCCTCGGGCCCGACGAGCGCGAGCGGGGCCGGGTACGTGCCGGGAAAGTGGAGGGCGGGGCCGCGCCCGGCGAGGGCGTCGAGGCCCGCGCCGCCCGTGCGCCGCCCGGTGACGAGCAGGCCGCGCAGCACGAGCGGCACGAAGAGGCCGCTCATCGTCAGGTCGGACCAGGCCGCTTCGGGGGCTACAGCCACGGTGAGCACGCGCCCCTGCCCGCTGTGCGTCTCGGCCACGAGCGTGCCGCCGCTGGCGAGCGTCACGAGCGGCAGACCCCCCCGCAGTGGGGCCGCCCGGCGCACCGCCACCCGCTCGGGCTCGACGCGCTGCCCCGGCGCGGCGCGGTACACGCCGGCAAAGAGCGGATGCCCGGCGTCCACGCGGCTCACCGTCGTGCCGTCCGGAAGGGGCTGGGGGGCGCCGACGGTGCCCGCGCCGAGTCGGGCGAGCAGGGCCGAGAGGTCGGCGTTCTGGTCGCCCGCAAACGCGAGCAGGCCCCCGCCCGCCTGCACGTACCGCACGAGCGCGGCCTGGGCGTCGGCGGGGAGGGCGCCGGGGGCGGCGAGGATGACGGCGTCGTAGTCGTCGAGGCGGGCGCGGCCGAGGGCGGCGGGCGGCACGTCGTCGGCGTCGAAGGGGGTGCCGCCCTCGAAGAGGCCAGGGGCGAGCACCGCGTCGAGGGCGCGTGCGGGCGTGCCCCGCGCCACGAGCACGCGCCGGACCTCCGGAAGCCGCAGCACGAACGCCCGCGCATCGTCGGCGGGGAGCACATCGCCGCCGGCGACTTCGGCGCTATAGCCCACCTCGCCGCGCACGGTGGGCGTGAAACGCAGCCGGGCCGTGGCCGGCGCATCGGCGCGCGGGGAGGCGCTGCCGGTGGCCACGACGGTGCCGGCGCCGGGCCCGGTTTGCTGCCGCAGGCGCACCGGCAAGGCCCCAGTGCCCGCGCCCGAGCGCATGAGCGTCACATCCACGTCCACGGGCTGCCCGGCCTCCACAAACTCGGTCGCCACTGCTACGCCCGTCACGGCTACGTTGGAGGCGGCCGGGGCGCCGAGCGGCACCACGACGAGGCGGGCCTCGCCGGGCAGGCGCACACTTCCCGAGTCGGCGACGGTGGAGGCCTGCGCATCGGTGAGGGCCACGACGAGGCGGTTGCGGTGGCGGGCGCCGTCGAGCACGGCGAGGGCGCGGTCGAGGGCGGTGGAGAGCGGCGCGGCGCCCGCGCGGGGCTGGAGGGCGTCTACCTGCGCGAGCACGGCCTCGGCGGTGCGCAGGGGCGCCGGCGCGCCCGCGTCGGTGGGGGCGGTGGGCACGACGAACACCTCATCGCCGGGGGCGAGGGCGGCGGCGAAGGCCTCGGCCTCGGCCTTGGCGGCGTCGAGCACGGTGCCAGCGCCGCTGCGCTGGGCGGTGGAGCCCGAGTTGTCCACCACGAGCGCAACGGACACAGGCGCCGACCCGAGCCCGGCAAAGCGGCCTTCGAGTATCGGGCGCGCGAACCCGAGGGCCAGGCACGCGAGCGCGAGGATGCGCAGCAGCAGCAACAGCCGCTCTTCGATGCGCACGCGCCGCGTGGTGGTGGCCTCGACGTCTCTGAGGAGGGCGACGGACGAGAACGCGATTTCGCGGGGGCGCCGCTGGTTGAGCAGGTGCAGCAGCACCGGGAGCGCCGCTGCCGCGAGGCCGAGCAGCAGGAGCGGGTTGAGAAACGTCATCGGGCGGGGCAGCGGGCAGGGAGCACGCAGCAGAGGGCCAACGGGTTGCGCTCCCGGAAACGTGCCTCCGCTGCCGGGCAGCGCGGAGGGCAAAAGCGGGGGTGACCCGTTGCGCGGTGGCTACATAACGGTCGCTGCTTCAGAGCACAACCGGCTGTTTTGTAAGCGCATACTGTTGACGCGTTGCCGAATCGTAACGATATTCCACGCTTCCTATTCCCCAGTCCTATGCGCCAAGCGCTACTCCTGCTCTTCGGAGCCTTGCTACCGACGCTCACCTATGCTCAGTCGCCTGGCGCGGCCGCAGCTCTTCGGCACTACCAGACCAGTGCGGCAACGCTTCAGCTGGAGGCCGCCGATGTGGCTGGGCTCGTGGTGACCGACCAGCACACGGACGCGACGACGGGCGTCACCTACGTCTACATGCGCCAGAGCGTGGCCGGCCTCGAAGTGCTTGGCACCGAGGCCAACGTAGCCGTCGATCGCGCCGGCGCGGTGGTGGTTGCCAACGACCGGTTCATGCGCGGGCTGAGTGCCTTTGCGATGGGCAAGGCGGGCAGCCCCGCGCTCAGCCCTCAGGCCGCTGCCGAAGCAGCCGCACGGGCGCTTGGGCTCGAGGTCGAGAAGCCGGTTACGATCACCGGCGCGCTTGGCAAGGCCGATGGCACCGTGATGCTCTCGGATGGCGGCTTCGCGCAGCAGGAGATCCCGGCGCGCCTCGTCTACCAGCGCGAGGGCAAGAGCGGACTCAAGCTCGCCTGGGACATGTCGATCCTCCAAGAGGACGGAGACCACTGGTGGAGCGTGCGTGTGGACGCGCAGACCGGGGCGCTCCTCGTGCAGAACGACTGGGTCGCGCACTGCCAGTTCGGTCACGAACACGCGTCCGACGCTGAGGGCGTGAGCGGTGTAGTGAGCCTCGGCGAGGCGATCACGCTGGGCGATGCGCTCGCTCCGACCGGGAGCGCGATGGTCCTGGCCGCGGCGGGTGTGGGCAGCGCCGGTGCAGCGGCGGGCGGCTCGTACCTCGTGGTGGCCTACCCCTCTGAAGCGCCGTCCTTCGACGCCCGCACCACCGTGACAAACCCGGCCAACCCGACTGCCTCGCCCAACGGCTGGCACACGGCGGGCGGGACATCCTACACCATCACGCGCGGCAACAACGTCTACGCCTACGAAGACATCCGGACCCAGAACGGCGTCCCGGCGGGCTTCAGCCCCGATGGCGGCGCCTCGCTTGACTTCAGCTTCCCGATCAACACGAGCACGGAGGTGCCCCGCGATTACCGCGCGGCGGCTATTACCAACACGTTTTACTGGTCGAACCTCCTCCACGATGTGCTCTTCGTGCTGGGCTTCGATGAGGCGGCGGGCAACTTCCAGGCGGTGAATACGGCCGGCGGCCTCGGCAGCGATGCCCTCAATGCCGAAGCCCTCGACGGCAGCGGCACGGCCAACGCCAACTTCGCGACGCCCGCAGACGGGCAGGCGCCGCGCATGCAGATGTACCAGTGGTCCAACTCGGCGGCCGGGCACCTGCTCGCCCAGTTCGTCATGACGGCCCCGACGGCCGCAATGTACCCGGCGACCATCTTCCTCGGTGTCGATCCGTACCTCAACGGCACCGGCCTGTCGGGCGACGTCGTGCTCGTGCAAGATGGTGCCACCACCGGCACGGGCGGCACCGTCAACGACGGCTGCCAGACGATCACCAACGCGGCCCAGCTGAGCGGCAAGATCGCGCTGATGGACTACCGCAACGCGTCTACCCCGTGCAGCATCGTCACAGCCGTCGGGCGGGCCCAGACGGCCGGCGCCGTCGGCGTCATCCTGGCGTCCATTCCGATCGCCGGCAGCGGCACGGGCAGCAACCCGAACGGCCTCCCGACGTATTTCACCGGCTACGTGGCTTCGATCACGGTCCCCGTTGTGCTGGTCTCGAAGGCCAACGGCGACGCCATCAAGACGGCGCTCGGCTCAGGTACGGTCACCGGCACGATGCGCGGGAATGCCTCCAACGCGATCACGAGCGACCTCGACGCCGGCATCATTGCCCACGAATACGGCCACGGCCTCTCCAACCGCCTCACCGGCGGCCCTTCCAACGCCGACTGCCTCCTCTCGTACACCACGGGCGAGCAGGCCGGCGAAGGTTGGAGCGACTTTATCGCCCTCTTGCTCACGATGCGCGCCGGCGACACGCGCTCGCGCGCTCGTGGGGTGGGCACCTACGCCCAGTTCGAGGCCACCACGGGGGCGGGTATTCGCCCGGCGCGCTACAGCCCCGACTTCAGTGTCAACAACTACACCTACGCCAGCCTCTCAAGCCCCTCGCTCACCGTTCCGCACGGCATCGGCTTTGTCTGGGCGACGATGCTGTGGGATCTCGCGTGGGACCTCATGGACCGCGACGGCATTGACAGCGACCTCACCAACGGGCTCAATGAGTCGAAGGGCAACGTGAAGGCGTTGCGTCTCGTCATCGACGGGATGAAGCTTCAGCCTTGCAACCCCGGCTTCGTGGAAGCCCGCGACGCGATCCTTGCCGCCGACCGCATCCGCTACAGTGGGGCCAACCAGGGGCTCATCTGGCGGGCCTTCGCCAAGCGCGGGGTCGGCAAGTCGGCCACGCAGGGCCGCGTCGAACTTCGCTCCGACCAGGTGGCGGCCTTCGACGTGCCCTACGACTACGCCCAGACGGTTCGCCTCCAGGCGTCGGCGGCGACCACAGTTGAGAGCGGCGAGTTTCTTACGTACACCCTGACGGCCGACAATGCGTCGGGCGCCGACGCCGCGAGTGTCGTCGTGACGGCGCCGGTGCCGGTGGGGAGTCGCTACGTGGCCGGTTCCGCTTCCAACAGCGGTACGCTCTCGGGCAGCAACGTGGTCTTCAATGTGGGCACGATTCCTTCCGGCGGCAGCGTCACGCGGACGTTCAAGGTGCAGGCCAGCGCCACCACGCCCAGCGCGATCCGCTTCGAAGACGGCTTCGAGGCCGGTGCGGGCAACTGGACCACGGAGCACAGCTCCGGGACGACGGATTGGACGCTGAACACCTCGAAGGTGCGCAGTGGCACGAATGCGTTTGCCGCTATCGGGACCTATACCGCGAGCGAGCGCACCCTCACGCAGGCAACGCCTATCGCCGTCGTGGCCGGCGACGAACTGCGTTTCTGGCACCGCTATGCGACCGAGACCCAGTACGACGGCGGCGTCGTCGAAGTGTCGGCCAACGGCGGTGCCTGGACGACCCTGCGCAGCGAGTTTACCCAGAATGGGTACAACACGACGATGGCCCCTGCGGCCACATCGCCCACGAGCATCGCCGGGCTGACGGCGTTCTCGGGCAACAGTAGCGGCTTCATCGAGTCCGTGGCGAGCCTGAATGCCTACGCTGGCCAGACCGTGCGCGTGCGTTTTCGCTCGATCTGCGATGAGGGCTACACCTTCGACGGTTGGTACGTGGATGACATCCGCATCGGGCGCATGGCACGCGTTCAGCTCAAGCCGACTGTGCAATCCAGCACCACTGCGCTCTTCAGTGCCGACATGGTGCCGACGGAGATCAACGCAGCCCCAGCGACGTCGCCGACGAGCGGTGGTGTGCCCACGACGACGGTATCGAAGACCGTGCCGCCGGGCACGTCCGCGAGCCCGTTCACGCTCCAGAACACGGGCATGGTGGCCCTCACCTGGTTTACGGAGACGACGGAGACGACCTCGCTGGGCAAGAGCAGCAGCGTGCAGGCCGTGCCGTCGTGGCTGTCGATCGCTCCCGAGAACGGCACCGTTCCCGCGGGCAGTTCGCAGACGGTGACGATGCAGTTCAACACCACCGGGATGTCCAATGGCACCTACACCGCCAACGTCACCCTGTACTCGAACGACCAGGCCAAGCCGGCGCAGGTGATCCCGGTCTCGGTCACCGTGGACACCGCGCTGCCCATCGAACTGGCGTCGCTTACAGCGGTGGCCAACGGGCAGGACCGCGTCATGGTGCGGTGGACGACGGCCAGCGAGACGAACAACGCGGGCTTCGGCGTGGAACTGGCCAGCGGCCCGGCCGGGGCGTGGCGTGAGGTCGCCTTCGTCACGGGCGCCGGTAGCACGAGCGAGGCGCGCAACTACGAGCAGCCGGTGACGGGGCTCTTCCCGGGCGCCTACCGCTTCCGCCTCCGCCAGGTGGACACGGACGGCACGACGCACTACACCGCCGAGATCTCGACGGTGGTGAGCATGAAGGAAGCCTACGCCCTCACCGAGGGCCGGCCCAACCCGTTTGCCACGCAGGCGCGCTTCTCGCTCGTCGTGCGTGAGGCGCAGCGGGTGCGCGTGACCGCCTACGACCTTCAGGGTCGTGAGGTGGCGATGCTCTTCGACGGCCCGATGGACGCGCTCGCGCCCCAGGACGTGACGCTCGACGGGCAGAGCCTGCCGAGCGGGGTGTACTTCGTCCGGGCCACTGGCGAGCACTTCTCCGCCCTGCGCCGCGTGACCCTCGTTAAGTAAGCGCCGAACGGCACGGAAGCGCCGGCTGGACTGCAGAGTCTAGCCGGCGCTTCGCGTTTCCGGCTCCCCGGAGGGCACCAAACCGGCGTACCGGATGAACAGGGCCAGACGGCGCGGGTTGAGCCGGCTTCCACCTGCCCTCTCTGCCGATGCCCCGTTTCCCGAGCGCTTCCTCTGGGGCGCCGCCACGAGTGCCCATCAGATCGAAGGCCATCCCCACGCCGACGGCGGCGGCCTCAGCATCTGGGACCGCTTTGCCGCCACGCCCGGCCGCACGCACCGGGGCGAGCACGCGCGCATCGCCTGCGATCATTACCACCGCTGGAAGGACGACGTGGCGCTCATGCAGCGCATCGGCCTGCAAGCCTACCGCTTCTCGGTGGCGTGGGCCCGCGTGCTGCCTGAGGGCACCGGACGCCCCAACCCGGCCGGGCTCAGCTTCTACAGCCGCCTCGTGGACGCGCTTCTGGAGGCCGGCATCCAGCCCTACCTGACGCTCTACCACTGGGACCTTCCCGCTGCCCTCGACGACCGGGGCGGCTGGCTCAACTCGGACATCGCCGGCTGGATGGCCGACTACGCTGCCCTGATGCACCGCACCCTCGGCGACCGCGTGGCGGCCTGGGCGACGCTCAACGAGCCGTGGGTGTCGATGGACGCGGGCTACCTGGAGGGCGTCCATGCGCCCGGCCACCGCAACGTGTACGAGGCGCCCCTCGCCGCGCACAACCTGCTCCGCGCGCACGGGGCAAGCGTGCAGGCGCTCCGCGCGGAAGGCGCCTCGAACGTGGGCCTCGTGGTGAACCTGGAGCCCAAGTATGCCGCCTCGGAGGCGCCCGAAGACCTCGCCGCGACCGCGCGCATGGAGGCCTACATGAACCACTTCTTCCTCGACCCGGTGCTGCGCGGAGCGTATCCGGAGAGACTGGCCGAGGTCTTCGGCCAGGCGTGGCCGTCGTTTTCGGCGGAGGACCTCGCGCTCATCGGGCAGCCCCTCGATTTTCTGGGCGTCAACTACTACAAGCGCGCGGTGGTGCGGGCGGCGCCCGAGGTGCCGCTCTTCCGCGCCGCGCCCGTCGCGCAGCCGCAGCACGACCACACGCAGCTCGACTGGGAGGTTTTCCCGGACGGCCTCCGCGAGATGCTCGTCCGGATCCGCGACCGCTATCCGAACCTGCCGCCGGTCTACATCACCGAGAACGGCGCGGCCTACCACGACCCGCCCACTGCCCTCGCCGATCCGCACCCGGACCCGCTGCGCGTGGCGTACTTCCGGGGCCACCTCGCCGCCGTGCGCGCGGCCATCGAGCAGGGCGTGGACGTGCGCGGCTACTTCGCGTGGTCCCTCCTCGACAACTACGAATGGTCGGCGGGCTACGCCATGCGCTTCGGCCTCACGCACGTGGATTTCGCCACGCAGCAGCGGACGCTCAAAACGAGCGCCCACCTCTACCGCGACGTGATCGCCTCGAACGGGGCGGTACTGGAGGCGGGGTAACCGGTAGGGGCGTGGTTAACCACGCCCCCACGCACGTGGTCACGCCCCGAGCGTGACGCGCACGGTGACGCACCCGGCATCGGGCAGGGCGATGGTGGCGATGCCGTCCGCTAGGGTCGCCTCCCCTTCATCGGCCTGCGCGCCGGTGACCTGCGTGCCTGGCCCGGCGCGTTCGGCGCGCACCTCCACCGTCACCGCGCCGAAGCGGAGGGTGGCGCGGAAGCCCGGCCACGCGTCCGGCACGCACGGGGCGATGCGGAGCGTGCGCCCGTCGTGGAGCGTGAGGCCGAGGATGTTCTCCACCATCACCCGCTGCATCCAGCCGGCCGAGCCGGTATACCACGTCCACCCGCCCCGCCCGACGTGCGGCGCCACGCCGTAGACGTCCGCCGCGATCACGTAGGGCTCCACCATGTAGCGGTCGGCCTCGCTCTCGCGTGCGGCTGTGGGCCACCGGCGTGAGCATCGCGAGTAAGGGCGCGGCCTGCGCGCAGCGCCCGGCCTCGGCCTCAGCGCGGACGGCCCAGAGGGCGGCGTGCGTGTACTGGCCGCCGTTTTCGCGCACGCCGGGCAGGTAGCCCTTGATGTAGCCGGGGTCGTTGGGCGTCTGGTCGAAGGCGGGCGTGAGCAGGCGGATGAGGCCCGCGTCGCGGTCCACGAGGCGCGCTTCCATCGCGTCGAGGGCCTGGGCGGCGCGGGCGGGCGTCGGCGGCGCCGGAGAGCACGGCCCACGCCTGCGCGAGCGCGTCGATCTGGCACTCGTCGCTCTGCTGCGAGCCGAGCACGGCGCCGTTGTCGTAGTAGGCGCGGCGGTACCACGCGCCGTCCCAGCCGGCGCCGTCGGCGTTGAGGGCGGTGTGGAGGGCGGCGCGGTGCGCGCGGTAGCGCTCGGCCCGCGCGGTGTCGCCCCGTGCCGCGGCGATCTCGCTCCAGCGGCCGAGGATGCTGTAGAGGAAGAAGCCCACGAACACGCTCTCGCCCCGGCCTTCGCGGCCCACGCGGTTCATGCCGTCGTTCCAGTCGCCCACGCCCATGAGCGGCAGGCCGTGCGCGCCGGTGGCGAGCGAGCGGTCGATGGCGCGGCAGGCGTGCTCATACACCGAGGCCGTGGCGTCGGCGCGGGCGGGGATGCCGAAGGCCTCGTCCTCGCCCTCGGCCAGGGGCGGCGCTTCCACAAAGCCCACCGATTCGTCGAGCAGGGAGGCATCGCCCGTCGTGTCCACGTAGTGGGCGGCGAAGTAGGGGAGCCAGAGCAGGTCGTCGGAGAAGCGGGTGCGGATGCCGCGCGCGTCGGGCGGGTGCCACCAGTGGAGCACGTCGCCGGGCTCGAACTGGTGGGCGGCGTGGAGAAGGATCTGGCGGCGGAAACGGTCCGGGTGCGTGGCGGCAAAGGCGGACGCGTCCTGGAGCTGGTCGCGGAAGCCGAAGGCGCCGCCGCTCTGGTAGAAGGCGCTCCGGGCGAGGATGCGGCAGGCGAGGTTCTGGTAGGCGAGCCAGCCGTTGGCCATCAGGTCGAGTTCGGGCACCGGCGTTTCCACCTGCACGGCGCCGCAGATCCCCTCCCAGAAGCGGTGCATCGCGGCCTTCGCCTCGGCGCGCAGGGCCGCGTCGGCGAAGCGGGCCACGAGCGCGCGGGCGTCGTCCTCCGACGTGCCCTCGCCGAGCAGCCACGCGCCCGTCCACGTTTCGCCGGGTGCGAGCGTGAGCGGAATGCCGTGCGCGGCCACGGGCGCAGCATCCGGCGTGTCCATGAGGCGCGCGCCGGGCAGGTCGGCAGCCGCGGCGGGGCCGTGCTGCGCGTGCGTGGCGGTGGCGCCGGTGGCGTGCGAGAACGCGACGTGCCCCTGCACGAGCGTGCGCGCGTCGTGGCGGGCAAAGACGGTGGCGCCCTCGGTGGCCGTCGTGACGCTGGGCGCGGTAGCGTGGGCCTCGCCCCCGAGCACGAGGCGCGTGTAGAGGCCCAGCGCGAGGCGCCGGGGGGCGTCGCCTGTGTTCGTGAGCGCGACCTCCACCACGCGGACGGGCGCGAGCGGATCGGCCCAGACGGTGACGTGCTGCGCGAGGCCCCCGTAGGTGGCTGCGTACTCCGTCGTACCCCAGCGGTGGGTGACGGTATGCCACGCGGGCACTCCCGCAGGCCCCGGCGTGAGCGACCAGTGGACGCCCGCCGCCTCGTCGCGCACCCACAGCGTCTCGGACGGCGGGTCGCTCACGGGGTCGTTGCTCCACGGCGTGAGCCGGTTCTCGCGCGAGTTGTGCGCCCACGTATTCGCGAGGCCCTGCTCGGTCGCGATGCAGCCCGCCGTTTCGCCCGCGAGCACGTTGCTCCACGGGAGGGGCGGCGCGAACCGCCCCGGAAACACGCGCACGACGTACGCCCGCCCCGCGTCGGCGAAGCCGCCGTAGCCGTTGTCGAAGGCGAGCGCGCCGGGGGCGGGCGGCGTTTCGTCGGGCGCCCACACGTCGGCGGCGGGGCGTGAGGCGGGCGCCGCCGGGAGCACGGGGGCGAACGTCTGCGCCTCGCCGGGTTCGGCGGCCTGTGCGGCCTGCGCGAACGCCCGCTCGCTGCGCGCACCGGAGAGGCCGGCAAAGCAGGCCGTGAGCGCGTCGGTGCGCGTGGCCCCGGCGCCGAGCGTGGCGGTGAGCGTGCGGCGCTGCCCGGGCGCGAGGGTGACGGTGCGGCGGAGCGCCAGCACAGGGTCGAGCACGGCGCCGGTGGTGCCGGAGAGCGGGGCCGTGCCTGCGAGCGCGGCAGGCTTGGCGAGGGTGCCCGTGCGGCCCAGAAAGCGGAGGCGGTCGGTTTCGTAGGCCGCTTCGCCCGGCGCGTCGTCGTCGGGCACGAGCGTGTGGGCGAGGGCGAGGGGCTCGTCGTGGGGGCTGCGGAGGCGGCGCTCGGCGACCAGCGCCCCGGTTTCGGGCACGTAGGCGGTCTGCACGAACAGCTTCGAGAACGCCGGGTGGCTGCGGTCGCCCGCGGCGCTGTTGAGCACGGCTTCCAGGTACGTCGTCACCTCCAGCGTTACGGGCGCCTCGCCGTGGTTGGTAAGGCCGATGCGGCGCACCTCCACGCTGTTCTCCGGCGACACCGCGATCTCCAGCGTCGTCTCCACCGCGCCATCGACGCGGCGATAGCCGGCGCAGCCGGGCTCCAAGCGCGCCTCGAACACATCGGGGGCGGCCTGGCCGGGCATCAGGCCCGCCGTCCAGACGCGCCCGGAGGCCGCGTCGCGGATGTAGACGACGGGGCCAGAGGTGGGCGCGTCGGGCGTGGCGCGCGTGAGCGTGAGCCCGTCGAAGGTGGTGGTAGAGCCGCCTTCGGGGGTGACGGTGGTGCGGAGGCGTCCGGTGCCGAGTACGTGCATGGGCAAAGGCGGGGGGTTCATCGTGCGTTGTTCGTGGTCAGAGCGGCGGAAGCATCCTGGTTCTTCCGACGGCGAACGACGGCGGGCAAAGCGAGCGTCCAACGCAGGCCCTATTCTTCGAGGAGCATGACGTGGCGCGTGGCGGCGGGCACGCGGACCTCGCCGTCGGGCCACACGGCCACCGGCTGCCCGTCGGCCTCGGCGCGGCGCCACGGGCCGGGGATGCGCAGCACGAGCCCGCCCGGGGGATGCGCGCCCGGCTCGAACGTCACCTCGACGCGTCCCACCGCCGTGCGCTGCGCGCGGAAGGTGAGCGGCCCGTACCACGTTTTCAGGTCGCGGATCGCCACGCCGGGGCCGAGCCACTCGGGCCGCAGGCCAGCGCCCACCACGAGCGTGCGCGCGGCCTCATCCTCGAAGCCGAACAGGTCGAGCGCGGAGCGCAGAAAGTCGGTCCCCACCCACGTGTGGGGCATGTCGCCGATAAAGCGGGGCGTGGTGGGGTCGCGGAAGACGACCTCGGCCCAGTGGCGGAAGCCCACGGGGCGGCGGTGGCCGAAAAACCAGTCGATGATGGCCCAGGCGCGCTCGGGGTGCTTCAGGCGCAGCATCGTGCCCACGGTGCGCCACTCGTAGGGCGTATAGTCGTACCAGTCGCCGGTGTCGCGGCGGCGCGTGAAGTTCGCCCAGTAGCGGTCGAAGGTGCGCTGCATGGCGTCCGGGAGCAGCTGCGTCTCCGAGCCGGGCGCGATGAAGACGGTCGTGGAGGTGGCGTCGAAGTCGCCGAGTTCGACCGAGCCGGGGAGGAAGTCGATCGCCTTCCTTGGCCATCGCCAGGCGGAAGCTGCGCGTGAGCACGGCGCGGAAGGTGTCGGCCTTAGCGGCGTAGGCGCTGCTGTCGGGGCGGCCGAGGGTGCGGGCGAGGTAGGCGGCATCCTTGTAGCCCTTGAGCGCGAAGGCGTAATCCCAGTACGAGTGCATCGGGCGGGCCGAGTAGCCCTCGTGCGAGATCGAGGCGGGCAGGAGGCTGTAGTAGGCGCGGAGGGTATCCTGCCGGTAGGCAGGGCCCTCGTGCGTGGCGCGGAGGCTGTCCATCGCCTGCACCGCGCGCACGACGTGCGGCCACAGGCGCCGCGCAAAGGCGGTGTCGCCCATGACACGCGTGTACTCGGCGATGCCGTAGATGAGCTGTCCGTGCGAATCGTGCTCGGGCGTCGGGTCGGCGCCGGTGGGGCTGACGCAGCAGGGCACGCGCCCGTTGGTGTACTGGTAGGGCGCGTACCATTCGAGAAAGCGGCGGACCTCGTCGGCGACGCCGAGGCGGAGCAGGGCGGCGCTCATGAGCGTGCCGTCGCGGATCCACGCGCGCTCGTACGAGCGGCTGCCGGGCTGGAGGCTCGGCCCGTCGGCGTTGACGAGTGTGTAGGCAAGGTTGGCCCGCATCGTCTGCACGAGCTCGGAGTCGGGCACGGCGAGCTGCACGCGGCCCACGCGGGCGTGCCAGCGGGCGCGCTCGGCGTCGAGGTCGGGGCGGCGCAGGAGGGCGCTGCGGGCGGGCAGCATCGAGCGGCACGCTGAAGGTGGCCGTCTGGGTGGCGCCTGCGCGCAGGGCGAGGGGCAGCCGCCACGCGCCGGCGGCGAGGCCCGTCGGGTCGTCGGCAGATTGGCCGGGTGGCACGGCGTCCTGCGCGAGCCAGTCGGTGAGGCGTCCGCCGGCGAGCGCCACCACACCGACCGCGGCGGTGGCTGCGTCGCCGAGCGGGGCGACGGTCCACAGGCTGTCTACCACGAGGGCACCGGGGGCGGCGTCGGCAGGGGCGAGGTGGACGATCTGACCCGCGCCGCCGGGGGCGCCGAGAAACTGCCACGGCGGGTTCACCTGGAGCGGGCGCAGGGCTACGAGCAGGCTCGGGCGCTGCGTGCGCCGTGCCGTGTTCGTCACCGCGTAGCGCACAAGCAGGCGCGCCCCGCCCTCGCCCGCCGGTTCGGTCCACACGGTCGTCACGAGCGCGAGCGAATCGGCGGCGTGCGTGCGGGTGATCGTGGGGAGGGGCAGGTCGCCGTCGACGAGCGCGGCGGTGTGCTCGGCGCCGTCCCACGAGCGCAGCCGCCCCCGGCTGTAGAGGAACGGTTCGAGCGAGAAGCGCCGCCCCACTTCCACGCGCGCGTCCTCGGAGACGAGCGCCTCTTCGACGTGGCCCGGCTGGCCGACGACGGTCCAGTAGACCTGCGTGGTGTCGGTGAACACGCGGGGAAAGTGGCCGCGCGGGGCGTCGGCGGCGAGGCGGTAGGCGAGGGCGGTGCGGGTGCTGCCAAAGGCGAGCGGCTCGACGGTGAGGCGGCGCAGGCGGTACGTCCGGCCCGCGCTGCGCAGGGCGGTGAGGCGGACAAAGCGCGCCTCCGTCTCGGGCAGGGGCACGTAGACCGGTCCGGCGCCGGCGCGCGTTTCCTGGAAGCGAGGTTCGTAGCGCTGCCCGTCGTCGGAGGTCTCGACGCGGAAGGCGGTCGCCTCACTCCCCGGCTCCCACTGGAGCGTGAGCCCGCCCAACTCGCGCCGCTGCCCGAAATCGAGCGTGAGCGCCTGACGTCCGGCCGGCGCCGTCCAGCCTTCCACGGTGCTCGTGGCGACTGGCGCCTACCCGCCCCGCACGCGTGGTGGCGCGTGGCGTGCCGGCGTAGGGCGTATCGGGCGAGAGGGGTTCGTAGGTGAAGTCGTCGAGCCACACGGCGCCGCGCCCACCCTCCACGGCGGTGACGACAAACTCGACGTAGGCGACGTCGCGCGGGGGCCCGCCGCCGAGCGGACCCCAGGCGAAGCCGACGTGCCGGGCGCGGGTGGTGAGCGTCGTCCAGTCGTGGGGGTAGGCGAAGCGGCGGCGGTTGTGCCACCACACGTTGTCGCCCGAGGGGTCGACGAGCTTGAACTCCAGGTCGTTGACGGGGGCGGGGCCGCCACCGGGGCCTTCGGCGCGGAGGCGCCAGGTGAAGCGGTAGTTGGCGGCCACCGTGAGGTCTACGCGGCGCCGGGCAATGGCGTAGCCGCCGCCCCGCTGAAAGTCGAAGTCCAGGCGGAGCGCCCCCTCGTCGCCCGAGAGGCGGAGGGCGACGCCATCCGCGGTGACGACCTGCCACGCGTCGGTGCGGGCGAAGTTGTCGAGCATGCGCACCTGCGCCTGCGCGGTGGGGGCGAGCAGGAGGGTGAGGATGGGGGCGAGGCAGCGCAGGTTATACACGGGCGGTGGCTGCGTCTAAGGGTGAAACGAGGGCCCCATGGACCGCCGCAGCGTGCGCCTGCACGCCTACGATTACCGCACCGCCGGGGCGTATTACATCACCGTGTGTATGCACGGCCGGGCGTTGCAGCTTGCACGCGTGGCATCCGGGGGCGTCGTTCTCACCGCCCTCGGCCGGATCGTGGCGCAGGAATGGGCGCGTACCGCTTCGGCCCGCCCCTACGTGCGCCTCGATGCGTTTGTGGTGATGCCCGACCACGTGCATTTCGTGGTGTGGATCGATGACGGTAGGGGCATGGCGTGCCATGCCCACATGGAGGATGATCCCGGTTGGGCGGGGGCCGGTGGGGCGACGAGGGAGGGCATGGCACGCCATGCCCCTACGGTTCGTGCGTTTGGGCAACCGCCGGCACGGGCGCTGTCGTCGGTGGTGGGGGCGTTCAAATCTGCCTGTGCCCGCCGCATCAACGAAATGCGCGGAACGCCGGGCGCGGCGGTGTGGCAGCGCAACTTCTACGAGCACATCGTGCGGGACGAGGCCGATCTCGCCCGGATTCGCCGGTACATCGCCGAGAATCCGGCGCGGTGGGTGGAGAAACGCGCGGTTCACCCCTTCACCCCCCCGAGCATGAGGCCCTGGATGTAGTAGCGCTGGAGCGCGAGGAAGACCACGAGCACCGGCAGCACCGTGAGCACCGAGCCCGCCATCATCAGCTCTGTGTCCTGCACGCGCTCGCCCGAGAGGTTGGCGAGCGCCACCGGGAGCGTGTACTTCGCGTCGTCGGTGAGGATGATGAGGGGCCAGAGAAAGTCGTTCCAGACGCCCATGAACGTGAAGAGCGCGAGCGTGACGAGGATCGGCTTGAGCAGCGGTAGGGCCACCATCCAGAAGAGGCGCCCCTCGCCCGCGCCGTCGAGGCGGGCAGCGTCGAGCAGGTCGTCGGGGATCGAGAAGGCGAACTGGCGGATCAGGAAGATGCCGAAGATGGAGGCCAGGCCCGGGATGAGCACGCCCGCGTACGTGTTCACCAGGCCAAGCTGCTTGAGCAGCAGAAAGAGCGGCAGCATCGTCACCTGCGCCGGGATGACGAGGAGGCCGAGGAGCCCCTTGAAGATCTGGTCCCGGTAGCGGAAGCGCAGCTTGGCAAAGGCGTAGCCCGCGAGCGCGTTCACGAGCAGCGACACGCTGGTCACGAGCAGGCTCAGGAACAGGCTGTTGAGCAGGTACCGCCCGAGGTTGAGGCGCTCAAAGAGCGCGCGGTAGTGTTCGAGCGTCGGCTGCGAGGGCCACAGGCGCGGCGGAAACGATCCGGCCTCGCCCGGTGGCATGAACGACGCCGCCACCATCCACACGAGCGGGAGGAGCGTGACCACGCATAGTAGGATGAGCGCGGCGTAGATGAGGGTTCGTTGCACGGAATTGAAAGTTGAAAGATGGTTATTGGTTAATGGTCAATGCCCGAGAGATCCTCCTCATCAACCATCTTTCGATTTTCGATTTTCAACTTCCGATTTTCAATCCTTCTGGCCTTGCAACCGCATCTGCACGAGCGTGGCCACGAGCAGGATCGCAAAGAGCACGAACGCGAGGGCGGCGGCGTAGCCCATGTTCCACCAGCGGAAGCCCTGCTCGTACATCAGCAGCACAACCGAGCGCGTGCTCCCGAGGGGCCCCCCCTGCGTCATCACGTACGGCTCGGCGAATAGCTGGAAGTAGCCGATCATCGTGAGCAGGCCCACAAACAGAAACGTCGGCGCGAGTGCTGGGACGGTCACAAAGCGGAAGCGCGCCCACGGACCAGCCCCGTCGATGCGGGCGGCCTCGTAGAGCTCCTCGGGCACGCCGAGCAGGCCCGCGATGAAGATGACCATGTTGTAGCCGAAGTTCTTCCACACGGCCATCAGGATGATCGCCGGCATCGCCCAGTGCGGGTCGCCGAGCCAGTCGATGTGGGTGCCGAGGAGAAAGTTGACGAGCCCCGCCTGCGGGTGGTAGAGGTAGCGAAACACGACGGCCACGGCCACGAGCGTCGTCACGACAGGCGCAAACAGGGCGGTGCGGAAAAAGCCCTGGAAGCGCACGAGCTTGCTCGACACGAGGAGCGCCGCGCCCAGCGACGCCGCCACCGAGAGCGGCCCGCCGACGCCGACGAAGTAGAACGTGTTGCGGAGGGACTTCCAGAAGTCGGCGTTCTGGAAGATCTCGGCGTAGTTGCGCACGCCCACGAACCGCGCGTTCGAGGCGTCGGCGACGGCGTAGAGGTCGAAGTCGGTGAGGCTGAGCACAAAGGCCGCGAGCACCGGCAGCACCAGAAACACGAGCAGCGCGAGCAGCGCCGGCGCCACGAACAGCCACGGGGCAAGCCCGCCGCCTTCGGCGCGCAACCGCGTGCGGCGCCGGAGCGGCCGCGCGCCGAAGGCCCGGCGCACACCGACGTGGCCGGGTGCCACGGGGGGCACCACGTCTTCGAGGGCCGGGGCTGCGGGGGTGGGCATGGGTTAAATGGTCAATGGTCAACAGCCAATGATCAATGGTCAATGGGGATGCAGGGGAGGGCCGAGCCAGAACGGGTTCCTCCGTTGGCCATTGACGATTGACCATTGACCATTGACAATTTCTCCCGGTCCAGCATCCAGCGGCGCTTTTCGAGGATGCGGTCTACGTCAGCGTCGAGGCGGCGCATGGCCTCTTGCTCGCTCAGCGTGCCGCGCACGGCCATCTCGTTGTACTGCACGAACGTCTGCGCAATGCGCTCCCACTCGGGCACGAGCGGCGTGGGCACGACGCGCTCGAGCTGCGTCCCGAAGGCGGCGAGGCGCGGGTCGGTGGTGAGGCTCGTGTCGCGCCACGTTTCGCGGCGCGCGGGCAGGCTGCCGGTGAGGCGGAAGAAGGCGAGCTGCACGTCCGGGCGCATGAGGTAGGCGAGCAGCTGCGCGGCCTCCTCCTTGTGGGGGGCCTTGCGGAAGAGCACCAGGCTCGACCCGCCCGCGAGGCTCACGCCCGGCCCGTCGGGTCCCGGCATCGGCGCGGTGGCCCACGCGGCTTGGAGCGAGTCGGGGAGGCGGTTTTTGAACTCGCCGAGCTGCCACGGGCCCGTCACGTACATCCCGAACATCCGCCCGGCAAAGCCCTCGTAGACGTTCGGGATGAGCGTGGCGACGTTCTCGGGCGAGAGGCCGCTCTTGATCATCCCCACGTAGACGTGGTACGCTTCCAGAAATCGGGGGTCGGAGAAGGCGCCGCGCCGGCCGCCGTCTTTGAGGAGGGGGGCGCCGTTTTGCAGGCCCATCAGGATCGGCACGTTCCACTCCACCGTGGGCAGGATGAGGCCGTAGCGCAGGCCCTGCCGCTGCATGGCGCGGAGGGCGGTGGTCCATGCGGCCCACGTTTCGGGAAAGCGCGCGATGCCCGCCTGGTCCAGCACGTCCTTCCGGTAGAAGACGAGGCGCGTGTCTACGTACCACGGCAGCCCGAGCGTCTGCCCGTCGATCACGTTGGTGGCGAGGATGCCGGGGAAGAAGCTGCTGTCGGGCACGCCGAAGCGCGCCATGTAGGGACCGAGCGGTTCGAGCGCGTTGAGGGCGGCAAACTCGGGCACCCACGTGTTGCCCATCTGCGACAGGTCCGGCACGGACTCGCCGACAAAGGCCGTCAGCATCTTCTCGTGCGCGGCGCCCCACGGGATCTGCTGCACGCGCACGCGGATGCCCGGATGTTCGCGCTCGAAGGCGGGCAGCAGCTCGCGCACGACCTCGCCCTCGCGCCCCATCGCCCAGAAGCGTAGCTCCACCACATCGCGGTCGGCGCCGCGCGGGCCGCAGGCGGCGAGGGCAAGGAGCAGGAGCCCGTAGGGGCGGGCCATGCGGAGGCGGGGCAGGCGGCTCATCGCGTCACCTCGAATTGAGTGGCGAGCATCGCCTCGGAGGAACCGCCCGCGAACACGGTGAACGTGCCGGGCTCGACGGTCCGCTGGAGGTGCGCGTCGTAGAGCATGAAGTCGTCGGGGCCGAGCGTGAAGGTGACGGTCTGCGTTTCGCCGGGGGCGAGCTGCACGCGCCAGAAGCCGCGCAGGCGCCGCACGGGCTGCGTCACGCTCGCCACGTCGTCGCGCAGGTAGAGCTGCACCACCTCCTCTCCCGCCCGCGCGCCCGTGTTCGTGACGTCTACGGAGACGGTAAGCGTGCCCATGGGGGGCACCTGCGCGGTGCTCGTGCGGAGGTTGCCGTAGCCGAATGTGGTATACGACAGGCCATGCCCGAACACGTAGAGCGGCGTCCACGGCGCGTCGATGTACTTCGACGTGTAGCGACTCTCGTCGGTGGGCGGCCGGCCCGTGCGCCGGTGGTTGTAGTAGAGCGGCACCTGCCCGACCGTGCGGGGGAACGTGGTGGTGAGCTTGCCCGAGGGGTTCACGTCGCCCAGGAGCGCGGCGGCTACCGCGTGCCCGCCCTCGGTGCCCGGAAACCATGCTTCCAGGATCGCGGGGGCCGTGTTGTGGAGCCGCTGCACGGAGAGCGGGCGCCCGTTCATCAGCACCACCACGACAGGCTTGCCGGTGGCGAGGACGGCGTCGGCAAGTGCTTGCTGCGCGCCGGGGAGGTCGAGGGAGGTGCGGTTGCGCGCCTCGGCGCTCATGTCCTGGTCCTCGCCTACGACGAGCACGACGGCGTCGGCCCAGCGCGCGGCTTCGACGGCCGGGGCGATGTAGGCGGTCGTGTCGCCCCACGGGCGGGCGCCGAGGCGGTAGCGCACGTCCACGCCGGGGAGCGCCGCGCGCAGGCCCGCGAGGATCGTCACGGCCTCTTCGGCGCGCCCGGCCCCGGCCCAGTTGCCCATCGTCGAGCGGCCGTCGTCGGCGAGCGACCCGATGACGGCGAGGCGGCGGATCCGGCTGCGGTCGAGGGGCAGCAGGGGCAGGCCGCCCGCGCCGGGCGCGTTCTTGAGCAGCACGAGCGAGCGCTCGGCAAGTCGGCGGGCGACTGCGCGGTTGTCGGGGGTGAGGGTCCGTGCGATCTGCCGGAGCGAGTCCGAGTAGCGGTAGGGGTCCGCGAACAGGCCGAGGTCGTATTTGAGACGCAGCACGCGCCGGACGGCCTCATCCACCTGCGCCACCGGGATGCGCTCATCGCGAACAGCAGGGGCGAGGCTGTCCACGTAGATCCGGCTCGACATGTCCATGTCCACGCCCGCCGCGAGGCTGCGCCGCCCGGCTTCTAGACGCGTGCCCGCAATGCCGTGGGGGCCGAGTTCCATCACGCCCGTCCAGTCGCTCACCACGAGCCCCCGGAAGCCCCACCCTTCGCGCAGCACGCCGCCTAGCAGACGGTCGTTTGCGTGCATCGGCACGCCGGCCACCTCGTTGAAGCTCGCCATCACGGTGGCGGCGCCCGCCTTCACGGCGGCCTCGTAGGGCGGCAGGTACATTTCGAGCAGCGCCCGCTCGGACACCTCGGCGACGTTGTAGTCGCGCCCGCCCTCGGCGGCGCCGTAGGCGGCAAAGTGCTTCACGCACGCGGCGATGCTGCTGTCGAGGCCGAGGCTGCCGCCCTGGAAGCCGCGCACGCGGGCGGCGGCGAAGGCCGCGCCGAGGAACGGGTCTTCGCCCGATCCTTCCACGATGCGGCCCCAGCGCGGGTCACGCGCGAGGTCCACCATCGGGGCGAACGTCCAGTGGAGGCCGTAGCCGGAGGCTTCGTAGGCGGCGACGGCGGCGGCGCGGCGCACGAGGGCCGTGTCCCACGAGGCGGCTTCGGCGAGGGGGACCGGGAAGATGGTCCGGAAGCCGTGGATCACGTCCTGGGCAAACAGCAGCGGGATGCCGAGCCGGGACTGTTCCACGGCCACCTGCTGCACGCGGCGCGTCGGCCCGGCGCCCCAGAAGCTCAGAAACGCCCCCACGCGTCCGGCCGCCACGTCGGCCTGCTCGCCGCCCGCCACGGTGGGCCCCGTCTGGTTCCACCGGCCCGGCAGCATGTTGAGCTGCCCGAGCTTCTCCTCCAGCGTCATCCGCCCGAGCAAACCGTCCACGAACGCCTCGCGCGCCGGTTGCGCCGCCACAGGCATCGCCACGAGCAGTAGGGGCATGGCTCGCCATGCCCAGGCCGCAGGCCGGCACAGGGTGGGCACAGCACGCCGTGCTACGGCACGTCTGAACCGGTGCGCCCACCGCGAGAAAACGGGCGTGGGCATCACCGGCCTCCGCGTGCGGCGCGGTGGGCGCGGGCGGCTTCGAGCACGCCCGCGTCGCGCACGCGCTCGAAGAGGATCGCGTGGCCCGCGTCGTTGAGGTGGAGGTGGTCGCCGGAGTCCCAGCGCGGCTCCAGGACGCCCTCGGGGGTGGCGATGAACGTCCAGACGTCGATCACGCGGCCGGGGTAGCGCGCCGTGAGGGAGTCGCGCACGGCCATCTGGTCGGCGATGCCGGTGCCGGCGATGCTGCGCGGCTGCGTGGTGGTGAAGAAGATGGGCACGTTCTGCGCCTCGGCCATGCGCCGCATTGTCTCGAAGTTGGCAAGCTGTTCGGCGTTCGTGTAGCCATAGGCGCGGTCGTTGGAGCCCAGGCCCACGACGATGGCGTCCGGCTTCAGGTTCAGCGCGCGCGTGATGTTGCGGAGGGTGTCTACGGGCACGCGGCCCTCGCGCAGGGCCGTCCCCGTGGGCAACAGTTGGAACGTCGTGTAGCCGCCGATGGCGAGGTTGAGCACCTCGGTGAGCGAGTCCTGCCGCAGCGCATAGTCGCGGAAGCGGTTGACCCACCCGTTGCCCCGGTCGCGCGGCCCCCAGCCGGCGGCGGTAGACGAGCCGAGCACGACGATCCGCGTGGTGCCCGCGCGCGGCCCGTCCGGCAGCGGCGCCGTCACGGACGGCACTTGGGGGGCGCGGTCGAGCCAGCCGCCGGTGAAGCCCGCCCGGCGCAGCCCCCGGATGAGGGGCTCCGAGCCGTGCATGAGGTTCCAGACAAAGCCCGTCCGGTAGTTCTCCATCATGAGCAGCAGGGGCCCCTGGTCAATCCCGAGGTAGTCGGTGTCGACCCACGCTTTCCCCGGCACGATGCGTCCGGCGCGCACGTGCAGGCGGGCGTCGGTGAGGGTAGGATTGAACGCGTCGAGGAAGCCGTAGCGGGGCGTGAAGAGGTCCGCGCCGTAGCGCGTGGCCATCGTGCGGAGCGCGCGGATCGACTCCTGCGGGGTGAACGGGATCGACGAGCCGGCGGCGGTGGGGCAGATCGTGCCGTCGTCGCGGATCTCGCCGGCGGCCGCGCCGCGCGCCGAGTAGGTCTGGAAGGTGCGGCGCTCGCTGAGGGTGCCGTCGGCCTTCTGGACCACCATCGTGGTGTCGGTGGGGCCGTCGCAGGCGGAGAGGCCCCAGAGGTCGGCGCCGTAGCCTTTCCAGCCCATCGGGTTGCGCGTGGCGTAGGCCACCTGGCTCAGGCTCGCGCGGCGGGAGTTCTCGAAGTAATCGAGGCCCTTGCTGCGCGTGTAGGCATCCGGCACGCCCTTGAGGTCGAGCCAGACGTGGGTGTACTGGTGCCCGAAAAGGGGCGCGAAGTTGATCTGCTCGTAGCCCTCAAACGGCGCCCAGTGATACGAGGCCGTGAAGGCGGGCCAGGCGCTCTCGTGGATCGGGTGCGTGGGCGAGCCGAGCGCGAGCACGTAGAGGAAGGCCGCCTCGCTCATCCCCCGGTACTCGTACGAGTTGAAGCCCTCCTCGGGGTGCCAGCCCATCGAGAGGAGCGGTCCCCACGGCTGAAACCACCGCCAGTCCACGCGCCGGTAGAGCCGGTCGGCGAGGTCGCGGATCTCGGCTTCTTCTGGCGTGCTCCGGTCGAAATACTGGGCGGCGGCGAGGGCGCCGTAGAGGAACAGGCCCGTGTCGATGGAGGAGAGCTCGACGTTCTGAAACCGCTCCCCCGTGTTCATGTCGAGGAAGTGGTAGAAGAAGCCCTTGTGGCCCGTCATGCCGCGCCGGGCCGGACCCTGCGGGGCGTTCCAGAAAAAGCGGAGCGTGGTGAGCGTGCGCGCTACCGCCTGATCGCGCGTGATCCACCCGCGCTCGACGCCCACCGGATAGGCCGTGAGCCCGAAGCCCACCGACGCCACCGACGAGAAGGTGACGTTGGGGTGGCGGTCCGGGACGAGGCCGTTCTGCGGGTTCGTCGTCTCCCAGAACCAGCGGAACGTGCGGTGCTGCACGTCGTCGAGAAAGGCGGCGTCCTGGGCGCTCAGGCCCGCCGGGCGCGGCGCCTGGGGCAGCGACGGCGCCGCGGCGCGCGGGCCGGCACACCCGGCCGCGACGAGGGTGAGCAGAAGGGCGAGGCGGGGCAGCGTCATGGGCGGGCAGGGCCATCCCCCGACGCGGGCGCGTCGCCCCCTTCCGAGGGAGGGGGGTGGGGGAGATGAGAGAGAGGCAGCAGGTGATCTTTCAGCACCGGGCCCTTCCCTCGGAAGGGGGCGGCCCGAGCAGCGCGAGAGGTCGGGGGATGGCATCAGCGCACGAGGAAGGCGGCGAAGAGGCCGTAATGGTCGCTCGGGAGGCGGCCCTCGGCGTCGGGCTGGTCGAAGGCGCGCGCGAACTGGATCGGCACGAGGCGCGCGTCCCTGCCGTCGAACACGTAGTCGATGCGGCGGCCCGGGAAGTGGTTGTAGGGTTCGCCCCAGGTGCCGCGCGTCTCGCCAAAGGCGGCGCCCACGTCGCGGAACGGGGTGAGCATGCGGAGTTCGGGCCACGCGGGCTCGGCGTTGAAGTCGCCTGCGAGCAAGGCCGGGGCGCCATCGCCAGCGCTATCGTCCATAAAGGCGAGCAGGTCGCGTAGCTGCATCGCGCGGATGCCGCCGCCCTCGATGTTCGGGGTGTCGTGCAGGTGGGTCGTGTAGAGGCGCAGCGGGTGGCCGTTGAGGCGCACGTGCGCGAAGGCGGCGATGCGCCACTGGTTGAGCGGGCGTAGCTTGCGCTCGGCGGTCGTGTCGAAGGGCAGGCGCGAGAGGATCGCGTTGCCGTAGCGCCGCTCGCGCGTGAGCGTGTCCACGGAGGCGAAGCGCACCTGCATCCCGAGGCGCTCGGCGAGGTCTTCGGCCTGGTTGCGCAGCGACGCGTGCTGAAGCACCTCCTGGAGCATGAGCACGTCCACGCGCCGCTGCTGCACCTCGGCCACGATCATCGCGCGGCGCGCGGGCCAGTCGTGCTGGTCGTGCCACAGGTTGAGCGTCGCCACGCGCAGCGTGTCCTGCGCCTGCGCGCGGGGCGCGGCGGCTCCGGCCAGGAGCACGAGGCTGAGGCAGGCGGCGCGCATCATGGGCGGACGAGCAGGCGAGTGGTGACCATCTGCGGGCCGGCCTGCACGCGCACGACGTACACGCCCGCCGCAAGCCCGGTGAGGGGGAGCGGGAGGCGGTAGGTGCCCGGCGCGCGCGCACCCGGCGTCTGCGTGTACACCGCGCGGCCGGTCACGTCGTACACCACGAGGCGCACCTCGGCAGGCACGCCCAGGGTGAGGGTGGCCGTAGCGCTCCCGCGCGCAGGGCTGGGGGTTACGTGGAGGGTGAGCGGGGCAGGGTTGATCGGCCCGTCAGTCGCGCTCGGCACATGGTCGAAGCCCGCGCGGCGCATCCCGTCGAGCAGGCGCGGGTCGCGCATGGTGTAGTTCCAGACCGCGTTGCGGCGCCCGTTTTCGATCATGAGCACGATGGGCCCCTGGTCGATGCCGATGTAGTCGTTGTCGATCCACTGCGCCTTCGGGTTGATCGCGTCGCGAAAGCCGTAGGGGCCCCAGAGCGTGCCGAAGCTGCCGTAGGGCACGCTGCGGTAGCGGCTGTAGAAGGCGCGCAGGGACGCCAGGCTCTCCTGCGGGGTGAAGGGGTACGAGCCGCCGGGGCCTGTGGGCACGAGCGTGCCGTCGTCGTTCTGCACGGGCAGGGCGCCCCTTGCCTTATAGCCGGTCGGCGTGTCGCTGGCCGTGATGCCCCAGCCGTCAGCGTCGTAGCCGGCAAAGCCGCTCGGGTTGGCGGTGGTGTAGGCGCGCTGCGCAAGCGTGGCCCGGCGGGAGTTCTCGAAGTAGTCGAGGTTGCCATTCGAGCGGCCGTAGGCGTCGTACTTGCCCCGGAAGTCGGCCCAGACGTGCGAGTACTGGTGGCCGAAGAGGGGGGCGAAGACGATGTAGGGCTGCGGCGAGAAGTAGTAATTGAACGAGTAGGTGTCGTCCCACGTCGTCCACGCGCTCGGCGGCACCGGGTGCGTGCGCGAGCCGATGGCCTGGAGGTAGAGGATGGACGCCTCGTTGTAGCCGCGCCAGTCGCAGAAGCCGCCGTTGCAGATGCGGAAGCCGTTGCGCTCGCCGCCGGAGGCGAGTTCGGGCTTCCAGCCGAGGGCCACGAGCGGCGGGTCGGGGCTGGCCCAGTCCCAGTCCACGCGGTCGAAGAGGCTGTCGGAGAGGGCGCGGATGCGGGCTTCGTCGGGGTGGGTGGGGTCGTTGAAGAACTGGCCCGCGTAGCGCACGCCGCCCATGAGGAGCGCCGTGTCAATAGTGGACAGCTCGTTCGTGCCGACCCGCCGCCCCGTGTTCATGTCGAGGAAGTGGTAGAAGAAGCCCCGGTAGCCCGTCGCATCCGTGGCGGCCGAGTGGGGCGCGCGCCAGAAGAAGTTGAGCGTGTTGAGCGTGCGCTGCCGCGCCTGCGCGCGCGTGATCCAGCCCTTCTCCGCCGCCACGCCGTAGGCCGTGAGCCCGAAGCCCACCGAGGCGATGCTGGCCGCCGAGGTGGGGGTCGAGCGGTCTTTGATGAGCCCGTTGGCGGGGTTGGCCTCGTACCAGAAGAAGTCGAAGGCGGTGTGCGCGACGAGGTCCAGGAACGCGTCGTCGGAGAGCACCTGCGGGCGGGCCTCGGCGCTCTGGGCCGACAGCGGGCTCTCAGCGGTTGTGTAGCTTGTCACCCGGTAGCGGTACAGGCGCCCGTTCTCCACCGTCACGTCGGCGTAGCCATAGAGGCGCGCCGGCGGCACCAGTTGCTCATACGCCCCGCCATCCACGCTCCGGTAGACCCCGTAGCCGATGGCGCCCGGCACCGCATCCCAGACGAGGGCCACGCTCCGGTCGCCCGCGCGGGCCTGCACGTCGGCGGGGGGGGCGGGCTGGGCGTGTGCTGCCGTGGCGGCGAAGAGGGTGAGGATGAACAGGCGCACGGCGATGGAAATGGTCAATGGTCAACAGCCAATGGTCAATTGCTAACGGAAGAAGAGCCAGGAAGGCAGGGTGCTCCCTGCATCCCATTGATCATTGACCATTGGCTGTTGACCATTGACCGTTCAGAAGCTCATCCCGAGCGTGAAGCGCTGCTGCGCGCC
This sequence comes from Rhodothermales bacterium, assembly GCA_963740755.1. GTDB lineage: Bacteria > Bacteroidota > Rhodothermia > Rhodothermales > BA12 > CAVSDF01. The sequence goes on from CAVUFJ010000007.1 coordinate 414,119, forward strand.
GAGGCGCTGGTGGTCGCCCCAGGCGTAGTCGAAGGAGACGCCGTAGCCGCTGAGGGCGGTGCGGAGGCCGCCGCCGAAGGTCGCGCCGGTCTCGGAGTCCTGCTCGAAGGCGTGGTCGTAGCCGCCGCGCAGAAAGAGCACGTCCTTGAAGCTCCACTCGGCGCCGAAGGAGGCCGCGTTGCGTGTTGTCGGAGGGCTGGAAGGCGTCGGCGGCCACCGTCAGGCGCTGGCTCGCGCCGATCTGGACCGGGTAGCTCATCCCCACGCGGAACAGGATCGGGAGGGGATAGCCCTCGGTGACGAGCGCGGCGGGCAGGTTCGAGTTGTTGCCGTACACCGCCGGGTCGGAGTCGTAGCGGACGCGCAGGTCGCGCCCGTCGTACTGGCCGCGCGTGCCGAAGTTGGACAGGCTCGCGCCGAGCCACGCGCCGAACGGGCAATTGGTACATCACGCCCGCGTTGAACGAGACGGCGCTGAGGCTGGAGTGCCAGACGGTTTCGCGCAGGTACGAGGCCTGGACGCCGGCCGCAAAACGGTCCGTGAGGCGGCGCGCGTAGGCCACGCCGGCCGAGAGGTTGCTCACCGAGAAGCGCTCGCCGGTGCCATCGGGCTGCTCCACCGTGCGCACGTCCATCTCGCCGGAGGCGAGGTGGGTGACGGTGAGCCCGAGCGTGCCGGTGGTGCCGAGGTCGACCGCAGCGACGGCGTGGTTGAACTGCACGCCGGCGAAATAGTCGAGCCGGGTGAACTGCACGCCGCTCTGCCCGAGGTGCCCGAGCGCGCCGGGGTTGTAGTAGAGCGCCTCCACGTCGGAGCGGGTGGAGACGCCGGCGCCGCCCATCGCGGCCACGCGGGCGCTCGGCTCGATGAGCAGCACCTGCCCCACGGTCGTGCCCGTCTTGGTCTGGGCCAGCGCCGGGAGCGCGATCAGGAAGGCGAGCGGAAAGGCGCGCATGGAAAGGAGAGAATGGTCAATCGTCAATGGTCAATGCGGAATGATCAACGGATGAACCAAAGGGCTGGGCGCTTCTGCGCATCCCATTAACCGGTTGACCATTGGCTGTTGACCATTGACCATTTACTTGATGATGGCAAAGCGGCCCACGTAGGTCCCAGCCTCGCCCGCGTCGACGTGGTAGAAGTAGAGGCCGGGGGCCACTTCGAGGTTGTCCTTCGAGCGGAGGTCCCAGGGGATCATGCCCGCGAGCGAGCCGTCCTGCTGGAGCGTCTGCACGAGGTCGCCGGCGAGCGTGTAGATGCGGATCGTGGCGCCCTGCGGGACCGCGCGGAACTCGAGGCGCCGCTCGCCGCGCCCGCTCACGGCAAAGCGCTCGGGCTCGAACTGCGCCGCCGACACGTACGGGTTGGGCACCACGTAGGGCTTCTGGTCGGCAAAGGCACTCCGGGCCGAGTCGGCGTCGACGCGCGGGCCCACGGTCGTGAACTCCAGCACGTCGCCGGGGGCGTAGGGGCGGCGCACCACGAGGTGGTACACGTCGCCCGCGCCGGGCTTCACGACGGCCGCCGGCGTGCGCGGGTCGAACTCGAAGCGCCAGACCGGCTGGAGCGTCGTGCTGCCGAGCGAGACGGGCGTGTAGGCCTCGATGAACTCACCCGCCGCCGAGAGCGTCGAGTCGCCGTTGACGTCGCGGAAGCGGAAGCGCAGCTTGCGGTTCGTCTCGTCGGTCGTGATGCGGAACTTGGCCGGCCGCGCGGGCGCGCCGATGCCGGCAAAGCTCGTGTCGAGCGCGGTGTTGGCGAAGGTGATCGTGACGTTCTCCGGGTAGCCGGGGCGGCGCACGCCGGGCGGGATGCTCTCGGCGCGGCGCGGGAGGATGCGCACGTTGGTACGGGCGCCCGGGGTGAAGCGGCTCGCCGTCGTGTCGATGGTCACGAAGCGCTGCGTGCCGAGCGACGGGAGCACGCCGAGCGCCGCCGGGCCGATGCCGAGGCCTTCGAGGTCGAGGCCGCCCTCGAAGAGCACCGAGTCGCCCGTCGACGTCGGTGAGGGTGTAGCTCTGCGCGCGGACGCTGTCGGCCACGCCCTGGAACGTGATGCGGAAGCGCCCGCCGCTGGGCACGGCGGTCGGGTCTACCACGCGCACGCTCGCCGTGCCCTCGCCGCGTCCGGCCACCTTGGTCACGGCGTTCACCGTGCCGCCCACAAAGCCCGCCACGGGCGCGTTGGGGCGCACTTCCACCGTGTTGAGGGGCAGAATCGTGCCGCCGCGCGGCGTGCGCGAGATCGTGATCGCGTTCTCAGACGGGAAGAAGCCGAAGTCTTCGGCGCCCCGGTCGTAGGAGGTGACGGCGTAGTAGTACGTCTGCCCGTTGACGACCGTGGAGTCGGTGAAGGTGTGCTGGAGGCCGGTGTCGTCGCCGAGGTTGTAGGCGGCGCCCTGCACGGTCAGGTTCGAGTAGCCCTTGATGCCGTTTTTGAGGTCGTACTGGGCGATCGGCTTGCCGTTGCCGAAGGGTCCGCCGCGCCCGTCCGAGATCACCTGCGCGTCGAGGAAGTTGGGGTCGGTCGAGCGGTAGATCCGGTAGCCCTCGAAGTCGTTGCGGTTGGTCACCGGGTCGATGCTGCGCTCGGAGGCGTTGTCCCAGTAGAGCGTCACGTCGCCGGTCGCCGGCCACGGCGTGCAGCGTGGGCAGCGGCGGGGGCGTGGCGAACTGGTAGTTGGCGTTGTAGATGGACTGCACGACCTTGGTGCTGCTCTGGCAGGTCGGTCAGGTCCTGCGCCGTAGGCGAGCGCGAGCGAGAAGCGCTCGCGGCGCCCGGCCTCGAGGCGGAACGGCCCCGAGGCGAAGAGGAAGCCGATGTTGTAGTTGAGCACCGAGCGGCTGGTCGAAGCGCGACGCCCGGCACCGGGTTGGAAACTGGTCGTAGAGGCGCTGGGCCAGTTCAGGTCGTTGTTGTAGAACACGATGCCGTCGGTCTCCGTCGGGCGCCCCGGCGCCCGCGCGGATGCGGTTCATCTTGAAGCCCGTGAGCCCGATCTGGTCGGACTCGGTGATGTCGGTCTTGTCGAAGTTGGGCTCGCCGCTTGTGGGCCGTCCGTCGTCCTCGCCCGCGTCGAAGCGGTGCCGGGAAACGCCGTCGGAGCCGTAGTCGGAGAAGGCGGCCACCCAGTCCATGTCCTCGTCGCCGGTCAACCAGACGCCCGCCACAGTAGGCCGGGCGCTCGATGAGCGGGCCGTAGGTGGCCTCGAACCGGGCCACGTTGTAGCGGCTCTGGAAGTCCAGGCGCGGATGGCGTCCTGCCCCTCGAGGCGCTGCCCCGGGCCGCAGTCGCGCATCTCGTCGGTGATGCCGTCGCTGTCGTCGTCGATGCCGCGTTGAAGGGGTTGCCGGGCGTCTCGAGGTAGGCGTAGCCGAGGTAGCCGGTGGGCTCGCAGTTGCTCGCGAGCGACACGCCGCGCCCGCGCTTGTCCCAGGTGTAGACGAGGTTGAGGCCGTGGTCGTTCGTTGAAGGACGCGTTGTCGTCGTCGCTCTCGGCCACCCCGTCGCACGAGACGCCGGAGCCGCCGACGCCGGAGTCCATGTAGATCCCGAAGATGATGTCGTCGTAGGTCGTCGTGGACTCGTTGACGATGTCGTAGTGCCAGAAGATGACGTCCTGGGCCTGCGGGTTGGACCACTGGAAGCCGCGCACCTCGACGCGCAGCCCGAGCCCGCGCCGGGTGTCGTCGCGGCTGTCGGGGTAGAAGTCGAAGGCGTCGTAGTATTGTCGTCCATCACCGAGAACGACTCCTGGTCGGCGTTGGGGCGCTTGCCGAAGAAGCCGTTCCACGAGCCGCACCAGCCCGGGTCGTCGGGGTCGTTCGCTTGTCGGGCCAGCAGTCGAGGCGTCGGCGCGGGTTGAGCAGGCCCGAGGCGTCGGCGGCGCCGGGCCACGTGCGCGGGTCGTTCGAGATGGCCGATCGAGCGGCCGACGTTGATGGCCGGGTTGGGCTGCGCAAAGCCGGGGCGCGGCTCGAAGCGCATGATGCGGTTCGTGATCGGGCTCGTGGATCTGGCGCTCGCGGAAGCCGGTGAGCATGACGTCGGCCTGCGCGCCCGTTCTCTGCGCCACGCGGGCGAGCACGAAGGGCGTGATGCCGTCGGAGTAGTTGACGCCCGAGCCGCGCGGCACCTCGACCGAGTGGAAGACGGACAGGTCCGGGCTGCCCTGGAAGTCGCCCACCATGCCGTAGTTGTAGAAGATCGTCCGGATGCGGTTGGCGTCGTGCGTGCCCGCCCGCTCGGCGTCGATGCGCCCGCGCTGCTCGGGGGGCGTCGTCGGCAGCGGCGTCTGGGCCGCGGCCGGGAGCGCCGGGAGGGCCGACAGCGCGAGCGCCAGGACGGTCCCGGGGGAGAGACGAAAGGGCATGCGAAGGCGCACGGTCGGGAGGGTTAGCGGCCGGAGAGGCTCGGCGCGGGTCGGCGGGGGCGGGAGCCCGAGAACGAGATCCCGATCTCGATGCGCCGCGGGTCGGAGAGGCGCGTCGGGTCGGGGTTGAGCTGCGCTCGGACGACGGACGAGCGTGTAGAACGGGCTGCCGGTGTCGGCGTAGACGAAGCCGTTCTGGTAGCGCGCGTCGAAGAGGTTGAACACGCGGCCGAAGAGGCTGAAGCGGAGCCCTGAGGCGGGAAGAAGCGCTCGGCGCGGAGGTCGACGGTGAACGCGGAGGGCTTGCGGCCCGAGTTGGGCTCCAGCTCGCCGCCGAAGCCCGAGCCGAGATCGTCGGCGTGTAGGGCTGGCCCGAGGCGAGGCGCAGCGATGCCCGTGACGGCGTAGGCGTTCGGCTGCTACACGGCGGTGGCGTTGAGCGTGTGGCGCTGGTCCCAGTTGAACGGCACCTGGCGCGGGCGCGGGTCGGCGCCGGCGGCGGCGCGGTTGGCCGTCTCGCGCGGGTCGGACGCGTTGCCGGTGGCGATCTGGTAGCGTGTAGTCGAGGTCGTCGCGAGGGCGCCGGGCCCGCGCTGGTCGAGCGACGACCGTGACGCCGCGCACGCCGCCGAAGTCGACGTTGGTGAGGCGGGCGTACTCGGCGGCGGTGTAGGTCTGCACGAACTCGACGCCGAGCAGGTCGCGGATGTCCTTGTAGAAGAGCGCTCAGGTCGAGCGCCGAGCGAGCGGCGTGAGCGCGCTCTTGAAGCCGAACTCGTACTGGGCCGTGAACTCGGGCTTGAGGTCCGGATTGCCGAGCACGCCGTAGCTCCACGGCGCCGGCCTGGAGGTCGCGGAGGATCGAGTAGTCGGCGTTGGAGAAGAAGATGCCCGAGGCCGGGGAGCTGGTAGAAGTGGCCGTAGGAGAAGAACACGGACGCGCGGTCGAGCACCGGGAACGAGACGCCGAGGCGCGGCGCGAGCGCCAACTTGGCCGTCGTGTTCTGCGGGCGGCGGTGGGCGCGCCCTGGATGGAGTTGGCCGGGTTCTGGAGGTCGCCGGGGATCTGAGCGTTGGCGTCGAACCACTCGAAGCGCAGGCCCATGCGGATGCGCAGGTCGCGCCACTCGATGCGGTCCTGGGCGTAGACGCGCGCCCTGGTGCGGGTGCGTAGGAGAGCACCTCGGCGCCGAGCGTGTCTGCGACGACGCCGAGCTGCTGAGCGCCCGTCGATGACGACCGCCCGGATGCTCCCCGGCACGCCGAAACGACATCGTGGCCCGCTGCGTCTCGACCCCAAACTTGAGCAGGTGTACCTTCGTCGGCCTGCCACGTCAGCGCCGCCCTTGCCCACAGACGGCGAGCGTGCGCTGCACGAACCGCCCGAGGTCTACGCCTTCCACGATGGCGCCTTCCTCGTAGTTGGCGTCGCCCTGCGGCTGCCCGGCGTCGAAGTAGCGCGGGTCGCGCACGTCGTCGTACTTGAGGTCCTTGTAGTCGAACAGGTTCTGCCGGAAAGCCAGCTCGTAGAAGAGCTTCGACGAGAGCGCGTGCTGCACGTCGAGGCCCTGCACGAGCGAGCGCTCGCGTGCGAACTTGGTGCCGTCGGGGTTGAAGCGGAAGCCGTGGTTGTAGCCCTGCCGCCGCGCAAAGCCGCCGAGAAACTGGTACGACACGTTGAAGCCGGGCCGCACCTGATGCGCCAGCTTGCCGAGGTACGACCAGCGCGCTCGGCGACTCGAGCGGCACCATCGCGCCGTCGCCGGTCGGGTTGAACACGCGCTGCTCGAAGTTGGCCGAGTCGGTCGGCACGAAGCGGCGATGCCGGAGAGGCGGCCCCGTGTTGACGGACCGCTGCCCGTTGACCAGGAACGTCGTGCGCGGCAGCACCGGGAGCGGGCCCGAGAGGCTCGCCTGGTAGTTCTGCCGCGCCAGCGGGCTCACGTTCGTGATGCCGGGGTAGCAGCACCACGCGCTGCTGCCCGGCGCCCTGCAGGCGGACGTCGGTCGAGTCGCCGCCGGGGCGAAGTAGTCGCCGCCGGTAGGTCTCGGACGTAGAACTCGTAGCGGTCGCGCTCGCCGCTGCGCAGCACCGCGTTGACGACGCCGGAGATCGCCTGCCCGTACTCGGCGTCGAACGTGCCCGAGATGACCTGCACCTCCTGGAGCACCGAGCCGGTCGAGCTGGACGACGAGCGGTTGTCGTACGGGTTGTTGACGCACACGCCGTTGACCTGGTACTGGACCTCGCCGAGGCGCCCGCCGCGGAAGTGGCCGTCCACGACGCCGGCCTGGAGGTTCACGACTCGTGGAGGCGCTGCACGGGCAGCACCGCGATGTCCTCGCGGCAGAGCGTCTGCGAAGGAGCTCGTCGCGTTCACGTCCACCAGCGGCCGGTCCGCCTGACGACGAGCTCTTCGCCCTCGACCCCTCCTCGGGCATCGTCTGCGTTGAGCGTCGGTCGTCTGGTTGGTCGCCACGCGCACGCCTTGACGGTGCGGGCGGCGTAGCCGATGGCGGAAAAGCGGACCGTGTAGGTGCCCGGCGGCACCTGGAGCACGAGAAAATCCCCGTCCACGTCGGCCACCGCGCCGAGCGTCCGTGCCGACGAGCGCCACGTTGGCGCCGATCACGGGCTCGCCGCGCGCGTCGACGACCTTGCCGGTCAGCTTGCCCGTCTGGGCGGCCGCAGAGGCGGCCAGCACGAGCGGAACGAGAGAGGAGCAGAGGCGCCGCAGCACGTCGGTCGGGGATAAATCGCCGGAGAAAGCCGCACGGAAGGCCGGAGCACCGCAGTCTGCGGGCCCCGGCCATAAGCCGTCAGGGTGTTGCGCGGCGGCCGTGCCCGCCGCGCAGCACCGGCCGGGTCAGTGGACGCGCACGAAGCGGCCGGAGACTTCCTGCCGCCCGTTCGCGCCGTCTACCGTGAGGCGGTAGAGGTACACGCCGGGCGTGAGGTCGCCGCCGAGCGTCACGTCCTGCTCGCCCGCCGCCTGCGTGGTCGTGGGCGTGGTCATCACCGCGCGCCCAAGCAGGTCATACACCGCGAGCGACACCTGCGCGCTCCCGCCGAGGCGGTAGCGCGAGCGTGGCAGCGTTCGCGCTCGGGTTCGGCATCACGCCGTACACCGACACGAGGCCGTCTGCCGCGCCCGCCACGTCCGCCACCGTCGTGATGGACGGGTCCATGTAGCCCACAGCCGTCGGGCCGTCGGCGCGCTCGCGGTAGAGCCACGTGCGCGTCGAGGAGGACGAAGCGGCATCGGGCAGGATGTCGGCGTCGAAGAAGTTGGGGGCGACGAAGAGGTAGCCATCGCCGCGCCCGGCCGGGTACTTGAGGGCAAGCGGCAGGTTGATGGCGATCTCCATCGAGTAGCCATTGTCCACATCGTTCGGGTTGGCCACCGTCGAGCCGCTCTTGAGGCGCACCACGGCCGTGATGGCGTCCGGGGTCGCCGCGCGGATGCCGAGGGCGTCGTTGCTGTAGCGGACGTTGCCGGTCGAGTCCACCACGAAATCGAACTGGAGGCGCTTGAGCGACTTGGTCGTCGCGTCTGCTTCGCGCGAGAAGAAGTTGAGCCGGAGGCCGTCGCGGCGGTCTTCGCTCTGGAACGCGCCCGAGATGGCCTGGTCATCCACGTCCATGCCCACGTAGAGCACATCGCCGCGGTAGAACATCTTGATGCGCGCCGTCGAGGGATCGACCACGGCGCCTGCCGTTGCCGTGCCGGTGATGTTGGGCGAGAAGTAGCGGGCGAAGTCAATGCCCCCCGGGTTCTGGCTCAGAATCGCCTGGTCTTGGTACTTGATCGTGAAGATGGGGGCGATGTTCTGCCACACCCGGTCGTTAAGCTGTCCGTCGAGCACAGGCGCGGTGGCGACGGTGCCGTTGGGGATGCGGAAGTCCACGTTGGTCACCGTCGAGGACAGGGCGCCCGAAGTCGTCGTCACGCCCGGCGCGCCCACGATGAAGGCCTGGCCGTGGATGAAGTTGTTGGCCCACTGGTTCTGGAACCACACGCGGCTCGTGAACTCCTTCGTGGCCTGCACGGGCCAGCGGTAATCGGAGTCTTCCACGGCGAAGTTGAAGGGCATGCGGTCGCCGCCCGCCTTCGTGAAGTCGTAGCCGGCAACGCCGGTCGCGGCGCTCATCTTGCTCGCGTCCACCATCATCTCCATCACGTAGCCGCCGTCGTCGGTGGCATCGTCGTTGGTGATGCCGGTCCACGTGGTGCGGTAGTTCCACACCGTCGTGTCGCGGCGGATCGTGCAGATCCCGTTGGCCGGGTCCTCCGGAAAGTCGCAGGCGTAGTTGCCGAAAGCGCGCGGCTTGGCATTGACGCGCTGGCCGCCGGTGGCCGTCGTGTCGGCCGGGTGCCACCAGCCATAGATGAACTCGGTGTTGGCCTGCGAGCCTCGGCCCGAGGACGCCGCATCGAAGGCGATGCGCCGGCCGATGTTCATGATGATGCCGTCAAAGAACCAGTTGTTTGCCTGGAGGCCGCGCCCGCCACCGATGCTCTTGTCGGCCGCCTGGAGCCCGAAGTAGATGAGGTTGCCCTTGCGGAGGACCGAGAGCGTCGCGTTGAGCGGGTCCGTCGGGGAGATGAGCGTGCCCGACTCGATCTTCTGACCGGACCCAGGAATGCCGCCCGTCTGATCGTACTTGAGCGTGATCTTCTCCGCCTGTGCCCACTGGGCTTCGGTCGAGCTTGCCGTCGAGCGTGATCGTGGCCGCGCCAATGTCACGCGCGACGATGATGTCCTGGCGCGCGGTTTGCGCAAACGCCGATCCTGCAAGCAGGAGCGCGGCGGTAAACAGAGTACCCGTCTTCATGGAGAGGTTGGGGTTGAGTGGATGGGGTAGAGGTGGGTGAGACAGCCTGTCATGCGGCCCCGCAGGAGGCGCGCACGACGAGTTCGGTGGAGAGCGCCATGCGCATCACGGGCACGGCGTCGTTGAGCAGCACGTCCACCGCGCACTGCGCCATCCGCGCGAGCGGCGTGCGTACGGTGGTAAGTGGGGGCGTGACGTAGCGCGCCATCGGGATGTCGTCGAAGCCGACGACCGCCACATCGTTCGGCACGGCGAGGCCGGCTTCGCGGAAGGCGCTGAGGGCGGCCACGGCCATCGCATCGTTGGCCGCGAAGACGGCGGTGGGGCGTGCGGGCAGCGCGGCGAGGTGCCGCGCGGCGTGGTAGCCCGAGAGGTCGGAGAAGTCGCCGGCCACGGTGAGGGCGTCGTCCAGGTCGAGCCCGGCCTCGCGCACAGTGGTGCGGTAGGCGCGGAGGCGCTCGTCGGCGTCGTGGTTGCCGGGCGGGCCGCAGATAAAGCCGATGCGGCGGTGGCCGAGGCCGACGAGGTGGTGCATCGCCGCGCGGGCGCCGTCGTAGTTGGCCATCGTGACGGCCGGGTAGCCGTCGGCGAGGCAGCCCGCGAGCACCACGCGCAGGTCCGCCGGAACGTTGTCGCGCAGCAGGGCCGCGTCGAGGTCCGGGGCCATGATCACCACGCCGTCCACGCGTCCGCGCATCGCGCGCAGGGCCCGCTCGACGCCCGTGCGGTCGTGGTGCGAGGACGAGACAAGCAGGTTGTAACCCGCCTGCTGGGCCGCGCTGTCGAGCCCGCGCAGCACTTCGGAGAAAAACTCGCCGTAGATGTCCGGCAGCAGGGCGCCGAGGGTCTGCGTGCGGCTCGTGATGAGGCTCCGGGCGGCCCCGTGGGGCACGTAGCGCAGCGCCTGCGCCGCCGCCTCGATGCGCGTGCGCGCCTGCGTCCCTACCGGCCCGCTCCGGTTGTAATGGCGCGAGACGGTGGCCGTGGAGACCCCCGCCTGCCGGGCAACGTCGCGAATGGTGGCGCTCATGGTTGGAAGCGCTTCCGGCACCGCAGGTCATTCAGGGAGACCTCCGGAGTGGAAACGTTTCCACTTTACGCAACAGCCTGCGCATTTGTCAAGGGGCGGCGAAGAGAAGCCGCACGCACGGAGGTTGCCCCCGGGCTCGTTACCCGAGCGTCACAGCGAAAAGCCCCGACGCGCAGGCTACGCATCGGGGCTTTGTAAGGAGTGCCCGGGACAGGGTCCCGAAACGTGGTCGTTAACAAGAGCCTGAAGCGCCTCGCGATGCTGGCCCAGATCACGTCGCACGTCTCCTTCCACGTCTCCCGGCACAGCTTCGCCGACTACGCACGCCGCATGGGCGTGGGCCTCTGCGACATCATGCAGCGGCTCGCCCACCATAGCCTGAAGGTGAACGAGCGGTACTTCGCCGACGCCGATCAGGCTTCGATGGACAGGGAGATCGGGCGGCTTGGCTGCTCGAACCTCATCGCTGCTCAACCCACGCACAGCGCACGAAGATTGGGACGTAAACGTCGAAGCGCTTGGGCTCAGGGCGTCCCTTGTGCGTGCGGGTCTCAGCGGCGCCGCTGCGGCTTTGCGGGCGCGGCCACGTTGAAGGCCGCCATCATCACGCGCTGCTGCTCCGCGCCCGAGCGCCGCTGCCACCACAGATCCTCCGTTTTAGGCAGAAGGCCGGCCCCCCTCATCCGCTTCTGGAACGCCTCCGTTCGGGCCAGTTCACGGCGGATCTCGGCTGAGCAGTAGTCTTCCGCTCCAAGGACCAGGACGAGTTCCTTGAAAGGGCCGTCACCCAGCCTCAAGAGCAACCGGCGTAGCTCACCGACGCTCGGCGTCGGGGTCTCCATCCATCTTGCCCCGTGTTCGAAGAGCCGCCGGAGCGCCCTAGGCACATCGTGCTTCCCGAAGTGCCAGGCGGAACCCTGGACGAGGCTCAGGACGACCGCCGTCATGTCGCCCGGCAGCGCCAGGCGGGCCAGCACGTCCACGACGGCGGGGCTGTACGCCATGCTGAAGAGTGAGTCGAAGTCGCAGCGCGCGGGGTCTGGCGCAAACCGCTGAAGGAGCGCCGCCTGCCCGCTGCAGCAGGCCCCTGCCAGGGCAGAGCCGCAGGTGCCGTTCTCGTCTGCTGCTTCGTCGTCCTCTTCCCCGTCGTCCTGGAGCGAGGGGACGTTCGCGTGGGGGGCGCCACCCGCCCACAGGCACAGCATGGCCCCTTTCTCGTTCCCACGCCAAGCATGATGCGCGAGCGCCATGTCGAGCTCCTGCTGGATGCGCGCGTCGCTCGGCCCGTACCGCTTTGCGAAGCCAAAGAGTGGCTTGTTGCTCGTGTGCTCGCCGAGCGCTCTGGCGAACGCGTGACGCCGGCACAGGTCCACGCCGAGCCCGTAGAAGCGGTCGAAGAGGGCGCTGTCGTAGGTGTCGAACAGGGCGTCAAGGTCCACCCGGTGAGGGTCGGCGCCCCAGTCGAGCAGCAACGCGACGAGGTCGGGCCGGCGGAGGCCGAGAGCCTGGTCCAGAGCGCAGCGGGGTTCTAGGTCCACGTCATAGCCGTTGCAGAGCAGCAGCAGCGCGAGCGCGTGGTTGTGCTGCTTCAGCGCGATCTCAAGGGCGGTGGGCCTGTGCCGGCCGGTGCGCGCGGCGTGACTCGCACCATGGAGTTGAAGAGGCCGCTGCGCGATGATCCACCGCTCGACGTCGTAGAGGCGCCCCTGGCGGCACAGCAGGTGGAGCTCCTCCAGTTCGGCCGGGTCCGTCGTCGTGCGCGGCGCAGGGGTCCTCTCGTCCCTTCCGGTAGTGCTCCTTGGATCTACAAACCCTTCCATCGTTGAGGCTCGTCAGGGCTGACGGGGAATGTGAGCAGAGGCAAGGCATGGGATCGTGAGCGGCCCTGCGGTCTTCGCAGCTACGGGGTGTGCTGGGTCGTTTCCCAGAGGTAGGAGATCGGGACCGCCCAGAGACGGTCGCCGAACGGGAGCGCCGACTCCCCGTCGTAGAGCACGACACCGTTGGCGAAGCGCGCCCCCACACTCTCCTGAAGCTTGCGCAGCCCTCGGAAGTCGGACGCCTGCACGGTAGCTGCCGCCTTGACCTCGACGCCCGCAATCTGACGGCCCGTCCGCTCCAGCACAAGATCAACCTCCACGCCGTCGCGGTCGCGGAGGTGGTAGAAGGTGACCGGGTCCTCGTGGCCGCTCGCTTGGCGCCGGAGCTCCTGGTAGACGAACGTCTCCAGCATCTGGCCGTAGCGTTCACGCTCCTCCCACAGGGTGCCAGCGTCGAGGCCGAGCAGGGCGCAGGCGACGCCGGTATCGCCCGCGAACAGCTTGGCTGTCTTGACGAGGCGACTCAGGCGGTTCGAGTGCCACGGCGGCAGTTCGTCGGCGAGAAAGAGATGGACGAGGAGCGTGACGTAGTCGCGGATCGTGGGGCGCGTGAGCTGGAACGGCCCCGCGAGGTCGGCCACGTTGATGAGCCGGGCAGTCTGCGACGCCACAAGGCTGAGCAGCCGGGGGAGCACGTCGAGACTGCGGATGCGGGCGAGGTCGCGGACGTCCCGCTGCACGAGCGTGTCTACGTAGTCGCGGTACCAGGAGCTTCGGCGGCGGGCGGTGGAACGCGCCAGGCTCGCCGGGTAGCCGCCCGCGACGATGCGCTCGGCGAGGGCGCGGCCAAGCCGGGGGAGTGGCCTGCCCGTGAAGGTGCCCGCGAAGAGCCGCTCGACGAACGTGGCGGTGCCCTCGGGATGTTCGGCGAGTTCGTGCTGGGACAGCGGGTGCAGGCGCAGCGTTTCCATGCGCCCGGCGAGCGAGTCGGCCAGGTGGGGGACGAAGAGGACGTTGGCCGAGCCGGTGAGGAGGAAGCGTCCCGGCGTAGCGGTCGCGGTCAACGGCCGCCTTGAGGGCGGTGAAGAGGGCCGGAACGCGCTGGACCTCGTCGAGGATCGTGCGCGGGGGCAGTTCTGCCACGAAGCCGACGGGGTCGGCCTCAGCCGCTGCGCAGAGGGTGGCGTCGTCGAAGGTCCGGTACGCATACCCGGCACCCTCGCCGATTGGAGGGCGAGTGTCGTCTTGCCGCTCTGCCGGGGCCCGTGGATGAGGACGACGGGCGTATCAGCGAGAGCTTCCTCAAGCCGGGGACGCACAAGGCGGGGGAAGTAAGGGGCGGCGGCCAATTGAAAGCGGAGACCCCGGCTGTTCGAAAGTTAACGGTACGGCTAGATGAAGATAGTACCTCGCTGGGAGAAGCGAAGGAGGGCTGGCACAAAGGGGAGGCTCTGCGTTGTCAGGGCGCGAAGGGGTACCTCAACCGCCCCCAAGAAGGCGTAGTGGTCTTATGGGAGTGAACGTGCTCCCGCTTCCGCTGCGGCGCGATGGTGGTCCGCTTCTGGTCGAGGGGGAGGGCGACGCGCTTCTTTGCCAGCGGGCGAGCGGCGTTGTAGAACTGGAGGTAGTACCGGCGTGCTGTTGAGGAGCGAAGCCATAGTGGTGGAGAGCTTAGGGCATCTGGCCCCGGGGTTCATGGTCCCCCGCTCGCCGATAGCAATCCGATAGCAGTCACCAGCTCCTTGCCCTTGACAGAAACGAGCAGGCGCCTCGCCCGGGGTTACCGAACGAGGCGCCTGCTATCTTCGTAAGCCCAGCTTATTCAGCGTCTTACCTGTGGAGTGCCCGGGACTGGAGTCGAACCAGCACGCGATTGCTCGCACCACCCCCTCAAGATGGCGTGTCTACCAATTTCACCACCCGGGCAATGTCAGTCTTGTGTGATCCCGGTAGGACTCGAACCTACGACCCGCCGGTTAAAAGCCGGCTGCTCTACCAGCTGAGCTACGGGATCGAGAGCGGGACCCTTTCGGGAGGACGCTTATGGTACGGCACGCACCCGCCCTCACGCAACGCATCGGCGGGTGAAGCCTCTGTGAGCGCTCCCTGCCCCCGACGCGCCACGCTGTGACATCCCCGGCACCGATTTGCAACGAACCCTTTACGGAGGGTTCATCGTCCCGCCCATCCGCTCCGGAACACGGACCTCCAGATCCGGTATATGGACGTGCTCAGCCCGCTTCGGCGGGCTTTGTGCTGTGAGGATGGTGCGTTGCCACGCGTGCGGTCCTCCGTTCTTTGCAAGACCGCTCAGATAGACTAGTCGCAAGCTCGGCCCGCCGCTCAATCGGCGCACGCCGGGGTGCAAGCGCTAGCGGCTACGGATACGCGAAAGGCGCGACGTCAGAACCGGCTCTGCCGCCCGTCCGCCCTGCCCCCTGTCCGTAGGACTGCGGTTGTATGGGGGGGCTCACAGGGGACACATCCCCGGAGGCCCTCATTCCTGTACAATGTTTCTCGGCGTGTGGCAGCGCCGGGGGTGCCTAAACAAGGAGGGTAGCCATGCAGGCTCTCGGACGGCAGATCCTCGTCGAGTTCTACGACTGCGACAAGGAGGTTCTCAACGACGCGGTACTCATCCGCGAATCCATGATCGAAGCAGCCCGCCGCTCGGGCGCAACGATCGTCACCGACACGTTCCACGCCTTCTCGCCCCACGGGGTCTCCGGCGTCGTCGTGATCGCAGAAAGCCACCTCGCCATCCATACGTGGCCCGAGTACGGCTACGCAGCGGTGGACGTGTTCACCTGCGGGGAAACCATCAACCCGTGGGTCATCCAGAAGCACCTCGAAGACTCGTTCGGGTCCCAGAAGGTGTCCTCGATGGAGCTCAAGCGCGGCCTCTTCGACGGGCCGGTCACGCACAAGCCCGCCGAGACGGAAGCCACCCACAGCAGCACCGACGCGGTGCTCGCCTGAGCGGACGGCTGCGCAAGCGCGCGGCGACAGACGGAATCTTTCCAGCGCGGGGCGAACCTTTCGAGGCTCGCCCCGCGTTTTTTTGACGCTCACCCCTACGCTCCATGTCGGCCGAGGCTAAGACCTTTCAGCACCAGTTCACCGAGTTCTGGGACGGCCGCTCCGGCCTCACCTTCGGCCTCGAACGCGTCCTGTTCTCCGAGCAGAGCCCCTTTCAGGAGGTCACCGTCGTGCAGACGGACACCTTCGGGCGCCTGATGCTCCTCGACGGGCTCGTGATGCTCACCGAGCGCGACGAGTTCGTGTACCACGAGATGATCACGCACCCGGCGCTCACGCTCCACCCCCACCCGACCCGCGTGCTCGTCGTCGGCGGCGGCGATGGCGGGACGGTGCGCGAGGTGCTCCGCCACCCCGGCATCGAACACGTGGACCTCGTCGAGATCGACGGGCTCGTCGTGGACGCCGCGCGCCGCTTCTTTCCGACCGTGGCGAGCGCGCTCGACGACCCGCGCCTCGACGTGCGCATCGAAGACGGGCTCGCGTTCATCAAGAACGCCCCGGCGGGCAGCTACGACGTGGTGCTCGTGGACTCGACCGACCCGGTGGGCTTTGCCGAAGGCCTCTTCGGCGAGGGCTTCTACCGCGACTGCGTGCGCGTGCTCTCGGCCGACGGCATCCTCGTCTCGCAGACCGAATCGCCCTTCGACGCGGCGTTTCAGCGGCAGATCGGCTCGGCAGGCAAGACGCTCGGGGCGCTCTTCCCGCACGTGGCCTTCTACCTCGCCCACATCCCGACCTACCCGATGGGCACGTGGTCGTTTGTGATGGCCTCGAAGACGCGCCACCCCGTGCAGGACTTCGACGCCACGGCGGCGCAGGCGCGCCTGGCCCCGTTTGCCGAGACCCTCAAGTACTACCACGCCGGCCTGCACACGGCGGCGTTCGCCCTTCCGGCGTTCGTGGAGCGCCTGTTCTGATGGACGCCGGGGCGCCCCTGGACGCGGCCGGCGTGCTGGGCGCGCTCCGTGACGCGCTCGCGGGCGAGATCCGCGCCGGGGGCCGCTACGTGCCGCACGTGGACGTGCCGCCGCCCCTCGCGCCCACGCACGCCTTCGACGTGCCGGGCGATGTGGCCGAGGAAACGCCTGCCCATCCCGCCCCCATCGAACCCGTAGGGGCACGGCTTGCCGTGCCCATCCCGCCCCCCGACCCTGTTGAGGCCTCGGCCCCGTTCGACGACCCCGACGACCCTTCCGACTCCGACGCCATGCCGACGTTCGACCTCTTCGGCGCCCCGGTGCCCGGCGCCTCCGACTCCGCGCAGTCGCCCTACGACCGCATCGAAGCGCTGATTCCGGACGACCATCCGGTCAAACCCGCCGGGACGCTCGCGGAACTGGAGGAGATCGTGCGGGGACGCGTGTTCATCGACCTCGACCGGAATCGGATTCAGCCCGTCTTCGGCGTCGGCGACCCGCACGCGGGGCTCATGGTGATCGGCGAGGCGCCGGGGGCCGACGAGGACCGGCAGGGCGAGCCGTTTGTAGGGCGCGCCGGGCAGCTGCTCACCAAGATCCTCTCGGCCATCGGCTTCGAGCGCGACCAGGTCTACATCACGAACATCCTCAAGAGCCGCCCGCCCGGCAACCGCGACCCGGAGCCGGACGAGATCGAGGGGCACCTGCCGATCCTGCTCAAGCAGATCGTGCTGATCCAGCCCCGTGTGCTCCTGTGCGTGGGCAAGACCTCGGGCAACGCCCTCCTGAACCGCCGGAGCAGCCTCGCCGGGCTGCGCGACAAAGAGCACTCCTTTGGCGGCCTGCCCCTCTTCGTGACCTACCACCCGGCGGCGCTGCTGCGCAACGAGCAGTGGAAACGCCCCACCTGGGAGGATGTCAAGCTCATGCGGACGCGCTACGACGCGCTGATGCAGGAGGGCGCGTAAGGCCGCGCCGAACCACGCGCGTCCCGGTGAATTCGCCGGAGGAGGGCGCCGCCCGTCCGTACCTTTGGGGCCGCCCAGCCGCTGTTCATGGCCGACGAATTTTCCGACGATCCGCGCCCGCTCCGGCTCAACATTGACCCGGACGCCGGGGGCGCATACCCGCTGGAGAAGTTCACGCGCGGCGGTCGGCGGGCGCGCGAGGCCGCCGTGCAGCGGGTCCACGACACCGCCGGACGCACGCCCCCGCACGCCGAAGACGTGGAGCAGGCGGTGCTCGGCGCGATGCTCCTGGAGCCGAAGGCGGTAGACGCGGCGCTCGAAGTGCTTCCTGAGGAGGCCTTCTACAACCCCAAGCACGTCCGCATCTACGCCGCCATCCGGTCGCTCGCGGCGCGGCAGGAGCCCATCGACCTCGTCACGCTCACCACCGAGCTGCGCCGCCGGGGCGACCTCGACGCGGCGGGCGGGCCGTACTACCTCGCCGAACTGACCTCGCGCGTGGCGAGCGCGGCCAACGTCGAGTACCACGCGCGCATCATCGCCGAGAAGAGCCTGCTCCGGCGCTTTATCGAGACGGCGACGCTCCTCGTGGGCAAGGCCTACGACCCCGCCTCGGATGCCTTCGAACTGCTCGACGAGGCCGAGCGCGACATCTTCCAGATCTCGGACGCGCAGATGCGCAAGGCCGCCGTGGCCATTGGCCACGTCGTCAAGCGCACCATCGAGCGGCTCGAATCCATCCACGGCAACGAGGGCGGCATCACCGGCGTGCCGAGCGGCTTCACGCGCCTCGACGGCATGACGGGCGGCTGGCAGAACGCCGACCTCGTGATCATCGCGGCCAGGCCATCCATGGGCAAAACGGCCCTCTCGCTTGCCATTGCGCGAAATGCGGCGCTGCATCCGCAGAAGCCGGTGGGCGTGGCCTACTTCTCGCTCGAAATGTCGAGCGACCAGCTGGCCCAGCGCCTGCTCACCTCCGAGGCGCGCGTGGACGCGCAGGCGGCGCGCACGGGCCGGATGAGCGACCAGGAGTGGGCGCAGATTACGCCGCGCGGCCGGGCGCCTCTCAGGCGCGCCGATCTACATCGACGACACGCCGGGGCTGAGCATCCTGGAGCTGCGCGCCAAGTGCCGCCGCCTGAAGTCCGAGTTCGGCATCGGGATGGTGATCGTGGACTACCTCCAGCTCATGCACGGGTCGGGGCAGGGCAAGAATGCCAACCGCGAGCAGGAGATCGCGCAGATCTCGCGCTCGCTCAAGGCGCTCGCCAAAGAGCTCGACGTGCCGGTCATCGCCCTCGCCCAGCTCTCCCGCGCCGTCGAGACGCGCGGCGGCGACAAGCGTCCGCAGCTTTCCGACCTCCGCGAGTCGGGCTCGATCGAGCAGGACGCCGACCTCGTGGGCTTTCTCTACCGGGCCGAGCGCTACGGCATCACCGTAGACGACCAGGGCAACTCGACCGAGGGCATCGCCGAACTCATCATCGGCAAGCAGCGCAACGGGCCCATCGGGAGCATCGAGATTGCGTTCGTGAACCAGTACGCGCGCTTCGAAAACCTCTCCTCCTACCGCGACGAAGGCGGCTACGAGGGCGGGGGCTACGACGCGGGCGGCTACGGCGGTCCGCCTGAGAGCGGCGGCGACGGCTACGGGCTGCCCGAAGGCGGTGGCGGCACGGCGCCGTTCTGAGCGAGGGCCTCGGGCCGGCTTAACGCTTTGATAATACCGGGCGGACAGGCTTTTCCCGGATGCCATGGAAGCGGCGCCCTCCGGCCCGCCGTAGGTTTTCGGCTCCCTGCGCCCTGCTGTGTTTGCCCCCCCGCGTGTTCTCGATGCTGACCGCCCTCGTCCTCCTCGGGGGATGCAGCGGCGGTGCGCTCGACGGGCTCATCAAGGTGGACGGCTCCTCGACCGTCTTTCCGCTCACCGCGCTTGTCGCCGAGGCGTTCATGGACGCCACGCCGGGCGTGCGCGTGGCCGTGGGCGTGAGCGGCACCGGGGGCGGCTTCGCCAAGTTCGGGCGCGGCGAAACCGACGTCTCCGACGCCTCGCGGCCCATCAAAGACAAGGAAGCGGCGAAGGTAGACGGCGCGGGCTACGGCTTTATCGAGCTGCCGGTGGCCTACGACGGGCTCGTGGTGGCCGTCAACCCCGGCGCTACCTGGGTGGCGTGCCTGACGGTCGAAGAGCTCGGGCGCCTCTGGAAGCCCGGCGCGACCATCAACAACTGGAAGGACCTCAGGCCCGGCTTTCCCGACAAGCCGATCCGGCTGTACGGCGCCGGGACCGACTCCGGCACCTACGACTACTTTACCGCAGCCGTGGTGGGCGAGGAGGGCAAGAGCCGCGCCGACTACACGGCCTCCGAAGACGACAACGTGCTCGTGCAGGGCGTCGCCGGCGACGACGGCGCGCTCGCCTTCTTCGGCCTCGCCTACCTCGACGCCAACCGCGACAAGGTCAAGGCCGTCGCCATTGACGGCGGCAAGGGCCGGGGGTGCGTGGCCCCGACGGCCGCGAGCGTGGAGGACGGCACCTACCAGCCGCTCGCGCGCCCCGAGTTCATCTACGTCCGCGCCGACCGCGCCGAAGACCCAGCCGTGGCGGCGTTCATCCGCTACTACCTCCAGCACGCGGCCGCGCTCGGCCCCCGCGTGGGCGCGGTGCCGCTCTCGGCGGAGGCGTACCGGCTCGGGCTCCAGCGCTTCGAGGCGCGCACGCGCGGCTCTGTCTTCCACGGCTCCACGGTGGGCGTGAAGCTCGCCGACCTGCTCCGCGCCGAGGGCGAACCCGCCGACTCGGCCACCGCCGCGCCCGCTCCGGGTGCCGCGCGTCCTGAAGCTGTGCGTCCCCGATGAGCGAACTCCCTGACCAGCCCGAGGGCGATCCGCTCGACGACCCGCTCGACACGGTCTCCGACGCCTCCACGGCCGCAGACCCGCTTGCGTCGGCGCCGCAGGCCTCGCACGACCTCTCGGGGGTGCTCTCGCCCGCGATGGTGGGGGTGGCGCATCTGCCCCGCGCGGCACCCCTGCTCGGGGGCAACCGCTCCAACAGCGCCGGCGAGCGGCTCGTGGGCCTGTTGCTCGGCCTGTGCGCGCTCATCACCGTGTTCACGACCGTGGCCATTGCGGGCGTGCTCCTCTACGAGAGCCTGAGCTTCTTCCGCGAGGTGTCTCCGGTGCGCTTTCTCACGGATACCAAGTGGACGGCGCAGATCGACGGGGAGCACTACGGCATCTGGCCGCTGCTCTCGGGCACGCTCCTCATCACCGTCATCGCGGCGGCGGTGGCGCTCCCGCTCGGGCTCGCGTCGGCGGTGTACGTGTCGCAGTATGCGCCGGCGCGCGTGCGTCAGTGGCTCAAGCCCGGCCTCGAACTGCTCGCCGGCGTGCCGACGATCGTGTACGGCTTCTTTGCGCTCACCGTCGTGACGCCGTTGCTGCAGCACGTCATCCCGGGGCTGGAGGTGTACAACGCGCTCTCGGCGGGCCTCGTGGTGGGCCTCATGATCATCCCGCTCGTGGCGTCGCTCTCCGAGGACGCGCTCCGCAGCGTGCCGCGCAGCCTCGCCGAAGGCGCCTACGCGCTCGGGGCGACGAAGGTGGAAGTGGTGACCCGCGTGCTCGTGCCGGGGGCGCTCTCCGGCATCGTGGCGAGCTTTATCCTCGCCATCTCGCGCGCCATCGGCGAGACGATGATCGTGATGATCGCGGCGGGGGCACAGCCGCGCCTGACGTTCAACCCCCTCACGTCCGTGCAGACGATGACCGCCTACATCGCCCAGATCTCGCAGGGCGACACGCAGCAGGGCACGGTGGAATTCCAGAGCCTCTTTGCCGTCGGCCTGGCGCTCTTTGCGCTCACGCTCACGCTCAACCTCATCGCCAACGCCATCATCCGGCGCTACAAAGAGGCGTACTGACCTTCACGGGCCGGCTTGAACCCCGCCCCTTCCGACGATGCCCACCCCTTCTCCCACCTTTCAGCCCCGGCTCGGTGCCCGGCAGCGCCGGAGCGCGGTCCTCGCCACGCTGTTCTTCGGCGCCACGGTGTTCGGGCTCGTCGTGCTGGCGTTCCTGCTCGTGGACGTGTTCGCGGAGGGGCAGCCATGGCTCAGCGGCGGCTTCCTGACGCACTATATGTCCGCCGACCCGGCGCGGGCGGGCATTCGGAGCGCCCTTGTGGGCACGCTCTGGTTGATGCTGCTCACCACGCTGCTCGCGGTCCCGGTGGGCGTGGGCGCGGCGGTGTGGCTGGAAGAGTATGCCCCGCGCGGGCGCGTGCTGCGGCTCGTACAGCTCAACATCGCCAACCTGGCCGGCGTGCCGAGCGTGCTCTACGGGATGCTCGGGCTCACGCTCTTCGTGCGTGCGCTCGCGCTCGACCGGAGCCTGATCGCGGGCGGCCTCACGATGGCCCTGCTCGTGCTGCCGGTCATCGTCATCTCGACGCAGGAGGCCCTCCGCGCGGTGCCGCAGGGCCTGCGCGAGAGCGCCTATGCGCTCGGGGCCACGCGCTGGCAGGTGATCCGCCACCACCTGCTCCCGGTGGCGGCGCCGGGCATCCTCACCGGCGTCATCCTCTCGCTCGCGCGGGCGGCCGGCGAGACGGCCCCGCTGCTCATCATCGGCGGGTTCGTGTTCATCGCGTTCTCGCCCCACAGCCTGCTCGACCCGTTCACGGCGCTGCCCATCCAGATCTTCAACTGGACGGGGCAGCCGCAGCCGAGCTTCCGGGGCCTTGCCGCCGCCGCCATCGTGGTGCTGATGGGGCTCATGCTGCTCCTCAACGCCGCGGCCATCTACCTGCGCACCCGCTTCGAGCGCAGTATTCCGCGCTGACGCGCGGCGCGGGTCGTTCGTGGCGCATCGTCAGAATTTGCTCCCGGTATCGCCGGCGATTCTGACGATGAACCCCGAGCCATGAACCACGAACACTCCCCTCATGCCTGATCCCACCCCGCCGGCTGTGTCCAAGATGGAGGCCCAGGACCTCAACTTCTGGTACGGGCCCAAGCACGCGCTCAAGGGCATCTCAATGCAGATCGTGCCGCACGAGGTGACGGCGTTCATCGGGCCCTCGGGGTGCGGCAAGAGCACGTTTCTGCGCTGCCTCAACCGGATGAACGAACTCATCCCCGGCACGCGCCACGAGGGCGAGATCCTGCTCGACGGCGAGAGCATCTACGACGGCGCCGACCCCGTGCTCGTGCGCCGCCGCGTGGGGATGGTGTTCCAGAAGCCCAACCCGTTCCCCAAGTCGATCTACGAGAACGTGGCCTGGGGCGCCCGCATCAACGGCTACACCGGCGACGTGGACGCGCTCGTCGAGCGCAGCCTGCGCAGCGCGGCGCTGTGGGACGAGGTGAAGGACCGCCTCAAGGAGAACGCCTACAGCCTCTCGGGCGGGCAGCAGCAGCGCCTGTGCATCGCCCGCGCGCTGGCCGTCGAGCCCGAGGTGCTGCTCATGGACGAGCCCGCCTCTGCCCTCGACCCGATTGCGACCGCCAAGCTCGAAGAGACGATCCTCGACCTCAAAAAGGCCGTCACCGTGGTCATCGTGACGCACAACATGCAGCAGGCCTCGCGCGTGAGCGACCGGACGGCCTTCTTCTACATCGGCGAGCTGATCGAGATGGACCGCACGGCGCAGCTCTTCACCCGCCCGCGCCAGAAGCAGACCGAAGACTACATCTCGGGCCGTTTCGGCTGAGCCGGGGAGCGCCGGGCGCGACGTGCGACGTACGAGGTGCGACGTGCGCGGGCCCCGGCCTTTACGTCGCCTGTCGTACCTCATCCATCGCCCGTCGAACCATGCCCATCCACCGCCCGCTCGACGAAGAGCTGAAGGTGCTCCGCGAGCTCGTGCTCGAAATGTCGTACCTCGTCGACGAGCAGCTCGCCGAGGCGATGAACGCGCTCATGGCCGGCGACATCGAACTGGCCGACCGCGTCCGCCGCCGCGACGACGAGATCGACGCGCTCGAACTCAAGCTCGACCGGCAGTGCGAGCGCATCCTCGCGCTGCACCACCCCGTCGCCTCCGACCTGCGGCTCATCATCCTCGCCGTCAAGGTCAACACCGACCTCGAACGCATCGGCGACCACTGCAAGAACCTGGCGAAGAACACGCCCTACATCAAGAACTCGCCCGAGGCGCCTCGCTGTGACGCGGTTGCCGGAGATGGCCGACGCCGCGCGCGCGATGCTGCGCATGGCGCAGGATGCGTTCTCGACCGAAGACCGCGTGGGGGCCCGCGAGGTACTCGCGCACGACCGGCAGGTAGACCGGCTGCACAAGGAGACCTTCAACGCGCTCGTGCAGTACGGCAAGGAGCACCCGGACTGCCTGGAAGCGGTGGCGCACCTCATCACGGCCTCGAAGGGCATGGAGCGCATCTCCGACCACATCAAGAACATCGCCGAGAGCGTGATCTTCCTCGTCGAAGGCCTCGACATCCGGCACAAGCGCCTCCGCCGCGAATCGTAGGGGCACGGCTGTGCCGTGCCCACGCCCCGACACGCATCCGCCTCAGCGCCCGAGCGCCGCCAGCGCGGCGCTCAGCCCATCGAAGGTACCCGGGAGCACCACGTCGGCGCCGTGCGCCCGGAGCGTGTCGGCATGGGCGGCGGGGAGGTAGGGCGGCACGAAGCCAATCGCCGTCATGCCCGGCGGCCTTCGCGGCCCGCATGTCGTCGCCGGTGTCGCCCACGTAGGCGGCTGCGGACGCAGGCACGCCGAGCGCGTCGAGTGCCAGCTGGAGCGGAAACGGGTCGGGCTTGCCGCGCCCCTGCTGCGCCTCCATCGGCACGACGACCTCGAAGGCGTCCGCCCAGCCGTGCGTGCGCAGGGCATAGTGCGCCTCGGCCTCCGGCCGGCCGGTGACGAGCGCGAGGCGGTAGCCGTGCGCCCGGAGCGCCTCCAGCAGTGCCGGCGGGCAGGAGCGGCGTTTCGGTGGCGATAAGCCCATCCCACGCGCCCCGCGTCCGGGTCGGTGTGGGCGGCGCCCCGGTAGCGCTGCTGGAACGCGTCCACGACGTCCGCAAACGGCACGTCGTACGCCCGCTTCGGCGAGCAGCGCGGCGGTGAGCTTCCAGTCGTCGTTGAAGCCGCCCCGGTCTTTGAGGCGCTGCACGTCCGCGCCGGTCACCGCCGGGCCGCCGAGTCGCGGCACGGTGTCGAGGATGGCCTGCCGGTAGGAGCTGCGACACGTCCACGAGCACGCCGTCCATGTCGAAGAGGACCGCCCGGCCCCCCTCCGTCTCGCTGCGCGCGACACCTCCCCCGGAATCGGGGGAGGTGGTCCGAAGGACCGGAGGGGGTGGGTGGGGCCTCACGAGTTCATGACGATGAGGAACTCGTCGTTCGAGCGGGTGGACTTCATGCGGTCGAGCAGAAACTGCATCGCCTTGTCGGGCTCCATGTCCGAGAGCAGCTTGCGCAGGATGTAGATGCGCGAGAGCTGCGTGGTCTGGATGAGCAGCTCCTCGCGGCGCGTGCCGCTGCGCACGCGTTGACGGCCGGGAAGATGCGCCGGTCGGCGAGGTTGCGGTCGAGCACGAGCTCCATGTTGCCGGTGCCCTTGAACTCCTCGAAGATCACCTGGTCCATGAGCGAGCCCGTGTCCACGAGCGCCGTGCCGATGATGGTGAGCGAGCCGCCTTCCTCGACGTTGCGCGCGGCCCCGAAGAACCGCTTCGGCCCCCGGAGCGCGCCCGCCTCCAGGCCGCCGGACATCGTGCGGCCCTTCTCGGGCGGCCACTGATTGCTCGCGCGGGCGAGGCGGGTGATCGAGTCGAGCAGGATCACCACGTCCTGGCCGGCCTCCACGAGGCGCTTGGCCTTCTCCAGCACCAGGTCCGCGACCGCCACGTGCTGCTCCGGCGGACGGTCGAACGTCGAGGCGATGACCTCGGCCTTGACGTTGCGCTGCATGTCGGTCGACTTCCTCCGGCCGCTCGTCTACGAGCAGCACGAGGAGGGTGACCTCCGGGTGGTTGAGCGCGATCGCGTTGGCGATCTTCTGGAGCAGGATCGTCTTGCCCACCTTGGGCTGCGCCACGATGAGGCCGCGCTGGCCCTTGCCGATGGGCGCGAACAGGTCGAGCACGCGCGTGGAGAACTCCTGCGACTGCGTTTCGAGCTTCAGGCGCTCCTCGGGGAAGAGCGGCGTGAGGTACTCGAAGGGCGTGCGCTCCTCCATGTCCTCAGGCGTCTTGCCGCCCACCGTCTTGACGCCGGCGAGCGTGAAGAAGCGCTCGTTCTCGCGCGGGGGCCGCACCTCGGCCTCCACGGTGTCGCCGAAGCGGAGGCCGTACTGCTTGATCTGCTCGGCGGAGACGTGGATATCGTCCGGCGAGGGGAGGTAGTTGTACTCGGCGGAGCGGAGGAAGCCGTAGCCCGGCTTGCCGATTTCGAGCACGCCGGTGCGCTCGAAGAGGGCGTCGGGCGCGTGCGCGGCGGCGTCGAAGCCCTGGGCGTACTCGGGGAGGCCTTCGTAGAGGCGGCGGCGCTTCTCCTCGAAGCGGGCGCGGGCGTCGGGCGTGAGCGCCGCCGGGTCGATGCGGCGGGGAAGTTCGCGCATAAGCTGGCGCTCGGCCTTCTCGAACTCCGAGACCGGGTCCGGGCGGGGCTCCACCTTGCCGCGCTCCTCCATCTTGAGCACGGGCCGTTCGATGCGGTCGATGCGCGTGTCGGGCCCGCGGGGGTCGGCGCCTCGCGCGTCGGGTCCTCGCGGGGCGGGGCGGGGGTCGGCGCGCGGGGCGTCCTTGCGGCTGAACTCCGGACGCGGCTCGCGCGGGGCGTCGTTGCGGGGCGGCTCTTCGTCGTCGCGCCCGCGACCGCGGCGGCCCCGTCGGCGGCGGCGCTTTTTGTCGCTCCGGTCGTCGTCGTCGTCGTCGCGCTCGCGCGCCGCGAGGGGGGCGGACGGGGCCGGGGCGGGTTCGGGCCGCTCGGGCGCGGCGCCGCGCGGTCGGGCGCGGCGGTGCCGGGCTCGGGCGGGGCCACGAACTTCATCGCCGGGAGGGCGGGGGCCATGCCCCGGTGCCGCTCGGGGATGTGCATGGGCGCGGCCTCGGCCGGCGCTTCGGGCGCTGGGGCGTCGGCTTCTGGCCCGGCGTCGGCCTCGAGCGAGCGCAGGTCGACGAGTTCCACGCGGCTCCGTCGGCGGCGGCGTGTGCCGCCCTCCTCCTCGGCCGGGGCAGCCGGTGCGGCGTCGGTCGCCGGCGGTGCGGGCGCGGCCGGAGGCTCCGGGGCCGCTGGGGGCTCCGGAGCGGCCTTCGCGCGGCGCGCGGCAGGCTTGGCGACCGACGCGCCGGCCCGGATCGCGGCTTTTTCGGCGTCGATCTCGGCCTTGGTGCGGCGGTTGCGGCGCTTCACCGGCGCCGGCTCCACCGGCGCTTCGGCCGGCGGTGCGTCGGGGGGCGCCTCGCCGCTCGGGGCGGCTTCACCGGGGGCAGCGCGTTTGCGGCTGGGGCGGCGCGGGCCGGCTTCGCGCTCGGCCTGCGCTTCGAGGATGAGATAGACCAGGTCTTGCTGGCCGAAGCCGCCGGTCGCCAGGCCCATGTCGGTGGCGCGCTGCTGGAGGTCGGGCAGGGGAAGGTCTTGAAGATCGCTGATCTTCATCGCGGGAGTGGTAGAACGCGTAAACGGGTAACGCCGGGCGGCGGGCGCAAAGGGAGGCGCATGAACCGGAAGGCACAGGGGGCAGACCCAGCGGGCACGGAGCGGAATACCGCTGCGACGCGCGCGAGTCGCCATTGCCAAGATAGCAACGCCGCAGGATATGCCGCGCGCTCCGTCAAGGTTTCGTGGCGGCCTGGGGGTTTAGCGGGCCGCTTCGGGCCACTGCGCGGCCACGAGGAACGAGCCGGTGATGAGCAGCACATCGTCGGGGCGGGCGGTGGCGCGGAAGCGGGCCACGCCCTCGGGCACCGTGCCCGCCGGACCCACCTCGGCCCCGGCGGCCCGCAGGCGTTCGGCGAGGGCCTCGGCGGAGCAGCGCGCGGGGCACGTCGAGCACGCACCGGCAGCACGCGGGCGCCCGAGCCCGCCACGAGCGCCACGACGGCGTCTACATCCTTGTCCGCCATCATCCCGAGCAAGAGCGTGCGCTGCGCCCCGGGTGGTGGTACAGTGGCCGCGAGCGCGGCCGCGATCCCGTGCGGGTTGTGCGCCACGTCGAGCACGATGCGCGGGCCTCGTGCGACCGTTTCTAGGCGGGCCCGCAGGCCGGCGAGCGCGACCACGCCGCCGAGCCCCCGCCGGACGGCCTCCGGGTCGAGCGCGCGGCCGAGGAGCGTTTCGGCGCCCCGGAGCGCGAGCGCCGCGTTGCCCGCCTGGTGCGCGCCGCTGAGCCCGAGCGGCACCGCCGGGTAGCGCGCCCACGGGCGTCGTGATGGCCTCAGCGCGTCAGTTGCACGGTGTCCGATACGGCTTCGAGCGGCGCGCCCACCGCGGCGGCCGACCTCGCGCGAGCACGGCGGCAGCCTCCGGCGGCTGCGCGCGCGTGAACGCGGGCACGCCGGGTTTGAAGATGCCGGCCTTCTCGCGGGCCACGTCGGCGAGGGTGGGGCCGAGCAGGTCCGTGTGGTCGAGCGCGAGCGCGGTGACGAGGCTCGCCGGCGGGCGTCACCACGTTGGTGGCGTCGAGCCGGCCGCCGAGGCCGACTTCGATCACGGCGGCGTCTACGCGCTGCGCGGCGAAGTACTGGAACGCGAGCACGACGGTGGCCTCGAAAAACGACGGCCCGTGCGCGTCAAAGAGCGGGCGCAGCTGCGCCACGGCGTCGGTGAGCCACGCCATGCGGCGCGGGCACGCCGTCGACGCGCAGGCGCTCGGTGACGTGCCAGAGGTGGGGCGACGTGTGCAGGCCCGTGCGCAGGCCGGAGGCCGTGAGCAGGGCAGCGGCAAACGAGGCGGTGGAGCCCTTGCCGTTGGTGCCCGCCACGTGCAGCACCGGGTAGGCGCGGTGCGGATCGCCGACGGCAGCGAGGAGCGCCCGCATCCGGTCGAGGCCGGGCTGGTACGCGGCGGCGCCCTGCGCGGTAAAGCGCGGGAGCGCGTCGAGGTAGGCGAGGGCGGCGGCAGGCGTCATCGGCGCGGAAGGGCCGGGCGCGTACAGGCAAGGCGCCGCCGGGTTCGCCCGGCGCGGCGTGTCAGAACCGGTCGCCGCCCATCTCGGACCCGGTCGTGGGACCGGTGGGCATGGACGGCGCGGAGGGCTCCTCGCTCTCCGTCGCGTCGGTGCCGGTCGGGGCGCCGACGAGGCTTGGGTCGTCGTGCTGCACCGGGGCCTCGGCGGCGATCGGTCTCCGGTGTCGCCGCCGACGAGCGCGGGGTCGTGCGCTTCCAGGGCGTGGGGCGATGGGGGCATCGTGAGGTCCGACATCGAGGCGTCGTCGGGGAGGTTGAGCGGGGCTTCCATAAGGAGGGCGGAGATGCCACAAGGCTCCGGGCGAAACATCGCTCGGAGCCTTGTGGGGGCGGTGGCCTGCTCGGGATGCCGCATGCGGGCGGAGCAGACCGGCCTTTTTAAACAGGGGGAGCGGGCAGGCTCAGATGTTGTCGCGGATCTTCTCGCGGATCTCGCCGACGGCGTCTTTCACCTTGCCTTTCGTCTGGTCCCATTCACCTTCGGCCTTCAGGCTATCGTCGCCCGTGAGCGCGCCGGCGGCTTCCTTGACGCGGCCCTTGGCCTTGTCCCACGTGCCTTCGGCTTGCTGTTCTTCGGGATTGGTATTCATCGCGTAACACCTCGGTTGGTGAGTGTGGAGATGAGACGGACCGTCCATGGAAGCGGTTTCGGCGAACCTTCACGATGTCGTCACGGCAATTCTCTCCTCTTGAAACGTCCGGGCGCGGCGGGGAACGGCAAGCCTGAAGGGCGGCCCCGCCGGGCGCGGTTACACAGGCGTTGCGTCTATGAATGCGCGCCCCTTAACGGTGCGGTAATGGCCCGGTAACCCGGTCATAACCCTGGCGCGGTAGTCTTCCCTCCGGCACGCCAGGCCACCGGGGGCGCAACACTCGGCGCGGCTGAAAACGGATGTGGTGTGCCGTACCCCATCCCTATCTCCGCCCGATGAACACGGCTTCTGCCCAACGTACCCGCCTCGCGGGTCTACTGCTCACGCTCCTACTCCTGCCGCTCGCGGCCGCCGCCCAGACCGGCACCCTCGTGGGCACGGTCGTCGAAGGCGGCACAGGCGAGGCCGTGATCGGCGCCAACGTGCGTGTGCAAACCACGGCCCTCGGCGCCGTCACCGACCTCGACGGCCACTATGCGGTCCGGGGTCTTGCCCCTGGCACGTACGCGCTCACCTTCACCTACCTCGGCTTTGCCGACAAGACGATCACGGGCGTGGTGGTCGGCGCAGGCGCCACGGTGAGGGTGGACGTGACGATGCAGGAGGACGACGAAGCGCTCGACGAGATCGTGGTGGATGCGAGCGCCGCCGAGGTGACGAATTCGGCGGCGGGCCTGCTCCGCCTCCAGGCGCGGGCGGCGCAGATCTCGGACGGCATCTCGGCCCAGCAGATCCGCCGCAGCCCCGACGCCAACTCTGGCGACGCCCTCCGGCGCGTCACCGGCGTGTCCATTTTCGGCGGCAAGTTTCTCTACGTCCGCGGCATTCCGGAGCGCTACAACAGTGTGCTCCTCAACGGCGCCGCTGTGACGTCTACCGAGCCCGACCGGCGCGCCTTCGCCTTCGACATGATTCCGTCGAATCTGCTCGACAACGTGGTCATCCTCAAGGCCGCCACGCCCGACCTGCCCGGCGACTTCTCCGGCGGCCTCGTGCGCCTCACCACGGTCGAGTTTCCGGACCAGCTCATGGCCAGCGCCAGCCTCGGCTCGTCGTACAACGACAAGACAACGTTCCGGTCGTTTCTGACCTACCACGGCGGCAGGTACGACTTTCTCGGCTTCGACGACGGGCAGCGGAAGCTGCCGGGCAGCTTTCCGGCCAACCTGAACCGCGTGCCGGACCGCGCCCAGGTCAACGCCGCCGCGCAGACGCTCAACAACACCTGGACGCCCAACCCGAAGACCGCGCGTCCGGACCAGCAGTTTGCATTCTCGCTCGGCAACTCGTTCGGCCAGGGCAAGCGCTTCGGCTACATCGGCTCGATCACGTACCGCAACTCCCAGAACCAGGGGCGCCTGCTGCGCCGGGAGTTTGAGGACGATGGCACGCCGCGCTTCGACCTGAGTGGGGTGCGCAACCTCTACGCCACGCTCTGGGGCGGGGTGCTCAACCTGGCCTACCGGCCCACCCGCAACCACCGCTTCAGCTTCAAGAACACGTTCTCGGCCACCGCCGACGACGAGGTGGTGCAGCTCGGCGGGCAGCGCGAACTGACCGAGGAGCGGCAGACGATCCTGCGCTTCACCTCGCGCGGCATGTACACCGGGCAGGTCTCGGGCGAGCACTACTTCCCCGCCGGGCGGCGCGGCACCGACGTGCAGTGGAGCGCCTACAGCACCCACGCCTTCCGCGACGAGCCCGACTACCGGCGCCTCGTCTACGTGCGCGGCCTCGACGATCCGACGGCGCCCTTCTACGCGGCCATTGGCAACCAGGCCACGCTCGGCGGCGGCGGACGCTACTTCGGCAACCTCGGCGAACGTGTCTACGGCGGCTTCGCGAATGTCGCCCGGCCGTTTGGCAGCGTGCGCCTGACGGGGGGCGTGTCTGCCGAAGACCGCGCGCGCGATTTCACCTCGCGTCTCATCGGCGCGGTGAGCAACGCCTCCGGCAACGGCGCCACCGACTTCCGCCTCTACACGCTCGCGCCCGACTCCGTGTTTGCGCCGGAGAACTTCCGCCGGGGCGGCTTCTCGCTCGGCGAGTACGCAGTGGGCACCAACAATTACAGCGCCCTCCAGCGCACGCTGGCCGGCTACCTGATGTTCGATGCGCCCTTCCAGGTGGGCGGGCAGCGGTTGCGCGCGGTGGGCGGCCTGCGCGCCGAGAACGGCCTCCAGCGCCTCAACACGCAGTCCCTCGACTTTACGCAGGACCTGCGCTACACGCTCGACAAGACCGACCTCTTCCCGAGCCTCAACCTGACGTGGTTCACGGGCACGGGCGTCAACGTGCGCCTGGCGGCGAGCCGGACGGCCAACCGCCCCGAACTGCGGGAGCTGGCGCCCTACGGCTACTACGACTACAACACGCAGACGACGATCTACGGCAACCCGAACCTGCGCCGCGCCATCGTGCAGAACGTCGACGCACGCGTCGAGGCGTACCCGGCGGCGGGCGAGGTGCTGTCGGCGAGTGTGTTCTACAAGCGGTTCCGGGACGCCATCGAGCAGGTGGTGGTGGCGGGCATCTCGCTCGGCGCCGAGCGCACCTACCAGAACGCCGACCGCGCAGAGAGCTACGGCTTCGAACTTGAAGCACGCAAGGGCCTCGGCTTTCTCGGGCGCGCGTTCGCCCCCTTCAGCGCGAGCGCCAACTACACGTGGATCCACTCGGAGGTGAACGTGCTCGGCTCCGAATACTCGGAGGCGCGCACCGGGCGTCCGCTCCAGGGGCAGAGCCCGTACATGGTCAACGCGGGCCTCGCCTACGCGGCGCCCCGGCTCGGCACGAGCGTGAACGTGCTCTACAACCGGCTCGGCTCGCGCATCTTCGAGGTGTCGGCCGCCTCGCAGGCCGACATCACCGAGGCCCCGCGCGACGCCCTAGACCTGACGATTGCGCAGCCTTTCGGGCGCGGCTACGAACTCCGCCTCGCCATCCGCGACCTGCTCCAGCAGGACCAGAAGTACTTCGAGGGCGAACGCCTCTCCCGCCTCGACGAGCGCGCCCGCACCGTCTCGGTCACCGCCTCCTACCGCTTCTAACGCCACGCCGCCGCGCCCGTCAGGACGGCGGACGCGGCGGTGGCTCCCCACAACCCAACCCCAACCCCTGCGCTCATGCGCCGTTTGCTTCTCCCGCTCCTGCTCTGTATGGCCCCCGTTGCTGCGCAGGCGCAGAGTCCCACCGTGCTCACCGGCACAATCACGTCCAACACCACCCTGTCATCCGGCACGACGTACCTGCTGAGAGGCTACGTAAAGATTGATGGCGGCGCCACGCTGACGATCCCGGCGGGCACCAGGATTCTGGGCGAGAAGGCCTCCAACGGCGCGCTCATCATCATGCGCGGCGCCCGGATCGACGCGCAGGGCACGGCGGCCCGGCCCATCGTGTTCACGAGCCAGGCCGCGCCCGGCCAGCGCGCCCCCGGCGACTGGGGCGGCCTCATCATCCTCGGACGCGCCCGCCTCAACACAACCGGCGGCACGTCGAGCATCGAAGGCATCCCGACGAGCGAGAACGCCATCCACGGCGGCACCGACGACGCCGACAACTCGGGCATCCTGCGCTACGTCCGCATCGAGTTTCCGGGGATCGCCCTAGCGCCCAACAACGAGATCAACGGCCTCACGATGGGCTCGGTGGGCTCCGGCACGCAGATCGACCACGTGCAGGTGAGCTACTCGGGCGACGACTCGTTCGAATGGTTCGGCGGCACCGTCAACGCCAAGTACCTCATCGCCTACCGGGGCACCGACGACGACTTCGACACCGACAACGGCTTCCGGGGCAACCTCCAGTTTCTCTACAGCCTCCGCGACCCCGCCCTCGCCGACTTCGCCGCCGGCGGCGCCTCGAACGGCTTCGAGTCCGACAACGACGCCACCGGCACGTTCTCCCAGCCGCAGACCTCGCCCGTGTTCTCGAACGTGACGCTCGTGGGGCCGAAGGCCACGCCCACCACGGCCATCGCCGGGCCGTATGCCCGCGCGCTGCACCTGCGCCGCGCCACGTTCGAGTCGGTCTACAACAGCGTGATCGTGGGCTGGAACACGGGCCTCTACATCGACGGAAGCCGCTCGGCCAACGCGGCCACCAACGACTCGCTTCAGTTCCGCAACAACATCATCGCGGGCGCCGCCACTGCCGTGGCGGGCACGAACGCGGCGGGCTTCGACGCGCTCGGGTTCTTCAACCGCGCCGGCTCGTCCAACCGCTCGTTCGCGAACAACACGGACGTGCTCGCGGCCTCCGCGTTCGACCTGACGACGAACAACCCCGTGCCGGCGGTGCGTCTCCGGCGGCGTCGGGGGCGAGCTTCACGAACCCGCGGCTCACGAACGCCTTCTTCACGCCCACCGCCTACGTCGGCGCCTTCGACCCGGCGAGCCAGCGCTGGGACGCCTCCTGGGCGAGCTACGACCCGCAGAACAATACCTATACGGTGGGCGTCGCTGAGGAAGCGTTTGCCAGGGCAGGCGTGACCTTTGGTGGGCTTTTCCCGAACCCGGCAGCGGCAGCCGCGCAGGTGGTGTTCTCGCTAGAGCGTCCGCAGGGCGTGCGCCTCGCCGTGTATGACCTGATGGGCCGTCAGGTGGCCGTGCTCGCCGAGGGCGTGCAGGCCGCCGGCACGCACAGCGCGATGCTCGACACGGCGAACCTCGCCGGAGGAACGTACCTCGTGCGCTTCGAGGCTGGGGGCGCCACGCAGACGCGCACGCTCACGGTGGCGCACTGACCCTGCCGGCCAACCGGGCACCGCGCCCCCGTCCGCGCGGCCGTGCATCCCGCCGGGCCTCTCCTCGTGAGGGCCCGGCGGTTCTGTTTTGCCGCGCCGCCGAAGCCGTTCTGCGGATCGGCAAAGCATACCCCACGACGGACGTGCGTGCCAAGACCCGTATTGATTCCCTAACGCCCCGGTGAAACGGCGGTAATGCCCGTAGCAGACCTTTGCGCACGGTACGACTCTCTCCGCCGTGTCCGACGTGCTCCGCCGCTACCGCACCATCTGGATCTCCGACCTGCACCTCGGCACGCGCGACAGCAAGGCCGCGTACGTGCTCGACTTTTTGCGGCACTGCGAATCGGAGACGCTTTACCTCGTCGGCGACATCGTGGACGGGTGGGCGCTCACGCGCACGTGGTTCTGGACGCAGACGCACAACGACCTGCTCCAGAAGCTCCTCCGCAAGGCCCGCAAGGGCACGCGCGTGGTCTACATCCCCGGCAACCACGACGCGTTTGCCCGCGCCTATGTGGGCCACGACTTCGGCGGCATTGCCGTGCGCGCCCGCGCGCTTCACACCACCGCCGACCGGAAGCAGCTCCTCGTGCTCCACGGCGACGAGTTCGACGGGGCGGTGCAGCTGGCGCCATGGCTTTCGCTCGTCGGATCGCGCGCCTACGAACTCACGCTCCGGCTCAACCGGCTCCTCAACCGGCTCCGGCAATGGCGCGGGCTGCCGTACTGGTCGCTCGCGGCCTACCTCAAGGCCCGGGCCAAGCGCGCCGTGCAGCACATCGCGCGACTTCGAGGAGGCCGTGGCCGAGGAGGCGCGGCAGGCGGGGGTGGACGGCATCGTGTGCGGCCACATCCACAGTGCCGAGATCCGCACCATCGGCGGCGTGCAGTACCTCAACTGCGGCGACTGGGTGGAGAGCTGCACCGCCCTCGTCGAGCACTTCGACGGGCGCCTCGAACTCGTCCGCTGGCACGTGGTGAGCCACGACGAGGCCCCGCCCACCGCCTCTGGCGACGGACAGGCCGGACGGTCGCCCGAGGTCGCGGTGCCGGCTGCAGTCCCCCTCATGTTCGACGCCGGCCGCTGACGCGCTCGTCGTCGTCCGTTTCCTCGTTGCCATGCGCCTCCTCTTTCTCGTGCAGGGCGAAGGCCGTGGGCACCTCACGCAGGCGCTCGCGCTCGCGCCGATGCTGCGCCGGGCCGGCCACGAGGTGGTGGCGGTGCTCGTGGGGACGCCCCCGCAGCGCGTGCTGCCGGCCTTCTTCGGCGAGGAGATCGGCGCGCCCGTCGTGCGCTTCACCGAGCCTGCCTTTGGCTACGGCGCGGCGGGCGTGCAGTGGGGCACGACACTCGCCGCCAACGTGCGCCGCCTGCCCGGCCTCGCGCAGGCATCCGGCGTGATCCGCCGCGCCCTGGCGCACGCGGCGCCCGACGTGGTGGTCAACTTCTATTCGCTCATGGGCGGCCTCTACGGGCGCCTCTACGGCTTCGGCGTGCCCGTGGTGTGCGTGGGGCACCAGTACGCCTTCCACCACCCCGTCTACCCGTTCCCCGAAGGCGAGGCCATGGCCCGCCGGTTGGCACAGGGCTGGACCCACCTCACCGTGCCGCCGGGCGCGCGGCGCCTCGCACTCTCGTTCTACGAGGCCCATCCGGTCGAAGAACTCAACCTGCGTGTGGTGCCGCCCCTGCTGCGCGACGCCGTACGGACGCTGAACACAGGCGACGACGGCTACTTGCTCGCCTACCTGCTCAACGCGGCCCACGCCGACGCCCTCGCCAGTTGGGCCACCTCCCACCCGGACGTGCGCCTGCACCTATTCCGCCACACCCCGGACGCCCCGACGTCGCTCAGGCAGGGCAACCTGACGCTCCACCGGCTCGACGGGCAGCGCTTTCTCGCGGGCATGGCGTGGTGCCGCGCGCTCGTGTGCACGGCGGGCTTCGAGTCCGTGTGCGAGGCGCTCTACCTTGGCAAGCCCGCGCTCATGGTGCCCGTGGCGCGCCACTTCGAGCAGACCTGCAACGCCCGCGACGCCGAGCGTTTCGGGGCCGGCCTCTTCCGGCGCACCTATGACCTCGACGCGCTCATCGCTTTCGCCGACCGCTACACGCCCGTGCCCGGCTTCCGCGCCTGGGCCGATTCTGCTGAGGCGGTGTTCGTGGAGGAAATCGAAGCGGCAGCGGGCCAGGGGCTTCGGGCACCCGCCGCCGCATGGGAGGTGATCGCCGAGGCGGTGTAGTTCGGGCCGGGCAGCGGTAGCTTGCCGAACCCTACTGCGTTCATGCTATGCGTCGTCTTTCTGCGCTCCTCCTCGCGGCGGCCCTCCTCGCGGGCTGCGGCACGTCTACCCCTTCGCTTCCTACGTCTGCCGCGCGCGGCACTGGGGGCGTCAACGCGCGCGCGCAGCAGGACGCGCCGACCGTGGTGATGGTGTCCTTCGACGGGTTTCGCTACGACTACCTCGACCGCTATCCCGCGCCCAACTTCATGCGCGTCGTGCGGCGCGGCGTGCGCGCGGCGGGGCTCATTCCCTCGTTTCCGTCCAAGACCTTCCCCAACCACTACACCATCGTGACGGGCCTGCGCCCGGAGCACAACGGCCTCGTGTCCAACCGCTTCTACGACCCGGCGCGAAACGCCGTCGTACGCCCTCGCGACGTGGCGAGCGTCGGCGACGGCACGTGGTACAACGGGCGAGCCGCTCTGGGTGACGGCCGAGCGGCAGGGCATGGTGAGCGCGTCGTATCTTCTGGGTCGGCTCCGAGGCCGCCATCGAAGGCGTGCGGCCGGCGTTCTGGAAGCCCTACGATGCCCGCGTGCCCAACACCGCGCGCGTGGACTCCGTGCTCGCCTGGCTTCGCCTGCCCGCCGCGCGCCGCCCGCACGCCGTCACGCTCTACATGAGCGACGTGGACGACGCCGGCCATGCCGCCGGGCCCGAATCGCAGGAGGTGGCGGCGGCCGTCGCGCGCGTAGACAGCGCCCTCGGGCGGCTCGTCGACGGCCTCGACGCGCTCCCGCAGGCCCGCAGCGTCACGCTCGTGCTCGTCTCGGATCACGGCATGGCCGCCATCACGCCCGCGCAGACCGAGATCGTCGAAGACCTCATCGACACCACGGGCGTGCGTGTGGCCGACGCCGGCCCCAACGCCAACCTGCACGTGAGTGGCGGCCCCGCGCGCGCCCGCACCATCCGCGACGCCCTCAACGCGCACCTCCAGCACGGGCGCGCCTACCTCCGCGCCGACGTGCCCGAGGCGCTCCACTACCGCGCCGACCCGCGCATCGGCGACGTGGTGGTGGTGATGGAGGCGCCCTGGCAGATCACGCTCCGCGCCCGGCAGCCCCGTCGCGCAGGCGGCACGCACGGCTGGGACCCCATTGCCACGCAGGCCATGCACGGCCTCTTTGTGGCGATGGGGCCGGATATCCGCGCGGGCACCACGATCCCGGCCTTCGCCAACGTCGAGATCTACCCGTTCCTCGCCGAAACCCTCGGCCTGCGCCCGGCCCCGAACCTCGATGGGCGCGTGGGCTGGCTGCGGCAGCAGCTTCAGCGCAAGTAGCGCCGCTCAGTGTCCTCCATCTCCGCCGCCATCTGACGCGCCCATGTCGCCGAAGGCGTCCCCGAGGCTCCCCATGTCGCTCAGTGCGTCGATCCCGATCCAGCCCATCGCCATGTCGAAGCCTTCCAGGTCAGGGAGGGCCGGCACATCGGTTGGATTCGACAACCCCTGCGCCCGTGCCGCCTTGACGAGCCGTCCGATGTAGGGGCGGGTCCGGTCGGAGAGGAGCACCGCCACGCCCAGGGCCGCCGCCTCCGCTGCGGCCCCGGCTTCCGACACCTTGAGCAGGGCGGGAAGCTGATCGGCCCGGCGCACCCATGCGGCGAGCGCGGCGTGTGCCTCGGCGCCGGCAGCGGTGTAAACGTGGCGCAGGGTGCGGAAGAGCCCCAGGCGCGTGCGTTCCTCCTGGGCCAGTAATCCCCGCTCGATGAGCAGCGGCCGGGCGTGGGCCGAGAGCATCTTCCCGTATGCCCCTCCGAGCGCCCGTTGCAGGCGGATCAGCACTTCGGTGGGTTCGAGTCCCTCCGGCGGCACCGGCCGGGCGGTGAGCGCGTGGAGGGCCGCCGCATAGGCGCCCCCCGGGCCTGGCGCGGGGCGTCCGGTGAGGTGGAGCGCCACCGTCTCGTAGCGCATCCCGAGCGACTTCTTCGAGGTGCGCGTGAGGGTGAGCGCCCCTTCTGTGAGCAGACGCGCAAGGACGAGCTGCGCTAGGTAGGGGCTTCCCGGCGCGTTGGGGTGCAGGAGGGCGTAGAGCTCTACCGGCCCCAGGCCGGCAGCGGGTTGCAGGGCAGCAAGGTCGGTCATGGGCGGCGCTACGGGTCGTCCGGAGGGCTGTTACGCGCGCCCGGGTTATGTCTGTGTTGCCTGCGCGGCGCCTCCCGCTGGGCGTCTGTGCGCTAGGGACCCTCGGCCGGCGGGGCGCGTGGGCTGCGTAACACCATCGAAACAAGGGCTTCCGGTGCGCCGTTGTGGGCGGCAGTTAACAGCACACAAGGATGTCCACCCAGTGGCGGCTGCGTTCCGTAGCGGACGAGGCCACCGTTGACCGCCTCTCGGCGGCACTCAACGACGTACCCACCGCCCTCGCCCGCGCGCTCGTGCTGCGCGGGATCACGGATTTCGACCACGCCCGCGAGTTCTTCCGCCCGGACCTTGCGCGGTTGCACGACCCGTTCGAATTTGCGGGCATGGACAAGGCCGCCGAGCGCCTCGCCCGCGCCGTCGAGACCGGCGAGCGCGTGCTCGTCTACGGCGACTACGACGTGGACGGCACGACCGCCACCGCGCTCATGACGTCGTTTCTGCGCCGCCTCGGCGTGGAGACGACCTACTTCATCCCCAACCGCTTCGAGCACGGCTACGGCCTCGGCCCCGCCGGCCTCGACGCGGCGAAGGCGGCCGGCGCGACGGTCGTCGTGGCGCTCGACTGCGGCATCACCGCCCACGAGCCCGCGCGCTACGCCAAGTCGCTCGGGCTCGACCTCGTCATCTGCGACCACCACAAGCCGGAGGAGACGATCCCGGACGCCTACGCGGTGCTCGACGCCAAGCAGGCGTGCTGCGCGTATCCGTTCAAGGAGCTGACCGGCTGCGGCGTGGGCTTCAAGCTCGCCCAGGCCGTGCTCCAGCAGCTCGGGCGCGACCTGGCGGAGGCGAACGAGTTTCTGGACCTCGTGGCCGTCTCCACCGCCGCGGACATCGTGCCGCTCTACGGCGAGAACCGCGAACTCATGGCGGCGGGCCTCGAACGCCTCCGCACGCAGCCGCGCCCCGGCCTCGCCGCCCTCGCCGACGTGGTGGGCCTCGACCTCGCCACCGCCTCTACCGAGAGCGTCGTGTTCGCGCTCGGGCCGCGCATCAACGCCGCCGGGCGCCTCGGCGACGCCGGCGCGGCGGTGGAACTGCTGCTCACGCCCTCGCCCTCCGAGGCGCAGCAGCTGGCCGCCAACCTCGAAGCCTACAACGGCGAACGCCGCGCGCTCGACCAGGGCATCCAGGACGAGGCCGTGCAGAAGGCCGAGCAGCAGCTTGCCAAGTGGGCCAAGCACTCGGTCGTGCTCTACGACCCGAACTGGCACCTCGGCGTCATCGGGATCGTGGCGAGCCGCCTGGTGGAGCGCTTCTACCGGCCCGTCCATCATGATGTGCAGCCCCGGCCCCGGCATCGTGAAGGGCTCGGCGCGCTCGATTGGCGGCATCTCGGTCCACGCCGCGCTCACCGAATGCGCCGACCTGCTCGAAGCCTTCGGCGGGCACGACTTTGCCGCCGGGCTCACGCTCCGCGAGGAGAACGTGCCGGAGTTCCAGCGCCGCTTCGACGAGGCCGTGGGCCGCGCCACGCTCGGTGAGCCCACGCTCCGCACCTTCGAGGTGGACGCTGACCTCAGCCTCGACAGCGTGACGGGCCGCTTCTGGGCCGTCCTCCGCCAGTTTGCCCCCCACGGGCCGGACAACCTGACGCCCATCTGGCAGAGCCGCGACCTCGAAGTTGTCGGGACGCCGCAGCAGGTGGGGCGAGACCGGCAGCACATCAAGTTTCACGTCCGCCAGCGCGGCGGTGCGCGCGTGTTCGAGGTGATCGGCTACCGCATGAGCGGCCGCTTTGCCGACCTGATGACGAGCACACGCTCCGGGCAGCCGCTCGAACTGCTCTACACGGTGGAGGAAAACCACTACCGGGGCCAGCGCTCGCTCCAGCTCAAGGCCAAAGACGTGCGCCTCGAAGCCGCCGGCGGCGATGGGATGGTGTGAGTGTTGATCATGGTTCGTTGATCATGGATCATTGCCGGAGGTATCGAGGCACGTGAGGCCTGCATTTTTCTGACCATGATCCATGAGCCATCATCCATGATCCATCGCCCATGAGCCGCGCGTTCGTCAATGAGGACGCGGCCACCGAGCTGCCGCTCGCGCCGCCCCGCGCGCCGCTTCCGGAGGGCGTGCCCAACTACGTGACCCCGCGCGGCGCCGCTCTCCTGCGCGACGAGCAGGCCGCCCTGGAGGCTGAACGCGCCCGCGTGGCTGCGCACGAGCCCGAAGGCGCCGGACGCCAGCACCGCCTCGCCGTGCTCGACCAGCAGATCGCCGCCCTCACCGCGCGCCGCCGCAGCGCCCGGATCGTCCGAACGCCGCCCCCGCCGCACGACGTGGTTCGCTTCGGCGCCTGCGTCACGCTCCGCGATGCGGCGGGCGGCACCCAGCAGTACCGCCTCGTGGGCGTAGACGAGGCGGACGCGGCGGAGGGACGCATCGCCTTCACGGCTCCACTCGCCCGCGCCGTGATCGGCCAGCGCGTCGGTGCCACGGTGCACTTTCAGGCCGGCAGCAGCGAAGAGACGCGGACGATCATCGCGATCGAATACGAGGACGAGGGCGCGCCGGGCGCTTGAGCCTGGATCGCGGATGTGTAGGGCGGATTGATCACGGATCACCGATCATGGTCAGAGATGCCCATTTTCGCCTTCTGGCCATGATCCATCATCCATGATCCCGCAGGCATTCCCATCCCCTTCGGCCGGCTTAGGGGTCACCGCCCGCGCATGAGGGCTTCCAGGGGCTTCGGGTAGGTCTGGAGCAGGCCTGGCGCGCGCATCACGGCCTCGATGGCGTCC
Source organism: Rhodothermales bacterium (assembly GCA_963740755.1). Lineage (GTDB taxonomy): Bacteria > Bacteroidota > Rhodothermia > Rhodothermales > BA12 > CAVSDF01. The sequence continues at coordinate 454,855 of CAVUFJ010000007.1, forward strand.
ATGTCCATCGGCACAAAGTCGGACACGATCTCCGCGCCCGTCTCGGTAACGATGATGAGGTCTTCGAGGCGGATGTAGATGCGCTCTTCCGGCACCGTGAGCGCCGGCTCGATGGTGAACACCATGCCCGGGCGCAGCGGGCCGGTGTAGTTGCCCACATCGTGCGTCGCCATGCCCGACCCAGTGGCCGAGGTAGGTGGCGTCCGGAAGGGTGCGGGCGCGGTAGAGCGTCACGAAGTTGCGGGCCGCGCGCTCGTACTCGGGCTTCGAGAACGTCGTGCGCGCGAGCAGCGCCTGCATCTCGGTCGCCGCTTCGCGCCCGATCTCGGAGGCCGTCTTGCCCGGACGGATGTGCGAGAGAATCGCCCGGTAGCAGCCCAGGTAAAAGCCGTAGAGTTCGCGCTGCCACGGCGCCCACCGCCCGTTGACCGGCCACATGCGCGTCACGTCGCTCATGTAGTAGCCCACGTCGGGCGCGTAGTCCATCAGCACGAGGTCGCCGCTCTGCATCGTGCGCAGGCCGGCGTTGTAGTGGGGGAAGTAGGCGTTATGGGCGCTCGCCACGAGGGCGTAGTAGGCATCGCCCTGGGCGCCTTCGCGCAGGAAGATGAACCGCGCGAGCGCGTCGAGTTCGGACTCGCGCACGCCGGGCTCGGTCGCGCGCATCGCCTCCATCAGCGCCAGGCCCGAGAGGCGGCTCGCCTTGCGGATCACCTCCAGCTCGCGGGGCGATTTCACGAGGCGGAGGCTGTCGAGGATCGGGCTGAGGTCGCGCACCTCCAGGGCGGGCAGGCGCAGGCGGAGCAGGCTCACAAAGCGCCCCTCGCGGCTCTCGCGCCCATCCCACGGATCCGACGCCACGTCCATGCCGACGCGGTAGCCGAGGTCGCGGCTCTCGGCGGTGCCTTCGGCGGGCGCCAGGGGCGTGTAGAGGGCGGGGATCGTGGGACGCGCGCGGGCCGCGCCCGAGAGGCGCTCGGCGAGCAGGTCCACGCCCGCGAGCCCGTCGAAGCCGAGCGTGTCGCGCACGAACGCCCCGTCTTCGGCCGAGAGGAGCGGCCCTTCGCCGCGCTCGCGGCCCTCGTTGCGGTGCGGCAGGAAGAGCGTGGCGCGCCGCGCGGCGCCGTCGAGCACGAGGTACGCACCGGGCACCTCGACGCCCGTCAGGTAATAAAACTCGTTCGACTGCCGAAAGCGGACATACCCGCGCGGGCTCGGCGCGCCCTGCACCACCGCCACGCCGCCGGACCCGAGCGCCGCCAGCACGCGCGCTCGCCGTTCCCGAAACTCCTCCGCCGGAAAGTCGCCGCGCCAGCCAAGCCGGGGCGCCTGCAGGGCCGCCGGTTGCGCCCGCGCGGGCATCACGAGCAGGGCGAGGAGCGCAAGGGCGGCAGCGCGGCGCATGGCAGCATCAGTCTGGTGAGCCGCCAATGTAAGGGGCGCCGCGCGTCGGGCCCTGTTGCGCCAGGGCCTGCGGCATGGTCCGCCGCGCGCAAACAAACGAGGCGGCCCGCGCGCAAGGCACGGGCCGCCTGAGGTTCAACCCGCCGGAGCGGTTCAGCCTTCGGCCGGCGTCTCGGCCTCCGCCTCGTCGCCAGGGCGCGGGGCGCCCGGACGGTAGCGGCGCAGGAATTTCTCGACGCGGCCGGCCGTGTCTACGAACTGGCGCTTGCCGGTGTAGAACGGGTGGTTCGTCGAGTCGATTTCGGGCGCGTACTCGGTCGCCTTCATCGTCGAATAGGTCTCGATCGTCGAGCCGTCGGAGAGGCGGACGTTGACCTTGTGGTAGTCGGGGTGGATGCCGGTCTTCATGGCGGGAGAACAGTCGGAAAGCCTGTAAACGTACGGGTGTGGAGAGCCTGCGGCCAAGCCTTTGCCGGGATTTCGCGTGGCCTGCGGCCCTCACCCCTCGGTAGAGGCGAGCGGCGAGACGGAGTTGACGAACGCCTCGGCTTCGGCGAGCAGATGCTCCGCGTGCCCGGCCTCGACGGCAAAGGCGTGCGCGAAGTCGGCCAGTTCCATAAGCTGGTAGCCGGATTCGAGGGCCTCGCCCGCGCGCGCCGGGAGCGTGCCCGTCTGCACGTACCGCTCGATGAACGCGGCCCGGAGGCCCTGCCCGGCGGTGAGCCCGGCGCCCTGCCGCTTCATGAGCGCCTGCGCGGCGTACATCATGGAGAAATAGGCGCGCGAGACGGCCGAGTCGTAGTCTTCGAGTTCGTAGAGCACGGCGGCGCTGCGCAGGTACTTCTGGGCCTTGCGCAGCAGCACGGTGATCGGGTCGGAGGGCAGTTCCACGGCGAGAGGATTTCGCGTGGGCACCCCGCACGCCGCGCGAAGATCCGGGCGCGCTAGGCGTAAAGCGTTTAGCGCGGCGCGCCAGGTTGTGCCGCGCTACGGGTCACTGGATGTCGGCCTCGTGCTCGGCGGAGCGGATGCGCAGCGGTCCGTCGAGCGTCACGTTGCCCTCGCGTTCGAGGGTCGCCACGATGTCCACGCGGTCCACCGATTCCCGCCACTCGGCGCGGGTGGCGGGGTCGTGGGCGTTGAGGAGGGTGGCGCGGCGAACCCTCAGGAAGGTCCGGAGCCAGGCGCGCTCGTCGACCCCGGTGGCGGGCGTGCCGTGCGCGGCGGCGTTGGTGCGGGCGATGAGCGCGGCGAGGCCGTCCGGGTCGTCGCCCTCGCCGTGCTGGATGATGGCGTCGTAGAGCTCCGTCACTGCGAGCGGGAGGGTGACCCCCGCCGTGCGCGCGTGCCGGATCGCCGGGCGGTAGTAGAGGCTGTCGACGATGGCGTCCTGGTCGGCGCGGAAGGCGTCGTCATCGGCGGCCTGCGCCCACGCGGCTTCGAAGCCCGAGAGGCGGCGCGTATCGGACGGGTCGGCGGCGGTGAGCAGGCGGCGCAGTTCGGGCAGGAAGCCGCTGATGGCGGCGCCGGGATGGGCGGACGCGTAGCGCGCCACGACGAGGTAGGCGTCGCCGGTGCCGGTGGTGAAGCCGGCGCGCCCGGCGGTGATGCCGCGTCCGTCGCCGAGGCGCTCGGCGTAGCCGTACTGGAGCGTCGGCGTATCGTTTTCGAACACGCTGATGAGCGCGTCGGCGCGCTGCCGCTGGGCGGGCGTCAGGAGTTCGGCAAAGGGCAGCAGGGGCCCTTCGGGAAGGCCCGCCGAGGCGCTGTCGCAGCGCAGGCCTCCGAGCAGCAGGGAGGCGAGCAGGAGCGCGGTGGCGCCGAGCCGGCGAAGGGGAAGCATAGGGAGCGAAGTGGATGAACCTCCGTCGCTTCCGCAAAGGCCGCGCCGCGCTGGGGCGCCGGTCGGCCCGTGCGCGATTTTCGCCCGGCCCGTGGCCTCCGGCTCAGTCGGTGCCGTCGAGCACCGCCCGCAGGCCTTCGGCAAACAGGCGCGCGCCGCCCTGCGACGGATGCCGCAGGTACGTTGCCGTAACGCCGATGTGGGCGAGGGCGCGTTCGGCCACGCGGCCTACGGCGAGCACGCGGGCCGGCGCCAGCACCGCGAGGACGCCGGCGAGCAGGGGCGTGAAGCGGGCCACCTCGGTGCGCGTGGGCGCCCGGATGCCACGCGGCTTGCCGGGCGGGTGCGGATGGAAGGGCACGGTGTTCCAGATGAACACGCGCGCCCAGTCGGCCCCGAGGGTGCGGTGGACGATGCCGGCGCTGTACTCGCGCAGGGGCGCGCCGAGGCTCGTCGGCTGGCCGTGCAGGGGAAAGGCGGGGTCGGTGAGCTGCGCCTCGCTCGTGAGCGGCACGCCCGTGAAGCGCATCCCGTGCGGCCCCGGCGCCTCGGCGACGAGCACGAACGCGGGGGCGGTGAGCGCGTCGAGGTAGCGGCCCAGGTTGGCGCGCCGGATCGCAGGCGCCCCCGGCACGTCGAAGCGCGGGTCTTCGTCGTGGTACGGGTTGAAGAGCGTGTCCGTGCCCGGCGCCTCGAAGAGCGCCGCCTCAAAGAGCGGCCACAGGCGGTCCCCCAGGCCGCGCGTCACGGGCGCTGCGGCAGGCGCTGGCCACCGCCGCTATCGCCGCTCACGGCGGGAGGAGCAGGGGCGGCGTGCCCGAGGGCGGCAAACTGCGCCGACGGGACGATCTGGGCCATCACCTGGCGGATCGCGAGGCCGTCGTGGCGCCGGGCGGCGTCGAGGAGGAGGTCGAGGTGGATCCGCAGTGCCGCTTCGTCGACGCCGCCCTGGCGGGCGACGAAAATTTGCTGGTGGGCCGATGCGTCGGTGCCTTCCTCCGCCGTGAGCAATTCCTCGAACAGCTTCTCGCCCGGCCGCACGCCCGTGAAGACGATCTCGATGTCCTGGTCCGGGACGAGCCCGGAGAGCAGGATCAGGTCGCGCGCGAGGTCGACGATCCGGCACCGGCTCGCCCATGTCGAGCACGAAGATCGCGCCGTTCTGGCGCAGCGCGCCGGCCTGGAGCACGAGCTGCGCGGCCTCCGGGATCGTCATGAAGTAGCGCGTCATGTCCGGGTGCGTGACCGTGACGGGCCCGCCGCGCGCGATCTGCTCCTGGAACACGGGCACCACGCTGCCCGCGGCTGCCGAGCACGTTGCCGAAGCGCACCGACACAAAGCACTGCTCCGGCGCGGCGCGCTGCGCGACCATCTGCACGACCTGCTCGGCCACGCGCTTGGTCGCGCCCATCACGCGACGTCGGGTTGACCGCCTTGTCGGTGGAGACGATGACGAAGCGCTGCACGCTGAAATCGCTGCGCCGGCTCGGCCACGTGGCGCGTGCCGATGACGTTGTTGAAGACCGCCTGATCCGGGTTGTCTTCCATGAGCGGCACGTGCTTATGCGCTGCCGCATGGAAGACGACCTGCGGGGCGTAGCGCTCGAACACCCGTTCGACGGGCTTCGTCGGTCGCGCACGTCGCAGATGACCGGCGTGGACGCGACACGTAGGACAGGTGCGCCGCAGCTCGCGCTCGATCTCGAAGATGCTGTTCTCGCCCCGCCCGACCAGCACGATGGCGCGCCGGGGAAAAACGTGCCACCTGCCGGCACGATCTCCCCGCCGATCGAGCCGCCCGCGCCGGTAACGAGCACGCAGCGGCCTTCGAGGTAGGCCCGGATGGCGTCGGTTTCAAGCTCAACCGGTTTGCGCCGGAGCAGGTCCTCCACGTTGACATCGCGCAGCTGCGCGATCGAGACCGCCCCGGAGAGGAGTTCGTAGAGCCCCGGAATGATGTGGTGGGTGATCCCGGCCGCGTTGGCCGCTGCCACGACCCGCCGCACCACATCGCCACTGGCCGAGGGCAGCGCGATCACCACCTCGTCGATGCTGTGATGCCCGGCCAGGCGTTCGAGGTCGTCGAGCGTGCCCAGGACCTGGAGGCCAAAAAAACGTTCGCGCCGCTTCCCGGGGTTGTCGTCGAGAAAGCCGATCGGGGTGACGCCCGCCTTGGGGTGGCGCTGCATTTCGCGGGCCAGCAACGTCCCGGCCTCGCCCGCCCCGACAATCAGGGCCCGCGCGGCGGTGGGGGTGGGCGCTCCGGCGCTGCTCCTGCTCGCTGTAGAGGCGGATCGCCATGCGGGCGCCCCCGAGCATCAGCAGCGCGAGCATGGCCTCGATGAGCGGGACGCTCCGAGGGACCACAAAGATCTCCGGTACAAACGCGCGTGCGACGTAGGCGAAGATGAGCACGAAGCCCACCCCGAGCGCGATGGCCGTGAGGTCGCGCACGCCCACGGTGTGAAACGACCGGCGGTGCAGGCGGAACGCCCAGATGAGGGCGGCCTTAACCGGCAGCGTGAGGGCAGCCATGAGGGCGAGCCCGCCGAAATAGGGCGGAGCCAGCGTTCCGTCAAGCCGTACGAAGAAGGCAAGTACGGTCGCCAGTGTCCACAGCGCAAGGTCTAGGACGAGCCTTGTGGAGGTGCGCAACATCAGACCTAGTGGGGGAGGACGTCGGAAGAACGATACGCACGAGGGCCTGTCAACGGCTGCGCCGCCGATCCGTGCATAGTTTCATGCGCCGTTACGCCCGGCAGCACCGCCGTACACAATCGATGACGCGCGCGCGGTCGTCGGGATGCAGGCTGGAGCCGGAAGGCAGGCACAGCCCGTCGCGGAAGAGCGCGTCTGCAGACGCCCGTAACGTAGGCGTCGTAAGCGGCGTAGACCGGCTGGAGGTGCATCGGCTTCCAGACGGGCGCGCCTCGATCTGCTCGGCCTCCAGCGCCAGGCGCACGTCCTCGCGGGTAGCCCCGAAGGCGTCGGGGTCGAACGTGACGCACGAGAGCCAGCGCGTGTGCCGCCCCCACGGCGCCTCCGGCATGAAGCCGACGCCGGGCAGGTCGGCGAGGCCGGCCACGGTAGGCGTCGAAGTGGCGCGCGGCGCGCGGCGACGCGCTCGTCGAGCACGCGCAGCTGCCCGCGCCCGATGCCGGCGAGGACGTTGCACAGGCGGTAGTTGAAGCCGACCTCGGTGTGCTCGTAGTGCGGCGCGGCATCGCGGGCCTGCGTGGCGAGCTTGCGCGCGTGCGCGGCGAGCGTCGCCATCGGCGGTGACGAGCATCCCGCCGCCGCGACGTGGTGATGATCTTGTTGCCGTTGAACGAGAAGATGCCCGAGTGGCCGAACGTGCCCGGCGGCGCGGCCGTGGTAGGTAGGCGCCCGAGCGCCTCGGCCGCGTCCTCCACGACGCGGCACGCCGTATGCGCGCCCAGAGGCAACGATGCGCGTCGAGGTCGGCGCTCTGCCCGTAGAGGTGGACCGGCACGAGCGCGCGCGGGCGCTGGCCCCGCGCGGCGCGGTCCCGGAAGCGTCCTCGACCAGGTTCGGGTCCAGGTTCCAGGACGTCGGCTCCGCGTCGATGAAGACCGGGCGTCGCGCCTTGGTAGAGGATCGGGTTGACGCTCGCGCAGAACGTGAAGGATCGAAACCGAGCACCTCGTCGCCCGGCCCGACGCCGGCAAGGCGGAGCGCCAGGTGCAGCGCCGCCGTGCCGGACGACACGGCGACGGCGTGCGCGCGCCCCGACGTCGGCGGCAAATTCGGCCTCGAACGCGTCGACGTGCGGCCCGAGCGGGCGCGACCCAGTTGGTGGCGAAGGCGTCGAGCGACGAGCGCCTGCTCGTCGGCGCCCATGTGGGGCGGAGAGAGGAAGATGCGCTGTCACGCGCCCCGATGGTGGAGCGGGTGAACAGAGGCGCGCTAGCTCGTTGACGCGGCGGTGACCCCGGCTGGACACTTTCGTTAACCGGCTGTGGCGGCGCACACGCCGACAGCGGTCACGCCGTCGGGAACGCCGTGACGACGACCGCACCGGCCCCGACGACGCTCCACTCCCGAGCGTCACGCCGGGCAGCGACGCGCGCTGCCGATGCCCAGGATACGCGCCTTCCCCGAGTGTGACGTCGCCCGCGAGATGCACGCCCGGCGCGACGGTGCGCGATACGGCCCCACGCGCGCAGTCGTGGTCGACGGTCGCGCCGTGTTCACGATCGTGATGCCGACCGACCACGGTGCCGGGCTGCACGACGGCCCCGCGCAAAGACGACACTGCCGGCCCCGAGCCTCGACGCCGGGTCGAGGCAGGCCGCTGGATGCACGAGGGGCGCAACGGCCGGCGCCCGTCCGCACGGGTTCGCCACGGCCATCGCGCTGCCGGACGGCGATTGCTCGCCAACGGCGACCAGCGCGCGTGTCGTGCGCCAGCGCCGCCGATCGGGCCGCACCACGGGCACGCCGAGCACGCGTGCCCCGTGCCGGTCGGGGGCGTCGTCGTAGAGGGCGAGCGACCTCTATCCCGAAGCCGGCACGGTGCTTCGACGACTTTGGCGTGCACGTCGCCGCCGAGACCGCACCGTGCCGGAGATCGCCGGACGAGGCAGGTTCATCGGGCCGTCGCGGTTGACGCGTCCCGTGAAACTCGGGCATCGTCGCGCTACCCCGGCGGGCGTATCCCGTCGCGCCGGAGAGCACGTCGCGCACGGTGCGCGCGAGGATCGCAGGTCGAGCCGGAGCGACGCATGGTCGACGTACCACACGTCGAGCTCGAACTTGCGCTCCCACGAGAGCGCGTTGCGTCCGTTGACCTGCGCCCAGCCGGTCATGCCGGGGCGGACTTCGTGGCGGCGGGCCTGCTCGGGCGTGTAGCGGTCGAGGTACTGCATCAGGAGCGGACGCGGCCCGACGAGGCTCATCTCGCCGCGGAGCACGTTCCAGAGTTCGGGCAGTTCGTCGAGGCTCGTGCTGCGGAGCCACCGGCCAAACGGCGTCAGGCGGTCGGCATCGGGCAGGAGGGCGCCCGAGGCGTCGCGCGCGTCGGTCATCGTCCGAAACTTGAGCAGCATGAACGGGCGCGCGTCCAATCCGGGGCGCTGCTGCTGGAACAGCACGGGACTTCCGAGGCGCAGGCGTACGAGGGCTGCCACGACAAGCCCAAGTGGCAGCATCACCGGCAGGGTGACCGTCACAAGTAAAAAGTCGAAGAGGCGCTTGGTTGCCACGTAGCAGAATTAGGCGTTAGCGACGGCCGCCTCAATTGCGGCTTCGAAGCGTTGTGCCAGCATGTCCATGTTGTGATGGGTTTCCACGTAGGCGCGCGCCTGTGCGCCCAGAACGTCGCGTGCCTGCGCACCCATTGCTTCAAGTTGAATCACCGCCTCAGCGATGGCTACAGGATCGCTCGGGGTACAGGTGATGCCGCCGTTCGCTCTTTCCATAAGGTCGGAGGGCACGGCGTAGACCGTCGGCCGCCCGCAGGCCATGTAGTCGAAGAGCTTGTTGAAGCTCACCCCATGTCGGTACAACTCGACGTTCATCTTGTTGATGATCAGCGCGTCGGCCTGTTTCATCCACACAAACACCTCGTGCTTCGGCACCGGTGGGTGAAAGGATACGTTTTCTATGCCCTCTTCGGTGCATCTTTGCACCAGCCGTTCCTTGTGGTCGCCTTCTCCCATAAAGTGGAAGCGGATGTTCTGGTGCCCCTGCTCCCACAGTAGGCGGGCTGCATCAAGTACCGGGTCGAGTGCGTCTGAGATGCTGTGGGAGCCGGTGTAGAGTACGTTAAAGGTGCCGGGTACGAACACCGGCGGTCCCTGCGCCGCGTCTACGAGCGGGAAGTCTACCCCATTGGGAACGACGTGAATGGCGTCGGGCCGGCGCACCACGCGATTCCAAAAAACCCTCAGAGCCGGCTAGCAGGGTGATGATCTGGCGTGCGTGCCGGTAGAGGTAGCGCTCAACCGCGCCGAGAAGCCGGATAAGCGGGTTGTTTGGCGCGTATCCACCGAGCTGGACGAGCGTTTCGGGCCACAGGTCGCGGACTTCAAGGACGAAGGGGACGCGATATCGGCGTGCGAGCAAGGCGGCCGCGAGCGCCTGGATGAGGTTCGGCGTTGAGCCGACGATCACATCCGGCGGAGGAAGTGCCCGAATGGCGCGGAGCATCCGGTAGGCGAATAAAAACCAGCTACGAATCCGCGACGTATGCGAAGGAACAGCGTTGCCTCGAAACGTCCGCACGACAAAGTAGCGCACCCCATCGAAGGAGAGCGCTTTGGACGCGCCCGGTACGTCAAAGAGGGGCCGCATCGTTGTGTGATGCAGGTTCGATGTGATGAGCGTCACATCGTGGCGCTCTTGCATCCGGCGTGCAATCACATGGTGGCGCGTGCCTCCCGACTTTGAGGGCGGGATCATGGCGGGGTTGATGATCCAGATACGCATATGGACCGTCAGCGCTTGTAGAAGGCCTGGATGCTCTCGGCCACGCGTACTTGATCGCCGGGCGTCAACTCCGGATAGATCGGTAGCGAGAGAATCTCGTGTTGGTGCTGCGCCGCCATAGGGAAGTCGGCCTCGGTATGGCCGAGGTAGGCGTACGCTGGAAGGTAGGGCAGAGCCTTTGGGTAGCTCAGAATGGTGGGGATGCCCGCGCGACCCAGGGCCTCCCGGAGCGCGTCCCGGCGCTGGGCGCGGATCACATAGAGGTGGAAGACGTGTTTGGCATGGGGGCGTCTCAGAGGTGGCGTCACCTCGGGCACATCGGCCAGAAGCGTATCGTAGTGATCCGCAACAGCCTGCCGGGCCGCTGTCCACCTGGGCAAGTGGGGCAGTTTAGCGCTTAGAATGGCCGCCTGCAGGGCATCGAGCCGCGAGTTGATCCCCTCCATGGTGTGTTGCCCCTTTCCCCCATGCCGGGCGTAAGAGGCGAGCAAAATCGGCGAGCTCGGCATGAGGTGTGGTAAGGGCACCTGCATCGCCTAGCGCCCCAAGGTTTTTGCCTGGGTAGAACGAGTAAGTTGCAACATCGCCCCAGGAGCCTACACCCTGATGGCCAAGGGCAGCTAGATGGGCTTGCGCACAGTCCTCAATAAGAAACAGTCCTTCCTGGCGTGCCCATGAGGCAATGCGGTCTATAGCACAGGGCTGACCCGCAAAGTGAACGGCGATGACGCCACGGGTGCGATTGGTACGCTTTCGCGCGAGGTCATCAGGGTCCAAGCCGAAATAAGGGTCCGTATCAGCAAATACGACCTGCCCCCCGGCCTGCGTCACCGTTTCACTCGTCGAGATCCACGTATGGGCCGGCACGATCACCTCGTCGCCAGGACGCAAGCCTAATGCTTTGAGCGCAATGTAGAGGGCATCTGTGCCATTAGCGCAGGAGACGCAGTGGGGCGCCCCGGTTAAGGCAGCGAACCCGTCTTCGAAAGCCTCTACGCGAGGGCCCAGGATAAAGTCGCTTTCGGCAAGTACGTTTGCGATGGCCGCATCGATCTCGTCCTTGATGGAGAGATACTGGGCGTGTAGGTCTACAAACTCCATGTCTTGTTAGAGGCGTCTAAGCAGGCGTGCTGGGTTGCCCACATACACCCCGGGCTCTGTAAGATCTTTGGTCACCACTGCCCCTGCTCCTACCACCACACGGTCGCAGATCCGGACGGGCAGCACGGTGGCACCCGTGCCAATCGAGACGTGGTGACCGATCTCGGTAGCCCGCCAGCGGCTCTGGTCTCCCCCTGCCGGATGGCCCTCCTCAAATAAGTCGTTGACGAACATCACACCATGCGAAATGAAGCAGTCATTGCCAATGGTCACGAGCTCGCAGATAAACGCGTGCGACTGAATCCTGCACCGCTCTCCGATGCGGACGCCCCGCTGCACTTCTACGAAGGGGCCGACAAACGTACCTGCCCCGATATGGCAGTCATAGAGATTGACGGGCTCTACAACGGTCACATCAGCACCGAAATGCACATCGCGGATGCCCACCTCCCAGCGTCGTGGGGTGTTGAAAGGAGGTAAGGCGTTCATCGGACGGCCGCGTAGATGCGTTCGATGACGTCTACCGTCTTGAGGCCGTCGAAGGCGCTCGTTGTAATAGACCCCCCGCGCAGTAAGACGTCGGCTACGTTGTCGTAGACCAGGTCATGGTTGGACATCGATCCTTTATACGTTCCGTAGTCATTGGCCTCGCCCCCCTGCGGAAGGACACCGGGTTGGTAGTCGTGGATGCGGTGATAGTCGAGGGTGTTGATGTATTCGCCGCCGATCTTTACCGTCCCCCGCTCGCCGAATAGGGTAAGCGAGCCTTCCATATTGTGCGCGTACGCGTTGGTGGTAAAGTGGAGCGTTCCCAAAACCCCGCTACGGAATTCGACAGTTGACACGAGGGTGTCTTCGAACTCTGTGGTTGTCGTGTGAGCAAAGTTTTGGGAGGCCGCCGAAAGCACCCGCACATCGCCAAGCAACCAGATCGCAAGGTCGATGAAGTGGCTGAACTGGGTAAAGAGGATGCCGCCATCCAGGGCTTTTGTGCCCTTCCAATCGCCATCGTAATACGCCGCATCACGGTTCCAGAAGCAGTTGAGCTGCATACTGTACAACTGCCCGAGCCGCCCTTCCTGAATCAGCCGCCGAACTTCCACCACCGGCGGATTAAAACGGTTCTGTTTGACGACGAAGAGGCGCCGGTTGGCCTGCTCGGCGGCTTGAATCATGGAGCCGCAATCGAAGACACTGAGGGCCATCGGTTTTTCGCACAGCACATGGGCGCCGGCTTCGAGCGCTGCCAGGGTGTGTACGTGGTGTAGGCCGTTGGGGGTACAGACGGAGACGAGGTCGAGATCGGGCTCAGAGGCCAGCAGAGCGTCGAGGCTGGCGTAGGAATGGGCGCCATAGGTCTCTGCAAGCGCTTCGGAGCGCTCTGGGCGCACGTCGCAGGTAGCGACAAGGGTGCCCACCCGGGCGGCATGGCGCGCGTGGCGGGCGCTAATGCGTCCACAGCCTACGACTGCAATGCGTAGATGTGGTTCTGGATGCTGCGACGAGGCAAGATCAGGGATAGAAGCAGAGGTAGACATGGGGACGCAGAGACAGATGCGCAGGCGCTACTTCGGAATCAATCCTCGCCGCCGCAAAGCGTCGAAACGCCCGCGCAGATAGGCAGCAATGGACGCGCTCGTAGGATAATCCTGCGACGACTTCAACGGGAGGTCCATGATTTCGGCAAACGAGGACTCTGTTAGGCCGAGCTTTTTGATCACAAACATCCGATCCTGCCGCACGATTTCAGGATCGAGAGGAGGCATTTTCAGCGCCTCCACGGCTTCTGCGCGCCGCATCTGGATCGAGCGGATAAGGTCTGAGAAGTGTAGCTTTCTCTTGTCTATTCCGAACTTCACAGGCAAAACATACCCCTGATAAAAACGGGTGTAGATAGACTCATAGTGCTTGCCTTCGTAGGGACGGTAGCCCAGGTCGCGCTGAAGCACGGTTAGAACCTCTTCCTTGTCGTAGTTGACGTAGTTAAGCAGTGCCACAATGCGTAGGCGCCGAACGAAAAGCGCGTAAGCTAGATAGGCGTACGAATAGTGTGGGTACTGCCGCAGCTTGACCTTACCAAAGCGCCGGTGGATGGCAGAGATGTATTTCCAGTCATGGTGTCCGTATGCCCAGCGGGGCACGGCGGACCCTTCGGTGCGGAAATTCATGCCTGTGATGACGTGGCGGATACCACGCTCTACAGCGGTGCGATAGAGCAGCGCAAAGATGGCATGATCGGTCGGGATCTCGCCATCAGGCGTCGAGGCCCACAGGAAGGACCCCTGCAAGTCACGGAACTCATCCCAGTCCATCACAAACGTGTGAAGGTCGATGTCGAGCCGCTTGAAGAGTCTGCTCAACGTTTGCAACGGCTAGTTCTGAGTTCCAGCCGTTGTCCAGGTGGACGGCGAGCGGCCGGAGTCCCAGCTGCTTCGTCAGGTAGGCAACGTAGGTTGAGTCTACGCCCCCCGAAACGCCGATCACACAGTCATAGGGCTTTCCCTCCCATGTGCTTAATTGCCCACAAGGGCCTCAAGAGCCTGCTGGCGCGTCCGATCATCTGGGAAGAGACGCTCGTTCACCAACCGGTCGAAGCGGTGGCAATGGCTACACACCCCCTCAGCGTCAAAGACGATGTCAGGGTCGGTGGTATCCATGACGCATCGCCCGCACTGCTGGTAGCCTGGCGCACCTGGCGGAATCCCGCCGTTGGGGACCGGAGGAAGCGTATGGGAAAGGGCTGACGGGGAAGGAGCCGACACAGACTGGGCAGTTGAAACGCATGAGCAAGTTCAGATTACCTCCTCGGGGCGGACACAACTATCGAGGCTCTGTAATTTCACCGTCATTAAAGACTTACCTGCCCAGATCTCGGTCGTCGCTGCCAGGGATTATGCCACCACATTGGGACGCCCCGGCCCATATGAACGGTGGACCCACTGGAGGGGCAACCTCACTTTCGCCACTTAATCCTGTAGGCCCTGGGGCTCGTGTGATAGCTGAACTCCCCCGGGTTGAATCGTTGAGGAGCGCCCCATGTCGTTCGCGCGAAAGCGGAATTCAGCCGTGACATCATCGCCCCCGATCCTGGCCGGAGTGAAGTAAACCGCTGCGATCGCTTTTAATCAGGTTGTGCGGATTTTGCTCGTTTTCAGAAGAGTGTTGTAGAGATGAACGAGCCGCTCTTCTTGACTTTCCCAGTTGTGTGTCTCTGCCCAGCCTTTGAGGGCAACTCGCCGCGACGCTAGGGCTGCGGGAGTAGCCGCATGTATGGCCGCGCGCAGCGCATCCACCTCTGGGGCGACCAGCCAACCATAGCGGCCGTTCTGCATCTCAGAGCGGATCTCGGGCAAATCTGAAGCTATGACCGGCACTTCGCAGGCAAGGGCTTCGAGGAGCTTGTTGGGTAGCGATAGCTCATAACTCTTTGAAATGGGCTCAAAGAGGCAGAACGCGGCGTCCGCTTGTCGCGTCATAGACAGTACCTGATTTGGGGGCACCGGTGCAATCCAGTGGACGTGGTCATGGGCGGCGCAGACCTCCTGTACATGCTCGCGAAGAGGTCCGTCGCCCATAAAAACCAGATGCCGCCTGGGCCAGGCCTCATGCAACCCCGGGTCTTGGAAGACTTCCAGGAGCAACTCAACCCCTCTGCCGACCCCAATTTTCCCCTGATACAGAAAAACCTCATCCTCACCCGCGAGGCCTAGTTCACGCCGCAGGTCTTGTCCACTGCTCGCGCTCTGCCACTTGCCAGGGTAGTTTTTGATGGTGAACACTTGGTCCGTTGCATACGTCTGAGTATACCAGCGGCGGATAGAATCGCAAACCACAATCGTTAGGTCTACAGCTCCCATCAACACGCGCTCGACAAGAGTAGCAATGCGTCGCCTCAAGGGGCTTGCGGAAGCCGTTTGAGTTTCCAACTCATGCGTGTCGTAAATGAGAGAAGCACCCGTTCGGTGTTTGAGCGCCACGCACAGCGGCAGGGCAGTCAGACTATGGCAATTAATGCACGCTACGTTCTGCCGGACGCCATAGGCGTAAGCGGCACGCATCCAGGTGAACAGGCCGGCCGCTTTGCTGGCTGTTGCGTTTCCCAGCCGCAACACGCGCTGACGATTACCAACCCTCTCCTGCGACGGTAAGTCGGGGGTTGCTTTGGCTATATACACGATCTCATCGAAAAGGTCGTGCTTCACGAGGGTATGACCTACACGAAGCATTCGCGACTCGTGCCGAAAATCCGAAGGATAGAAGTGGAGATTGATCCTGTTCATCAAGTCCATACAGATTTGTGCTGGGATCGGGGACATCGTTTCAACGTCCACTCTGCCTTCTCTGTCGCCCCGTTCCTCCGGATATGCGCGCCAGGGGCTCCCGGGCGCCATGAGGCCCGGCTAGGGCGTCGCGGGGGAGGCCAGGCGCATTCGGGCCATGCAGACATGAATGGAGCAAGTACGTCACGTGAAACGGAGGCGCTCGATCCTCACCTATGAACCTCTCGAGACCCCTGCGTTGCGCTACGCTGGTGGGTAGGCGCGGGCTCAGAAAGTGCTGGGTAAAGATACACGAGGATAAAGGCTAGGATGAATCCGTGTGTAAGCATCGTCGTGAGCAAAGCTGAATTAGAAAGATTGATCGACTGTGAGCCGACCATCAGCGCCACGAGGATCACATTGCGCCGACGGGTCAGGCTATCGAACATCCAGAGCAACCCTCCTAGCATCTGCGCAAAGATGAACATACCAAAATACCCGAAATTTGCATACGCGTCAGCCCAGATATTGGCATTGGCTACTACTTGGCCTGTCGTGAAGTAGGTGTCGCCAATGAGTTGTGCGAAAGGTTTGGGATATGGATAGGACGAGAAGGGCGAAAAAATGCTATGACTTAAGAAGACGAAAGGGTGTTCCGAGAAGAATTGTACATAATATCCAGTAAGAATACCTGGGATCATCATCATTCGCCTTGTAAACAATGACGTGATGACTGAGTCTCCAAGAACCAAGTCCAGCCCCCAAGCTGCCACAACGAACACCACGATTGAAAAAATCATCCAACTACCCATGTCACGCCCTGGCCTGGCAAAAAGCGAATACAGAAACAGAGTTAGAAGCGGAAGCATAATTAGACTTTTCTGCCCTGTTATAGAATACACCAACAATTGTAAAATTAAACCCCCGAAGAGAAACAGCAAATTCTTTCTGAGAAGACTTTCGGTGATGTAAAGTGTGCATATAACATTGCCCAGCCAGCTAATGCCATAAATCGCAATAGCTCCTGCACCCTCTGATCGCAGCTCAAACTCGCTCCGAACGTCGTACACCTGATCTAGCGCAACAAGGTTGAACGATAGACCATAGGCTCGAACGATGAAAACGAGCAGGACTGCTCCAAGCAGGCTTACCATTGTCCAATAGGCTCGAGGGGACGTTTGCAATGAGGGTAAGTACAGCTGCGGAAGGGCGCGAAACCAACCCATGGTCCAAAACGACACAACGACAGCCAATTCCAGCTCAAACAACTGAACAAACGAAAGCCGCGTAGCAATGGCCGGCATTGCAGCGGTTGGGACTACGACTAATAGATAGAGAAGCCAGAGTACGGCCGAGGATGGACGCTCGTTGCGGCGAGGCAACCATGCCAGGGGGAGCACTGCCATCAGGCTGAGCAACAGGCGCTGCCCGAGCGGGCGAGGTAGGTACTCCGGACCCATGTAGCTGAAGAGTGGCTGTATGTCTCGTATGTAGATTAACTGAAGCAGAAACGCATAGACAACAACTCCTCCTGCCTGAAGCATATAGCGGCCCAGCCACCCCGCCCGAAACGGGCCGGCTGAATGGCCCTGCCGTGTGGTTACGCGCAAGGGCCAGGCCGAACGGGATGGAGTGTGCGTGTCAAGCATGAGCAGCCGGCGAAGTGGGCAGACACGTCTGCTCCCATAGCAATAGCTCGAAAAATCGGTAGAGCAGGCCCTGGTCTAGGTGTTGGGGAAGGACGGGGGCGGCGCAGAAGTGCGCGCGGAGTGCCGATTTCGGCCAGGCTTCAGCTACGAAGGCACGCACCTGAGGTTGCCACTGTGCTATGGGAGCCTCAAAGCCAATCTTGTTGCGGCGCCAGGCAATCTCGGCGGGCAGTAGTTGGGCGCAGACCTGGCGAAGGGCATACTTGGTGTAACCGTCGCGGATCTTGAGGCCGAGTGGCAACGCAAGCCCCGCTTCCACGACCTCATGGTCAACGTAGGGCACGCGTGCCTCAAGGGAGAACGCCATAGAACTCAGATCTTCGTAGCGCAATAAGTGAGGCAACTGGGTCGCTTGCACTTGACGCACCTGATAGGCTTGAAGCGAACCCTCGCGCGGTTCGTCACGAAGACGCTGAAGCACCGGGCGGACCACTTCTGCGCGAAGCGAGGCGGAGCGCCGAGCGAGGTGGCGGCGGCGCAGGGTAGGCACCTGAAAATAGATGCTGTAGCCCACCAATTCCCGGGCCGTCATGCGCGAGTGCCGCACGGCTAGACGTGCTTCGCGCGCGGCGCGGCCCCAGCGCCCCTGGCGGAGCCATGTGCGGAGGGCATGGGTGTAGTACCGCTCGTAACCCAGCAACACCTCATCGGCGCCTTGTCCGTCTAGCAACACCTTGATGCCGTGCGCTGCAGCGGTTTCCATCACTTTGTACTGCATGAGCACAGAAGCGCTGCCGGTAGGCTGCTGCTGTACCTGCATCACCCGGGTAGCCAAGGGAAGGAAGCTGTCGGTGGTGGGCACCGCCTGCACCCAGTCCATTCCGAGCGCGCTCGCCACTTTCTGCGCGTAGACCCCTTCGTCGAAGGCGTCATGCGAGCGCGCGGTAAAGGCGGTCATGGGGGTGCCGCGGGCCTGCTGGTACTGAGGCGCCGCAAGAGCCGCAAGTGTGGACGAGTCGAGGCCGCCACTTAGGCAAATGCCCACGGGTACGTCGCTGCGGAGATGCAGGCTTACGGACTGTTGCAGGGTGTGGGCAAACGCATCTTGGTCGCTCTCACGCCCTGCTAGCGCCTCGTCAAGCTGGTAGTAGGGGCGCAAGGTTTCGCCACCGCTGCTGAGATCCACCACCAGCAAATGGGCCGGTGGCAGTGCCTGAACGCCGGCGTAGAAGGTGCGCGCCGGGTCATGGTCCACGTAGCTTGCCACCAGAAAGTCGGCCCAGGTATCCAGGTTCGGGGCCATCGGTACACCAGCGGCAGCAAACGCTTTGATCTCCGAGGCAAACAGCAGCGTATGGCCCTGCCGGGTGTAGTAAAGCGGCTTGATCCCAAAGCGATCACGCGAGAGCAGCACCCGGCGCCGGGGGCGATCGAAGAGGGCAAAGGCCCACATCCCGCGCAGGCGCGAGACACATGCATCGCCCCAGTGAGCGTAGGCCGCGAGGAGCACCTCGGTGTCGGTGCCCGTGTCGAAGTGGTAGCCCTCCCCCTCGAGCTGTACCCGGAGTTCGACGAAGTTGTAGATCTCGCCATTAAAGACGAGCACGTGTTGCTGACGTTCCATGGGCTGATGGCCCGCCGCAGAAAGGTCAAGGATGGACAACCGGCGGTGCCCGAGTGCTACCCCGGGCTCGGCGAACATGCCTGCGTCGTCAGGCCCTCGCCGGGCGAGGGTGCCGAGCATCCGTGCAAGAGTTTCGCGGGATTGGTCCTCGCTACCGGAGGGGCCGATCTGCCCAGCAATACCACACATACGACTTAAGGTGAAACGATGGGGCAGCAAGAGCTATGACTGGCGCGCCGCACGGCGGCAAAGCCAGAGAATGGCCCCCAGGAAGACGGCGTAACTCGCCACCTGTACCGCAGAAAGGGCCGCAACGACGGTGTGCGCGTCAAGTTGGTAGGCCGCGCCAACGCTGAAGACCGTTACCGTGAGCACGAGCGCGAGGACATCGTAGACCAGCTTGTACTCTTGGCCTTCGAGCACGAGCACGATGCGGCTAAGGGGCCCCATCACTAGCGCAGCTACGCCCCAGGGGGTCAGCAGCTGCGCGATCCAGCCTGCTCCCGCCCACGTTTTTCCGAAGACAAGCGTGAAGAGCGCTTCGCCCCCGATCAAAATCACCCCGGCGGGAACGAGTGCGGCCGCCAGCAGCACCGCCGAAACGCGCATCGTCAGACGCATGGCCTGGGGGGAGACGTTTTCCAGAGGCGCGCGAACTGAACCTGAAACACATCTCCCACCGACCTACTGACCAGTGAAACAGGGATCATGGTGACATACTGGACCAAGAGAAATTTGCCGCTCAAGGAGGTGCCAAAGGCTTGGCCGATGAGGGGGATGGCAATCAGCTGACCAGCCGTGTCAATCAGCGACGAAGGGACCCCGAGCGCGGCAAACTTCCAGTATCGCTGCAGTGTAATGCGCATCTCTTGGAAAGTCGCCTGCACGAGATGGGGGCTCATCGTTTGCACGCAGCGTCGCTGTAGCTGGCCAAGGCCGAGTACGCGCCCCGCCACGTCTCCGGCCACAAAGCCTCCCACGCTTCCGCTGACGATCCCTGCGGCTGTTTGCACGCCTACCCGTACTGCGTTTTGGCCCAAGGTCACTTTGCTCACGAGCATGAACTCAGACACCCGAACGAGCCATGCCCGGGCAACGTTGAAGAGCGTAAACAGCAATACGCTCAGTCCAGAAAGCAGGATTACCCAGATGGGCAGTTGCTCATAACCGAGCACATGTTGCCATGCGAAGATGTAAAGCACGAGGGTGCTAAGCACGCTACCTACTCCGGTGAGAAGGGCACTTCCGGCACCCAGCAAAGCAGCCTCTCGATCGGTACGCGCTGAGGGGATGGCCATCTCGTAGCGCAGGGCCACTACGGTGTTGCAATGCCTACGAAGGTCTGATAGAGACCGTACACGCCATACGCTTCCGGCGTATAGAGCCGCGACAACACGGGCGAGAAAGCGACGAGAATCAGCTGTCCAAGTGCTGTTCCGCTGCCCAGCACCGCTGCGCCCCGCGCAAAAGAATTGCCCCGAAGGCGGGACAGCAACGGCTCTGCGACGGTCCGTTTCATCGCATCTGCAGGAGCACGCGCATTCCTTTCCGAGCCTGAGAAGGCCTAGCCCCCCTTCTTGAGTTCATGGGATGAGCGCGGCCGCAGATCATCCGTGTACCGGAAGCTTCGTCCGCAGTTCGTCGGGCGAAGGGTATGAGATGAGCACCGCTCGGTGGCGTCCGTGAAACACGAAGAAACTGCCTGCCGCGACCGCCGAGGCGTGGCCATCCCGGACAACCTCTGCCATGTCGTCTACACTCCCAGCGCCCCCAGAGGCGATCACCGGCACCGTCACGGCGTCTGCCACGCTCCGTACGAGCGGGACATCATAGCCTGCCATAGTGCCATCGCGATCTATGGCATTGACGATCAATTCGCCGGCGCCGGCCTCTGCCATACGCTGCGCATAGGCTACCGGGGATTGGCGGGTCTTCCTCGCGCCCCCCTCAGTCATGACCTCATACCCGCCCAGGAGTCCTTTCTTAACATCTATGGCAACCACGACGCTCTGGCTGCCGAAGCGGTCGGCTAGCTCGGAGATAAAGGCGGGCCGCTCGGCCGCGTGCGAGTTGATAATCACCTTCTCGACGCCCAGCGCAAGCATCTGCCGGCACTCTTCGACCGTGCGTAGCCCTCCACCATAGCCAACGGGCATGAAGGCTTCGTTGACGATTTCGCGCACCACCTCAAAACGCGGGGCCCGGTGCTCGGGGGTGGCGGTAATGTCATAGATCACCAGTTCATCCACCTCCTTGTCGTTGAAGATGCGGACGGTATTGCACGGGTCGCCGAGATAGACAGGCGATTTGAACCGTGTTGTTTTGACCAGGCCAGAGCCGCGCAGCAGCAGGCAGGGTATTACTCTGGTGGGTATCAAACCGCCTCCACGAATCGGCGCATGAGCGCAAGCCCGAAGCGGTGGCTTTTCTCAGGGTGAAACTGTGTGCCCATCACATTCCCCCTGGCGACGGCCGAGGTAAATGGGATCCCATAGTTTGAACTCGCCACTACATCTTCTGCTGATTCGCACGTTACGTGGTAGGTGTGAACAAAGTAGAACCGCGCATCGTCCTCAAGTCCTTCGAAGAGCGGGTGGCGCTGCGTGAGCGTGATGTTATTCCATCCCATATGAGGAAGGCGTGGAGGCGTCGGGCCAGGAAATGCGAAGCGGCGCGTCCGACCTTCGATCCAACCCAAACCGGGGCGGTGGCCTTCATCACTGCCTTCACTAAAGAGCTGCATCCCCAGGCAGATGCCGAGAATAGGCACGCCGCGTACACGTACGCTTTCATGCAGCACCGGCAGCAAACCCAGGGTTTCCAGGTGCTCCATAGCTTTGTCAAAAGCGCCTACGCCGGGTAAAATGAGCTTCTCCGCAGCAGCTACGACAGCAGGGTCCGAGGTAAGCACCGCGTCGCCCCCTATACGTCTAATCATGTTCTGGATGGAACCTCCGTTCCCCATCCCATAGTCAACAATGGCAATCATAGCAGCGGTCCCTCCAGAGCTTCAGGGTCAGGAGCAACGTCATCACCTTGAGGCAGATGCCGGTCGTCCGCAAAATTTGCCCGCCCTGCGCGCTGGAACCCACGAAGCGAACCCGCTGCTGCGTCTTTGCCCGAGAGCTCCGGATCTACAACGGGCCACGCGATGCCGATCTCCGGGTCGTTCCAGGCGATGCTGAACTCGTGCTCCGGGGCATAGCGATCGGTGCATTTGTAGGTGAAGAGGGCGCTCTCGCTCAGCACGACGAAGCCGTGCGCGAACCCCGGCGGAATCCAGAGCTGGTGCCCATTCTCGGCCGATAGCTCGTGGCCCGTCCACTGCCCGAACGTAGGGGAGCCCGCGCGCACATCCACGGCGACGTCGAACACAGCGCCGTCGAGCACGCTCACGAGCTTGCCCTGGGGGTTCGGGTTCTGCACGTGCAGTCCGCGTAGCACGCCCCGCGCCGAGCGGCTCGCGTTGTCCTGCACGAACGGGCCGGGGATGCCCGCTGCCCTGTAGCGGTCTGCGTTCCACGTTTCCAGAAAGAAGCCGCGCGGGTCTCGAAAGACGCGGGGCTCGAGCAGGAGCACGCCCGGCAGGCGCGTTTCGGTGACGGTCATGGGTACAACAGGGCGCGCGTCACGCGGGCGATGGGTTCGTGAGCAGACCCTGCAGGTAGCGCCCATACGCGTTCTTGGTGAGCGGGGCGGCGAGCTGCTCGACGTCCTGCATCGGAGATCCAGCCCTGCCGCCACGCGATCTCTTCGGGACAGGCCACCATGAGCCCCTGCCGCTCTTGGAGCGTGCCGATGAACGTGCCGGCCTGCATCAGGCTCTCGTACGTGCCGGTGTCGAGCCAGGCGAAGCCGCGCCCCATGAGCTCCACGTGCAACCCGCCGCGCTCCAGGTACACGCGGTTCACGTCGGTGATCTCGTACTCGCCGCGCGCCGAAGGCTTCATGCTGCGCGCGATGCCGAGCACATCGTTGTCGTAGAAGTAGAGCCCGGTGACGGCGTAGTTCGACTTCGGCTGCACCGGTTTCTCTTCGATGCTCTCGGCGCGCCCGGCGGCGTCGAAGTTCACCACGCCATAGCGCTCAGGGTCGGCCACATAGTAGCCGAAGACGGTGGCGCCCTCCGCCCGTGCATCGGCCCGCGCGAGCAGTTCGGGCAGGCCGTGGCCGTAGAAGATGTTGTCGCCAAGCACGAGGCACGCCGGATCGTTTCCAACGAAGTCCGCGCCGATCACGAAGGCCTGGGCGAGCCCGTCGGGCGAGGGCTGCACGGCATACTGCAGATTCATGCCCCACGCCGAGCCGTCGCCGAGGAGCGCCTCGAAGCGGGGCGCGTCCTCCGGGGTGGTGATGAGGAGCACGTCGCGCATGCCCGCCAGCATGAGCGTGCTGAGCGGGTAGTAGATCATCGGCTTGTCGTAGACCGGCAAGAGCTGCTTGCTGGTCGCCCGCGTGATCGGGTAGAGGCGCGTGCCGCTGCCGCCGGCGAGGATGATGCCTTTGCGGGCCATGGGTTCAGGCGGTGGTGCCGAGGCGCTCCCGGCGATACGAACCGCTCTGCACGCGGGCGCACCAGTCTGCGGTTTTCGAGGTACCAGCGGACGGTCTTCTCCAGGCCCGTCTCGAACGTCTCCTCGGGCGTCCAGCCCAGTTCGCGCGCGATCTTGGACGCGTCGATGGCGTAGCGCAGGTCGTGGCCCGGGCGGTCCTGGACGAACGTGATGAGCCGGTCGTGCGGGGCGCCTTCGGGGCGCAGGCGGTCCATCACCGCGCACACGGCGCGGACGACGTCGAGGTTGGTCCACTCGTTGTGGCCGCCTACGTTGTAGGTCTCGCCCGGCGTGCCGGCCTCGAGCACGCGCACGAGCGCCCGCACGTGGTCGTCCACGAACAGCCAGTCGCGCACGTTCTCGCCGCGCCCGTACACGGGCAGGGGCTTGCCTTCGAGGGCGTTGAGGAGGATGACGGGGAGGAGCTTTTCCGGGAATTGGTAGGGCCCGTAGTTGTTCGAGCAGTTGGTCGTCACCACCGGCAGGCCGTACGTGTGGTGCCAGGCGCGGGCGAGGTGGTCGCTCGCGGCCTTGCTCGCCGAGTAGGGCGAGTTGGGCGCGTAGGGCGTCGCCTCGGTGAAGAGGCCTTCGGCGCCGAGCGTCCCGTAGACCTCGTCGGTGGAGACGTGGAGAAAGCGAAAGGCGGCCTGCTCGGCTTCCGGAAGGGTTTTCCAGTAGGCCCGCGTGGCGTCGAGGAGCGTGTAGGTGCCCACCACGTTCGTCTGCACAAACGCCCCCGGCCCGTCGATGCTGCGGTCGACGTGGCTCTCGGCGGCGAGGTGGAGGACGGCCGCAGGCCGGTGCTGCGCAAACACGCGCGCCACCTCCGCCGCGTCGCAGATGTCCACCTGCTCGAACGCGTAGCGCGGATCATCGGCCACCGGCGCCACCGAGTCGAGGTTGCCCGCATACGTGAGCTTGTCGACGTTGACGACGTGGTAGCCGGTGCGCGCGATCAGGTGCCGCACGAGCGCCGAGCCGATAAAGCCCGCCCCCCCGGTGACGAGAAGCGTTTCAGTGCCAGTCATGCCGCCTCAGGCAACGAGCGCCTCGCGCGCGAGCACGTGGCGGGTGTCCACGACGAGGCGGGCGTGCTGCTCGACCTCGGTCCAGTTGTAGGCGGCGTGGTCGGTCGCGATCACCACGCAGTCGGCGCTGCCGAGTTCGGCCTTCAGGTCGGTGATGCTCGTCATCGTGAGGCCGTGGTCGTCGAACGACGGGACGTGCGGGTCGTGGTAGAGCACGTCGGCGCCCTTCTGCCTGGAGCAGCTTGAGGATGTCGAGCGCGGGGCTCTCGCGCATGTCCGAGATGTCCCGCTTGTAGGCGATGCCGAGCACGAGGATGCGGCTGCCGCGCACGGGCTTGGCGGCGTCGTTGAGCGCGTCCTGCACCTTCTGCACCCAGAAGTGCGGCATGGCCGTGTTGATCTCGCTCGCGAGTTCGATAAAGCGCGCGTTGTAGTTGAGCGCCTTCATCTTCCAGCTCAGGTAGAGCGGGTCGATGGGGATGCAGTGGCCGCCGAGGCCCGGCCCCGGGGTGAACTTCATGAAGCCGAACGGCTTGGTCGCCGCCGCCTCGATGATCTCCCAGGCGTCGAGGCCGAGCTTGTCGCACATCAGGAGCACCTCGTTGACGAGGCCGATGTTGACGCTGCGGAACGTGTTCTCCAGCAGCTTGACCATCTCGGCCGCCTCGGGGCTCGTCACCGGCACGAGCGTGTCGATGGCGAGGCCGTAGAGGGCGGTGGCCACCTCGACGCACGCCGGCGTGACGCCGCCCATCACCTTGGGCGTCGTGCGCGTGGTGTAGTCCACGCGGCCCGGGTCTACGCGCTCGGGCGAGAAGGCCAGGAAAAAGTCTTCGCCCACCGCCAGCCCGCGCGCTTCGAGCGCCGGGAGGATGAGTTCGCGCGTCGTGCCGGGGTAGGTCGTGGATTCGAGCACGATGAGCTGCCCGGGGCGCAGGTACCGGGCGATCTGCTCCGTGACCGCCGCGATGTACGGACACATCAGGGTCGCGCGTCTTGGAGAGCGGCGTGGGCACGCAGATCGAGACCGCGTCCACCTCGGCGAGGGCGGCAAAGTCGGTGGTGGCGCGGAAGCGCCCCTCGGCCACATGGCGCTGCACGTCTGCCGACGGCACGTCTTCGATGTAGCTCTCGCCCTGGTTGAGCGCGGCCGCGCGGTGCTCGGAGATGTCGAAGCCGACCACGCGCACGCCCGCGTCGGCGAACACCATGGCGAGCGGCAGGCCCACGTAGCCCATCCCAACGATGCCGACCACGACCTCGCGGTTGGCGATGCGGGCGAGCTGGGTCGCTTTGTGGTTGGAAGAAGGAGCCTGCATGGATCGGAGAGAAGGTTAGGGGGCGAACGAGGCGCCGGCCTGGGCGGCGTACCAGGCGAGGGTTTCGGCGAGGCCGTCGCGGAGTGTGTGGGTGGGCGCGTAGCCCAGGCGCTCGGCGGCCTTCGAGATGTCGGCGAGGGAGTGGCGCACGTCGCCGGCGCGCCGGGCGGTACTCGGGGGCGGCGCCGGCCACGCCGCGGCCGCACGGCACGCGAGCCCGTCGCGGAGGAGGCCGAAGAGTTCGTTGAGCGTCGTGCGCTGCCCGACGCGCCACGTTGAAGACCTCGCCGGCCACGCTGGCGCGGGGCGTCGTGGCCGCAAGCAGGTTGGCCTGGACGACGTTCTCGACGTAGCAGAAGTCGCGGCTCGTCTCGCCGTCGCCGAAGATGCACGCACGGCTCGCCGCGCAGCAGCGTGCGCGACCCAGCGTCGGGATCACGGCGGCGTAGGCGCCGTCGGATCCTGCCGCGGCCCGAACACGTTGAAGTAGCGCAGGCCGATCGTCTCGAGCCCGTAGCAGCTGCGCGAAGACGTGCGGCGTAGAGCTCGTCGTGCGCTTGGTCGACCGCGTAGGGCGAGAGCGGCCGGCCGATCTGGTCCTCGACCTTGGGCAGCCCCGGATCGGTCGCCGTAGACCGAGCTCGACGTGGCGTAGACGACGCGCGGCACGTCGGCGTCGCGCGCGGCGACGAGCACGTTGAGGAAACCCGTCGACGTTGGCCGCGTGCGTGGCGAGCGGGTCGGCGAGCGAGCGCGGCACCGAGCCGAGCGCGGCCTGCGTGCAGCACGACCTCGCACGCCCGCGCAGGCCTCCGGCACATGGCGAGGTCGCCGGAAGTCGCCCTCGATGAACGAAACGCGTAGCGTGTCTGGACCGGGGCGCCGCAGGAGCTCGTCGACGTTGGCGCGGAAGCCGGTGGCGAAGTTGTCGACCCCGACCACTTCCTGCCCGAGCGTGAGCAGCGCCTCGACGAGGTTGGCGCCGATGAAGCCCGCCGCGCCGCGTGACGAGGCCGAGCGCTGCGGGCGGGCCTCCAGGTAGCGCGGGCCGCCGCGTAGGCGGGGGAAGGGCGGAAGGAGCAGGGGAATCCAGCGGGCGCGGCATCGACAACGGGGTGGCGGCGGGAGAAACAGCGGCAGCAAATAATACGGGGCGCGCCCGGCAGGCTTCGCGGAAGCTCCGTGGATACCGACGTATAGGGGTCGGCGCTCGCGGCGTTAGGTCCGGGCGCCGAGCGCCTACCTTGGTGCTCTGTTTGTCCCAACCGTTCCCGCCCATGCGATGCGTGCCGCTCGTGCTCCTGGCGCTGCTCCTCGGTCTCGCGCGCCTGCGCAGGCGCAGGAGGTGCCCCGTGATACCGCAGTCGCCCGCGCGGTCACGCTTTCGGCGGCGTTCTTTGGGGGCGACGACCCAGGCGCCGCACGCCACTTCGACGCGGCGATGCAGGCGGCGCTACCGCCGGAAGCCCTGGCCGGGCTCCGGCAGCAACTCGGGGCGCAGGTGGGGCCACTCGAAGGTCGGGGCACGCCCCACGCCACGCGCGAAAACGGCTACTGGCGCGTCCGCACCCGCCACGACTTCGCCCGCGCGACCCTCGACGTGGTGGTCGTGGTGAACGGCGGCGGCGAGGTGGCGGGCCTCTTCTTCCGCCCCGCACAGCCCGAGACGGACGTGCCCTACGCCGACTCGACGGCCTTCCGGGAGACGCCCTTCCGGCTCTTGCGCCCGGACGCGCCCGCCCTCGACGGCACCCTCGCCACCCCGGTGAACCCGCCGGGGCTCGTGCCCGTCGTCCTGCTCGTGCATGGCTCCGGGCCGGTGGACCGGGACGAGACCGTGGGCGGCGTGCGCGTCTTCCGCGACCTCGCGCAGGGGCTGGCCTCGCGCGGCATCGCCGTGCTGCGCTACGACAAGCGCACCTTCGCGCACCGCGACGCCTTTGCGGGCAACTACACGGTGCAGGAAGAAACCGTCGACGACGCCCTCGCGGCCCTGGCCGCGCTCCGGCGAGCAGGGGTGCCCCTCGACACGGCCCGCGTGGTGGTGGCCGGGCATAGCCTCGGCGCCCTCCTGGCCCCGCAGATCGCGCAGCGCGACGGACGCCTCGCCGGGGCGGTCCTGCTCGCCGGACCGAGCCGCCCGCTCCTCCAGACGATCCTCGACCAGTTCGACTACCTCGGCGCGCTCGACACCACCGCCGCCGCGCGGGCCGTCTTCGACGAAGCGAGGGCCACGGTGCAGCGCGTGCTCGACCCGGCCGACACCTCCCAGGTGCGCCTGGCCGGCTATCCGCTCGCGTGGTGGCGCGCCCTGAACGGCTACAGCGCCGTTGCCACCGCCCGCGCGCTCCGCGTGCCCCTGCTCATCGTGGGCGGCGGGCGCGACTACCAGGTGCCGCCGGTGGAGTTTGGTGGGTGGCAAGCGGCGTTCGCCCACGATCCGCGCGTGACGCTCGTGTCATTTGCCGACCTCAACCACCTCCTGGTGGCCGGCGCGGGCCCGAGCACGCCCGCCGAGTACGCACGCCCGGCGTTTGTCGACCAGCGGGTTGTGGAGGCGCTGGCTTCGTGGGTGCGGGCGCTGCCGCCCGTGCGCTAGCCCGGGCCCGGCGTGTAGCTTAGCGGCGCCTTCGCCCTTCCCGATGCCCGACCTCGCCTACCGGCTGCGCTACTTCTTCGAGCCCGGGGCCGGCACGTGCCTCTGGGCCGACGACCCGGCCACCGAGGCCCGCTACGGCCTCGCCGTCGATGTGCACAGCCTGCCCGTGCGCGCCAGCACGCGCGTGCTGTGCGACTACGCCACCGCCTGGTTCGACACCCGCCTCGACTGGGACGACCCCGCCGGGCCGCTCCTCTGGGACGCCGACGAGGCCGAGCGCTTCCGCGCCACGGCGGCCCGCCTGCTGGCCGCGCTCCGGCAGGACCTGGAGCCCGATTTCGCGCTCGCCGACGCCTGGAGCGGGCGCTGAAGGCCCGGGCGGGGCCCCCTCTTGCGCCCGCAACGGCGATGGTGCATCTTACGGCTGCTCACGCAGTGGCGCTCGGCCTGTCTGGCGGCGCATCGCCCGTCTTCTGCCTCCTCCTGCTATGGGACGCCGCCGCTGGCCGCGTATGCTGGCCTACGTTCTCGGAGCGCTGCTCCTGCTCATCGTTGGCGTGTACGCGTATGCGTCGGCGCGCCTCAACCGCACCCTCGGCAAACGCTACACCCTCGCCACCGCCGCGCTTCCGGCGCCCGATAGCACGAGCGCCCTGCGCGGCGCCCACCTCGCGGCGGTGCTCGGCTGCGGGAGTTGCCACGGCTCCGACCTGGGCGGAAAGCTCATGGCAGACGTGCCGCCCTTCCGGCTCGAATCCATCAACCTGACGCGTGGCACCGGCGGCGTCGGTGAGGGGATGACCCCGGCGGTGTTCGAGCACGCCGTGCGCCACGGCGTCGGGCACGACGGGCGTCCGCTCATGATGATGCCCGACTACGCCGCCCTCAGCGACGCCGACGTGGTGGCGCTCCACACCTACCTCGCCGCGCGTGCGCCTGTCAACCGGCCCTCGGGCGGGGTCGTGCTCAAGCCGCTCGGCAAGGTGATCTTCGGCCTCGGGGGCCTTGCGGATTTCAGCGAGGCGCGCTTTGCCGGGGCCAAGACGTTCCGCGCCACCGCGCCCGACAGCGCCGGGGCCGAACAGGGCGACTACCTGGCCCATCTGACGTGCATCCACTGCCACGGCGCCGATTTCAAGGGGATGCAGCCGCCCGATCCGGGCTCGCCGCCGTCGCCGAGCCTCGACCCCGCCTCGCGCTGGTCGGAGGCGCAGTTCATGGCCGCCCTCCGCGAAGGGAAGCGCCCCACCGGCCCCGTCCTCGACTCGGCGTATATGCCCTGGCAGGCCTTCCGCCACATGACCGACGCGGAGGTGCTGAGCCTGCACGCCTACCTCAAGCAGCACTTTGCCCCGGCGGGCGGTTGATTCCGGACCTCGGGGGAGGCCCTGCGCCGCGTTTGGGGGCGGCGATTTGCGCTTGCGGCGGCGCGGTGCGCGCCCGTACTTGACGGCCTCTTCTCTGCTACCATGCAACGCCTGCTCTTGCTGCTCTTGCTGCCGCTCGGGGGAGTGGCCTGCGCGTCCTCGGGCGGGCACCTGCTCGAAACGCGCTCGTCGGCCATCCGCCTGCGCCCGCCCACCAACGCCAACGTGGCCCTCGGCGAACAGGTGCGCCTGACGCTCCACGCCGAGCGCGTGTGCGCCGACGCCGACTGCCTCGGGCGCGGCTACTACCTCGTCGTCACCAACACGAGCAGCGCGCAGGTGTACATCAACTACCGCCCCGTGCGCGTGATCGCCGACGGGCGGACGTTCGAGTGGATGCAGAACACGCGCGGCAGCGACGAAGCGCTCGCGCCTGCGGTCGGCGCCTTCGTGCGCGTGCCCATCGACGAAGACAAGCTCCGCTTTCTGGCCGATGCTACCGACGTGACGCTCTACCTCGGCTCCGAGCGGTTTCCGCTGGAGGGGACGCAGCGCGCCGGGCTGCGGGCGTTTCTGGCCACCGGCTGAGCCCGGCCCGCCGAAATTCGCGGAAACAGCGCCCCGCCTCGGAAGCCTGAGGTGGGGCGTCGTGCGTTTACGCTCCTTTACACGCCGCCTCTTTCCGGCCCCTGCGCCGCCCGATCCTTCATGAAGATCCGCAACATCGCCATCATCGCCCACGTCGACCACGGCAAGACCACCCTCGTGGATGCGCTGCTGTGGCAGGCCGGCACCTTTCGCGACAACGAGGCCGTGGCCGACCGCGTGATGGACTCGATGGACCTCGAACGCGAGAAGGGCATCACCATCATGGCCAAGAACACGGCCGTGCACTACCACAGCGACGACCGCGGCGAGGTGCTCATCAACATCGTCGACACGCCGGGCCACGCCGACTTCGGCGGCGAGGTCGAGCGCACGCTCCGCATGGTCGACGGCGTGATGCTGCTCGTGGACGCCGCCGAAGGGCCGCTGCCGCAGACGCGCTTCGTGCTCTCGAAGGCCCTCGCGCTCGGGCTGCCCGCCATCGTGGTCATCAACAAGATCGACCGCGGCGACGCCCGCGCCGCAGGACGTGCTCAACGAGGTGTACGACCTGTTCATCGACCTCGACGCCAACGACGAGCAGATCGACTTCCCGGTCCTCTACGCCGTCGCCCGCGACGGGCAGTGCACGACCGACCTCGAAAAGCCGCTCGTGGACCTGCGCCCGCTCTTCGAGGCCATCATCGACCGCGTGCCCGCCCCCGTGGGCGACGCGGACGGCCCGCTCCAGATCCTCGTCACCAACGTGCGCCCGGACAAGTACCTCGGGCCGCTCGCCGTGGGCCGCGTGGTGAACGGGACGGTGCGCAACAAGCAGTGGATCTCGCTCTGCCACCGCGACGAGACGTTCAAGAAGGTGCAGGTGACGTCGCTCTTCGCCTTCGAGGGGCTCAACCGCGTCGAAGTGCCGGAGGCCGGGCCGGGCAACATCATCATGCTCGCCGGCGCCGGCGGCATCGGCCTCGGCGAGAGCCTCGCGGATGCCGACAACCCGCAGCCGCTCGTGCCGCTCCAGGTGGACGAGCCGACGCTCTCGCATGGAGTTCCGCATCAACGACTCGCCGATGGCCGGGCCGCGAAGGGCAGTTCGTGACGAGCCGCAACCTCCGCGACCGCCTCATGCAGGAGGGCGAGAACAACCTCGCCATGCGCATCGAGGAGACCGAATCGTCCGGACCGTTTTCTCGTCTACGGGCGCGGCGAACTCCAACTCGCCATCCTGATCGAAGGGATGCGCCGCGAGGGCTACGAGTTTGCCGTCGGGCAGCCCAACGTGATCACGAAAGAGGTGAAGGGCAAGACGCACGAGCCGTACGAGAAGACGCTCATCGACGTGCCGGAGGAGCACATGGGCGTGGTCGTGCAGAAGCTCGGGCAGCGCCGCGGGCTCATGACGCGCATGACGAACCACGGCACGGGCCGCGTGCGCCTCGAATTCGACATCCCCGCGCGCGGCCTCATCGGCTACCGCACCGAGTTCCTCACCGACACGCGCGGCACCGGCATCCTCACCCACCTGTTCGACGGCTACCGCCCGTGGGCGGGCGAGATCGTCCACCGCCAGACGGGCGCGCTCGTGGCCGACCGCACCGGCCCGGTGACGGCCTACGCGATGCTCGCGCTCCAGGAGCGCGGCGAACTGTTCGTCGAGCCGACGGACGACGTGTACGCGGGCATGATCGTGGGCGAGAACGCGCGCGAGGGCGACCTCGACGTGAACATCGTCAAGGAGAAGAAGCTCACCAACATGCGCGCCTCGTCCTCAGACGCCTACGAGAAGGTGAACCCGTCGCGCAAGATGTCGCTGGAGGCGGCCATCGAGTTCATCCGCGAGGACGAGCTGATGGAGATCACGCCCAAGAGCATCCGCCTGCGCAAGCGCTACCTCGACGTCGAACGACCGCAAGCGCTTCGCGATGACCCAGAAGGCCGCCAAGGGCGAGTCGTGAGCGCCTCAGCCGCCCAGTGCGGCGGTCGCAGCCGGAAGGATGGCCTCCGTCCAGCGCGCGTACTGCGCGGTGTTCGGGTGGAGGCCATCGGACGCGTTGACCTCGTTCGGGTGCGCCCGTGAGATCGGCGTGATGTCTACGAAGGCGGCCCCGGCGCCGGTGGCGATGGCCTGCGCGGCGGCGTTGAAGGCGTCCACCTCGCGGGCGATGCGGGCGCGGTCTTGCCCGGCGGCGAACGGCGTCACGCCCCAGTCGGGAAACGAGACGACGACCACGCGCCGCGCATCGCCACCCGCAAAGCCGATGGCGCGGTTCAGCAGGCCCGTGAACTGCGCGCGGTACTCGTCGAGCGGGCGGCCCCGGTACTGGTTGTTGACGCCGATGAGTAGGGTCACGAGCGCGTAGGGCCCCTGGGGACGGGCGGCGGTGATGGCGGCGTCGAGTTCGTCGGTCGTCCAGCCCGTGCGCGCGATGATGGCGGGCGTGCCCACGTCGTGCCCTGCGGCGCGGAGCGCAGCGGCGAGCTGCACGGGCCAGCGCCCAGCCTCCGCTACGCCCTCGCCAATGGTGTAAGAGTCGCCGAGGGCGAGAAAACGGGAGCCAGCGGGAAGGTCGGGCACGGGGGTCGAGGTGCAGGCGGCGACCAGGGTCAACAGCAGGAGAACACGCATCCTGCAAGGTAACCCCCCGCACCGTCACCGGACCCGCACGAGCACCTGCGTCTGTACCCCGTGGGCGCCCGTGAGGCGAACGAAGTAGCGTCCCGGCGCCAGCGCCGCCGCATCCCAGGCCACCTCGTGCCGCCCGGCGCCCTCTTCGGCGTCGAGCACCTGCGCCACCTCGCGCCCGAGCCCGTCGTGGAGGGTGAGCCGGACGCGCCCCGGCTGCGCCAGCGTGTAGCGCAGCCGCACCCCCCCCGACGCCGGATTCGGGGTCACCGCCAGCCGCTCGGCCTCGGCCGCGTGCCCCGGTTCCACGGCGGTGGCCAGGCCGAGGTCGGCGAGGCTGCGCTTCCACACCCCGGCACCCGCGAAGGCGACATAGACGCTGTCCTGCACGCGCAGCATCGACCGGGGGAGGCTGACGGCGCTGCCGGCGCTGTGGACGAACGGCAGGCCCGGATGCGGCACCTTGCGCCACGTGGCGCCGTGGTCGAGCGAGGCGGCGAAGTACGTCGGGCCGATGGCGAGCAGGGTGTCGCCATAGTTTTCCAGCAGCGACGGCGCGATGTCCTCGCCAAGCAGGGGCTTGAGGTCCACCCACGTCTGCCCGTTGTCGAGGCTGCGCTCGAAGGTGCCCCCGCCGAAGAGGGCGAAGTTCTGGGACGCCGCGAAGAATGCCTGGCGCGTCGTGGCCACCACGAGCGCGTTCTTGCTCGCCGCCGACCACGTCAGCCCCGCGTCGAGGCTCCAGCGGGCGCTGCGCACCGAGCCGTTGCCCCCGTTGACGATCACGCGGTCACCCGCGAGGCCCACATCCACCTGGTTGAGGTTGTGGTTGAGCACCTGCGTCCAGGCCGCCCCCGCATTGGTCGTCGTGTAGAGGCCGCCCGTGGCCGCGAGGTAGGTGCGGCCGCCCGCGCGGAAGAAGCCCTTGACGTTGGTCGGGGCCGTGGCGATGCGCGTCCACGTTTTCAGGTCGCGGCTTTTGTAGACCCCGGCGGCGCCCCCGGCGAGGAGCACGCTGTCGGCGGAGAAGAGGGCGGCCGGGTCTTCGCCCGCGCCCACGGTCAGGTAGTCGAGCTGCCACGTCTGCCCCCGGTCGTAGGAGCGGAGGAAGCGGGCCAGGCCAGATCCGGCCACGAGGACATTTCCGTGCCGGGCCAGCGCCAGGACGTCGCTGTTGTGCGTGAAGCGGCCCGTGGGGGCCCACGTCACCCCGTCCTCGCTCCGGTACGCCCCGGCCTGGTCGAGGCCTAGGAGAAAGGAGGTGCCCGTCGAGAACAGGTTGGACGCTGCCAGGCGCGACGGCGGTCCGGTGATGGGGTCGCGCCACGTCCCCCCGGCCGGCTTGGCGCGGAGGCTCCCGCAGCGGCTCACCGCCTGCCCGCACGCCACGACGGCATCGCCCTTCGCGGCGAGCGCGGTAACGAAAACGGAAGGCGAGCCGGGCATCTGGCTCCAGGTGAGCCCAAAATCGGAAGACACGTAGACGCCCCCGAGGTAGAGCCGCCCGGCGTCGTAGGCCAGGCCGGGGCTTCCGGCCAGCGCGCCGGGAAAACCGCCGAAGCAGTCGGGGCTGAGGGGGCGAAACGTCCAACTCACGCCCAGGTCTGCCGAGATCGCCGCCCCACATTCGGTGGCAAACGCGCCGCTCGGCTGCCGGTACGGCCGCTCGTACGGGCGGACGAGCGTGTCGCCGACGGCGATCACGATGTTCTGGGTGCCCCGCAGGACCGAATCCCGGACGGCCCAGGTCGCGCCGCCGTCGGTCGAGACGGCCAGGCGCGGGGTGCTGCTGGCGATGACCGTGGTGACGAACGCCCCGCCGCGCGTGCTCCACAGGCCCACCGGCGAGGTAGCGGTGGTGGGGAGGCCACCCGTGCGCGCCCACGTCTGCCCGTCGTTGAGGGAGCGGTAGAAGCCGGTGCGTTCGAGCACGGCCACAGCGCCCTCGTGGGCGGCGAGGCCCACGAGGCGCCCGTTGGCGTTGCTCGTGGTGGGCAGCGTCGGGTTCACGCTCGTCCACGTCCGCCCGTCGGTGGTGCTCCGGTACACGAAGCCGTCATCGTCGGCCGCGAAGACGAAACGGCTGTTGCGGGCGAAGAAGTTGGGCGAACCGGAAGTGGGTCCGGCGGGGAGCCACTGGGCAGAGGCGGTCGCGGCTGGCCACAGCGCCAGGAACGTCAGGAGGTGGCGGAGGCGCATCGGGGAACGAAGGGCTAGCCCGCCAACCTAGCCGGGCCGACCGGCCCGCCGCATCACCCGAACAGTCGATATTCACGCCTCAATCGAAGATGGGCCAGAAGACGCTGAAACGAAGGCGCTGCGGGGGAAGCGGGTAGCCGGGCAGCACCTGCACGCCCGCGAGCAGGCCCGTGCCGGCGAGGGCATTGTCGTAGGCGAGGGTGATCGTGGCCGTGCGCACGCGCGCTTCGGCGACGAAGTCGAGGGTGGCCGAGGCGGGCACGTCCGGCGCCTGCGTTGAGCACGAGCAGGCCCGTGGGCTCGTGGACGCTCCGGCTCGCAAAGGCCGTCCACGCGCGCACGCGGGCGTAGGCGTCGAGCACGAGGTCGTGCTGGAAGAGGTTGGCGCGGAGGCCGGTGCGGGCGGCGCCGTAGCCTTCGGGCAGGCTCCGGGCGCGGGCCGACGCATCGGGGTGCGGGGCGTAGCACGGCCCACGCCTGCGCATACAGGCCCCGCCGGGCCGCGTCGCGGAAGCGGGCCTCGGCCATCACGCCGGGGCGAAAGAGCGCGGAGGCCACCGCCGCGCCGAGCGTGTCGCGGCCCGGCGCCCCTGTCCATTCCGGCGTCCCATCGTGCTGCACGAAGGCGTGGGCGCGGACCAGGGCTGCGCCCGCGTGCAGCACCGCGCCCGCGCGGGCATAGAGCGTTTGCAGGGACGCTTCGCGCGGGGCTTCCAGGTACGGACCAAAGCCGCTGCGGCGTACCGCCGAGGGCGGCAGCGCGTCGGCGCCTCCTTCGGCTTCGAACCGCAGCGGCCCGGCGCCGGCCTGCACGGCCGCGTGCGCCACCGGGTACGCCCGGCCTTCGAGCCACGCCTCGCCCACCTGCAGCTCTGCCGGGCCCAGCCGCCGCGCGAGCACGACGCGCGCCGAGACCGCCGTGCCGGCGAGCGCACCGGCGCCCTGGTCCACGAACGCTTCCGAGGCCACGCGCACGCCGAGCGGCGCCACCTCTCCACCGGCCTGCACGCCCATCCGCCGCACCCGCCCGCGCGTGGTGTCGCCTGGGGCGCGCCCGTATTCGAGCCCTTCCCAGGCCCCCACGACCGCCAGCCGGGCGCCGCCGCGCGTGCCGATGAGCGCGAGGTCGGTGCGGTAGCTGAAGCGGCGCGCGGCGGCGTCGCGCGGGGCCGAGCGGAACACGTCGTAGAGCGAGGCCGGGTCGGCCGGATCGGCCGGGACCACGCCCCCGCTGGCGCCGTAGGTGCCGCGCGCGTGCGTCACGAGCGCCTCCACGCTGCCGCCCGCCGCGAAAAAGCCGGCCCGGCCCAGGAGCGTGCGCCCCCGCGTGAGGCGCTGGTTCGGAAACAGGCCGTCGCCCGCGCGCCCGGCATACCCGCCCATCACGCGCAGCACGCCGTCGCTGCCGAAGTAGTGGCGCCGCCGCGCCTGCGCGTGGACCACTTCGGCGAGCTGCGCCTGCCCGGCCTGCGCGTACCGAACTTCGGTGAGCGGGCGCGGGGCATCGAAGGCGCGCAGCGGCGCGTCCACGTTCGGGCCCTGCAGCCGCCACCGCGTCGGTCCACGCGGGCACGAGCCGGTCGAAGAGCACGGCGCCGCTGAGGAGGCTGTTGGCGGCGAACGGTCCCCATTGCACGCGGAGGGCGGCGGGGCTCGCGCCGAGCACACTCAGGCCGTCCGGCCCTTCGAGGTAGTCGGTGCGGTAGGTGAACGTGCCGGGCGCGGCGTCGAGGAGGCCGCGAAACGTGAGCACGGGCGCCCGGGCCGGCGCATGGTCCGGAACGAGCGGCGCCGGGGCCTCGGCGGCCAGATCGGCGCGGCGCGCGTCGAGGCGGGCCACGTCGCGCAGGCTGTCGGCGCGGGTGGAATCGGCGCGCGTGGGCGGGTCCGGGCGCGGCGGCGCGTCCTGGGCGCGTACGCAGGCGGCGCCGGGCAGGAGCACGGCCAGCACGAAGGCAGCACGGAAGCAGACGCGCACAGCGCACACAGGAGAGCGGAGCCCCGGGAATCGCGGCACCGCCGGGCAGGTTGCGCGGGCGGCGCGCGGCACTACTCGGGGAAGAGCCCGAAAAGGCGGCTGTCGATCCGGCGCAGGAGCGCGTTGCGGTCGGCCTCGCGGTTGACGAAGTCGAGATCGTCCACGTCCACGATCATCTTCGGCCCCGTGTAGCGCCCGATCCAGTCCTCGTAGTGCTTGTTGAGGCGCTCCAGGTATTCGATGCGGATGCTGGACTCGTAGTCGCGCCCGCGCGCCTGGATGTGGCTCACGAGTGTCGGCACGTCGGCCTTCAGGTAGATGAGCAGGTCCGGCGGACGCAGGTACGAGGTCATGATGCCGAAGAGCTCGACGTAGTTCTCGTAGTCGCGCTGCGCCATCAGGCCCATCTCGAAGAGGTTGCGCGCGAAGATCTCGGCGTCCTCGTAGATCGAGCGGTCCTGCACGACGCTCTTCGGGCTCTCCTCGATGGCGCGCTGGTGCTTGAAGCGGCTCGAGAGGAAGAACACCTGGAGGTTGAACGACCACCGCTTCATGTCCTCGTAGAAGTCGGACAGGTACGGGTTGTCGTCCACCTGCTCGAAGAACGGCTCCCAGCCAAAGTAATCGGCGAGCATCTGCGTGAGCGTGCTCTTGCCTGCGCCGATGTTACCGGCGATGGCGATGTACTTGCGAAAGGCGGGGGCAGGTTCGGGGGTGGACATGGCGAAGCGTCGTGCGTCGCCAAGGTAGCCTGCGGGCAGGGGCCGGAAGAAGTGGAGAGGGGGAGAAGTGAAGTGGACGTCAGGAGCGGTAGCGGCGGTCGGTGAGGTCGTCCACGTCCGGGCGCGAGACGACGCGCCACGACGGGGGCGAGAGGCGCCCGCTGTCGCTCGCGCGGAAGGTGGCGCGCAGGAACAGCTCCTTGCCCCCACCCTCAGAGGCGCCTTCGTAGGAGAAGCCGCCCCAGTGGAACACCCAGGTCGCCGTAGACGGCTCGATGCCGAGCGTCCGCCCGATCTGCTCGACGAGGTAGCGCGCGTCGTCGAGCGTGGAGGGGCCGTGGTTGCCCGCCACTTCGTGTACCACGAGCGTGCGCGTGCGGTCTTCGCCCTCGGGCGCGGGGTAGACGGACACGCGGCAGCGCCCGGTGCGCCCGTAGCCCTGCCACGTAAAGAGCGTGTCGGCGATGGGCTGCGCGGTGGCGGCGGCAGCGGGGATCAGCACGAGGACGGCGAGGGCGAACAGGCGGCGCATGGCGGTGAGCGGGTTACGTGCCCTCAGACGCAGCCGCGCCCGCCGCATACCCTCGCCGCCGCAGATTTTTCTCGCCGCCCGGCTCAGCGCCCCCTCTGGCCTGCCACAACCGCTTCGATGAGTGCCTCAAGCGACGCTGTGTGGCCCGGAAGCGCCGGGACGGCGCCCACGCCGAGCGCGTCGAGGCTGTGCGCGAGCAGGCTGTCGGCCCAGCCGCCGTCGTCGTGCCAGGGGTAGAGGGCGGCGGCGAGGGTGGTGCGGCGCGCGCCGTGGGCATCGACGAGGGCATCGCGGTAGCGGTGGAGCGCACCGAGGGCCGCGAGCGGCGGACCGGGAACGCCCACGCGCGCCACGTAGCCGGGCGTGCGGTCGAGGCGGTACTTGGCGTCGAGGATCGTCCACGACGGCGGGCCCTCGCCCACGGTCCGCACGAGCCGCACGTCCGGGCGCAGCGCGTGCGGCATGAGCGGCGCGTGGACCTGCGGGGCGCGCTCCAGCACGAGGCGCACGCCCCCGGCGGCGCGAAACACGAGTTGCAGCGGTCCCAACCTCAACCGCGCCCCCGCGCCGGTGCCCCGCATCAGGCGGCGCGGGTCGAGCCGCGCCCCGGTGGCCGCCGCGCACGCCTCGGCGATGGCGAGGAACGCCCACGTTTCGTAGAGCAGATGGAGCGAGCGCAGCGGGGCGGGGAGGCGTCCGGGCGCCACGGTGAGGCGCTGCCGCACCCGTTCGAGCAGCGCGAACGCCTCCCGGTAGCCGGGCGCGAGGGTGCCCCGGAGCGGCAGGGCCGCCGGGGGCTGCGCCGTGCGGGGCACCGCCGCAAGCGCGGGCAGGGCCAGGAGCGCGTCGAGGCGGGCGGCGAGGCGTTGCATCCGCGCGCGGCCCGCGCGGCCGCGCATCGTGGCGGGCAGCGCGGCGGCCAGCCCGCGCGCCTCAGCGGCGCGGGCGCGGAGCGTGGCGGCGAGCAGGCGGTGCTCGGGGCCTTCGAGGGCGGCGTCGAGCGCGTGGGCAGGCAGGCGCGCGGGGAGGGTGTCGGGCGTGTCGAGGCGGCGCAGCAGGGCGTTCGGCACGCGCCGGGCCCGGTGGAGCGGACGTGCCTGCACGGCCGCCACATCCGTGCGCAGCGGGCGCGGCGAGGGCGAAGCGCACGGCATGGTCGAGCGCGTCCATGAGGTGGTCGAGCAGGTGCGCGCCCGCCACAAGCCCCTCGGCCGCGCGGTCGCCGGTGTGCGCCTCGGCCTCGGCAGGCGCGATGAGCGCAAAGGCGAGGTCGTCCGAAATCCGCCCGACGTCCTCCACGAGCGCCCGCAGGTCGGCCCGAAAGTCCAGCTTCGACGGCACCACCTCGACGGCAAACATGAGCGCCCGCGCCCCGTCCACGCGCACCTCGAAGCGGCTCCACCCCGCCGTGCTCCCGAAATGCGCCGTCGCCACGACGAGCCCCGGCGCCACCGCTTCCATGTCGCGCAGCACGGTCGGGTCGGCGTGAAGCACCTCGGCCGTGTGGCCCGGCGCGTCGATCCGCAACCGGTGGC
This sequence comes from Rhodothermales bacterium, assembly GCA_963740755.1. Taxonomy (GTDB): domain Bacteria; phylum Bacteroidota; class Rhodothermia; order Rhodothermales; family BA12; genus CAVSDF01. Next base: position 494,241 of record CAVUFJ010000007.1, read on the forward strand.
GCGATTCCTCCGGGAGGGCAGGGGCCCCGGGTGCGGCCTCGATCGTCACGGGCGACCCGTCCGGCAGCGCCGCCCGCACGCGCAGGCGCCCGCCGTCCGGGTGCGCCGCGTCCGTGCGCCACGTCACCGTGACGGCGTCGGTGCGGAGCGTGAAGCGGACGGGCAGCATCGTAGACGGCGGTTCGGGGCAGGCCAACGGACCGGGGCCGCCTCCGGCTCCGGACCCCGGGCTAGCAGGGTGTCAAAAAAACAGCATAGAGGGTTTGCAACCTTCGGGCGAAGGGTCGTAATGTGACCTGCGAAGATTTTCGCAAGCCCACCGCCCTGTATGTCCCGTCCTCCCCACCTCGACCTGAGCCGCCGCGAGCGCCAGATCATGCTCGTCGTATACGAGCATGGCCCGCAGACGGCGCAGGAGATCCTGAAGCGGCTGCCCGAGCCCCCATCATACTCGGCGGTGCGTACGCTCCTGCGCATCCTCGAAGACAAAGGGCATCTGCACCACGTCGAAGACGGGCCGCGCTACGTGTACCAGGCCATCCAGCCGCGCGACAAGGCCTCCGAGGGCGCGCTGCGTCAGGTGGTCCGCTCGTTCTTCGAAGGCTCCACCGAGCAGGCCGTGGCCGCGCTGCTGAAGCTCGAAGACGGGCAGATGGACCCCGGCGCGCTCGACCGCCTCCAGCACCTCATCGACAACGCGCGCCAGGAAGGCCGCTAGTGAATGGTCAATGGTCAACAGTCAATGGCCAATGGTCAATGGGATACCACAGAAAGCACGGCCTCTTGGGTTTTGCCGTTGGCAGTTGACCATTGACCCTTTCGATTCTCCCGTTTCTGCCCTTTAAGCGTTTCACCCTCCCGGTCATGAACGCCTCGCTCACCACCCTCCTCGCCGACCCTTTCGTCCTGCGCGGACTCGTCGCGCTCGTCGTCAAGGCCACCGTGCTCTCCGGGCTTGGGCTCGCCGTGCTGGTGCTCATGCGCCGCGAAAGCGCCGCCCGGCGCCACCTCGCGCTGGCGCTTGTGCTGGGCGGCCTGGTAGCGCTCCCGCTGCTCGAACTCGTCGTGCCCGCCTGGTACGCCGGGGAGCAGGTCGCCCAGATCAGCCACCTGCTGCCGGTGCTCGCGCCAGTTGCCCCGGAAGCGCCGGTCGCCCCGAGGGCGCCGGAAGCGCCTGCGGCCCCGCTCGCGCCGATGGCCTCGGAAGTGCCTGCGGCACCGCTCGCGCCCGTGCCGCCAACGCCTCCGGCAGCTCCGGCGGCCTTGGGGCCCGTCGTGGCGGCGGGGGTGCTGCTGCCGGGGGCAGCGGTGGGGGAGGCACCCGCGCCACTCGCACCGCGCGGGGTCCTGCTGGCGCTCTGGCTGCTCGGCAGCCTCGGGGTGGGCGGCTTCTTTGTCTACGGGCGCCTGTGCGTCCAGCGCTGGGCCCGCCGCGCCGACGCGGTGACCGAGCCGGAGGTGCTCGATCTGCGGCTCGACGTGATGAACGCCCTCGGCATCCGGCGGCACGTCCGCTTTGTCTGGGCGGAGGTGGCCACGCCGATGACGTGGGGCGTGCTCCGCCCGGTCGTGGCCCTGCCGCACGAGGCGCGCGAATGGACCGATGAGCGCCTGCGCCTGGTCCTGCTGCACGAACTCACGCACGTGGCCCGCTTCGACGCCCTCTCCCAGGGCTTCGCGCACACCGCCTGCGCACTCTTCTGGTTCAATCCCCTCGTGTGGAAGGCCGCGCGCCAGCTCACGCACGAACGCGAACTCGCCTGCGACGACGCCGTGCTCGAACGCGGCGCCCGCGCTTCTTCCTACGCCCAACACCTGCTCGACGTGGCCCGTAATCTCCGCCGTCCCCTCCCCGTCCCGGTGGCCGTCCTCGCGATGGCCCGCAAGGGCGAACTCGAAGGCCGCCTCACGGCCATCCTCTCTACCGGCCGCCGCCGGGGCGGGCTGCGCCGCGCGCACACGTTCCTGGCCTCCCTCCTCGTCATCGTGCTCGTGCTGCCGCTCGCGGCGTTCAAGCCGTGGGAGGCCCCGCTCAAGAACAGGGCTGTCCAGAAGCTCAAGGAGGCCCTCGCGCACAATGCGTTCGTCGAGAAGGCGGCGGCGCTCGTCGGCTTCGGCAGCGAGGCCCCACAGGTCCGCGAGGAGGTTTCAGCGCTCGTGGTGACGAGCGACGACGACCTGCACTGCCAGGGCACGGGCCGCGCGGGCGGCAGCTTCACGCTCCGCACCGACGTGGGCAGCATTGAGGTGCGGACGTGGAACCAGAACCGGATCCAGGTGGACCTCGACCAGAACCTCGGCAGCCGCTTCCACAGCACCTGCCGCATCGCCAACGGCAACGCCACCGTGGAAGGCCGCCTTGACCGGGCCAACCGCATGAACTGGGGCCGCAACCAGCACGTCCGCTACGTCGTGCGCGTGCCCGAGCGCTTCAACCTCGACGTCAACACGGCCGGCGGCTCCATCGAAGTGGGCGACCTCGAAGGGCGCGTGGCCGTCCGCACCTCTGGCGGCAGCCTCTCTATCGGCAGCATCGAGGGCGCCGTGCAGGCCAACACGTCCGGCGGGTCGATCTCGCTCGTACGCGCCGATGGCAACGCGCGCCTTGAAACGTCCGGCGGCTCGGTGAGCGTCGGCTACGTTTCGGGCGACCTGTACGTGCACACCTCGGGCGGCTCCGTCTCGCTCGACGGCGGCGCGGGCGGCAAGATCGACGCCTCTACCTCGGGCGGCACCGTCGAGGCCGTGCTCGCGCGCCAGCCGCGCGGCGACGTGCGCCTCGAAACGTCCGGCGGCAGCGTCCGCGTGGGCGTGGCCGAGGGCCTCCGCTTCAACGTAGACGCCGCCACGAGCGCCGGGCGCGTCCGCTCTAGCTTCCACACGGGCCGCCCGACGGAGTCGCTGCGCGCCGAGATCGGCGGCGGCGGGCCGATGCTGCGGCTGCGCACGAGCGCCGGCAACATCGAGATCAACCGCGCCGGGCGCACCTCGCTGAACCGGACCACCGGCACGTTCCAGGGCCGCACACTCACCGGCGCGGAGCAGGCAGCAGTGGAAGCCCAACGGGCGCACCTCGACGAAAACCTCGCCCACCTCAACGTCAACATCGACGAGGCGGCCCTGGAACGGGCCGTGCAGGAAGGCCTTGCCGACGCCCAGCGCGCACTTGCCGAGCACCAGCCGGAGATCGAGCGCGCCGTGCGCGAGGCCCTCCCGCAGGCGCAGCGCGCGCTCGAACGTGCACTCGCCCAGACGCGCCGCGAGCAAGCCCGCGCCCTTGCCGACGCCGACCAGGAGCGCGTCCAGGCCCTGCGCGAGGCCGAGCGCGACCTTCAGCAGAGCCTCCGCGAGCTGAACGACAACCGCACGCTCGGCAAGACGTCGCGCGAGGAAGCCCTCCGCGAGGCCCGCCGGGTCCACCAGGAGGCCCTCCGCGAAGCCGATCAGGACCGTCAGGAAGCCCTCCGCGAAGCCCGGCAGGAGATCGAAGAGGCGCAGCGCGAGGCCGAGCAGGATCGCCAGGAAGCCCTCCGCGAGGCCGAGCAGGAACGTCAGGAAGCCGTGCGCGAGGCCGAGCAGGTGCGCCGCGAGGGGCAGCAGGAGGTGCTGCGGGCCCAGCGCGAAGTGCAGCGGGAGGCCGCCCGTGCCCGCGAAGAAGCCCAGCGCGAAGCCGAGCAGGCTCGCCGCGACGCCCAGCGCGAACGCACGCGCAGCAAGCCGCGCAGCGGGCAGATCAGCATGGTCATGACGGCCCCGCTGGCCGCGCCTACCTCGCGGGTAGACGTGCGCGTCGGCGCGGCGCCGCGCGTGTCGGTGCAGGTGTCTTCCCAGACGAATGCCCGGCCGGTGGTCGCCCCGGCCACGGTCATAGCGCTCTCTATGACCACCGCCCCGGTCTCGACCACCCTTCGCGTGCGCAACTGATGCGGGGGGCCTCGCCGCTCCTCCAGATCCGCTAGACCATGCCCGCGCACCTAGCCACAGGCCCATAGCCTCGCGCCCTCCGCCGCCCCCGGTACCGGGCGGACGACCACTCACCGCGACAGGAGGCCGGTCTGCGACACCGCTGCACCGCCTATCTGCTCGGATGGACAGCGGCGCAACCTGAGCATCCCGCGTGCGTCGAGAAAGGGCAGCCCGGAGGCGTTGTGCTGTAAATGTGGTCGGATTTGTAACCTCGCCGGGCGCCTGTTCGTCCACTACTGAAATCGCTTCCGCCCATGCGCCGGCCTGTCCGGTGCTGTGCCAAAAAATTAGCCAAAGCTCCCCATGCGCGCTCCTCTCCGCCGCCTGCTCCAGCTGCTTCCCCTCGTCATCGTGCTCGTGCCGGGTGGGCGCGTGAAAGGGCAGGACGCGATGATGCCCACGGTGCCTGCCTCCGCCGTGCGGGCCGACGTGCAGGCCGTACGGACGACGTTGCCCGTGAGCTTGGATGGGCGGGTGGACGAGGCCGCATGGGCGGCGGCCGTTCCCATCGAGGGGTTCCGGCAGAAGCAGCCCCACGAGGGCGCCGCCTCGTCGCTGCGGACGGTCGTGCGCGTGCTCTACGACGACAACGCGCTCTACGTGGGGGCGAAGATGTACGACCCGGCGCCGGACTCCATCGTCGCCCGGCTCGGGCGGCGCGACAACGACGGCGACTCCGACGGCTTCTACGTCGGGCTCGACCCGTTTCACGACCGCCGTTCGGGCTACTTCTTCGGCCTCAACGCGGCCGGCGTTTTCGTCGACGGCACGTTCGCCAACGACGGCGAGGATGACAGCTCCTGGGACGGCATCTGGGACGGGAAGGTCGCCCGCGATGCGGAGGGCTGGACGGCCGAGATGCGCATTCCCTACTCGCAGCTCCGCTTCGCCAAGGGCGAGGTGCAGACGTGGGGCATCAACTTCCAGCGGACCATCGCGCGGCGGCAGGAAGAGGCGTTTCTGCGCCTCGTACCATCCAGCGAGAACGCCTTCGTGTCCTACTTCGCCGACCTCAACGGCATCGCGCGGATCCAGCCCACGCGCGGCTTCCAGCTTGTGCCCTACGTGACGAGCCAGGCGGCCTTCACGCAGGCCGACGCCGCCAACCCGTTCGACGACGGCTCGGACGTGCGCTTCAACGCGGGCGCCGACTTCAAGCTCGGCCTGACCCCCAACCTGACGCTCTCGGCGACGGTGAACCCGGACTTCGGGCAGGTGGAGGTGGACCCGGCGGTGGTCAACCTGTCCGGCTTCGAGACCTTCTTCCCCGAGCGGCGCCCCTTTTTCGTCGAGGGCTCGTCGAACTACGACTTCGGCAACGGCGGCTCGTCGCGCAACATCGGCTTCAACTGGTCCAGCGGCAGCCTTTTCTACAGCCGCCGCATCGGGCGATCGCCGCAGGGATCGTTGCCGGCGAACGACTTTGCCGACTACCCCTCCTCGGCGCGCATTCTCGGGGCGGCCAAGCTGACCGGGCGCGTGGGCAAGACGAACGTGGGCGTGCTCAGCAGTGTCACCGAGCGCACGACGGCCTCCTACCAGAACGCGGGCACCCGGGGCCGCGCCGAGGTGGAGCCCCTCGCGCACTACGGCGTCGTGCGCGGCGTGCGCGAACTCAACGGCGGCAAGCAGGGCATCGGCTTCATGGGCACCGCCGTCAACCGGGCCTTCCGCGACAAGGGGCTGCGCAACCAGGTCAACGAATCGGCCTACGTGGCGGGCGTGGACGGATGGCGGCAGGTGCTGGGCGGCAACTTCGTGCTCAAGGGCTGGGGCGCCGTCTCCCGCGTCAACGGCACGGCCGCGCAGGTCGCACGGCTCCAGCAGCAGTCGGTCCACTACCTCCAGCGCCCGGACCGGAAGACGGCCCGCTTCGACCCGGCGCGTACCAGCCTGACGGGTGGCATGGGCCGCGTGACGCTCGACCAGCTCAAGGGCAACCTGATGGTCAACGCGGCCCTGGGGGTGGTCACGCCGACGTTCGACAACAACGACCTCGGCTTCATCGGGCGGACGGACGTCATCAACACGCACCTGCTCGTCGGGCGCTTTTTCCCCAAGCCGACCGGCATCTTCCAGCACCGCTGGGTGGGCACGGCGGTCTTCAGTGCGTGGAACTTCGACGGCGACCGTACCGCCACCGGCTTCTTTGCGCGTTCCGAGAACACGTTCCGCAACTTCTGGGAGCTCAACGCCAACGTAATTGTGGGCCTGACGACGATGGCGCCGGGGCTCACGCGCGGCGGCCCGGTGGCCAAGAATCCGGGCAATGTGGACTTCAACATCAGCCCGGAGACGGATGGGCGGAAGGTCTGGAGCGCCGACGCCGACCTCGGGGGCAATTTCGGGAAGGCCGGGCAATCGGGCTATGCCTCGTTCGGGATCAGCTGGAAGCCGGGTTCCAACGTGAGCGTCTCGCTGGGCCCCAACGTGTCCTACAACAAGGTCACGGCGCAGTACGTCCGCCGCCAGCTCGACGCGACGGCGCGGCTCGATGCGCCCATCGGGTCCTCCGTGCCGAAGGCCCGCTACGTCTTCGCGCGCCTCAACCAGTGGGAGATGGGCTCCAATGTGCGCGTGAACTGGACGTTTTCGCCCACGATGACGCTCCAGGTGTTTGCCCAGCCGCTGCTCTCCACCGGCGACTACCACGACTTCGGCGAACTCGCGGCCGCCCGCACCTTCGATTTCACGCGCTACGGCAAGGACGCCGGCACGGTGAGCGAGGCCAGCGACCGCGTGACCCTTGACCCCGACGGTGCGGCCGGGGCGGCGGCGAGCTTCTCGTTCTCCAATCCGGACTTCCGGTTCGTCTCGCTGCGCGGCAACGCGGTCTTCCGCTGGGAATACCGGCCCGGCTCGACGCTCTTCCTCGTGTGGACGCAGCAGGCCGAGGACGTCGAGAACGTGGGCACGCTGGGCTTCTCGCGTCCAGTGCGCCGCCTGTTCGACCAGCGTCCGGACAACGTGTTTGCCGTCAAGCTCACCTACTGGATCGGGCGCTGATCTACCTTCTGGGACCGGGGTGCTTCCCGCCCCGGTCTATGCCGGAGGCCCGTGCGTTCCCTCGCGCCGGGCCTCCGGTCGTTTCAGGGCGCCGCCGGGTGCACGGCGGCGAGGATCCTGCGGCCCCCAGCCGTCATACCAACTCCTACCGTACTCTGGCCGGATCTGTCATGCAGCGCGGGCGGCGCGGCACTCGCCGGCGCGGGGGCGGGTCAGTCTCCGGTCTGGTCGTGCGGGGCGTGGACGGGCTTCGACTCCGGCGATCCTTGCTCGCGGAGGCGGATGCTGAGCACGACGATGGCCAGCACCGCCAGAAACTCGCTCTGCCAGTTTTGGAACGATTCGAACCAGAACTGGCTGCCGCGCAGGTACGTGACGGTGGACTGCGGCGGCATATGGTGCTCGGCCCGCTCGGTATTCTGCTCGACGTGCCCGGCGTAGGCGTGCCCGGCGAAGCTGGCCAGGAACAGGAACGCCAAGCGCCCCCGAGAGCGAGTGCCGGTAGAGCGCCAGGCGCCACCCGCCCCGCCGGACGGGGCCGGGCGCCTCCTCGTCGTCGCGGTGCGGGGCCGGGTCTTCGTCCTGCGGCGCGGCCTCGTCCGGGTCTTTCGACTCCGAGGAGCCGCGCTGGTAGAGCTTCACCGTGAACAGCACGTAGGCCGCCATCTGCAGAAACTCGCTCTCCCAGTTCTCGAACACCGCCTCGCCGAAGTGGCCGGTGGTGACGTAGGTGGCCGAGCGAGGCGGCCGGGTGGCCGTGATCGGCGCGGTCGTCGTTGTAGACGTGCCAGCCAGTGAGGGTCTGGCCGATCAGGAACAGCAGAAAGCAGGCCCCGAGCACCAGGCTCAGGCCGTTGTCGCGGAGAAAGGAGCGGCGGGCGGAGGGCATGGGCGGTCCGGGCGGGGCCCTGAGGTTGGGGAAAGGAGTTCTACGATCCCCCACGGAGGCGGCCGATGCGAGGGGGGCGCCCAAACGTCACCACGGCATCACATCGGGGAGGGGGACGGGTTAAGTTGCGGGCACTGCTGCGCGCCCCTGTGATCCACGTCGAAGCCCTCCGCCACGCCTACGAACCGGGCGTCCCCGTGCTCGCGGTGGACGCGCTCGATGTAGCGGCGGGCGAGCGGCTGCTACTGCTCGGGCCGAGCGGGTCGGGCAAGTCCACGCTGCTGCACCTGCTCGGCGGGCTGCTCCGTCCGCAGCAGGGCACGGTCTCGGTGGCCGGGCAGAACCTCGCGGCGCTTTCGGAAGCCGCGCTCGACCGGTTTCGGGGGCAGCATGTGGGCATCGTGTTCCAGAAGCTGCACCTGTTCGAGACGCTCACGGTGCGCGAGAACCTCCGCGCGGCGCAGTTTTTCGCCGGCGTGCCGCAGGCCGAGGCGCGGGTACGCGAGGTGCTGGAACGGGTGGACCTTGCCGACAAGGCCGACGCTTATCCGCACGCGCTCTCGCAGGGACAGCGTCAGCGCGTCGTGCTCGCGCGGGCCGTGGTGAACCGCCCCGCCGTCCTCCTCGCCGACGAGCCCACCGCCAGCCTCGACGACGCCCGCGCCGAGGCCGTGATGGACCTGCTGCTGCGCGAGGCCGAGGCCGCCGGGGCCGCCCTCGTCGTGGCCACGCACGACCGCCGCATCCGGCCCCACTTTGCGCACGTCGTCACGCTAGATGGCGGCGGCGCGTCTCCCGTTTCCGCGCCATGAACCTGCTCCGTCTGAGCCTGTCGTACCTGCGGCGGCGTCCGCTCGTGGCGGTGCTCAACGCCGTGCTGCTCGCGCTCGGCGTGGCGACGATGGTGCTGCTGCTGCTCTTTTCGACGCAGCTCCGCGAGAGCCTGTCGCGCGACGCGCAAGGCATCGACCTGGTGGTCGGCGCCAAGGGGAGTCCGCTCCAGCTGATCCTCTCCAGCATCTACCACATCGACGCGCCGACGGGCAACGTGACGCTCAAGGAGGTGCTGCCGGTGATGCGCAGCCCGTTCGTGGCCGAGGCGATTCCGCTCGGCATGGGCGACTCGTTCCGGGGCTTCCCCATCGTGGGCACGACGCCGGACTTTCTCGCGCACTACCGCGCCACCCTTGCCAGCGGCACGCGCCTGGGCGGCGCCCTACGACGTGGTGCTCGGAAGCGACGTGGCGCGCCGCGCCCGGCTGACGGTCGGACAATCGTTCACGTCCTCGCACGGCCTCACCGAAGCCGGGCCGGGCCACACGGCCACGCCGATGCGCGTGGTGGGCGTGCTCGCGCCGAGTGGCACCGTGGTGGACCGCCTCGTCCTGACCGGCCTGCCGACCGTGTGGGCCGTCCACGAGCACCGCGCGGGCGGCGATGGGCTGCCGGGTTCGCCGGGGCAGTCCGATTCTACGCGGGCGGCGCAGGTCACCCCGCTCGTGCCCGCGCCCCTCGAAGGGCTCACCCCCGAGGCCACCGCCCGCCTCGACCTTGACGCCGCCGCCCGCGCCGGGCGTGAGGTGACGGCGGTGCTCATCCGCTACCGGACGCCGCTCGCCGTGGCGCTCTTTCCCCGGCAGGTGGACGCGGTGGCGTCGCTCAAGTCCGCCGTGCCGGCGATGGAGATTGCCCGGCTCATGACGCTCCTCGGCGTGGGCGCGCGGGTGCTGCGGCTCTTCGGGCTCCTGCTCATGGCCACCGCGCTGCTCGGCGTGTTCGTGACGCTCTACAGCGCCCTCCACGACCGGCGCTACGACCTCGCCATGATGCGCACGCTCGGCGCCACGCGGGGGCGCCTGTTCGCGCACGTCCTGCTCGAAGGCTTTCTGATGGCGGCCTTCGGGCTCGGGCTCGGGCTGCTCGTGGGCCACGGCGCCGCCGAAGCCGTGGGCCGGGCGGTGCAGGCGCAGCAGGGCTTCCGCCTCACCGGCTTCGCCTGGGCGCCGGGCGAGGCGTGGCTCGTGCTCGCCGCGCTCGGCGTGGGCCTCGTGGCCGCGCTGATCCCCGCCGTGCAGGCGTACCGGACGGACCTCGCGGCCACGCTCGCGGGCGGATGAATTGTGCGGCCATGGGCCCGGCACATAGGGGAGCGCGTGCGGGTTGGGTGTAGCGTGCTGGATAGCCCTTTCCCTTTCTCGATCCGCTCCATCGTTACGACCATGCGTACAGGCTTTCGGATGAGCACCCTGCTGCTCATCGCCCTCCTCGCGGGGACCGCGCAGGCCCAGACAGGCACCCTGCGCGGGCGCGTGGAAGCATCCACCGGCACCGCAATCTCGGGCGCTACCGTGCGTGCCACGCTGCGCGGCGGCCCCACGACGGCCCCGGCCGCCACCGCGACCACCACCGCCGAGGGCGGGTATGAACTCGCCGGGCTGGCCGCCGGGCGCTACAACGTGGCCGTGAGCGCGATGGGCTACACCGGCGCCGGGCGCGAGGACGTGAACGTCGAGGCCGGGCAGACGGTCACGCTCGCTTCCTTCAGGCTCGTGGCCACGGCGCCACCGCCGGCCACCCCGCTCACGCTCGCGGGCACGGTCGTGGATGCTGCCTCGCGCCGGCCCCTCGCGGCGGTGCGCGTGCGGCTCGTGAGCGCCGCCGGTGCGCTCATCGCGGGTGACACGACGGGCGCGGATGGGGCCTTCTCGCTGCGCGCGTCTCTGGCCGAGCGTAGCGGGCTCACGCTCCGCTTCGAAGCGGCCGGCTATGCCACGGTGAGCCTGCCTGTTGCCCTCAGCGCCGACCGGCTCGTGGTGCCCCTGCTCGCCACCCGCGACCGCCGCCGGCGCCCTCACGGGCACGGTGAAGGCCAGCGGCAAGGCCGTCGCCGGGGTGCGTGTTCGCCTCGTACGGGTCGATCCGCTCGCCCTGCCATTCCTGCGCGAACGCACGACCAGCGCTACGGGCGCCTACCGCTTCGACAGCCTGGCCGTGGGCTCGTACCTGCTCAGCGCCGAGGCCCCGGGCTACCGCACCACGGTGGCCGAGGCGCGCGTGACGGCAGGCCAGACCCTTCAGAAAGACCTCGAACTCCGCGCCGCTGAGCCCGAACCCGTGCGCGTGGACGTGACCGGCCGCGTGCTCACCGATGGCACGAAGGCCCCCGTGGCCCAGGCCCGCGTGACGCTCTACGCCGTGCGCGACAGCGGCGCTGTGCGCCCGGCCGGGACCGCCGTGAGCGGCGCTGATGGCCGCTTCACCGTACGCGTAACGCCGGGCGTGTACCTCGCCGCCGTCCGCATCGGGGGCGAGCGGGGCGCGCCCTCGTACGCCGAGTTCTACAGGGACGCCGCCACGCCCGCCGAGGCCACCTCGCTCAGCGTGGGCACACTCGCGCCGACCGTCGTCGAGTTCTCCGTGCCGCCCGCGCCGCAGCGCGTGGCCGTGCGCGTGCGCGGCAGGGTGACCGACGCCGCCGGGACGGCGCTCGCGGGCGCCCTTGTGGTGTTCGCGCCGCGCGATGCCCATGAGGGGATCGGCATGGCCCGCACCGCCGCCGACGGCACTTACGACGCGCAGTTCGAGGCCTACACGCCGCTCTCGCTCGTCGCCTCGGCCCGGCGCGACGGATATGCGCCCGAGTACTACCGCGAGGCCGCCACGTCCGAGGCCGCGATGGCGCTCACCTTCGGCGCGGCGCCTTACGAGGCCGCCGGCATCAACTTCACGCTCGATGCGCGCACGGCCACCACCACGGGCGCCCTCGCCGGCCTCCTCTCGAATGCCGCCGCTGCGAGCCCCGCGAGCGCCCCCATCGGCGGGGCCACGGTGCGCGCGTACCGCTCCGGCGGCGTCGCCACGGCCACGACCGGCTCGGACGGGCGCTACAGCTTCGCCGCCCTTCCGGTCGGCGCTTACATCGTCTTCGGCACCGCCGACGGTTTTGCGCCCACCTACGCCGGCAGCACGCTCGGAACGTGGCTCGACGCGGCGCGCACGAACGTGGGGCCTGCGCCCGCCACGGCCAGCGTAGCGCTCGCGCCGTTTGCCTCGCCCGGCGGCGCCAACCGGATCGTCGGCAAGGCGGCCACGCGGGAGGGCCGGGCGGTGGGGGGCGCGCTGGTGCGCGCCTTCGACGCCCGCAAGCGCCTCGTGGCCTACACGTTCTCGAACGAGCGCGGCGGCTACGAACTCGCGGGCCTCGACAGCGGCCGCCATGTGGTGACGGTCGAACTCCCCTTCGCGGGCGTCTGGGGTGAGACGGTAGACGTAGACACCACCTCGGCGGTGCAGGGCATGGCCAACTTTGTCGTCACGCCGGAGGGCGCCGTCACGGCCACCGAAGGTGCGGTTCTGGGCAGCGGCCTTGCGCTCGGCGTGCCCGCGCCGAACCCGGCGCGCGGCGCGGTCGTGCTGCGCTACGCCCTCGCCGAGGCCACGCCGGTCCTCGTTCGGGTCTACGATGCCCTTGGGCGCGCCGTGGCCACGGTCGACGCGGGGATGCGCGCGGCGGGGGCCTACCGGGTGGACTACGACGCCGGGACGCTCGCGCCGGGCGTCTACGTCGTCCGCCTCGACGCAGGCGCGCAGCACCCCACGCAGGCCTTCGTCGTGGCGCGCTGAACTTCTGCCGCACGCGGACCCCTGGGGCGGCCTCTGCGGAGGCCGCCCTTTTTCCGTTCTGGGGCGCACGACGCCGGGCCGAGCGGCGTTTCTTGACGGCTATGCGTCGTTCCCCCTCTGTTTTCGGCGTGCTCCTGCTGGCCCTCGGGCTCGCTGCGTGTACGAGCACCACGGCCACGCCCTCCGGCCCTCGCACCCCCACGTGGGGGCGCGGCCCGCAGCCCCGCCCCGCCTCCGCGCCCCCCGCCTCGCCTCCCGCCCCTGCGCCTGCGCCCGTCGAGGAGCCGCCGGTGGCGGCGCCGGAAGTGAGTCTGCCCCCCCGGCCCCCGGCCCGCGCGCACGAAACCGCCCTGCTGGCTGCGCTCGGCCTTGACGCCTATGCGCCGCCGGACCAGGCGGGTGGCGAGGAGTGGGCCCGCGCCACGCTCGATGGGCTCGGGCTTGACGCGCAGATCGGGCAACTGGTGCTAGCGAGCCTGCCAGCGGGGTCGCGCTGGAGCACGCTGCGCGCGGACGCCCTCGCGCTGGTCCGGCAGGGCGTGGGCGGCTTCCTGATTCCGCGCGCGTGGCGTCCCGAGGAAGTGCGGCAGGCGGCGGCCGAGTTGCAGGCTGCCGCGCGCGTGCCCCTACTGCTCGCCGCCGACTACGAGCGCGGCGCCGGGCGCGCCGACAGCCCCCGCCTCACCGAACTGCCCGCCGCGATGGCCTTCGGCGCCGCCGGAGACGAGGCCTACGCCGCTGCTGCCGGGCGCCTCGTGGCCCTCGAATCGCGCGCGGTGGGCGTCAACTGGCTGTTCGGGCCGGTCGTGGACGTCAACCGCAACCCGGACAACCCGATCATCAACACGCGCGCCTACGGCGAAGGCGCCGCTGAGGTGACGCGCCTCGCCGGGCGCGTTCGTGCGCGAGGCCGAGCGCTACGGCCTGCTCACCACGCTCAAGCACTTTCCCGGCCACGGCGACACCGGCGTAGACTCGCACACGCGCCTCGCCGTCGTAGACGCCCCGCTCGCCGTGCTCGACTCGTCGGACCTAGCGCCCTACCGCGCGCTCGTCCACGCCGAGACGCCGCCGTCGGCCATCATGGCCGCGCACGTATGGACGCGCGCCCTCGACGCCGTGCGCCGCCCGGCGACGCTCTCCGCGCCCGTGCTCACCGGGCTGCTCCGCGCCGATCTCGGCTTCGAGGGGATCGTGGTGACGGACGACGTGCAGATGGGCGCGCTCAGCGGCCTCAGCGAGGCCGAGCGGGCCGTCCGCCCCTCGTGGCCGGGGCCGACATCATCCTCACGCCCCGCTCTGCCGCCGTCGCCCTCGCCGCGATCCGCGCCGCCGTAGACGCCGGGGCCCTCTCGCGCGCCGACGTCGCGCAGCGCGCTGCCCGCGTGCTCGCCGCCAAAGCCCGCGCCGGCCTCCACCACCACGCCGGCCCCGACGACGCACTCTGGGCCCGCCTCACCGCCTCCGGCGCCCCCCACCCCCTCGCCGACACCGTGGCCGCCGCCGCCGCGACCATGGTCTACGAGACGCCCGGCGTGCTTCCCCTGCAGGGCCGTGTGGCGCTCGTGCAGCTGGCCAACGTGCGCGCCACGGGCGCGCTCGGCGTGGCGCTCGACGCCTTCCGCGACGCCCTCGGCCCCGACGTGGAGCGCCGCTTCGACGCCACGCCCCTGCCGTCACAGATCGCGGCCCTCCGCGCGCTCAACGCCGACGTGGTCGTGGTGGCGCTCCACCAGCGCCTCGTGTCCGGGCGGGGCAGCATCGGGCTGCGCGATGGGCAGGACGACCTCGTGGCCGCGCTACGTCAGGCCGGGCGGCGCCTCGTGTTCGTGTCCTTCGGCAGTCCCTACACGCTCACCGAGTTGCGCGGCGGCGATGCGGCCCTCGCCTTCTACGACAGCACGCTCCCGAGCGTCCGCGCGGCGGCGGCGGTGCTGCGCGGGCAGGCCTCGGCGCGGGGCCGCCTGCCGGTCACGTTGCGGTAGCCCCGGCGCGGACCGTTGGGGCGACGTGGCCCGAGTGGCAGGAAGAGGATGCCGAGCAAAAAGCGCGGCAGGGGGCGTCGAAGGGCGTACATGGCGGGGCGTCGCGGGGCACTGCTAAGATCTGCCCGGCCCTACCTCACGCGCTGAAACGAGCCCGCAACGCCGCGCAACGAGGCCGCTACGGCTCCGGAACGGCGCCGGTTGTGCCGAGGCTCGTGGCAATGAGCGCCCGCGCCGCCTGCATCGCATCGGCGGTGATGGTGTGGAGGCTGCCCCGGTAGAGGCGCGCGTCCACCGACGCACCGCAGGCGGTGAGGGTCTGCGCCGTCTGCTCGACGCGCACGAGCGGAATGTGCGGGTCGGCGTCGTGGGTGGCGAGCAGGGTGGGTGTACGCGCAAGGTCGCCCGTGCAGGGCCACGCCTGTCCGGCAGGGCCGATGAGCCCGCCGGCAAAGCCGAGCAGCCCGGCGTAGCGCTGCCCGTGGCGCCGCGCGTATTCGAGCGCAAGGCAGGCGCCCTGCGAGAAGCCTCCCAGGAAGAGGCGCTCCGGAGGGATCCCGGCCTCGGTAGCCGCCGCGACCGCCCGGCCCACACACGCGAGGGCGCCGGAGAGCCACGGCTCGTTCTCGAAGAGCGGCGCGAGAAAGCGCACCGGGTACCACGTCCCCTCGTCGGCCTGCGGGGCGAGCACAGCCACGGTGGGCGGGAGACCGAGGGCGCCGGCGAGGTCCAGCATGCCCTCGGCGTCGGCGCCGCGCCCATGGAGGAGCACGAGCGCGTGGGTGGCGTCGGCGAGGGCCGCGCCTGCGGTGCGCAGGGGCGCGTGGGCATGAGGAGGCGTCATGGAGCGGAGCAGAGACCGTTCGGCCTACCCATGGCGGTGGACGCAGGGTCCGGCGGCGATGGTCACCCGGACCTTGCTCCCCTCACCGCAGCGCTACGACAGACCGCGTGACGCGGCCGGCGTCGGTGGGGCGGTGAGCACGTACGCGCCGCTGGCGAGCGCGGCGCAGCCCCTCACAGGTCTACGCGAGGGGGTAGAAGTGGGGATACGCGAAAAAAAGTTGGCGCCCCGCCCACGTCCAGGAAGCCGCGTTGGATCTGTGGCTAATCGCTTGAAAAACAACAAGCAAGCGCAGGCGCTGTGCGGAAGGGGGCAGTCTCCGCAGCGGCGGAAAAGGTGTCCGGTGGGGAGGAAATTTGTGCCGCCCCCTTGCGAAAAAAATTCCGAGACCTAATTTGAGATATCGCTTCCCCTGGCGACTGTCTCTTGCGTGGTGTGTGCTCCCCAGTGCGCGCCATGAACTGTGCCCCACACAGCGCAAACATCGCCACATCCAGGAACGCATTAGCGTGACCCCGTGCCATTGCGGCGGGGCGTGAAGGACCGTTTTCAGCCGATGCTTGGAGCTGCCTCTCGGGGCGCTCGCACCGGCGGACCTGCTGGCCCTTTGCCGTCTACGCCGCCTTGGGGCGGAAACCCAGACAACCGTCGCGGATCGGGCCTGCCAGCCTGTGCGTCGCGAAGGGTCTATGGGGTGGTGCTTTTGCGATGGCCCGTCTGATTGCAACCTGCCGGGCCGTCTCACTCTCATCCTCTCCGACGTCGGAGCAACTACCATGCCACAAACCTGGCAACACCCGTCGATCTACGCCTCCCGCGCCCTCCGCACGTCCGGGAAGCGTCAGGCCGCCCCCGTTCGTCCGGCGGGCGCGCTCTTCCAGCTCGCGATGCTGCACTACAGCGATATGCCGCCGGTGCCGGTGCTGCCGGCGCACTCGCAGTACGATCTGCACCAGAAGGCCGAGGCCGTCCGGCTGGCCCTGGCCCAGGCGCTCAGCGCCCCGGAGCCGTGGGAGCTGGAAGCCGAGGAACTCGTCGAGATGGCCGTAGCCGTGCCGGTGGCGGCCGCGCCGCGTGCGTCGTGGCTCGGGCAGCTGGCGGACCTGGTGCGGGGCCTGGTGGTGCCGCGTCTGGGCGAGCGCCGCGCGGTGGCGCTCTCGTGGTGACCGGCCGGTTGCCCGCCTCCCCGTCTCTGTTTTAATTCCGCCCCCCCAAGGCGTGCCTGCCGTCCCCTAAACGCGGCGAGGCACAGGGCAGGTGGGTCTGGAAGCTCCAGACCCACCTGCGATGCGCGGGGGCCCCTGCACCTGTGGCAGGGTTTTGATTTCGATTTGCACGTCCGTCCGATGCTACGATCGTTCCGTCTTTCTGCCCTGCTCATGCTGGGCGTCGGTGCTGTGCTGCCCGCCCGTGCAGTAGGGGCGATGCCCGGCGTGCCGACGCCCTCGTGGCCGGTGGGCAATGCGCTGGTCTACACGACGACGCAGGCGTTTACGTGGTACCTCGGGGCGCCTGATCCGGGCGGGCTCACGTACGACGTGCGGTACTGGCTCGCCACCGGCACGGCGCCGGGGGTGCCGCAGCGCACCGGCCTGCACGCGCTTCGCTACGAGGCCACCGGCCTGATTCCCGGCGCCTCCTACTACTGGCAGGTGCGCGCCTGCGACAGCCCCTTTACGTGCTCCGCGTGGTCGAGCGCCGCGTCCTTCGAGGTGAACGGTCCGGGCAGCAGCAACGCGACGCCCGTCGTGCCGGTGCCGTCGTGGCCGGTGGGCAATGCCCTGGTGTACGCCTCGCCGGCGCAGCTTTCGTGGTACGCGCCGCAGGCGCCGATGGGCACCGTCTACCGCGTCTATACCAAAACGTGCGCCACGGCGGCCTGCACGGGGGAACTCGTGGCGGGCACCGGCGCGGCCGGCTTCGCCGATTCGGGACCGCTTACGGTGACGAGCTATCGCGTGCCGGTGGGCGGCGGCGAAGGGATCGTCTGGTACCTGCGCTCCGAGGTCGGCGGGCAGCGCTCGGGGGCGTCCATGCTCGAATCGTTCCGCATGACGGGCGGCGCGGGCGCCTCTACGGCGGTGCCGTCGTGGCCCACGGGCGATGCCGAGATGTACACGCTCACGCCGGAGTTGTCGTGGTGGGTCATGGGCGGCACGGTGGGCCTCACGGGCTACGAGGTGTGCTGGGGCACCGCCCCCACGCCGGCCGCCACGCCGATGTGCAGCAACCCTGTGGTGAAGGGCGTCCGCGAGACGTCGCACGTGATCGCGGCGCCGCTTGCGTGGGGGATGCCCTACTACTGGCATGTACGCGTGATCGGCAACCCGGCCTGGTCCACCGCGTCGTTTGTGACGACAGGCGCGGCGGGCTCGCTCACGCCCGTGATCGCGTGGCCGACGGGCAACGCCCTCATCTACGGCACCGAGACGGCGCTGCGCTGGTACCTCAACGGGGCCTCGGCGCCGGTAGACCACTTCGAGGTGGAACTGACCGAACTGGGCAACCTCGGCGGCACGACGACCTACTTCATGGGCGCCGGCGAGCGCATCCGCACGGTGACGGGCCTGGCGCCGGGCGCTACCTACTCGTGGCGCGTGCGGGCGTCCAACGGCAACGCGTTCTCGCTGTGGTCCGACCCGGCGGGCACGTTCGCGGTCTACAACCCCAACGGGGCGGTGATGCCCCTTGCGCAGAGCCCCGCGCGCAGCGTTTCGCTGCCGGCGGGCGCCGCGCCGGTGCTGTCGTGGTCGCTCCCGATGGCGCCGGGCGCGGGCCAGACCTATGAGGTCGAGGTGGCCGCGAACGCCGCGATGACGGGCGCGCAGCGCTTTGCCGGGATCGCGGCGCCGTCGCTGGCCCTGGGCGCGCAAGCCGGCGGGGCGCACTACTGGCGCGTCCGCGCCCGGACGGTGGGGGGCGTTTACTCGGCCTTCTCGCCGGTCGAGCGCTTCGTGACGGGCGCCGCCACCGCCACCGACGCCGCGCCCGGCCTCGACGCATTCGACCTCGTGGGCGTGGCGCCGAACCCGCTGCGCGGGGCAGGCCTGGTGCGGCTTCCACCTGGCCGAAGCCGCGCACGTCCGCCTTTCCCTCTTCGACGCGCTCGGCCGCGAGGTCCGCGTGCTGGCCGACGCCGATCTGGGCACGGGCGCGCACGCGGTACCGGTGGCGGCGGGCACGCTCGCTGAGGGCGTCTACCTCGTCCAACTCACCGCCGGGGTCCAGGTGGCCACCCGCCCGGTCGTGCTGCGCCACTGATCTGCCCCTCCTTTCTCACGTTTGTCTCCTGCCGTTCCCGATGGAAAACTGGAATTCTTTCGCCCTCCCGCACGTCTACGAAGGCTACCTCGGCCAGACCACCCCGGAGGCCGCCCACCCGACCGCGCCGACGATGCCGACGGGCGAGCTGTTTCACCTGGCGCTGATGCACTACAGCGCGCAGCGCCACACCGCGCCCGTCATGCGGGCGCCGCAGCCGATGGCCCCGGTGGCGCCCTCGTCGGCGTCCTACATCGTGCCCGCCGCATCGGGCTCGATCGTGTCCATCGTGTACGGCTTCCTCCGTGGGCGCCGCCCGCGCGCCTGAGGGCGGTTGTTCAGCCCTCTCGTCTGAAGCCAGGCCTGCCTCTGGCCGAGGTTATACACGGCCGTCCGTTCGGGCGGCATCCGTCACGCGCGGCATGAAAACGGCTGCTTGGGATGGACGTGGTACCCAATCCGGCCGAAGGATACGGGAATGGCCGCCGGATGAGGGATCATGGCCAGAGGGCGCCGCTGGACGTCTCTGACCATCCTCCATGATCGGCGATCAACCTGGTACTCCCTCACCATGCGACCGGCGTTGGGATGGGAGGGGCCGCACGTTCAGGCAGGCACAGGCAGCGGCAGGGTAGCCCCGTCGCCCGAGGCGTGCGCGGCATCGAAGGCCGCTTCCTCGGCCACGAGCGCCTCGAAGCTGGGCAGCACGGCGGTGCGCGGACCGCTGCGCAGGCGCTGCACGACGAACTTCGTCCAGCTGTAGCGGGCCTTGCTCGGCAGGCTCTGCCAGAAGTACGGGCTGCGCGGGTTGGTGGCAAAGGACGGCTCGAAGTAGCAGTTCACCGTGCAGCCCCGGCACGCCTCCAGGCGGCCTTCAAGGGCGCGTACGGCCTGCACCTTGTCGGAGTGCCAGAGCCCGTAGAGATCGCCCTCGATCGCGTACTTCTCCAGCCCGAAGTGGTAGCAGGGCAGCACGAGCTCGTTGAAGGGCGAGATGACGACGGTCGTGGAGACGGCGCGGCACGACGGGTTGGCCGGGTCGTTGCCGCCCGCGCGGCGCAGGCTCAGAAAGGCCGGGTTGAGGTACACGTAGGGCTTCCGCGCGAACCGCTCCATCTTGGCCATCACCTCCTCGCGGAGTCCCTCGCCGAGGCCGTCGTACTCGAAGACGGGGTTGACGATGAGCGTGAGCCGGTTGGGGCGCGCAAACCGCTCGTAGATCGTCTCCAGGTACGGATACGAATCGTTGGTGACGGTGAAGAGCAGGTCGGGCCGCTCGCCGAGCCGCAGGGCCGTCTCGATGCTCTGGAGCAGCCGCTCGAAGCAGCGCACGCCGCGGCTCCGGTCGTGGGCGCCGGGGTAGGGCGCGTCGATCGAGAAGTGGAGCAGGTCTACGAGCCCGCGCAGCGCTTCGGCGCGCTTGGGGTAGAGCAGCCCGTTGGTGGTGACGGTGGTGAGGAAGCCGCGCTGCTTCGCCTCGCGCAGGAGCACGTCGAGCTGGGGGTGGAGCAGCGGCTCGCCCCCCGTGAAGTCCACGATGCGCACGCCGAGGCGCTTCAGGGCGTCGAGGTTGCGGCGCACGTCGACGAGGTCGACGAGCGGCGAGGGCTTCTCCCAGATGTCGCAGAACCCGCACTTCGCGTTGCAGCGGTACGTGACGTAGTAGTTGGCGAGGACGGGCAAGGCAGACGTGCGACGGGCGATAGGCAGCGTACGACAGGGACGCCGCAACAGATTCTACGCCGCAGGTCGTATTTCGCACATCGCACGTCCAAACGTTCCCGCGCGTACTTTCCCCGCCATGGAAACGCCCCTCGGCCCCGGCCTCCTGCTCATCGCCCCCCCCGTGCTCGACGACCCGAACTTCGTCCGGTCGGTCGTGCTCGTGTGCATCCACGACGACGAAGGCTCCTTCGGGCTCGTGCTCAACGAGCCGACGCAGGGCGAGATCACGCTCGGCACCACCGACGAAGCCCCCGACGTGCCGATTGCGAGTGGGGGTCCGGTGGAGCCGCAGACGGCCCACGTGCTCCACCGGGTGCCCACCATCGAAGGGGCCGAAGAGGTGGTGGCCGGGGTCTACTGGGGCGGCAGCATCGGCGCGCTCGCCGACGTGCTCCGCGAGGGCCAGGCCACCCTCGCCGACGTGCGCTTCTTTGCCGGCTATGCCGGTTGGAGCGCCGGGCAGCTCGCCGACGAGGTCGAACGCGGCGACTGGCTTCGCCACCCCGCGCGTGCGGCCCACCTGTTCGAGGTGACGCCCGCCGACCTCTGGAGCACCGTCCTGCGCGAGATGGGGCCGCCGCACTCGTACCTCGTCCACTTCCCCGCCGACCCGCGGATGAACTGAGGGCGGCGGACCGCGCGCAAAAAAAGCGCGGGCGGGCTACGGCCTTTACACGGGCGATGTAAGCGCTTACTTTGTGCTAAGTCGTGTGTCTAAGCCGGTGCGCTGCGCGCGCCGGAGCCCCGGTGTTTCCTCCGTTATCCCCCATGCGAAGCCGTCTTGCGGCCCTGTTCGTCGCCGCCCTTGGAGCCAGTGCCGCCCACGCCCAGAGCGGCGTCCTCCTGCAGGGCTTCTACTGGAACGTTCACCCCGGCGACCCCACCAACGGGACGACCGGGGGCGTGTGGTGGGATTCGCTCGCCACGCTCGCGCCCCGCCTGGCCGGGGCCGGCATCCAGACCGTCTGGATCCCCTCGCCCGTCAAAGGGGCCGGCGGGCGCAATTCGATGGGCTACGACCTGACGGACTACTACGACTTCGGCGAGTTGCCGCAGAAGGGGAGCAACCGCACGCGCTTCGGCACCCGGACCCAACTCACGAACATGATCGCGGCCCTCCACAGCGCGGGCGTGCGCGTGATGGCCGACGTGGTGCTCAACCACCGCGATGGCGGCAATAGCCAGAGCCCCGACGCCTGCGGCTTCGGCACGACGCCTTACAACGTCTTCAACGTGCGCAGCAACCGGTTTCCGGCCAACGCGACGAGCTTCAACCCCACGCCCACGGGCGGCGGCGCCTCCAACTGCTCGACCGCCGATCCGTACTACGCCGCCTACTTCGGGCAGGACCTGGGCTACTTCAACAACACCAACAACACGATTGCCGCCGGCTGGTACCACGGGCCGCACAACCTCGGCCACGTCGGCGATTCGCTCGTGGTGTGGGGGCGCTACCTCGTGAACACGATGGGCATCGACGAGGTGCGCCTCGACGCGGTCAAGCACATCGAGCCGGGCTTTCTGGCCCCGTGGCTGGTCGAACTCGCGAGCGGGCCGCAGCCCTTTGCGGTCGGCGAATACTTCGGCTCGACGGGCGAGATTGCGAACTACGCCGGGCAGGTGAACACCTTCAACACGACGTACGGCGCGGCCGGCGCCGGGGGCACGAACGCGGGGCTGGCGATGTTCGACTTCGGGCTCCGCTAGCGCTCAAAGACATGGCCGACGGTGGCGGCGGCTTCGACATGAGCCGCCTCAACGCGCGAAGGCCTGCGCTTCAGCGGGGTGGACGCCGCGCGCGTGGTCACGTTCATCGAGAACCACGACTTCGACCGCACGGGGCTTCAGCGAGGCGTCATGTAGCGACACCCAGGCGCCATCCCGGCGGGCAGTGGCTGCGTGCGCCTTCAGCACCGATGGGGGGCACGCGCCCGTCTACAGCCGCAAGCACCTCGCCTACAGCTACCTCATGGCGGCCGAGGGGCGGCCGTCGGTGTTCTTCAAGGACTTCTTCTGGTACCACCTCGGCGACGAGATCACCTGGCAGATCGCGCTCCGCAACGCCCTCGCGCGCGGCAGTTCGGCGCAACTCAGCTACCTGAGCCCCGGCGGCGGCGCCTACACCACCGGCGACTTCTGGGCGCTCCGCCGCCTCGGCGATGGGACCGCGCGCACCGGCCTCGTGCTCGCCATGAACGACGCCACGAGCGGCACGCAGGCCACCTACGTAGACACGCCGGGGTCGGCGGGCGGCGGGGTGGCGGCCTGGAAGAACATCGAACTGCGCGACTACTCGGACGCGTTTCTCTTCGAGTCCAGCGAGGTGTACACCGACGGACGGGCCTACGTGAAGGCGGGCGCGGGCAACTACGCGTGGTATGCCCCCACAGGGCTGTACCCGCAGCCTCCCTCGGAGCCGGCCGCGTCCTTCACGATGACGGCGGCGCCCGGCGGCAAGCTCCACTACGTGGTCTTCCGCGCCGAAGACGCGGCGGCGCTGCGCGTGGGCAACCGCGCCCTGCAGGCCGGGGATGCGATTGCGGCCTGCACCGGCACGCCGTGCGCGGGCATCGCGGGCATCGCGCGCAACGGCCTCGCCACGCGCTGGGACGGCGTCCACGACCTCGTCCTCGAAGTGCTCGGCAACAGCGGCGACGTGCAGGGCGCGGGCCGCTACAGCGTGGGCGAGGCGCTGCGCTTCGTGGTCTACGCCGCCGCCGAAGGGCAGACCGTGGCGGTGAACACGGCGACGTTTGCGCCTGCGTCCACCGCCTTCACGTTCGACGCGCTGCGGCCGGCCTCGCGGGGCCCGGCGTCGTTCGGGATGACCACGTCCACCGCCGGGACCTACAGCGTGGGCGGCGTCTCGCTCGTGACGGCGATGCAGACGAGCCCCCTGCCGGTCGAACTGTCGCGCTTCACGGCCGTCGCCGACGGCGCGGCGGTGCGGCTTGCATGGACGACCCAGAGCGAAACGAACAACGCGGGCTTTGGCATCGAGATGCAGCGCGAGGCCGAGGCTGCCTGGCAGGAGCAGGCGTTTGTGGCGGGGCAGGGCACGACCGCTGAGGCCCATACCTACGCCCGCACGGTGCCGAACCTGGCGCCCGGACGCTACCGCTTCCGGCTGCGGCAGGTGGACCTCGACGGCGCCACCCACTACTCCCCCGTCACCGAAGCGCGCGTGGACGCGTTGGCGGACTTTACGCTCGCCGTTCGCGGCCGCACCGTGACGCTGACGGTCGGTACGCCCCAGCCCGTGCGCGTGGGCCTCTTCGACATGCTCGGGCGCCGCGTGGCCACGCTGCTCGACGGCGAGCTGTCCGGCACGCAGACCCTCGCGCTGCCGGACGCGCTCCCGGCGGGCATCTACGTCGTGCGCGCGCTCGGGCGTGGCACCTCGGCCAGCCACCCCATCGTTCTCCACTGAACCCCTGCCCGCCAATTCCCGGCGGGCCGTTCCATCCTCAACCCTCTGTTTGCCCGATGCGTAAAACCGCTACCACGCTCCTGCTGCTGCTCCTGCCGGTCCTAGCCGAGGCGCAGGTCTACGGCCCCGAAGGGGTCAACATGGTGGGCCAGATCCAGAACCCGGACTGGCAGAACCCGCCGCCGCAGTCCGGGCTCGTGATGAGCTTCGACACGCAGCCGGGCGGCGTGGGCACCTACAAGTCGGGCGTGCTGCTGGCCGGCAGCAACATCGACGCGGGCGCCAACCTCGAATGGCTGTTCACGTCCGGCCCTACGGGTGGCGAGTACAACAACACCTGGAAGGATGTGTCGGTGGTCATGAACACCCCGCAGACCTACACCTGGCAGGGGGGCGGCAACGACACGGTAAGCCCGGTGTCGGGACGCTACTACGTGGTGCGCTTTCTCGACAGCGGCTACAATAACACGCAGGGCGTGTGGTCGGAGCTGACGGCGGCGCCGGTGACGCTCTCGCTCGGCGCCCCGCAGGCCAACGGCGCCAACACGACCGTGACCGTCAACCTGAGCGCGCCGGTGAGCAGCGAAGGCGTCTACGTGCGCTACTCGACGGACAACTACGCGTCCTCGGCCGTCGCCGCGGCGAGCTGCGGAGGCACCGCCACCTGCACCGCGTCCATTCCGAACGCAGGCAGCCCGTCGTACTACGCCTTCACCGCTACGGGCGGCTCCGCCCCTACAGGCGCCGAAGCAGCGGTCCGGACGATCAACAACACGTCCCCCTCGACGCTGCCCGTCGAGCTGACGGCGTTTGCCGGGGTCGTCGATGGCGCGCGGGCGCGTCTGTCGTGGACGACGGCGAGCGAGACGAACAACGCGGGCTTCGCCGTCGAACAGCAGCAGGGCCAGGCCTGGGCGCAGGTGGGCTTTGTGGCCGGGCAGGGGACCACCAGCGAGGCCCGTACTTACACCTGCTCCGTCACTGGGCTCGCCGCCGGGACCTACGCCTTCCGCCTCCGCCAGGTAGACTTCGACGGGGCCGCGCACTATTCCCCCGTCGTAGAAGTGGCCGTCAACGAGGGTGACGCGCTTCGCCTGACTGCGCAGGGGCGCCGCGTCGTGGTGGCCGTGCGCGAGGCGCAGGCCGGGCAGGTACGTGCTCTTCGACGTGCTCGGGCGCCGCGTGGTCGACGCTGCTCGACGGCGAACTGTCCGGGCACGCAGACGCTCGCGCTGCCGGAGGCGCTCCCGGCGGGCACCTACGTCGTGCGCGCCCTCGGCGCGCGCACTTCGTCGACGCTCGTGATCGGCGTGCGCTGACCCCGGCGCGTAGAACAACCGGCCCGGCTCTGCCCTGCGCAGGGCCGGGCTTTTTTGTACCCTGCCCGCCTGCCCCCGCCCCGATGCGCCGTGCCTCTGTGCTCCTCCTGTCTGCGGCGCTCGCGGTTGCCGCGTGCCGCACGCCTGCCGTGATGCCTGCCCCTGCCTCCCGGCCCGGCGCCGGGCTTCGCGCCGCCCTCCAGGCGGAGATCGACGCCGTGCGCGCGGCGCATCCGGAGGCGCTCATCGCCGTGAGCGTGCGCGACCGCAGCACCGGCCTCGCGCTCGACCTCGCGGGCGACAGCGTGCTCCACGCCGCCAGCACGATGAAGCTGCCGGTGCTCATCGAACTCTTCCGGCAGGCCGAGACCGGTGCGCTGCGCCTCGACGAGCCGCTGCGCGTCGAGAACCGCTTCGCGTCCATCGTGGACGGCTCCGAATACACCATCGAAGACGACTCGGACGACAGCCTGCGCTTCTCGCTGGGACAGGCGCTGCCGCTGCGCGTGCTCGCCGAGCGCATGATCACGGTGTCGTCGAACCTCGCCACCAACCTGCTCGTCGCCCGCGTGGGCGCGCCCCGCGTGCAGGCCACCATCGAGCGCCTCGGCACGACCCACACGCAGGTGCGGCGGGGCGTGGAAGACGGCAAGGCCTTCGCCGCCGGGCTCAACAACGTGACCACGAGCCACGACCTCGCCGTGCTGCTCGATCACCTCGCCTACGGCGAGGCCGTCTCGCCCACAAGCGATGCCGCCATGCGGGCCATCCTGCTGCGCCAGCGCTTCAACGAAGGGATCCCCGCCGGGCTGCCGCCGGGTACGCCCGTGGCCCACAAAACCGGCTGGATCACGCGCCACACGCACGACGCCGCGCTCGTGCTCCCGGCCGGGCAGGCGCCCTACGTGCTCGTCGTGCTCACGCGCGGCTTCGACCGCAAGGCCGACGCCGACGCGGTGATCGCCGAGATCGCCCGCCGCACGCACGCCGTGCTGAGAGGGCCGGGGCGATAGGGGGCGTTGCGGCCTCCGAAGCCGTCGCCTTCAGTCCACCACCTGCCCGAACGTGACGCTGATCTGGAGGGTGTTGAAGCGCCGCCGCTGCTCGGAGCGGTTGGGATTGGTCGTTTCGAGCAGCGAAACGCCCGCCGGGAGGTAGTCCCAGCGGTAGGCCAGCCGCAGGCCCAGCAGGCGGCGTCCGTAGCCCAGGTGCGCCCCTCCGCCCACGAGCCCGCCCACGCCGACGAGCAGTTTGGCCTGCTGCTGCGCCGCGAAAAAGCCCAGCGCCTCCTCCGCCTCGGCGGCCACCCCGTCGCCGTTGCAGTCCACGGTGGCGCCGCGTTCCTGGGTGCCGTTGTGGTTGCAGTCGTTGAAGTAGGGGTAGGTCCACGCCACCGTGGGGCCCACGCTCGCCTGCACGAAGGGGCGCACGTTGGGCTCGATGCGCCGCGTGAAGAGCCGCTGCGAGAGCCCCGCGCGCACGGGCAGCAGGTAGAGCACGGTGCGCTTGTTCAGGATCTGCGAGCCGGCGAGGTCGAAGTACTTGGTCTCCCGCTCGTCCTTGACGATCCCGAACGACGTTTCGAGCAGGAACGACGTGTGCGGGGCGACGGGCTCCATGGCGAAGGCGCCGAGCCCGAAGCCGGAGTTCGTGAGCACGATCTCACCGCCGCGCGCGCGGGCGTACGGCGGCGGCGTCACCTGCGCGTGGGCCACCGAGGCGGCCGTGAGGGCGAGCAGCAGCAGGGCGCCCGCCCGCCCCCTCCGTCGCTGCGCGACCCCTCCCCCGGGTTCGGGGAGGACCGCTGCGGAGCGCGTCCAGCGCGCAGCAGCAGGTGGGGGCCAGGCCGTAGCAGCAGGTGGGGGCGCGCGGCGGGCATCACGCGCCGGGCTTGCCGAGGCCCTTGAACATGCGCTGCTTGTAGTCCTCCACGCCCGGCTGGTCGAACGGGTTGACGCCGAGCAGGTAGCCGCTCACGCCGACCGCGTGCTCGAAAAAGTAGAACAGCTCGCCGAGGGCGTGGGCCGACACGTCCGGCATCCACACGGTCATCGCCGGCACCTCGCCCGCCACGTGGGCGTCGCGCGTGCCCTCGTAGGCCTTGCGGTTGATGTCGGTGTAGGGGCGCCCGACGAGGTAGTCGAGGCCGTCGCCGTTGTCCTCGGCGGGCGGCGCGGGCAGGGTGCCGCCGTCGTCCTCGGCCATCAGGAAGGTCTCGACGAGCGTGCGCTGCCCCTGCTGCACGTACTGCCCGAGCGAGTGCAGGTCGGTGGAGTACTGCACGGAGACGGGGAAGAGGCCCTTGTGCTCCTTGCCCTCGCTCTCGCCGTAGAGCTGCTGCCACCAGAAGCCGACGCTCCGCAGGCGCGGCTCGAACACGGCGAGGATCTCGGAGGCGTAGCCCTGGTCCACGAGCGCGCGGCGCACGAGGGCGTACTCGATGGCGTCGTTACCCTCGGGCGTGGCGAGGGCGCGGTAGGCGTCGGCGGCGCCCTGCAGGAGCGCGCGGATGTCGAGGCCGGCGACGGCAATGGGCACCAGGCCCACAGGCGTGAGCACCGAGAAGCGCCCGCCCACGCTCTGCGGAATCACGTAGGTTTCGTAGCCGCGCGCCTCGGCGAGCGTGCGGAGCGCGCCCTTCTCCGGGTCGGTGATGGCGACGATGCGGCGCGCGGTGTCCTGCTCGCCGTACTGCTGCCGCATCCAGCCCTCGACGAGCCGGAAGGCGAGCGCGGGCTCTAGGGTGGTGCCGCTCTTGGAGATCACGCAGCAGTAGACCGACTTGCCGGCCAGGTGCTTGAGCAGTTCGGCGTGGTAGGCGCCGCTCATGTGGTGCCCGGCGAAGAGGATCTCGGGGCCGGACTTCTCGAAGTACGGGCGGAGGGCATCGAGCGCGGCGAGCGCGCCGAGGTACGACCCGCCGATCCCGATGCACACGAGCACGTCGCCGTCGGCGCGGATGCGCGCGGCGGTGGCCTGGATGCGGGCGAGCAGTTCGTCGTCTACCGGGTCGAGCAGCGCGCGCCAGCCGAGGGCGTCGCTGCCGACGCCCGTGCCTTCGACGAGCGTGCGGTGGGCGGCCTCGGCCTCCGGGCGGAGCGCGTCGAGGGCACCAGGATCGAGAAAGGCGAGGGCGGGCGAGGCGTCGAGGCGGATCATAAAGGGGCGACGTGCGATGTGCGACGTGCGACGTAGGAGGCCGCAGGCACGTTCCCTGGCCGTGCGACTTCCGCAGGTGCCCGGCATGACCCTACCGCTCTGGCGCGAAACCTTTCGTACCGTTGCAGCGCCTCACGTCCCCTCTCATACCAGATCCGGCCTAAGGGTACAGGAATGCCCACTCGATCATGGATGACCGATCATGGCCAGAAGGCAACTCTGGGCATCTCTGACCATGATCAATGATCCGTGATCAACCCGCTGATCCCTGACCAAGCTACCGGAGTTGGTATCAGACGTCGTCCCTCGCCTCTCGCACGTCGCACGTCGAAATGCTCCTCTTCCTTCCCGAAGGCAGCGCCCGCTGCTTCTCGCTCCTCGAAGACGCCCGCGCCCTTGCCGGGGCCGGGCGCGTGCTCGTGCTCGACGCCCTGCAACTGCCGCCGCTGCGCGCGGACGCCTGCGGCTACTTTATCGACGACGTGCCGCCGGAGGCCATCCTCAACCTGCGGCCCTACCTGCCCGCCGCCGTCGTGCCCGCCGCCGGGGGCTACGTGGTGCGCCGCGCGGGCGCCACCGCCGAGGTGCTCACCATCTTCCGGCGCGGCACCTGGGACCTGCCCAAGGGCAAGCACGACGCCTGGGAGTCCGACGAGGCGTGCGCGCTGCGCGAGGTGCGCGAGGAGATCGGCCTCGGCGACCTCGCGCTGCTCGCCCCGCTCGGCTCGACGCTCCACGGCTACCCCGAAAAGCGCCGCTTCGCCGTCAAGCCCACCGCGTGGTTCGCCATGCGCACGCGCGACGACGACCACCTCGACCTCCAGGCCGACGAGGGCATCGCCGACGCCGCGCTGGACGCCGATTGCGGACCTCGCCGACCGCCTCGGCTACCCGACGCTCCAGGCGCACGCACGCCTCGTGGCGCCGATCCTCGAACGCCTCGCCCACGCCGGGGCGCGCCGGGGCTCCCGGTGAAACCCGTGCCTACGGGATGGCTATCAGAGGGGCGCCGGCTCTACGTATTTCCGGCGCTGCTGCCCTGCCGATGACGACCTCGCCTCTCGAACGCTTTATGCGGTTCGGTTTCGCTACGCAGGGCCTCCTGTACGGGATCGTGGGCCTGCTCGCGCTCCAGGCCGGGCTCTGGCACGGCGGGGGCACCGAGGACCCGGTGGGCGTGCTCGCGCGCATCGAGCGGATGCCCTTCGGACGGGGCTGGCTCGTGCTCGTGGCCGCCGGACTGGTCGGCTACAGCCTGTGGCGCTTTGCCCAGGCCGCCGTCGGGGCCGGGGGGCCGCCGGGCGAACAGGGCGTGCGACGGCTGGGCCGGCGGGTGGGCTGCGCCATTTCGGGGCTGGGCTATGGGGCGCTCGCCTTCGTGGCCGTTCGGGGCGCCTGGCAGGGCTGGCTTGACACGTCCAACGGCACCCAGCACGCGGCCGCGCGCACGCTTCTGCACCTGCCGTTCGGGCGCTGGGCGCTCCTCGCCGGGGGGCTCGTGCTGCTCGGCGTCGGGGTCGGTCAGGTGGTCATCGGCGTGCGGGCGTCGTTCATGCGCGGCCTCGATGCGCAGGCGCATACCGCGCTCGCATGCTGGACGGGCCGCATCGGGCTGGCCGCGCGGGGCATCGTGTTCGGGCTCGTGGGGGCGTTCATCGTGCAGGCCGCGTGGGAGCGCAACTCGGGCGAGATCGCCGACACTGAGGGCGCCCTCGATGTGCTCGGGCGCACCTCGCCCCTGCTCTTTCTGGCAGTGGCGGCGGGGTTCGTCGCCTTTGCGCTGTACTGCTTTATCCAGGCCCGCTACCGTGCGATAGAACTGCTCTCCCCCGATGCCTGAACCGTCGCCTACCGCTCTCATCGCAGGGGCCACCGGGCTCGTCGGCAGCCTGCTCGTGCAGCAGTTGCTGGCCGGGGACCGCTATGCGCGCGTCGTCACGCTCGCCCGGCGTGTGGTACCCGCGCAGGGGCCGCGCCACATCCCCATGGAGGTGGATTTCGAGCAGCTCGCCGGCACGCCGCTTCCGTTTGCCGGGGCCGACGTGTACTGCGCGCTCGGCACGACGCGGCGGCAGGCAGGCTCGAAGGAGGCCTTCCGGGCGGTGGACTTCGGCTACGTCGGCGCGCCTGGCAGCCCTCGCCGCGCGCGGTGGGGCGCGCAGCTTTGGGCTCGTGTCGAGCCTCGGCGCGTCCCCGACGAGCCGCGTGTTCTACAGCCGCGTCAAGGGCGAGGCGGAGGAGGCCGTGGGCGCGGCGGGGCTGCCGAGCGTGACCATCGTGCGCCCGTCGCTCCTCACCGGGCGACCGGACCGAGCGGCGCGTGGGAGAGCAGATCGCGGAAGCCGTGCTGCGCCCGCTCACGCCCCTCCTGCGAGGCCCGCTCGCGGGGCTGCGTCCGATTTCGGCCGATACCGTGGCCCGCGCCCTTGCCGTGCTCGTGCCACAGGCGATGCCCGGCGTCCACGTCTATGAGCCCGAGGCGATGCGCCGCGTGGCGCCCGACCGGTGACGCCCGACCCGTCGGCCCTCATGCGCCGCGCCCTGACGCTCGCCGCGCGGGGCACGGGCGCGGTATCGCCCAACCCGCGCGTGGGCTGCGTGATCGTGGACGAAGCGGGGCAGGTTATCGGCGAAGGCTGGCACGGGCGCTACGGCGGCCCCCATGCGGAGGTCTGGGCGATCCGCGACGCGACCGCCCGCCACGGCGCCGATGCCCTGCGCGGCGCCACGCTCGTCGTCACCCTGGAGCCGTGCGCGCACCACGGCAAGACCCCGCCGTGCGCTGATCTCATCGTCGAGACCGGAATTCCGCGCGTCGTTGTCGGCACGCGCGATCCGTTTCCGGCCGTGGATGGGCGCGGCATCGAGCGCTTGCGCGCCGCCGGGGTAGCGGTGACGGTGGGCGTGGAGCAGGACGCCTGCCGCCGCCTCAACGACGCCTTCGCCTTCCATGCGCGCACCGGGCGTCCGTACGTGGCGCTCAAGGTGGCGCAGACGCTCGACGGCGTGGCGGCCACCGAGGCCGGCCACAGCCGCTGGGTGACGGGCCCCGAGGCGCGCGCGCGCGTCCACGCCTGGCGCGCCGGGTTCGACGCCGTGCTCATCGGCGCGGGCACCGCGCGGGCCGACGACCCGGCGCTCACCGTGCGCGACGCCGAGGGGCGGGCAGCCGCTGCGCGTCGTGCTCGACCGCGCGGGCACGCTCTCGCCCGCCCTCCGCCTCTTCACCGACGCCCACGCTCCGCAAACGCTCGCCATCGTCGCGGAGGGCGTGCGGCCTGCTTATGCCGAGGCACTCCACGCGCGGGGCGGGCGCGTGCTGGAAGCGCCGACGCGGGGGGCGCACCTCGATCTGGCCGCTGTCTGGGCCCGGCTCGCGGCGCACGCACGGCCGGGCGGCGTGCCGCTCCAGTCGATCCTCGTGGAGGCCGGGCCGGGCCTCGCGGGCGCCCTGCTTGCCGGAGACGGCCTCGTGCAACACCTCTACGCGTTCGTCGCGCCCAAGCTTGCCGGCGGCCCCCGGCGGGCGTTGCCCGTGGCGCCCGTGGCGCAGATGGACGCCGCGCGCGTCTTCGCCCGCGCGGCGTGGGAGGGGTCGGCGCCGACGTGCTGCTCTCGGCCGCGCTCACCGACCCGGACGCGTGGTGGACCTGAGCGGCGCGAACCCGCACCGGCCCGCCACCGTTGGCGCGCCCATGTTCACCGGCCTCGTCGAAGCTACCGGGCGCCTGATGGCGTCCACGCCCACCGCCACCGGGCGGCGCTTACGCCTCGCCGCGCCCTTCGCCGCCGACCTGGCGATGGGCGAGAGCGTGGCCGTCAACGGCGCCTGCCTCACCGTCGTCGCCTTCGATGCGGCGGGCTTTGCGGTAGACTGCGTGCCCGTCACGCTCGAAAAGACGAGCCTCGGCGCGCTCATGCCCGGCGCAGCGGTCAACCTGGAGCGGGCCCTCCGCGTGGGCGACCGGCTCGGCGGCCACTTCGTGCTCGGCCATGTGGACACGACGGGCCAAATTCTCGCCGCAGACGAGGGCGGCGACGGGGCGCGCACGTTCCGCATCGCCTTCGACCCGGCGCACGCGCCCCTCCTCATCCCGGCGGGCAGCATCACCGTAGACGGCATCAGCCTGACCGTGGCCCGACTGGACGCGGAGGCCTTCACCGTCGCCCTCATCCCGCACACCCTCGCCGTGACGACCGCAGGCGCGTGGAGGCGGGGCAGCGCGTGAACCTGGAGTTCGACGTGCTCGGCAAGTACGCGCAGCGGCGGTAGGCGCGCCGGGCGGCAGGGGCGCTACGTGGGAGGGCTGCAGCGGCATTGTCCTGGATCGGGGCAGCGCCACAACCTCGTTACAGATGGGGCTGAGGATTCCGGTACTTTCACCCTGAACGCTGACGTCCGTCTATGTTTGCGTGTGCTGGTAGGTAGAGGCCTTGGTCTACCCTTGAGAGCTGACAGGTCCATTCGTCCTCCCACGGGCTGCGTTCACGCGTTCATACATGCAGGATCCACACGCCCCCGACTCGCTTTCTGACGACGTTCCCCGGATCGTTGGGATTGGCGCCTCGGCGGGAGGGATGGCAGGCGCTTCAGGCCTTCTTCGGGGCGATTCCCGCAGAAACCGGGCTCGCCTTCGTCGTCGTGGTGCACCTTTCGCCCGAGCACGAGAGCACGCTTGCGCAGCGGCTACAGGGCCACACGCCGATGCCGTGCGTGCAGGTAGGCGGGCGCACCGAGATCGCGCCGGACCATGTGTACGTCATCCCGCCCGGGCTGAAGCTCTCCGTCGTGGATGGGCACCTCGACGTGTCGGCGTTCGACGATCTGCTCGCCCGGCGGGCCTCGATCGACCTGTTCCTGCGCACGCTCGCCGACGTGCACCCGGACGGCATCGCGGTGCATGCTCTCCGGCTCCGGCTCGGACGGCGCCATCGGCCTCAAACGGCTCAAAGAGCGCGGCGGGCTCGTGCTCGTGCAGGACCCCGAGGAGGCCGAGTTCGACGGCATGCCGCGGAGCGCCATCGCCACCGGCGTGGTAGACGTCGTGCTACCGGCGCGCGAACTCGCCGGCAAGCTCGTCGCGCTCGTGCGCGGCGAGGCGCCCGTGATCGAGCAGGTGGGCCACGTGCTCGCGCCCACGGAGGAGCGAGTCGCTGCGCGGCATCGCCGCGCGTGCTCCGCGGGCACACCGGCCACGACTTCGCGGAGTACAAGCAGGCGACGATCCTGCGCCGCCTGTCGCGCCGCCTGCGCGTGCACGGCCTCGACACGCTCGCCGCCTACGAGGGGCTGCTCCGCGAACGACCCTGACGAAGCGCAGGCCCTCTTCAGGGACCTGCTCATCAGCGTCACCAACTTCTTCCGCGACCCCGACGCGTTCGATCTGCTCGAACGCGACGTGATGCCCGGCCTGTTCGAGGGCAAAGGCCCCGACGACACCGTCCGCGTGTGGTCGGCCGGATGCGCGACCGGCGAGGAGGCCTACTCGCTCGCCATGCTGCTCGCCGAACAGGCCGGGCGGATGGAAGCGCCGCCCTCGTTCCAGGTGTTTGCCACCGATCTGAGCGAAGACGCGCTCGCG
The DNA here is from genome assembly GCA_963740755.1 of Rhodothermales bacterium. Taxonomy (GTDB): domain Bacteria; phylum Bacteroidota; class Rhodothermia; order Rhodothermales; family BA12; genus CAVSDF01. The sequence continues at coordinate 528,030 of CAVUFJ010000007.1, forward strand.
GTGGCGCGGGAGGGGGTTTTCGCGGACACGATCATCGCCGACGTGAGCGAGGAGCGGCTCGCGCGCTTCTTCGTGCGCGAAGGCGGCTTCTACCGGATTCAGCCCGAGCTTCGCGCCCGGGTGCTGTTTGCGCGGCACAGCCTGATCAAGGACCCGCCCTTTTCCCGGCTCGATCTCGCGGTGTGCCGCAACCTGCTCATCTACGTCGAGCGGGGCGTGCAGCGGCGCGTGTTCGAGCTGCTGCACTACGCGCTCCGGCCCGGCGGGGTGCTGTTTCTCGGCACCGCCGAGGCACCCGAAGGGGCGAGCGACCTGTTCTCGCGCATCGCCAAGAAGGAACGGATCTACCGGCGCCAGGGAACGCCGTCGCCCGCGCCACGGCTGCCCACGCTGCCGCTCGCTTCGCTCAGCATCCCCGCCCCTGCCGCCCGCCGGACCTCCGCGAACGGGCGTGCGGGCGGCCCGCCTCCCCCCGGCGGAGCCCGCGGCCTCTGCGGCGGAGCAGCAGCTCGTGGCGATGCTGCGTAGCGTCGCCCCGCCGAGCATCATCGTCGACGAGCAGCAAGAGGTCGTCTACATCTCCGAAGGCGCCGAGCGCTACCTGCTCCCGCCCACCGGCACCCCCAGCAACAGCATCGTCCGCCTCGTGCGCCAGGAGCTGCGCATCGACTTGCGGACGGGCCTGCACGAGGCGTTCGCGCACGGCAAGCCCTGGGGCTCGCGCCCGATCCGCGCCACGTTTGGCGGCGCGGCCCGGCACGTCCACATGACCGTCCGGCCCGGCGCCGAGGCCGCCGGGGGGCGTCCGCTTGCGCTCATCATGTTCTACGAAGTAGAAGCGGACGCCACCATCGAGGGGGCCGCGAACGCCCGCGGCGAGGCCGATCTGCTGCTGCGTAGGCTGGAGGAGGAAAACCTGCGCATCAAAGAGGGCTGGCAGGCGACGATTGAGGAGCACGACACCTCGGCAGAGGATCTCGTGGCGTCGAACGAGGAGATGCAGTCCATCAACGAGGAACTCAAGTCGACGCTCGAAGAGCTGGAGACGAGCAAGGAGGAGCTGCAGTCGACGAACGAGGAGCTTCACACCGTCAACGTGGCGCTCTACAGCAACGTGGAGGAGCTCAGCAAGGCCAACAGCGACCTCGAGAACCTGATGGCGGCCACCGACATCGGAACGCTCTTTCTCGACCAGGGCCTGTGCGTGCAGAGCTACACGCCGTCCCTGCTGGGCCTGTTCAACCTGATCCCCGGCGACCGGGGGCGCCCGCTCGTCCACCTCACGCACCGGCTGCGCTACAGCGCCCTGCTCGCCGACACGCAGGCCGTGCTCGCCACGCGCGCCCCGGTGGAGCGCGAGGTGCAGAGCGATGAGGACCGCTGGTATCTCATGCGCCTGCGCCCCTACCGCACCTCCAACGACCGGGCCGGCGGCGTCGTGCTGACGTTTGTGGACATCAGCGAGCGCCGGAGCGCCGAGGAGGCCCTCCGGCTGAGCGAGGAGCGCCTGCGGGAGATCAACGAGTCGCTCGAACGGCGCGTGGCCGAGCGCACGGCAGAGCTGGAGCGCGCAAACCAGAAGCTGGAATACCGCAACCGCGAGCTGCAGGACTTTGCCCATGTGGCGAGCCACGACCTTCAGGAGCCGCTGCGCAAGATCCAGTCGTTCTCGGGGATGCTCGCCTCCGCGCCCGGCGTGACGCTCGACGACGAAGGCCGGCACATGGTGGACCGGACGCAGGCGGCGGCCGAGCGCATGAGCGGTCTCATCCGCGACCTGCTCGCCTTCTCGCGCGTGACCACGCAGACGACCCCGGTCACGTCCGTCGATCTCAACGCCACGCTCGACGGCGTGCTCTCCGACCTCGAAGTGCGGCTCCACGAAACGGGCGGGCGCGTCGAGGTGGGTGTGCTTCCACGCGTGGAGGCGGACCCGGTGCAGATGCGGCAGCTCCTGCTCAACCTCGTCGGCAACGCGCTCAAGTTCCACCGCAAAGGCGTGCCGCCCGTCGTCACGGTGAGCGGGCAGCGGCAGGAGAATGGAACGGTCGAGCTGGTGGTGGAAGACAACGGGGTCGGGTTCGACGAGAAGTATGCCGACCGCATCTTCGCCCCCTTTCAGCGCCTGCACGCCAAACACGAGTTCGAGGGCACAGGGATCGGGCTCGCCATTGTGCGCAAGATCGTGGAGCGCCACGGCGGCGCCGTGAAGGCAACCAGCACGCTGGGCACCGGCAGCCGGTTCGTGATCACGTGGCCGTAGCGCCTGCGGGCTGCTCAAACAGGCCTGCGTGCGCCGCCGCGCCCGGACAGGAGGGCGCGGCGGGGCGGGGATTTCGGTAGCGGAAGCGGGGCCGGGCGCCGGCGCGTCGGACCTTTTCGCCGGGCTGCCGGCTCAAGCCTCGCCCATCCCATCGCCCCATGCCCCAAGCGAAGCTGTTCACGCCCCTGCAGGTGGGCGGGCTCACCCTGCCCAACCGCATCGTCATTGCGCCGATGTGCCAGTATTCGGCCGAGGAAGGCCGGATGACCGACTGGCACCTCATCCACCTGGGGCACCTCGCGCTCTCGGGCGCGGCGCTGCTCACGATCGAGGCCACGGCCGTGCTGCCCGAGGGCCGCATCAGCTACGCCGACGTAGGCCTGTGGTCCGACGAGACCGAGGAGGCCATCGGGCGCACGCTCCAGCGCATCCGGCGGTGGTCGGCGATGCCGGTGGCGATCCAGCTTTCCCACGCCGGGCGCAAGGCGTCGACCGAAGTGCCCTGGAAGGGCGGGCACCAGATCGCCCCGGACGCCGAGGGCGGCTGGGCCACCGTCGCGCCGTCGGCGGTGCCGTTCAACGACGGGCACGGTGCCGCCGCAGGCCCTCGACGACGCGGGCCTGGACCGCGTCCGGGAGGCGTTTGCGGCGGCCGCGCGGCGGGCGGCGCGCCTGGGGCTCGACGCCGTCCAGATCCACGCCGCCCACGGCTACCTGCTGCACCAGTTTCTCTCGCCCCTCTCGAACCACCGCACCGACGCCTACGGCGGCAGCCTGGAGAACCGGATGCGGTTTCCCCTGGAGGTGTTCGAGGCGGTCCGCGCGGCGTTCCCGGCCGAGCGGCCCGTGTCGGTGCGCGTGTCGGGCACGGACTGGGCGGAAGGCGGATGGGACGAGGCGCAGACGGTGGCATTCGCCCGCGCCCTCGAGGCGCGGGGGTGCGCCGCCATCCATGTGTCGAGCGGCGGGCTCACGCCCCGCCAGCAGATTCCGGTGGCGCCCGGCTACCAGGTGCCCCTGGCGCGGGCCGTGAAGGCGGCCACGGCGATGCCGGTGGTGGCGGTGGGGCTGATCACCGAGTTCGAGCAAGCCGAGGCCATCCTGGAGGCCGGCGATGCGGACCTTGTGGCGCTGGCGCGGGCGATGCTCTACGACCCGCGCTGGCCGTGGCACGCAGCCGCCCACCTCGGCGCCCAGGTCACGGCGCCGAACCAGTACCTGCGGTCCCAGCCCCGGCAGTTCCGCGACCTGTTCGCCTGAGCGCCCGCCGGCGAAGAGCGTAGGGGCACCGTCCCGCCCTGCCCGGACTTGGGGCTGAGCGCCTGCGGGCGTGGGGCCACCGCGTTCCATCAATTGTCCATTCGCAGGGATTAACAGGTTCACTCCATACGCTGCGCTGGGTTGGGGTTGACTACGTGTTCACTGAGCCCACGACGACGGCTGCGTTTACGGACTACGCCGCTGGTATTGGACTGCGCCGCCATCGCCTGTAGCCCCCGCCCGAGCCGTGTTGTCCGGTAATGGGGCCCTGCTCATGCCCGGCAATGACGCTGCACTGGGTGCAACTGTTGCCCCCACGTGTGTAGCCAGAGCAGATGTGGGCATGGCGTTATAGGCGGGCTGGGGTTCGACCCCGTACGTGTCGATGGCTGTCCGCTGCTGGGCCGCCCATATGTCGACTGCGTGCTTGTTGAGAGCTACCTGGACTGCCATCACGTTGCGGTAGATATCGTCCTCCATCTGCTTTGTGTGGAGCTCCTGGCGCGCTGTCCGTGCATCTCTCAAGCGGAGAAGGGCATCCTTATAAACAGGTTGGGACTCCTTAACAGTCTCCTCCACCGTTGAGAGGACCTCATCGTAGGGCCCCCGTTTTGTCAGCAGCTTGTTCAGGATCGGCGCGGTCTCAACCATGAGGAAGAGGAGCATGATCATCCACTTCGTCCACCACTCCGTCGAACCCGGCTCGGAGGTGAGTTCACCAAGGGCAGACACCTGCGTCACGAAGTTCTCCGTGTAAGACCGTTCTGCTGCCTCCTGAGTCTGCTCAAGGCTCTTCCGCGTCTTCCGCTCCGCTTCTTGGTGATCGGAACGTGCTGCTTCACGCTCGCCCTGGCGCTCCCTCAACGTACCTCTCACCTCCTCCCGGAACCTGCGCCGCTCAGCTGTCATGCGTCACCTGTACGAGACGCAACTCGCTCAACTTGTCGTTTCGTTGCCACCCGCGAATGTCCTTCGAGTGGCCAGTAGCTCAGTAGGCACCTTCTCTTCATCTCGGATGTACTGGTTGATCCGCTCCTGAACGCCATTCACCTTCGCCCTCAGACTGGCAGCCGCTTCCTCCAATGAATGCTCCTGCCCACTCAACTCGCGAAACAGATTCGGTGTCCGGCTCCCGGCCGAGCCGCCGCTGAAGGGTCGAGATGTCGCCGTCGAGTTGCTGGACTTGGTTGGCATACCGTCCTGGCTGGTTAATGGCCTCCGCCTCTTGTGCGCCCGCCATCTCTGCTTTCCGCCTCATCTCGTCGATCTGGACCGCGATCCGATCGCTGAAGATGCGGACCTCAAGAGGCTTCGACACGACTAGTGAGATGAGGATGGCCAAGCCAAGCCGGGGCAAGGCAGCAATCAACTGCTGACTCTTTGAGTCCGTTTTGCGGATGCTCCCCACCATCAGCCGGTCCATATTAAAGATGGTGAGCCCCCATATTGCACCCGTTAGCAGTGCGAGAAGTGAGCTACCTGGCACATTGATGAAGACGCGGTACAGTGCGTACGACCCAGAGATGAAGGCAAAAATCCCCGTAAGCAGCACTGTGGCCCCGATGCCTACATACTTCTGCCGCTCCGTCCTGCAGTCTTCTAGAGCTAGAATCTCAGCGTCGGCACCGGAGCACCAGATTAAAAAATCATACATCCTGTCCATCATGATAGAAGACTTAGTTACACTACAGAATTAGGCAGTCTCACGGGTTATCTGCGGAGCGCCTCCAGGGCCGGGCGGGTTAAGCCCCTTCCTACTGTTAAGGCCGCTCGTCTTACCCGTTTTGATGCGCGCTTCGTACCTGAGACGCTCCGCCTTATGCCCCTTGCGCACGCCGCAATCAGACGGGGCCACGGCCGGGTGGCCACCTCCCTACGCCGTGAGGCTAATAGCAGAACGTGGCCCACTCCTGCGCTGCTGAGGGGGAAGGTGCTAAGTCGCGGCATTTCGCGAAAGTCGATGATAGGAACGGCAGGGAGGCCCACCGTTACTCTCGGCAGCCCTGGCCGGGGGAGAACACGAAGGGGAATCTCCCGGTCGACCCGGCCCAGGTCGCCGGTGACCCTAAGCTGAATCCGCTGATTCTGGTGAGCGACGACGACGGCCGTTTGCTTGTCGCTGATACCCTATGCCGGGCCCACGCTGCGGGCTCCTTGCACGCGCCAATGCACCTTTACTTCAGTCCCCTCCAGCGCCTCCGAAACGTCGGCCCAGAACCCCTTGATGCGAGGCGCTGTCAGGTTCAGCGTCTTCCGAAGGGCCTCCCCATTCGGTGCGAATGCGCGGAGAGTCACTTGGCGATCCTGAGTCTGCGGAGAGATCGCGCTTTCGCCCGTGGAGGCGACGGCGCCAAGCCCGTGTATCTCGACCCTCGCCGCGTTCTCTGTGCGCCACCTTAGGCCAGGCTTGTGCGGCTCCCTTGGGCGCGCTAGGTTCACGGCTTCAAACTCGAGCACACGCGCAATGAGTATATCAACCCGGGCCGATGTGGAGGTCCCATCATAACCCCGCGCTCTAACACATATGAGGGTCTCGCTGACTCGGCTTCGATGTCCATCCATGTACGGTTTCCAATAGGGCCAACGCCATCGATCTCTACAGATTCGGCGTTACGAACCTCCCACCGGAGTCGGCCCCGGCCCCCTGCTGCAAGCGTTGACGGCTCAAGCGCGAAGCGCTCAATGGCGACTTTTGGCAACTGGAGCGTACGTGTCTCCATGTGCTCGCCCGCCTGGTTCGACACCTTCAGGGTATATGTCACCGCACCCCCCTTCGGCTTGTGCCGGTGTCGAGTGCCGGTCATTTTGCCTATAAGGATCTATAAACACCTCCTGCACATCGCCGAATACATCCCACGCCAAGTCAACCGTACCATCCGGAGCGAGCACCGCCTCGAACGAAATAATGAGGGGGCGAAGGAGGTGGGCCTGCGGCAGGCTCAGTCCGGCCACGCGAGCCCAGCCGAACACACCCCATTGCAGCCACGCCTCGCTCAGGCCGGTGCGCTGAGCGGCCTCCCTCGCCACACGGCCGACTCGAAGCTCTACAGGCTCGTTGGAGCGCGAGTTTTGGAGATCAAGCAGACTCCCCGCAACGCCAATATCGTGGAGCGTGGCAAGCACGCGCCGCTCGGCTTCCAGTTCGAAGCAGGCATCCGCGAGTGCTGCCCTGCACCTCCTCGGGTTCTCGTAGAGGTAGATGTCCTGCCGAAGCAGCCGGTCGAGCTCCTGAATGGCACGGTCGTTCATGGTAACCTCAGAGCCTGACTTCGACTTCAACGCCTCCGCACTCGATGCGGAGGTCAGGCGAAAGCTGAACGCTTTGACCAGGATCTACGTTTTGCGTCGGGCTCTGCCCGCGCGTGAAGGTCCATGGAGAGCCTGTAAGGTTCCGGATCCCCCAGGCGCCGTTCTTGGGGTGCTGGCTGATCTCCCCCTCAGCTTGGCTCAAGTCGACGGCCGCGTTCGCCCGGAGGTGGTGACGGTACAGCTTCGTTCTAGACGTGAGCGCCACGATCCGGTTGCCGGCTACCTTCAGCCTCGGCGGGAGCGGGATGCCCTGCTTGCAGTGCCAGCATTGCCCGGCGACCTTGCCCACCACTTCGATCCGGGTCTTATCGTAGAAGTTTTCTGCCCCACATGAGCACGGTAGTACAGCGTCCAGCAGTTCGGCGAGTGTCTGTTCCCATCGGCCCTCACGTGCACGTGTAGTCGGATCCTTGAGACCACGGGTGAACAGGTTCGTAAACTGGTCGCGGAAGAACGCGGGATAAAGATCCCAGTACACCTGTGCCCGGAGCTGGTCGCCGTAGACAGGTCGATTCCGTGCGTCCTTGGGGTCGAATATGAACACGGGGTCCTCCCCGTACAGCCGGCGCATCGCTGCCGGATTCATCACCCGAATGTCGTGCTCGAGCTTCCCGTGTAGCGGGTGGTTCATCATGAACAGCTGGAAGAGCAGTACTCCGAGCGAGTAAAGGTCAGACTCCACAGTTGGCTGGGCCCCTAGAACGATTTCCGGCGCCATGTACTTTGGAGTTCCGTCCACTGCCGACGTGGCATCGGTCGCGTCTGTGACATTGTCGCAGTCGCAAATGAGGGCTTCCCCTGTCCTAGCATCGAAGAAGACGTTCCCGTGCGAGATGTCTTTGTAGCAAAGTCCGGCTCGATGCAATGCGCCGTAGCCAGCGGCCAGGTTGTACCCCGCTCTCACCAGAGTCTCGAAGGTGGGCGTGACGCGGCCATAGTGGAGGTCATTAATGCTGGAGAAGTGCTTAGGCCGGAGGCGCATCACGTAACCAAATCCCTGCTTCGACGGAGTTTCGGCTAGACCAAGCGGCCAGAGGAACGCCGTTGACGGCGGCGGCGTCGCTACAACCCTCTTTATCGTTCGGCGCTGCTCGTCGGTCGCGTTCTGAGGGAAGTACCACTTGAAAGCCAACTCTTGAGAGCCGAGCGACACGCGGTATACCTCGCCCTGCCCCCCTTCACCAATAAAAGAGAGCACCTTCCCCTCGCGCCCGTCTACCTGGAATGCGTCTCCCGTTCGGAAAGTATTTGTCATCGCTTAGATTGGCGGTTATTAATTAGTGGTTTTCGCGTCTGTGTCTGCCGAGGATTTCCGAAAATAAGCTCCAAAACGCATCTCTGCGTGGCCTCAAACTAGAATGTGTACTTTCGGACGGCGGCGTTGACCGCAGCGCCTGGCTCACGGGTGCTGGGAAGTACACGAGTGCTGCAGTGGCATCGTCCCCAGTCGCGTCGTTAGAGACCTGCCTTAGCCACTCCGGCAACGACTCTAGCACCTCATCGGCCTGCCCATTCCGAAAGTAATCCCGCTGGCTATCCGCCACCGCCACAAACGAATCCTCCTGGGGGTAGGCCCCTTCGAATCCGTCCGTGCTCAAGAGGAGATATTCGAGGTCGTCAGCGAGCACGCGAGTACGCATGCGTTCAGGGGCGTCAGGACTGCCTAGAGAGTCGGTCTCGTTGGCCAGGTACCCATCTCCTACCGAAAACACCCTACACCCGTCACCACCCCGTCCAAGCGCGACCATACCCCCATCGCCGAGCTGTAGCACCCCGATACCTACTGGCGTCACCACCACAGCTAGCACGGTAGTACCGTACGGCTTGAACTCGTCCCGCGAGACCGCAGCGGGCCGAGGGGGCAGTTTATGACCCGCAACTCGAACTGTCACATCAGCGGGGGGGGCCAGGTGGTTCGCTTCGAGCGTGAGTGGCGGCTCAGCTTTCCCACCGGCTCCCACAATAGGGGGAGGAGCGACGGAGGCATTGGAGGGTACTTCCCAGTGTTCGAGCCCCTCCTGAGGCTGTAGGTTCATAGCGGAGATTGTCACCCATTTCGCCGCTGGATGCATGCCAGGCAACTCGCTTGCCGACGAGCGCTGCATCATGTCCTCCTTCACCCGTAAGCACCACTCCCGCACGAATACTTCCCGCCCGAACCGGAGCATCTTCTCTAGATCCGTGACGGTACCCGCCTCTGCCGCTACCGCGCTGAGTACCTCGACGGCCGTCTCTACTGCTAGACGCGCTCCGACGTCGCTGTGGGGGTGCGCATCAGCCCCGTGTCCGTCGGCGATGGCGACAACGAAGAGGGAGACGAGAACGCATCCCCCCCACCTCTCAGAAACGGCGTTGGTGAGCACTGTGTCCGCCGCTCCGTAGCCTACTGCGGCCGCATCTTGGTTGGGGGCTTGGCGCCGCTCGTGGGAGCGCCCTCGGACGCTGCCTATGAGAACGCGCGCCGCCCCAGCCGCGTAGTTAGAATCCATGATTATCCCTCAGCAAGGCTGAAGCAATAGATTTGGAAGAGAAGCTGGCTCGGTAAAGCGATGCTCATCCTGGTGGTGCCAAGGCGGTCCCCACTACCAGACGTCTTCACCGCCCACGGGCTGCACCGGCTGCACAACAATGGTGTTGCTGACATGTCCATTCTTCCCTTGAGATGGTGGGGCCATACTGGACCGAGAAACTTGGACGGAAACAAACTTGATGTAAGCAGCAAGCTGCTGGGGATTGTTAGCCTCAAGAACAGGGAGCTCAACGTTGCCGATGAACTCCTGTAGCATGTCCCGGTCGGCATCGGCCCCGATGGCAATGGCCGTTCGCGCGGCGCGCTTGCCCCACGGCGTGGCCAGTAGCGCTTGGAGACCGCCCCTGAAGTCGTCAGTAGGCTGCCCATCGCTCATCAGGCAGAACACCGGAGCGTACCCGCGCTGATCGCCCATCCGCTCTGCGGTCATCTCCTTCGCCAGCAGTCGGAGCGCTTCGCCCATCTGCGTCGAGCCGCCCGTCGACACCGGGCTCCAGCGAACGGCCGCGACGGGGGTGGGAGTCGCGATATGCCACCGGGCAGATGACTCGAACGTGACCGCACGGACGAGCACCTCGGCCTCCTCGAGGTCGCGTACGCTGTCCTGCAGGGCCTGCAGCGACTCCGCCATCGCATGGTTAACGGAGGAGATTTTCGTCCCGCTCATCGAGCCGGATGTGTCGATGAGGTAGACGAGGTGGAGGGTCCGCTTGGCGCGGGGGACGTCGGAGAGGGGGAGCATTTGAGGGAGGAGTTAGCACAAGAAAAGATAGATAACCTCCTGACGCAACAGGCTAGACCAACACTGGTGATTTTTAAGACCCTTCTCTCGGACGATGTGCGCCGGGTTTTACAGCACAACTCAGGAGGCTTGTGGAGTTGCCCCACCAAACCCGGGTCAACTCCACACCTGCTCGCTCCCACCGGGGCCACCGCGTTCCATCAATTGTCCATCAGCATGAGGAGAAGCAGGCGCGTCAGTCAATACCTTGGCGATCGATCCGGAGGGGTGCCAGAGCGGTTGAATGGAGCGGTCTTGAAAACCGCCGGGCGGCAACGTCCCGTGGGTTCGAATCCCACCCCCTCCGCCGATTTAGGGCCTTAGCCGGAGGCCTGTGCCTGGTCGGCCGGCAGCTCGATGATAAACGTGCTGCCCTCGCCGGGCCGGCTCTGCGCCGTGATCGTGCCGCCGTGGCGGCTCGCGATCCGCCGGGTGATGGCCAGGCCAATGCCTGTCCCCTCATACTCGGCCCGGCCGTGCAGCCGCTGGAACGGGATGAAGATGCGGTCGAGGTAGCGCTCGTCGAAGCCGATGCCGTTGTCCGCGACCTCGATCCGGTACCGGGCGGGGCCTTCCCCCTCCGCCGGCAGCACTTCGGCGCTCAGGCGCACGAGCGGGGGCACCCCCGGTCGGTGGAACTTGAGGGCGTTGCCGATGAGGTTCTGGAACAGCTGCCGCATCTGCATCGGCTCGGCGACGAGCTCCGGCAGCGGCCCGGCCTCTACCCGACCGTGCACGTCCTGAATGAGCACTTCGAGGTCAGAAAGCACGCCCGAGACGACCTGCCCGAGGTCCGTCGGCTCGAACCGGTGCCCGTGGGTGGCCACGCGGGAGTAGTCGAGCAGGTCGCGGATGAGCTTCGACATCCGCGCGGTGGCGTTCTGCATGCGCTCCAGGTATCCCTGGCCCGTCTCGCCAAGCTGGGCGCTGTATTCCGCCCCGATCAGGCTGGCATAGGTGCTCACCTTTCGGAGCGGCTCCTGGAGGTCGTGCGAGGCGACGTAGGCAAACTCCTGCAATTCGCGGTTGCGCTCCTCCAGCTGCGAGACGGCCAGGGCGAGGGCGGCCTCTGCCCTCGTGCGCTCGGCAACCTCTCGCCGGAGCTCCTCCGTCCGCCGCAGCACGCGCTCTTCGAGGGACTCATTCAGCGCCCGCAGCCGCGCCTCTGCGCTGCGCAGGTTCCGAACCATTCGGGCATTCTCGATGGCCATCGCCGCCTGGTTCGCGATGCCCTGCACGATCTGCTCGGCTTCCGGGGTGAACACCCCTGCCACCTCATGCCCGAAGAAGAGGCCACCGATCACCTCCGAGTCCCGGCTGATGACCGGCACCGCGAGGTAGCTCCGCACGGGCAGATGCCCTTCCGGCATCCCGAAGTGCGGTGCCATCGTGCCGTAGCGCGCGTCCTTGGTCACATCGTCGAGCCGCACCACGCCTTCACCGGCAAAGGTAGGATGGAAGATGGGCGTGTTGCGGGGCATCGGAAACCGCGAGAACGCCTCTCTGGGCACCCCGGAGATCGTGTAGAGCATGAAGGACTCGCCTTCCGCGTTGACCACATTGTAGAAGAAGGCGCCGAACTGCGCCCCCGTCAGGTCCGTCCCGGCGTCGGTGACGGCCTGGACGAGCTTGTCCAGTTCCAGTTCGGCCACGAGGGCCGCATTGACCTGGCTGATGGTCTCGACGACGTGGCTCTGCGTCCGGAGGGCCGTCTCGACGAGGGCGCGCTCTACAAGCTCCTGCTCGATGGCCGTCGGTCGCAGCGGCGGCCACCTGCAGGGCGCTCTGGTATTCGACGCGGGTGGCGTCGAGCGCTTCAGCCACCTTGGCAAGCTGAGCGGCGGCGTCGCGGGCGGCCTTCTCCTGGCCCGCCGCGATCCGGATCTCCTGCTCGCCCCGCAACGCGGCCACGAGCAGGGGGAGGTAGCCGCACACGGCCTCCACCCGCGCAGGCACGGGTTCGCCGCCCAGCAGCGCCAGCACCGCCCCGGGCCCGATCCGGTACGCAATTGCCGGGGTCTGCGTGGCTGCATCCGGAAAGGGCACCTCGGCGGTAGCTTTTCCAGCCTCCAGGCAGCGGCGCAGGAAATCCCGCCAGGCGGCCCGGCCGGGAAGGGTCTTCGGAAAGCCCGGGGCCGTCAGCAGGGCCTCGGTCTCCGGATCGGCGAGAAAAACGAGCGCCCCCTGCGCGCCCACGTAGTGCGCCAGCGCATGGGCCGCCTCCGAGCGCTGGCGCGGCTCGGCCAGGACCGTCACGAGGCGCAGAGCTTCTGCGTCGGCGTGGGACAGCATCGGTTACGCCGGGAGCACACACACCACGGCGGTGCAATTGTGGAAGCCGCTAAACTGCCCGGAAGCCCGCGCAATTTGCCCGTACGTGTTGCAGCCGGCGTAGTGGGCGGGGCCGAGGGCGTCCTGCACGGCGCTGAGTTCGCTGTTGAACGCGGAGCCGAGCCGGAGGCGGGTCGCCACGCAGTCAAAGAAGAGGGCGATCTCGGGGGTGTGTCCCCGAAGCTGTTCGACTGCGGAGGCCGTGGCCCGGCCCGCCGCGTCCGCCGAGGAGCCCTCGGTGGCGCGCATGACGTACACCGTGGCGCCCTCCGGGATTTCCGCTGCGCAGGTGATGGAGCCGTCGGCATGGACCGCCAGGGGGACGCGGAGCTTTACGCCTGCGCCCGTCTCGATGCCGAGCACGTTGAAGAGGAAGAACGGCAGCGGATTCTGCCGGTCGAGCTGCTGCCCCGTCTCGTCCGCGTACTCTTCGATGGCCTCCAGGGCGGGCGCCCCGTCGATGCTCACGAGCCGCATGCCCTCGCTCTCCGTCACGCGGAGCGGACCGCTGCCGGGCTCCCAGCCGTGCTGGACCCCGATCCCGATGGGCTTGCGGGAGAGGATCTCGAGGGCCACCGCCGCATCGGTGTAGGCCTCGGTTCCGTAGAAGACGTGGGTCTTCGAGAACAGCGCGTCATCGCCTGCACCCCCACCGAAAAAGGTATAGGTGCCCTTCGTCTGCGTGCCGAGCTGGTTGATGAGTTCGTCGGCCTGCCCGGCGAGGGCATCGGTGAGCACGAGGGCCGAGTGGAACAGCGTGAGGTCGGCCCCGATGCCCGAGAACGTCGTCGTGATCTCGGCTGCGGCGCCCGCGAGGTCCGTGCTGATGCCGCGCCCGAGCCCAGCGGCAAACCGGATATCGGTCGAGCGCAGGCCGATGGCCGAGACGGCGTGTTCGCCCTGGCGGCCGTTGATGAACTCACCGGCAGAGGAACAGCCCACGAGCACCTCGGGGCGGCAGGCGGCACTGAGCGCCTCGAGCAGCGCAGGGTAGTCGTGGCGCGCCGATGCGAACACGATGACCGCCTGTGGGGGCCCGCCGGCGAACGCAGCGCGCAGTTCGGCGCCGAGCTGCGCGCCGGCCGCTGCGCTGTCGGAGAGGTCGGCAAAGGCGACGCTGGACTCGGTCATGGGGGTGCGATGGAGGCTGGCAGAAGCCCTCTCCACGCAAGCCGAGACCGTTCAGGTCTGGGCAGGCCTAAGCAGACATGCCTGCTGGAAGGAGAGAGACCTAAAAGGTATCGTGGTCACCCTGACCGTAGCGGTTGTAGGCGCAACGATCCCGTTATGTGACGAGGCGCGTTTCGAGGCGGCGCCCTGATCTCCACCCAGCATATCGCATATAGCCCCCGGTTGACGTGGGCGCCCGCGGGCGACAGCCAGAGCAGCGCGGACCTTTTGCCCTCACCGTAGCATAGAGCTTCGACCGCCCCCCGCGATTCGGATTCGCACATGACCTTTCGGACGGCCTCTTTCCCTGCCTCCGAACCATGTTGACGCCCCTGAGCACTTCGCCCTCCCTGGGCTTCCCTACCCTTGGCACGTCCGAGGGGCCACCTGCGGAGGGGGACCGCGCCTTCTTCGAGAGCATCGTCGCCACGGTGCGCGAGCCGCTGCTCGTGCTCGACGAAGACCTGCACGTCGTGCTCGCCAACCGGGCGTTCCTGCACACCTTCCGCGTCCGCGAGCCCGAGACCGTGGGCCGGCACGTCTACGAGATCGGCAACGGGCAGTGGAACGTGCCCGCGCTGCGGGAGCTGTTCGAGGACATCCTGCCCCGCAACACGCACTTCAACGACTACGAGGTCGTCCACACGTTCGAGCGGATCGGGCGGCGATCGATGCTGCTCAACGCCCGGAAGGTCCACCGCCCCGGCCACAGCTCCCGCCTGATCCTGCTCGCGATTGAGGACGTGACCGAGCGCCGGGCCATCGAGGTGGCCCTCGCGCTGCGCAGCCAGGAACTGGAGGAGTTTGCCCACATCATCTCGCACGACCTCAAGTCGCCCCTCGTCACCATCACGGGGCGCATCGCCATGCTCAAGCGCTACCTCGACGCGGGCGACGAGGCCCGCGTGCGGTATGTGGTGGAACGCATCGAGCTGTCGGCGGAGCGCATGGGACTGCTCATCGACGACCTGCTCCAGCTCAGCCGCGTCGGGCACGTCAAGGGGCCACCGGTGCCGGTAGACGTGAAAGGGCTCGTGGAAGGGCTCTGGGAGGGGATCGCGCTCCGGCTCGGGGCCGACGCCTGCGCCCTCGACGTTCAGCCCGACCTGCCCGCCGTGCATGCCGATGCGCAGCGCCTCACGGAGGTGTTCGAGAACCTGCTCGCCAATGCCGCCAAGTATGGCTGCGGAGGGGGCGCTACGCAGATCCGCGTGGGGGCCCTGATCGAGGAGGCCGAACTCCGCTACTTCGTCGCCGACAACGGGCCGGGGATCGCTCCGGCGTACCATGAAAAGGTATTCGGCCTCTTCCAGCGACTCGTCAACGACAAGGAAGGCACCGGTGTCGGCCTCGCCATCGTCTCCAAAGTGATGCGGGCCTATGGGGGGCGCGCGTGGGTCGTCTCCGAAGAGGGAGCCGGTGCCACGTTCTGGATCGCCTTCCCCGCCTTCTCCCTCGCCCCAACTCCGTCCTCCGATGCCCCATAGCCTCTCTGCGCCGGGCCGGCCAGTCAACTACCTCGTCATCGAGGACGACCAGGACCATGCTGAGATCATCCTCGGCGTGCTGGGCGAGCACACCTCCTCCCATCGGGCCGAACACGTGGCCGACGGCGCCGAGGCGCTCGTGTACCTGGAACGCGTCAAGGCGGGCACCGCGCCGACGCCGGACGTCATCCTGCTCGACCTCAAGCTGCCCAAAGTGGATGGGCTCGAAGTGCTCGACCATATCAAGCGGGATGAGGTGCTGTGCTCGATCCCCGTCGTCGTGCTCACGACCTCCGATGCGGAAGTGGACCGGACGAAGGCCTACCAGTCGCACGCCAACTCCTACCTCGTCAAGCCCATCAACTTCGAGAAGTTCGAGGCGCTGATCGAGGAGCTCGAGCACCTACTGGGGCAAGTGGAATCACGGCCCCAAGTAACCCGGCGTATCTGCGCACTGATGTTAGCCATCTGGGCCCTGACGTTCCATGGAACACCGCCTTCGCGTGCTGCTGGTCGAGGATGACCTCGATCACGCCGAGCTGATCCAGGACCACCTCGACATCCTGCAGGGGCAGCCTGTGCAGTGGGAGCACGTGGGGAGCCTCGCGGAGGCGGCCGCGCGGGTACAGGAGGGCAGGCTCGATGCCATCCTGCTCGACCTGCGCCTGCCCGACAGCGACCTTCAGGAGACCGTCCCCCGGATGGTCGCAGCGGCGAACGGCGTCCCCATCATCGCCCTTACCTCGCTCAACGACGCAGACTTCGGGCTCCTGGCGGTGCAGCAGGGAGCGCAGGACTACCTCGTCAAGGCGCAGCTTTCGAGCGAGCTGCTGCTCCGGGCGATCCGCTACGCGGTGGAGCGGGCGCGGCACGGGCAGGAGTCGGAGGCGGTAAACGCGCGGCTCCGGGAGCAGGAGGCCCTGCTGCGCGAGCTCAACGCCACCCTCGAACGCCGCGTGGCCCATCGCACGGCCGAGCTGGAGAAGGCCAACGCGAAGCTCCAGAGCCGCAACCAGGAGCTTCGAGATTTTGCCTACATCGCTTCGCACGACCTCCAGGAGCCCCTCCGTAAGATTCGCGCGTTCAGCTCGCTGCTCATGACCGAGCAAGGCCAGAACATTGGCGAGGAGGGACGGCACTACCTGAGGCGCATCACGAGCGCTGCCGAGCGCCTCTCGGCCCTCGTGCTCGACCTGCTCGCCCTCTCACGCGTGAACACACGGGGGGAAGGCTTCACCGCAGTGCCGCTCAACAGCGTCGTGGCGGGTGTTCTCCGGGACCTCGATCTCGTCGTGCAGGAGACGCGCGCAACCGTCGAGGTAGGCGCCCTTCCCCAGATCGAAGGCGACGAATTGCAGATGCGCCGGCTCTTCTACAACCTGCTCCACAACGCGCTCAAGTTTCACCGCCCCGACACCCCCACCACGGTCCGCATCCGGGCGGAGGCCGGCGAAGACGGACACGCTGGCCAGACGTGTCGGATCGTCATCGAGGACGAGGGCATCGGCTTCGACGAGAAGTACCTCGACCGCATCTTCTCCCCGTTCCAACGGCTGCATGCGCGGGGCGAGTACGAGGGCAACGGCATGGGGCTCGCCATTGTCCGCCGCATCGCCGAGCGCCACGGAGGCACGGTGACCGCCGAGAGCACCCCCGGCCAGGGCAGCCGCTTCTTGGTCATGCTCCCGCTCCGGCAGCCCATTACCAGCGAGACCACCGACGCTTACGAGAGGCGTACGGTCGAATGAGGGGGAACGCTGCGACGAGCCCAGGCTCACACGGGGTTCACGTTGCAAGGGCGTAACAAAGGAGGCCATAGGCGCGTCTACGTGCCCAAAGCGTTTCCCGATGCTCCTTCGTCGTTTCCTCCTCCTGGTTGCCCTCAACGCTGCCGGCATGGCTCCGGCCCACGCCCAGGGCGGCACCCTGGCCCCGGGCGACACCACCGTCGTCACGCTCGACGACGCCCTCCAGCGCGCCCTCGCCAGCGACGTCACGCTTGCCCGGCTCGACCTGCAAACGCGCCAGCAGCAGCTCAACGTGGAAGCCGCCCGGATGAGCCGCCGTCCCACGGTGTCGCTCGGCGTGAGCTCCGGGCAGAGCTTCGGGCGCTCGATCCGCGAACTCGCGATTGTCTCGGAGCCCTCTACGTCGTTCTCCAGCGGCGCCAACGCCAACCTGACCCTCTACGACGGGGGCATCTCGGCGCTCGAAGAAGCGCAGGCCCGCGCGGGCGTGGCGGCTGTGGGCTACAACCGCGCCCGGCAGGAGCAGACCGCCGTCTTCAACGTCGTCTCGGCCTACCTCACGGCGCTGCTGCGGCAGCAGAGCGTGGCGCTCCAGGTGCAGGCGCTCGCCGATCAGCGCGAGACGCTCGCCCGCGTCGTCGGCCTGATCGACGGGGGGGCGCGCCCGCAGGCCGACCGCTACCCCATCGAGGCGGACGTGGCGCAGGCCGAATACACGCTCGCGACCGCGCGGCGCGACGCCGAGCAGTCCGAACTCGACCTCATCCGCCTGCTTCGCCTCGACCCGCGCGTGCGCTACCGCTTCGTGACGCCGGAGGTAGACCCCGCCGCCATCGACGCGGTCCCCGCCGATGTGGCCGCGCTCCTCGACGCCGCCCTTGCGGCCCGCACGGACGTGCGCGCACTCGACGCCAACCTCAACGCTGCCGAGCAGGGCCTGCGCATCGCCGGGCGCGGCATCCGCCCGCGCGTGAGCGCCCAGTTCCAGTACGGCACGTCCGCCTACACGACGGGCGAGACCTCCTTCGACCCCAACACGGGCCAGATCGTCCAGAACGTCACGCCGTTCTTCTCGCAGCTCGATCAGCGGCGCGGCGGCTCGTTCGGCCTCAACGTGTCGCTGCCCATCTTCGACGGCGGCCAGACCGAACTGGCCCGGCAGCGCGCCCGGGTGGCGGTCGACGATGCCCGCCTCGCCATCGACGAACGGCGGCAGGAGGTGGCCCTCCAGGTGCGGCAGGCCCTGCTCGACCTCCGCGCGACGCAGGAGCAGGTGCGCACGAGCGGGATTGCCGCCGAGGCCGCGCGCCGCGCCGTGCAGGCCGCTGAGGACCGCTACCGCTTCGGCATCGCCACCATCTACGACCTCACGCAGGCGCGTTCGGCGCTCCTGCGGGCCGAGAGCGCCCTCCTGCAGGCGCGCTACCAGCTGCTCGCCCAGCGCCGCATCCTCGACTACCAGGCCGGCCGGCTCGACCCGGCCACGTTCCTGCCGCGCTGACCGACGAGACGTGGGACGTGCGAAATGCGACGTCCCACGTCTCCCTGAAGGCCCCTCGTGCCCTCCTCCTCCCTACGTCGTACTTCGCACGTCGTATATCGCACGTCCCAACATGACTCGCACCGGCAAAATTCTGACCTTCGGCGGCGGCTTCCTCGGCCTGCTCGTGCTCCTCGGCATCGTGGGCAACGCCCTCGGCTGGTTCGGAGGCAGCGAGAAAGGCGAGGCCGTCGAGATGGCGACCGTCGAGACCCGCACGATCACGCAGACCGTCACCGCGAGCGGGCGGATCGAGCCGCAGACCGAGGTCAAGATCTCGCCCGACGTGTCCGGCGAGATCATCGAGCTGACCGTCAAGGAGGGCGACGAGGTGACGGCCGGGCAGGTGCTCGCGCGCATCAAGCCGGACCTCTACGCCGCGCAGATCGACCAGCTGCAGGCTGGGGTGAGCCAGAGCCAGGCGGGCGTCGGGCAGGCGCAGGCGAGCGTCGGGCAGGCCGAGGCGGGCGTGGCGAGCGCGCAGGCCAACCTGGAGCGCGCCACGCGCGACTTCGAGCGGGTGCAGCAGCTGTTCGACCGGGGGCTCGTGGCGCGCTCGGAGTTCGAGACCGCGCAATCGGCCCTCCGGGCGCAGCAGGCGGCGGTCAACCAGTCGCAGGCGGCGCTGAGCCAGTCGCGCGCGGGCGTCACGAGCGCGCAGTACGGCGTGACCGGCTCGCGCGCCCGCCTCGGCGAGGTCCAGCGCCAGCTGGCCCGCACGACCCTCACCGCGCCGATGACCGGCACCGTGAGCCAACTCAACGTGGAACTCGGCGAGCGCGTGGTGGGCACCAGCCAGATGGCGGGCACCGAGATCATGCGCATCGCCCGGCTCGAAGAGATGGAACTCGTGGTGGACGTCAACGAGAACGACATCGTGAACGTGACCGTGGGCGACTCGGCGAAGGTCGAGATCGACGCCTACCCGGACCGGCCGCTGCCGGGCGTCGTCGCCGAGATCGCGCAGTCGTCGCGCAGCGGACAGGCCACGCTCGGCGGCGGGGCGGGGCAGCAGGTGACCAACTTCCAGGTGCGCGTGCGCGTGGCCACGGCGGGCAGCGCCGCCCAGGGCGGCGCGCTCAACCCCGAGATCCCCACGCCCAACGCGGCGCCGGTGCGCCTGCGCCCCGGCATGAGCGGCACCGTGGACATCTTCACGCGCACCGCCCGCAACACCCCCGCCATCCCGCTCGCCGCCGTCACCGTGCGCGACATGAACAAGGTGCGCGAAGACTCGCTCCGGGGCAAGCCGGGCCATCGCCCCGCCGCTGACCGCCCGGTGGCCTCGGGCACGCCGCGCGCGGAAGTGCTGCGCAAGGTGGTGTTCGTGGCGGTGAACGGCAAGGTCCAGATCCGCGAGGTCGAGACCGGCATCGACGACCGGACGTACGTGCAGATCACGCGTGGCCTGCGCCCCGGCGAGACGGTGGTGTCGGGGCCGTACAGCGTCGTCAGCCGCACGCTGCGCCCCGGCCAGGCCGTCCGCGCCCAGCGGAGTACGCAGTAAGAATGGTCAATGGCCAACAGTCAATGGTCAATGACCAACGGCATACAAAGAAAGCTTTGGTCTGCTGATTCTTCCGTTGGTCATTGACCATGGACCCATTCTCCCCTCGCTCCATGTCGCTCATTCGCATTCAGGACGTCGAGAAGGTCTACCAGATGGGCTCGCAGACGGTGCGGGCGCTCGACGGCGTCGACTTCGAGGTCGCGCAGGGCGAGTACGTCGCCATCATGGGGCCCTCCGGCTCGGGCAAGAGCACGCTCATGAACGTGCTCGGCTGCCTCGACACGCCCACGGCGGGCCAGTACTGGCTCAACGGGCAGAACGTGGCCGAGATGAAGGACGACGACCTGGCGCGGGTGCGCAACAAGGAGATCGGCTTCATCTTCCAGACCTTCAACCTGCTTCCGCGCGTGGACTGCCTCGCCAACGTCGAGCTGCCGCTCACGTACGCGGGCATCCCGAAGGCCGAGCGGAAGCAGCGCGCCGCCGAGGCGCTCGCGAGCGTCGGCCTGGGCGACCGTTTGCACCACAAGCCGAACGAACTCTCCGGCGGGCAGCGGCAGCGCGTGGCGGTGGCCCGCGCGCTCGTGGGCCGGCCCAGCATCCTGCTCGCCGACGAGCCGACGGGCAACCTCGACACCAAGACGAGCGAGGAGATCATGCGCCTGTTCGAGCGGCTCTACCGCAGCGGCAACACGATCCTCGTCGTCACCCACGAAGACGACATCGCCCGGCACGCCCGGCGCGTGATCCGCCTGCGCGACGGCGTGATCGAGCGCGACGAAGCGGTGGCCCACCCGGCGCTGGCCGAGACGGCCTTCGAGGCCGCCTGAGTGCGGCGATGGGCGTTGGTTCGTCGTTGGTCGTTCGTGGTTCGTCGTCAGACACACGCGGGGGCTCGGGTGCCTCAGGCCACGAACGGCGATCCACGAACGATCCCTGCTCTACCACTTCGGACGCAGCAGGGCGCGGGCGGGGGAGCGCGCGGGGCAAGGCGGCCGCTAAAACCCGTGCATCGCTGCATCTTCGCAGAGCGCGGGCATAAAAGTGAAGGCCGTTATGGGGTGCTTATCCACATTCGCACATACGTGGGCGGGTCGGATTTGTGAACCTGATGCCGGTGCCGGGCAGAGGCGGGAGGGGCAACCGGCCTGGGCGGGCTAGAATGGGCCATCAGTGGATAGCCGTTATCAGATAGATCCTGTATCAAGCTGTCCACACTGTGGAAAAGTTGAACTTGCCGCATGGGCGCGCACGGTTGAACTTGCGCCCTCCGCCGCCCGCCGGCGAACCGGTCCGTAACAATCACCCCGCCTCCGCTATGCCCGACGCCGTCCTGCCGTTCGACGCCCCCTCAGCCGCCGCCCTCTCCAAGGGCCTCTCCGTTCCCCGTACCTTCTCGACCGAGGGCCAGCATCCGTTCGACAGCACCGCGTGGGAAACGCGCGACGCCGTGATCCGCGGCGGGGGCGGCAAGACGGTCTTCGAGCAGACGAACGTCGAGTTTCCGGCCGCGTGGAGCGTGCTCGCTACCAACGTCGTCGCCAACAAGTACTTCTACGGCGACCTTTCGCAGAACGGCATCGACCCGGCGGAAGGGGGGCGCGAGCGGAGCCTGAAGCAGCTCGTCCACCGCGTCACCCGCACGATTGCGGACTGGGGGCAGGAGGCCGGCTACTTTGCGACGAAGGACGACGCGGCGCGCTTCTACGACGAGCTGACGTACCTGTGCGTCCACCAGTACGGCTCGTTCAACTCCCCGGTGTGGTTCAACGTGGGCCTGCACTCCCAGTACGGCGTGCGCGACACGGGCGGCAAGACGATCTACGGCTGGGACCGCAAGAGCGACACGATCCAGGCCGTCGATCCGTACGAGCGTCCGCAGGCGAGCGCGTGCTTCATCATCTCGGTGGAAGACAGCGTGGACGACATCTGGCAGCTCATGGGCGAGAGCGCGCGGCTGTTCAAGTACGGCTCCGGCGTGGGGGCGGACTGGAGCAAGCTCCGCTCGTCCAAGGAGAAGCTCTCGGGCGGCGGGCAGCCCTCCGGTCCGGTGAGCTTCATGAAGGTGCAGGACGCCACCGGCGGCACCATCAAGAGCGGCGGCAAGACGCGGCGCGCGGCCATCATGCAGACGCTCAAGATCTGGCACCCGGACGTGCTGGAGTTCATCGAGGCGAAGCAGGAGGAGGAGAAGAAGGCCTGGGCGCTCATCGAAGAGGGCTACGACGGGAGCTTCAACGGCCCGGCCTACGGCAGCGTGGCCTTCCAGAACGTCAACCAGAGCGTGCGCCTCGACGACGCGTTCTTCCAGAGCCTCGAAACCGGCACGCCCTACGCGCTCCGCGCCGTGACGACGGGCGAGACGCTGGAGGAGGCCGACGCGTCCGTGCTGCTCCAGAAGATCTCGGAGGGCACCCACGTCTGCGGCGACCCCGGCGTGCAGTACGAGGACACGATCCAGCGCTGGCACACCTGCAAGAACTCCGGGCCCATCAACTCCAGCAATCCGTGCTCGGAGTACATGTTCTTGGACGACTCGGCGTGCAACCTGGCGAGTCTGAACCTGCTCAAGTTCCAGCGCGCAGACGGGACGTTCGACGTGCCGCGCTACGCCGCCGCCGCGCGCCTCTTCATCACCGCGATGGAGATTCTCGTGGACGCCGCCGGCTACCCGAGCCAGCACATCGCGGCCAACTCGCACCGCTTCCGTCCGCTCGGCCTCGGCTTCGCCAACCTCGGCGCGCTCCTGATGAGCATGGGCCTCGCCTACGACTCCGACGAGGGCCGCGCGGTGGCGGGCGCGCTCATGGCCATCGAGCACTGCGAGGCGTACGCGCGCTCGGCCGAGATCGCGGCGAACAAGAAGATCGGCCCCTTCCCCGGCTTTGCCGACAACCGCGCGCCGATGCTGGAGGTGATGCGGATGCACCGCGACGCCGTGGCGACGATCCACGCCTCCTGCCCGCCCGACCTCAAGGCCGCCGCGCAGGCCGCCGCCGACCGCATGGTGGCCCTCGGCGAGCAGTACGGCTACCGCAACGCGCAGGCGACCGTGCTCGCGCCCACCGGCACGATTGCCTTCATGATGGACTGCGACACGACCGGCATCGAGCCCGACATCGCGCTCGTCAAGTACAAGCTGCTCGCCGGCAAGGGCGAGGGGATGCTCAAGATCGTCAACGGGACGGTGCCGGCGGCGCTTACCAAGCTCGGCTACACCGACGCCGAGCGCGCCGAGATCCTCGCCTACATCGACCAGAACGACACCATCGAAGGAGCGCCGGGGCTGCGGAGCGAGCACCTGTCCATCTTCGACTGCGCGTTCAAGCCGCACAACGGGCAGCGCTCGATCCACTACGCCGGGCACGTGCGGATGATGGCCGCCTGCCAGCCGTTCATCTCCGGGGCGATCTCGAAGACCGTCAACCTCCCCGAGGACGCGACGGTGGAGAGCATCGCGCAGACGTACGTGGAAGGCTGGAAGCTGGGCCTCAAGGCCGTGGCCATCTACCGCGAGAACTCGAAGCGGAGCCAGCCGCTCGCCACCAAGCAGGGCGGCAACACGAAGGGCAAGACCGAAGCCTTTGAGGCGCCCGTGGAAAGCTCCGGCGATGGCGCCGCGCTCGCCGCGCCCGTGCTGGAGCGGATCGTCGAGAAGGTGGTGTTCAAGCCGCAGCGCAAGCGCCTGCCCGACGAGCGCCCGAGCGTGACGCACAAGTTCTCCGTGGCGGGCCACGAGGGCTACCTGCACATCGGCCTGTACGCCGACACGCACATGCCGGGGGAGATCTTTATCACGATGGCCAAGCAGGGCTCCACGGTGTCCGGCCTGATGGACGCCTTTGCGACGAGCATCTCGATTGCGCTCCAGTACGGCGTGCCGCTGGAGGACCTCGTGGCCAAGTTCTCGCACATGCGCTTCGAGCCGGCGGGCTTCACGAACAACCGGCAGATCCCGTCCGCCAAGAGCCTGATGGACTACATCTTCCGGTACCTGGGCCTCAAGTTCCTGCAGACAGGGCCCCCGAGGAGCCCGCCGCGAAGGTGCCCGGCGCCGACGTGCTCGCGCGCAGCGGTCCGGCGGTGGACGTGCAGCAGGCGACGCCTGTTCGAGCAGCAGCAGGCGGCGTTGCAGGCCGAGGCGGCGGGCCACGCCCACAGCTTCGGCGAGACGTTCCAGAACCAGCAGGACGCGCCCCCCTGCTACAGCTGCGGCACCATCACCGTCCGCGCCGGCGCCTGCTACGCCTGCCCGAGCTGCGGCGCCTCCAACGGCTGCGGGTGAAGACAACATCAGGGCGGTACAGCCGATCTCGCTAGCTATCAGAGTGGGGAGCTGAAACCAAGACTACATGTTTCCTCAAAACCAGCGCGACAACCGCCTGAAGGAAAAGCCCTCGGATCTCAGCCAACATGAAGCGGACATCTGGGGACGTGAAGAACCTTTCACTTGGATGAACACGTCAGCAAGTTGGTCTCGCAAAGGCTCCTGGAGTATGGTATATGCAGGTGACAAAACACCCAACGCAGGCCTTCACATGTGATCTGACCCTCGACGAAGCTTGTCAGCGATAGCGCAGAAGTCGGCAGGCCAGAAGACAAATTTTGCCACTCTTGAGTGGCCCTGGCATAAGGGGTTTGTAAAGCCTGATTATTCTCACCGGCGTCATAATGTGTGTCGACGCCTCGGGGTGATTGTCCTATCCCGTTGCGGGCAAGAAAGGTATTTAGATGCTCGACGGCAAGGACATTCTCTCTCATCAAGAAGCTTCTATACGTGGCGGAAGCTTATGTCTATGAGTCCTTTGCAGACACAGACCTAGTGGTGTCGCGTCGCTTGTGCACCGTCATAGATGGCTACTCCGAGTCACCAGTTAATGAACTCCAGCCTTCGGCAAAGTTCGAGACATCAAAGCAGGCACGATGGATGTTCAGCTTCCAAGAAGTATCTGTGGGCTTGCAGTTGATGACGTCTCGATGACGCCCGGCTTCCCATGCGGAGGCCGGGCGTTTTTGTGCGCGGAGGTTATGCGGCGGCCGTCCGTGCGTCTGAGGGGGCACCCATCCCCACAGTGTCATCCTGAGGAGCGGAGCGACGAAGGATCTACGTAGCCGTGCCCGGTGGGCCGTCTGAGGCACCGAGCGGCGAGAAGTAGATCCTTCGCTCCGCTCAGGATGACACTGGGTGGGTAAGGAGGCTGCAACAGCACCAACCCTTCCGCTTCTCATGGCCGGGCCGCAGCGCAAGACGTACTACGTGTACCTCCTGGCGAGCCTGTCGCGGGTGCTGTACGTGGGGATGACGTCGGATCTGGAACGTCGGCTGGCGCAGCACCGGCGCGGCGTGGACCCGGCGGCCTTCACCAGGCGGTACCGGGTGACGCGGCTCGTCTATGTGGAGGCCCACGGGGAGGCCTCCGCCGCCGTAGCGCGCGAGCGGTCGCTCAAGGGCTGGCGCCGGACGCGCAAGGTGGCCCTGATCGAGGCCCGCAACCCCGGCTGGCACGACCTGGCGCCGGAGGTAACGGGAGCTTCCCACCGCGCCGGGCACCCCGCCCGGCAGGCCGCGTGAGGCGCCCCTTTCGCCCCGATCTGCTATGGCCCTCCCTGAAGCTGCCCGCCCCTCGGCGTCCGCCAACGCCGGCCCGGCCCGTGCCCGCCGCAAGTTCCTCCGCTACTTCCCTGCCGGCTTTCAGGACCCGAAGTACCACGACTGGGAGCGCGGGTACAAGTGGGCGGCGCACGAGCGCTGGCAGGCCGAGCTGGGGCAGGAGGCGCACCGGGCGCTGATGGCGGCCGGCGCCCATGAGGAGGTGGCCACGCGGGCCGTGCGCATCGAGTCGAAGACGAACCTGCTGTTCTCGTTCGAGAAGATGGCACTCCGCGATGCCGTGCGCGAACCGGCCGGCGCGCGGACGTTCGCCGAAGGGCTCTACGCGCTGCTCTACGGCGCCGGGGGCCTGCCCGAGCGCTTCGAACAGTGGATCGCGGCCGTGGACGCACTCCCGCGCCGGCAGACGCGCGTGCTCACCTGGCCGCTCGCGACGGTGTTCGGCTTTCTGGCCCAGCCCGAGACGCACTTCTTCCTCAAGCCCAACGTCACGCGCACGGCGGCGCGGGCCTACGGCTTCGACCTGGCCTACGCCGCCCGCCCCTCGTGGCCCCTCTACGCGGGCCTGCTCGACTTTGCCGAAACCGTGCGCGACGACCTGCACGACCTCGGCCCGCGCGACATGATCGACCTCCAGTCGTTCGTCTGGGTGCAGGGATCGGGCGAGTACCTGGCGTGAGCGGCGGGGGATGGGCACCGCCGCCGCGTGGGCAGCGTTGAGCCGGCTCACCCCTGTCCGCTATGCTGCTCCAGACCCTCTTCATCGTCCTCCACATCGCCTTTGCGGCGGCGTACTTCGGGCTCGGGCTGCCGCTGGCGCGGTGGGCGCGCAGCGTGGCGGGCTACACCGGCGAGGCCCGCACCGCGCTCGTGGCGCAGGGCAGCCGCACCGTCCGCCTCATGGGCATCATGCTGGGCGCCGCCGCCGTGTGCGCGCTCGGGGCGTTCCTCACGGGCGGCGGATTCGCCAACTACGGCCCCGCCTACCACGCCGCGCTCGGCCTGATGCTCGTGCTGCTCGGGGTGCAGTTCGCGCTCGTGGCCCCCGCGTGGCGCAGCCTCGCCGCCGGGCGCGACGCCGCCCCGCGCGTGGCGATGACCGCCGGGCTCGGCCAGTTTCTGTGGGTCGTGCTCCTGCTGCTCATGTTCTGGAGCCGCATCGCCGCCGCCACCGCCTGAGCACTCGGCGTAGGTGCTTAACGGGTGCGTGGTTCGCCGTTCGTTGTCAGAGCTATGGACGCTTCTGGCGACGAACGACGAACCACGAACGAAAGCCCGCGCCCCGCTCAGGGCGCCTCGTACGACACGACGCGCGCGGTGAGGCGCCCCGGCGGCGTCGCGAAGAACGCTCCGCCCGTGCGCGTGCTGTGGCGGGGCACGTAGGCGAACGTCACCTCGGTGGTCTCCGCCCCATCCGTCACTTCCACGACGACCGAGGCCACCGTCTGCGCGCCATCGTTGCGGACTGTGACGGGCACGCGCACGCCGCTCGGCGCCGACTGGGGCGCTTCTGTGGCGACGATCAGGCGCGGCGGGCCATCGGCGTCCTCGGTGGCTTCCACAGCGAGCGTGCCCACGACGGCGAGCACGAGCACGAGGCTGATGGCGAAGACCGCCCATTCGAGCGCGTTTTTACGAAGCGTCGCCATCGTCGGAGGAGGAAGCACTGCTCGTGAGGAGGAGCCGTCCGGCGGAGGCGCCGAGCACGGACGGGAAGCCGAGCACGACGATGAGCGCGGCGGCATGGCGCAGCGTCGCGCCCTCGAAGCGCCCGAAGAACCACAGCAGCAGGGCCGACGTGACGAGCGCGGCGGCGTACGTGTTCACCGTTCCGCGCAGGATCTCGGCGCGGTCAGCGTCGGCGCGGGCGGCGCGGAAGTCGGCGTAGAAGAGCGTGAGGCCCCCGAGGGCAAGGCTCACGAGCGCGAGCACGACGAGCCGGAAGGCCGGCGCCTCGGCGGCGAGCACCTCCACCTCATCCGTCGGGGCGATGTTGGCGGCCACGAGAAACGCCCCGCACACGGCGAGCGCGATCTGGCTCCGGAGCGTGTGCTGGGGTTCGTCGTGGCCTTCGGCGTCCATGCCCTGCTCGCGTCCGTCCGAGCCGCCGAGCTGCGCCGTGCCCACCGACACGCCGACCGCCACCGCCATCGCCTCCAGGATCACCTTGCCGAGCACCTCGGCCGCCCCCTGGCCCGTGCCGATCTGCCCGACGATCCACAGCGAAGCGGCCGCGAGGACGAGCCCGAGGCCGAGCTCTTCCACCGAGTCGATGGCGACCTCCCGCCACGTGGCGCTCGCGCGGAGGCCGGCGTAGCGGTTGTAGAGCAGCAGCATCCCGAGCGTGGCCACGAGCGCCGTCAGGAGCCGCTCGGGCGAGGCCGTGAAGCCCTCCCACCACAGCTCCATCGTGTAGACCATGGGCAGGCTGAAGAGCAGCCCGCCCACGATGCCGCGCCCGTACTCGCGCAGCGAGGCTCCCACCGAAGGCACCGACGACGCCATGGGCAGACCCGGGGAAAGGCCCAAAGTAGCGCGTTTGCCCCCGCACTGGGCTGCAGGCACGCGCATTGCAACGTCTGGGGCGTTGAGGCGTAGCCGCTGGCTTGGTCCTTGTAACGGATCGGTCTTCTCGCCTAGATCGGCGCTCTCTTTCGCCTCCCGGAATGCAAGCTGTTGTTCAATTTCTGCCCTACATCGGCTATATCCTGGCCGCCATCATGATCCTCGTGACGGTCCACGAGCTCGGCCACTTTCTGGCGGCCAAGCTCTTCGGGATGCGCGTGGAGAAGTTTTCCGTCGGCTTTCCGCCCAAGGTGATCGGCAAGCAGATCGGCGAGACCGAGTATGTGATCGGCTTGACGCCCCTCGGCGGCTACGTCAAGATCGCGGGCATGGTGGACGAGAGCCTCGACACCGAGGGGATGGCGAGCGAGCCGCAGCCGTGGGAGTTTCGCGCCAAGCCGGTCTGGCAGCGCATCATCGTCATCACGGCGGGCGTCATCTTCAACCTGATCCTGGCCTGGATCGTCTTCTCGGCGCTGCGCTTCTCGTACGGCGAGGCCTATGTGCCCGCGAGCAACGTGCAGGGCGTGTACGTGCAGCCGGGCTCGCTCGCGGCGCGGATGGGCCTGCGCACCGGCGACCGCATCGAGGCGGTGGGCGGGCAGCCCCTGGAGCGCTACGACGACCTGCTCTCGCGCATCCTCAACGCCGACGAGCTGACCTTCACCGTCGCCCGCGAAGGGCGTCAGGAGACGGTCACGCCGGCCCGCGCGACGTCATCACGCAGCTCAACCGCACCGGGGGCGCCCTAGGCCTGTCTATCGAGCCCGCCGTCGTCGGCAACGTGGCCGAGGGCTCGCCCGCCGACCGGGGCGGCCTCCGCGCCGGCGACCGCATCGAGGCGGTGGGGCCGCAGCCCGTGCATTTCTGGGCCGAACTCGCCGCCGGGCGATGCAGCAGTCGAACGGCGAGCCCGTCCCGCTGCGCGTCTTCCGCCCGGACTCGCTCGCCACCCCCGCCGACACCGCCCTCGTGGCCGTCGACACCGTGGCCGGCGGCAAGGTCTACGCGCTCACCGTGCAGCCCGTCAAGATCCCCGGCGACAGCCTCTTCCGCGCGGGCGTGTTCGCGCCCACCGGCGCCCAGCTCGACGCGCTCTTCGGGCGCCGCGAGCGCGCCTACGGCGCTCGGCGAGGCCATGGTGGCCGGCGCCACGCAGACGGTGAAGGCCACCAAGACGGTCGTCACGAGCCTCACGCGCATCTTTACCGGGCGCGACGCCTTCCGCGAAAACCTCGGTGGTCCGCTCAAGGTGGCCAAGGTGGTGCGCGAGGAATCGGCGGCCGGCGGCGCCCCGGCCTTCTGGGGCATCGTCGCGATGCTCTCGATCACGCTCGCGGTCATGAACATCCTGCCCATCCCCGCGCTCGACGGTGGGCACCTCGTCTTCCTGATCTACGAGGGCCTCGTGCGCCGCGAGCCGAGCCTGAAGGTGCGCATCGCGCTCCAGCAGGTGGGCATGGTGGTCCTACTCGTGTTCATGGTCTTCCTCTTCGCCAACGACATCCTGTCGTTCTTCTGAGCGGCCCCCACCTGAGGCTCCGCGCTGGCCCCCACCTGACGCTGCGGCCTGAACGGCCTCCGCGTCGGTCCTCCCCCGAATTCGGGGGAGGTGTCCCGCAGGGACGGAGGGGGAGGAGGGGGCGTGCTTTCCGCCAAGCTTTCGCACGCCCTTAGCGGTCCGCGCGCTACCTTTTCGGGCTTCGCACTCTCCAGATCGGCTTCGGCGTGTCCGTGCATCTTTCGGCCCAGACGGCCCTTCGCCCCGACGTGCCGGCGCCGGAAGACGCTGCTGTGCAGGATGCGCTGCGCGCGGCCGGGCCCATTCCGCAGCACGTGGCCATCATCATGGACGGCAACGGGCGCTGGGCGCAAAGACCGCGGGCAAGACCGCGTGTTCGGCCACTACGAGGGCGTCCGCAGCGTGCGCGACATCACCGAGGCCGCCGTCGCAGATCGGCATCGAGCACCTGACGCTCTACACGTTCTCGACCGAGAACTGGGGCCGCCCGCCCGCCGAGGTCGAAGGCCTCATGACGCTGCTCGTGGACACGGTGGCCCGCGAGCGCGAGACGCTGCTCCGCAACGGCGTCCGCCTCACCCTGCTCGGCGACATTGAGGCGCTGCCGGCGGCGCCGCGCGCGGGCCTGCAGGCGCTCATGGACGAGACGGCGCCGCTCTCTCGCATGACGCTCCACCTCGCGCTCTCGTACTCTGGCCGCTGGGAGATTACGCAGGCCGCCCGCCGCATCGCCGCCGACGTGGCCGCCGGGCGCCTCGCACCGGATGCGGTAGACGAGGCCGCCGTGGCCGCCCGCATGGCCACCGCCGACGCGCCCGCCCCCGACCTGCTCGTCCGCACGGGCGGCGAGACGCGCATCTCCAACTTTCTCCTGTGGAGCCTCGCCTACACCGAGCTCTACTTCACCCCCTGCCTCTGGCCCGACTTCCGCCGCGCGCAGCTCTACGAGGCCGTGAAGAGCTTCCAGGGCCGCGAGCGGCGCTTCGGGCGGCTCCACGCGTAGCCGCCATGCCCCACAGGCAATACGTGGCGCGCGCCCCTCGTTGTCCCCCGGCAGCCTCGCGCGCCCCGCTTTGGCCCGCTGCGTTCCTTTTTGATCTGCTGATTCTCGGATGCTTTTGATGCCCCGCCTGAGCGCGCTCGTGCGCCTCTCGGTTTTGCTGTTCGCCCTTGGCGCCCCCCTCACCGCTGCCGCGCAGGGGACCGCTCCCGGTGGCGCCTGTCACGACGCCCGTGCAGATCCTCGGCGTGACCGTGGAGGGGGCGGCGTCTGAGTCGGTGCGCGGGGTGGTGGCGAGCGTGAGCGGCCTCCGCGTGGGCGCGACGCTCAACCTGCCCGGCGACGGCAAGCTCGCCGACGCGATCCGCTCGATCTACCGCCTCGGGCAGTTCACCGACGTCCGCGTCATCGAAGACCGGCGCGTGCAGAACGGCGTCTTCCTCACGATCCAGGTGACCGAGAGCCAGCGCGTGTCGAACTACACGCTGCGCGGCGTGCCGAGCAAGGACCGCGACGCGCTCCGCCAGCGCCTGCCGTTCGTGAAAGGGCAGCGCCTGCTCCAGAACGACCTCTCCCGCGCCGAACGGGTGGTGGAAGACTTTTACCGGAGCCGCGGCTTTCTCTCGGCCACCGCCACCGCCCGCAGCGTGCCCGCCTCCGATGGCGGTATCAGCGTGACGGTGGACGTGAGCCGGGGCAAGCGCCTCGAAGTCGAAGACATCCAGATCAACGGCAACGTGCATGTGTCGGATGCGAGCATCCGCAAGCGCATGAAGAACACGAAGGAGGACGCGTGGTGGCGCTTTTTCGGCAACCAGGCCTTCCAGGAGCAGAAGTTCGAGGAGGACAAGCGCAACGTGCTCACCTACCTCAACGAGCAGGGTTACTACGACGCCCGCATCGTTTCCGACACCGCCTTCGTGCGCACCAACGCCGCCGGCAAGCCCGACGGCGTCGTGGTGGCGATTACGCTGAGCGAGGGCGCGCGCTACCACGTGCGCAACGTGACGTGGGACGGCAACACCGTCTTTGCCGACGACCAGCTCACGCAGGCGCTTGCGCTCACGCCGGGCGACGTGTTCAACACGAGCCGCCTCACCGAGAACCTCTACGGCAACCGGCAGCAGACCGACATCGCGGGCCTCTACATGAACCGGGGCTATATGCGCTTCAACGCCGAGCCCACCGTGCGCGTCGTGCCCGGCGACTCGGTAGACCTCGCCTTCGACGTGTTCGAGGGCGACGTGTACTCGTTCGGGCAGATCAAGATTGCCGGCAACGAGAAGACGAAGGAGCACGTGATCCGCCGCGAGCTCTACAGCGTGCCCGGGCAGACGTTCTCGCGCGAGGCCATCACCGAGTCTATCCGCCGGCTCGCGCAGCTCAACTACTTCAACCAGGAAGCCCTGCAGCGCAACATCGGGCAGGAGGTGAACGACGAGAAGAAGAGAGGTAGATATGAGCTACACCGTCGAGGAGGTCGGCGGCGACCAGCTCGAACTCTCCGGCACCTACGGCTACATCGGGCTCATCCTGCAGCTGCGCGTGACGTTCAACAACTTCTCGGCGCAGAACCTCTTCCACAAGGATGCCTGGCGTCCGCTTCCGATGGGCGATGGGCAGCAGCTCTCGCTCGGCGTGCAGACGAGCGGGCTGGCCTACCAGAGCTACTCGCTCTCGTTCACCGAGCCGTGGTTCCGCGGCAAGCCCACGCCGATTGGCTTCGCGACAAGCTACTCGCGCTACGACTTCAACCGCTTCAACCGCGTCGGCTCGACCGCCAACGCGACCGACACGACCGGCTTCAACGGCTACGCGGTGGGCAACCTGCGTGGCTTCCTCAACCGGCGCCTCAAGTTTCCGGACGACAAGTTCGAGTTCTCCTCCGGCCTCGGCTACCGCTACTACTACGTGACCGCGAGCACGCTCGGCCTGCCCACCGGCACCAACCACGAAGGCACGGTGGACCTCGCGCCTCTCGCGCAACTCGCAGGACAACCCGCTCTTCCCGCGCTCGGGCTCGTCCTTCAACCTGTCGCTCAACGTCGCCCCGCCGATTCCGGGCTTTATCCAGTACCACAAGTGGGGCCTGCAGACGGCGTGGAACAGCCCGCTCGCGCCCAAGATCACGTTCGGCCTGACCACGCAGCACGGCTACATCGGCTCGTTCACGGGCAAGGACGTGCGCTTCCAGCGCTTTCTGCTCGGCGGCTCGCCGTTCGACTACTCGCGGCATCAACGCGACGTTCGGCAAGGACCTCGTCTTCCTGCGCGGCTACCCGGCCGAGGCGCTCGGGCCGCGCCGCAGCGGGAGCGCCGGTGGGCGGGCGGATCCTGAACAAGTACACCACCGAGGTGCGCTGGCTCGCCATCGCGAGCCCGCAGCTGCAGGCGGCGCCCTACGTGTTCGCCGATGCCGCTAACACCTGGGACGGCTTCGGCTCGTTCAACCCGGCGCAGCTCTACCGCTCGGCGGGCGTCGGCACGCGGCTCTACCTGCCCATCCTCGGCATGATCGAGCTCGCCTACGGCGAGAGCTTCGACCGCTTCCCGGCGCTCTCGGGCTCGGAAGACGGGACGCCCAAGTGGCGCTTCCAGTTCTCGATCGGCCAGGGGTTCAACCAGTAAAATGGTCAATGGTCGATAGCCAATGGTCGATGGCTAATGGGATGCAAGATGCCCTTGGTTCTTCCGTTGACCATTGACTGTTGACCATTGGCTATCGACCATTCCTTCTCCTCATGAAACGCCTTCTCTTCCTCCCGCTCCTGCTGCTCACCGCCCTGCCGGCGCTGGCCCAGCAGAAGATGGGCTACGTTGAATCGGACGCCATCTTGCAGGCCCTCCCCGAATACGCGGGCGTGCAGCAGCAGCTTGAACGCCAGCAGCAGGAGTGGCAGACCGAGCTTCAGCGCCGCCGCGACGAAGTGGACCGCCAGTTTCGCGACTACCAGGCCCGCGAGCTGCTCTACACGCAGGAAGAGCGCCAGCGCCGCCGCGAGGAGATCACGCGCGCCGAGAGCGAGGTGAACACGCTGCGCACCCGCTACTTCGGCCCCGAAGGCGAGCTGTTCACGCAGCAGCAGGCGCTCATGCGGCCGCTGCAGGAGCGCATCCTCGCCGCCATCGAGACCGTCGCGACCACCGAGGCCTACGACTACGTGTTCGACAAGGGCGGCGACTTTCTCTTCCTCTATCGCCAAGCCCCAGCACGACCTCACCGACCGCGTGCTGCGCGAACTCGGCGTGGCGCCGCGCGCCGGCACCCAGCCCGGCCAGTCCACC
This sequence comes from Rhodothermales bacterium, assembly GCA_963740755.1. Lineage (GTDB taxonomy): Bacteria > Bacteroidota > Rhodothermia > Rhodothermales > BA12 > CAVSDF01. The sequence continues at coordinate 561,942 of CAVUFJ010000007.1, forward strand.
CGTCCCACCGGCCAGCAGCCGGCCCCCGGCAACAACTGAACCCTCTCGGAGCGGGTCCGCGCCGAAGGTTGCGTGAGGCCAGACGAGAACGCGCCGCCGCACGTTTCCTGCTTCCGATCTTCCGTGACCACCGCCCCTCGGTCCAGGCTGCTGCTCTCTCACTGAACATCCTCCCCACATCATGACCCACACCCTCCGCACTGCGCTTGTGGCGCTCGTCGCCCTCGTGGGCGCGTCCGCCCCGGCGCTTGCCCAGACCGCCGCCCTCAAGTTCGGCTACGCCGACCACAAGGTGCTCCTCGCCAACCTGCCCGTGATGGACTCGATCCAGGCCACGATGCAGCGCGAGGTGCAGGCGAGCCAGCAGTCCCTCGCCCCGCAGGCGCAGGAGCTGCAGACCAAGATCGAAGAGTACCAGCGCCGCCAGTCCCTCCTCTCGGCCGACGCCCGCGCCCAGCGCGAGCAGGAGCTCCAGGGCCTCCAGCAGGCGCTCGAGCAGGCGCAGCAGGCCGCCAACCAGCGCCTCCAGATCCGCAACGGCGAACTCATGCGCCCCGTCTACGAGCGCCTCCAGGCCGCCATCGACGCTGAGGCGCAGATGCAGCACCTCGACCTCGTGCTCGCCACCGCCGCCGGCGACGAGCCCCTACTGCTCTACGTCAACCGCGAGCGCATCCTCGACATCACGCGCGCCGTGGCCGTCCGCCTCGGCATCCAGGTGAACGACGCCCCGCAGGGCGCCACCGGCACCGCTCGCGGGCAACAACTGACCTCAGCGGCTGGAAACCTTGGGCGGCGGCGCCGAAGCTTCGGCGCCGCCCCCTTGCGTTCTTGCACGCCTCGTTGCAGGCCCGGCGCCGGCCCTTGAATTCGCGCGCGCGCAGGCCCCTATATCTCGACCCTTCACCCAACCTCGGCCCGGCTCATGGCGACTGCCTCGGAACCCTCCGATCTCCGCATCCTCGTGGTTGACGACGAGGAGGACAACGTCGAAATCATCTCGCACTTTCTCGAACAGGAAGGCTACCGCGTCGACCGCGCGTACGACGGCGAGCAGGCGCTCGAAGCCGTGCGACGCGCACAACAACGACGTCGACCTGATCGTGCTCGACATCATGATGCCGGGCAAGGACGGCTACGAAGTCGTGCAGGCGCTCCGCAGCGCGCCGAGACCGAGCACATCCCGATCATCTTCCTCTCGGCCAAGATCGAAGAGGAGGACCAGGTGAAGGGCCTGCATGCTCGGCGCCGACGCCTACCTGACCAAGCCGGTGCCGCCCGCCGTCGTGCTCGCCAACGTGCGCGCCGTGCTGCGCCGCTCGGGCGTCGAGGAGACGCGCATCCTCACGGTCAACGACCTCACGATCTACGAGGACGAGTACCGCGCGAGCCTGCAGGGCCGCGACCTCGGCCTCACGCTCACCGAGTTCGAGCTGCTCCGCTACCTCGTGCGCCACCCGCGCAAGGCCTTCACGCGCCAGCACCTGCTCCAGACCATCTGGAAGGACGCGATGATGGTGACCGAGCGCACGGTCGACGCGCACATCAAGAACCTGCGCGAGAAGCTCGGCACGTTTGCCGTCCACATCCAGACGGTGCGCGGCGTGGGCTACCGCTTTGTCGAGGAGGCCGACGGCACCGAGGCCAGCCGAGGCCTGACCAGCGGGCTCGTGAACGTTTCGGGAGGGGCGCAGCTTGCTGCGCCCCTCTGCGTTTAGACCGGCGTGAACGCTCCGATGACCCCTCCCAACGCCGCTGCTGGCCCCGCTACACCCCGAGCGCTTCGGCGTGCGCCGCGCGCCGGTGTGGGTGTGGCACCTGCTCACGTACGCCTTCTTTCTCGGCCTCGCCGTGGTCGCGGTCGGGCGTGTACGTGCAGCTCGTGCTGCGCGCCGAGGCGCAGCAGGCCCTCCAGGCCACGCTCGTGCAGCAGGCCCGCCGCGTGGCCGATGTGCTGGAGCGCGAGGACACCGAGGTGCGCCGCCTCGATGCGCTCGTGCAGACGAGCCGCACGCTCGACCTGCGCTTCGCCCTCATCGAAGAGCGACACCGCGCGCACCGACCTGGCCGACGGCAAGCCCATCATCCGCCCCGACGCCGAGACGCCCACCTTCGCCCCCGGCGACTCGGCGGCCTTCCGGACCGTGCGCGACGCCGCCGGGCAGCGCGTGCGCTACGCCGCCGTGCAGCTCCGCTCGGGCGAGATCCTCGAAGTGGGCCAGCCCGAACCGGCGCTCTACACGCTCGTCGAGCGGATGCGGCGGGCCGTGCTCATCGGCATGGCGATGGCCCTGCTCGTGACGGTCATCGGGGCGGTGCTCACGGCGCGGCAGATCACGCGGGCGCTCCGGCCCATTCGCGACGCCGCGCAGGCCGTGGCCGCCGGCCGCACGGACGTGCCGATTGCCGTGGAGACGCGCGCGGCGGAGTTGCAGGACCTCGCGCTCTCGCTCAACCGGATGTCGGACGCGTTCCGGACCAAGATCACGGAGCTGGAGCGCATGGCGCACATCCAGAGCGAGTTCATCGGCAACGTGTCGCACGAGGTGCGCAACCCGATCTTCGCCGTCGGCGGTTACCTCGAAGCGCTCGCCTCCGCGCTGCCCGACGCGCAGCGCAAGCGCTACGCCGAGAAGGCCCTCGCCGCGCTCAACCGCCTCCAGAGCCTCTTCAACGACCTCATCGAGATTGCCCGCCTGGAGCACCGGAGCGAGCACCTGCTCCGCCCGAGCGACTTCAACCTCACCGACCTGCTCGACGAGGTGTGCGAGATGCTCCGCCCCCGCGCGGACGAAAAGGCCCTCACGCTCATCTTCGACACGCCGCCCGACGTGTACGTCCACGCCGACCGCAACCGCATCCGGCAGGTGGTCGTGAACCTTGTCGAGAACGCCATCGCCTACACCGACGAAGGCACCGTGACGGCGCGCATCTTCCCGAAGGGCGACCGCGTCCGCATCGACGTGATGGACACCGGCAAGGGCATCCCCGCAGAGGCGCAGGAGCGCATCTTCGAGCGCTTCTACCGCGTCGACCCCGACCGCAGCCGCAAGAGCGGGGGCACCGGCCTCGGCCTGTCCATCGTCAAGCAGATCCTGCACGCCCACGGCACGCCGATCCGCCTCGACAGCACGCCCGGCAAGGGCTCGCGCTTCTGGTTCGACCTGCCCGCCGCCGCGCCGCCGGCGCCCCGCGAGCCCCTCGCCGAGGTGCCGCAACCAGACGCCGCGTAGCGCCGATCAGGCCGCCTTCAGCGGATGTGCGGCCTCGGCGGCATCGAGCGCGCAGTCTTCGGCGCGGATGCGCGCGCGGAGCATGGCCGCGTTGAGCGCGCTGAAGAGGGCCGCCGTGCGCCACGCCCCGTGGATCAGGGGCACCGCCGCAATCTCCACAGCCACGCCCGCGTAGTTGGGATGCCGCATCCAGCGGTACACGCCCGTCCGCACGCGCGGCGTGCCCGGCAGCGTGACGACGGTGGCCGTCCACCGCGCTCCGAGGGCGCGCTGCGAGGCGTGCCGCGCGGCCATCCCGGCGCCGAGGCCGGCGAGCCCCAGCAGGGCGCGGAGGGGCCGCATCTGCACGCGCGTGCCCCACACTTCGGCGAGCATCGCCACAAACCAGCCCGTGTGCAGCGCCCGCATCCACGGCATCTGGCCCGCCGCGTGGACGCGCCCGCCGCGCGCCCGGAGCGCCCGCTCGTGCCGCGCCGAGAGCCGCAGTTCGGCGATCCGCAGCCCGGCGATGCCCGCGACGAGGCCCGTGAAGGCGAGGCGGCTCAGGCGCCCCATCGCAGCAGCACGAGTTCGGCGCCGAAGCCGGGCCCCATGGCGAGCATGAGCCCCCACGTGCCCGCCGGTTCAGCGGCGATCCGCAGCGCCTCGTCGAGCAGGAGCAGGACGGAGGTGGAGGAGACGTTGCCGACGCGGCGGAGCAGGCTGCGCGTGTCGTCGAGGCGGCCGGGGGCAAGGCCGAGGCCCTCCTCGAGGGCGTCCACCACGCGCGGGCCGCCGGGATGGCAGAGCCACCGCCCGATGTCCGGGATCGTGAGGCTGTGGGCGGCGAGAAACGCCTCGACGTGCGGGCGGAGGGCCGTGCGGGCCGTCTCGGGCACCGCCGAGGCGAGCACGATGCGCATCCCCTCGTCCGTCACGTCCCAGCCCATGTGCCGCTCGGTGCCGGGAAAAAGACCGAACGGGTGTCTACGACCTGCACGGACGGGGCGCCGCCGGGGTGGACGCGGGGCAGGGCCGCGCCATCGCCGCCGGCGGGGCCGAGGGCGAGCGGGCCGCCCGCGCTCGCGTTCGTGCGGGCGAGCGGGTGGCGGTCGCCGACGAGGAGGACAGCGGCAGCGGCATCGCCAAAGAGGCCGCAGGCGATGAGGTTGGCCACCGAGGTGTCGCCGGGCTCGATGGTGAGCGAGCACAGCTCGATGGTGAGCGCGATGGCGGCTTCGTCGGGGTGGCCGGCGAGGTAGTCGGCCACGCGGGCCACGCCGGCAGCCCCGGCCGCGCAGCCGAGGCCGTAGACGGGGAGGCGCTTGAGCGCGGGCGAGAAGGGCAGCCGGTTCATGAGCCGCGCGTCGAGGCTCGGCACGGCGATGCCGGTGGTGGAGAACGTGGCCAGGTGCGCGATGTCTTCGAAGCCGAGCGGCACCTGCGCGAGCAGGTCGCGGAGCGCACCCTCGCCGATGTCCACGGCGGTGCGCAGGTAGGCTTCGTTGAGGCCGCGCCAGCCCGCGATTTCGAGGTAGCGCTCGCGCGGCTCGGCGGTGTAGCGCGTCTCAATCGTCGTGTTGGCGTGCAGCGCCGCCACGCGCGCCGGGTTCACGCCCCTGATCGGCCCAGAGCGCCTGCAACTGGGCGGTGAGTTCGGCCTGGGGATAGTGATGGCCGGGGCAGGCCGGGGGCCGTCGCAATGAGGTAGGGCAAAGCAAGGGGACAAACGCGCGCCTGAGCGTCAGGGCGCGCCCGCGTACGCGGCGGGGTAGGGCGCGTTCTGCCCGCCGCCCGTGGCCGGGCGTGGGACCGGCATCTTTACGTCTGGGCCGCTACGGGGCGCGCCACGGGGCGAGCGCCCACGTCAGCGCGCGGCGCTTGGTGCCCCGGTAGATCGTGCTGTGCTGAAGGTCCGGGCGCGGCTCGTAGGTCCACGCGAGGCCCGGCGGCGCGCCGGCCCGCAGCGCTTCGGACAGGCGCGCCGTGCCCGCCACGATCTCCTCCTCGTCGGCGCTGGTGAGGTAGAGGTGCGCACGCACGTCCGGGTGCGCGGCGAGCCACGCGGGGGCCGCCGTCACGAGCGCGCCGCTGTTCCACCCCAGGCTCGGGCTGAGGGCGATGTAGGCGCCGAACAGCTCCGGCGCCTCGATGAGCGTCTCCACGACGAACAGCCCCGCGAGCGACTCCCCGACGATGCCGGTGCGCCCATCGGTGCGGTAGCGCCGGTTGATCTGCGGCATCAGCTCGGCGCGCAGAAACCGCCGGAAGGCCGCCGATCCGCCCACGCGCGGCGCAATGGCCCGGTCGGAGGCCACCTCGGTGGGGCCGGTGAGGTCGCGGCGGCGCTGCGTGTTCTCGATGCCCACGACGAGCATCGGCGGCAGCGCGCCCTCGGCAATGAGCGAATCGACCGTGTTCGTGAGGTGCGGAAAGTCCTCCAGGAGCCCGCCGTCGGGCATGTAGAGCACGGGAAAGCGGCGGCGGGGCGCCGAGGCGTACGCGCGCGGGCGGTAGACGTGGACGCGCCGCGTCTCGCCGAGGACGTTCGAGACGACGAGCGAGCGAGTCGTGCGGCAGCACGCGGTCGCCGAGGGCGTAGTTCGGGGCCGGCGCGGGCGCCGTGGCACGGGGGGCGTCGGCCGCGCAGCCCGCGAGGGCCAGCAGCAGGCAGGCCACGCCCAGCTTGCGCAGAGAAACGGGAGGGATCAGCATCATGCCCGGAAGCTACACGCGGGGCGCGCGGCGTAGGCAGGGCCCATCAAAAAGCGCCGCCCTCCCGGAGGAAGGCGGCGCAACAGCGGGGTCGCGGGGACGCTTACGGGGTGCTCGTGGCGGGCACCGGGCGAATCCAGCCGATCTGCGCGTCGTCCGAGTTGGTGATCTTGATGTCGCGCACCGCGTAGAACGACGGGTCCACGTTGTACTTGCGGCTCGACTCGAAGACGAGGTACGGGCGCTTCTCGTTGATCCACCAGAAGTTGCCGCGTTCCTTGTAGGCACTCTGGAGGGCTTGCACGAGCACCTGCTCATCGTCCATCTCCTGGGCGCGGAAGGCTTCCACGTAGACCGGCACCGGCCGGGTGGCGTAGGCATCGAGCAACGCGAAGACAGTCAGACACATGCTCAGCCAGAGGCTGAACGAAAAGAGCGGGCTCCGGAGAACGGCACGCATAGCGGAGGAAGAGCGGGGCAGGCGTGAGAGGTACAGCGTGAGAGATCTCACAAATCATGCCACGGACCACATCCGGGCGCGCATACGCAGAGAGGGGTATGCAGGAAGCCCCGCGGGGAGGTGGCGGCCCCGTACTGCATACGCCTCAAGCTCGGGGTAAAGCATTGATAAAACAAGGCTTCCGCCAGAGTATCACGCGAAAGGCGAGGGCCGCCGGGTGGGCACTGTTCCGGAAGACGGACGTACCAACCCGCAGTTTTTGTTACGCCCCCTGCACATTCTCATGCTGGACGCATCTCAATCTGATCAGCAGCGGGCCCGGCTTGAGACGCTGCGCACCCGCCTGGCCGAACTGGACGCCCGCCTCGCCTCGCCCGCGACCCTCGCCGACGCCTCCGCGCTGGCCACGCTCGGGCGCGAGCACTCGGCCGTTCGGACCACGCTGGAGGCGGCCGATTTGGCCGAATCGCTGCGCCGCGAGCGGGATGACCTCGACGCGCTCGTAGACGAAGGCGGCGAAATCGGCGACCTCGCCCGCGCCGAACGGCCCGCCGTGGACGCCCGGCTCGCCACCGTCGAGGCCCACCTCGCCCGGCTCCTCCGCCCGCAGGCCCCCGAAGATGCGCGCGATTGTATCGTGGAAATACGCGCCGGGACCGGCGGCGACGAGGCGGCACTCTTTGCCGGAGACCTGCTGCGCCTCTACACCCGCTTTGCCGAGCGCATGGGCTGGACGCTCGACCCATTCGACCACTCGCCCGGCACCATGGGCGGCTTCAAAGAAGTCGTCTTTGCGCTGCGCGGGCCGGGGGCCGACCCGGCGAACCCGCCCTTCGGCACGATGAAGTACGAGAGCGGCGTCCACCGCGTGCAGCGCGTGCCCACCACCGAGAGCCAGGGCCGCATCCACACGAGCGCCGCCACCGTGGCGATCCTCCCCGAGGCCGAGGCGGTCGACGTAGACATCGCGCCCGGCGACCTGCGCATAGACGTCTACCGGGCCAGCGGCGCGGGCGGCCAGCACGTCAACCGGACCGAGAGCGCCGTCCGCATCACCCACCTCTCCACCGGGCTCGTCGTGACGTGCCAGGACGAGCGCTCGCAGATCCAGAACCGTGAGCGCGCCATGCGGATGCTGCGCGCCCGGCTCTTCGAGCAGCGCCTCGAAGAACAGCGCCTCTCGCGCGACGCCGTCCGCCGCGACATGATCTCGACCGGCGACCGCTCGGCCAAGATCCGCACGTACAATTTCCCGCAGGACCGCGTGACGGACCACCGGCTCGAAGGCGACCAGAAAAACCACCCGCTCCGAGGCATTCTCGACGGCGACCTGCTGCCCATCATCGAGGCCCTCCGCCTGGAAGCGGAGGCCGCCGAATCCTGACCCTCATGCGCCGCACCCTTGCCCTGTTGCCCCTGCTCGCCTTCACCCTGGGGGGTGCGTCCTGCGCCGCCCCTGCCGGGCGTGGCTGTCGTGGAGCTCTTCACCTCCGAAGGCTGCTCCTCCTGCCCTCCGGCCGACCGCGTGCTCGCCGAACTCGCCGCGCAGGGCGGGCGCGTCTACGCCCTCTCGTTCCACGTCGACTACTGGGACGACCTGGGCTGGCCCGACCCCTTCAGCCTGCCTGCGGCCACCGCCCGGCAGCGCGTCTACGCCCGCACGCTCCACAGCGACGTGTACACGCCCCAACTCGTCGTGAACGGGCAGGCGCCGTTCGTGGGCTCGAACCGCGCGCACGCCCGCACACGCGTGGACCGGGCCCTCGGCACGCCCGCCACGACGGCGGTCGAGATCCTGGCCCTCACGCGCACCGGCAACCGGCTCACGGTGACGGTGGCGGCGCCGGATGCGCCTGAGGCGCGCGTGGTGGTGGCCGTCGTGGAAGCGGCCCGCGAGCGGCGCGTGACGCGGGGCGAGAACGCCGGGCACGTGCTCCGCCACGTGGATGTGGTGCGCGCCTTCGAGACAACGCGCGGCCCGCGCGGCACCGTCACGCTCACCCTGCCTTCCGAGATGATCGCGGCGGGCGCCCGGGTTGTGGCGTATGCGCAGCACGCGCGCACCCTGGCCGTGCTTGGCGCCACCGACCGGCCCCTCCCTGCGCGCTGAACCGCAACCTCGGCGAGCGCCGCCCGTCTACCGACGATTGCCGCCCTGGACCGATGCTCGACGTACTCGCGCTCTGCACGCCGGAGGACTACCACTTTCTCGCCGAACTGCTCGAAAGCCCGGTCAACCGCACCGCCGACAGCGGCCTGAAGGCCCTCGCCGCCCGCTACGCCCGCACCGGCGATGCCGAGATCCGCGACCGCCTCGACCGGAAGATCGACGAGTCGCTCCGCTACCTCGG